>CAVROW010000014.1:0-317743 GCA_963722995.1 uncultured Solirubrobacterales bacterium | reverse complement strand
CGCCTGACCTCTAGCCGAACAGCGTGCTCGACGCGCTCTCGAGTGCCGCGCGCGCCGCGACTCGACCAGCCTCCCGCGCCGCATCGAGCTGGTGAAACTCGAGCAGCCCAACGCCATCGGCACGCGGCTCGATCACGAGGTCGGCGTGGCGCTGGGCGGCCGCGGAGGTGTTCGTGCTGCCCAAGAGCAGCACGCGGGTCAGCGTCTCGCCGAGCGTCGGCATCCGAACCACTGCGGACGGATGGCGCCCGGTCGCGTGCGGGACTGGATCGCGGTCGCGACGCTCGCGTCCGGCTCTCACATCGACCGCGATCACCGGCCCCTCGCCGAGCTGGGCCATCGCGCCGACGGGCAGGTTGTCCACCAGCGAGCCGTCGATGAAGATCTCGCGCCCGCGAACCTGCGGCGGCGCGATGACCGGCAGGCAAATGCTCAAACCGACCGCCTCCCACAGCGGCCCGGACCGGGACAGCACGAGCCGGCCACTGCGCAGCTCGGTGGCGCCGCACATGAAACTGCGCGGCAGCTCCTCGACCTGCCAGCGGCCGAAGGTGCGGTGGAGCATCGAGCGAAAGCGCTCGCCCCGAATCAGCGAGTGGCGCGGGATCGTGTAGTCGCTCAGCGGCCGCCGCTGCACCCACTCCTCGAAACAGCAGGCGTCGATCTCCTCCGGGTCGAGCCCCATCGCGAACAGGGCACCCACGACCGCGCCCATGCTCACGCCGGCAACCCGGTCAATCATCACTCCCGCCGCGGTCAGCTCCTCGAGCACGCCGATGTGCGAGAACGCGCGGGCTCCTCCGCCGGACAGCACGATGCCGATCGAGCGGCCGCTCAGCCGACGCGCCATCCGGGCGAGGTCGGCCTCCCAACTCGGGCCGCGCACCACGTGTGACTCCAGCGGCTCGAGGGCGCTCGCCAAACCGTCGAGCGCGCCCGAGCCGGGCCGCACATCGAGCACCACCAGGTCACAGCCTCGCAGCTCGGGCCGCTCCAGCGCAGCGTCCGGCAGCTGCCCGCCGGAGGTGACGGCGAGGATCCGGTCGGCCTGCTGGAGGCAGAATTCGAGCCAAGGTGTCGGTCGTTCCACGGCCCCTGCATCGAGCACGACGAGATCGTGCGCTGCCTCGGCTCGGTCGAGCAGCGGCGCGTACACAACCGCTGGCTCCTCGGCGCTCGTCGGGCCGTCGCGGCCGTCGCGGCCGTCCAGGAGCGTGCATGACAGATGGCGGCCCAGCGCTTGCGACAGGTCGCGTGCGATCTCCCCGGACCGCGCATCCGGGCCGAGCCCTATTACGGCCACGGCGGCCGGCCGCGGCCGGGTGGCTGGAGGTGGCGCCCCGGATTCCCGCAGCTGCTCGGCGAGGGAGCGGTTGAGCGCGAGCGACAAGGCCGGCGTCGACTGCAGAAGGTCCTCGAAGTCGTCCCGTGAGACCGCGAGCAGTTCGCTGCTCCGGACGGCGCGCACGCTAGCGGCTCGAGGCGAGCCGGTGAGCAGCGCCAGCTCGCCGACGGCGTCACCGCGCCCGAGCTCGCGCAGCAGCGTGACGGTTTGCCCCTCGTGCACGGCCTCGAGCCGACCGGCGCGCACCACGTACAGGGCGTCCCCGACCTCGCCCTCGTGAAACAACCACCCGCCGGTGGGGACCTTGACGATCCGGGTCCGGCCGGCCAGCGCCTCACGGAGCGTGGGCTCGAGGCCCGCGAACAGTGGAACGCTTCCCAGGAAGTCGGCGGGGGTTTCGGCGCGCGCCACCGGAGCCGGAGCGATGACGCTGATCGCGCGCCGGGCGCGAGGCCGCGAGAGGGCTCCTGTCGCCGGCGCGGTCCGGCTCTGGAGCACCTTGCGGGTGGCGTCGGCGAGCGATGGCGTGTCCTCGACGCTCAGCCGCCCCACCAGGAGGCACCCGAGTCCGGCCGCAAACAGGCATGCCGAGCCGAAGCTCCAGGCGTGGCGAAACGCATTCGCGGCCTCGAGCGGAGAGGGAGTGCCGATGATCGCCACCACGACCGCCACGCCGAGCGCAGCTCCGAGCTGTCGCGCGACCGAGTTCATCCCAGTTGCGGTGGCGAACATCGTGCCCGGCGCGGAGGCGATCGCCGCTCCGCTCAGGTTCGGCAGCAACATCCCTGCTCCGATCCCGAGCAGCACAATCCCAGGCAGCCACTGCGTCAGAAAATTGGGCGAGGCGCCCACCCGCTCGATGAGCCACAGCACGGCGCCTCCCCACACGAGTCCGCCGGCCACGAGTATGGGGCGGTGCCCCACCCGCTGCACCAGCCGGCTGCTTGGACCGGCCACGGCGGCGGCGACGAACGGGCCGGGGGTGAGGGAGAGGCCGGCCTGGAGAATCGAATACCGCCACACGCCGGTAAGGAACAGAACGTTGGTCAGGGTGTAGCCGTAGAAGCCGGCGGCGGCGAGCACCGTCATCGCGTTGGCCGCGCTGAAGGTCCGGCCGCGCAACAGCCGCAGGTCGATGATCGGCGCGCGGTGCCACGTACAGCGCCAGCCGAACAAGCCGCTGAGGATCGCGGCCGCGACGAACGCGCCCACGATCCGGGCGCTGCCCCACCCCCACGCCTGCCCTTCGACGACCGCCAGCACGAGCGAGGCCACGGCTAGGGCCAGCAGCAGCGCACCGAAGAGGTCGGGAAGCGTCCGGCGCCCTGGGGCCCGGCTCTCCACGATCAGCCGGCGAGCCAGGAAGATGGCGGCAGCGCCGATGGGGAGGTTGACCAGGAAGACCAGGCGCCAGTCGTCGGCCGCGACGAGCAGCCCGCCGAGCGACGGGCCGAGTCCGGCGGCGACCGCGGCCACCGCGCCGAGCAATGCGACACCATGGGAGCGGCGCTCGGCGGGAAACGCGTCGAGCACGAGCGCGAGCGAGGATGGGACCAAGAGCGCCGCGCCGAGGGCCTGCACAACCCGGAAGGCGATCAGTGCCGCTGCGGAGGGAGCGATCGCGCACAGCAGCGAGGCGAGCGTGAACAGCTCCAGGCCGAGCAGGAACAGCCGCCGCCGGCCAAGCACGTCGGCGATCCGGCCGGCCGCCACGAGAAACGCCGCGAACACGATGTTGTAGGCGTTCAGCACCCACGACAGGGAGGAGATCGATGTGGCGGGAAACGAGCGCTCGATGTTCGGGAAGGCGATGTTGACGATCGTGGCGTCGACGAACGCCACCGCCGAGCCGAGCGCGGCGACCGCTAGCACGGTCCGCGGCGCCGGACGGCGCCGGCGCACTGACGAGGTCGCGGCGGACGGCGCCCCCGTCTCGGCCTCTGGCTCGACCGGCAGGCTCGACATCGGTCTTGCCTACCCGGCCAGGCGGCCGACCAGATCAGGGTCCGCCGCGAGCGCTTGGCGCGCGGCCTCGCGCCCGAGCTCTCGCACCCTGGGCAATGCCTTCCAGTCGAGTAGGCCGATTTCCGCCACCGCCGGTGTGATCACAACGTCGGCGTGCAGTCGCGCCGCGGCCACGGTGTCGATACTGCCGACCGTCACCGAGCGAACGATGGTTTCGCCCAGCCTGGGGATCATGGCGTCGCTGCCGGTCAGCACCCGTCTCACCGGCCGTCCGAGCCGGGCCAGCTGCGGGCGCCGGGCGCGTTTGAACTGCCCGACCGGGCCCGTCACGTCGACCGCAATCACCGGTCCCTCGCCGGTGCGCGCCATTGTGGTCACGGGAAGGTTGTCGAGCACGCCACCGTCGACGAGCAAGCGGCCGTTGCCGTCCGACACCGGCGGGAATACGCCGGGAATGGCGAGACTCGAGTAGACGGCGTCTCGCACCCGGCCGGTCCGGTGAACGACCGCCTCTCGGCGGATCAGGTCGCAACTCAGACAGAAGAAGCGCTTGGGCAGCTCCTCGATCCGCACGTCGCCAAACCGCAGCCGGAGCAGTCCCCTGGTCTTGGCGCCGCGGATCAGTGAGAACGCCGGCAGCGTGACATCGCGGGTCGGGTTGGTGGCGACGAAGCTCTCCTCACAGGCGTCCGCGAGCGCGTCCGACTCGAGACCGGTCGCGCCCGCCGCCGCGATCAACGCACCGAGGCTGACGCCGGCCATACGATCGAAGCGCAGCCCGGCGGCTTGGAGCTCCTCGAGAACGCCGATGTGGGCGAGCGCGCGGGCGCCGCCGCCGGAGAACACGATGCCGAGCGCTCTGCCGGCGAACCGCCGCGCCAGCAGCTCGATCGCATCCCGCAGCTGCCCGGCCGCGACCACCTCGACCTCGCGCGGCTGCAGCGTAGATAGCGTCGAAGCGTCCACCGGCGCGCCCAGCGAGAGCAGCTCGCAACCGCGCAGTGCCGTGACGTTCGCCCGCCACGACGCATCCGGGTGGCCCCGGCTGACCGCGACCACCACGTCCGACTCGGCGAGGCAAAGGCGCGTCCACGGGTCCTCGACTCGTCCGGAGGCGATCAGGACAACGTGCTTGTCGGTGCGCTCGGCCTGGTCGATCGTCCCGAGGTCCCCCTCGCGTAGTCGCGCGGCAGACCCGTACCCATGCAGCGCGTCGGCGAGCATGTCTCCTACTTCCTCGGCCGGCGCTGCGCCGTCGAGTGCTACGACGGCGATCGTCCGAGGAGGAACGGCCGGCACGACCGGACTGCGGCTGGCCGCAACTTGTGCTCCGAGCGCTCGAGTGAGCCCGAGCGCGAACGTCGGCGCCCGCTCGATCAGGCGCTCGAACTCGCCGCGTCCCAGCTCCAACAGCTCCGTGTCGCGCTGGGCGCGGGCCGAGGCCGCCCGGACATCCTCGCGCAGAAGGGCCAGCTCGCCCAGGACATCGCCGCGGCGCAGGACGCGCAGCAGCGTCTCCGGCGGACCTTCGTGCACCACCTCGACGCGGCCGCCGCGGACGATGAACATGCTCTCGGCGGCATCGCCCTCGCGCATGATCCAGTTCCCGGCCGGCACGTGGACCTCGGCGACCTGCTCGGCCAACTGCTCGAGCAGGTCCTCCGGCAGGCCGGTCAGGACGGGAACGTTGCGCAGGAAGAACGCGGTGCGCATCAGGCCATCCGCACGGGGGTGGCGCAGGGGATGCAGAACTTCCTGCCCGCACGCGTAGCGCAGCCGCACATTGCGCGAGGGGCAATCGTGCGGAGCGCGTTCACGCTGGTAACCATCACGGGCCCATCCTCACCGCCGTCCGGGCGTCAGTGTTGTGGATTCACGCCGCGTTGAGCACACCCGCGACGCGCGGTCAGCCGGCTGACGCACCGCCTGGGCTGGTATTCACGATCAGCACGTTGCAGATCGCCTTGTGCGAGACGTCGTTGGGCACGCTGCCGATGGCGAATCGCCGCGCGCCGTGCATCCCCTTGCTTCCCACGACGATCATCCCGGCCCCGATCTCTCCCGCCACCTCGAGCAGCGCATTGGCCGGCTCGCGTTCTACAGCGTGAGTGCTCACCTCGACATCTTGGGCACGAGCCTTGCCGGCAGCCTCGCCCAGGACCGCCTCGATCTGCGTGTCGGTGAGGGTCTCGTACACCTTGACCGCACCCTCCGGGGCCCCCACGATGCGCTTGCCGCGGGGCTGTTCGTAGGCGCACACCACGTGGAGCTCGGCGCCCAGTCCCTTCGCAAAGCGGATCGCCTCCTGAACGGCCAGCTTTGCGCTGCCCGAGCCATCCGTGCCGACGACGATCGACTCACCCATCCGCGTTCTCTCCCTCCAGGCGAAGTTGCGACAGGCTATCGCCTATCGCGAGGCGCCGGGGCCGACGGGTCCTCTTGGAATATCTAAGCCCTGGTGTCGGGCAGCAGGCTGTCGTCGAACGGGGGGAGTGCTTTGATGTGGGGCTCGAGCACCGCCGCGGCCTGTTCGGTGGTTAGGACGTCGTCGGGAGCGAGCTTGATGAGATCGTGTTCGGTCTTGTCGTACTCCCAGACGTTCTCGCCGATCAGGCGGCAGCGTTCGTCGTAGGGCCAGACCATCGCGACGCGTCCGCGGAGTAGGTACATGGCGTCCTCGTCGGCGTCGATCCCCGCGGCGGCGAGCGCTGAGCCGAGCGTTTGTTGGTAGCCGATCATGGTGCTCACGACCATGAAGTCGCCGACCGCGACGGTTTCGCTTTCGTTGTAGAAGATCGACTGGTTGGTCTCGGCCCAGAGTCGGTAAAGCGGTTCGACCTGCTCGCGGCCTTCGAGCTGCATCGGTGGCTGACCGATCATGTTGAAGCGGTATACGGGGTGCTCGACGGTCATCTCGGGCGCGAAGATCTCCTCGAAGCGTCCCGCGTGCTCCAGGTTGCGGTGGCGGTCGTAGGCCTGGAGCAGGTAGCGGTGGCGCGGGTTCTCGGTCACCTCGATCAGCTCCTGCACCGCTTTGTTTGTCTTGGTGATGTCGAGCTGCTTGATGTCGGTTTGTCCCATGGCTGACTCCGCGTTCGGTGGGGTGGGTGGTGTCTCGCGTCGTTACTGCGAGGGCGGCGGTGCCGGCTCAGCGGCGTGGCTGTGGGGGTCGATCAGGATCTTGGCGTGGTGCTCTGGCTTGGCGAGGGCGTCGAACGCGGCCGCGACCCCGTCGAGTCCGACCAGGCCGGTGAGGAGCGGCGTGGCGTCGAGCTTGCCGTCGGCCAGCATGTGCAGCGTGTCGCGGAACTCGAGTGGCGTGTAGCCGACCACGAAGCGCAGGTCGATCTCCTTGTTGATCGCCATGGAGGGGCGGATCCGGTCCTCCCCCATGCACACGCCGACACCGATCACTCGCGAGAACAGCGGCGCCGAGGCGATGACGCCGTCGAGCACGCCGGGCATCCCGACGCACTCGAAGATCACGGGGTGCTTGGGCTTGATGCCCAGGGCGTCGATCGTGCGCCATACGTGCTGCCAGGGGACGGGCAGGCGCTGTAGCTTCTCCATCGTCGAGATCAACAGGTCGATCGCGGCGGGCAGCGCGTTGACGTGGCCGCGATCGCCGGCGTTATACGGCGACTCGTGCGCGGGATCGACGACGATCTCGGCGCCGCAGCGCGAAGCGAGCTCCCGCCGCGCCGCGGAGAAGTCGCTGGCCACGATCGTCCGTACCCCGCGGGCCTTGAGCGCGCAGATGACGGCGAGTCCGATCGGTCCGCAGCCGATGACGATCGCCACGTCCCGCTTGCTGATCTCGCTGCGCTGCACGGCGTGCCAGCCGATCGCCATCGGCTCGGTCAGGGCGCTCAGGTCTGGTGCGAGAGCGTTCGGGACCGGCAGCATCAGCGACTCCTCCACCAGGACCTGCTCGGCGTAGGCGCCGGGCGCCTTGGCCGACAGGCCGATGGCGTGCGGCTCGCCACCCCGCCTGATCATCGGGAGCGCCACGACGTGCGAGCCCGTGGCGGTGCGCTTGCGGCAACCCGGGCCGTAATCAGCGACCTCGCCACAGAACTCGTGGCCGAAGACGACGCGCTGATCGGAGCGCATGAAGTCCTCGTAGCCGATTTCGCTCAGCACGTCGGCGAGCTCGTCGCAGTGGTGGCGAGCGTGGAGGTCCGATCCGCAGATCCCGCAGCGCAACACGTCGCAGCAGAACCTGGCCATGACCCGGCTGGGGGACCGGGAGGTCCGCCAGCTCGAGCTCTGCGTCCTCGACAAACGGCAGCTCTCATGTTCCGGGCGGCTTTCTCACGTTGCTCATGTGTCCCACCTGACGGCGCTCCTCCCGCTCGTGCGCTACTGACGCCACCGTAACTTACATGAGCGTCAGTTGCAACTGCGATCATTCCCGACATGACCAGGCAATCCGGAAAGTCGGGCCGCCTGAGCGCGCCGGCGCGGCGGGAGCAACTGCTCGATGTGACCGCACGACTGGCAGCCGAGCGCGGCTTCCACATGATCTCGATCGAGGCCGTCTCAGCCCGGGCGGGGGTCACCCGGGCGCTCGTCTACAACCACTTCCGTGACCTGCGCGAGCTCCTCGAGGCGGTGATCGACCGCGAGACCTCCCGCGCCCTGGCCCAGGTCTCCGAGACCACCCTCACCAACCTCAACGAGGGCGATCCCCGGGAGCTGATGATCGAGGCGCTGGACGCCTACCTCAACGCGGTCCGCAGCTCACCGACCACCTGGCGTCTCGTACTGATGCCCCCCGAGGGCGCGCCACCGGCGCTGCACACGAAGATCGCCGATGGACGAGCCGCCGTGCTCGAGCGACTCTCCCGCGCCGTCCAGCCCCTCACCGACCGAGGCACCGAGCCACGCGATGCCGAGCTAACCGCCCGCGTCCTCTCGGCCATCTCAGACGAATACGCCCGCCTTCTCCTCACCGACCCCGACCGCTTCTCACCCCAACGACTGCTGCAACACGCACGTTGGTGGCTCTCGCGCACACCCGCTGCGCACCAATAGGACGCGCAGGCTCCGCGCGGGATCCGCGACCAAAGCCTGACGACCCGGGGCCGACCTCGATTTTGCCCGGGTAGCGGGTCAGTCGAGCCGCAGATCGAGCGGTAGCCCGAATCGCGGCAGCAGCTCACGGGTCCCGAACCGGGTCAGACGGGCGATTCGGTGGCCCTCCAGCACGAGTGCGAACACGCCAAGTCCGCGTGCGATGCCGCTGCCTGGCTCTTGCTCCATGTAGTGGCCAAACCCGGGCGCGGCGTTGGCGCGCGTCGGCACGAGGCGGACGCGGGCGCCGGGTGCACGGAAGGCCTGTCCATGCGCCAGGAACTCCGCGATCGCGGCATGGCCTTGGTACTCGAGCGGCTCGGGCGGCATCGTCACCCAAGCATCCTCGGAGAGCAGCGAGATGACCCGGTCCATGTCACCCAGCTCGAACGCGTCGGCGAACTCCTCGGCCAGTTTGCGCTCCTCGGGCGAGTCTGGGACCGGCGCGCGTTCGCGAGCTGCCGGCATCCGTGCCGCGAGCCCGGAGCGGGCCCGCTGGAGGGCGCTGCTGACCGTCGCGTCGGTCGTGTCCAGCATGTCTGCGACCTCTGATGACCTGAAGCCGAGCACGTCGCGCAGGACTAGCACCGTGCGCTGGGTGACCGGCAGGCGCTGGAGCGCGGTGATGAACGCAAGCCCAACCGCCTCCTTGAGCTCGTAGCGCGACTCTGGCTCGGGCTCGGTGTCGGGAAGTAGATCGTCGGGGTAGGGCTCTAGCCACGTCACCTCGTCCATCCGGGTCGGTGGCGGGGGGACGAACGGCAGGCCTCCAGACGGGCGGCGGCGACGGTCGCGGATCATGTTCAGGCAGCGGTTGGTGGCGATGCGGTACAGCCAGGTGCGCAAAGACGACCTCTCCTGAAAGCCCTCGATTCCGCGCCAGGCGGACACCAGCGTCTCCTGAACGGCGTCCTCGGCGTCCTGGAGCGAGCCGAGCATCCGGTAGCAGTGCAGCTGAAGCTCGCGGTGGTAGGGCCCGACGAGCTCGCTGAAGGCCTGTTCGTCATACATATCGATAGGAACCCGGCCGCGGTCGAAATTCATCGCTCAATTTCCGCGCCAGGCAGTGTCTGGACGGACATGACTACCACAACTCACGCATCTCCCCGCTGGACAATCGGCCTAACGTCGATCGCCTTTTTCATGGTGACACTCGACGCGCTGGTCGTTGCGACCGCGCTTCCGGCGATCGGTCATGACCTGAAAGTCGGCGTCCAGACGCTCGACTGGACCGTCAACGCCTACGCGCTCACGTATGCGTGCGGGATCGTCACCGCTGCCGCGCTCGGCGACCGGCTCGGTCGCCGCCGCGTCTTCTGCGCCGGCTTGGTCCTGTTCACGGCGGCGTCGGCGGCGTGCGCACTGGCTCCAACCGTCGGACTCCTGCTCGCCGCGCGGGCCGTACAGGGCCTCGGAGCCGCGGCGGTGATGCCGCTGTCGCTGACGATCCTCACAGCCGCCTTCCCGCCCGAGCGCCGCGGCGCAGTCGTCGGCATCTGGGGCGGCGTCGCCGGGTTGGGAGTCGCCTCGGGACCTGTGATCGGCGGCGCTATAACGCAGGGCATCGACTGGCACTGGATCTTTTGGGTCAACGTGCCGATCGGCGTGGCAGCGGCGCTCCTCTCCGGCGCGCGCCTCGCGGAGTCCCGCGGGCCCCGCGTCCGCCTGGACCTGCCTGGGCTGGTGCTCTTGAGCGGCGGCGCGATCGCGCTCGTGTGGGCGCTCGTGCGCTCGGGAGCCGCAGGCTGGGGGAGCGCCGAGGTGTTGGCGGCACTGGCCGCCGGTGGCACGCTGTTGGTCGGGTTCGTTCGCTGGGAGCGCCGCGCCGAGACGCCGATCCTGCCGCCGGCCTTGTTTGCGAGCCGCACGTTCTCCGCGGCCAACGCCACCGCGTTCCTGATGACCGCCGCGATCATGGGCGCCGCCTTCCTGGTCACCCAGTACTTCCAGATCGCGCTCGGCGACTCGCCGCTTCAGACCGGGCTGCGGCTGCTGCCATGGACCGCGACACCGCTGCTCGTATCGCCCGCGGCGGGAGCACTCTCTGACCGCATCGGCACGCGGCCGCTGATGGCAGCCGGACTGGCGCTCCAGGCGGCGGGGCTCGGCTGGTTCGTCCTTCAGGCGACCGGCCAGCCGAGCTATGGGACGCTCGTTCTGCCGCTGATCGTGGCCGGCATCGGGATCTCGATGGCGCTTCCGACCGTCTCCGCCGCGGCGCTGGGCGCCGTGCTGCCGGCGGACATCGGCAAGGCCTCGGGCGCCAACTCGACGCTCCAGCGCTTCGGGGGCGCGTTCGGGGTGGCCATCGTGACCGCGGTATTCACCGCCCACGACCACCTCGGCCTGCCAGCCGCGTTCCAGGCCAGCTTCCGCCCGGCGCTGGCGGTCGCGGCCGGGCTCTCGCTCGCCGGGGCGGCCACCGCGCTCCTCGTCTCGCGACGCCGGACGGCATCGATAGCGACCATGCCGGCGACCGCCTGAGAATCCGCCGTCGGACGCGCCATCGCATGAGCGTCATCAGAGCTCTCCGAGGAGTTACCGCGGGACCGCGATGCGCCCGGCTCGTGCTGGGGCGCCAAAGGCCAGTCGCGAGCGCCGCGAGGAGCACGGCTCCGGCGCCTGAGGCGCCGAGCCCCGAGTGCAGCCGGCGGACCCGGCGGTCCGCCAGCTGCACTCGTACGGCTCCGGGATCACCGTGCGGCTCCGCGTCCCCGCGTCTACGGCAGGTCGATGGTCAGCGCATCGCGCGCTTCACGAGCGCGGTGATTCTTGCCTCGACCTCGGGAGTGAGCTCACTCAACGCGAAGGAGACCGGCCACATCGCGCCCTCGTCGAGATTCGCTCGGTCGCTGAAGCCGAGGGTGGCGTATCTGGTCTTGAACTTCTCGGCGGGTTGGAAGTGGCAGATGACCTTTCCGTCCTGATTTGCGTAGGCGGGCATCCCGTACCAGGTCCGCGGCACGAGCTCGGGGGCGCTCGAGGTGATGAGGCCGTGCACCGTCTCGGCGATCAGGCGGTCGGCCTTGTGCATCTCGGCGATTTTCGCCAGCACCTCCGGCTCCCCGGTTGGCTTGCGCGCCTCACGGCTCCGTTCCTTCATCGCCGCTCGCTCCTCGGCCGTGAACTTCTTTGCGTTCGATTGGCGGTCAGTGGTCGCCATGGTCACTCCTTTGGGGTTGTGGTTTCACAGTGAGGTGCCGGGCGGGTGCGCGCTTACCGGTCTTGGACCAGCCCCAGGACGTTGCCGTCCGGGTCCGTGACACTGGCCACCAGGCGCCCGCCCCCGACGTCGCGGACGGACTCTTTGACAGCCGCGCCCGCCGCGATCACCTCGGCCAGCTTGGCCTCGATGTCCGCCACCTTCCAGTAGGCCACGGGCGAGCTCATCTCCTGCGGCCCGCCGTTGGGGACGAGCCCGATGTGCTGGCCGGCGGCCTCGAACCCGACGTAGTAGGACGAGTCGGCCTGCGGCGAGACGCCGAGCAGGGCCGCGTACACGGCCTTGGCCGATGCAAGGTCGGAAACGGGGTGAAGGACAATCGTGATTCCCTGCGTTGACGTAGCGGTCATCGGTCGCTCCTCAGTCGTGGGCCAGATCGACCCGGTGTTGGCGTAGCTCGATGATCGGTTGCGCGCCCGCCGCTCGCATCGTGGGCACCCCCCAAAGCGAACCGAAGTGTTGTGCCGCGCAGACCGTGGGTCAGCCGCCGGTGCGACCGGCAAGTGCGCCCGGCAGTTGTGAGCGCGAGCTGATTTCCAGCTTGCGAAACACGCTCGTCAGATGCACCTCGACGGTTCGCTGCGTCACGAACAGCGCTTGGGCGATCTCGCGATTGGTCGGCCCTTGAGCTGCAAGCTCGGCGACGCGCCGCTCGCTGGGTGTCAGCGATTCGACGCCGCTAAGGGCCACGCGGCGCGGGCGCGCACCGGTGGCCAGCAGCTCGGTCTCAGTGCGCTCGACCAGTCCCGTAGCACCGCAGATCGTGGCCAGCACCACGGCACGCCTGAGATGCTCGCGAGCCTGCACGCGTTGCCCGGCCCTGCGCAGCGCCGCTCCCAGCGCGGTGCGCGCCTTCGCGTGTTCGAGGCTGGCCGGCGTGTCGCTCAGCACCTCAACCGCCTCATCGAGCAGCGCCAGTCCCGGCTTGTCTCCCGCAACCAGGCCGGCGGTCCGCAAAGCGACCCCCAGGGCCCGTGGAGCGCCCCAGCGGCGCGCGAGCTCGAGCTCTTCCGCTGCCAGTCGCTGCGCCTCGGCTCGCTCACCGAGCTCGAGCAGTGCCAGTGCCGCCGGCGAGCGCCAAGCAATCAGGGCCGGGTTCCGGCTGTCGACCAGGTCAAAGCTGTGGCAGGCGTCGAGCAGATCAGCGGCCCCGCCGGCCGGATCGCCGCGCAGGATCCGCAGGCGAGCGCCGGTATGGCGCAGATACAGCATCCGGGCGCTCGGGGGCAGTGACGACGCGCGCTCTACCACCGCTGCCGCGTCATCGAGCCGTCCCTGCTCGATCAGCGAGTCGGCCAGGAACGCGATTGCGTGTCCCGCGAACCGAGCCGTCGCTCCCCAGCTGTTGGTTACGCTCAGAGCCTCCCGGCTGTCTGCCTCGGCCCCGGCCAGGTCGCCGCGCCACAGCAAGCTCTGAGCGCGAAACGCCTTCGTCGCGGCGTACGTGAGCGTAGAGCCACCGTGGTGCGCCTCGGCCAGCACATCCTCGAACACGACTTCGACCTCGGCGAGATCTGCCATTCCGAGCACGGTGCACAGCGGAAGCACCCCGGCGGACACCTCAGCGCGCACGAGTTCACCGTCAGCGAGCGCCCGGCGCGCCACGGGAACCACCTCGCTAGCAGGCATGCACGCCACCGCGTCGTGCATCGCAAGCAGCGACAGGAGCAGCTTCTCGCCAACCGTTCGGCCAGCGAGCACTCCCCGAACCTGCTCCAGGTACTGCTGGGCTGATGCGTGTCGGCCAGGCACGAACAGGCAGGCGTGAATCAGCCCGGCCTCGAGCAGGCGCCGAAGCTCGGCATCCGCGTTCCCCAGCTCCGTAAGCGCAGACCTATACATCGCCTCTGCCTGCTCGTCGTGAAGAAAGAAGAGCGCTCGCCCGAGGATCAGCGCGATTCTGGCCCTCTGGACGGGATCCGCACTCAGCTCTCGTGCCGCCCGCAGATGCTCGACTGCCGCCTCCCCGTCCACGTTGGCCTCGACAGTGCCGAGTTCGGCAAGCAGCTCGGCGCGCTCGTCCTCCGGTGGCGGCTCGGCCAGTGCCCGGCGCAGATAGGTGACCGCGCTCTCAGCCGCCCCGCGCGAGGCGGCGCGACGGCCCGCGCGACGCAGCACTGCCACAACCGCCGAATCTCCGGCCGGCGGGCTGTGCAACAGGTGAGCGGCAACGCGCTCGGCCTCAGCACCGGCATCGAGCAACAGCCGCGCCGCCCGGGCATGCCCGCGCTCCCGCTCCGCAGGCTCGATCGACTCGTACACCGCGGCTGCGATCAGCGGGTGCACGAAGCCAAACGGTGCTGACGGACGCAGCACCTCGACACCTGCCAGCGCGCGCGCCGCCTCGATGACCGCTCGCCCGTCGAGATCCGCAAGCGCCCCCGCGAGGCGTGCGTCGGCATCGTCGCCCAGCACGGCGACAGCCCGCGCCAATCGAATCGAGTCAACCGAAAGCCCGGCAAGACGAACAGTGACCGCTCGCGATCCGGCTCGGCCCCCGAGCTCAGGCACCCGCGGAGCGTTCGCCAACGTCGGTGCTAGCCCGTCGGCGGCGATCGCGCGCACCAGCTCATGCGCCAACAGCGGGTTACCGCCCGTCTCTTGATGACAGGCCTCAGCAAATCCGTACTCGACATCAGTCGCTGTCCGAGTCAACAACCGCACGATCCCCTCGACGCTCAGGGCGTGCGGCCGAAGAACCGCGGCCAGCGGATCAGAAATGATCTGCGCTACGAGCGCCTCCTCATCGCCAGGTGCCCCTGACCGGACGGCGACGATCACCAGCAGCTTGAGGCCCTCCATGCGTGGCAGCAGGTAAGCCAACCACCGCAACGACGCTAGATCGCTCCACTGCAAGTCATCGATCACCAGCAGCAGCGGCTGGCGCTCGGCGAGATTCGCAGCCAACCAGTACAACCCGTGCAAGGTCGCCAGCGATACCTCCCCCGCCGGATCGTCCGCGACATTGGCGGGATCGAACACCGACGCCGCCAGCGCGGCAGCGCCCGCCAACAGGCCGGACCGCTCATCCGCCGGCGCAGACGCCAGCAGTGGCTCGAACAACTGGCGGACCAGGCCATACGAGAACGAACGCTCGAGCTGCGAGCACCGCGCGCCTAGCACCCGCCACCCCGCCGCCTGCCCCCGCCCCTTCGCGGCCGTCAGCAGGGCGGTCTTGCCGATGCCAGGCGGCCCCTCGAGCGCCAGCAGTCGACCACCACCGCCCACGGGGCCGATCAGCGCCTCGATCGCACCGAGCTCCGGCTCCCGCTCGAGCAGGTCATCACGGCCAGCCGTCAACTGGCGCGAGGTTGCATCCTGGCTCAAAATCGCGTCGCGCCGGGAGCGTGAGCAGGGAGGCCGAGATCGGCAATTGCTCCTTGACGTGGATTACCGGGTCGAGCCCGCCCTTGATCACGCTTCCGGCACGACGACTCGAAGCAGTCCCACCCGGGCGGCGCTCGCTGCGAGCAGCACGATGCAGAGGCCGATGCCGTCACTCAGCCACACCCCGCGGGGGCCCGCGAACGCGCTGACCGCGGCGACGAGCATCACGGCGATCGAACATGGCAAGGCCCTCCCGGTCCTCCCGTACCGCCGAGCGGCCGGCCCAGAACGCGCCCATGACGATCAGCGTCGCCGTGATGACGTACACCCCGTAGACGACCCCGTTGCTGGCGCCCGCCACCGCCAGCGCGGCCATGAGCACGTACACGACCAGCAATGCGACCGCCAAAGCGGCTCGCTTCGGCGCGGGTCTGGCTCGCCGAGCGTCCAGTGACCCCAGCCTGGGCGCGGCGATTGGCGTAGATGACCGAGCCGATCCGCACGGCCACCAAGAGGTAGAGAACGACCAGGCCGAGCGGCGTCGGTCCCTTATAGGGGTGCTGTCCGCGAACCGACAACCAAATTGCGCCGAAGGCGATAAGCGCCACCGCCGCCGCCATCAGCGAGAGCCACGGCGAGCGGAAATCCAGCTCGCGTCGCGCCTTTCGTTCGGTCTGCGCCAGCAGCCTGGCGGCGGCACGGGGATCCAGAGCACCCTCGCCCTCGAAGGCTTCGGTCGTGCCTCTGTCGGACATCCCGTTCATCTCTCGCTCCTCTGTAGCGTTTGCGACACAAACCCTACTACGCTTTGCGAGCCAAAGTCAAGCGTGGTCCACTCACTTTCCAGCACCGCGTAGATCGACGAGATCGGACCACTCTCCCTTGAACCAGTCATGACTGCGAAGGTGCGCCTCTCGCCGCATGCCCAGCCGCGACGCGAGGCGCGCCGAAGGTTCATTGTGGGCATCCATCTGCGCGAGCACGCGATGTAGCCCCCAACCGTCTGGCCGACTGAAGGCGAGATCAAGCACGGCGCCGCATGCCTCGGTGGCATACCCCTCCCCGGCGACGTCCGGATGGAAGACGTAACCAAGCTCTCCGCGGGAATGCCGAGCGGACTCAAGGAACAGCACCACGTCTCCGATGAGAGACCCGCTGGCGGCCAGCTCGACGCCCCAGGTCAGCCCCTGGCCCTCGGCGGTGATCTCCCGTCGCGCGAGGTCGCGATCCAGCCGCGCGCGAATGACCGTCTCGTCCATCGGCTCGAACGGCAGGTAGCGGCACACCTCCGGTCGGCTGCGGTAGGACAGCAGCCCGTCGATGTCGCTGACAGTGAGTGGCCGTAGCCGAAGCCGCGGAGTGCTGATCGGGCAGATGGGCGGCAGCGCTACCGCATCCGCGCCCGGCGAGCTCGCTACCTGCTGACCTGGCGGCCTAGCGGGATCGTCCATGGTTCGATTGATTTGATCGTAAGCATCTGGTTTTCGGCCGCTCTACGACCCTCAGTGCCGATCATCCCTCCGCAGCGTGATCCCGCCACCTCCCCAACGTGTCACATTTGCGCCTGCTGCGGTGCTTTAGTGCTGTGATGAGGGTCCAGGCGCGAGAAGACCCACGATGGAAGCAGCCGGGTGGAGCGCCCGGCATCGAGGCCTTCGAGGATTTCTTTCGCGGCCATTACCGGGGCGTCGTGCGCCTGGCCCAGAGCGTGACCGGGGACTCCCAGAGGGCACAGGATGTGGCCCAGGACGTGTTCCTGGCGGCCTACCGCCGCTTCCCCGGCGACTATGAGCAGGCAGCGGGATGGGTGAGGGTTGCGGCCGTGCACGCCGCGCTCAACATGCTTCGCGGCGAGCGACGCCGGGACAGGCGCCACGCAACGATGCAGGTGGTCGGTGCAGATCCCAGCGCCGAGGACACCGTGATCGAGCGCGAGAGCCGGGCCGAGCTACGCAGGGTCCTGCGCCGGCTGCCGCGCCGCACGGCTGCTGTGCTCGTGATGCGTCACGGTGGCATGAGCTACGTCGAAATCGCGCAGGCACTTGGGGTGAAGGTTGGAAACGTGGGGACTGTGCTCCGCCGGGCGGAGTCCGCGCTGCGAAAGGAGATGAATCGTGAGACACATTCCTGACGGGTTGCTGCGCCGGCTCGACGACGAGCCCTTGGCCGTTCCGGACAGGGTCAGTGACCACGTCGCGGGCTGTGCGCGCTGCAGCGCTCGGCGCGCGCGGATCGCGGAGGACACCGAACACGCGGCTCAGCTGTTCGCGGCCCCACAGCTCGTCCCCGACCTCGACAACGCGTGGGCGAGACTGCAGCGCGAACTGGAGCACACCGCGGCGGATGGGCCAGGCTCGAGGCGACGGCGGCCGGTGTCCGTCCGCCGTCGCCGTATCCGCTTGCCGAGCATCTCGCTCCGGGCCGGGGTGGCCGTTGGCGCCGTCGCGATCGTGGTCGCCGGCACGGCCGCGGCGGCCAGCCTGACCTCGATCTTCTCGCCAACGCATGTCGCCCCGGTTGCCATCAGCCAGGGCGATCTGCGTGCCATCGCGGCTCTCACGGGGCTCGGCGACAGCCATCCGCTGGATGGCTTCACGACGCCTGATGGATCGAGCCCGCTCCGGTTTGGAACGCTCGCATGGTCCTCGACCGCGCCGCGGCCCGTGTCCTCGCTCGCACAGGCCGACGCCGAAGCCGGCTTTGCGGCTTCGCTGCCCCGCCACCTTCCCGCCGGCGTGGGCGCCGTCGAGCAGCTCATCGTTCAGCCACGCGCGAGCGCGACCGTGACCTTCAACTCGAAGGCCGGGAGCCTCGCGGGGAGCTCCGTGACGATTGACGCGGGTCCGGCCGTGCTCGCCGAATACGGCGGGGCGGGTGGCACTGGCGTGCCCACTCTCGCGGTGGCGACGATGCCCCGTCCGACCGCGCGAACCTCCGGGCCGAGCCTGAGCCAGATCGAAGGCTTCCTCCTCCGCCAGCCTGGCCTCCCGCCACAGCTGGCCGAGGAGATCCGCCTGCTCGGCGACCTGAGAACGACTCTCCCGGTCCCGGTTCCACCCGGAGCCTCGGTGCACTCGGTGCACGTCGCCGGCTGGCCGGGCGTCCTTCTCGCCGACTCCTCCAACGCGGCGGCAGCGGTGGTGTGGGAGAACGGCCGGGGCGTGCTCCACGCCGTCGTCGGAATCCTCGACTCACGAGATGTGCTGAATGTCGCCGGGCAACTCGGCTGAGCGGACCGTGGCCGAGCCGGACGAGCGGGCCGGCGCATCCGGTCCCGGTCCGGTGCCGGATGCCGTCGCCCCGCCCTCGAGCCCCGGCCTCGCGCAGGAGCCTGCGAAATCGCCGGCGATCCACGCGGTGGCGTTGAGCAAGCGCTTCGGAGACACGATCGCAGTGAACTCGCTGTCGATGACAGTGCACCGCGGAGAGGTGTTCGGCTTCCTCGGTCCCAACGGGGCCGGGAAGACGACGGTGGTGAAGCTCCTGCTCGGTCTCGCGCGCCCAACCGGAGGCGAAGCGCTCGTGCTCGGCGCGCCCCTGGGCGACCGTGAGACGCGGCGGCAGATTGGCTATCTCCCGGAGCTCTTCCGCTTCCAGGCGCTGCTGAGCGCACGAGAGGTGCTTCGTCTTCACTGCCGGCTCCTGGCGTTGCCGAAGGCGGCGTGGGTGGACGAAGAGCGCCGTGCCCTGGAGACGGTCGGCCTGCTGGAGCGGGCCAACGATCGCGTCGGCAACTTCTCGAAAGGGATGCAACAGCGGCTCGGGCTCGGAGTCGCGCTGCTCGGCAATCCCGCTCTCGTCATGCTCGACGAGCCCACGAGCGCGCTGGACCCGGTCGGGCGCCACGATGTGCGCGAGATCATTCGCGGCCTGCGCGATCGGGGGTCGACCGTGTTCCTGAACACCCATCTGCTCGAAGAGGCCGAGCACGTGTGCGACCGCGTGGCCGTCATCGACCGAGGAAGGGCCATCGCCACCGGCAGCCTCGACGAGTTGCTCGGACGGCAGAGCAGGGTGCGACTGAAGGTGGACGGCCTGTGCGGCGATTGGTGGCGCGGCCTGGGCCGATTCGGTCAGTGGCAGCGGCAGGGCGAGTGGCTCGTGGTCGACGGCATCGACCCCTCAGGCGTGGGCGACCTGGTCGGGGAGATCGTCGCGCTCGGGGCTCGCGTGCATGCCGTGATCCCCGAGCATCAGAGCCTCGAGGCGCGCTTTCTCGAGCTGCTGGGCGCGCGATGAACCCGGCCTGGACGATCGCTCGGCTCACGATCAAGGAGGCGGTGCGTCGGCGCCTGCTGCTGGCCTTCATCGCCATCAGCGTGTTCATCGTCGCGCTCAGCGCGTGGGGCTTCGACCGCTTGAGCCACACGCACAGCCTCACCTCCGGCGAGACGAACCTCGCCGTTCCCGAGGCGCTGATCCTGTTCATGTTCATGTTCAGCTTCGTGCTCGCCCTCAGCGCGTCGGCGATCGCGTCTCCTTCGATCTCCTTCGAAGTCGAGTCCGGAGTGCTAATGACGGTCGTGACGCGTCCAGTCCGGCGGACCGACGTGCTGATCGGCAAGTGGCTCGGGCTGGCGATCCTGCTGGCCGGCTACGCGGCCGGCGTCTGCGCGCTGGAGTTCGGCGTCGTCGATCTGGTCAGCGGCTTTGTTCCCCCGAACCCGGTGCTCGTCGCGGTGTACCTGTTCGCCGAGGGAGCGCTGCTCTTGACCCTGGCTCTGTTCCTGAGCACCAGGGTGCCGGTCATTGCCGCGGGCGTCATCTGCGTAGCGGCGTTCGGCGCCGGATGGCTCTCCGGCGTCGTCGGCACGCTCGGCAGTGCCCTCAACGTGGCTGCGCTGCGGACCGTGGGCGAGGTCGGGCGGTTCCTGCTGCCCACGGACGGGCTATGGCACGGCGCGATCTACTACCTGCAGCCTTCCTCGCTCATCGCTCAGCACGTCGCCGACAGCGGACCGCGCGATCCTTTCTACGCGCAGGGCGCGCCGTCCTGGGCGTATCTGCTGTGGGTGGCGTGCTGGCTTCTCATCGTCCTGGGCGCCGCGGTGGCGAGCTTCGAGCGCCGGGAGCTGTGAGAGGGTCGATACTGGTCCGGACCCACGCCGGCCACCCCCGACGAGTTAGGAGCTGACATGCAAATCACGCGCAGCAGCATCGACACCGCCAAGGGCCCAGCCGACTGGTTCACCGGCGACGTGTACATCGATGCCGTCGCCGCTCCCGCCGGTACCTCGACGGTCGCGGCCGCGCTCGTGCATTTCACGCCCGGGGCCCGTACCGCCTGGCACACCCACCCGCACGGTCAGACGATCTTCGTCACCGAGGGCGTCGGTCTGTGTCAGCGCGAGGAGGGTCCGGTCGAGGTGATCCGGCCGGGCGACCGCGTGTTCTTCGGGCCGGGCGAGAACCACTGGCACGGGGCAGCCCCGAACCGCCTCATGGTCCACGTGGCCATTCAGCAGGCAGACGAGTCCGGCAGCCCGGTCACCTGGGGCCGGCACGTCAGCGACGAGGAGTACAGCGCCGGCCAGCTGTCAGGTCTCGCGTGACAGCGCCACCAGGGCGTCGAGGTCCTCGTGCGAGAAGGCGTCGAGGTAGCGCGCGAGCAGATCGCGCGCCGGGGCATCGGACGCTTCCGCGAGGCGCTCCAGATCGTTGGCCGCGAGCGTGCAGCGCGCGCGCTGAAGGGCGCTGTTGACCGCCGCGACCGTCGTGCCCAGCAGCTCGGCCACCTCACGCGCTCGCCACGAGAGCACGTCGTGCAACACGAGGACGGCGCGCTGGCGGGCCGGCAGGAGGCCGATGGCCGCAACGAGGCGAGGCGAAGGCGTCCCCCTCGAGCGCGCGATCGGCTGGGTCGGGCACCGCGCACCCAGCCGTCGCCTCCGGCACGTCCTCGACCGGAACCGGGCTCCGAGCAGCACGTCCCAACGCATCGAGGCAGACGTTGGTGGCGATTCGGTAGAGCCAGCTCCCCAGCGCTGATCGCCCCTCGAAGCGCTCGGAGGCCCGCCAGGCCCGGAGCAGGGTTTCCTGCACGGCGTCCTCGGCGTCGTGTGAGCAGCCGAGCATGCGCCGGCAGTGCGCGGTCAGCTCCGCGCGGTGGTGTCCGCTCGCCAGGGCGGCCTGGGCCGCGGTCATCCGCGCATCACCCGAACCTCCAGCCCCGCAGCGCGCAGCCGTGCCGCGTAGCGGCGGCCGTCGTCCCAGCCGTTGCACACCACGGTGGCCGCCGGCGCGCCGGCGACGTTCGCGGGCATGGGAAGCTGCGCGGTGAACCTCGGGTGGACGAGGAGTTGGCGTCGCAAGATCGGCCAGCCGCTGTCGCGGGCGTCCAGCACGAGTCGCGCCGCCCGCGCACCGCCGGCCACGAGCATCCGGTCGCTCTCGGCGCCGAGCTCCCCCGCATGCTCGGCCAGCCAGTGCAGCGCCGCGAGCTCGGCCGGGGCGGGATGCCGGCCGACCAGCGCCACCACCACGTAGCTCTCCACCCACACGGCGGTGGGTGACAGCTCGTCGCTCAACACGAGCGCCAGGGACGCCGCTCCCGTGCTCGGCCAGTTGACCGTGGTCGGCACCCGCTCGGTTCCGAACCGCAGAGTCATCTGAGCGACTGTCATGCCGGCGAGCCTGGCAGCGCGTCGCTCGGATGGGAAAGGCCGATCGCGCAAGGCGGTGTTGCACGATCTGCATCACCGCACGTCGACCTGCGAGCGATACTTGACGCATGCACGAGAGCGCCGGCGTCCTCCCCTTCCCCCAGGCACCGGACGGGGTCGAGTTGCGTCACCTGCGTGCGTTCGTGGCCGTAGCCGAGGAGCTCAACTTCGGGCGCGCCGCCGAGCGGCTCTATGTCTCGCAGCCGGCTCTGAGCCGTCAGATCCGCGGGCTCGAGCGCTTGGTCGGGTGCGAGCTACTGCGGCGCTCGACTCACAGCGTCGAGCTGACGCTGGCCGGTGAAGCCTTGCTCGACCGCTCCCGGAAGCTGCTTCGCGACGTCGACGAGGCGGTTGCGGCGGCGCTCGCGGTGGGCGGCGAGCTCCTCGGTCGCGTCGCGCGCACGCTCGAGCCGATGCGCGGCATGGTCGCGAGCGATCCCGACCTGGTCAAAGCGCGGGCCGCCTTCGAGTCGCTCAACGCCCAGTTCGCGCCCCCTGCCGGAACGCTGACGCGGGCGGTCACTGCCGGTGGCGTGCCCTCGCTCATCGTCTCCCCCGAGGGCCCGCACGAGCCGACGGTGCTCTATCTCCATGGCGGCGGCTACGTCATCGGCTCCGCTTTCGGCTATCGGCCCCACGCGGGCGCTCTCGCCGCCGCCGCCCAGACGGGGATCCTCGTTCCCGATTACCGCCTCGCTCCCGAACACGCATACCCCGCCGCGCTCGAGGATGCACGGCGCGCCTACCTCTGGTTGCGCGAGCACGCACCCGATCCGCCGGACGTCGTCGTCGCCGGCGACTCGTCGGGGGCCGGGCTCGTGCTCTCGCTGCTGCTCGCCCTCAAGCGCGACCGGCTGCCGCTTCCCGGCGGGGTTGTGATGTTCTGCCCGTGGCTCGATCTGGCGCGCCGCGCCCCGTCTCCCTCCGACTCCCCGATGGCCACCGACGACGTGCGCAGGTGCGTCGAGGCCTATCTGGCAGGTCACCCGGCGGATGATCCGATCGTCGATCCGCTGCACGCGGACCTCGCCGGACTGCCGCCGATGCTCATTCAGTCGGCCACCGGCGACACCCGGCTGGACGAGGCGAAGGCACTGGCCGATCACGCCCGAAGTCACGGTGTCGACGCGCGCCTGGAGCTGTTCCCCGTTCAGGCCCACGCCTTCCAGCTGTTCTGGTCCTTCCTGCCCGAAGCGGCCGATGCGATGCAAGCCGCGGGCGAGTTCATCCGTGACCTCGCGGCCCAGCTCGGGCCTACCCGGGCCGCCGGCGGCCTGTAGCCATCGATCAGCTCACCGCCTGGCGCACGAGGGCGGCGATCCGTTCCTCGGCGTCGGCGGTCAGCTCGGTGAGCGCGAAACTGGTCGGCCACATGGTTCCATCATCGAGGTTCGCGTGTGAGCTGAAGCCGAGCGTCGCGTAGCGATCCTTGAACTTCCGCGCGTCGCGGAAGAAGCAGACGACCTTGCCGTCCTTGGCGTACGCGGGCATCCCGTACCAGGTCCTCGGCGACAGGTCCGGCGCGATCTCCTTGACGATCGCGTGCACCCGCTCGGCCATCGTGCGGTCCGACGCGTGCATCTCGGCGATCCTGGCGAGCACGTCGCTCTCTCCGGCGGCCCCGGCCGCCTCCGCCTTGGCCTCTCGGGCGCGCTCTCGCATCGCCGCTCGCTCCTCGGCCGTGAAGCCCTTATCGGCGGAGCGCGACGTGGGCTGCTTGACGGATTTCCGCTCAGCCATCGCCGTGCTCCTGCGCGCCGCGCGCCGGGACGAGGACGATCTGGGGGGGAGGCGCGGTCATGGTCGCTCCTTGAGCTCGGGGATTGCGGGACCGGCTGGCGCTCACGTTAATGCGGGGGGCCTCGAGAGAATAGGCGCCGCACAGCCCGGCGATAGGCTTCCTGCGTGCCGCTCCCGCCCTTCCCGATCCCGCGCGGGGTCATTCGGCGTGGGCTCGCGGCCCGGCGGCGGACGCTCGATCTGCTCGACGCCGCTTATCCGGCAGAGGGTCTGTTGTGGGACGTCGTGGCGGGGGTTCAGCGCACGGCCCTCGCCGGCGCGCTCGTGGAGACCGGGATCGCCGACGCGCTCGGCGAGCAGAGCCGGGATCCCGTGGAGATCGCGCGCGAGCTCGGTCTGGACCCCGAGGTGACAACCCGCGCGCTGCGCGCCGCCGCGGCGTCGCGGCTCGCCCACCTGGACCGCGATGGCCGAGTGCGGCTGAGCCGGATCGGAGCTCCGCTGCGGCGGGATCATCCGCATACGATCGCCGCCTGGGTCGCCTACGTCGCGGCGCCGGAGAACGCGCGCAGCTACGCCGAGCTCGCGGCCCAGATCCGCGGCGGCGCCGAGCCCTCGGGCCACAGGCGCGCCTTCGGCGACTCGATCTGGGAGTACTTCGAGGAGCATCCGGACGAGGGGGCGAGGTTCGGCGACGCGATGCGACAGATGACCGCGGTCGACCTTGCGGCGCTCGCCCGCGCGTACCCGTGGCCACGACGCGGCGTGATCTGCGACGTCGGCGGCGGGATCGGCACGCTGCTGGCCGCGATCCTGGCCCGGCGCCCGCGGGCCCGGGGGATCCTCGTCGACGCACCGGCGGTGCTGGGCGAGGCCGAGCACTACCTCGCCGGGCAGGGCGTCGCCGAGCGTGTGGAGCGGGTCGCCGGCGACCTGTTCGCCGGCCTCCGCGCGCGCGCCGACGTCTACGTGATGAAGTGGATCCTCCACGACTGGAGCGACGGGGCGTGCCTTCAG
Source organism: uncultured Solirubrobacterales bacterium (assembly GCA_963722995.1). Lineage (GTDB taxonomy): Bacteria > Actinomycetota > Thermoleophilia > Solirubrobacterales > Solirubrobacteraceae > Palsa-465. Next base: position 293,388 of record CAVROW010000014.1, on the reverse strand, counting down.
ATGCTGCGTAACCTCCGCGCGACGATGCCGCCCGGCTCGAAGCTCGTCTCGATCGACCAGCGCCTCGACCCAAGCTTCGCCAACCCGGTCACGGCGATGGTCGACCTCCACATGCTGGTCGCGTGCGAGGGCGGGCATGAGCGCACCCCCGAGCAGGTGCACGCACTGATGATCGAGGCCGGGCTGAAGCCGGGCAGGGTCCGCGACGCCGGCTTTCACATGCTCGTCGAAGGAGCCGCCTAGCACCGCGGTCAGTGACCGGTTCGTCGTGAACCGGCCACCACATCCGCGGTTCGCTCAGGCGAGATCGAAGCGATCGAGGTTCATGACCTTGTCCCAAGCGGCGATGAAGTCGCGCACGAACGCGGCCTCGGAGTCATCGCACGCGTAGGCCTCCGCGATCGCGCGGAGCTGCGAATTGGAGCCAAACACGAGATCGGCGGCGGTGGCCGTCCATCTCAGCTCGCCGGTGGCGCGATCGCGCCCCTCGTAGACGCGTGCAGACGACCCGTTCCCGGAGGAGCTGGGCGCCTGCCACTCGGTGCTCATGTCGAGCAGGTTGACGAAGAAGTCGTTCGTCAACGCCTCCGGCCGGCTGGTGAAGACACCGTGCGAGGACTGCTTGTGGTTGGCGTTGAGAGCCCGCATGCCACCGACCAGGACCGTCATCTCGGGCGCGGTCAGCGTCAGCAGGTTGGCGCGCTCCACCAGCAGTGTCTCCGGTGAGAGCGTCTGGGATGACTTCAGGTAGTTGCGGAACCCGTCCGCCTCCGGCTCGAGCACGGCGAACGACTCGACGTCGGTCTGCTCTTGCGAGGCGTCGGTGCGACCCGGCGTGAACGGGACCGTCACGTCGTGCCCGGCGTTCTTCGCCGCCTGCTCGACGGCCGCGCACCCCGCCAGGACGATCAGATCGGCGAGCGAGACCTTCTTCCCGCCGGACTGCGAGCCGCCCCAGCTCTCCTGGATGCCCTCGAGGGCCTGGATCGCCTCAGTGAGCTCAGCCGGCTCGTTGACTTCCCAATCCTTCTGCGGCGCCAGCCGGATCCGGGACCCATTGGCCCCGCCCCGCTTGTCGGTGCCGCGGAAGCTCGCCGCTGCCGCCCAGGCCGTCCTCACCAGCTGCGAGATCGAGAGCCCCGAGGCCAGGATCTCGCCCTTGAGCGCCGCGATGTCCTCCTCGCCGATCAGGGGATGGTCGACCTCGGGCACGGGGTCCTGCCACAGCTGCGGCTCCGGGATCCACGGTCCGAGGTAGCGCGAGACGGGACCCATGTCGCGGTGCAGCAGCTTGAACCACGCCTTCGCGAACGCCTCGGCCAGCTCGTCGGGGTTCTCGTAGAAGCGCTTGGAGATCGGCCCGTAGATCGGGTCGAGCTTCAGCGCGAGGTCGGTCGTCAGCATCATCGGCGCGTGCCGCCTCGATGGATCGTGCGCGTCGGGCACGGTGTCGCGGGCCTCGGGGTTCTTGGGAGTCCACTGCTTGGCGCCGGCGGGGCTCTCGGTCAGCTCCCAGTCGTAGCGGAACAGGTTCTCCAGGAATCCGTTGTCCCACTTGATCGGCTCGTTGGTCCACGCACCCTCGAGCCCGCTGGTCAGGGCGTGTACGCCGTTGCCGTTGCCGACGCTGTTCTTCCAGCCGAGGCCCTGCTGCTCGACGGGCGCTGCCTCCGGCTCGGGACCGATGTGCTTGGGATCGACCGCGCCGTGGGTCTTGCCGAACGTGTGCCCGCCGATGATGAGAGCGGCCGTCTCCTCGTCGTTCATCGCCATCCGGGCGAAGGTCTCGCGGATGTCCTTGGCGGCGGCGAGTGGGTCGGGGTTGCCGTTCGGGCCTTCCGGGTTCACGTAGATGAGCCCCATCTGCACCGCGCCGACCGGGCCGGAGAGCTCCCGGTCGCCGCTGTAGCGCTCATCTCCGAGCCACGTGTCCTCGGGCCCCCAGAAGATCTCCTCGGGCTCGAATATGTCCTCGCGGCCGAAGCCGAAGCCGAACGTCTCGAAGCCCATCGACTCCAGCGCGCAGTTGCCGGCGAAGATGATCAGGTCGGCCCAGGAGAGCTTCCGGCCGTACTTCTGCTTGATCGGCCAGAGCAGCCGCCGCGACTTGTCGAGGCTCGCGTTGTCCGGCCAGCTGTTGAGCGGCGCGAAGCGCTGGGCGCCGGTGCCGCCGCCGCCCCGCCCGTCGGCGATGCGGTATGTGCCCGCGGCGTGCCAGGACATGCGGATGAACAGCGGCCCGTAGTGGCCGTAGTCGGCTGGCCACCACTCCTGCGAGCTCGTCATCGCCTCGAAGATGTCCCGGCGCAACGCCTCCAGGTCCAGCTTCGCGAACTCCGCCTTGTAGTCGAAGTCCTCGCCCAGCGGGGTCGGGACGGGCGCGTGCTGGCGGAGGACCTGGAGGTTGGGCTGGTTCGGCCACCAGTCCTGGTTGGTCCTGGGCCGATCCGACGCCGGGGTCGGGGACGGGATTGCCGGGTTCTCGCTTTCACTGACCGTGTCGGCCACGTCGTTCCTCCTACTTGCTCGCTGTTTCGTTTCGTTGCAGGGACGCCGCCGCGACGCAGTCGGGGCACCGGCCCCAGTAGATGACCTCGGCCTCGTCGATCTCGTAGCCCGAGTCCTCGGCCGCCGTCAGGCATGGCGTCTCGCCGACGGCGCAATCGACGTCGACCGTCCGGCCGCAGGCTCGGCAGATGAGATGGTGGTGGTTGTCGTCGACCCGGTCCTCGTAGCGCGCAGGCGATCCGGCCGGCTGGATGCGCCGGATGATCCCCCTGTCGGTCAGGGTTCCGAGCGCGTCGTACACCGCCTGGAGCGAGATCGCGCCGATCTCCGATCGCACCGACTCGGCGATCTCGACCGCGGTGCTGTGGGCTCGCTCGGAGACCGTCCGCAGGACGGCCAGGCGTTGGGCGGTGACCTGCACGCCGTGCCGGCGAAGCAGCTCGGCTTTGTCGACGGATGCCCCCACTGCTGGCGCCGTACTGTAGCGCGATCTGGAACCGATCCAGGATTAGGCACCACCAGATCCTGGACTGAGTACGCGCGCGATCGCGTGCTCAGGGCCGGCCGCGCCCGATCAGCGTGGCCGGATCCGCGTCGTTCTAGGCGCCCAGCGCCCGATCGCCGGTCATGGCCGCGCGGGCTCTTCGCAGGCTGCCTGCTCGCGGAGCCGTCGCGGCTCCCCGGAGCGGCGCACCGCCGCGAGGAGCGGCGGCGAGTACCAGGCGGGCGCCTCGCCGTCGATGAAGCGCTCGAGCTCGGGCGCCTGGGGCCGCGCGCCGCCGAGGACGTAGAGCAGCACTGCCACGGCCGCGCCGGCGAGCGCCAGCCCGAAGCCGATCCACAGCGCGATTCCGGTGCCGGCTTTGAGGCCGCCACCGACCGTCGCCGCCAGGTGGGCGAAGATCGGCGCGATCATGAACGCGGCCACGGCGCGCAGCAGCTCGACGATCGCGAACACCCGCTGTAGGTTGCGCGACGGCAGCGAGAAGCCGGCGACGAACAGCGCCGGCGCCACCGTTGCGCCCAGGCCGATGCCCGTGAGCCCGGAGCCGATCAGCGTGAGCGCCTGCGTGGGAGGCAGCTCGAGCCGGAATACGAGGATCCCGGCGGCGAGGAACACCATGCCCGCGAGCGGGAGGTAGTGGATCGCCCGGTGTCTGAACACCACGCCAAGGAGCACGGCCGTGACAAGCGCGCCGCCGAACTCCGGCAGGTAGAGGAGCCCGACGTGCAGCGGCGTGTAGCGCCCGGCGAGCAGGCTCGCGCTGAGCGCAGTGGCCGCCACCGACGCCGCCGCCGCGAACAGGGCGAGCGCGATCCCCGCCACCGGCATCGTGCTGGTGAGGACGCCGCGGATCGTGAGCAGGGCGTGTCTGCGACGGAACTGATCGACGATCAGGGCGATGATGAGCGCGAGACCCACCACCAGCGGCCCGATCGCCGAGAGATCGAGGAACCGATGCGTGAGCAGCTGCGACGCGCCGAAGAACGCCGCGACCGGCCCCGCCGTCGCCAGGCTCAGCGCGACCCAGTCGCGGGGCGCGTCGCGATCGAATGGGGGGGCGTCGACGAAGGTCAGCAGCGACAGGAGCAGCGCCGCGGCGGATACACCGGCCACGATCCAGAACAGCGGCCGCCACGCGTGCGCGTCCGCCTGGATCCCCCCGATCGTCGGACCGAGGGCGACCGCGCCGAAGATGCAGACGTTCATGATGATCGCCGTCTCGCGCAGCTTCTCGGGCGGGAAGCCGAGCGCGAGCGGGGGCACCGCGGCGATCAGCAGCAGGCTCGTGCACAGCCCCTGAAGGACGTGTCCGGCGATGTACATGGCCGGGTCCTGCGCGGCCGCGGCCAGGATCGAGCCGATCACCAGCAGGGTCGCGTACAGGACCAGCATCCGCCGCTGGGGCAGCAGCTGCGCGAACTGGACCGCGAACACGGTGCCGACCGCATAGCCCGCGTTGCCCAGCCCCGAGCTCAGGCTCATCTCCTGGAGGCTCATGTGGAGCTGCTTGGCGATGATCGGCGTGATCGGCTGGAGCGCGGCGGAGAGCGCCAGGTACGGGACCAGGGCGAAGATGACCATCGTCGCCGCGGGGAAGTAGCGGCCTGCCAGCGGGCCCTGCCTCATCGGCGAGCGTCCTCCGAGGCTCGATTCCGGCGATGCCGTCCTGCCGTCCGCACGTCGGGTGTCCTCGAAGTCATGGCCTCAGCATAGCGACCAACCGGAGCCCGCCTCCGTATCCCAGACAGGTGAGCGCTCGGGCTGCATCAGCCCTTGAACGTGGATGGGCCCGGGTCGCCGAAGGGCTCGTCGCGCTCGCGCACGGCGGTGCGGAACCCGGCCGCCGCGGCGCGCTGTTGGAAGGCGTACCCCTCCCGCGTATGGCGGGCGATCCCGTCGAACACGGTTCCAATCAACTGGGTGGCAGCCAGCCCCTGGCTGAGGATGCTCTGGTTGACGAGGAGCTTCATCATCTGCAGTTGGCCCAGCGGCATCCGGGCGATTCGGGCCACGAGCGCCTCGGTGCGCTCGTCGAGCGCCTCCGCGGAGGGGGCCTCGATTGCCAACCCCCACTCGAGCGCCTCGGCGCCGGACAGCGAGTCGCCCGTGAACAGCAGCCGCTTCGCCCGCTGAGCGCCGAGGCGGTAGGCCCACAGGGCGGTGGTCGGAGATCCCCACACCCGCGCCGGCGGATACCCGACCTTGGCGTCGGCGGCGACGATCAGGAGATCGCTGCACAGGGCCAGGTCCGTGCCGCCGCCGACGCAGAACCCGTGGACCTTGCACACCACCGGGGTGGTGCAGTGAAACAGCGACATGAACCCGCGGACGTTGCGGCTCATCATGCCGAAGTCGACCATTGCGTCCCAGGCCTCGGACGGGTCGTGGTTCGCCGCGATCACGGCGGCGCTGGTCGGAGCACCCGGCGGTTCCGGAATGGCGGATTTCCCGTCGCCGTCCGCCGCCGGATCCTAGTCTGCCTTCCGCCGCCTCGACGAGGTCGTAGCCGCCGCAGAAGCCCTTGCCGTTGCCCGCGAGCAGGATCACCTTGACTGCGGGATCGAGGTCGGCAGCCTCGACGACGTCCTCGAGCTCGACGATCATCCGGCGCGTGATGCCGTTGCCGCGGTCGGGGCGGTTCAGCGTGATCCGGGCCACGCCGTCGGCGGCCGAGTAGGTGAGCGTGCGCGGTTCGTTCATGCGCCTATTGTCGTGCGTCTCCGCGGCTAGTCTCCGCCGATGCGGTGGTGGATGATCGTCGTATCCGCGGTGGCTGTGACGGCATCCGTGGCCGCTGTGGTGTGGGCCCTTTCGCGAGCCTCGGACCGCGGCGAGCTGACGCGCATCGAGAGTGCGCTCCAGCTCCAGACCAACTGCGCGCACACCGTGGTGCAGCGGCCCTCGCGCGATCGCGCCGCCTCAGCCTGGGCCGGCTCTACGGTGCAGACGGCCGACGTTCGGTGCGCGGCGACGGGTGACGCCGTCGTCTACGCCAGGTTCGGCGACCATGCGGCGCTGGAGCGGGCTCTCGCCGTGAACCCGCCGGCCGGCCGCTACTGCCCGCTGAGCGACGCGATCGTGCTCGACCGCCTCGTCAGCGCGCCGTCGACGGCGATGAGCGACATCTGCCAGAGCCTCGGCGGGACGCTGCTCGTCGGCTCGGTTCAGTGACCACCGCGGGGCCTGCTCGAGCCTAATGCCCCCCATATAGGTCGTTGAACACGTACCCGGCTCCCTTGATCGCGTTGTGGCGGGGCGCGCCTACGAGAGCCTCGTCGCCCAGTGCGTTCAGCGTCACCGAGTACCCGAAGACGTCGTCCGGCGCACCGTCCGGCGCGGCGAGCTCCCGTTGCAGGGCCCACTGGCCGTCCCCGCGCTCGTACAGGTACGCCACGCCCTGGCCGCCGTTCTGGGCATACGCGCCGACGAGGCCTTCGTTACCGAGCGCGTCCAGCGCCACCGAGATCCCGTAGCCGTCACCGGGCGTGCCGTCGGCCGGCTGGAGCTCCGCCTGCTGGGTCCACTGCCCGCCCTGGCGGACGAACACGTACGCCGCTCCCACGACGCCGTTGTGACCGATCGCGCCCGCGATCGTCTCGTCTCCGAGGGCGTTCACCGCCACCGAGATCCCGAACTCGTCGCCGAACCCACCGTCGGAGGCCTGAAGCTCCGCCTGCTGAGCCCATTGGCCGCCCCGGTGGACGAACACGTAGGACGCGCCGTCGTAGCCGTTGTGCTCGGGCGAGCCGATGACGGCCTCGTCCCCGAGCGCATCCATCGCCACTGAGTAGCCGAACAGGTCGCCGGAAGCACCGTCCGTCGCCTGGAGCTCCTGCTGCTGGGCCCACTGGCCGCCCTGGTGGACGAACACGTACGCGGCGCCCTGCCCGCCGTTGTGGCCGGGGGCGCCGATGACCGCCTCGTTGCCAAGCGCGTTCAGAGCCACCGAGTTGCCGAAGCTGTCACCCGTGGTGCCATCCGAGGGCTCGAGCTCCTGCTGCTGCACCCAGTGGCCGCCCTCGCGTACGAACACGTAGGCCGCCGCCTTCGCTGCCGTTGCGGTTGAACGCTCCGATGAGCGCCACGTTGCCGATCGCGTTCATCGACACGAACCAGCCGAAGCTGTCACCGGGCATCCCGTCGGATGGCTGGAGCTCCGCCTGCTGGACCCACTGGCCGTCCTCCCGGACGAACACGTACGCGGCGCCCGTCATGCCGGCCCGGCCGGGCGCGCCGAGGAGCGCGACATCCCCAACCGCATTCAGCGACACCGAATAGCCCAGGCCGTCGCTGGGGGCGCCGTCGGTCGCCTGCAGCTCCTGCGGCGAGCTCGCGTCGGGCGCTGCCGCAGACGCCGACGGAGATACCGCCGGCGCGTCCCGCGTCACCGCGGCACCGAGACCATCCGGAAGCTGTGCCGGCGAGAGCAGGCGGCCTGAGCGCAGAGCCTTCAGCGACAGCCCCGGCGCAGCCGCAGCCGCGGTCCCCACACACCCGATGACAAGCACGATCAAGCCGACGACGGCAACGCCCAGCGTGCAACGGACAGATCTCACCGATTCCCTCCCTAGTAGCGGCAGTTCTGCGGGCACCCAGCCTGGCCAGCGCGCCCGTCACCTCAAGTCGCGCGGAACCCTAACGCATCCGCCTGGGCGCGGTTGCGCGCGCGTGTGCGCGTGCGATTCACAACCGGCGCGCGCGGCGGCCAACAGAAGTATGTTCGGCGCCATGCTCACCGCCCTTCGCCGCGGCCTCGCCGCCACCGCACTCGCAGCTGCCGCCGCCCTCGCCGCCCCCACGCTGGCGAGCGCCCAGACGCTCGCGCCCTTCGGACACGCCTGCGTGGCGCAGAACGGCGTTCGCTTCTGCCCCACGGTCGACGGAGCGGCGGGGCAGACCGTCAACGGGGTGCCCTCGTTCGACGGAGTGCCGCTGGACGCCGATGTGACGCTCCCCGCGACCGGCGACGGGCCGTTCCCGACGATCGTGATGCTTCACGGCTACGGCAACGACAAGACGTCGTTTGAGACCACCACGGCCGCCGGGACCGGCAGCGAGACGTATCACTACAACAACATCTTCTTCGCCCAGCGCGGCTACGCGGTGCTGAACTACACCGCGCGCGGGTTCGGCCACTCGTGCGGTGGCGGCCCCACAGCGATCCACATCGGGGCCTGCGCCAACGGCTACATCCGTCTCGCCGACACGCGCTACGAGGCCCACGACACCCAGTACCTGGTCGGGCTGCTCGTCGACGAGGGCATCACCAAGCCAGGCGCGATCGGCGTCACCGGCATCTCCTACGGCGGCGGGCAGAGCCTCGAGCTGGCCTACCTCAAGAACCGGGTGCGGACCACGACCGGCGCGCTGATCCCGTGGACGAGCCCCAAGGGCACGCCGCTGTCGATCACCGCCGCCTACCCCCGCTGGGAGTGGTCGGACCTGGTCGACGCGCTGCTTCCCAACGGCCGCTTCCTCGACACCAACCCCGCCACCGACGGCCTCAGCCGCGATCCCTTCGGCGTGGCGATCCAGAGCTACATCGACGGCCTGTTCGCCTCGGGCGAGGCCACCGGCTACTACTGCGGCACGCCGCCGGCCACCCCATGCACGGATCCCAGCGCCAACCTCCCATTCGACTTCGTCGAGGTGACCCGCGGGGAGCCCGTCGACAGCACCGACACCGCCATCGCCAACGACATCTACGTAAATCACAGCGCGTTCTCGCTGCCGCTGCCCGCCGGCGGCCCGGCGCCGCTGCTGCTCGAGAACGGGTGGACCGATGACCTGTTCCCGCCCTCGCAGGCGCTCCGCGTCTACAACCAGCTGCGCCCGAAGTACCCCGTGACGCTCCAGTTCGGTGACCTCGGGCACAGCCGCGGCTCCAACAAGGCGACGGTCAACGACGCCTTCCAGGACCAGGGCGCGGCCTTCTTCGACGCCTACCTGCGGGGCCAGGGCAAGCCGCCCGCGCCCGGCAGCGTCGAGGCCTTCACCCAGACCTGCCCGGCGAGCGCACCCGACGGCGGGCCGTACACCGCCTCCAGCTGGCCGGCGCTCCATCCGGTCGATCTCACCTTCGGCTCGGCGGCGACGCAGACGGTCAGCGCCACCGGCGACGCCCAGGACGGGCCGCCGTTCGACCCGATTCCCCAGCTCGATCCGGCCGGGACGAGCGATGCCTGCAAGACCATCACCCCCGGCTCGAGCGCGGGCACGGCCGTGTACACGCTGGCCAGCCACGGCTTCACGCTGCTCGGGCTGCCGACCGTGACCGCGACCATCCGCACCACCGGCCTCTACGGCGAGCTCGACTCACGGCTCTACGACGTCCTGCCGGGCGGGACCGAGCGGTTGATCTCGCGCGGGACCTACCGCCTGCTCGACAACCAGAGCGGCACGATCACCTTCCAGCTGCACGGCAACGGCTACTACTTCGCGCCCGGGGACACCGTCAAGCTCGAGCTGCGCGGCAACGACGCCGACTACTACCGCCCGAGCAACGATGCCGCTTTCACCGTGGCGGTGTCCGGCGTCCGCGTGTCGCTGCCGCTGGCCGCCGGCTCGCTCCGCGTGAGCGTCCGTCCGACCGGCGCGCGGGCCGGGAAGAAGACGCAATTCCGCTTCCGGGTGACGACGGTGGTCAACGGGGCGACGGTCGCCGTCGCCGGCGCCGCCGTGCGCCTGCTCCGCCACGACGCCCAGACAGCGGCGAGCGGGATCGCCAAGCTGTCGCTCGCGTTCCCGCACCAGGGGAGCTTCAAGGCCACGGTGACCAAGACCGGCTACCGCTCGGTCACCGTCACCTTGCGCGCCACCCGAGCCGCGAGCGCGCCGGCGCCGGCGCATCACCCCGCGCCGGCGCCGCACTTCACAGGCTGACCCGCCCCCACGGGGTAGGAGAGCGGCGTGCCACCGCCGGGCCCTCCGCGCCACCGTGGCGCCGCCCGCGCCACCGGAGGTTCCTCGGAATGCCCCGGGACCGCCTGACGTTCCTCGGAATGCCCCGGGACCGCCTGTGGAGGCGTTCCTCGGAATGCTCCGGGACCGTCTGAGGTTCCTCGGAACTATCCCGAGGAATGTGAGGGGCGATTGGGATATTCCGAGAAAACGCAGGTTCGGGATGACCGGGGTTGGCCGGGCAGCCCAACGGCGTTCACGCGAGGTCCCTTACGCGCCGATCCGCCGGGTTCACCATGTCCCTCGGACGGCAGCGGCCGCGTGTCAGGCATCCACCGGAGCCCGCGCGCGGGCGTGCTTGGGCAGCCAGAAGATGGCCGCGCAGGCCGCGAGCAGGAACGCGATCGACACCAGCAGGGCGTGGTCGGCGGCCCCCACGAACGCCACCGGGCCGTGCGCCCTCCCGAGCCGGTCGAACAGCACCGTGCCCACGGCCGCGATGCCGACCGACATCGCAAGCTGCTGCACCGACTCGAGCAATCCCGACGCGGAGCCCAGCTCGTGCGGCGCCACCCCGGCCAGGATGATGTCGAACATCGGCACGAACACCATGCCCATGCCGAAGCCGGTGAGCGCCAGGGGCGCCGCCAGATCCCACGCCGTCACCGCGCCGCTCTGCGCGCGCAGCACGAGCACGACGATGACGAGACCGGCGGCCATCGTCGCGGCGCCGACGTGCATCGTCGTCCGTCCGATCCGCCCGAGCAGCGCCGAGGACGTGATCGAGCCCGCGATCGCTGCGATCGGAATCGTGATCGTGGCCAGCCCGGAGCCCAGCGGACTGAAGCCGAGGCCGTTCTGGTACATGACGTTGAGCGCGATCATCATCCCGCCCATCGCCCCGATGAAGGCGACGACCACGGCCAGACCGGCGACGTACGGCCGCCGGCGGAGGATCGACGGCTCCACGAGCGGCGCGTGTCCCCGGCGCGTCCGGCTCGCCTGGAGCGCCGCGAAGCCCAGCAGGATGGCCACGCCGGCGCCGAGCAGCGCGAACGACCATGCCGGCCACCCGTACTGCCGCCCTTCGATCAGCGGGTACACGAGCGCGAACCCGCCGGCCACGGCCAGCATCACGCTCGGCGGGTCCAGCCGCAGGTCGGGAGTCGCGGGCGCGACCCGCGGCAGGTAGCGCCGCCCCATCGCCAGCGCGGCCAGCCCCAGCGGCACGTTGACCAGGAAGATCGCGCGCCAGCCCGACCCGAGCACGTCGAGGTTGACCAGCCCGCCACCGACGACGGGCCCGATCACGGCCGCCAGTCCCATGACCGGCCCGATCACGCCGAATGCCTTCTGCTGGCCTTCGTCGCCGAACAGCTCACGGACGATCCCGAAGCCCTGCGGCACCATCACGGCCGCGAGCGCCCCCTGGAGAGCGCGCGCCCCGACGAGCGCGCCGGCGGAGGGCGCGAACGCGCACAGGACGGACGCGCCGACGAACCCGGTCATGCCGAGGAGCAGGGCGCGGCGGCGGCCGAGCAGATCGCCCAGCCGGCTGCCCACCAGGAGCGTGACCGACATCGCCAGCGTGTAGGCGGCCGAGATCCATTCGAGGTCGGCGTACGAGCCGCCCAGGCTCTTGCGGATCGCTGGTGCCGCGGTCTGGGCGATGGTCGAGTCGAGCAGGTCCATCACCGAGGAGGCGATGACGACGAGGAAGCCGAGCCACAGGGCCCGCTCGGCCGACCGCGAGCGGACCTGGGTCGCGGCCAGCGGGGGTGAGGTGAGAGTGGTGGTTGACATGGGCCCACCCTCTCTCGAATAGCGGCCAGTTTCGGTCCGCAATCGCACGACGACCAAGCCATTGCGGACAACTTCAGTCCGTATTGCCTGTCATGCTGCGTGCCACGATGGTCCAGACCTCCGCTCGCCTCCTTGCTCTGCTCTCGCTGCTCCAGGTGCGCCGGGAGTGGACCGGCCAGGAGCTCGCCGATCGCCTCGAGGTGGGCCCGCGGACGATTCGCCGCGACGTCGAGAAGCTGCGCTCGCTCGGCTACCCGGTCGAGGCGGCGCGCGGGGTGGCCGGCGGCTACCGGCTGGGCTCGGGCGGCGAGCTTCCCCCGCTGCTGCTCGACGACGCCGAGGCCGTGGCCGTGGCGGTGGGCCTGCGGACGGCGGCGGCGGGGTCGATCGCAGGCATCGAGGAGACCTCGGTCCGCGCCTTGACCAAGCTCGAGCAGGTGCTTCCGTCGCGCCTGCGCCGGCGGGTGAGCGCGCTCGGCGACGTCACCTCGGCGTTTGCCCCCGAGGGACCGCGGATCGATCCCGACCTGCTCGCCACGCTCGCCGGCGCCTGCCGCGATCGCACGCGCCTGGTCTTCTCCTACGTGGCGCGCGACGAGCGCCTGACGCGACGCAGCGTCGAGCCGGCCGCGGTCGTCCACAGCGGCTACCGCTGGTACCTGGTCGCGTTCGACCTCGACCGCGAGGACTGGCGGACGTTCCGCCTGGACCGGATCCGGGGACGGGTCCGCACAGGGGAGCGCGGCCGGCGCCGGACGGTCCCCGGTGGCGATCCAGCCGCGTATGTCCGTCAGCAGATCCGGGGAGATCGCGGGGAGCGCGAGGCCGAGCCCGGCCGGATCCGCGTCCACGCGCCGGCGGCGCGCGTGCGAACCCGCGTGCCCGACCGCTACGCCACCGTGGAGCCGGACGGCGCGGACGCGTGCGTGGTCACGACTCGGGGCACGTGGTCGCGCAACTTCCTGATCTGGACGGCGATGCTCGACGAGCCGATGGAAGTGCTCGGGCCCCCCGAGCTCGCTGAGCTCGCGCGGACGCTGGTGGCCCGGCTGAGCGCGGCGGCGTGAGCCTCAGGGCAGCGGCAGATCGTGGCACGCCGCCGCCTGCGTGCGCTCGGCGTCGCTCAGCTCGCGGACGTCAACCGGGGCCACGATCGACCAGTGCTCTCCCACCGGGCAGCGCTGCCAGCGCCACCAGCCGAGCTTGAGCGACTTGACCGAGGCGCCCGGGATCCACAGCGTCGTGAATAGGTGACCCTGGCGGCAGCGGACGATCAGGTTGCCGCCGACGCGGCGGGTGCGAAGCCAAATCCCCGCCGCCTCCAGCAAGATGGCGGCTACGACGATGAAGCGCGCTCGCTGGGCGGCGCCGGTTCCCTTGTCCTTGCTCATGCGGCCTCCGAGTCACCGATATCTACGACGATAACGTTATCAGAACCGAGAACGAATGACCACCGCCGATCTCCTCCTGCACCCCGTGCGCCTGCGCATCGTCCAGGCCTTCCTGGGCGACCGAGCCCTCACCACCTCCGCGCTGCGCGACGAGCTTCCGGACGTGCCTCCGGCCAGCCTGTACCGCCATGTGGCGCTGCTCGTCGAGGCCGGCGTGCTGAGCGTGGTCAGCGAGCGGCGTGTCCGCGGCGCCGTCGAGCGGACCTATGTGCTGCGCGTGGCCGCCGCCAGCATCGATCCGGGCGAGGTCGATCGGATGACCCGAGACGATCATCGCCAGGCGTTCATGGCCTTCGTAGCGGGCCTGCTCGGCGACTTTGATCGCTACCTGGCGCGCGAGGACATGGATCCCGCTCGCGACGGGGTCGGCTACCGGCTGGCCGGGCTGTGGCTGGACGACGCCGAACTCGGCGAGCTGGCGCGCGAGCTGACGCGGGTGCTCCAGCCGCGGGCCGCCAACGCGCCCAGGGCGGGGCGCCGGCGGCGCATCCTCGGGTGGGTCCTGCTGGCGGGCGAGAACGCGCCGGAGTGACCTGACCGTCTACGGCTCTCGCCGGGCGTCCCGGTTGACCCAGCTCACAGCCGCATCGTGCGGCTGCTCCGGATCGGCTGCCCGGAGGCGTCGAGCGCGGTCACGGCGACGTAGCCCGGCGTGCTGCCCAGCGGCATCACGGTCTCGAAGCCGCGCCGGGTCGCCTGCGCCATCGGCTGAAGCGAGGACGGGCTCGACCCGGCCATCACGAGCCAGGCGGCGACATCGGTGGCGCCGTTCCAGCTCGCGTACAGCGTGCTGTGGCCGGTCTGGCGGTCGACGCTCGCGGCCAGTGCGGGACTGTCGAGCGGGGTCGCGCTCCAAGTCGAAGCGCATGCCGCGGTACGACTGGCACCCGGAGGGCAGGCGGAGATCCGCGAGCAGGTGGCCCTCGGCGTCGAACTCGCTCACCCACGGTTGCACTCCCCATCCCACGATCACGTGCTCGTCGGGCAGCGCCTGGAAGCTGCCCATCGCCGAGCTGAGCAGCGGTTGGGGGTGGCGGTAGGCGCGGACCATGCGCGCTCGCCTGTGCGCTTCGTCGAGCTCGAGCACGAGGCCGCGGGATTGCGTCTCGGTCCGCTCCTGGCCCTCGCCGTCGTCGAACACGGTGATCAGGGAGGGCGTTAGCTGGCGGGCATCGTGCTGCCAGGAGAACCGCGCCGGCTTGGGAACCGCGAAATCGCTGCGCTTGCCGCCGAGGCGCCAGATGACCCCGCCCGTGCGCCGCGAGACCTTGTAGACGGCCCAGGTGTGGCGCGCCGACACGAGCAGCTCGCCATCCGAGGTCAGATCGATCGAGTTGACGTGCAGGTAGTCGAAGCCGTTCAAGGGGGAGGCATGGGACTCCGAGAGCTCGACGTGCGCCCGTCCGCGCCACTCGAACAGCAGCCGGCCGCTGGCGACGTCGATCTCCTGGATGACCGAGTCGATCACCGGGCCGTGCTTCGGGCCCCCGAGGTGGGAGAGATCGGCGGTGACGGTGTCGGGGAAGCAGGTGATCAGCGCCGTGCCCTGCGGTGTGAGCAGGAACTCGTGCAGGTCGGCCTGGCGGCCCCCGGCGGCGCTCACCCGGGCGATCTCGCGGTAGGAGGTGTCGAGGATCACGCCGTGGCCCTGGCCGTAGCCCTCTACGACGTTGCCCTGCCACCACGTCAGCACGGGGGCGCCGCGGTAGAGCTGCACGCGGAAGTTCGAGGCGAGCTGGCCGGTGGGAAGGGGTTGAAACCACACCGGCTGGCCCGCGGCGTCGACGATCAGCGGACCCGCCTGCGCGCCGCGAATGCCGGTGGGGCCGAGGAACGAGTACCCCGGAGACGTCGCGCTCGCGCCGGCCACGCTCGTCGCCGGCGGGCGAAGGTCGGGCCGCGAGTGGAAGTGGACCGCCCCGGCGGGGCCGGCCTCCGGCCCAGCGCTCCGCCCGACCGCGCGCCGCGTGGCAGCGTAGGCGGGGCCGCCCACGAGCGACCCGGCAGCCGCACCGGCGGCTCCCTTCAGGAACTGGCCGCGGGTGAGCTGCGGGTTCACGCGTCGTCTCGCGCCATGCCGGAAGTCTTACGCTCCCGCCGTCCCAGCCGCGCCGGGCGCGACTGTCTTGGACGTACTCAGCACGCGACCGCTAGCCGCCACCGCCTGCACCGCGACGTACGGCTCGCGCGCCACGGTGAGCTGCGTCTCGAAGCCTTGCCGGGCCATCTTTCCGATGACGCTCAGGCCACTCGCGGACTTCCCGCCCAGCACGCGCCAATACGCGACGTCGGTGGCGCCGTTCCAACTCGCGTACACGACCGTGCTCGAGCCGTTGCTCGAGGCGGCGATCGCCGGCGTCGTGGTCGGCGTTCCCTGCCAAGGCAGGCGATACACGCGGTAGCTCGAGTTCGCGTCGACGAAGCGGCCGTCGAACACGATCCGGCCGTGGGCATCGAACTCGGTGAAGTAGGGCTGCTGGCCCCATCCGACGAACTCGTCCCCATCCGCCAGCAGCTGCGTGTTGCCCTCGTAGCTGGCGAGCAGCGCCGGGGAATGCTCGTTCTGCGTGACGAGCGAGGCTGTGCGCCGCCGCTGGTCGAGCCGCAGGACGATCGCGCGCGATTGGGAGTGGACGGTGGGAGGCCCGGCACCGTCGTCGAACGCGCTCACGGTCTCGTCGTCGCCGGCGTGGACGCGTACGTCGTGCTGGAAGGCGAACTTGGTTCCAGACCCCATCTTGAACGTCGACTGCTTGCCGCCCAGCGTCCAGATCACGCGACCGGAGCCGTGGTCGACGTCGTAGGCCGCCCAGGTGTTGCGCGCCGACACGATCAGGTTGCCGTCGGTCCCCTCCTCGACGGCATTGACGTGGAAGTAGTCGAACGGCTGGCCCTTCGCGGGCAGCGCCTCGTAGGTCTGGCTGAGCGGGATGTGGTCGAGGCTGTCCCACTGGAAGAGCACGAGGCCGGTGTTGATGTCGATCTCCTGGACGACGGCGTCGAGCACGACCTGGCGCGTGGACCCGCGCACCGACGAGGCGTTCCAGTACACCGGGTAGTACGCCGTGATCAGCGCCGTGCCCTGAGGGGTCAGCTCGAATTCGTGCAGGTCCGCGCGCAGGCCGTTGCCGGCGCGGATGACATGCGTCTCCCGGTAGGCGGAGTCGGCGATCACATCCTCGCCGAACCCGATGCCGGCCCCCTCCTGCCCCTGCCACCAGGTCAGCACCTGGCGCCCGGAGAGCGTCTGCACGCGGAAGTCATCCGCCTGCTCTCCGGAGGGGAGTGGCTTGAACCAGACCAGGTTGCCTTTGGCGTCGACGATCATCGGGCCGTTCTGGAGGGGGCCCGTCTGTGGAGCGAGGAAGATGTCTCCCGGGGCGTCCTGCGCCGTCGCCTTCGACACCTCGACCGAGGCGGGCTGAAGGTCGGGCCGCGACTGCAGCGTGAGGATGTCGCCCGCGGTCCGCGCCGCCGGCGGCTGCGCCACGATCGGGATGGCGCCGGCCGGTGTGGCCACGGTGAAGCGGAAGGTCCCGCTGTGCGCGCCCGCGACGTCGAGCCCGGTCCGCACCGTCACCACCTCGCCGGCGGTGAACGGGCGCGTGGGGACGAAGCTCCCCCCGCGCCCG
The DNA here is from genome assembly GCA_963722995.1 of uncultured Solirubrobacterales bacterium. Lineage (GTDB taxonomy): Bacteria > Actinomycetota > Thermoleophilia > Solirubrobacterales > Solirubrobacteraceae > Palsa-465. The sequence continues at coordinate 276,589 of CAVROW010000014.1, read as the reverse complement.
TCCGAGTCGGCGAGCACTCGGCCGCTGTGCCGGCCGCTACTCGAGCCCGTGACCGTGACCTGACCCAGCGCGTGCGCGGCTACGCCGCGGAACACGATCTGGGTCTGCGGGGCGGCGACGCGCGCGCCCGGGATCGGGAACACGCTCACGACCTGCGAGCCGCTGCGGGCGGAGGCCATCACCGCGAGCGCGATCACGATCAGCGCCAGCGGCGCCAGCCAGAGGGGCGGGTATCTTCGCGCACGCATCAAAGGGTCATTGGTATCTGGAGCGGCGTAAGTTTTCCGTCACGTGTCCAGCGGGGATGTGCCCAGCGAGATCGGGAGCCCACCGGGGCTCGACCCTTCCACCATCCGGGCGCGCTTCTCCGCGCTCTCCCGTGTGGTCGGCGGATCGCCGGCGGTGTACCTGGATGGCCCCGGCGGGTCGCAGACCCCGGACAGCGTCGCCGACGCCGTGGCGGCTTACCTGACCGCGTCCAACGCTAACACCGACGGACCGTTCGCCACCTCTCACGCCACCGATCGCCTGATCTCCGACGCGCGCACGGCCGCGGCGGACCTCCTCGGCTGCTCCGCGGATGAGGTCGTGTTCGGTGCCAACACGACCACGATCAACTTCCTGCTCGCGCACGCCGTGGCGCGCACGCTCGAGCCCGGGGACGAGATCGTCGTCACCGAGCTCGACCACGATGCCAACGTCGCGCCGTGGTTGCTGGTCGCCCGCGACCACGATCTGACCGTGCGCACGGCGCCGCTTGTCCCGGTCGACGGCACGCTGAAGGTGGATGCGCTCGTGTCGCTGATCAATTCGCACACCCGCGTGGTCGCGTGCACGCTGGCTTCCAACGCGCTCGGCTCGGTCCCGGACATCGCGCAGATCGCCGATGCTGCGCACGAGGTGGGCGCACTCGTCTGGCTGGACGGGGTGCACTTCGCGCCCCACCGCCGCCTCGATCGCGCCCGGCTCGCAGCGGACGTGCTCCTCACCTCGCCCTACAAGTACTTCGGGCCGCACCTGGGTGTGGCCGCTGTGCGAGACGAGCTGGCGCGCTCGCTCCCTGCCGACCGGGTGCGCCCGGCCGAGGAGAGCCCGCCCGGTCACCGGTTCGAGACGGGCACGCTGTCGCACGAGGCGCTCGCCGGGTTCGTAGCCGCGGTCGAGTACCTGGAGTGGCTGGGCGGCGAGGCGGGCTCACGCGCCGCCCGGCTCGACGCCGCGTATGCCCGCATCGAGGCGCACGAGCGCGAGCTGACCCGCCTGACGCTGGCGCGGATGCGCGAGGTGCCCGGGCTGCGGCTGTACGGCATCGCCGAGCCCGAGCGCGCCGCCGAGCGCACGCCGACCTTCTGCTTCAACCTCGAGGGCTGGGAGCCGCCGGCGCTGAGCGCTGAGCTCGGCCGGCGCGGGCTGTTCACCTATCACGGCAACTACTACGCGCTCGGCGCCATGACCGCGCTGGGGCTCGAAGCCTCGGGCGGAGCCGTGCGCGCCGGCTACCTCCACTACACGACGCGCGAGGAGGCCGAGCGACTCTGCGCCACGCTCGCCGAGCTCGCATGAGCAGGCGGTGGAGGAGAATGTCGCCGCTCGGCGCCTTTTCACTCGTTCGCGGTCAGGGCCGCGCGGGCGATCGCCCGCGCGTCGTCCCTGGGGCCGTTCCGCCGGGCCTCCGTGCCCGGCGGGGCCTCGCGTTCCCACAGCGCGCGCCGGCTGGACGGGCGCAGCACTGCCGGCCGCGGCGGTGGCGGCGTCGACGTAGTCGCTGTCGATGTTGATCGTCACGCGCCCGTGGCGCTCGTTGTGATCGCCCCGGAACTGGTGGATGCGCTGGTGATCGCCCCAGTAGCTCGCGGGGAGGTTCGCGTCGAACGTGGTGTGCGCGCCGTTCCAGCTGGCGATCCAGATGTCGTCGGGCTCGGTGTAGGCCGTGCCCGCCTGGGCGGCGAGGTCGTGGATACCGGAGTAGTCGCTGCTGTACACGCCGGACCTGTAGCCCGCAGCGTGGAGCGTCTGCGTCCACGCCTGGAGGTAGGCGAGCACAGCCTTGGTGTTCCGGCGCGTGGGCGTGTAGGCCTCCATGTCGTCGTAGATCGGGTTGCCGGCCCCCAGGCCGATCGCCTGGGCCTGGGCGACCGCGTCCCGCGCCGCCGCGACGCCCTCGGTGGCGGCCAGGTGCGGCCGGATCGGCGCACATCCACAGATGTTGTGCGGGGCCTGGAGCCCGACGTAGATCGGGATCAGATGCCAGTCGCGGCTCGGACTGCTGCACGGCCCAGCTGCTCGTCAGGTTGGGCTGCGAGCACGCCATGTTCGCGCCGCCGATGTAGACGCCGACCGCCCGGTAGGCCGAGGCGCTCCAGGCCGCCATCTTCGCCACGCTGGGCGTCGAGCAGGCGTCGAAGGCCGGGCCGGTGTAGATCTCGCCGGCGGTGGCGGCAGCGCCGGCAGCGCGGACCGTGAGGCGGAGCGCGGGAGAACTCTGACGCCGCGGGGGCGCGGCGCGCCGCCCGAGGGCACGGGTGATCAGCCCCGGGTCCGCGTTCCACGTCACGGTCACGACCACACCGTGACGCCGGTCGACCAGCGACCCCGAGCCGAGGTCGGGCGACGGGCCGTTCAGCGGCTCGATCAGGATCGCCTCGGTGCGTCCCGCGGCCGACGTGGGACAGTGCTGGTCGGTCCCCGGCCGCCCGAGATACACCGCGTGCCGATCGAAGCGAACGCACGTCGCCGGATCCTTGTCCGAGGCTGTAGACCGGCCAGTTCGCCGGCACGACCACGTGGTAGCCGTGGTACCAGACGGCCTTGGTGGCCGGGGCAGCGAGCGCGGAGGCGGATGCGCCCAGGCTCAGCGCCACCGCGCCGAGCGCGAGTGAGACGAGGACATGAATTCGCGAACGGAGCACGCGTAGACCCCCCACTTGGATGGCTGAGCAAAAGGCGCCGGGACATCTCGCGACCGGACTGACGCACGATCGGACTCCACGCTCCACGGACTGCCTACCTAGACACTCGGCATCCGCGGCGGGCACCTTTAGCCCGCCACCCGCTACGGTGCCCGCCCGTGCAGCCCGTGTTGCTCGTCCACGGCGGTGCCGGCCCCCGCCGACCCGACGACGGCCACGCCCCGGACCGGTTGGCCGCACTCGAGGCCGCGCTCACCGCCGGCCGCCGCGCGCCTGGAAGAGGGCGCGCTGAGCGCGTGCATCGCAGCGGTGTGCGCGCTCGAGGACGAGCCGCTGTTCAACGCCGGCTTAGGAGCGGCGCTGGCGCGGGACGGAGGGGCCTGGTGCGACGCCGCCGTGATGACCGGCGATGGCCGCGCCGGCGCGGTGGCCGGGGTGTCGGGGATCCGTCACCCGGTGCGCGCCGCCGCGGCCCTGCGGGAGGAGGGCGAGCTGGTGCTGTGGGCGGGCCATTCGGACACGCTCGCGGCGCGCTACGGGCTCGAGCAGGTGCGGGCGGACGCGCTCGTCACCGACCGCCAGCGCGAGCGCCTGGAAGCCCACCTGGCGGGCGCCGAGGATTCCGGCATGGGCATGGGCACGGTCGGCGCGGTGTGCCTGGACCGTGACGGGCGGCTGGCCGCCGCCACGAGCACCGGCGGGCGGACGGGGAAGGCGCCGGCTCGGGTGGGCGATTCGCCCCTGATCGGCGCCGGGACGTGGGCCTGCGATGAGACCTGCGCCGTGTCCGCCACGGGAGAGGGGGAGGCCTTCATCGTCACGGCGTTTGCGCACGACGTGCATGCGCGCATCCGCTACCGGAGCGAGACGCTTAAGGCGGCGGCGGGCGGCGCTCTTGCCGAGGTGCTGAGCGCGGGGGGAGGAAGGGGCGGCGCGATCTGCGTGGGCGCCGACGGGAGCTTTGCCATGCCCGCCACCGATCAGGTCTTCCAGCGCGGCTGGCTGGTCGGCGACCAGGCGCCCGAGTGTCGCCTGGGGGCCTCCTAGAAGAGGGTTCGTGGGGCGGACGGTGAGTCGCCGAATCTCACCCGCGGGTGCGGCCCTTCCAGCCTGGGCGCCCGCCTACGAGTCATCTAAGCCCTTATTCGACAGGAAGGCGCGAAAGCCTTAGCGATCTCCGCGCCGGCGTGTCCTCTCGCGAGCATCCCTGCTTAGCTTGGCTCGATGAAGAGAACAGCGATAGCCATCGTCACCGTCCTCGCTGCCGTGCTCGCCGGCTGTGGCGGCAAGGCGCACGTCGCCTCGACCACGGCCACGGCCAGCTCGACGCCGACCGAGACGGCGAGCACCGCGGCCTCGACGCCCACGACCGTGACCACCTCCACCACCACGACGGCCACCCCGACCACGTCACAGGAGCCGCCACCGCAGACCTCGACCTCCACCGGCGGCGCGGCGCCCACGACACAGACCACGTCGAGCACGACCCAGGGCCATTCCCCGACTCCAGCCCAGGTCGCCGAGGCCAAGGCGGCGCTCCCGGGATGCCAGAAGAATCAACCGTCGATCACGCTCGCCGACCTCGAGCAGGAGGCGGCCTCGCCCGAGGGGATCCAGTGCTGATCCGGCGGCGCCGGCGCTCGCCCCGTGGCGCCTGACGACGGACTCCTCGTCGGCGAGGACGGCGTGGCGCGCTGCTGGTGGAGCGGGTCGGCTCCCGAGTACCGTGCCTACCACGACACCGAGTGGGGCTTCCCCGTCGCCGACGACGTTCGCCTGTTCGAGAAGCTCAGCCTCGAGGGCTTCCAGGCCGGGCTCTCGTGGCTGACGATCCTGCGCAAGCGCGAGGCGTTCCGGCGCGCCTTCGCCGGCTTCCGGTTCGAGCGCCTCGCCGAGTTCGGCGAGCCTGACGTCGCGCGGCTGCTCGCTGATGCCGGCATCGTCCGCCACCGCGGCAAGATCGAGGCGGTGATCAACAACGCCCGGCGTGCGGTCGAGCTCGTCGAGCGGGAGGGCTCGCTCGCCGGCTACATCTGGCGCTTCGAGCCCGCGCAGCGCCGGGGCGGGGTCGACCGGGCGGCGCTCGCCGACCTGGCCTCGACGCCGGAATCGGCCGCGCTCGCCAAGGACCTCAAGCGCCGGGGCTGGCGATTCGTCGGCCCGACCACGGTCTACGCGTTCATGCAGGCGATGGGGCTCGTCAACGACCACCTCGACGGCTGCGCCGCGCGAGGCGAGGCCGAGCGCGCACGGGCGCGCTTCAGGCGTCCGTAGCTGCCGGGGCTAGTAGCCCTGGCAGCTCGGAGACGTGCACGGCTTGCCGCCGGAGCCGCCGCCGGAGCCGCCGCCCCCGCCGGAGCCCTTGCCGCCACCCGAGCCGCCGGACCCGGACCCGGAGCCGGAGCCCGAGCCGCTGCCCGAGCCGGAGCCACTGCCCGAGCCGCGGCCGCCGCCGGACCCGGAGCCGCCGCTGCTGGAGCCGCCGCCGGAGGCGGGCTGGGGGGCCGACTGCACGGGCGCCGGGCTCGACGAGGAGCCTCCGCCCGAGGACGACCCGGAGCCGCTGCTCGCCGGCTGCGAGGGTGCTGCCGGGGTCGCCGGGGTCGCCGGCTTGGGCTTCGGCTTCTTCTTGGCTGCCTTGTGCGTCGCGGGCTTCTTCGGCGTGGTCGCGGTCGTCGTCGTGGGCGTGGTTGCGGCCACCGGAGTGGTGGTCTTGTGCGAGCTGCTACCGCAGCCCGCTAAGGCCACAGCGGCCAGCGTGATCGTGATCGCTACTCGTTTCATGAGCCCCACTCCTGTCTTGCTCGGACGCCTACCGGGTCTCCAGGGTACAAGACACCCGAGCGGCCTCTCCGATGCGCTCGGTGCCTTCGTAAGAGCGTTCTGTACGATGGACTGCCCGCGACCCGGCCCCCTCCGGCGCGTCGCGGGAGCGGACTCGCTGCCTTCGCGGCTCCTCTGCGCGGGTCCGGCACACGACTGGAATCGGATCATGGCTCACCGCAACCACGCGACGATGCGCCGCGGCGCGAGATGGCCGGAGTGACCGGCGATCAGACGGGCGTACGCGTCGCCGAGGCCTCGGTTCCCGAGGCGGCGGCCGCGCCCGCCTCCGGGCCGCCACACCTGGCCCCGCGCTCGCGTTGGCTGCTCGTGGTCTGCTGCGTGGCCCAGTTCATGGTCATCCTCGACCTGAGCATCGTCAACGTGGCGCTGCCCTCGATCCAGGACACCCTGAACTTCACGACCAGCCAGCTCCAGTGGGTGATCGACGCGTACGCGATCACGTTCGCCGGCTTCCTGATGCTCGGCGGCCGCGCGGCCGATCACTTCGGCCAGCGCAAGGTGTTCGTGGCCGCCCTGGCGCTGTTCGCGATCGCCTCGCTGGCCGGCGGGCTCGCACCCACCAGCCTGACGCTGGTCGTCGCTCGTGGTGTGCAGGGCCTCGGCGGCGCTCTGATGGCGGCCTCCTCGCTGGCGATCATCACCTCCTCGTTTCCTCCGGGGCCGCAGCTTCACCGCGCGATCGGGATCTGGGGCGCGATGAACGGCCTCGGCGGAGCCGCCGGCGTGCTCTTCGGCGGCGTCATCACCGAGACGATCAGCTGGCGCTGGGTCCTGCTGATCAACCCCCCGATCGGCGTCGCCGCGGCGCTGGTGGCGTTCGCGGTGGTGGCCGACCGCAAGCGCGAGCGCGGAGCTCCGGGATTCGACCTGCCCGGGGCGCTCACGCTCACGATCGGCCAGATCGTCCTCGTCTACGGGATCGTCGAGACCGGCATCGCCTCGTGGCACTCGGCGATCGCGCTCGTCCCGATCTTCATCGGCCTGGCGCTGCTGGGCGCGTTCACCTACATCGAGGCCCGTGTGGTCGCGGCTCCGCTGATCCCGTTCAAGGAGGTCACCCGGCCGTTGGGGATCGCCAACGCGATCGTCGTCCTGTTCAGCGCCGCGCTGTTCCCCATGTGGTACGTCGGCTCGCTGTATCTGCAACAGGTGCTCGGGCTCTCGCCGCTGCACACCGGTCTGACCTTCCTGCCGATGGCGCTGACGATCATGCTCTGCGCACGGCGCGCCGGCAAGCTCGTGAGCCAGTTCGGGGTGCGCCCCGTGCTCGGCGGCGGCCTGGTGATGATGGCCAGCGGGATGCTGCTGTTCGCGCGCATCCACGACAGTGGCAGCGGGATCACCTACATCCTGATCCCGGGCATACTCACCGCCGCCGGGATCGGCTTCTCGATCGTCCCCTCGACGATCGCGGCCACGCACGGCGCCAAGCCAGGGCAGTCGGGCCTCGCCTCGGGCCTGGTCAACACCTCCCGCCAGGTGGGCGGCGGACTCGGCCTGGCCATTCTGATCACGCTCGCCACCCAGTTCACGACGCACGAGATCGGCGCCGGCCATCCTGTCCCGCAGGCGCTCACAGAAGGCTTCCGGCTCGCCTACTTCATTTGCGGCGGGCTGGTGATCGCGGCGGCGGCGATGACGTTCGCGCTCGTGCCCCGCACCGACGGCGCCGACTCGGCCCGAACGGTGCGCATCAGCGCGGCGGTGGTGGTGGCGATTGCCGCCGTCGTGGCCATCGACTTCGGCGTGGGAGGTACGCACGGGCCCCCGATCGGCGCGTACACCACCGCCGGCTCCTACCAGTTCGTCTCCGAGCCGAACCTGCACCCGCCGCAGCTGCACACCACCACGCCCACGGCGTCCGGAAAGCTCGCGCCCGGCTACATCCTGATGGCGAACTTCCTGGACCTGAACCACCCGCCCCTCGTCGGCCAGAGCGGTCCGCTGATCCTCGACCGCGCGCTTGCGCCGGTGTGGTTCCACCCCGTGGCCACGAACCAGGTCTCCTCCAACCTGAGTCTGCAGACCTACCACGGCAAGCCGGTGCTGGCGTGGTGGCAGGGCGTCGTGACGAACACCGGCGCCACCGACAGCGGCGAGTACGTGATCGTCGATCAGCACTACCGGCCGGTCGCCCGCCTGCGTGGCGCCGACGGTTGGGTCCTGACCCTGCACTCGCTCACGATCAGCGGCGACGACGCCTGGGTGACCGCGAACAAGGACGTTCCCTCAGACCTATCGCGCTACGGAGGCGCCTACAACGGCGCCTTGACTGACTCAGCGGTCCAGGAATACGACCTGAGGACGGGCAAGCTGCTGCGCAACTGGGACGCGCTCGAGCACATCCCGCTGAGCCAGTCCTATTCGACGCTGCCGAGCAACGGCTTCCCATGGGATGCCTACCACGTCAACTCGATCGCGCTTCCCGGCGACGGCACGTTCGTCGTCTCGATGCGCAACACGTGGGCCGCCTACAAGGTGAACATCGCCACCGGCCAGATCGTGTGGACGCTGGGCGGCCGGCACTCGAGCTTCAAGTTCGCACAGAGGAACGCGCAGTTCGCCTGGCAGCACGACGTGGCGGTATATCCCGGCACCCCGTTCGTGACGATGTTCGACGACCACTGCTGTCAGATCTCGAGCGGCGGGACCTACGTCGCGCCCACCGCCCCCTCGCGCGGGCTCGTGCTGAAGCTCGATCCGGCCACGCGCACGGCCTCTTTCGCAAGCCAGTACGGGCAGAACGAGGGCTTCGACTCCGACTACATGGGCAGCCTCGAGCCGCTGCCAAACGGCAACGAGCTCGTCGGGTGGGGCTCGACGCCGTACCTGACCGAGTACGACAGCGCGGGCAACACGGTCCTGCACGCCTACCTCCCGGGCCCCGATCTCAGCTACCGCACCCAGCTGGAGCCGTGGGTCGGGCTGCCGCTCTACCCGCCGCTCGGAGCCGCGCGTGTGCGCGCCGGCCGCACCACCGTGTACGCGAGCTGGAACGGCGCCACCGAAGTGGCGAGCTGGAGGGTGCTCGACGGATCCGGGCGCCCGCTGGCGAGCAGCCCGCGGTCCGGGTTCGAGACCGCGATTCCGGTGCCCGCGGGCGGTGGCGGCCGGTTCGAGGTCCAGGCGCTCAACGCCCGGGGGCGGGCGATCGGGACCTCGCGCGCGTTCAGCGCCTCGGGCTGAGCACGGGCGGGCGAACTGCCCGGAGGTGCAGGAAGGTCGGGCTGCACGCGGTTCTTCGCGAGCGACGGATCGGCGCGCGCGTCCTCGGCGCTCGGACGTGGTTCGCGCACGTCCTCGATCGTCAGTCCGGCGTCGAGGAACAGCGCGAGCCACGCCTGAAGCGGCCGGTGCGATCTGGTGGAAGGTGAACGCGAGCCCGTCGCGCTCGACCTCGTTGATCGTGCGGTGCACGTCGAAGTACGGCTGCCCGTCGCCCAGCACGGCAGAGGCGAACGGGTGCATGAACGCCGCGACCATCCGGCCGCCCGGCGTGAGCACGCGCGCCGACTCGCGCACCGCGCCGGCCGCGTCGTCCATGTCCTGGAGCGACATGAAGGCGACGACCAGGTCGAACGTGGCGTCTTCGAACGGCAGCGCGGCGGCGTCGCCGACGATCACCCGTTCATAGGCGCCCGTCTGCGTCGCGAGCTCGGCCAGCGGCGGCGCAGCGTCGACGCCCGTGACCCGGTGCCCGAACGCCCGCAGCGCGACGCCGACACGCCCCTCGCCGCAACCCAGATCGAGTGTCGTGGCACCCGGGGGCGGGACCAGCTTTAGGAACGAGGGCCAGTTGTACCGGAGGTAGTGGTGATCGTGACCGGGGGTCCGCGTCCAGCGCACCCAGGCCTGCGCCTGCGCGGCCCACTCCTCCGCCAGCGACCGCTCGGTCATCCCGCGCGAGGGTAGATGAGCCGCGGGTTGGCCTGGCCACCGCGGATTACGTCGCTCTCGACGCGCCGAATTCATCGAGGGCGACGTTTGCCGCGCCAGCGGGGGTAAAACGTCGACTTCGGCGCGCGGCCCTCGCCGAGGACGACGTTATCCGCGTGGGGCGCGGGGCTGCGCCCGCTCGGCATGCCAGCCGGAGCTAAGCCCGTGCGGGACTTCCTGGAGGCTCGGCGGCGGGACGCTGTCGACCCGCGCCACCGGCGAGGTCGACCACTCGCCCCAGACCACGCCGGTGTGGCGCGACTGGTAGCGGTACACGGTGCCCTCGTCGTTGACCAGGTAGGTGTCGAGCGTGCCCTCGCGGTAGTGGAGGATCAGGCGGTTGCACGCCTCGGCGAGCCGGACCAGCGCCTCGATGTTCGGCACGTCGAACGGGGCCCAGGCCAGGTCGTCCGCCGTGCCGGCGATCGGCACGATCAGGTGGCCGAAGGCGGACTGGATCCGGCCGGCCTCGCCGAACGGGGCGTTGCGCTTCGCCAGGACGACGAGCAGGAGCACGCTCAGGACCGCGAGCAGGACGCCGCCGGCGCCGACGGCGCGGAGCGTGTTGACCGGCACCGAGGCCAGATGGTTGGACGCCGTCGCCGTGGTCTGCCACCGATCCGGGCTGCGCCGGGCTGAAGCCCGCCGCCCGGCCGGCGCCACCGGCAACGCTCGGCCGCAGCTCCGGCGGCGCGAGCTCGAAGTTGAGGACCGGCGCGAAGCTGCTGAGCACCGGCTGGCCGGCGACGCTGCCGCTGACGTGCACCCGTGGCAGGACAGCGATCGTGTAGCCGCTGGCGGCACTGACGCCGGTCAGCTTCTGGATCTGCTTGATCAGCGACTGGAGGCCGACCAGGTCGAGCGAGGCCGAGACCCGGACGTGATCGCCCGTGAAGCGCTTGACCGGACCCAGCGGCTGCTCACGGCTCCACCCGGTCGGACCGGACAGCCGCAGCACGAGCTGCGCGGTGCCCGAGACCTGACGCGGGGCGGCGGAGAGCAGGTTGTAGTCGGCCTGGACCTGCAGCTGGTGCACGAGCGCAAGGAAGATCGGATCGCCGGTGCTGACGACGCCTCCCGGATAGACCGGGCCCGCCGGGGCGCTGGCGTGGTAGCCGAAGGTCACTTGCTGCGTGTAGGGCACGCTGACCTGCGCCGTCTTGTGCGCCGGGCGAGTGAAGGCAACGGCCGCGAGGGCGCCGAAGACGACCGCGAGCAGGGCCGCGAGGGCGACCAGAGCGCGAAGTTTGTTGGGGCGGAGAGAGTTCACAGTTGGGCTCCTTGCTGACGAGAACTCATCGTCGTTAATTGCTCGACGCTAGTCAGTAGTTACTACGGATCAGATGAAGTGCGTGCGCGTCAGCGCTCGGCTGCGGTGTGTTCCAGCAGCGCGCCGAAGCGCTCGGTGACCTCTTCAGCCAGCTGCCACGCGTCCTCGTGGTCGGCACTCGAGGTGGGGGCGGGCGCCGGCGCGGGGCGGTCGAGCTCCTCGAGGACGGCCGCGACCACGGCCGGATCGAACTGCCCTCCGGCCTCGCGCAGGAGCTCGGTGCGCGCCACATCGGCCGGACGCGCCTCCTGATAGCAGCGGTTGTCGGTGATCGCCTCGTAGGCGTCGCACACGGCGACGATCCGCGCCGCCATCGGAATCTGCTCGCCCAGCAGGCCGTCGGGATAGCCGCGGCCGTCCCAGCGCTCGTGGCTCGCGCGCACGATCTTGGCCACCGGGCGGAAGGCCGGCGCGGCGCTCAGGATGCGCTCGCCGAGGATCGTGTGCTGGCGGATGAACTCCCACTCCTCGTTGTCGAGCGCGCCCGGCTTGTCGAGGATCGCGTCGGGGATCCCGACCTTGCCGATGTCGTGGAGCTCGGCCGCGCGGGCGAGCTCGTCGATCTGCTCCGCGTCCATGCCGAGGCGGCGACCGACCGCCACCGCGAGCTCGGCCACGCCGGTGGAGTGGTCGTTGAGCCCCGGCTGCTTGGCCTGCATGATGCGCACGAGCACGTCGCGCGTCTGCTCCTTGACCGCGGAGGGACGGCTGGCCTTGCGCGAGTACATGCGCTCGTCGGCGAGCTGGAGCGCGTAGTCGGCCGTGGTCGCCTCGTGGGGCACGAGCACCGCGCCGCACGAGGCCCTGACGGCGAACGTCTCGCCCTGCTCGCACAGCGCAGCCGCGGCGCGCGCCACCGTGTCCTGGAGCCGGTCGATCCGCGCGGGCAGGAGCGCACAGAACTCGTCCCCGCCCAGCCGATACGCGCTGCCGTGGGGGAACACCGCGGTCGACAGCTTGCTCCCCAGCCGGGCCAGGAGCGCGTCACCCGCGAGGTGCCCGAAGGTGTCGTTGTAGCCCTTGAAGCCGTCGAGGTCGAACATCATCAGCACGAGTGGCTCGGCCGCGGGGTCGGCCGCATGGCCGAGGCGCTCGGTCAGCTCGGCCGCCAGCTTGCGGCGGTTGCCCAGCCCCGTGAGCGGGTCGGTCAGCGCCTGCTCGCGGAGCGCCTCGTGGACCAGGATCTCGGCCACAGCGGTCTGCGCGCGCTCGAGCAGGCCCTGCATCAGCGCCTGCTCGTCGGCACGGAACTCGCGCGCGTGCCGGGCCACCGACAGGGCTCCGAGCGCCGGTCCGTCGTGGTCGGGAAGCGCAAAGGGCAGCGCCAGCGCCCACACGCCGTCGCGGTCGAGCTGCGTGGTGGCACCGGAGCGCTGGGCCGCGCGGCCGGCCTCGCGCAGGAGCGCCGCCAGGGCGCTGTTTCCAGCGGTCTCGACGTGTGGCGGGCGGCCGTCGAGCTCGAGCGTCAGCTGTCCGGCCTCGGCGTCGAGTGCCTCGACCGAGCCCTGGAGGGCGATGCTGGTCAGTGCCGGGAGCTCGAGCCGGGCCGCGAACGCGTCGCCCAGGCGCTGGACGGCGGCCTGGAGCCGGGTCCGCTCGCGTCCGACGAGCTCGAGGCGATGCTGCGCCTGCGCGATCCGCGCGCTGCGGTCGCGGTCCAGGATCAGCAGCAGCCCGCTCAACGGCAGCACCATCAGGAGCTGCACGTGGTCGTGGCGGGCCGCGTAGGCGAGCAGGAAGCCGAGTGGGGCGATGCAGGAGTCGATCAGCCAGACCACGGCCACGACGCGGACCTGGAGCTTCGGGGCGATCCCGAGCGCGCACGCCTCGCGCAGCGTCGACGTGGCGAGGTCGATGACGCAGCCGGCCAGGAAGGCGCCGACGTACTCGCCCACCATCGCGGGGATGCCGTGGGGGGTGCCGAAGGTGTAGAGGACGAGGGCCGGCCCGAGTGCGTGCCAGGCGTTGGGGATCGAGAACAGAACGTGCTCGACCGGAACGCGGCGCGTCACCCACTGCGCGGCGCTCGCTACGACCAGTCCGGCCGCCGTGAACAGGGGGACGGTGGCCGGCGGCAGCAGCAGCAGCATCGGCACGAGGATCACGTACGAGGGCACCACGTAGCCGGCGCCGATCGGGAAGCGCACCGAGCCCGCCACGACCGCGTAGAGCCCGACCAGCAGGCAGGCCAGGGCCGGATCGAAGTTATGCGAGGCGATCGACCGGCGCCGCAAAGGGCACGGCCAGGCCGAGGAAGGAAACCGCTGCGACGAACTCGCCGACCAGCTCGCGCCGGCTGGCACGGTCCGCCCGGGCCTCCCACGAGTCCTCCAGCAGGCGCTCAACCGGATCGGCGGCGCGGGCGTCGTCGAGGCCAGCGTCGTGCATCAGGAGCTGCGGTTCTCTCGGGGATCGGGGGGAAGCGGCGCCGGAGGAGCGACGGGCCAGGCCCGCCGCTCCCCCCAGCCGCTATCTGGCATATGGATCCACATAAACATCGTCGATGTTCCATGCGCCGCCGTTCGATTCGGCGGAGAACACGAAACGGACGTTGACCGTGTATCCGGGCGGGATCACAGAGCCCAGGATCAACGAGTTGGTCGCCTGCCAGGAGGCGAACTGGGACCCGTTGAAGCTCCAGTACGGGATGTAGCCGCTGTGGCCGTAGTTGTCGGACCACAGCACGCCGACGTGCAGCGTCGAGCTCGATGAGCCGTCCGCCGCCTCGGCGAAGAACCTCCACGAGGGAAACAGGCTGCTCACGCAGATCGTGGGGGACGTTGCGCTCCCTCCGGGCTGGATGTCCAGAGACTGCGGGTTGCTGTCGTTCGAGACGTTCGCCGGCTCACCGCCGGGGACGATCGAAGCGTTGTTCAGGTTCCACCCCGGGGCGCCGTCCTGGAACGACCCACCAGGAACGAGCGAGTAGTACGCCTGGTCCCCGAGGGTGGCGAACACCGGTGCGGACTGAGGCATCGCGCACGGCGTGTCAGCGGCGGCGGGCGCTGCTGTGACCAGCAACGCGGCACACGAGGCCGCGAGCGCCACCGCGCGCCGGTGCGGCCATCTGATTACGTACGGCAAAAGGACCTCCTTGTCCGATACAGCGTTCGATTGGAGGTCGGCAGCTGGGCTGTCTGCGGGAGACCCCTGGCTTTGCGTCCCCACCTCGCGGCAGGTTTGCCTTTTGCGACGGGAAGCGCATCGGCCGGCGCGGCCCCGAGGTTGAACCCCGCTGGCCGGATGTTCGATGCGCTCCGGCTTGCCGGGCGGGCCGCGCGCCGCGCAACCAGCGTTGCAGGGGTCGTACGTTCGGCGGGTGAGGCGCTAGCTTCGCCGCTCTGTGACCGGGTCCTCGAGGCTGCGCCCTGCCATCGGCCTACTTGCCGCGCTCGCGTGTGCCGCGGTGCTCGCGCCGGCCGGCCGTGCCGACCTGGCCGGCCGGTACGCCACGCACCAGCAGCAGGCCGGGCAGCTCCAGTCCGCGATCCAGTCCGACACGACCAGGATCCAGGGCTTCGAGGGCACGATCGCCTCGCTCGAGGGCCGACTTGCCCTCGTGGAGGGAAGCCTCGTGGTCCAGGAGCGTCTGCTCGGCCGGGTGCGCAGCGAGCTGGGGCAGGCCCGGCGGGAGCTCGCGTCCCTGCGCGCGCGCTACGCGACCGCGCGCCGCGTGCTCGCGGCTCAGCTTGTGGCCGACTACGAGTCGCCACCGCCCACGGTCGTGGACGTCGTCGTGGACTCGCACGGCTTCCAGGACCTGCTCAATCGGGTCCACGACCTGCGGGCGATCGTCGACGCCAACGGCGTGCTCATGTACCGCGTGAACCGGGCCCGGATCGCGGTGGCGGCGCAGACGCGCCATCTGGCCGCGGTCGAGCGCCGCCGGAGCCGGAGCACGGCTGCCGTGCTCATCGAGCGAGACGAGATCGTGCAGCTGCGGCTCTCGATCGTCGACCGCGAGCTCGCCGTGTCCCGCGACCGCGCCTCCAAGCAGGGCCGGCTCGCCAAGCTCCAGCGCTCGCTCTCCGCGGAGGCGGCCGCGCTCGATCAGCAGGCCGCCGCGGCGGCCGGCGGGGCCCTCACGGGCGGCGTCGCCCCCTCGGGGTGCGTGAACACGCCGTTCGTCCCGCACGGTGGCGAGTACGGCTTCTTCCCCGCGCCGGGCACGAACTACTCGGTCAATGAGGAGCCTGTGATCGCCGCCCGGCTCGACGCGCTCGGGCGCGCCCTCCAGCTCCACCTGATCGGCATCTCCGGCTACCGCTCGCCTCAGCACTCCGTCGAGGTCGGCGGGTTCGCCGACGACCCGCACACGCGGGGGGAGGCCTCCGACACGCCGGGTGTCGAGGGCGTGCCCGAGGCGACCCTCGAGCGCTTCTGTCTGACCCGGCCTTTCCCGGGGGCGCGCGAGGCCGATCACATCCAGGAGCTCTAGGAGCGAGGCCATGGACTACGAGCAGATCCGCGCCGACGTGGAGGACCGTGTGCTGACGATCACGCTCAACCGCCCGGAGCGGCTGAACGCGTGGACGCCGAAGATGATGGCCGAGCTGCTCGACGTGTTCGACCGCGTCGACGCCGACGACGACGTGCACGCCGTGGTCGTCACCGGCGCCGGCCGGGGCTTCTGCGCGGGCGCCGACCTCGAGCGCGGCGGCGAGACGTTCGACTGGCGCCAGCGCGAACGCGAGGGTCCGAACGCCGTGCCGCGGGACGGAGGCGGGCGGTTATCGCTCCGGGTGTTCGACTGCACTAAGCCGGTCATCGCTGCCATCAACGGACCCGCCGTGGGCGTGGGCGCGACCATGACCCTGCCGATGGACGTGCGCCTCGCGGCCGAGGAGGCCCGCATCGGGTTCGTGTTCGCCCGCCGAGGAATCGTCCCCGAAGCCTGCTCCAGCTGGTTCCTGCCGCGCGTGGTCGGGATCAGCCGGGCGATGGAGTGGGTGGCGACCGGCCGCGTGTTCTCGGCCCAGGAGGCACTCGAGGGAGGGCTCGTGCGCAGCCTCCATCCCGCCGGCGAGCTGCTCGACGCGGCCCATGCCCTGGCGCGGGAGATCGCCGCGAACAGCGCACCGGTGTCGGTGGCGCTGGCGCGCAGGATGCTGTGGCGGATGCTCGGCGCCGAGCATCCGATGCTCGCCCACCGGGTGGACTCCCGCGCGATGTACCTCCGCGGGCAGTCCGCCGACGCGCGCGAGGGGATCAGCGCGTTCCTCGAGAAGCGGCCGGCCGAGTTCCCCGACCGGGTCAGTGACGGGCTGCCCGACATCTTCCCGGGCTGGAGCGCACCTGCGTTCGAATAGGGCGCGGAGTGGCCCGGGTCCGGCGACGCGCCCGGACCGCGGCTCAAAAACGATGGCCCAGTGAGGATCCGGATCGCAATCGTATTCGTGGTGCTGCTGGTGGCCGCGCCGGCGGCGTCGGCATCCACGTTGCGTGCGCACGCCGGGCACGTCAGCGCGACACTCACCGTCAAGGGCCACCCGCCCTACGCGCCCGCGCAGAGGCTGACGATCACCCGCGCCGGCAAGGTCCTCTACGACCAGCCGGTGAGCTCCAAGTACTGCTCCAGCTCCTGCATGAGCGCCCAGGGAACGTTGCACGTGGTCGACCTCGAGCACGATCGCTCACCCGACGTCGTGCTCGAACTGTTCAGCGGCGGCGCACACTGCTGCACGGTGCTGCAGATCTTCTCCTACGACCCCGAGCGGCAGGCGGTTCGTGGCCAAGCTGCAGCGCTTCCTGCGCGCCCACGGCTACCTGCGCTGACGGTGTGCGGTTCAGCCGCCGGCGATGATCCGCCGGCCGATCACGCGCTGGCCCACGCGGATCGGCGTCAGCAGCCCGAGGCGCGAGGCCAGGCGCATTGAGTCGGCGAGGCGAGACAGGTTGGACCCGCGCGAGTCGGCGAACGCCCCGTCCTCGATCAGCTCCAGGTACCAGCCGATCGTGTCTTCGAGCGTGTCGTCGAGTGGACGCGGGGAGTAACCGAGCTCGTTGCGCGCCTTGTCGATCGTGAACCGCCAGTCCTGGCCCATCAGATTCGTGGCCTCGGCCGAGATCGGGCTCGGCAGCCCGAGCGCTTCGCGAACCCGGGCCACCTTCGCGATGCCGGCGGGCAGGACGATGATCGGGTAGCGGATACCGGAGAGGTCGGCCACGCGGTCGATCAGCCGGGGCCAGGTCAGGTTCTCTGCACCCAGGATGTAGCGCTCGCCTGGGACACCGCGATCGCACGCGAGCACGTGGCCGGCGGCCACATCCTTGACGTCGACGAAGTTCATCGGCGCCTCGACCACGCCGGGTAGGCGGCCGCGCAGGTAGTTGCCGATCGTGCGCGTGGAGGTCTCGCCGGGCTGGGCGCGATTGATGGGCACGCCGAGGACGTACGCCGGATTCACGACCACGAGCTCCACCTCGCGGCGGTCGGCCGCCTCCTGGGCGGCGAGCTCGCCCGCGTGCTTGGAGTCCGGGTACGCGAGGCCCATCCAGTTCTCGGGAAAGCTCGTCTCCTCGTCGGCCGGCTGGCCGTTGGCCGTGCCGATGGCCGAGATCGTCGAGGTCAGCACGACGCGGCCGACGCCCTCGGCCGCCGCCGCCTCGATCGCCACGACCGGCCCGTGGGCGTTCAGCTGCCAGACCCGCTCCACCGGCCGGGAGGCGACGAAGCCGGCGACGTGGTAGAGCACATCGATCCCGCGCAGCGCCCGCCGCATGGCGCGGTAGTCGAGCACGTCGGCCTTGACGCGGGTGTACTTCAGCCCGCGCAGCGCCTCGAGCCGCTCGGGGTTGCGGTAGACGACGCGGACCTCGTCACCGCGCTCGACGAGCGCACGAACCACGTGGGCGCCGACGAATCCGGTCGCTCCTGTGACACAGACCTTCACTACCCCGAGGGCCTACCCGCCGTGGCGCAGGGCATTCGCCCGGGGAGCGCGCTACGCCTGCGCGCTCGCTGCGACCTTCCCGCCCAGCGCCTGGAGCAGCGCCGCGCCGTTCGGCGAGCCGAGCCCCGAGCAGGCATCCCACCCCGGGCCCGCCTTGTACGCCGGGTTGTCGCCCTGGGTGATGTCGTGGAAGCCCGCCTGCGCCGAGGCGGCGTAGAGCAGCGGCTGCAGGAAGCCGGCCGGCCGGCCGAGCGCCTCGTTCATCAGCGCCGTCAGCCCCGCCCACAGCGGCGCCACGGCACTCGTGCCGCCGATCACCTGCGGCTGCCCGTCGACCAGGACCTCGTAGCCGGTCTCCGGGTCGGCGTCGCCGCACACGTCGGGCACGCCTCGCCCGGGCTGCCGGGTGTCGGCGTTGAGCGGGTTGATCGCGGACTGGTAGGTGGGGGGCGGCGTGAAGTCGACGCTGACCCCGCCGCCGCCGGCTCCGTGACCGCTGGCCAGGTCGTTCCACACCGACTCGCTGGTGATCTGGGCGTTCTGGAGCTGGAGGGAGGTCCCGCCGCAGGCCAGGGCGTGGGGCGCGGAGGCTGGGAAGTCGACGTGCTGCTTGCCGTCGTTGACACCGTCGGTCGACCCGTTGTCTCCGGCGGCGACGGTAACGGTCACGCCGAGCGCGGCCGCCTCGGTCATCGCCTGCTCCATCTGCATGCGCGCCTGTCCGGTCCACGAGTCCTCCGGGCCACCCCAGCTGATCGAGACCACCGACGGTCGATGGGTCGTGTCGTGGACGGCCGTGGACACCGCGTCGATGAAGCCCTGGTCGGTGTTGGGCGCGAAGTAGACGACGATGCTCGCCCCCGGCGCCACCGCGCCGACGACCTCGACGTCGAGCATCACCTCGCCGTCGGCACCCTGATCCGTGCCGGGTGAGTTGGAGCCGCCGTCGACGCCGACTGCGGTCACGCTCGGTGAGGCGCCGGCGAAGTACGTATTCAGGTCGGCCTGGCTGAAGCCGCCGCCGAGCTCGATGATGGCGACCGTCTCGCCCGCCCCGTTGACCGTGGTGGGGAAGTTGTAGGCCTGCGCGATCTCCTGTGGCTTGTAGCTCACGGGCTGCTGTTGGGGCGCGGTGGGCCTGCGGCGGCGTAGCTGTGGACTGGCCTGAGGGCGTTCGTCGATGCCGAACACGCCCGTGATCACGCCGCCGAGATCGGCCGGGACCGTCAGCGGGCCGCGGCGAGCCCGATAGGCGCCGGCCGTCGGGTGGTTGTAGACGCCGAGCTCCTGGGCGCCGAAGGCGCTCGAGATCGACTCGACCGTGCCCCGCAGCGTGACCGCGCGCCGCGCGGGGTCCGCGGCGATGACCTCGAGGTGGCTGTCGCGGGCGAACGAACGCACGGACTCGATGTCCTGCTCGCGGGCGGCGTAGCCCTTGGCCAGGTCCTCGCGGCTGATCGGACTGCGGTCGGCCGGCAGCCGCCGCGCCTCGTCATCGACCCAGTCGAGCGTGCCCTGGGCGCGGAGGTAGACCGTCACCTGGATCTGCCTGCCGGCGTCGGCGTCCGCTACTCGTTCCTGCCCGGGCACGAACTCGCGCTCGCTGCCCGGAATCTGCACACGCTCTGCTGGTGCCATGAAAGGCCTCCTAAAAGTTCCCCAAAGGTCCCAAATGCCCCTCAGCCGCGGCGAGCCCGAACGGACGAAGCGGCTGACAGTGCGTCCGATCGTACCTTCGTGGGCTCGTGCGGAGTGAGACTTTTTCGCATCCCGCGGCGCCCGTCACCGCGAGCCCGCCCTCGTATGATCGAGGCCATGTTGTCCGTCCGGGCTGGGGCGAGGACCTTGTGCGCCGTAGTCAGCCGCCGTGCTGCTGCTCGCCTGCACCGCCACACCGGCGCTCGGGTTCGCGAAGGCGATGTGGGGTCCCGGGCTTCCGCAATGGCGTGAGCCTGTTTCCGACGTTCCGCCAGCTCGGGGCCTCGATCTACGAGGACGAGCTCTATTGGAGCGACGTCGCGCCGACTCGGCCCCGCGATCCCACGAACCCGAACGACCCCGCCTATCACTGGCCCGCGACGCTGCAGCGGGACATCACTCAAGCCGGCCGGTATCACATGCGGGTGATGCTCGAAGTGCTGTTCACCCCGTCCTGGGCCAATGGTGGGCGCCCCGTGCGCTGGGCCCCGCTGCACCCGAGCGACTTCGCCGCATTCATCACGGCGGCATCTCGACATTACCGCAGCGTTCATCTGTGGATGATCTGGGGAGAGCCGGACCGGCTCACGTTCCAGCCGATCGTTCGCGCTAAGCCGTACAAGCGCCTCGACGCGGCGCAGCAGGCTGCCCCGCGCAGGTACGCACGGGTCCTCGACGCGGCGTACGGCGCGCTCAAGGCGGTTAGTCGCGAGAACGTCGTCATCGGCGGCTCCACGTACACCTACGGCTACGTCAGCACGCAGCAGTGGATCGCGAACATGAAACTTCCGAACGGGCGCCCGCCGCGCATGGACATGTATGCGCACAACCCGTTCAGCTACACGCCGCCGACGTTCACTTCGACGGCGAGCCCTTTCGGCGAAGTCCAGTTCTCGGACTTACCGCGATTGGCCAAATGGGTGGATCAATATCTGGGGCGGGGCATACCGCTGTTCGTCGCCGAGTGGACGGTTCCCACGGCTCCGGATATCGAGCTGGCGTTCTGGGTCAATGCGCCGGTCGCGGCCCGGTGGATCACCGAAGCTTTGCGCGAGGCCCGCTCCTGGAAACGGATATACGCGGTCGGCTGGATTCATCTCTACGACGATTTACCGCTTACTGCGGGCGGCCTCATCACCGAGAGCGGAAAGCGCAAGCCGGGGTTCTACGCGTTCGAGCACGGATAGCCGGATTCGAACGAGCTACGATCGCCGGGTGGTGATCCGGTCGACCTGGAGGCGGCTCGGCCTTGTGGGGGTTCTCGGCGTCCTCGCCATCGCTCTCATCACGCCGGCGCCAGCGAGCGCCTTCAGCAAGGCGATTTGGGGACCGGTTTATCGCGACGGAGTGGATCAGTTTCCCCTCTATCACCAGCTCGGGGTGTCCATCTACGAGGCCGATCTCGACTGGAGCGAAGTGGCGCCGGTGCGCCCGCGCCACGCGAACAATCCGGGCGACCCGGCATACCGGTGGCCGGCCGAGCTCGGACGGGCGATGGCGGACGCGCGCCGCTACCGCATGCGCGTGATGCTCCAGGTGATCTTCGCGCCGCGCTGGGCCAACGGTGGGCGCCCGCGGGCGTGGGCGACCGTGTCAGCAGCAAACTTCGCCGCGTTCGTCACCGCGGCGGCGCGACGTTATCCCGGGGTCCACCTGTGGATGATCTGGGGCGAGCCCACCCGTAGCGGCAATTTCGAGCCGATCGTCCAGGCGGTCCCGGGCCGGGCTCTCGACGGCGCCCAGCGCCAGGCGCCGCACCTGTACGCGCGACTGCTGGACGCCGCCTACGGCGCGCTCAAACGCGTGAGCCGGCGCAACCTCATCATCGGTGGAAGCACGTACACCACCGGGCTGCTCGACCCGGAGCAGTGGATCGAGAACCTCCGGCTGCCCAACGGACGGCCGCCGCGCATGGACATGTATGCGCACAACCCGTTCGGCGCCTGAGGTTCCGACGCTGTCGGCGCCACCGTCGCCCTTCGACGAGGTTCAGTTCTCGGATCTACCTCGTCTTGCGCGTTGGGTGGACGAGTACTCTGCATCGAGGCATTCCCCTGTTCCTCTCGGAGTGGACGATCCCGACCGCGCCGGACGACGAGTTCGACTTCTACGTCGATCCGGCCATCGCGGCGCAATGGATTACCGACGCACTGTGGCTGTCTCGCCATTGGAAGCGCATCTACGCGCTCGGCTGGGTCCACGTCTACGACGATCCGCCGACGACCTCAGGCGGCCTCCTGTACGCGAACGGCCAGCCCAAGCCCGGATTCGCCGCGTTCGCACACGGATAGGCGGCCGCGGCTCGCGGGCCCGTCCCCGGTGACGGGCCCGGAGCGAACGGCGGGGGTCAGGCGCGAATCAGCGTGATTCCGCGAGTCAGGCGACCGCCAGTCCACGAGGCGTTGAGCGTGGCCCCGATCCGGTGGCTACGAGCGCCGTTGAGCGCCGCGATGCACGCGTTCGGCACCTTCACCGTGATGCGCTTGGTCTGTCCGGCGGGCACGCCGAACGACGCCTTGCCACAGCCAACTTTGCGCTTTCCGACCTTCGTCGTGAGGCTCAGCCGGCCGTTGCAGGCATTGGTGGCGGCGCTCGTGCTCAGGCACCTCAGGAACAGGAACACCGTCTTGTTCTTGTGCACGACTGGCGTCGGGTTGCGCAGCGTGAGGATGCCCGGCGTTGCGGCCAGCGTCTTGAACGTCTGATCGCCACCGCCGCTCGTGGTGACCGTGTAGTACGGCGCACCGCTGTTGTTCTGCGCCAGGAGCTGGAAGTGGTAGGTCGTGCCCGGCTTCAGGCCGGAGACCTTGGCTGAGACCGGGACGTTTCCCTGGCCGGCGGGAATCGCTCCGACGGCAGTCGTCTTGCCGTATGCGGTGCTCGTGCCGTACTCGAACGTCCAGTTCGTTGCGGAGCCGCCGGTCTCAACGACGCCGAACAGCGTGGCCGAAGTCTGGGTGACGTTTGAAGCCACCACGGTGGTTGCGGTCGCGGCTGCGCTGGCAGACGCGGCGGCGACACCAGTCACCGCCAGCAGGCACATCGTCAGGAGCGCCAGCGTACCGATTCTTCGCTTCATCCTGCCTCCGTTGGGTTGGTGGGTGAACTTTCGGCCGCCAGCGCCGCTCACCCGCTCACGGCGGGTTGCAGCGCTCCCTGGTGATCTCTGATCACGTCAGCCAGGATCTCGTCGAGGCACATGGTCGGCGCCCATCCCAGCATCCGCTCGATCTTGCCGATGTCTGGAACGCGCCGGCGCATGTCCTCGAAGCCCTGACCGTATGCCTCGTGGTACGGAATGAACACGATCTCCGATCGGGAGCCCGTGGCATTCACGACACGCTGGGCCAGCTCGAGGATCGAGACCTCTTCGGTCGAGCCGATGTTGAACACCTGCCCGTATAGATCGTCGCGGGCGGCGAAGTCAGCGAGGGCGCCCACCACGTCCCGGACGTGGCAGAAGCAGCGCTGCTGTGCGCCGTTTCCGAAGATGGTGATCGGCTCTCCGAGAATCGCCTGCCGTACGAAAGTCGGCACGACCATCCCGTAACGCCCCGTCTGGCGCGGGCCGACGGTGTTGAACATGCGGCCCACCACGGTGGGCAGGCCGTGCTCGCGGTGATAGGCGATGGCAAGAAACTCATCCAGTGCCTTGGAGCACGCATACGCCCACCGGCCGCGCGTGGTCGCTCCCATGACGATGTCACCGTCCTCGCGGAACGGCAACGCCGACGACTTGCCGTACACCTCACTGGTGGAGGCGACAAACACCGGCTTTCGCTTCTTGCACGCCTGGGCCAGAACGATCTCGGTGCAATGCACGTTGGTCTCGATCGTTCGCACGGGGCTGTCGACGATCAGCTGCACACCCACTGCGGCGGCCAGGTGATAGACGTAATCCGCGTCGTCCACCAACTCAGCCACGAGGCGGGGGTCGTAGCACGAGTCGATCGTGTACCCGAACCTCGAGCGACTGCGGAGGTGGCGGATGTTGCCCATCGACCCGGTTGACAGGTCATCGAGCACGTGCACGCCGTGGCCGCGAGCCAGCAACTCCTCGGCGAGATGTGAACCGATGAATCCTGCGCCGCCTGTGATCAATACCTGCACGGCAAGCTCCCCGTCAACAACCACCACGCCAAGCGCCCGCACGCTATCACGGACGCAGGGCGAGGTGGCAATTCGGCTCCCGAATCGCCGCAGACTGGGCTATTTCTCAGCATTCTGGACCAATGCGTCCTCCACGGGGCGCCCGGCGATCCAGTGATCGAACCAGACGGCCAGGTTGAGCAGGTTCCAGAGCTGGAACGAACGCTCGGCGCGTCCGGAGCGGTGTAGCTCGATCAGCTGCGTGATCTCGTCGCGCTCGAGATACCCGAGCTCGTGGATCGCCGAGGCCCCGACGCGCTCCGAGAGCTCGTCTCCGAGCGGCCCGCGGAACCAGTCGGAGACCGGCGTCCCGAAGCCCTGCTTCGGCCGCCAGATGAGCTCCCGAGGCAGCAGATCGTCGACGGCGCGCTTGAGGACGTGCTTGCCGACGCCGTCGCGCACCTTCTCGGTTCCCGGCATCGCCATTGCCAGTTCGACGACCTCGTGGTCGAGGAACGGAACGCGTGCTTCCACCGCGTTGGCCATCGTCAGCTTGTCGACGCGCATCAGCAGCAACTCAGGTAGCCGGAGGCGAAGGTCCTGGTAGATCAGCTCGTCCAGCTCGTCCCGGGCGCCTGCCCGCGCCGCATCGGCCGCGATCGTGGCCACGACCTGCCGGGGAGCCAGGCCGTCGAGCTGCCGGCGCAGGCCGCCCGAGGCGATCCTGTCGAACCCGAGCTCGTAGAACGCCACCGCCCCTCCCCACCAGAGCCGCCCGTCGCGCTGACCACCACGGTGGAGCGCCTCCCGGTGAAGAGCCATTCCCGGGCGCCCGGAGAGCGCGTGCGTGCCGGCCCAGGCCGCCGCGGAGCGCATCGGTGCGGGCAGCGCGCGGAAGCGGCGCCAGTGGTTCGTGGCGATGGCATGTGCCTGCACATAGGTGGGGTAGCCCGCGAACAGCTCGTCCGCGCCCTCGCCCACATGGACAACCGTTACCCCGTGCTCCTTGGCGAGCTTGGCCACGAAGTACAGCGGCACGCACACCGGATCGGCGATTGGCTCGTCTTGGTGGAAGACCAGGTCGGGCATGAAGCGCCAAAGATCGTCCGCGTCGATCGTGACCTCGTGGTGGTTGGTCGCGAAGCGCTCCGCGATCTGCCGGGCCCAGATGAACTCGTTGAACTTCGGAGCGTCGCGGAAGCCGATCGAGAACGTGTTGATCGGATGGTCGACGAGCCGGCTCATCAGCGCGACGTTGGTCGACGAGTCCACCCCTCCGGAAAGGAAGACCCCCACCGGGACGTCGCTCATCATCCGTCGATGGATCGAGCGCTCGAGCCGGAAGCGAAGCTCCGCCTCCCAGTCGATCAGGTCGGCGTCAAGCTGGAGTCGGTGCTCGATCGGGTCCCAATAGCGTCGGGGCGCCTGGGGGCCATCTCGAGTCACGAGCAGCGTCTCGGCCGGCGCCAGCTTGCTGATCCCGGCGAACAGGGTCAGCGGAGGCGGCACGGCGACGAAGGTCAGGTAGTGAGCCAGGGCGATCGGGTCGATCTCGCGCCGGCGCAGCGAGCGGGAGCAGCGCCTTGATCTCCGACGCGCACGCGAACGTGTCGCCGTCGTCGAAGTAGTACAGCGGCTTGATCCCCAGCCGGTCCCGCGCGAGTAGCAGCCGCTCGCGTCGCTCGTCCCAGATCGCGAACGCGAACATGCCGACGAGGTGGTCGCACCATGTCTGGCCCATGCTCCTCGTACAGGTGCACGAGAACCTCCGCGTCGCAGCGGCTCTGGAACCGATGACCCCTTCTCTCGAGCTCGACCCGCAGCAGCTCGTGGTTGTAGATCTCGCCATTGAACGTGACCGCCACCGTGCGGTCCTCGTTGAACATCGGCTGGCGCCCGGCGTCGGTCAGGTCGACGATCGAGAGCCGGCGGTGTCCGAAGCCCACGTTGCGCTCGGGGTCGCGGAGCCATAGTCCGTCATCGTCGGGCCCCCGGTGGACCATCGTGTCGCGGAGCGCGACGATCTCGTCGGCTGTGAACGTTCGGCCGCGTCGGCCGTAGACGCCTACGATCCCGCACATCGCTTCATGATGCCGTATAGAGGTCGCTGCGACCCTTTCAGACTGGCTACTTGGCAGCCTCGGCGGTCACGCTCCAGCGAGGACCTCGGTGAGCAGCGTGTCGAGGCGCGCGGCAACCGTATCCCACGATTCGGCGGCCACCAGGCGGCGGCGCCGCGCTCGGGCTGCCGGAGAGTCCTGCATCGGTTCGAGTGCCACACCGACTCGATGGGCGAACTCCAAGGGTCCGTTCGCGATTTCCACCCCAGATCTATAGGGGAGCACCTCGGGCAACGGGGCGGTGACGGTCGGACGTCCCGCTGCGAGGTATTCGCGCAGCTTGATCGGGTTGACGGCCTCGTTCAGCCGGCTCGCGCGAAACGGCAGGATGCATACATCGAACCCCTGTAGATACGCCGGGATCTCGGCGTAGGGGCGCGGGCCGAGCATGGCTATGCGGCGGTGGCGCAGGCGCCGGACGTCAGTGTTCGTCCCTCCAACCAGAACCACCGAGCCGCGCTTAAGGCTGTCGGCGACCTCGACGATCGCGTCGAAGTCGAGATGGTCGTCAATGAGGCCGACGAACCCGATCCTCGGACGCTCGAGACGACCGAGATCCTCCGGCACCGCAGACGAGGTCGCGAACCGCGCTACATCAACTCCGTGTGGAAGCAGCACCGGGTCGGCACCCAGCCTCCGGAGATCGTCGGCGAGCTTCGCGGAGGTCGCGATTGCGCGGTCGCAGCGTGCTGCCAGCGTGGTCATGTGCGCTTGGATCAGCGCGGCATCGACGTGGCTGAAAGCGTCATATCGATCCTGGCAATAGAGCACTGCCGCGCGCTCGCCGAAGCGTCCGAGCAACGGGGCCATCAGCGGCTGACTGAACCAGCACAGGCGCGGGCCGCGCAGCCTGAGTCGCCGGATGGCATTCTCGATCTCGGCGCGCAAGATCCCTAGCTGAGCCACACGACCCAGCCGTCCGGCAGGCGGGATTGGGAGCGGGCGCAGGACGTGGAGCCCGGGCGCGACAGTGCGCAGCACGCGCGGGCGCCGCAGCTTGGCCACGATCCGCTGAATCTCATGGCGGTCCGCCACAGCGCCCCGCATGGCGACGCCCTCGATAAAGAGAACGCTGTACTTGGGAGCGAGCCGGCTCATGAGGTGATGGCGTGAATGGGGGTTGCCGTCCCAGACATCGCCGGCAAAGCAGATGATGACCGGGGCCCCGGCAGCGTCCGCGTCGGCTTCCCGATGCTCGGTGCGCGCACCGTCCAGGGCGCTATTCAAGGTCGGGACTCTCGTCTTGTAGGATCGCCGCCATCGCCTCGCCCCAGGCCATACACGACGCCAAGTTAGCGGCGATCGAGCAATGGACGGCCGACC
Organism: uncultured Solirubrobacterales bacterium; assembly: GCA_963722995.1. Taxonomy (GTDB): domain Bacteria; phylum Actinomycetota; class Thermoleophilia; order Solirubrobacterales; family Solirubrobacteraceae; genus Palsa-465. The sequence goes on along the minus strand of CAVROW010000014.1, from coordinate 249,444 downwards.
CGTGCGAAGCTCGATCCGTTGCCCTCCAGCCTGGCGCAGCAGGGTACTTCGCGGCGCTTCGCGAGGCGCGGCAGGCGGCCTCACCCTGGATGAGCGAGCTGCTTGGATATTCCAGGTCGCGTGGCTTGCGAGTGCTGGACGTCGGCTGCGGGCAGGGGATCGACGTCGTTGGTTTCGCATATGGCGGAGCAACGGTCACCGGAGTGGACATAACCCCCAGGCATGTGGAGCTTGCGCGCGAACACCTACGAACAGCAGGACTAGCGGATCGCGCCGACATCGTGCTTGGAGATGCCGAGCAGCTACCCGTGCCTGATGAGTCCCAGGATCTCGTGGTGAGCAACGGCGCTCTGCACCACGCACCTGATCTCGATCGAGCTCTGCGCGAAATACGGAGGGTGCTGTGTCCTCGAGGAGAGGCTCGTCTCATTCTCTACAACCGCAACTCGCTGCATTATTGGTGCAACCAGTTCCTGCTGCACGGAATATTCATGGGCCAGCTCCGAGAGGAGCAATCGATGGCCGGTGTCTTGTCGAGGAACGTCGAGTTCTCGCGATCTGGAGCGCGACCACTCGTCCGGGTGTACACCAAGCGCCGCTGAGCTGAAGCGCTGCGCGCCGCCGGACTTACTCCGATGGCGATCACCGTGCGGCAGTACCAGCTCGAGGATGCGTTTCCCATCAGTCTGCTCTCGCGGGCTCTACCCCGCGCTGGGCCGGCCACGAGTGCTCGAGTGGCTCGGCCGGCGCGCCGGTTGGTATTTGATCGCGTCGGCTCGTCGCGATTGACCTTTCGGCGGGCGGCTCCGAGTTGCTGTCTCGGCGCAGCCCACGCGCCCAGGTACGCGCTCGGGAATCGTGCCAGCCCCACCAGAGGCGTAGGAGGGTCGGATGAAGGGGGCTGCGGTCGACATGCGGTATCCCACGATCGTCTGGAATGTCTGCGAGGACATCTGCCGCGGCGACCGTCCGAGGCGGCCATGCCGGATCCTTACGGAGGTCCGCACCGACGACTCGGCGATAGAAGAGCTCGGTTGCGTATAGCTCGTAATGCCGCTCTTCCCATCGCTGGTCGGGGACGCGGTTGGGGCGCGCGAGTGCGGGCTCGTCGAGCAGCGCGCGCAGCGAATGGTCGAACACGACTCCGGCCATCGGATCGAGCACGCGCAGCGCCGTTCCATCCCACGCTTCCACCACCTCGTGGGTCTCGCGTCGCTCCCTCCCCCGTCCGCGCGGATGTCCATGAGCAACGAGGGTCACTCTTCGCGACGGGTACCCCTCGCGCTGGAGCGCTTCTGCGAGCACAGCGGCATAGCCGGCGCACCAAGCGCTGCCGTCGGCGAGGATGCGAAGCGGATCCGCCGACGCGCTCGCCCGTTCAGGATCGAGGCGAGCGTAAATCGCGTCCACCAGAGCACGCATTCTTGCCGAACGCTTCCGCTCAGCTATCCAGGCACGCACGAGCAGTATGCGGCCCTCGGCCTCCGGTCGGTAGGGGAGGCCGAGCATTCGTGTGGCGTCGACTTCGCGAACTTCGACATCGCCGAATCCCGCGGCCTGAAGTCTGGCGCCGAGCTCGCTGCGGGTGGGCGCGTAAGTACTCGTTGCTGGAGCTCGCCATCCTGCGCGCCCATCCGCCCAGGCCCGGCACAGCAGCACGCCGTCACTGCGCAGGCCTCGGGCAGCCGCGGTGAGCGCTTTGTCGGGGTCCGACTCGCTCTCGAGGCCACAGTCGAGCAGCACAGCGTCCGACCCGTCAGGCTGCAACTCCGTGCTGATCTGAGCCCACGGCAATTCCGCGCGGTAGTTCTCGACGCCGGCCGACAGGACGGCAATCGACACGCGGTCAAGAGGTACGAGCCGAGCGAGCGCGCGGCCGCACGCGTGTCGTTGTGGCTCCGGCTCGGGCCGTAGCGCGACGGACGCGGGCCGTCTGTGAGCGAGCTCTGCAGCAGTGGACATCGTCACGCACTCGAGCGACCTGTCCGCGGCCAGACGCGCGAGTCCTCGGGCGATCGACGGGACGGCAAGATCATTCTTGGTGTGTCCCACTAGGACGAAGATGTCGTCGCCCGCCGGCCGGTGACGAGGCACCACGACTCGACGCAGAATGGGCGAGATGGGTCCCCAAGCCGGTCCGACAAGCCGTGCGGCCAATGAGCGGCGGACCCGATAGAGCTCCGTCGACCCGGTGCGGGTTTTGGCGAGCGCTGTCCGCACGTGTTGCAGGCGATCGACGAACCGCGATCCTTCATCTGCATCGAACGTCCAGCGGCTTCCGGGCGCGACCGCGGTCACGCACGCCTCGAGCAAGCCGTCACGGTCTCCGTCAGCAGCGCGAAGCTGGGGGTCGAAGCGGTTCGCCGGCCACGCTCCGCTGAGGGCGGATGCGTGGCGATAGTCGTATTGCCGGTCGTCTCGGTGGTCACCGGGAAGCACGGAGGAATCGAGATTCACGCCGTTCTCGACCAGCGCGCGGTGAAGGCGCTCGAAGGGCTGGGCCTCGTACGTGCCCGCGCGGAACGCGTTGACCCTGTAGCCAGGCCGGACTGGCGAGATGACCCGCTCCAACTCGCGCCTGCAGCGTTCGATCAGAGCGGTGAGGTCCCCCGGATAGTCGGCGGCGAGCGCTACCTCGGGGTCCCAGCGCCACCGGCCGTTGTCCCGGTCCGCTCCAAGCTCGGGAAGCCAATTTGGGTGCAGATGAAGTTGTACGTCGTGTCCAGCACGCGCGGCCTCACGCCACTGGTCGCGCATCTGCGCAGCGACGGCCGGATCGTTCTGACACAGCCAGAAGTACTCGGCCATCTCAACCATGAAGGTGAGCGGGACCCTGGATTCCGCCGCGGCTCGCAGGAGTGCGGCGGTCGGCGCGAGCACGTCATCCTCCCACTCGATTGATCGCCCTTCGGGAATAGGCTGCCAGGTTTCGTAGTCGATGCTCAGAACGACTGCGGCACGGCGAGGCCGGGCGATCATCACGAGGTGGCCGCTATCGAGCAGCTCGTGATGCTCGATCACCAGACGCGCGTCGACGAGCCGCGTCAGCTCGTCGTCGGTCAGGTAGCGACCTCCGGGCACCCAGGCCGCGATCAAGGCAATGCCGTGCGGCGTCAGATGGTCGGCGATCCACGAGATGGCCGCGCGACGCTTTCGATCCGGTAGGTAGCAGATGACGTCGCTCTGCACGATGACGTCGTAGTCCCGCTTCCCCAGTTCTGCGGGCGGCGCCGCAGCGGAACCGATTGCGAATGTGATGTCGCGATGGCGCGCACGCGCTCCGGAGATTGCGACGGCGCCGATATCGACGCCGTACAGCTCGTCGAATTCGCCGCGGAACCGCGCGAGGAACGCCGCGTAGCCACAGCCAATGTCGAGCAGCCGCCCCCGGCCCGTCGCATGTTCGAGCACCAGCTCGCGATACCTGTCATACCGTGGCGTGACGGCATCGCCGATCCCCCACGGGTCGGCGAACGCCCGGTAAAACCGGTCAGACTTGAATCGAACCCGCATCGTTCACGCCAGTGAGGACGGCCGGACTCGCGGGACCAGCAGACGCAGGAGTCCGACCGCATCGGTGAGCCTCGGGAGGAGAGGCTTCACCGAGCCGATCTCCCCGGAGAACATCCACATGTGCAAGCCGAGGAGGAGCAAATACGCGGCGCTTGAAGACAACGAGGCGATGTACGTGCCCGCGGTCGGCAGGAAGAGCAAGTTGATAGCAAGGTTGAGTCCGAGACCTGCAAACCAGACGAGTACCGCGGCAAGCGGGAAGCCGCGACCGGCGAAGTGCTGGGCAAGGACATTCAACATGCCCAGGCAGAACGTGCCTGGAACGAGCCAGTAGAAGAGAGTGGCCGCGCCGGCGAAGCGTGATCCGTAAAGGGCCTCGATTGCGGGCCGCGCGAGGGCCGCTAGCGACGACACACAACACGGCGAGGAGAATTGCGACCTTGCGAAAAACGTCAGCACTGCGTTCGACCGACCCTCCGCGGGCGACGCGCGGAAAGAGGTTCACAGCGAATGCCGATGGGACCAGATACAACGCGTCTGCGATGGCGACCGTCACGGAATAGAGGCCCGCCTGGCGGGGTCCACGGTACGCGTTGACGAGGAGAAGGTCGGCGCGGATCACGAGAAAGGCGAGGAGGTTCGCTACGTACACTCTGGCCCCGTAGGCAAGTGTCCGTCGAGCGAGAGCGATATTTGGGGCCAATGGGAGAGGGCCGTGACGACGCACGAGGACGACCAAGTACCAGGTCGCGCCGAGGGCGCTCCGAGCCACGGTCAGTGCAAGCACCCCTTGGACGCGGAACGCGAACACGAACAGCCCGACGGCAAGCGCCGCGATGTACGCGACGTTGCTCGCAAGCTCAATCGCGTTGAAGGCGAACGTTCGACCCTCGCCCAAGAGAACGCCCTGGAGGGCCATCATGGTCAGGGTGGTGGGGACGACCGCGAAGGCGAGCGCGAGCTCTGCGCCCGATACGTCGCGGACCACGGTCGGTGCGACGCTCGCCACCGCGAGGCCGCCGAAGATCACGAGCACACTGGCCAACGCCGCTAGCCACAGCGTGTTGGTGGTGAGCCCGGCGACCGCCCGGCCATCACGCGCGGCGAAGTATGGATTGGCAGTGGTCAGTCCCAGGTTGCCGACCTGGGCAAGGATCAGTGCGAAGCCGAGTGACACCGCGAGCAGACCGCGACCAGCGGGGCCTAGCACGCGGGCCGTCAGGGCTGAGCCCACGATGGCCAGGAGGGTTACGCCGATCCGGTTGACGAGCATCAGCGCGACGTCTCGGCGCAGGCTCGGAGCCGCCGGGGGCGATGCGTCGGTCGCGGCCTGCGCCACGGGCTCTGGAATCGTCATCTGACGCTTGTCGTTTGCCCGCGAGTGGACGCTGCAGCAGATGGATTCACGGCGGTGGCGCCAGGACCGGCGATGACGACGCGCAGCAGCGTCCAAGTGGACGAAGCGCGACGGGCTCGGTAGTTCATGAGGATGATGCGCACGACTGTGGGGTGGTAGACGCTGAACGTCACGGGCATGGCGACTGCACGGCCTTGGGGCCCGCTGAACGAAGCGATGTTGATCCAGCTGTCCCGCGTGACGTCCAGCGCCCCGATGCCGAGCCCCCCTCGGCTCACTTGACCGTCGACTGCGGCTATGTAGCGGCCGGGGTAGAGCGTCATCTCCGGGCCCAGAAGCTGATAGGCAGTCGTTCCGGGGGTGGTACGGAGCACGAGTCGGTTCTGGCTCGTCGCCACCCCGACCTGAGGTTCGTCGGTTTGCCAACCAACGGGAAGGCTGCTCATGGTCCACGAGGCGACCACGGGCGTGAAGTGCTCATTGTCAGGGGAAACGGGTGCGCTGGGTAACGATGCCGTGCTGCTCGCCGGACCCGTTGCAGGATGGCTCACCAGCTCGTGGCGACCAGCCAGCGCGAGGACGACGACGAGTGTCACGAGCGCGACGCGTCGCTGGCACCCACCCGAACGGACGTTGGCCCACATCCCGGCGACGGCCTCTCGCACCGACACAGCTGCGAGCCCCCCCGCCGTCAACCCCGTGCTTCGGGCAGGCGTACGCCACCTGCTGAAGGATGAGGCGCGCTCGCGCGACGTTCCGATGCACGGCCTGTCGTGCGGGCAGAGTCATGCGGAGGAGGGCGTGAGCGCCTGCGTCGAGCACATAATCTCCGGCAGGGGCAAGTGGGCGCGACACGCGCGCGATCAGGAAGCCGGCGGTCACGGCGGTGAGCGCCGCCAAGAACCCCAGCCAGCCTGTCTCGTAGTCGGCCAGCGGGATGGCAAGTAGCGCGGGCGCGACTCCGATGAGTAGCAAGGCGCTACCGACGCCGATGACCGGCGCGCGGCGGCGCCGGATCGCCCCGGCGGCAACCGCTATCGGCAGAAGCACGAGAAGCGCGGGGAAGCGACCGAGACCATCCTGCGCGAGCAGCCTAACCTTCTCCACGTACGCACGGAACGCAAAGCCCGGGTCGTGAGTGACGATGTGGAGGTAGCGCTTGCGGAGAATCCTCTCGTACCGGGCGGATAGGTAAATCGCACGCGGGTCGACGGTCTTTACGTAGTTAGCCGCCGCCGAGTCGTTGTACGAGATGCGATACCGGTTGTGCGTTACACCAAGCCCGATATATGCCGTGTGCCAGAACGGATGACCAGCAGGGTCGGACCAGTCGGTGATGTCGGCCACGCCGCCGGTGTTGACCGGGTAACCCCGCATACGCTGGGCGCGTGCCTGGTAAGCCAGATCTAGAACCCCTGTGCTCAATGCGTAATAAGCCAATAGCGCGAGTACCAGCGTCGCAACTCGCTGGCGTGCGGATCCGGTCGCGAAGCACGCAGCCACGATCATCCCGACGAGGATGCCGAGCCCAAGCTGTGCCCGGAATAGACTGGTCACGGCGGCGAGCAACGCGAGTGCTGAGGGCAGTCGGCAACGCGAGGGTACGACGCCTGACGATCAGGAGAAGCCACGGAAGGGCTAGCAGCGTCATCACTCCCGGAATCCAGTAGAAGCCGTCGTCCGTGAGCGTGTGCGCACTCACCAAAAGAATGACCGGGGCGGCGAGCGCAGCTGCACGTGAATCCAACAGTCGACGGAAAAGAAGCGGGTAGACGACGAGCAGTGCCGCCATCGACACGATGAACAAGCGCGCGGACGACCGCATCGGCCGTATGCACACCGAATAGCGATGCCAGCCACGGGGCGAAGAGGTAGCCCCCTGGTCGTCGCTCACCAGGGCGGGCGTGAAGCTGCCCGGACCAATCATCGCGACAAGGGGTCCGAAGCCGTGGGCGTGGGCCGCGAGGACCTGGGCGTAGCCTGTCTCGCGCGACGACGTGAGAAGCGCCGAGCCGGGAAGGCTCGTGAACCGCAGGAGCGCGACTGGGATCCAAAGGAGGCCGTAAAGGAGCCACCGCACGTTGGAGCCAATGCCTGCCAGCGACCAGGCCGCGCGTCGTCGAAGGGCGCCGCCAGCGTCGCGCAGCGCCGTCGCGATGGTCGGGGTGCCGAGACCAGGCTTTGGATGGGCGGGAAGCGCGACGGCGCCGAGCAACGCGAGTGTGCAGGCGTAGACAGACACGGTGCCGACGAGCAGGCCGGTGGGCGGGCCGCCGCTGAGCGTCAGCACGATGGCATAGGCGCCACACGCGTAAGCGGCCGCGCCGAACTAGGGGGTCCTGACGTGTGCGCAGTGCACGCCATGCCCCGACCAGCGAGGTTACGAACATGAGGCACAGGCCGACCGCCCCGGCGATGCCGATCTCGGCCGCGGATGCGATGACAGCGCTTTCCGCGGGAGAGTTGCCAGTCGTGTCGGACATACCGGGCCGACCCCCGTCAGTGGGTGGTGCAGGAATGCGTGGTAGCCGGCTGAGAAGGATTGAAGTCGGAACGTCCCGGAGGTTGGAATTCCGGCTCCTTGGCCGCTTCCGCCGCCGGGGCCGCTCGCGGAGTGGCTTCGTATGCACGCTTCCGAGCTTGAATAGATCTACAAGTAGTGGCCGTGCGACGTTGCGGTCAAAAGCATCAAGACGACAACGACGCCCGCGATGACCGAGTAGCGCACTCTCCGGGATACGTCGCGACGCACGAGTGGAGCGACCACGATCAGCTGCTCCGACGAGCAGGGGAAAGCGCTCGTAGAGAAGTACGAGCGTGACCAGCAGCAATCCAACGAACGCCCAAAGCCAGGCGCGCAGCGTGCGGGAGGTGTCGCGATGGCTGCCCAGAAGACGGCGGCGGCAAGGGGAAGGATCAGAAACGCCGAAGTATGGTTGGGATTGCCGAGGGTGTAGTAGTGAAAGTCGTATGCCCGATTGGAGAACTTGGCGTTGAACAGCGCCTGGGAGGTCGGGAAGCCGTTGTCGCGAACGAACACGTAATCGGCATGAAGGAGGACGCAGCAAGTCCACCGAAGAACCCACCGACTAGGCGCGACGGGGGCAGGGAAGCCCGGCGCAGGCACAGGAACAGGGCGATGGGTAGGCCAATCCCGAGAACGCTGACCGCTAGTGAATATCCAGGTTGAGGCGATTCGAGCAGGGACAGTGCACTTCCAGCGGCCAGGAGCAGGAGCGCGGCGCGGAGGAAGACTGGTACGGGAGCGGCAGTCCCACCACGCCTCGCGCGCGCAGCCCAGAGTGCGCCATACACGAGGAGCGCCGCCGGCGTCAGGGCCGCGAAGCCGAGGAGCGCGACGACGTGCAGCCGGGCCGGGAGGTTTACCAGGGGCGGGAACCCACTCAGCGCGACCCCCGCGCCAAGGACGACAGCGCCGAGGGTCTGGGCCCAGGCCGACCGGAAGCCGCTCTGCCGCATCGATGCGCTCGACCTTGAAGATGGCCGATGGACTGAGTCGAGGGGTAAGGCTCGCCAGGCTGGCCACGTTACCTCGCGCGCCCCTGGATCGGCGGGATCGAGGCCCGCGAGCCACGCGCGCCGCGTCTCGCGCGTTCTCTCGCCCTCCTGATCAACACGCCCCTATTGTGCGTCACTCGCCACCCGCTGCGCGGACATCTTAGCTAAGGTCCGATGCGGGGGGCCGCACGTTGCGGGCGAAGTTCGCCGCTCGATGAAGGCGACAGCGCGCTGTCGCGAGACCGACCGGCGCTCGGTCGCCGAGCCGGTGCCCCGCTCCGCCCCCGGTCGAGCAACTCCTCGATCCGCGACTCCCAAGAGTGTCGGGCGCGGGCCTCACGTTGCGCCGCGCTGCCAAGCCGTTGCCGCAGAGCTGGGATCGTCGATCAAGCGCTCGATTGCCTCAGCCAGCCGGGGCGCATCACCCGGGGGGACGAGCAGAGCTGTATGGCCATGATCCAGCACGGCACCGATCTGCCCGAGGTCGGAAGCGACGATGGCGCGCCCGCTGGCCATGTATTCGAAGATCTTGATCGGCGAGCCGATGAACTGCCTGAGGTTGGCGTGGGGAGACACGAGCACGTCCGCGGCGGCCAGATGACCCGGTACCGCGTCGGGAGCGATTAGACCTGTGAACGTGACGCGGTCCAGTATGTTGCCTTGGCGTAGCGTCTCCAGCACGATCCGTCGCTCCTCGCCATCGCCCACGAGAAGAAGGTGGGTCTCAGGTCTCCGCCGGCTGAGGATCACAAAGGCCTCCGCCAGCGTGCGCACGCCGTGCCATCGGTAGAAGAGCCCGCAGAATCCGATCACAAAAGCGCCCTCGGGAATAGGCAACTTCGCCGCAGGCGCGTCCGCGAACCGTGCACAATCCACCGCGTTCGGCAGGACCTGCATCCGCTCAGGGTCACCCCCGGCCTCAAGCAGATAGCTACGCGCGTTTTCACTGACGACGACCACCCGATCGGCGCGCTGTAGAAGCAGCCGCTCGCATGCCTTGCAAAGCGCCACCAACCGCAGCGAGGCCCACTCCTGCCGCCACTGCACCTCCGAGCCGTTTGCCTCGAGCACGAGAGGGATCCGCCAGAGCCGCGCGAGTAACAGGCCGGCAAGGTTGTTGAGGCTGTAGCGCTGATAGATCATCGCGGGTCGGGCTCGCTTGGTTGCTCCCCAAACGGCCTGAACCAAGCCCGCGCAGAACTCGGACACCTCGGTGGGAACGTTAGCGATCAGCTGTCCGGGCAGGCGCCGCGGGCACGCGCCGATCGGCAGGCCCGGAATCGCCCCCGTGCTCCATACCTCGATCGGAAAGCCGAGCTTGCTGAATGCGGCGACGACGCCGACCGTGTGGGCAAGCGAGCCTCCGGCCTTGAGGGGCGTCGTGGTGAGATCAAGATCCGTGCGGAGATACAGCACGCCACCCCGACCCGACAACGGCGATGGAACCGTGCGCGATCGTCGCGAGGCGGCGGACAGGAACGGCGTGAGCAACAGCGCTGCGGCCCGAGCACCCACAGCCAGCGCCGACCATACGCAGAGATCTTGAAGCGCGTCCAATCGCGAGATAGCTTGCAGCTCCGATCCATCGGGGGCGATGGCAACTACCGACCTGGCGCCGAGCAGATGCGGCACGGCGTAGAGGAGGCCCCGGACGCGGCTATGGCGGAGATCCGGTTGGGAGATAACCGCGACGTCATAGCGCTGAGATCGCAGAGCAGCAAGCGTCGCAGCCAACCGAAGCCCCCTCTCCGCGGGCCGCCTTCCTCTTCCGAGAATCTCGACCGTGCCACCCGGGGGCGCGGGAACGCCCGACGCGCCTGTGCCGTAGGTCGCGACATCGATCCTCGAGCCGGCTGCCGCGCGAGCAAACGCGTCGACGCTGCGCTCGACCGAACTCCAGTGACCGAGCACGAGAATGCGCCGCGGCGACTGCTCGCCGAGGGGATCGGCGGCTCGGATCACGCCGCCGGGTCCGGCCGTATACGGACGCGCATGGCGCGACGCGGATTGATCACTAGCTGGCCACCACACCGAGAAACCAATCGAGCCTGATGGCTCGAGCGAGCGGTCCGGCGACGCGACGGTCATAAGGCTGTGGCAAAACCAGCCACGCGCACGCGCTCGAACCCCGCGCCTTCGAACAAAGTCCTTAGCTCACCCCGCGTGTAAGCTCGCGTACCGGGACTTTCCATGTGAGCGCCCACGACGTCTGACAATGAGTGCCATGGGCGTCCCGCGCCGAGCGCGTGTCGCGCCCAGAGCCCGTAGGCAACCCACGAATGCCGGCCGTAGAGCATCGCCCGAACCTGGCCCCCGGGACGCGTCAAGCGGCGGGCTTCTCGCACGACCCTTGCCGGGTTCTTCGCGTGGTGGATGACGCCCCACGAGTAGACGAGGTCAAACGACCCGTCCGGAAAGGAAAGCTCCTCGCCGTCGGCGACGCGATACCTGGGCGGCTAAGCGATTCGAGTTCGAGCCGCCGCTTCGCGTGTGCAACCGCGGCCGGCGTGAGGTCGACCCCCGTCAGGCGCGCACCCGCGCGAGCGAAGTTGATGAAGTCCGTTGCCGCGCCCGATCCCGACTTCGAGTACGTCCCGGTCACGCCAGCGCTCGAACTCGGCGAAATCACCCGACGAACGGCTCAAGCCGGTACCTCGCCGCCTCAATCTCCCTGTAGTAGGCGCGCGTACCGGCTTCTGACGCCGCGTGTGCGGTACCACACGACGCGGCTTGCCAATAGGCGTAGACGTCAGCGGCGGCTGGCATGGGCGGGAATATACGACGACGCGAAGCGCCCGACGGCTCTACTCTCAACGGTCCGTGAAGCAGCTCCTCCAGAACGTGTCCAGTGGCCAGATCAGTGTCGAGGAAGTCCCAGCCCCGCTGCGCGGACCGGCGTCGCTCCTGATTTCCACGCGTTTCTCGCTCATAAGCGCCGGAACTGAGCGTGCCGCCTTGGAAATCGGACGCGCGTCGTTGATCGGCAAGGCCAAGGCCAGGCCGGACCTCGTGAGCAAGGTGGTCGAATCCGCTCGTACCGAGGGCGTTGCGGCCACGTACGCGAAAGTGCGGGGACGGCTCGGAGATCCGAATGCCCTGGGCTACAGCCTGAGCGGCGTCGTACTGGAGGCGTGTCCCGACTCTCCGGCGGCTCCGGGTGAGCTCGTGGCCTGCGCGGGCGCGGGCCTCGCCTCGCACGCCGAGCTGGTGGCGGTGCCGCGAACGCTTTGCGCACGCGTCCCGGGGGGGGTGGCGCCGGAAGACGCCGCGTACGCGACGGTGGCGGCGATCGCGCTTCATGGCGTGCGCCTCGGCCGCGGTCGGGCTCGGGGACGTGGTCGCTGTGATCGGGCTCGGACTAGTTGGTCAGCTCACGGCCGAGCTCGCTCGCGCGGCAGGATGCGTCGTCCTGGGGGTCGATCCAGCGGAGCGCCGGGTCCGCCTGGCGCAAGAGGCCGGTATGTTCGCCACGACCGATCCCGACGATCTGGCGGAGGAGGCGCGCCGGCTGACCATGGGCCGGGGCGCGGATGGGGTGATCGTGGCGGCGGCGAGCCGCAGTTCTGCCCCGCTTGCCACGGCGACCGCCGCGGCGCGGGAGCGGGCGACGGTCGTCGTCGTAGGGGATGTGGCGATCGAGTCTTCGCGCGCGCCTCTGTTCGCCAAGGAACTGAAGCTCGTCGTATCGCGTTCGTACGGGCCCGGACGATACGACCCTGTCTACGAGCAGCAGGGCATCGACTATCCGGCCGGATACGTGCGCTGGACCGAGGGGCGCAACCTCGCCGAGGTCCTGCGTTTGATGGCGACGGGAGCGCTCCGGCCGTCGCGGCTGACCACGCACGTGTTCGAGCTCGACGATGGTGCGGCGGCGTATCAGCAGCTCGACTTGGATGAACCGTCGCTGGGAATCCTCCTCCGCTACCGCGGGCTCGAGAGCACAAATGGCCACGTCGTGCACACGCCGGACGCGTCGCGTCCGCGCCGGTCGATTGCTCGCGGCCGGCCCCGAGTGGCGGTCGTCGGTGCCGGCACGTTCGCGCGCGGCGTACTGATGCCGCAGGTCGCCCGCCAGGCCGACGTGGTGGCGGTCGCCACCGCCACCGGAGTCTCCGCACGCGCCTCCGCGACACGGTACGGCGCGCCGGTGGCGAGCACCGATGCGGAGACAGTGCTGGCGCTGCCCGAGGCGGACGCGGTCCTGATCGCAACACGCCACGATACGCACAGCGACTACGCCGCGCGGGCTCTGCGCGCCGGAAAGCACGTGTTCGTCGAGAAGCCGCTCGCGCTCGACGACGCCGGCTTGAACGACGTCGAACAGGCAGCGCGCGAAAGCGACGGAATCCTCATGGTCGGCTTCAACCGTCGTTTCGCACCACTCGCGGTCCGACTACGCGAGCAGTTGTCCGGACGTGGCCCGCTGGTGATCACCTACCGAGTCAACGCGGGACGCTTGCCTCGCAGCCACTGGACGCACGATCCGGCGGTCGGCGGAGGGCGGATCGTCGGGGAGGTTTGTCACTTCGTCGATTTCGCGATGTTCTTGACTGGCTGCGGTCCGCTGTCAGTCGTCGCAGTCGCCGTCGGCGGCGGCTCGGAGCCGCGCGAGGATTCGCTCGCCGCGACGCTTCACTTTCCCGACGGCTCGATCGCAGTGATCGTGTACTCGGCGCTCGGCGACCGTGCGCTCCCAAAGGAGCGAGTTGAGGTACTCGGAGAGGCGGGCGCGGCTGTGCTCGATGACTTCACTGAGCTCTCGCTGTACCGAGCGGGCCGCGAAGAGCGGGTCTCGGCAAGGCGCGACAAGGGCCACCGGGCGGAGATCGAGACATTCGTGGCGTGCTGCCGCGAGGGCCGCCAGCCCTGGCCGGTCGAGGACATGGGCGCGGCCATGCGGGCGACGTTCGCGATTCGCGACGCGGTCGCGGGCTGGCCGCCGGCCTGACCGTGCGGGTCCTGCTCGTCTCGCAGTACTACGAGCCGGAGGTCGGTGCGACCCAGAATCGCATGCGCGCGTTCGCGGAGGCGCTGCTTGCCGCGGGGCACGCCGTGACGGTGATCTGCGAGCAGCCCAACCATCCGCACGGCATCTTTCACCCGGGCTACGGGCGAACTCCGCTCCGACGGGAGCGCGCCGCCCGCATGACCGTCTACCGCGTGTGGGTGTTCGCCTCCCCGCGCAAGACCACCTCTCGGCGGCTGCTGTTCTACGGGACGTTTGCGGCGGACGCGTTTGCCCTGACCGCCGCACTGCCAGCGCACGACGTCGTGTTCGCGACTTCGCCGCCGCTGCCGGGTGCGCTCGGAGCTGCGGCTGCCGCCCATGCTCGCTCCATACCGTTCGTGCTCGACGTGCGTGACCTGTGGCCAGCGGCGGCCGAGGCGCTGGGGGAGCTCTCGAACGCGCGCGTGGTGCGGGCGTTCGAGCGGGCCGAGCGCTGGCTTTACCGCAGCGCAGCGGCCGTCACGGCGACGACGCGCCCCTTCTGCCGTCACATCGACGCGGCCGCCGGCCGGCAGGTGGCGACGCACATCCCCAACGGCGCCCTCGACCACCTGGTCGCCCTCCCGGAGCGTCCGCCCCCCACCGACGGACCGTTCCGCATTGGCTATTTCGGGAACTTCGGCATCGCGCAAGGCCTTGACATCGCGCTCGACGCGGCCCGGGAGCTGGCCCAGGAGCCGATCGCCTTCACGCTGGTCGGTGGCGGCCCCCGGGAGGCGGAGCTACGCCATCGGATCGGGGAGCTTGGGCTGACCAACGTCGAGCTGCGGCCTGCCGTGCCCCCCGATCACGTCGGGGAATCGCTGCTCGCGTGCCACGCCCTGCTGATCCCATTGCGCAACCACCCGCTGCTGGCGGACTTCATCCCGTCGAAGCTCTACGACGCGATGGCGGTGGGAAGGCCCGTGATCGTTGCCGCGCACGGTGAGGCCGCAGCGTTCACCGATGAGCAGGGCTGCGGCGCGGTTATCGCACCCGAGGATGGCGCGGCGCTTGCCGGCGTCGCCCGCCGACTGGCGGCTGACCGCGGCCTCGGCGCCCGCCTCGGCGCCGCCGGAAAGGCGGCGGCGAGCGAGCATGCTCGCTCTCGTCAGGCAGCGCGGCTGTGCGGCCTGCTGGAGCGCATCGCGGCCGGAGCGCGGGCGTCGGGTGTCTTCACTCCCCAGCCTGCACGGCCGGGGAAAGCCGAGGGGGTCGATCCTCCTTCGCCATCAGGCGGCGGCGATCAAGGCGCGCACCGCGTTCAGGAAGTCCTCAGCGAGACCAACCACTCGCCGCGCTTCCTCCTCTGATGCGGGCCATGCGTCGTAGTCGGCCTGCTCGCGTTGGGCCTGCACGCGCTGAGCGTCCGCGACGAGCCGAGCGTCGAGTAGGGCCGGCACGAACACGCGGCGAAGCTCGTGCCAAGTGCCAACGTGGGTTTTAGCGTTATGTCCTGTTCGCTGAGCGCCGCCCGGGCGGCGTAGAGCATCGCGTAGTACGCGGCGCTGAGGGCTCCGGCGGGATCCTGCCCGGCGGTCCGTGCGAGGGTGAGGCGTCGCTCCGCCGCCTGGAGGAACTCCGCCGAACGCGGGCTCATCCCCGGCCCGCGACGACGATCTTGTCGCGGTCGACCTCGGCGATGAAGAAGGAGCGGATCGCGCGGCGGCCCTCGAGCCACGATGGCGTCTGGATGTGCACGGAGAACCAGGGAGTCAGCGGCTCGAGGTCGAGCTCGGCGGCGGCCTCGTCGAACACTGCATACACCCGCTGCTTGCCCTCCCACGAGGCATCCTCGACGAGCACGAGCACATCGACGTCGGAGTCCTCGTGGGCCGATGGCTCCCCGCGCGCTCGCGAGCCGAACAGCCAGATCGCGCGCAGGGCCACGCCGAGCCGGGCGACGGCGATCTCGCCGAAGCGCTCGAGCAGTCTCCGCTCGTCAATGCTCAGCGAAGCTTCGGCCAGATTCTGCATGCCTGCGATCAAGGTAGCTCAGCGGTCGGCTGACCGCGCGCGTATCAACTGCGCGGAGAATCCTCCGCATTGCGGCCAAAACCTCGTCCCAAGCGACTGGTGATCAATTAGTCGCGTATCGTTCCGCCGCGGTGGACATTCCACTTTGGGGAAGGCTGACGGTGGCGCTGGCGCTCGCCGCCGTGGTCGCTTATATGGCGACACCGCTCGCGATCCAGGCTGCCCGCCGGTTTGCTTTCTACGACGTGCCCTTCGGCTACAAGGGCCACGGGAGCCCGACGCCGTATCTCGGCGGCGCGGCGGTAACCGTCGCTTTCATCGTCGCGCTCCTCCTCGGAGCCGGCGATCCAGCACGGACGTTGCCCGTGCTGGCGGGCGTCGTGGTGATGTTCTCGCTGGGCACGTTCGACGATCGGCGCACGGTCTCGCCGCAGCTCCGGGTGGTGGTCGAGTTCGCGCTCGGGGCCTGGCTATCGGCGCTCGGGCATGGCTGGCACCTCGGGGCCGGCGGTGTCCTCGATGCGGTGGTCAACGGCATCTGGATCGTCGGCGTGGTCAACGCCTTCAACCTGTTCGACAACATGGACGGCGCCGCCAGCACGATCACGATCGTGGCCTCCGCCGGCGCCTGCGTGCTCGCCGTCTCGGCGGACAACGCGTGGGCCGCAGCAGGCAGCGCGGCGCTTGTGCGGCGCCTGTCTGGGATTCCTGCCGCACAACCTCTCGCGCCCGGCGCGGATCTTTCTGGGCGACGGCGGAAGCATGCCGCTGGGCTTTGCTGTGGCCGCGCTGACCGCGAGCGCGGCACGCACGGCCGAGCCGTCGGCCCTTGCGCTCATGACCGGCGTCCTGCTGGTCGGCGTGCCGGCGCTCGACACCAGCCTGGTGATCGTCTCCCGCCGGCGGCGCGGTGTCTCAATTCTTACCGGCGGCCGCGACCACCTCACCCACCGGACGCGCCGGCGGATGGGCACGGCTCGCCGCGTCGCAGTGGTCCTGGGCAGCGCACAGGCGCTGGTGAGCGGCCTCGTGGTGATCGCCACGCGGTCGGGCAGCGTCACCGTCGTCTACCTCCTGCTGGCGCTGGTGGTGTGCGCAGCCGCCGTGATCGTCGCGCTCGAATCCCAGGCGAGCATCGCCACCGAACCGGGGATGGTGAATCCGGAGGTGCCCGTCACCGGCGAGACCGTGCCGGCGCACGCTGTCGCGGCCGCGCGCGGACCCGGCCGCCTCGGGCTCGCCGCGATTGCCGCACTGGCGGCGCTCGGCCTCGGCGCCGGGCTGAGCCCGCTGGTCTCCGCCTATTACGGCACCGGGGTGTGGGTGCCGCTCGGGCTGATCCTGGTCGTGGCCGCGGCGGCCGCCGCGGTGGCCCGCTTTCAGGGGATCACGGGACCGGCCATCGCCGCGGTGATCGGGGTAGCCGGGCTCGGCCTGTGGTCGTTGATCTCGACGAGCTGGGCGCAGTCGGCGGAGTCGGCCACGGTCGACGGCAACCGGTGGCTCGCCTACGCCGCGCTTCTCGTGCTCCTGGCCGTGCTCACGCGTGGGCGCCGGCGCGCCGGCGTGCTCCTCGTCGCCCTCGGGGTGGGCGTCGCGGTCGTCGGCGTGAGCGTGCTGCTCAGGATGCTCGGCAGCGATCCGAACCTGCTGTTCCTCTCCGGGCGTCTCAACGCGCCGCTCGGCTACATCAACGGCGAGGGCTGCGTGTTCGCGGTCGGTTGCTGGCTCGGCCTGGCGCTGGCCGAGCGACGGGAGGGGTTGCTCGCCGGGCTCGGTGCGGCGATGGCGGTGGCGATGGCGTGCCTGGCGCTGCTCTCGCAGTCGCGGGGCGCCGCGATCGCGAGCGCCGTGGCGGTGCTGGTCGCGCTGGTGGCCGTCCCCGGCGTGCGCCGTCGCATCCTCGCGCTGGTGACGATCGCGGGCGGCGTGGCGCTGGCAGCGCGCCCCGTGCTGCACGTCTACTCGGTCGGCCAGACCGCCGTCTCCGCATCCGTGGCCCACCGCGCGGCGAGCGCGGTCCTGATCGCAGCCGTCGTCACGGGGGTCGTCTGGGGCGCCCTGGTGGCCGCCACCGCGGCGCTCGAGCGACGCGATCCGCGGCTCGCGCCCGTGCTGGCGCGGGCCGGCACCGCGCTCGCCGTCCTCGCGCTCGCGGTGCCGGCGGTGGCCGCCCTCGCCCGCGCCTCCTCGATCGACCGCACCCTGCACAGGCAGTGGCACGCCTTCGTACACCTCTCGGACGAGGGGTCGTCGTCGGCGGCCCAGACGCGGCTGTTCTCCGGCGCCGGGAACCGCTACGACTACTGGCGGATCGCGTGGCACGTGTTCCTCGCCCATCCGGTCGCCGGTGTCGGCGCGGGCAACTATTCGAGCTGGTACTACCGCGATCGGCGCACCGGCGAGTCGATCGAGAACCCGCACTCGCTCGAGCTCCAGGTGGCCTCCGAGCTCGGCCTGGTCGGCCTTGGGCTGCTCGCGCTGATGCTCGCCGGGGTCGCGGTCGGAGCGCGGCGGCTGCGCGCCGCCGCTCGGGAGTCGCTGACTGCGCGGAGCTTGATGGTCGCCTCGGTGGGGGCGTTCGTGGTCTGGCTCGTCGACACCAGCGGGGACTGGATGCACCTGCTGCCCGGGGTGAGCGCAATCGGGCTGATCGCCGCCGCCGTGCTCCTGGCTTCGCCGGCTCAGGCGGACGCCGAGCGTCGGCCGCTCGCGCCCGGGCGGCGCCGGGTCTCGCTGCTCGCCGGGACCGCCGGGCTGGCGTTCCTGCTCGCGATCGCGGGGGCGAGCCTGCTGCGCTCGGGGCTCGTCCAGCACTACCTCGACAACGCCAAGGGCGAGCTCGGCCGTCAACCGGCCGCCGCCATCCGGGATGCGGGGCGCGCGCTGCGCCTGGACAGCGCCAACCTCGATGCCTATTACGTGCAAGCCGCCGGTCAAGCGCGGTTCGACCAGGCCGCCGCCGCACGCGCCACGCTGCTCGCCGCGGCGGGGGAGGACTCGCACAACTTCGTCACGTGGACGCTGCTCGGCGACCTCGAGGTGCGGCTGCGCGACTTTGCGGCGGCGCGGACGTTCTATGGGAAGGCCCATGCCCTCGACCCCCGTGACCCGGCGCTGGCGCAGCTGGCCGCCGACCCTGCGAGCGCGACTGGCGATGACCGCTGAGCGTCGGGGCACTCCGCTGCGCGCGCTGACGGTGATCGCCGCCGCGATCGCGCTGGCGTTATGCGCTCCGGGGATCGCGAGCGCGCAGTCGGCGCTGCCGCCGGGGGTGCATCTCGATCCCGGCTCGCCTGCCGGCAAGGAGTACCAGATCCCGATCCCCAGCGCCCGCAGCGAGACCGCGGGCGGCGCCTCCGGATCGACCGGCGCCGGCGGCTCCAGTCCGCCGATCTTCGGCGTCGGGATAACGCCTTCCAAGGCCTCCTCGTCGGGTGCCGGATCGCGGCTCGGACCTCAGGCACGGCGAACGGCTCCGATCCTGCGTCGGGCTCGAGCGGCGGCGGGTCCAAGGGGACGGCGTCTTCGGGCCGGCCCAGCGGCGCGGGGTCGGGCGGGAGCGGCGTAGGCGCAGGCGCGGCGGCGGCGGCCGTGCCCGTGTCGCCACCGGCTGTGGCCAGTGCCACCGGCCACGCCGGCGGCAGCAGTTGGACGGCGCTCGTGATCGGCGGCGCGCTCGTGCTCGTGCTCGGCGGCGGGGGCGGCCTCGCGCTCGGCCGGCGCTTCCTCCGGACCTGACCCGGTCAGGCCGCGAGCCGCGGCAGCTCGATCGCCGGACAGCGGTTCATGACCACTTGCAGCCCGGCGGTGAGTGCCCGCTGAGCGGCGTCCTCGTCGATCACGCCGAGCTGGAGCCACACGGCCCGCGCGCCGATCGCGATCGCCTCGTCGACGTGGGCGCCGGCCTGATCACGCCGGCGGAAGATGTCCACGACCTCGACGCCCTCCGACGGCCGGGATCGCGGTCACGTGGGATAGCAGCGCTCGCCCAGGACCTCCTCGGCGCCCGGATTCACGGGGATCACGCGGAACCCGTGCCCCTGGAGCACCCGAGCGATCCGGTGGGAATCGCGGCGTGGGTCGGGCGAGCAGCCGACGACCGCCCAGGTGTGGGTCCTCGTGAGCAGCTCGCGGATGACTTCGGGAGTGGAGTGTGCCGGCGCCATCGGACCGAACTATGGCGTAGCCGCGCGTATCGTTCCACGCGCATTCCGACACGACAGGAGGGTCCACTTGAGACTGAGCGCGCGCAACCAGCTCCGCGGCACCGTGACCGGCATCAACCGCGGCGAGGCGATCGCGAACGTGGCGATCGACGTCGGCGGTCAACGCCTGGTGTCGTCGATCACGGTCGAGGCGGTGGAAGACCTCGGTCTGTCCGAGGGCAGCGAGGTCATCGCGGTCATCAAGGCCTCGGACGTGATCCTCGCCGCCGAGTGAAGCAAGCCGTCACCATCGGCGTCTATGGATGGTCGCTCGATCGATTCCTGGAGGCGCTGGCCGCAGCCGGCGTGAAGCTCCTGGTCGACGTGCGCCAGCGCCGCGGCGTGCGAGGCCCGGAGTACGCCTGGGCCAATTCGGCCCGGCTCCAGGCCGCACTGGCAAACGCGGGGGTCGCCTACAGCCACCGCAAGGACCTTGCGCCCACGACCGAGCTGCGCCAGCTTCAGTACGCCGAGGATGCGCGCCAGGGGGTGGGCAAGCGATCGCGCGTGGAGCTGGCCCCCGAGTACAGCCGGCGCTACACGCGCGAGATCCTCGACCAGGCCGATCTCGACGCGCTTGTCGACGAGCTCCCGGACGCGGGCGTCGGAGCGCTGCTGTGCGTC
The DNA here is from genome assembly GCA_963722995.1 of uncultured Solirubrobacterales bacterium. GTDB lineage: Bacteria > Actinomycetota > Thermoleophilia > Solirubrobacterales > Solirubrobacteraceae > Palsa-465. The sequence goes on along the minus strand of CAVROW010000014.1, from coordinate 229,259 downwards.
GAGCGTGATCCGGAGGCCTGCCACCGCTCGCTCGTGGCCGAGCGGCTCGCGCGTGAGCACGGGGTCTCCGTGGCGCATCTGCGACCGTAGCCGCCATGGAGGGCGATCGCCTCTACGGCCTGCCGCTCGAGCGATTCGTCCCCGAGCGGGCCGCGCTCGCCAAGTCGCTGCGCGCCGAGCGCCGGCGCGAGGAGGCGGGGGAGGTGGCCAAGCTGCGCAAGCCGTCGGTGGCGGCCTGGGCTGTCAACCAGCTCGTGCGCACCCAGGGCCGCGCGATCGCCGAGCTCTTCGACGCCGGCGACGGGCTCGTGCAGGCGCACGCCGCCATCGTCTCGGGTGCCGGCGACGCCCGATCGCTGCGGGAGGCGGCGGCGCGTGAGCGAACGGCCGTCGAGGCCCTCGTCGGCGCTGCGCGCGGCCTGCTGACCGACGACGGTCATGAGCTGAGCCCATCGATCATCGATCGCGTGGCCGACACGCTCCACGCCGCCGCCCTCGACGAGGACGCACGCGTTCAGGTGCGCGAAGGCCGCCTCGAGCGCGAGCTCCGCCATGTCGGACTGGGCGCGGCCGGGTTCGCCGGCGGGACCGCCCCGCCCCTGCCCCCGGCCCCGCCGCGCTCTCCGAAGCGGCAGCAGCGGCGAAGCCGAGACGTTGCCGCCGCCCGCAAGGCAGCGCGCGCCGAGGAAGCCGACGCCCGGCGCGCCGCGGAGAAAGCGGAGCGCGCGGCGCGTGACGCCGCCCGCGTCCGGGAGCGCGCCGCCGAGCTCGTCCGCTCACGCGAGGCAGCGCTGGGCGAGGCCCAGGCCGCCCTCGCCGAGGCCGAGAGCCGACTCGCGGACGCGCAGGCCCGGGCCCGGGAGGCGGCCGAGGTTCACGCCCGGGCCGGAGACGAGCTCCGGCGCGTCGCCGGCGCCTGACCGACAAATGTGATGTGATTGCGCTCCCATGATCGGTCTGGAGCGTCAAGCCGAGATCTACCTGCGCGGGGTGAGCGCCATCCGGCCGCGCGTGCCGATGACCGCGGCCGGCCTCGAGCGCGCAGCCAGGAAGCACATGCGGCCCGAGTCATTCGCCTACATCGCCGGCGGTGCCGGCAACGAGCGGACGATCGCGGCCAATCGCGCCGCGTTCGACCGGTGGCGGATCGTCCCCCGGATGCTGCGCGACGTCTCCGAGCGCGATACGAGCGTCGAGCTCCTCGGCCGGCGCCTGCAAAGCCCGTTCCTGCTGGCTCCGATCGGCGTCCTCGAGCTTGCCCACCGCGACGCCGACGCGGCGGTGGCGCGCGCCGCCCGAGACACCCACACTCCGATGATCTTCTCCAACCAGGCTTCCCGGCCGATGGAGCAGATGTCAGGCATCCTCGGCGACTCCGCCCACTGGTTCCAGCTCTACTGGAGCAAGTCCGACGAGCTCGTGAAGAGCTTCCTGAGCCGCGCCGGGCGGTGCGGGTGCGAGGCGGTCGTGGTCACCCTGGACACGACGCTGCTCGGCTGGCGCCCGCGCGACCTCGAGATCGCCTACCTCCCCTTCTCGCGGGGTAAGGGGATCGCGCAGTACACGAGCGACCCCGTGTTCACCCGCCTCATCTCAGAGCCCGATCCCCACGCGCCGCCGGCGCCCGACCCCACGCCGAACCTCGCCGCCCTGAGGACGCTGATCGAGCTGACGCGCGCCTATCCCGGCGGCTTCCTGAACACGCTGCGCACTGGCCGCGGGCGCGCCGCCGTGCAGTACTTCACCAACATCTACTCCCGCCCCTCGATCTCCTGGGAGCACCTCCCGTTCCTGCGCGAGAACACCGACCTGCCGATCGTGCTGAAGGGAATCCTCCATCCGGATGACGCCGTGCGGGCGATCGACGCCGGCATCGACGCGATCGTCGTCTCCAACCACGGGGGGCGTCAGGTCGACGGCGCGATCGCCACGCTCGAGGCGCTCCCGGCGATCGCCGACGCGGTCGACGGGCGGATCCCGATCCTGCTCGACTCCGGCATCCGCAGCGGCTCCGACGCCTTCAAGGCGCTCGCGCTGGGTGCCACCGCGGTGCTGATCGGGCGCCCCTACGTCTACGGGCTGGCGATCGCCGGGCACCGCGGCGTGCGCGAGGTGATCGAGAACTTCACCGCCGACTTCGAGCTCACGATGGCGCTCGCCGGCTGCCGCTCGATCGACGAGATCGACCGGGACGCGCTCGTGCCGGCGGACGCGCCCGTCCCCGCCGCAACCATCTGAGGGCTACTGGAAGATCTCGGTGGTGCAGTCGCCGCCGGGGAGGTGGATTTCGTGGGGGCGCGCGCCGTCGGCTTGTGCGTGGAAGTCGACGAAGAAGTCTGGGTCGAGGGCGTAGGTCCCGTCGCCCTGGCGGCGGAGCATGGTCAGCCAGCCGCGCAGCTCGGGGTAGAACTGGTTATCCCAGGTGGAGTAGAGCGAGTTGGTGACGTAGACGCGCTCGCCGTCGAGCGAGTTCTGGAGCATCTGCGGACCGCCGTTCAACGGTCCCGGCGCCTTGGGGTGCCCGCCGTCGCGACCGAGCAGACCGCCCAGCCAGACCTGGGAGCGCAGCTGCGGATCATGGGGATCTGAGACGTCGTAGTGGCGCAGATCGCCGTGCAGCCAGTTGGAGAAGAACAGGTTGCCATCGTCGAGCGAGAGGACGAGGTCGGTGATCAGCCCGGGCACGCCCCCTTCCAGCGGCCACCCCTCGAGTTGCTCGTTGGCCACGTCGATCACCGGGTGGGCGGTCCAGGAACCGTTCTTGCGGTGGAAGTGGATGATGTTCGAGGACAGGGTGGCGCCGACGAACCCTTGGTCTGAGTCGGGGTCGTGCTGCCAGCGGATCTCCAGGGGGATGAGGCCCTGCGTCGCCGAGATCGATGGTTTGGGTCTTGGTGCGCCGCTCGAGGTCCCAGAAATGCAGGCGCCGGCCGTACTTGCCGGCGGCGACGTCGGCGGGGTTGAAGCCGTCCTTGAACGTGTTCGGGGCGCCCCATTCGCTCGAGACCAGGGTGTTCTGGCGCGGCTGGTACCAGAAGTCGTACATGAACTCGACGCCGTCGCGGTCGCGCTCCCAGCGCTCCGCGACGCTGAAGTCGCGCGCGTCGAGCACGGCGAAGCCGCCGGGCGCGTTCCCGTCGCTGTCGCCGAGCATCGAGATCGTGACGATGTCGCCGGGCATGCAGTGCACCGTGTGCGGCGCGCTCAGCCCGAGCTTCTCCTTGATCTCCTCGCCCTCGATCACGTGCTTTATCCGGGGTGCGCGCGGATCGGAGACGTCGAGCAGGTGGATCCGGGAGGAGCGAAACCCGGGCACGATCAGCGTGTCGCGCGCCAGCTGGGAGTGGCAGGCCGAGGAGCACGCGTTCCACCCGAAATGATGAAGCTCATCGCCCACGCCCGGCATCTCGCAGCGCCCCACGATCTCCCCATAGCTCCCCGACTCGGGATCCACGTCGACGACCGCGATGAAGTCGGGCTTCTCGATCCCCGTCCCCTCATACAACGCCGCGACATACACGAACTGCTCAGCCGGCTGGCGCCGCGCGACCTCAGGCGAGGCATAACCCGGACCGGTGTGCTCGTGGGTGCTCATCGAATCCCCTCTTCCGCTCGTGTGATCGGCTCAGAGTAAACCGCGGCCAGCGAACGCGCGACGACCTCGGGAGCGCACATCCCCCGCACGCGTTCGATCGCCGCCGCTCCGGCGGCAGGGTCGCCGCGCAGCCGGTTGATCCGCTCGGCCAGGGCGTGCGGGTCACCGGGCGGCGCGAGCCAGTCCCCGGGTACGAGCTCGGGCAGCGCGCCGATGCGCGAGCCCGCTACCGGCAGCCCTGCGGCCATCGCCTCCGCGGCCGCCAGCCCGAACGTCTCGGCCGAGCGCGAGGGCACCACCGCCAGCGTCGCGCCCGCGCGCAGCCGCTCGAGCGCCGACGCACCGACGCGCCCCGCGAAGCGCACGGCTGCGCCCGCAGCTTGCGCCTCCAGCCGCTCGCGCTCGGAACCCGTCGCCGGCGATCACGAGCGGGATGCCGGCGATCCGGCACGCCTCGATCGCCACGTCCACCCCCTTCTCGGGGGCGAGCCTGGACACCACCAGCGCATAGCCATCGGCCCGGCGCTCGGTCGCGTCCGCGAACTCGCGCACGACCGGCGAGACGACGTGGGGAGCGTCGACCGGGGCGCCGAGGTCGCGCAGGCGCTCCCGCGCAAAGGCGCTCGGAACCACGAGGGCGTCCGCCTGGGAGACGAGCCGCCGCTGCCAGGCCGAGAGCGCGACCGCGTAGGACGACCGCCTCGGGGACCGACCCGCGGCAGTTGCGGAGCACGCCCGGCAGCGTGTTGCGCCCGTGGCAGCGGGTGCATTCCTGGCCGCGCGTAAAGCACACCCCGACCGCGCACACCAGCCGATACTGGTGCAGGTGGAGCACCACGCGCGCGCCCGCCGCGCGCGCGGCGGCGAGTCCGCGCCAGCCGAGCGTGGGGTGAAGGTTGTGGGCGTGGACCACACGCGCGCGCGTTCGCCGCACCGCCCGCGCCACCGCGCCCGGTTCGAGGCCGCCCCCCAGAAGTCCGAGTGCCGCCCGGCTGCGGCCGAGTGCGTGCGAGTCGCGCTCGAGCAGCTCCGCCTCTTCGCCGAGCTCCTCGCGCACCAGCCACAGCAGGTCCTCGACCGCCCGCTCCTCGCCACCGGTGGTCCGGTAGCGGTTGTGCAGGAACAGGATCAGCGGAGGATCCCCCGCACACGGGCGTCGCAGGACGGCATCGGCGACAAGCTACTCTGGCCTCGATGTCCTTCACCAACGAGGAAGGCCGCCGGCAGCTGCTGGACGAGGTGACGGGGGCGATCGGCGACCTGGCGCTGTCGCTGGCGTGCCTCACCGAGGCCTACGAGGGCCTCGACGAGGACACCGCCGATCGGCTGGAGGCCCAGATGTTCCGCCCGGTCCAGGCCGCCTATGGCCGCGTCCGCCGCACGCGATCCGAGTTCGCGGAGCGCTATCGGCTGAACGGCGGCAACGGCGACGGGACACCGGACGCGGTCGGGGTGCAGGATCCCCGCCGGCACATCGAGCGCGCGCTCGAGGCCGCCCAGGCGGCCGACCAGCGGATCGCCGAGCTCCAGGACTCGATGCTCCCGGTCGATGTCGGCGACACGGAGGTCCGCGCCGGCCTATCCGAGACGCGGGCTCTGATCGCCGAGGTGCCGATGCACGGGCGCCGGCTCCTGCGCACCCTCGGCCGTTAGCGCGCGCCGCCGTTTTGCCGCCGCGGGGGCGGGGTAGGCCTACCTCACACCCATAGTTGGAGGCTGGGAGGAGAGATGGCACACGCACTTAGACGTCCCCTCGGGCGGAACGCGCGCACGCGCGACGACGGACCTTCGAGGACCAGGGTGGCGGCGCATCGCGGGGCCTGGGCGATCGGATCCGTGTTCCTGGCCATCGCTCGCCTCGTGCGGGTGATCACGGCGCTCGTAGCGCTCGTCATCGTGGTGGCGATCGTGCTCCGCGTCCTGGGTGCGAACGCCGGCAACGTCGTCGTCAAGGACATCCACGATGTGGGCAAGACGCTGGTCGGGCCGTTCAAGAACATCTTCTCGCTGAAGAACCCGAAGGCGTCGATCGCCGCGAACTGGGGACTCGCCGCAGCGGTGTGGCTGATCGTCGGCGGCATCATCGCCAGCTTGATCGCGCGGCTCGCGCCGCGCCCTGCCCCGCCGACGTGATCCGGCGAGGGCCGGCATGAGCCGGTCCTGGCAGGTCTTTCAAATAATTCTAGATTGAGTACGGAGGAAAGTGGGTACCGGGTAAACCATGGAGACTCTCGCCTTTCCCAAGACCGACTCCGGCGAGCTCTTCGTTCGCTGGCAGAAGCACGGCGATCAGCGGGCTCGAGAAGAGCTCGTCGAGCGCTTCCTGCCGCTGGCGCGCAAGCTGGCGCGACGCTATGCGGGCCCGCGCGAGCCGTTCGAAGACCTGATGCAGGTGGCCAGCCTCGGATTGGTCAAGGCGGTGGACCGCTTCGACACTCAGCGCGGCACCGCTTTCTCCTCGTTTGCCGTTCCCACGATCCTCGGTGAGCTGAAGCGCTACTTCCGCGACCTCGGCTGGTCCGTGCACGTCCCGCGCGGTGCCCAGGAGTTGGCGCTGAAGGTCGAGGAGGCCCAGCAGCAGCTGACGACCAAGACGGGTCGTCCGCCCAGCGTGCAGGACCTCGCGCTGTATCTGGAGATGAGCATCGAGGATGTTCTCGACGCCCTCGAGACGGCGAGCGCACACCACTCCACCTCGCTCGACGCTCCGCGCGAGGACGGCGAGGAGGAATCGGGCTCGCTGGCCGACGCGTTCGGCGAGGAGGACGACCGTTACGAGCTCATCGACGCCAGCGTGACGATCGCCACCGCAGCACGGCAGCTGTCCGCTCGTGAGCGGCGTGTACTCGTCCTGCGCTTCGTCGAGGACCTGACGCAGACCCAGATCGCCGACCAGATCGGTGTCTCGCAGATGCAGGTCTCACGCATCCTGCGCCGGGCTCTGTCCCGTCTGCGCGAGCTCACGCAGAGCGAGCTGCTCGAGGCCTGAGGTATCCACCAGCCGGCGAGGAGGCTCACGGGTCGACCACGGGGGCGCGGGCTCGCGGGACGGCTGGCGTGCCTTCGTTTGCAGGAGCAGGACCACCGGCAGGAATCCACCTGGGTTCGGCCGGCTGCCTCGGCCCGACCTGCGCTCATCTGTAGGGTTCCGGGCCACGCCGCGCGGCTTGATCGGACCGGGATCGGGACGCGACGCTTCCGCGCGGGAAGGACTCTCCTGAGCGGTGAACGTGATCGAAGATTGCCCTGCCGTCCACCTCGAGCTCGACTCGAGCCCCGAGACGTTGACGCTCGTCCGCGGCGCTCTCGGCGCCGTGGCCGAGGTGCTGGCCCTCGACCCTGAGCTGCTCGACGACCTCAAGACGGCGGTCAGCGAAGCGTGCAACAACGTCGTGATGCACGCCTACGACGGTGTGGCGGGGCCCCTCGACGTGTTCCTGTACGTGTCCGAGGACGCGATCGAGGTCCTCGTCCGCGACCGCGGAAGCGGGATCCCCCTGGCTGCTCCGACCGACGATCGGATGCAGGGCGTTGGCCTGCCGATCATCCGCGCGCTCGCCCAGGAGGCGGAGTTTCGCCGCCCGCTCGACGGCGGGACGGAGGTGTGGATGTCATTCGCGGGCCGGCGCGAGGGAATGGCGCTGTTCGAGGTGCCGGGCGAGCCGGCACCGGAGGATGGCTGGGTGCACCGCCTGTCCGGGGACGCCGTGGTTTCGCTCTCGCCGGTCAACTTCCTGGGCGCCGTGCTGGGCCGGCTGGCTCGTGCGCTGGCCGCTCGCGCCCGCTTCTCGCTCGACCGCTTCTCGGACGTCTACCTGATCACCGACGCGATCGCCGCTCACGCCGCCCATGCCGCGCGGGGTCCGCGGATCGCCTTCGGCCTGGCCACCCATTCGCGCCGCCTGGAGCTGACGATCGGGCCGTTTCGGCCCGGCACCGGCTCAGAGCTCCGCGAGCAGCGGCCTGTACGCGACGTCGGCTCGGCGCTCGTGCTGCTGAGCGACACGGTCGAGATCGAGCCGAGCAACGGCGACGAGATGCTCCGCGTGGTGATGACGGACGGCGGACGCGAGCCGCTGCGCGAGCCGCTGGCCTGAGCCCGATTACTCGAGGAGCTCCTCGGGGGCGTCGGCGAGCGTCAGCCGCTCGGCCACGCCGGTCAAGCTGAGCAGCCGTTGCACCTGCTGTGAGCCGTTGACCAGGCCGAAGCGCTGCGTGCCTTCGGCCGCGCGCTGGTGAGCTCTGACGAGCACGCTGAGCCCTGTCGAGTCCATGAACTCGAGCCCGCGCAGGTCGACGACGACGAGTGAGACGGCGGACGCGGCGGCGCGCTCGAGCTCCTCTTCGAGCGCCGGACTCGAGGCGAGATCGAGCTCCCCGCTGACCGAGATGATCGCCGCCTCGCCCTTGTTGGCGACCTCTACGCGGAAATGGCTCTGCATTTCGCGCGCGAGCCTACTGATCTCGCGCTGACGATGCTGCACGCTCCTGTGCGCCCAGACCTGCCGGCGTTTGCCGGCTATCTCGCCGGGGTAGGCCACAGCGCATGCAAGACGGTGACCTCGAGCGCAGGGAGGAGCAGGCCGCGGCCGCCGAGGCGGCGGCCATCGGCGGCCGGCCGAGCTCTGAGCCCCCCTCAGCGGAGGGGGAGCCGGACGAGGCGAGCCGGCCTCTGGCCGAGGCGGGCCAGGGCGAGGCTGAGGGCTTCGAGCAGGCCGAGCAGGAGCTGATCGAGCATGCCAGCCACGGCGATCAGCACGCTGCCCGGCGCGCGATCGAGGACGCGCCCGACGAGGCCGATGATGCTCGCGCGGTCGAGTCAGGAGAGCCCGATACCGCTCGCTCGAGCGAGCGCCTCGTCGACGACGCCTGACCCGCGGTCCGTCACCGACCGTTGACGTGCAGGCGCGTGGTGCCGCGCCGTTTCGGGTAGATCTGTGGCACGGCGCACGGGAGGCGCCCCGTTTCTCAAGGAGGCCCAATGGTCGCATTAGTCGTCTTGCTGCTCATCCTCGCCCTCTTTGGCGGGCTTGGGTTCGCCGTGCACATCCTGTGGCTCGTGCTCCTCGTCGCCGTGGTCCTGTGGATCCTCGGCTTCTTCGTGGGCGGCGTCGAGCGCGGGGTCGGGCGTCGGAGGTGGTACGGCCGCTGGTAGAGCGGCCGTCGTCTGCGGCGGGCTCGGACGGATGGTCGAGCCCGCCCGTCCGGACGCCGGTTGCCGGCGTCAGCGAAGGCGATCGTCGGTCAGGTCGCGCAGGCGCTGGAGCGAGCGCCGTAGAAGCCGCGAGACCTGCATCTGCGAGACCCCGATCCGGTCGGCGATCTGCGACTGGGTCAGATCCTCGCTGAAGCGGAGGTAGAGGATCTCGCGCTCGCGGGGCGGGAGATGCTTGGCCGCGGCAAAGATCGTGGTCTGCGTGTCAACCAGCTCGAGGCGCTCGTCCTCGGCTCCGATCACCTCGAGCCGAGTCGACATCTCGGCGTCCTCGCCGGCCATCGGCGCGTCGAGCGAGACCGCGTCGTAGGCCTCGGCGGTCTGCAGGCCGTCGAGCACCTCCTCTTCGGACATTTCGAGGTATTGCGCGAGCTCGTGAACCGTGGGCGGCCGGCCGGTGTGGGCGCTGACCTCCTCGCGCGCCTCCGCGATCTTCCGCGCGCGCTCCTGGGCCCCGCGGTCGACGTGCAGGGCCCACGCGGTATCTCGGAAGTAGCGCTTGAGCTCGCCGACGATCGTCGGAACGGCGAACGAGGTGAAGGCAAAGCCGCGATCGGGGTCGAAGCGCTCGACCGCCTTCACGAGCCCGAGGCTCGCCACCTGGACCAGATCGTCGAAGGGCTCGCTGGCCGAGGCGTAGCGGCGCGCCAGCTTGCGCGCGAGCGGCAGGAATCGCGAGATCAGCTCATCCCGAGCGCGAATGTCGCGATGCCGGCGCCAACGGTCGAACAGCTCCGTGGATCTGGCTATATGTGCGGGCGCGCACGACCTCGGCGCCACCGTCATTTGCCCTCCTGTTTGCAGACGGCCACGTTTTAGCACAAACGGCGCACCCCGTGCAGGTGCATTGTGCTTAATCGAACTTTGCCAGCCGGGAGCAGTGATCCCGCTCGCCCCACCCTCAGCGTGTGCTGACCGGGTCGCGATCGAGGGCGGGCGATTCGCGGTTGTCGGTGAGCAGGTCGACCACCGCCGCCTCGATCCGGGCCCGGACCCGATCGTCGGTGACGTCGAGGTCGTCGATGCGCTCGAGCGCGCCGGCGATCGTCCAGCCCGACAGGTAGCGGTCGACCACGCGCGGGTCGATGTAGGCGCGACGCGCCACCGCAGGCGTGTTGCCGAGCAACTCCGCCACCGCCCGCACCGAGCGGTCGACGGCTCGCTTGCGCGCCGTCTTGGTTGTGGCGTCGCGGCCGGCCGTCGCGAGCGACACCGACGCCATCACGGTCGCGTTCCAGGTCCGGAAGTCCTTGGCGCTGAAGTCCTCGCCGAGCATCTCCTTGAGGTACTCGTTGATCTCCTCGGAGCGCACGCCGCGCCAGCGCCGGCCGTCGCCCCGGTAGGCGAGCAGCTGGGGATCGCCGCCGCGCCGGCGCTTGAGCGTGCGCACCAGCTCGAGCGTGAGCGGATCCTGGATCACCTGCCGCCGGCGAACGCCGCTCTTGGCCAGGTAGTCGAAGGACACCTGCTCGCCCTGGACGGTCACGTGCTCCTTGCGGATCGTCGCCAGGCCATAGCCTCCCTCGTCATCGGCGTACTCCTCGCTGCCGATCCGAAAGACGCCGACATCGAGCAGACGGATGGCGCACGCGAGCACGCGCTCGCGGGTCGGTTCGCTCGAGCGTTCGAGGTCGGCGCGGACGCGGCGGCGCATCTTGGGCAGGGAGGCGCCGAAGCGGACCATCTTCTCGAACTTCTGCGCGGTCTCGGCGCTCGCGCCAGCGGGGGTGGTAGAGGTACTGCTTGCGCCCGGCGGCGTCGATGCCGGTGGCCTGGAGGTGCCCGAGCGGATCGGGACAGATCCACACCTCGCGCCAGGCCGGCGGGATCGCCAGGCCGCGCAGGCGCTCGAGCACCTCCGGGTCCTCGATTCGGTCGGCCTCCTCGTCGAGGTAGGTGAAGCCCCGCCCGCGCTTGATCCGCCGCAGGCCCGGTCCCGAACAGTCCGAGCGGCGCAGCCGGCCCCGGTGCGGCGCCGGCGCCACGGCGCTCACGCGGCCGCCGCCCCCGGAGCCAGACAGCACTGAGGCCCGCACGTGGCGGGCCTCAGAGCGAGGACTTCAGATGCTGCCAAGGCCTTAGGCCAGGCTCTTGATGCGCTCGACCACATCCTGGGCGCCACCGCGCAGGCCGCCTGCCTCGCGATTCAGGTTGCGCTGGCCCCGCTTGAGGGCGCGCTCGCCGCGGCGCTCGTACTTGTCGAACTCCTTGATCACGCTGCCGACGTTGGTGTACGTGCGCACGCTGCGGGTCACCGCGTCCCGCGCCGTCGCGGCGGCGCCGATCTGGATGTAGAAGGCGCGCTGAGCGCGGCGCCCGAGCTCGCCGAAGCGCTCGCCGGCGGCATCCAGCCGGCGGGCCGTGGTCCGGCCGGCGGCGCGCCCGGTGCGGCGCGCCTCGCGCGTCGTCTGCGACGCCGCCGAACGCGTCCGGCGAGCCGACGACTTCGTGGTCGAAGCACTCTGCTTGGCGGCGTTTCGCTTGCGTGTTGCGGCGGCCTTCTGGGCCGCGGCCTGGCGTTGGGTTCGAGTCTGTGTAGCCATGAAGGTAGGTCACCCCTTGCGTGTTCGTTTTCTGTCCCCTAAATGACGTACCCGCACATACGTTCGGGGTAACAGCGCGAAGTGTGCGCAGCGTCACTCAGCGGACTCGTCGTCCGAGTCCTCGTCCTTGTCGGAGTCGCGGTCCTTGTCCTTGGAGTCCTCGTCCTTGTCGGAGTCGCGGTCCTTGTCCTTGGAGTCCTCGTCCTTGTCGGAGTCGCGGTCCTTGTCCTTGGAGTCCTCGTCCTTGTCGGAGTCGCGGTCCTTGTCCTTGGAGTCCTCGTCCTTGTCGGAGTCGCGGTCCTTGTCCTTGGAGTCCTCGTCCTTGTCCTTGTCGGACTCGCCGTCCTCGTCGGAGTCCTCGTCCTCGGCGAAGGACTGGAAGCGCTTCGGCCATCTCCTTGTCGGAATCGGATTCCTTCTCGGACTCCTCGCCGTCTTCCTCGTCCTTCGTCCTCGTCCTCGTCGTCCTGCTCCTCCTCGTCGACGCCGCAGGAGGCGTTCGCCTGCTGGACGACGCTCTCGAGGAAGTGCTTGAGCTTCTCCTCGCTGCCGGGCGTCAGGCCGGTGACCTCGGCCTTCTGCTCCTCGAGCTTGATCTCCCCCCACGAGCCGCCGCCCAGCAACTTCACGGTCGTGTTGAACGTGTCCTCCCAGCCGTCGGGCAGGTCACCTTCCACCTGGACGGTGAGCGATCCGTCCTTGACCTCTGCGGTTGACCAGTCGAGCGTGGGTTCGGGCATGGCAAGGGAACTACCCTGCGTGCTTCGGCCATACTCAGGGCGTGGCCTACACCTCGGAGCTCGCCGAAGCGCTCGCCCCGGACGTGCTCGAGCGCTTCCTCCGCTACGTCCGCATCGACACGCAAGTCGAGTCGCGAGCGGACCCGGTCGCCGAGCACGCCGGGCCAGCTCGAGCTCAGCCGGCTGCTCGTGTCCGAGCTCCGCGAGGCGGGACTCGAGGACGCGGAGCTCGACGAGAACGGATACGTGTTCGCCACGCTGCCCGGCCAGGACGCGGACGCGCCTGTGATCGGGCTGATCGCGCACGTCGACACGAGTCCCGACGCGCCCGGCCACGGGGTGGAGCCGCTCGTTCACCGCGGCTACGACGGCGGCGTGGTCGAGCTGCCGCGCAACGGGACGCGGCTCGATCCGCAGGCGATGCCGGAACTAACGGCGAAGGTCGGCCACGACATCGTGACCACGAGTGGCGACACGCTGCTCGGCGCCGACGACAAGGCCGGCGTGGCCGAGATCATGGCGGCGGTTGCCCACCTGGCCGCGCATCCCGAGCTGCCGCGGCCGACGCTGCGCGTCGGCTTCACTCCCGACGAGGAGATCGGCCACGGGGCCACGCTGTTCGACATCCCGCGCTTCGGGGCCTTCTGCGCGTACACGCTCGATGGTTCGGACATCGGCGAGCTCCAGGACGAGACGTTCAGCGCGCTCGAGGTGAAGCTCACGGTGCGCGGCATCGAGGTCCATCCGGGCTGGGCGAAGGGCAGGATGGTCAACGCGCTCCGGCTCGCCGCGCGGATCATCGCCGCGCTCCCGCCGGACGGGCTCGCGCCGGAGACCACCTCCGAGCGCGAGGGCTTCATCCATCCCTACGAGCTCACCGGCTCGGTCGGGGAGGCCCGGATCACCGCGATCCTGCGCGACTTCGACGAGGACAAGCTCGAGCAGCATCTGGCGCTGCTGCGGCGCACGGCGGAGGACGTGGTGGCGACCGAGCCGCGGGCCCGCCTGGAGCTCGACGTCCACCGGCAATACAGCAACATGCGCCGGTACCTCGAGCCCATCCCGCAGGTCATCGAGGCCGCCGACGCGGCCATCCGGGCCGAGGGGATCGAACCCGTGCGCCACCCGATCCGGGGCGGCACCGACGGCTCGCGGCTGAGCGAGATGGGGCTGCCGACGCCGAACCTGTTCACGGGCGGCCACGAGTACCACTCGGTACGCGAGTGGGCATCGGTGAACGACATGGCAGCCGCGTCGGCCACGATCGTGCGCCTGGCCGAGGTGTGGACGCGGCCCGAGCTCCGGCACGCCGGGTACGCTGCCGATCGTGCCGAGCACTGAAGACTCCCTCGCCTCGCTCGACGGCGAGATCATGCCCGCCACGGAGGCGACGATCCCCGCCACCGACGAGGGGCTGATTCGCGGCGACGGCGTGTTCGAGGTGATCAGGGTGTACGGCGGCAAGCCATTCGCGCTCGACGAGCACCTGGCCCGGCTCGAGCGCTCGGCTTCGAACCTGCGCCTCCCGCTGGACCTCGAGGCCGTGCGCGCCGACGCCCACCGCCTGCTGGCGCAAGCCGGCGCCGGCCCCGCCCACGAGGCGCTGCGGATCGTGCTCACGCGCGGTGGCCGCCGGCTCCTGCTCACCGAACCGCTCCACGAGCTGCCCGACCGCGTACGGCTGGCCACGATCACCTACTCACCCACGCGTGTGCTCGACGGCGTCAAGTCGCTCTCCTACGCCGCGAACATGCTCGCCAGCCGGCTGGCGCGCGAGCGCGGCTACGACGAGGCGCTGCTCGTGACGCCCCACGGGCGCGTGCTCGAGGCGCCCACCAGCTCGATCTTCTGGATCAAGGACGGGGAGTTGCTCACGCCGCCGCTCGAGGACCACATCCTCGCCTCGATCACCCGCCGGTTGGTGATGGAGCTGACCGGGGCACGAGAATGCGCCTGCACGCTCGAGGACCTGCGCGCGGCCGACGAGGCGTTCCTCAGCTCCACGATCCGCGAGGTTCAGCCGATCGCCGCCGTGGACGACCACGTCTTCGCCGACGGTGGCGAGCACAGCGCGCGCATCGCTGCGCAGGTCCGCGAGCGGATCCAGTCCGCGCTTTGAGGATCCTCACGGTCGTCGGCAACCGGCCGCAGTTCATCAAGGCGGCGGCCGTCTCCGGACCCGTGCGCGACGGGAATGAGGAGTTCCTGGTCCATACGGGCCAGCACTTCGACGACGAGCTCTCCGCCGTGTTCTTCCGCGAGCTCGGCCTGCCTGCGCCGGACCGCTCGCTCGGCATCGCGGGCGGCAGCAACACCTCCCAGGTGGCGCGAATGCTGGACGCGCTGGAGCCGGTGCTCGGGGAGGTGCAGCCGGATGGCGTCGTCGTCTACGGCGATACCAACTCGACGCTGGCCGGCGCGCTCGCCGCCGCGCAGGCCGGTCTTCCCGTGGCCCATGTCGAGGCCGGCATGCGCTCGTTTGACCGCTCGATGCCCGAGGAGCTCAACCGCGTTCTCACCGACCACCTGTCCACGCTGCTGCTGTGCTCCTCGGAGGTCGCGGTGGCGAACCTCCGCCGCGAGGGCGTGGACGGCGCGGTCGAGCTCGTGGGCGACGTGATGGTCGACGTCGCGCTGAAGGTCCAGCCGCGGGCCCGCGAGCGCGTTGACCTCGTGCAGGGGCGCGGCCTGAGACCGGGCGAGTACGTGCTGGCCACGGCGCACCGCGCCGGCAACGTCGATGACCCGCGCCGCCTCGAGCGACTGGTCGAGCTGCTGGCCAGCGTGCCGGTGCCGGTGGTGCTCGCGCTCCATCCCCGCACACGCGCGCGGCTGCTCGAAGCCGGACTGCTGGCACGGCTGGACTCGGTCACCGTGCTGCCGCCGCTCGGCTACCTCGAGTTGACCGCGCTGCTCTGCCACGCCCGGGCGGTGCTGACCGACTCCGGCGGGCTCCAGAAGGAGGCCTATCTGGCGCGGGTACCGTGCATCACGCTCCGCCCGAGCACGGAATGGACCGAGACAGTCGAGTCCGGCTGGAACGTGCTGGTCGACCTGGATCGCGACGCGGCGCTGGCGGCGCTCGAGCGCCGGCCGCCGGACGAGCACCCGCCGCTTTACGGCGACGGCCGCGCCGGCGAGCGCGTCGTAGCCGCTCTTACACTGCACCTCGGATCATGAGCGAGCTTCGCATCGGGGTCGCCGGCCTCGGCTACTGGGGACCCAACCTGGCGCGCAACTTCGCGGCCATCGCCGGCTGCGAGCTCGCCTGGTGCTGCGACGGCGACGCCGAGGCCCGCGAGCGCGCTCGCACCCAGTTCCCCGGGCGTGGCGCTGACCGGAGACCTCGACGAGCTGCTGGCCGACCCCGCGCTCGACGCGGTCGTGCTGGCCACGCCGGTTCCGAGTCACGCCGAGCTCGCCGTGCGCGTGCTCGAGGCCGGCAAGCACTGCTTCGTCGAGAAGCCGCTGGCGCAGTCGGTGGCCGACGCCGAGCGGGTGCTCGAGGCCGCGCGCAGCAGCGGGCGAGTCTTGATGGTGGGCCATCTGCTCGAGTACCACCCCGGCGTGCAGAAGCTCAAGGAGCTGACCGCATCGGGTGCGCTCGGCGACCACATCTACTACATCTACGGCAACCGCCTGAACCTGGGCAAGATCCGCGCCGACGAGAACGCGCTGTGGAGCCTCGGCGCCCACGACGTCTCGGTGGTGCTGCACCTGGCCGGCGAGGAGCCGTGGGAGGCGGTGGCGCACGGCGAGTCCTACGTGCGTCCAGGCGTCGAGGACGTCGTGTTCTGCTTCCTGCGCTTCCCCTCGGGCCTGTGCGCACACCTGCACCTGTCGTGGCTGGACCCGCACAAGGAGCGCCGCTTCACGGTCGTCGGCTCGCGCCAGATGGCGACGTTCGACGATATGGCGCTCGAGGGCAAGCTCACGATCTACGACAAGGGCTTCGACGAGACCGCCCACGGCTACGGCGAGTACATAACCCGCAGCGGCGCGATCTTCTCGCCCCAGATCCCGAACGTGGAGCCGCTGCGCGTGGAGTGCGAGCACTTCGTGCACTGCGTACGCCGGGGCGAGACGCCGCGCTCGGATGGGGTGAGCGGCCTTCGCGTGGTGCGCGTGCTCGAGCAGCTCCAGCGCTCGCTCGAGGAGAGCGCGGCCAGTGTCCGCGGCGCCTGAGGTAGATCCCTCGGCCGTCGTCCATCCCGGGGTTGAGCTCGGTGAGGGCGTCGTCGTCGAGGCGGGCGCGATCCTCGGCAAGATCCCCCGCCTGCGCCGCGGGTCCCGCGCCCCCCGCAGCGAGCTGCCGCCGCTCGTGGTCGGCGAGAACGTCACGATCTGCGCCGGCGCCGTCGTCTACGCCGGCAGCTCGATCGGCTCGGGCGTGATCATCGGCGATCAGGCCCACGTGCGCGAGCGAGTGGAGATCGGGGCCGGCTCGGTGGTCGGCCGCGGGTCGTCGATCGAGTTCGGGGTACGGATCGGGGCGCGCGTCCTCATCCAGAGCAACGTGTATGTGACGGCCGGGGTCCTCGTCGAGGACGACGTGTTCATCGGGCCGGGCGTGGTCACGACCAATGACGACACGATGGGGCGCCACCCGGTCGGCGAGGCGCTGCGGGGCGCGGTCTTGCGGCGAGCCTGCCGCGTCGGCGGCGGGGCAGTGCTCGTCCCGGGCGTCGAGATCGGCGAGGAGGCGTTCGTCGCCGCCGGCGCGGTGGTCACCCGAGACGTGGGAACGCGTCAGGTCGTGATGGGGGTGCCGGCGCGGGTGGTGCGGCAGGTGCCGGACGAGGATCTGCTCGAGCGGTGGCGCTAGAGGCGCGGTGGGGTCCGCCGCAGCTTGGCCGGCCGCACCGAACAGCAGCGCCTTGGCCACCGCACCGCGACGGCGCTGAGGCACCGACCTAGCTCAGACGGGCGTCGGCGAGGGCGCGTCCGCGCCGGCCATGCCGACGCTCGCCTGCGTCCAGATGACCGCGTCACGCGCCGGGCCGACGCCGATCAGCGCGACCGGGACGCCGACGAACTCGGACATGAACCGGAGGTAGTCGCGGGCGGCGGCGGGCAGGTCGGACTCCTCGCGGCACTCGCTCAGGTCCTCCGCCCAGCCCGGCAGCTCCTCGTACTCGGCGCTCGCGTGGTGCAGGACCGTCTGGTGGTAGGGGAAGTGATCGAGCTCGGCGCCCTCCTCGCTCCGGTAGCGCGTGCACAAGCGCAGGCGCTCGAGTCCCGAGAGGACGTCGAGCTTCATCACGGCGAGCGCGGTGAGGGAGTTGATGCGGGCCGCGTAGCTGAGCGCCACCAGGTCGATCCAGCCCACGCGCCGCGCGCGCCCGGTCGTCGTCCCGTACTCGCCGCCGCTCTCGCGGATCTGGTCGGCCAGGCTTCCGTTCAGCTCGGTGGGGAAAGGTCCGGCGCCGACGCGGGTGCCGTACGCCTTGGCCACGCCCCAGATCTCGTCGATGTCCTTGGGGCCGACGCCGGCGCCCACGCAGGCCGCGCCCGCCACCGGGTTCGACGAGGTGACGAACGGATACGTGCCGTGGTCGATGTCGAGCAGGGCGCCCTGGGCGCCTTCGAACACGACGTGGCGCCCCTGGTCGAGCTGCTCGTGGACGAGCCGGGTGGTGTCCGCGATGTAGCGCTCGAGCCGGTGGCCGTAGGTCAGGTACTCCTCGGTCATCGTCTGGAGGTCGAGCCGGGGGTCCTTGGCGAACGGCCGCAGCGACAGCCGCTTGGGCTCGAGCGCGGCGATGATCTTCTTCTTGAGGATCTTCTCGTCGAGCAGGTCCTGGACGCGAATCCCCAGCCGCGCCGCCTTGTCGGCGTAGCACGGGCCGATGCCGCGCCGCGTGGTGCCGATCTGGAGCTTGCCCAGCTTCGCCTCGCCGGCGTGGTCGAGCAGCAGGTGGTAGGGCATGATCAGGTGGGCGTTGGCCGAGATCCGCAGCGAGGTCGTATCGACCTTGCGCCGGCTGAGCTCCTCGAGCTCGTCGGTGAGCACCTTCGGGTCGATCACCACGCCGTTGCCGATCACGCACAGCGTTCCCCGGTGCAGGATCCCCGACGGGATCAGGTGCAGCTTCCACGTCTCGTCATCGCGCACGATCGTGTGGCCCGCGTTGTTGCCCCCCTGGAAGCGCACGACGGCGTCGGCCCGCTCGGCGAGCAGGTCGACGACCTTCCCCTTTCCCTCATCGCCCCATTGGGCGCCTACGATCACGATTCCCGGCATCGCGAGGTTCAGTGTACGCAGCGCCCTGGCGGATCCCGTCAGCCATCTGCGACGGGATCCCGGGCGCGCGGTCAGCTTCGCAGCGCGGGCGATCTGGTCCGCGCTCGATGCAGTCGGATACGCACCGCATTGCGAATCGCCGCAGGACGTTCGGCGTTTTCCCCGGCGCCAGCCTCAGATCCGTGATGGCGGCAGCGTGCAGCGCAAGGCGTGTTATTTGGCGCTGGCGATCGGCCTGGACGGCTCGCGCGAGGGGTCACTGGGCAGTGAAAGGCGGGACGACGATCGGCCAGCCGGTCGCCATCACGTGCCCAGGTCACGAGGCGGCGTTATGAGATGCCGCTGCGTACCGCCTGCACGGCTGCCTGGATGCGATTGTCGAGGTGGAGTTTGGCGAGGATGCTCGAGATGTGGTTGTGGACCGTGTTGCTGCTGAGGGAAAGTTCGTGAGCAATGACGTGATTGCTCTTGCCGCTGGCGAGGTGGCTAAAGATCTCTAGCTCGCGTTCGGTGAGGGCGGCGCGGATCGCGCTTGCGGCGTCGTCGCTGGCGCTGGTGACGGGAATGTCGCGTTCGCGGATGCGCTCGAGCAGCTTTCCGGCGATCTTGGAGGAAATGACGGATTCGCCGGCCGCGGTCGCCTTGACGGCGGCCACGATCGTGTCCGGCGGAGAGGTTTTCAGGATATACCCGGTGGCGCCGGCGACGATCGCCTCGACAACACGGTTCTGCTCGGTGCGGGTGAGGATCAGTATGCGAGAGGCCGGGGCGAGCAGGCCGAGCCGCTCGATCGTCCGCACGCCCGAGCCGTCCGGAAGCCGGAGGTCCATCAGCACGACGTCGGGGCGTAGGTCGATGACCAGCGTGAGAGCTTCGCGGGCGCTGGCGGCCTGGCCGACGAGCTCGATGCCGCCGCGCGTCAGCGTCTGAGCAAGGGCGCCGCGGATCAGCTGCTCGTCGTCAACCAAGACCACCGTAATTCGCCGTTTCCTCTCCGTGACGGCGGCCTGCTGCAGCGACATGCGGGCTAATCCTTTGCGATCCTCTACAGGTCCCATCGAGGACCTCGAATGCGGCCGAGTCAATGCTCGCCGTCGCCACATGAGTAGTCCATTCGGGCCCCGACCCATCCATTCTAACCCCCGGACAGGACCCGAACGGGCCATGTACAGAGACGCCACACGAGCCTAGTCTCGGGGCCTTAGCGAGTCGACTCGCTCCCGATCGCGGAGGCTCAAGAAGCGGACGCGACCCGGCCGGCGGCGGTTCGAGGGGGCGGGGGCTGATTGCCGCAATGGATGCCGCGCGGCCGCCTGGCAGGCATTTACGTAACCGAGCGAGAGGGCAACCATGAAGGCATCAGCGAAACGGCACCGCAAGCATTTCGCTGGGTGGCGATCCCGGTTAGGCGTGGCGTTCGTGGCCTGCGCGATCGTTGGCGTGGCGCCGGGATCTGCCGGCGCGGTCAACGTGTTCACGCTGGACAGTAGCCCCGGCGGCCGTGCGGGCGTGGCGGTCGACAGCGCCGGTACTGGCTACTTCGCCTGGGAGCACGAGGAAACGTCGAGCAGCGACGTCACGCAGTTCTGCAAGGTGCCCCGCGGCGGGAAATGCACGAATCCGATCGTCCTGCCGACTCCGCCGCTGAACCCGGCTCCGTTTGACTCGACCGACGTGTCGGCCGCGTTCCCGGTCCTCGGGGGGGGATCGACGGTGTACGTGGTCGGCCCGCGGTATGTAGCGGGCGACGTGGTGGTCTGGACCTCGACCAACGGCGGCAGCAGCTTTGGACCGGCCGAGCAGGTCACCCAGTCCGGCGCGTATCAGGGCACGGATCCGACCGATGTGCTGCTGAGCGGCGCCAACTTCTTCGTGTCATCGCACAACCCCGGCCTGTACTTCACCAGCGTTCAAAGCGGATCGACCACGACTCACGACGCGGACCTCACGCCAGCCAACGGCTCGACGAACATGACCGGTTCGACGCTCGGGCTCGCCGGCGGAGGCCCCTACGGGAGCCCGGTCGAAGCGTTCTCGATGCTCAACGGCGGCCAGCCGCAGACGATCGGCTACCGCAGCTACAACGGCACGGGCGATCCCAACGACGCCGCGAACTGGAGCGCCCCAGCCCAGGTAACCGCCGGCATCCTGCCGAGCCTGGCGGGCGGCCCCAAGGGGCTGTTCCTGGCCTCACAGGACGCCGCCAACGGGACCTACACGCCGGTCAACGTGCGCAAGTACGTTCCGGGCTCCGGGTTCGGGCCGCCGGTGACGCTCCAAACCAGCAGCTCGGACGTCAACGCCGGGAACATGTTCGAGACCCCCGGCAGCGGGCAGCTGCTCGTAGCTTGGCAAGGCCCCACGCTGTCCGACGGTGGAGCGGGCATCCGCCTGTACCGCTCGACGAACGGCGGCGCGAGCTTCGCGAGCGTCGGCGATGTCGCCGAGGGGACGCCGAACTATGCCGTCTATCCGGACTCGATCCGGGTTGCCGCGGCCGACGATGGTCAGGGCTTCCTCAGCTTCCTCGACGACGGCGGCGGCCAGGAGCTCCTGCGCGTCGCGGACCTCAACCCGATCCCGGCGCTCGCGGCCGGCAAGCCGCGTGTGGTCGGTACGACGATCACCGACAAGGTGCTCGTGAACACGAACGGTAAGTTGACCGCGACCTCGCGCATCACCAACGGACAGGCGCTCGCTTCGGCCGTCCGCGCCAAGGGTTGCAAGGCGGGGCAAGTTCGCGTGAAGAGCCACGGTAAGAAGCGGTGCGTGTCTGACTCCTTCGGCACGAAAACCCTGACGATTCACGGCGCCGGGACCTATACCGTGAGGCTTACGCCGAACGCCACTGCGAGGCGGGCGTTGAGCAGCGGCAAGACGCTGCACATCCTGGAGACGCTCACGTTCACCCCCGCCGGCGGTGGGAGAGCCGATCGTGAAGACCTTCGCCGTCACCGTGCACGGAAAGAAGGCCCACAAGAAGCGCTGAGGGCCGACGGCGCTAGCTCACCGGGGGCCGCGCAGGCGTCAGGCAGCAGTGCGCCGTTCAGGCGTGTGCACGTTCGTGGCAGATCGCACGCAACGCTCGGGCGACCGAGCGGCTAGGGTGTTTCTGATGCCAAGATCGATTTTCGCTGCAGTCTGTTCGCTGCTCGTCGCCGTCGCGCTTGCCGCATGTGGCGGGAGCTCTGACAACGGCGTGGCCGGGAAGTCGCCGCACGCGATCGCCACGGCAGCCTCGAGCGCGGCTTCCAATGCGAACTCGGTTCATGTGACCGGGGCCGTGGCGAGCGGCACCTCCCGCTTCGCGATCGACCTCACGCTGGTCAAGGGCAAGGGCGGGACAGGCTCCATTTCTCAGGGTGGCCTGAGCTTCAAGATCGTCACGGTCAACCGAGAGGTCTACATCACGGGCAGCTCGAACTTCTGGCGTGCGGCGCTCGGCGCCTCAGCGGCGC
The DNA here is from genome assembly GCA_963722995.1 of uncultured Solirubrobacterales bacterium. Lineage (GTDB taxonomy): Bacteria > Actinomycetota > Thermoleophilia > Solirubrobacterales > Solirubrobacteraceae > Palsa-465. The sequence goes on along the minus strand of CAVROW010000014.1, from coordinate 207,464 downwards.
AGGTCCTGGGCGGAAAGTGGCTGAAGGCGCCGGCGAGCGGCCAGTTCGCCTCGCTCGCCACGCTGACTGACACGCAGCAGCTGTTCGGCCATCTGCTCTCCACGCAGGGCAACCTGACCAAGGGCAAGACCACGACCCTGCGCGGGCAGAAGGTGGTGCCGGTCAACGACACCGGCAAGGGGACCCTGTACGTCGCCACCACGGGCAAGCCGTACCCGATTGAGATCGTTCAGGCCGGAACCGCGGGCGGCCGCGTCGATTTCGACCGCTTCAACCAGCCGGTCACGCTGACCGCGCCGGCAAACGCGATCGACGTCTCGCAGCTGCAGTAGCGGCCGCGGTGGCGCCCGGCCGATGCCGTAGCGTTCGGGTCGATGGGTGACGAGGATCCGGACACCAAGGAGCTCCGCCTGGAGCAGGCCCGGCGCGTGCGCGAGGAGCTCGAGCGTGCGCAGGAGGCGCCGGACGCGGAGGAGGAGATGCAGCACGCCCGCCGCGCCGACAAGGCCGAGTACCTGCGCCAGAAGCTCGAGGAGCGGGCGGAGTCCGAGCGCGAGGCGAAGGACTGAGCCGGCGAACGCCGGCGAACGCCTCAGCGCCGGCGTTCGCGCGTCGACACCGGGTCAGCGCCTCAGACCGAGCGCAAGTCCATCCGGTGATCGTGGCCGAGCAGCGGCAGTTCGTCGCACATCTCGGTCAGGCGCGACACCGTGCGCTCGGTGATCTGCTCGCACAGCGCCTCGCGGTCGAGGATGTTCGTGGTGATCACCATCGCGCGCTGATCCTCGTAGCGGGCGTTGACGATCGAGTAGAGCTCCTCGAGCACCCAGTCGGTGGTCCGCTCGGCACCCACATCGTCGACGTGGAGCAGGTCGACCGCGGTCAGCCGGTCGAGCAGGTCGACGTGGGAGCGCTCCGCCCGATGCGTGTCGCGGATCTCGTTCAGTAGCCGAGGCAGCGAGTAGATCGCCACCGATCGTCCCAGCTTCAGCGCCGCCTTGGAGACCAGCATCGCCAGCGTCGTCTTCCCGGTGCCGACCGGCCCCATGAACCACAGGCCGCGGCCGTGGTCCAGGTGATGGCCGATGTCCTCGGCGAAGCGCCGCGTCGCGGCGACGATCTTGGGGTCGATCTCGCTCACCGGCGGCCGGTCGAACGAAACGTCCCGGTAGCGCCGCGGGATCACCGCCGACAGGCTGCGCGCCTTGGCGAGGGCCACGCGCTGCGGTCGGCAGCGACAGTCGTACGCGGTGTTCGTGTCCAGCGTCGTACAGGAAGCCGCTGCCGTCGCACAGCTCGAACGGACACCTTCCGTCGGCGGCGCGCAGCAGCTCAGGGGAGACCGCCGGCGAGCTCACCCCACGAACCTGTCGCCGGCGTAGTTCATGAACTTCGGGTACTCCTTCTGGAAGGTCAGCACCACGTCGCCCACCGGCCCGTTGCGGTGCTTGGCGATGATGATGTCCGCCTCCCCGGGCCGCTCGGACTCCTTGTCGTAGTACTCCTCGCGGTAGATGAACATCACGAGGTCGCTGTCCTGCTCGATCTGGCCGGATTCTCGTAGATCGGAGAGGATCGGCTTCTTGTCGCCGCCCCGTTGCTCGACCGCCCGGCTCAGCTGCGACAGCGCGATGACCGGGACGCCGAGCTCGCGCGCGAGGCCCTTGAGCCCGCGGGAGATCTGCCCCACCTGCTCGACGCGACTCTCGACCCGGCCCTCGTGGCGCATCAGCTGGAGGTAGTCGATGATGATCAGGCCGAGCCCGCCCTCGACCTGGTGGTGGAGGCGGCGGGCCTTGGCGCGGACCTCGAGCACGCCGGTGTCGCTCGAGTCGTCGACGAACAGCGGAGCCTGCGAGAAGCGCTGGCAGGCGTCGAGGATCTTGGGCCAGCGCGCCTCGGCCACCCGGCCGCGCCGCAGGTCCTCGCCCTTGATCCGGGCCTGTGAGGCGACGAAGCGCTGGGCGAGCTCGGACTCGGACATCTCGAGCGAGAACAGGGCGACGGCATGGCCGGCCAGCGCTGCGTTCTCGGCGATGTTGCACACGAGCGCCGACTTGCCCATCGACGGCCGGGCCGCGATCACGATCAGGTTGCCCGGCTGGAAGCCGCCGGTCATGTCGTCCATGTCCTTGAACCCCGCCGGCGTGCCCGTCAGCGCGGTCTTGGCCACCGACAGCCGGTGGAGCTTGTCGGTCTCCTCGTGCAGGATGTCCGCGATCGTGCGGACCTTCTTCTGGCGGTCGTCGTGGGCGACCTCGAGCATCGAGCGCTCGGCCCGCTCCACCAGGTCGCGAGCCGGCGCCTCGCGGGCGATCACGCTCGCCTGGATCTCGTAGGAGGCCGTGAGCAGCGCGCGCATCTGCGCGTTGTCGCGGACGATCCGGCCGTACTCGCGCGCATGGCCGGCCGCCGGCACCCACCCGGCGAGCTCGTCGATCGCCTCGACGCCGCCGGTCTCCTCGAGCTTGCCGTGCTGGCGCAGCGTCTCGGCGACGGTCAGGTGGTCGATCTTGCGGTCGTTCTCGTAGAGCTTGAGCATCGCCGCGAACACCGCGCCATGCTGCTCGCGGTAGAAGTGCTCGGGCCGCAACTGCTCCTCCACGAGCAGCCCATGCAGGTGGCGCTCGTCGAGCAGCACCGCGCCGAGCACCGACTTCTCGGCCTCGAGATTGTGCGGCGGAACCGCGATGTTCTGCACGGCACTCATGGGGATCCGAGCATACGTTCGACGTCGGCGTCGTGAACAAGGCGTTGCCGCACCGAGCGAGCTTTGCCGGTCGGGTGCAGATGGCGCGGGATCCGCGACGCGCGACGCCCCTCCAATCGCTCCCTAGCGACGCCGACGGCCTTGAAGGGCGCCGCGCGGGAGGGCGGGGCCGCGGGGACGCGGATGCGGCCCTCGCGTACGTCGACCCTCAACAGCGCTTCGGACCAGCGGCGCGGGCCGCAGACGCAGCCCCGCGGCCCACGCCCCGACTAGGCGGCGACGACCATGGTCTTGATCGTCGCCGTCACCTCGTCGGCCACCTCGACCACGACCATGTAGGTGCCGGTGTGGCGGATGGGCTCATCGAGGTGGACCTTGCGGCGGTCGATGCGGATGCCGCGGGCTTCCCGGATCGCCTCGGCGATGTCCTGCGGGGTCACCGAGCCGAACAGGCGACCGTCGTCGCCGGCCTGCTGCGGGATCGTGAGCACGGTGCGTCCCAGCAGCGCCGCGTTCTCCCGGGCTCGGTCGGCGGCCTCCTGCAGCGCGCGCTCGGCCGACTCGCGCCGGCGCTCGGCGGCCTGGACCGAGGCGGCCGTGGCCGGCGCGGCGAGCTTGCGAGGCAGCAGATAGTTGCGCAGGTAGCCGGGCGAGACGTCGACGACGGTGCCGCGCTCGCCGAGCGACTCGACATCCTGGAGCAGGATCGCCTGTGGCATGCCGCGCCCTCCGGTCCTACCGGTCGCGGTCGCGATCGCGGTCGCCACGTTCGCCACGCTCACCCCGGCCGCCGGAGCCCTCGGCCACGTAGGGCAGCAGGGCCAGCTCACGCGCGCGCTTGACCGCGCGCGCGACCTGGTTCTGATGGCGACGGCACGCTCCCGTGATCCGGCGCGAGCGGATCTTGCCGCGCTCGGAGACGAACCGGCGCAGCGAGGAGATGTCCTTGTAGTCGACCTGGTCGACCTTGTCGCGACAGTACGGACACGGCTTGCGCCGGCCGGAAGTCGGACCCGACTTCCGGTCACGACGGCGGACCGGCCTTCTACGTTGCTTTGCCAACCTGCATCACCTAGCTCGAGATTCTGGGAATCGCTGCCGGCGCCTCAGAACGGGATGTCGTCGTCAGCGGCGCCTCCGGAGCCCACGGAAGCAGTCTCGAAGTCGCCGGTGTGGATCGGGATGTCGCTCTCGCTGGCGCGCACGCTGCTCGAGTACCCGTTCCCGTTGCCGGCGCTGTCGTCGCGGCCGCCGAGGAACTGCACGGAATCAGCGATGATATCGATCGACTCGCGAGTTACGCCCTCGCGCTCCCACTGGCTCCACTCGAGCCGGCCGTCGATCGCCACCGGGCGACCCTTCCTGAGGTACTGCGCGCAGCTCTCGGCCTGGCGGCCGAAGACCGTCACGCGGAAGTAGTTGGGCTTCTCCTCCCAGGACCCGTCCCGGTTCTTGCGGCGGCCGTTGACCGCAATGCCCAGCTTGCAGACGGTCGGGCCCCCATCCGGGATCGAGCGCAGCTCGGGGTCCCGGGTCAGGTTCCCGGTCAGCACCACGCGGTTGATGTTCATCGAGGCTCCTTTCCGGAGATCGCTTTGAAGTCTTGGCCGAGTCTATGCCCGGGTCAGGCGGCAACCCGGGTCCTCCGCCGAAAATGGAACGGAAACGTTGCAGTCCCGTAGCCGGGCGTCACAGAGTCCGAGCCGGCGCGCGTGGGCCGCTAGGACTCGACGCCGGCGGGCGCCGGTGCAGTGGCCACGACCGGTGGCGCGGAGTCGGGCGCGGGGGGCGTCCCCGGCGTGACCTTGATGATCCGGAAGCGCAGAACGTTGTCCGTGATCCGCAGACTGTGGGAGAGGTTCTCGAGCAGGGTGGTCGGCCCGGTGAACTGGAGCAGGTGGTAGTCGGCTTCGCGCTGGTGGTTGATCCGGAAGGTGAGCGGGCGGGTGCCCCAGTCGTCGCGGCGCTCGATCGAGCCACCGGCGTCGCCGATCGCGCTCTCGACGTCGCTGAGGATCTTGGTCCGGTCCTCCTCGGGCGCGGCGCTCGAGAGCAGCAGCGTGAGGTCATAGAGGGTGGCGTCTTGCGGCATAGTCAGCTGCCCAACCGGGCGGCGGCCGACTATAGCAACGGCCCCGTGGCCGTCCCCGGCGTCGGCCCCCGAGCAAGCATGACCGGCAAATCCGACCTTCCCATCCTCGAGCTACCCGACCGCCGGGCCTGGGACGACTGGCTGGCCTCGAACCACGATCGATCGGCCGGCGTGTGGCTGAAGCTGGCCAAGAAGGGCGCGCCGGCGTCGACGCCCACGTATGCCGAAGCGCTCGAGGAGGCGATCCGCTACGGCTGGATCGACGGCCAGAAGCGCGGATTCGACGAGCACTTCTGGCTCCAGCGCTTCACGGCGCGCGGCCCTCGCAGCAAGTGGTCGCAGATCAACCGCCGCACCGCGAGCGAGCTGATCGAGCACGGGCGGATGCACGCCGCCGGCCTGGCCCAGGTGCAGGCGGCCAAGGATGACGGCCGCTGGGAGAGCGCATACCAATCGCAGAGCGCGGCCACGGTTCCACCCGACTTGCAGGCCGCGCTCGACCGCCACCCGGAGGCCAAGGCGTTCTTCGAGAGCCTGACCGGTGCCCGGCGCTACGCATTCCTGTATCGCCTGCACCACGTGACGAAGCCGCAGGCGCGGGCGAAGCGGATCGACGACTACCTCGCGCTGCTCGCCGCCGGCAGGACGCTGCACGACTGACGGGCGATCACGCGGTCGGCCCCCGCAGCCCCTCGAGCAACCGTCGCACCGTCCGCCCCATCTCCTCGCGGGCGGCCTGCGGATCATCGGCGCGGGCGACCACCATTGCGGCCTCGTCGAGTGCGCCGGCGAGCACGTGAGCCAGTGACAGCGCCGAGCCGTGTTGCAGCCGGCCCGCGTCCATGGCCCGCTGCACCGCCGCCTCCAGGCGCCCGAGTCCGTAGTCGGCGTCGATCGCACGGCGCACGTCCCAGCCGAGCACCGACGGTGCGTCGACCAGGACGATCCGCTGAACCTCCGGGCTCGCGCAGGCGTCGAGGAATGCCTCGGACCCGAGCACCAACGCCTCCCAGGGGTCTTCGGTCTCGGTCGCAACGCGCGCGATCCGCTGCACCGTCTCGGCGCTGATCTGCACCAGGACGGCGCGGAACAGGTCCTCCTTGCCGCCGCGGAAGTGGTGGTAGAGCGCACCGCGCGTGACGCCGGCGCGCGCGACTACCTCCTCGGCGGCAACGGCGGCGTAGCCGCGCTCCGCGAACAGCTCCCGCGCGGCCGTGATCAGCGCCGCCGTGGTCGCCTCTCGCTGCCCCGCCTTGGTGCGGGGGCGAGCGCCGGCAGAGGGCTCGGCTGTGCGGTTGACATCCATACTGTCTGTATGTAACGATACGTGCACGCTGTACGGAAGCGGGGAGGGGCAAGCCGAGCTCCTCCCCGTCCTCCGCAAAATCTCGATCCCGCAGGTGAGCCACGTGCCCGAGATCCAGCTTTCGCAGGGGGCGGTCCATTATCGCGACCAGGGCAGCGGGCCTCCGGTGCTCCTCGTCCACGGCCTGCTCGTCAACGCGACGCTCTGGGACCGCACGGTTGCGCTGCTCGGCAAGACGCACCGCTGCATTGCGCCCGACCTTCCGCTGGGCTCGCATCAAACGCCGATGAACCCGGGCGCCGATCTCTCGCCACCGGGCCTCGCCGCGATCCTGGCCGAGCTCATCACCCGCCTCGAGCTCGAGGACGTCACCGTGGTCGGCAACGACACGGGCGGCGCGCTCTGCCAGCTCCTCACCGCCGCGCGCCCCGAGCTCGTGGGCCGGCTCGTGCTCACCAACTGCGACTCGTTCGAGCACTTCCCGCCGCGGGCGTTCAAGCCGCTCGTCACCGGAATCGCCCGGATCCCGGGCATCCTCGCCGCCGTCTCCGCGCTCTCCACCCTGCGCGCCGTCCGGCGAGCTTCGATGGCCGCCGCCTCGCTCACCGTCGACCCGATTCCCGACGAGCTGATCCGCGCGTGGGTCGAACCTCTGCGCAACCCGGGCACGAGGCGCGACCTGATCGAGGTGGCGCGACAGCTCGACCCCCGCTACACGCTCGAGGCCGCCGAGCGGCTGCGCACGTACGAGCGGCCGGTGCTGCTCGCCTGGGGCACGCGCGACAAGTTCTTCCCGATGGCCCACGCCGAGCGCCTTCAGGCCCTGTTCCCGAACGCCCGGCTGGAGCCGATCGAGAACGCGCGGACGTTCGTCCCGCTCGATGCGCCGGAGCGGCTCGCGTCGCTGATCTGAGGCGCCCGCGCGGCAGGGATGCCCGTGCGCGCCCGCACATCCGGCCTCCACGGCCGGCCGACGCGCACTCACCTGCTGCAACTGGCCCCATGGACGCCGGCCGCAGATCCCTAAGAAGCCCTCGCCCTTGCGGCGGATGTCGGCGAGCTGGTCGTCGACCCAGTCGCCAGGGTCGCGCGCGGTGACGATCGAGAGCAGCCCCTCGTGGCGGCGCTTGCGCTCATCGTCGCCCATCGTCAGCGCGGCGTGGATCGAGTCGGCGAGCTCCTGGAGGTCGAACGGGTTGACCGACAGGGCGTACTCGCCGAGCTCCTCGTGCGCGCCGGTGTTCTCGGACAGGATCGAGACGCCGTCGCGCTCGTTGACCATCGGCCCCTCCTTGGCCACCAGGTTCATCCCGTCGAACATCGCGTTGACGATCAGCACGTCGTAGTGCTTGTAGGCGGCCACCGCCTCCTCGAGGTCGTCGCGCAGCTTGAGCTGGATCGGCATCCAGTCGGGCGAGCCGTGCCGGTGGTTGACGACCGCGACGACGGCCTCGATCCGCTCCAGGTACTCGGCGTACTCGGCCACGTCGGTTCGGGAGGGCATCAGCTGGGCGATGAACGTGACGCGCTCGCGGAACTCGGGGTGCTGCTCGAGGAACGTGTCGAACGCGCCGAAGCCGCGCAGGACGTTCTTCGACAGGTCGGCCCGGTCGACGCGCAAGGATCAGATGGTCGCGCCGGCGGCGCAGCAGCTCCTGCTCGAACTCGCGCACCTTCTCGCGCCGCGCCACCGCCTGAATCGCGCCGCAGTCGATCGGCAGCGGGTACGCGCGCACCCAGACCTCGCGGTCCTCGCAGTGGACGATCCCGCGCTCCATGTCGACGTCGAGATCCATGAGATCCCGGCAGCACTGGAGGAAGTTGCGGCGGTAGGAGCGCGTGTGGAAGCCGATGATGTCGTTGGACAGGATCCCGTTGTAGATCTCGCGGCGGATCTGGTTGGGCAGCACGCGCCAGGAGTCCGACTGGCTCCACGGGATGTGGACGAAGTGGTGCAGGAAGGCGTCCGGCCGTTCCCGTCTGATCAGCCCCGGAAGCGTGTACAGGTGGTAGTCGTGGACCATCACGATCGGGTCATCGACGCCCTCGATCTCCTCGAGCGCCGCCCGCGCCAGGTCTTCGTTGACCGCGTTGTAGCCGAACTCGAACGCCTCGGTCTCGTTGCGGCGGATGTCCGGCGCATTGGAGAGGTCCCACAGGTAGTGCTGGATGAACCACAGCATCGGGTTGGCGATGATGTTGTAGAAGCGGTCGTAGGCATCGCCGTCGGAGGCGACCAGCTTGACGTTGTACTCGCCGCCCTCGGGCGCCTCGACCGCGAACGGCTTGCCCTGATTGCGCTCGGCCGCCTCGACGTCCTCGTCGGTCATCGCCGAGGCGATCCAGGTGACCTCGCGGTGCGAGGCGAGGCCGATCAGCGCGGTGACCAGGCCGCCCGTCCCGCGCTTGATCTCGCCGCCCGGCCCGAACGTCACCGGGCCGCGGTTGGAGACGAGCACGAGCGGCTTCTCGGCCATCACACCTCGAGTTGCTCGAACAGCTCGAGCCAGTCGCGCAGGAGCCGCGGCATCAGGAACCGGCGCCGCGCCGCCTCCTTGCCGGCGCGCCCCAGGCGCTTGCCGAGGCCCGGGTCGAGCAGGATCTCGAGCGAGCGCTGCGCGCACTCCTCGACGCTCGAGACCAGGAAGCCGGTCTCGCCGTCGTCGACCTGGAGCGGGATCCCGCCCACCGCGCCACCGATGAACGGGCGCGCCTTCCACAGCGCCTCGGTCACGGTCAGCCCGAACCCCTCGCGCGTGGACTTCTGGATCACCACGTCGCAGTGCGACTGGAACGCGTTGACCTCGATCGCCCCCACGTTGTTGAGGTTATTGAGGATGTGGATGTCGGGGTCGCCGTCGGCGTGGGCGACGGTGGCGTTGAAGAAGTCCCACCCTTCGGGATCGTCGGTGGCCATCGAGCCGACCAGCGCGAGCTGGACCTCAGGCACCTGCTCCTTGACGATCCGGTAGGCGTCGATCACTCCGAGCGGATCCTTCCACGGATCGAAGCGCGAGACCTGGCAGAGCAGTGGCCGGTCGACGTCGATCCCGAACTGGTCGCAGATGTAGACCGCATCCTCGGGCGAGAAGGCCATGTTCTTGGGCGCCAGCGGGTCGATCGCCGGCGGGAAGATGCGGGCGCTGCCGTGCATCGCCGCTGGGACGTACTGGGGCATGTGGAAGACGGAGGCCGGATACGGCTCCAGGCACGGGAGCAGGCGCTCGAGCGTGGCCGGGTTCGGCGTCGAGAGGTCAATGTGACAGCGCCATACCCATTTCCGCGCCTTCTCGTTCACGAGCGAGGCCACCGCCGCGGGCTGGGGATCGTGGACGATGCAGCCATCCCAGTCGCCGGACAGCTCCCGCGCGTTGATCTCGTTGTACTTGGTCCAGATCTCCCACTGCTCCGGGCTCAGGTCCTGCGGATTGCCCTGGAGCGCGTTGTGCATCAGCTTGGTGGCGTTGAAGAACTCCTCGCGGCCGTAGATGACGTGCCATTCGCAGTCGAGCCCGACGTCGATCATCAACGGCACGAGCGTCATCAGGATCTCGGACACCCCGCCGCCGAACGCGGTGGCGGACACGTGCAGGATCCGCTTGCCCTTCAGGCGCTCCGCGCGCTCGCGGATCTCGTCCACGAGTGGTCGGCCGACGATGCTCGCATAGTCGGAGAGCTGCTTATGGGCGACGGCGACTTTCTGCAGCATGCCTGGACGGCGCCGCACGATATCGTGCCCGTCCCCGGCCGCGTGTGAACGCGCTCACGCTCGCAGCGCTCGCAGCCGCGCGACCCCGGCGTCGACCGCCTCGACCAGCCGGCCGTGCAGCTCCGCGGTGCAGGCCGAGATCGAGGACATCTGGAACTCGTGGCCCGAGCCGAGCAGCCGCCGGTCGTTTAGCGGGCGCCCCCAGCCGTCCGAGACCACACCGCCCGCCTCGGTCAGGCACAGCCACGGCGCGGCCAGGTCATAGGGCGAGTTGTTGAGCACCTGCCCGCCCCCCACCCGCTCGAACTCGGCCCGCATCCCCGGGACGTCGTCGATCACCCGCGAGCCGACCTCGATCACGGCGTCGAGCTGGCCGGTGACGATCCGGGTCATGGCGAACGCCTGGGACCCCAGCTCGAAGGTCCCGCCGCCCACCGAGGAGGCGTCGATCAGCTCGCCCAGCACCTCGACCATCTCCCGCGCCGGCCGGCCCCGGAATCCGTAGCCCCAGAACATGCGCGAGACGCCGGTCTGGGTGCTGAGGCGCGCCGGGCGCGACGCGCGCACGCCGCCGCCCCGCACGGCCAGGAACCAATCGCCCGACTTGATCTCGACCACGCACCCGGCGCTCACGTCGCCCATCGTCGGATCGCCGTCGCCGAGCGGCGCCAGCGCGACCGCGACGCACGCCGACTCGAGCCCGGCCATCGCCGGCCGCGTGCCGTCGATCGGATCGACGACCAGGACCTCGCGTGCCCCGTCCGGCGACACGAGCCCCCGATCCTCGGAGTAGAAGGCCACGTGCGGCGCCCGATCGGCCAGGAACTCCTGCAGAGCCGCCTCCGCCAGCTCGTCCACGGCGAACGTCACGTCGCCTCCGGCGCCGCTCTCGCCGGCCACCCGGCCCGCGTGCGAGCCGAGCTCGGGCACGACGCGCTCGCGCAGGGTGCGCGCCAGCTCGAGGACGAGCTCGGACCCGACAGGCCCCACGAACCCCGCGCTCACGCGGGGATGTCCAGCGTGAACGTCGTGTCCCCCGGCTCGGAGCTGACGCTGAGCCGTCCCTCCATCCGCTCGGCGAGCTCGCTGGCGATGGCCAGGCCGAGGCCCGATCCCTGGGCGTCGTCGGCGGTGTAGAAGGGCTCGAAGATGCGCGGCATCGCCTGGGGATCGATGCCGGCGCCGTCATCGCGGACGGCGAGGCGGACGTGCCCGTCGCTCCGGTTGGCCGTGACGACGATCCGGGTCCCCGCGGCCGTGTGCGTGAGCGCGTTGTCGATCAGGATGCGCACGATCTGCGCCACCCGCACCGGATCGCAATTGACGTCGATCCGCTTGGTGGCCAGCCGCAGCTCGAGGTGGGCGTCGCGCTGGGCGAGCGTCGGCTCGAACTCGCCGCCCACCGAGCGTGTCAGCTCGCCCAGGTCGACCTGCTCGGGGCGGAGCTCCAGCGAGCCCGACTCCAGGCGCGAGAGATCGAGCAGGTCGACCGAGAGCTTGCGCAGTCGCTCCACCTGGTCGCGGACCTGATCGAGGAAGCGCCGGCGGGTCTCCGGGTCGAGCTCCTCGTCCTCGAGCAGCTCGACGAAGCCGCCGAGCGAGAAGATCGGCGTGCGCAGCTCGTGCGAGGCGGTGGCGATGAACTTCTTGCGCGCCGACTCGAGCTGGGCGAGCTGGCGCTGCATCACGTTGAAGGCGCCGGCCAGCTGGCCGAGCTCGTCGCGAGAGTCGACCCGGATCGAGTGCGCGAAGTCGCCGGCGGCCACCCGCTCGGCCGCCACCTCGAGCCGCTTGACGCGCCGTCCCAGCGGCCGGGCCATCAGGTAGGCGCTGATCAGCGCGAGCACGAGCGCGATCCCGCCCGCCACCAGCACCTGATGGCGCACGACCGCGGCCGTCCGCACCAGGTCCGCGACCGGCGCCGAGAACACGATCACGGCGGCCACCCGTCCCAGGTACTGCACCGGGTACGCCGCCTCGGCGATCGTGCCGGCGCGCGTGGCCTCGGTCCCGGTGCTGAGACGTCCCGAGCGGACCGCTCGGTAGGCGACGGGGAAGGTCAGCGGCGCGGTGGCGGCGCGGTTGCTCGAGTCGACCTGGGGCGAGAGCTGCGATGTGCCCAGCGCCTGGGTCACGAGCAGCATCGTCACGCGGTCGCCCGAGGTCAGCGCGGCGCTGTTGACGCGGGCGCGCACGGCGCGCAGCGGCGTCGAGCTGCCAACCGTGCCGGCGATCCGAGCCGAGTCGCGCAGGGCGTCCGCGCGCAGCTCGGTGAGCCGCTGGGAGATCAGCCGCGAGCGCAGCCCCGGCGCCACGTACACGTACAGGAACGCGATCGCGACGAACGTGACCGCGAAGAAGACCAGGACCAGCCGGTTGCGAAGCGAGACCCGCACGGCGACTACGGTTCGTAGTCGCGGAACCTGTACCCGACGCCGCGGACCGTGCACAGGTACTCCGGGTCCTTCGGGTCGTGTTCGATCTTCTCGCGCAGATGGCGGATGTGCACGTCGATCGTGCGCTGGTCGCGGTAGGCGGAGTCACCCCAGATGCGCGACAGCAGCATGTCGCGCGTGAACACCCGTCCGGGCGCGCGCGCCAGCGCGGACAGGATCTCGAACTCGACGAACGTGAGCTGCGCCTCGCTGCCGCGCACGCGCACACTGCGCTTGGAGAAGTCCACGCGTAGATCGCCCAGCTCGAGCGGGACCTCGTCGGCGGCGGTCTCGGCCGGGCGGCTCATCTCGGCACGGCGCAGCGCCGCCTTGATCCGGCTCGAGAACTCGCGCAGCGAGAAGGGCTTGGTGATGTAGTCGTCCGCCCCCAGCTCGAGCCCGACCACCTTGTCGATCTCCTCCGACTTGGCCGTGAGCATGATGATCGGGACCGAGCTGCGGCTGCGCAGGCGGCGGCAGACCTCGAGCCCGTCGAGCTTGGGCAGCATCAGGTCGAGCACGACCAGGTCGAAGGACTGCTCCTCGAAGCGCTCCAGCGCCTGCTCGCCGTCGGTCGCCTGCACGACGTCGTAGCCGTCCTTGCGCAGCGGATAGGAGAGCAGCGTCTGGATTGGCTGCTCGTCGTCCACGAGCAGGATGCGGGCTGAGCGGTCTGGCACGCGGGGCTCCCTCCGTACTGAAGAGTAGTGGGCGTCCGGCCGGGGCCTGATTTCGCCAACGTGCGGGGATGATCCGTACCGGGCGAAGCTCTGCGGATACCCTCTGGCGATGCTCGATCCGCGGATCTACCGCAGCGGGCTCATCGTCGTCGCCCTGGGCGTGATCGTGTTCGCGTTCTCGCTGCGGGGGGAGCAGGGGCCGCTGGGAACGACGCTCTCGCCCGGGGCGTTCAACGGCCAGAACTCGTTCTCGACGATGAGCGCCCTGAACGCGCGCTATCCGGAGCGGCGCCCCGGCTCCGCCGCCGACGCGGCGATCGCGGGCTACGTCGCGCGCGCGCTCTCGAGCGACGGCTACTCGGTCTCGACGCAGACCTTCCGCGCGCAGACGGTCGACGGTCCGCGCACGCTGCGCAACGTGATCGCCGAGCGTGCCGGCATGTCCAACGGCACGATCGTGGTCGTCTCGCATCGCGACGCGGTGGCTCCCGATGATCCGGCGGAGCTGTCGGGGACGGGGGTGCTGCTCGAGCTCGCGCGGGTGCTCGCCGGGCAGACGCAGAGCCGCTCGATCGTGCTCGCGTCCACGAGCGGATCGGCCGGCGCCGCCGGCGCGACGGCGCTCGCGCGGAGCGTTCCGGGGCCCGTCGACGCGGTCATCGCCCTGGGCGATCTGACCGGCGCCAGAAGCCACGGCCCGATCGTCGTGCCCTGGACCGACAGCGACCTGGTGGCGCCCATCGCAGCTGCGGGGCACGCTGGCCGCCGCGCTCTCGGCCCAGGCCGGGCTCCCGCCCGGCGGCAACGGTCTGGGCAGCCAGTTCCTGCACCTGAGCTTCCCGATGGCGAGCACCGAGCAGGCGCCGTTCGGGGACCGGGGCGCGCCCGCGGTGCTGCTGTCGATGTCGAGCGAGCGGCCGCCCACCGCGCACGAGCCGATCAGCGAGGCGCAGATCGACGCCCTCGGGCGCTCGGTGCTCTCGACGATCGACGCGCTCGACAGCGGCCCGCAGGTCTCAGCGCCCTCGGCCTACCTGCTCTACTCGGGCCAGCTCATCCCGGGGTGGGCGGTCCGGCTGCTCGTGCTGGCGCTGATCCTGCCCGTGCTCGCCGCGACCATCGACGGGCTCGCTCGCGCCCGGCGGCGGGGGCACGGGATCGTCCGCTGGCTCGTCTGGGTGCTCGCCGGCGCGCTGCCGTTCGTCCTCGCCGTGCTCGTGATCCGCGTGCTGCGGATGACCGGCCTGATCGACGCCGCGCCACCGGGGCCGCTGGCCGGTGGCGCCGTCGCCGTGCACGGGCGGGCGCTCGCGATCCTGGCCGTCCTCGCCGCCGTGATCGTCGTGGGGCTCTTCGCGGTGCGGCCGCTGGTGCTCAGGGTGGCGCGCGCCCGCGCGGTCGGCGCCTTCCTCGACATCGGCGGCCCCGGCGCCGCCGCGGCGCTTTTGCTCGTGCTGTGCGCGGTGGCACTCGCCATCTGGCTGGCCAACCCGTTCGCCGCCGCGCCGCTCGTGCCCGCGCTGCATCTGTGGCTGTGGGCCGCCGGCTCGTCGCGGCGCCTGCCCAGGGCGCTCACGGTCGCGCTCCTGCTCGGCGGACTCGTGCTCCCCGCCCTCGCGGTCGCGTTCTACGCCGAGGAGCTCGGCCTGGGCGTCGGACAGGCCGCGTGGAGCGCGGTGCTGCTCGTGGCCGGGGGCGGAGTCGGCCTGAGGGCGGCGCTCGAGTGGAGCATCGTGCTCGGCTGCGTCGCGAGCATGACGCTGATCGCGGTGCGGGAGCTCCGCCAGCCGCGCAGCGCGCCCGTCGCACCTGTGACCGTGCGGGGGCCGGTGTCCTACGCCGGACCGGGCTCACTCGGCGGCACCAAGTCGGCGCTCCGGCGGTGAGCGTCGCAGCGTCCGCGCCCGCGCGCCCGCGGCCCGCTTGGGCGCGCCGCTTGCTCCGGGACATCTCGTCGGTCCTGATCCTCTCCGGCGCCCTGCTCCTGGCCGACGTCGCGGTCACGCTCGCCTGGCAGGAGCCGCTGACCGCGCTCGTGGCCACGCTCAAGCGGGGCGAGATCAACCAGCGCCTGGTTGCACCGGCGCCGCTCTCGCCGGTCGACCTGCATGCGCTGGCCGGGCTGGCCGCGGCCGGCGACCGGATCGCCTATCTGGCGCGGCGCGAGCAGCGCCAGCTCGCCACCGGCGACGCCGTCGGGCGGATCGTGATCGGGCGGATCGGCGTGAGCTTCCAGGTCGTCGAGGGGACCGACACGGCGAGCCTCGAGAAGGGGCCCGGGCACTATCCGGGGACGGCGCTGCCCGGCCTCGGGCAGACGGTGGCGATCGCCGGCCATCGCACCACCTACCTGGCTCCGTTTCGCCACATCGACGCGCTGCGGCCGGGCAACCGGATCGTCCTCGAGATGCCCTACGGCCGCTTCACCTACGTGGTGCAGTACCGCCGGATCGTGGCTCCCACGGCGCTGTGGGTGACCCGGGACGTCGGCTACGACCGGCTCGTCCTCTCCGCCTGCAACCCGCTGTTCAGCGCCGCGCAGCGGATCATCGTGTTCGCGCGGCTGCGCGCGGAGGTGGCGCTGCGGGCCGCCAGGGCGCCGCTGTGACAATTGATGCGCTCGCGGGGCTTTACGTCGAGTAGTGTCCGGGGGCGTCACGGCGGCACTGGGCGGTGCCGACTGGACCGGAGGTGGCTGATGACATCGGATCGCGCAGGCAAGATGGCAGGGATCAAGGAACAGATCGAGCGCGGGCAGTACCGGATCGACCCGGGGCGAGTGGCCGAGGCGATTATCCGGCGGCTCGGCCCGCGGCTTGACGGCTCCGATGCCTACAACCGGTGCTCGTATCCGGACAGCTCGGCGTCCAAGTCGCCGAACCGCACGCCGCCCGTTCCCTGAGCCACCGACGCCGACCACGGTGAGCCCGGGTACGCGCGCCAGCGTCTCGGGCGGGGCGCACACGCACAGCTCGTAGTCCTCGCCCGCCGTTGCCGCGAACTGCGCCGGATCGAGGCCGAGCTGGCGCGCGACCTCGGCCACGCCCGGGGCGAGCGGGAGCGCCTCGGGGTCGAGCTCGATGCGCACGCCGCTGCGCCGCGCGATGTGGGCGGCGTCGGTGGCGAGGCCGTCGGAGAGGTCGATCATCGCCCGCGCGCCGGCGGCGGCGAGGGCGCGGCCGAGTTCTAGCCGCGGGATGGGCCGCGCGTAGCGCTCGACCAAGGCCTCGCGGAGGGCGGGGCGGAGGTGCGTGCTCGCCGTCACCCGTCCGTCGAGGAGCGCCAGCCCGGCGCCGCCACCGCCGAGCTCGCCCGTCACGGCCACGGCGTCCCCGGGGCGGGCGCCGTCGCGCCCGATCAGCGCGCGTGGATCGTCGGTCCATCCGACGACCGTGAAGGACACGACCAGCGCGCCCGCGGCTGTCACGTCGCCGCCGGCGATCGTCACCCCGGCCTGGGCCGCCAGCTCCTCGGCGCCGCTCACCACGGCCAGCATGTAGTCGCGGTCGAGGCCGCTCGGCACCCCCAGGACCAGGTATGCCTCGCCGGCGCGCGGCCCGCCCATCGCGGCCAGGTCCGAGAGCGCCGCCGCCAGCGCGCGGTGTCCGATGTCACGCGGGGACAGCTGGCCGGAGCGGAAGTGGACCCCGTCGACCATGGCGTCGACCGAGGTGACGCAGTACCCGTCCGCCCTGACCACGGCGGCGTCGTCGCCCAGCCACCGCGCGATCCGTGGGCTGCGACGCGTCAGTGCCCGCTCGAGCGCCTCGATCAGCTCGAGCTCGCCCACGGCCGGGCGCGCTCAGCGGTGGCGGTAGACGATCCGGGCGCGGTCGAGGTCGTAGGGCGAGAGCTCGACCCGAACCCGATCGCCCGGCAGGATGCGGATCCGGAAGCGGCGCATCTTGCCCGCCACGTGTCCGAGGACCGTCCGGTCCATGTTGTCGAGCTTGACGCGGAACATCGCGTTGGGCAGGGCCTCGACGACCTCGCCTTCCAGCTCGACTTTCTCTTCCTTGGGCATGCTCGTTCGATTCAGGTGCTTCTCGGTGGCCTCGCGCCGCTCGCGGGGTTGCCGTAAGAGTAGTGGGTATGCTTGGCCGCTGGCCCGGTCCGGCTGGGCGGAGAACGACATCCGAATTCGTGGAGGCCCGTTGCCCACCCTCACGTCAGCGCTCAAGAACGAGTATACGAAGCAGATCCTGCGCAAGACCGGCATTCGCCCGGCGTCGCTGCAGCAGCGCAAGACCCCGCACTACCGCATGCCGATCCTCGAGGAGGCCGGCGGCCACCTCGTGCTCGACAAGTACAAGGGCCCCGAGATCCCGGCCTCGGAGTGGGAGGACCTGACCTACACCACGTACGCGAGCGACCCGACCACGCACTTCGCGCCGATCACCTCGGCCACCGGCGAGATCGAGCTCAAGGGCTTCTGGGAGTACGGCAAGGCCGACCTCGACGGCGTGTGGACCGAGAACGCCAAGAAATGCCCGACGATCGTGCAGTGGATCGAGGGAATGGGCGTGCGCTTCGGCCGCGTGCAGCTGCTGCGGATGGCGCCGAACACGATGCGCGAGTGCCGCTGGGGCCTGCACCTGGACAACAACAACCAGGGCAACCCGGAGTCCAACGGCTGGGTCGTGCGCGTGTGGCTCGAGCTGACGCAGGATCCGTCGAGCGCGCTCGTCGTCCGGCCCACCGAGTTCGACCGCAAGGGCGAGGTCAAGATCGCGCTGCCCAAGTACCAGCAGGCCGTGGTCGATTCCGAGTACCTGTGGCACGGCGGCTACCACAACTCCGATCACACGCGCTTCGCGCTGATCGTGAGCGCGGAGAGCGGGCCGGCGCTCGAGCGCTGGATCCAGAGCCAGCTGCCGCAGGGTGCTGCGGCGGTCGGCGCCGGCGCGTAGTCGGTCCGCGCTTTTAGGCCAGCGCCGGGAGCTCGCGCAGATCGGGCGCCGTCCAGCGCGCGCGTGCGTCCGGGCTCATGAGGAGCTCGGGGCTGTAGTGGCGCTCGAGCAGGTGCCGGTCGAGCAGGCGCGGACCTACCCCTTCTTGGGACCGCCCCCACCGGGGCCGGGGCCGGTATGACCGCCGCCGCCGCCGGCGCCGCCGCCGCCGCCTCCGGGCGTGCCGCCGGGCGGGCCGTGACCGCCGCCTCCGCCGCCACCGCCGCCACCGCCGCTTCCAACCCCGGCGCCGCCGGTGTTGACCGTCGTCTTCGGCGAGGCGGGAGGCTGGGCGAACAGCGTCGGGTTGCTGTACGGGCTCGTGTAATTCCCGGTGCCGTTCTGGCCGTTCTGGCCGTTCTGGTTCTTCGGGTTGCCGTACGTCTGACCGGAGGCGGACGCGTGCGGCCCTGAGAACGCCGTGCCCGAGAACGGATCGCTCGGGGAGCCCCAGTCACCGCAGTAGCCCTCGCTGGCGGCTTCCATGAAGTCGTGCCAGATCGGCGCCGCCAGGGAGCCGCCGAAGCCGTTGGACATCGGGACGTTGCCCTGGGGATAGCCGACCCAGACCGCCGTCGTGAGTTTCGGCGTGTAGCCGACGAACCACGCGTTGTCCAGGTTGTTGGCGGTTCCGGTCTTGCCTGCGGCGGGACAGCCGTAGCCGGCCGCCGTCCCCGTCCCGCTCGTGATCACGGTCTTGAGGACCTGCGTGGCGGCGTACGCCTCGCCGTAGGAGAACACGCGGTCGCCCGGTGGGTTGGCGAAGTTCGTGACGCTCCCGTCGGGGAACACGACGTGATCGAGGATCGTGGCCGGATAGTGCGTGCCGCCGTTGGCCAGGGTGGCATACGCGTCGGCCATCTCGAGCATCGTGCAGCAGTACGCGAGGCCGCCGATCACCTCCGAGGGGTTGCCGGTCAGCTTCGAGGTGACGCCCATGGCGTGCGCGGTCTGGTCGAGCTTGTCCCATCCCAGGTCGGCGGCCAGCTGGGCGAACACGGTGTTGTCCGACACCGTCGTGGCGTGGGTGACGTTGATCGTCCCCTGATAGCTCTCCTCCGCCGTGTGCACCGACCATGTCGGGTCCGCCGACAGCCAGCCGGCGGGAAGGAACTGCGAGGTGTAGTAGGTCTGGTTGGGATCGCCGTTGTAGTCGTGGATCAGCGTCATCAGCGCGAACACCTTGAACGCCGATCCCGTCTGGCGCTCGGCCTGGACCGGATAGTCGAACTTGGTCTGGTCGTAGGTGGCCGACTGGGCCAGCGCGAGGATGTGCCCGTTCGCCGGGTCGACGGTGGCCAGCGCCGCGGCGGGCTGCGCGTCGAGGTTCGGGCCGCCGGGCTGGTTGTTCAGGATCGCGTTGCGCGCCTGGCGCTGCATCTTCAGGTTGATCGTCGTGTAGACCTTGAGGCCGCCGTTCTCCACCGTGCGCACGCCGAGCTTGTCGATCAGCTGCTGCTGGACGTAGTCGAACACGTACGGCTCGATCCGGGTGGTGTACTTGTTCGTGGTCTGGACCTGGAGCGGCGAGCGCGCGGCCTGGTCGGCCTGCGCCTGGGTGATGTAGTGCGAGTTGGCCATCGCCTGGAGCACCTCGCTGCGGCGCTGAAGCGCGAGGTGGGGCGAGATGAACGGGTTGTAGTCCGACGGCGCCTGGGGCAGCCCGGCGAGCAGCGCCTCCTGGGCCAGATCGAGCTGCTGCACGGGCCGGTTGAAGAACATCTCCGCCGCGGCGCCGACGCCGATCGCGGTCACGCCGCCGACCGTCCCGTACGGAACGTCGTTGAGATAGGTGTCGAGGATCCACGGCTTGCTGTGCTCGCTCTCGAGCTGCTGGGCGAGCTTGGCCTGGACGATCTTGTACTTGAGGTTGTGGTGGGAGCCGATGGCGGACGGCAGGTAGTCGTTGTCGACGAGCTGCATCGTCAGCGTGGACGCGCCCTGAAGGCTGTTGTGGCCGCCGAACACGTCGCGGATGCCGGCGCGCAGGATGCCCTGGTAGTCGAGCGCGCCGTGATGGAAGAAGCGGCGATCCTCGATCGCCACCGTGGCGTCCTTGAGCCTCTGCGGGATCTGGTTGCCCGCCACCGGGTTGTTGATCGTGCTCGAGTGGATGTAGCCGAGCAGCGTGCCGTCGGACGCGTAGATCGCCGATGGCGGGTTGGGGGCGTGCGTCTTCAGCGTCTTCAGGTTCGGCGCCGAGTCGGCGACTGCGACGACCCAGCCGACCCCGGCCAGCGCGGCGATGATCGCGGCGCTGATCGCCACGCTCACGAACAGCAGCATCGAGCGGCGGAGGGGGTGCCCGCGGTGGCGGCTACGCCGCGTTTGTCGGTCGCGTCGACGCATGAGGAGCTTGGCGGATGGTGCCCGTGGCGCAGGTGGCCCTGACTTCGGCAGCCAAATCCAGCCGCTGAAAAGTGTAACCGGAGGCCAATTTCGGCCCGCCGCTTCGCCCTCCTTCAGGCTGCAACACTCGGCGCTGGATGAGCGAGGAGCCGAGCCAGCTTCCGACGCGGCGCGCGATCGTCTGGCAGGCGCTGTGGACCTCGCGCGCCGTCGTGTTCGCCTCGGGCGTGCTCGCGGTGCTGTTCTTCGGGCGCGCGGCCGGCTCGTCGGGCTTCGATCCGGCCGGTCTGACCGCGCCCTTCGGGTACTTCGGCAACCTGCTGGTGGCCCCGTTCGCGCGCTGGGACTCGGTCTGGTACCTGGCCATCGCCGGCGGCGGCTACGACCACGAGGCGGCGCGCAGCGCCTTCTTCCCGCTCTACCCGCTCGTGCTCCGCGGACCCGGGCTGCTGATCGGCTCGGATCTGGTCGCCGGCGTGCTCGTCTCGCTCGCCGCGTTCGCGCTCGCGCTCGTGCTGCTGCACCGGCTGGTCGCGCTCGAGCTCGGCGACGAGCTCGCCCGCGCCACCGTGCTGCTCCTGGCGTTCTGCCCGATGGCCTACTTCTTCTCGGCGGTGTACAGCGAGTCGCTGTTCCTGGCCCTGTCGCTCGGATGCATCCTCGCGGCTCGCAACGGGAAGTGGGCGCTGGCGGGGCTCCTCGGCGCGCTCGGGGCGGTCTCGCGCAACAGCGGCATCACCTTGCTCGTCCCGGTCGTGCTGCTGTTCCTGTACGGGCCGCGGGCCGATCGGCCGCGGCCGCTGACGCGCGTCGGCTGGCGCCGCGTGCTCCCCCGCCACCGGATCACGCCGGCGCTCGGCTGGTCGCTGCTGATCCCAGCCGGGCTGGGCGCCTACGTCCTCTATCTCGCCCTGACGAGCGGCGACGGGCTCGCGCCGTTTCACGCGCAGCAGGTCTGGTACCGGCACTTCGCCGGCCCGTTCGGCGGTGTCTGGACCGGTGCCGTGGCGGCCTGGGACGGGCTGCGCCAGCTGATCCACGGCCCGCCGCCGCCGCTCTACTTCGACAAGGCCGGTGGCGATCCGATGATGGTGGCGGGCCAGAACCTGATGCTGTTCGGGTTCCTCGTGCTCGGCGCGGTGACGCTGGTCGGAGCGCTCCGGCGGCTGCCCATCGCCTACGGCGGCTACGCGCTGGCGGCGCTGGCGATGCCGCTCTCCTATCCGGTCTCGCCGCAGCCGCTGGCCTCGCTGCCGCGCTACGAGGTCGTGCTGTTCCCGCTGTTCATGTGGACGGCGCAGTGGAGCGCGCGCCGCCGGCGGACCGAGGCCGTGCTCGCCGTCTCGGCGGTGCTGCTGGGGCTGTTCACGGCCGAGTTCGCGACCTGGCGCTTCGTCGCGTGAAGGCGATCCTGCTCGACGCGCTCGGCACGCTGGTGGCGCTCGAGCCGCCGGCGCCCGCGCTGCGCGTAGAGCTCGCGCGGCGCTTCGAGATCCAGGTCACCGAGGCCGAGGCCGAGCGTGCGATCGCGGCCGAGATCGCGTACTACCGCGCCCACCTGGACGAGGGGCGCGACGCCGAGCGGCTGGCCGACCTGCGCGCCCGCTGCGCCCGAGTGCTGGCCGCGGCGCTCCCGGCCGAGTCGCTCCCGGCGGGGGCGATCGAGCCTGCCGCGATGACCGAGGCGCTGCTCGCCTCGCTGCGCTTCCGCGCCTTCCCCGACGTGGCGCCGGCGCTCGCCGCGGCCCGCGCGCGGGGGCGCCGGTTGGTCGTGGTCAGCAACTGGGACGTGTCGCTGAACGAGGTCCTCGACCGGCTCGAGCTGGCGCCGCTGCTCGACGGGATCGTCACCTCGGCGGCGGTGGGCGCGCGCAAGCCGGCGCCGGCGATCTTCGAGCGCGGGCTCGAGCTGGCGGGGGCGCGGCCGGACGAGGCGGTGCACGTCGGCGACAGCCTCGAGGAGGACGTGGCCGGCGCGCGGGCCGCGGGGATCGAGCCGATCCTGATCCGGCGGGGGCGCGCGGCCGGGGTCCGGGGGCCCGGGGCGCGCGGGGCCGGGGTTCCGGGGTGCCCGGGGCGCGCGGGGCGGCTGTGGGGGCCGGGGTGCGCACGATCGAGACGCTGGCCGAGCTGCCCTAACCTCCAGCCGCGATGTCGAGCGTCCCGCCCCCTGAGTCCGTCGCGCCCGCGCCCGATCCTCGCGAGGATGCCGACGAGCCCCCGTGGCGCATCTGGACCGCGCCCGCCGCGGTCGGGATGGGTCTGTGCGTCGGGATCTTCGCGAGTGTGTTGGTCGCGCTCGTCAGCAAGGCCAGCGGCACCAGCGTGGCCCATCCGACGCCGGCGGTCAGCCTGCTCAGCGACGTGCTGTTCGACGCCGGCTTCGTCGCGGTGGCGCTGTACCTGGCGGCGCTCCACGGGCGGCCGCGCCCGGCCGACTTCGGCTATCGGCGGGTCAGCCCGGCGCTCGCCGTCGCCTCGTTCCTCACCGCCGGCATCGGCTACTACGTCGTGTCGGCCGCGTACGCGCAGCTGATCAACCTCCACGGCAGCGACAAGCTCCCCAACGAGCTCGGGGTGAGCAAGAGCACGGCGGCGCTCGTGGGCGCGGCGATCTTCGTGTGCGTGATCGCGCCGATCGCCGAGGAGTTCTTCTTCCGGGGGTTCATCTTCGGCGCGCTGCGCCGGTGGCGGATCATGGTCGGCGGGCGCAACGTCGGGACCGTGGTGGCGGCGATCCTGACCGGGATCCTGTTCGGGCTCGCCCACACCGGATCGGCGTCCTCGCAGTACCTGATCCCGCTCGGCTTCCTCGGCTTCGTGCTGTGCCTGCTGCGGTGGCGCACGCGCTCGCTGTATCCCTGCATGGCCCTGCACTCGGTCAACAACTCGCTCGCGCTGGGGGTGAGCCAGGAGCACTGGGGCGCGGGGGCGATCCTCGGCCTGATGGTGGCGGCGCTGGCGGCGATCGCGCTGCTGACCGGTCCGCTGTCGCGCGCTGACGCTGCCGGCCGGCTCGCGTTCGCGCGCCTGATTTACTTCCTGCCAATGCGCCAACGGATTGGGACGGGGCTGGCCGTGATCGCGCTCGCGCTCATCGGGGCCTCGCCGGCGGCGGCCGCCCCCGCCCCGCCCGGCCACTTGACGCTCGCGCTGCGCTACGGCTTCGCGCTCGAGCACCAGATCGTGACCGTCCCCGGCCGCGGGCTGAACGTCCATGGCGAGGTCCGGCCCTACGTGCCCGGCCAGACGGTCACGGTCAAGGCGTGGCTACACGGCAAGCTGATCAAGTCGGCGAAGCTGCGCGTCGTCCGCGTGCACGGCTACGGGCTGTTCGTCGAGACCATCTCCAGCCGCGACCCGGGCGAGGTGACGGTGCTCGTCGCGCACTCGGCCACGAGCGCGCAGGCCGCGTTCTCGGCCGCCCGGCGCTACGACGTGCTCGACGAGCGCGTCGGCTTCGGCTCGACCGGGCCGTTCGTGCAGCTGATCCAGCAGCGCCTCGCCGCGCTTCACTTCTACCTCGCGCAGACCGGCGTCTACGACGCGGGCACAGGGCTGGCGATCGACGCCTACCACCGGCTGCTGCATCAGGGGGTGGCCCAGACGCTCGACCCGGCCACGATCACCTGGCTGCTCAACGGCTGGGGGCAGTTCAAGCTCCGCTTCCCGAGTCACGGCAAGCACGCCGAGGGCAACCTCTCCCTGCAGCTGCTGGCGCTCGCCTACGGCTCACGCGTTTACCGGATCTATCCGATCAGCTCGGGCAAGCCCTCGACGCCGACGATCCTCGGCGACTTCCACGTGTACATGAAGACGCCGAGCTACCTGCCCGACGGGATGTACTTCTCGAACTTCTTCTGGGGCGGCTACGCGATCCACGGCTACAACCCCGCGCCGGACTATCCGGCCAGCCACGGATGCATGCGCGTGCCGATCGACGACGCGATCTCGATCTACAACTGGCTCGAGATCGGCAACTGGGTCGACGTCTACTACTGACGTCCGCGCGGACGCGCGCGTTACGCGAACGCGCGCGTTACGCGAACGCCGCGCGAGAAGCGGGCCAGGTAGCCCAGGCCCAGCCCGTAGACGGCTAGCGCCAGGGCGGCCGGGACGCCGTGATCGACCCAGGCGTTGTTGGACTGGACGATCGAGTGAAACGGCGAGGTCAGCGTGCTGGCGGCGCCGTCGATGAAGCGGCGGGGCTGCGCGTGCTTGCGGGGTGCGCTCGGCGAGCTCGCGGGCGTCACCGCCGCGGCCCCCGGCAGCTCGGCGGTCTGCTGATGCTGCGAGGCGCCGGCCATCTGATCGCGCGCGAACATCGCGAAGGACGCGATCACGAGCAGGCTGCAGACGGTCGAGATGGTGATCAGGGCACGGGCGAGCACGAGCGCCATATCGACCCCCTCCGGGGCTAGCATCACGAAGCGCCGTGGATCTGGACGCACAATCGAGCGCCCGCGCCGGCCTGCTCTCGGAGCTCCGCGAGCACGCGCTCGTCGTCGGCGAGGTCACCCTGACCAGCGGCGCGACGGCCCAGTACCTCGTCGACGCCAAGCGCGCGATCCTCCTGCCCGCCGGCTTCCGCGCCCTGGCCGAGCTGGTCGCCGCCCAGGCGACCGAGTGGGGCGCCACCGCGGTCGGCGGCATGACGATGGGCGCCGACCCGATCGCCTGCGCCGCCCTCGCCGGCGGGGCGCCCGTCAAGGCGTTCTTCGTGCGCAAGGAGGCCAAGCAGCACGGACTGGCGCGGCGGATCGAGGGTCCGCTGCTTTCGCGGGATGAGCGCTGCATGCTGGTCGAGGACGTGGTGACCACCGGCGGCTCGACGCTGCGCGCGCTCGAGGCGCTCCGGGATGAGGGCCATTCCGTGTGCGGGGTGCTGGCCATCTGCGACCGGCTGGCCGGTGGCGCGCGCGCGATCGAACAGGCCGCCGGCGCGCCCTACCGCGCCCTCACGACGATCGACGAGGTCTACCCCGAGCGCCCGGACCGCTTCGACGGTGAGGGGGGGTCGAAAACGGGAAAATGAGGGCCGTTTGTGACTCCGGGCTCGAGGGCGGGGTCGAAAAGCGAAAAATACGGACGCTTTTTGACCCGGCCCTCCCGGCCTCAGGCGGGCCTCGGCCTCAGGCGGACCTCGGCCTCAGGGGGGCCTCGGCCTCAGGCGGGCCCGGCCTCAGGCCGGCAGCCGCGCGCAGGCAGGAGCGTGCTGGTGTAGCGCCTGGATCACCCAGCCGCCGCGCGGCGTCGGGGTGAAGAGGACGATCGCCCTCCCACTCGCCACGGCCGGGCCGTACTTCCAGCCGACCTTGGCCACGTTGAGGCCGAGCGTCCAGGCCAGCGTCGTCTGGAACTCGAGCCGGGTCAGCGGCTCGCCGCAGGAGCGCAGGAGCGCGGCGCCACCGAGCGCCCTCACCCGGTCCGCCAGCCGGTTGATCTGAGCCGTGCGCGCGCGTTGGTCGCGCAGGTCGCGGTGCTCGCTGCGGACGTGGGAGAGCGCCGAGGGGATGAGCGCCACCGCGACCACGGTGGCGAGGATCGGCCCGGCCCACGCCGGTCCGGGCGCCTCGCCGACGAGCCGGCCCACGGCCACGCCGGCGAGCACCACGACCACGGCGCCCGCGGGGAACATGTACCGCGCCAGCCCCGGCCAGCCGTGGAGCGCGAACGCGATCTCGACCATCACCCACACGACGGCGCCAGCCGCCAGCGCGAGCGTAAGCCGGTCGCGCCGGATCACGGCCAGCGCCACCGCCGCCAGCCCGACGACGTCGAGCAGCGCGTTGTTGATCCCCAGGAAGCGACCGATCACGGCCGTGATCTTGTCCCCGTGCGGCGCCCGCCCGCTGCCGAAGGCGTTGCTCGCGGCGACGAACGGCGTCCGCGAGGTGATCCCCGGGATCCCGAACCACATGAACAGCACGAACAGCCAGCCGGCCACGAGCACCCACCGGATCGCGGGGCGCGCCCACCACGCCCACAGCGTGTACAGGCCCAGGAACGGCCACACCTCCGGGCGCCCGAGGGCGGCCAGCACCCCGAGCGCGAACGCCCAGCGCGGACGCTCCGAGAGGTGGCAGTCGACCGCCCCCAGGCACAGCGAGACGATCATCGGGTCCGACTGGAAGCTCAGGGCGTAGTGCCAGTAGTCCTGGAGGCCGAGCAGGGCCAGCCCGGCGAACACGGCCGCGGCCCACGCCCCCGGCCGCCCCG
Source organism: uncultured Solirubrobacterales bacterium (assembly GCA_963722995.1). Taxonomy (GTDB): domain Bacteria; phylum Actinomycetota; class Thermoleophilia; order Solirubrobacterales; family Solirubrobacteraceae; genus Palsa-465. Next base: position 181,015 of record CAVROW010000014.1, on the reverse strand, counting down.
CCGGCCGCCCCTCCGGCCGCCCCTCCCCCGGAGCGCCGGCCGAGACGATCCGGTAGGCGATCCGCCCGGCGAAGAACGCGCCGCTGAGCGCCACCGCCACCGACGTGATCATCCACAGCCACAGCTCGTAGTGGCCGAACAGCGCGTAGGGGAAGGTGAAGAGGAAGGGAAGCGGCTTCCACGAGGGGGCGGCGTTGGTGTTCAGCACCCCCGACCAGGTCTGGTGGCCCCACACGAGCCAGCCGTAGGCGTCGAAGCTCGGCCGGGTGCCCGCCCACACGACGAGCACGGCGGCCAGCGCGAGGACCGCCGGCGCGACGGGTAGCTCGGGGTAGCGGGCCAGGAGTCCCGCCCGGCCCCCCCGGCTATGGGCGCCCGGAGCCGCCTCGGGGGCGGCGGACGCACGTGGAATCGTCGACTCGGCCACCGCGTCAGCCGCGCAGCAGGAACCCTCCCGGGTCCTTGGGCGAGGTCAGGTATTCCGAGTGCAGGCTGCGGCACGCCGCGACCTGAGCGGGGCGGGTGTGCCACGGCTCGACCCTCCAGCCGCCGTGCGTATTCGGGATGAACAGCACGATCGGGTACGGCTGCTGCTTCTCCAGGCTCGGGATGTAGCCGACCGAGCCGACATCGAGGTGGGTGTACCAGGCGAGCGTGCTCGCGTACTCGACGATCGTCACCGGCTCGCCGCAGTCGCGGATGTGCCGGTAGCCCCCGAGCACGTCGATGGTCGTCTTCAGCAGCGAGATCTCGTGTGTGCGGTCGCGCTCGTGCTTGAGGTCGGTCCGCTCCGTGCGCACGCGCGCGAGCGCGCCGGGCACGAGCGTGGCGCACAGCACTGCCACGACCGGCACGCCGGCCCAGCGGGGTAGCCCGGGCCGCAGACGCGGCGCCTCGGCCAGCACCCAGCCGACCCCCGCGCCGGCCAGGATCACGGCGAGCGCCGCCGCCTCGAACATGTAGCGCGGCAGCCCCGGCCAGCCCTTGATCGCGAAGGCGATCTCGGTGATCACCCACACGACGACGGCGCCGGCCAGCCACAGCGCCAGCCAGTTGCGCCGTACCCAGGCCCAAGCCGCGGTGAGGAGGGCGGCGATCCACATCGGCAGGTACTGGAGCTCGGTGAAGCGCCCGAGCGTGCCGGTGATCTGGTTCTGGCGCAGCTCGCGCGGGGAGCCCTCGGCCAGCTGCGCAGACACGAACGGCTTGTCGTTGGTGATCGTCGGGACGCCGAACCAGAAGAACAGGATGATGGCCCAGCCCGCGATCAGCGTCCGGCGCATCGAGGGGATGCGGAACCACGCGTACAAGGTGTACGGCCCGAGCATGCACCAGGCCTCGGGACGCCCTAGCCCTGCGACCACCCCGAGCCAGAACGCCCACCGGGGCCGCCCCGACAGGTACTGGTCGACGCCGGCCAGGACGAAGGCGACGATCATCGGATCGGACTGGACGCTGAGGATGTAGTGCATGTAGTCCTCGAGCCCGAGCAGTCCGAGCCCCGCGAACACGCCGGCGGCGAGCGCCGCGTAGCGCGCGTTCAGGCCGACCGCATCCTCGCCCGCGCGCGTGAGCGCCTCACGCAGCGTGAGCCGGTAGGCGATCCGCCCCGCGAACACCGCTCCGGCGAGGCCCACGCCGACAGCGGTGATCATCCACAGCCACAGCTGGTAGTGGCCGAACAGCGCGTAGGGGACGGTGAACAGGTAGGGCAGCGGCTTCCAGGACGGAGCGCCGCCGAGGTCGAGGCTCAGGTGGAGCGTCTGCTGGCCCCACACGAGCCAGCCGAACGCGTCGTAGCTCGGGCGCGTGCGCGCCCACAGGACGAGGGCGAGGGCCACGACGAGGACGATTGCGGCGACCGCCCACCACGGGCGGCGGCGGATGAAGCCGCGCAGCGTCCAGGGGGCCGCCTCCGGTGCAGGGAGACGACCCGGCGCCGCCGGATCGGCGGCGGTCGGTGCATCGAGCGTGCTCTCGGACACGGAGGTCGCGGACGGTAGCACGCGTCCCTTGCCTTCCCCGGGCGCCGCGGGGCATGCTCCGGCAGCGCGGCGGCGCCCGACCCGGCGGCGGCGCCCGCCCCCCGGCGACGCGCGGCGGGCATGCCCCCGGCAGGAATCGAACCTGCATCCCGCGCTTAGGAGGCGCGTGCTCTATCCATTGAGCTACGAGGGCGCGGCGAACAGAGGGTAGCCACGGAGGCCAAGGCGGCTCGGCACGGGCGGCCACGCCGTCCAGCCCGCAGGTTTGCGCTTGGTTAGCGGTTCGTCAGCCCGCCGAGCGGTGTGATATCCCACCAGCGGTGGCGGAGGAAGTCCGCGACTGAGCCGAACACGCGGCTGGGGCAGATGCCCTCAGGCTGGGGCCGCGCTCGGGCCGGTACGGATGCTCCCCGCTAGCAATGTTTCAGTGATATCTTGCGCCCCAGCGACGGTAGTAGCCCAGAACCGGTAGTAGGAGAGGAACACGACGACTCGGTCAGCCGACTCGCGGCCGGCCCGAACGTACGTCTGTCGGAGAGATCAGTTCTGGATGCTGCCCCGTTATGGGGACCCCGAGGAGGAGGTTTGATGCGAACGTTCACGCGCAGCACGGCGGCGATGATTGGGGTGGCGCTCATCGTGCTATTCGCGGCCGCCTGCGGCTCCAGCAGCAACAACAGCAGCAGCAGCAGCAGCGGTAGCAGCGGCGGCAGCTCGTCAACCGGCGCGCCCACGACCGGTGCCGGGCTGACGCAGCCCACGGCGCCGTCCGGCACGAAGGTCTCCGGCGGCACGGTCACGTTCACCGAGGGGCCCAGCGCGCCGCCCGACTACATCTTCCCGATGACCAGCGCGCAGGTGTGCGCGACGACGAACAACCTCAACCAGCTCTCGTACATGCTCTACCGCGGGCTGTACTGGTACGGGAACAACTACGGCCCGACCGTCGACTACGGCTATTCGCTCGGCCAACCCGCCGAGCTTCTCGAACGCCGACAAGACCGTCACGATCAATCTCAAGCCGTGGAAGTGGTCCGACGGAGAGTCCGTGGACGCCCGCGACGTCGAGTTCTGGATCAACATGTACAAGGCGAGCCCGACGAAGAACTTCTGCGGCTACGTCCCGGGCTACTTCCCGGACAACCTGGTCAGCATGACCATGCCGAACGGGCCGACCGGCTCGACCATCGTCCTGCACCTGAACAAGTCCTACAACCCGGAGTGGTTCCTCTACAACGAGCTGTCACAGATCTATCCGGTTCCGCTGTCCTGGGACCGCACGTCGCTGTCGCAGCCGGCGCCGACGTCCGACAACGGGCACCTGCCCGATTCGACCAAGGCGGGCGCCGAGGCGGTCTACAAGTTCCTCGACACCCAGTCGAAGTCGACCGGCTCCTGGACCAGCTCGCCGATCTGGAGCGTCGTGGATGGACCGTTCAAGCTCCAGAGCTTCACCAACACCGGTCAGGTGACGCTGGTTCCGAACCCCAGCTACTCGGGCTCGCCGAAGCCGACGATCTCGAAGCTGATCGAGCTGCCGTTCACGAGTGACACCTCGGAGTTCAACGAGATCCGCTCGGGCGGCCCGTCAGCGGTCACGGTGGCCAACCTGCCCTCGCAGTACGCGCCGCAGATCTCAACCGTGAAGGGCGAGGGCTACGACTACAACCAGGCGGCGAGCTACTCGTTCAACTACTTCCCGTTGAACCTGAACAACCCGGTGATGGGGCCGGTGTTCAAGCAGCTGTACTTCCGGCAGGCGTTCCAGCATCTCGTCGATCAGGCGGGATGGACGCGCGCCTTCCTGAACAACACCGCAAACCCCACCTACAGCCCGATCCCGCCGGCGCCTCCGAGTCCGCTCGTGGCGTTCAACGCCTCGGCGAACCCGTACCCGTTCAACACCGCGCAGGCGGCGTCGATCCTCAAGGCCCACGGCTGGAACGTGGTGCCCAACGGCCAGACCACGTGCAAGACCCCGAGCCTGTGCGGCGCGGGCGTCAAGGCGGGTCAGCCGATCTCGTTCAACCTCGACTACCAGTCGGGCGTGGCCACGCTCCAGAGCGAGATGAACGACCTCGAGGCTCAGGCCAAGAAGGTCGGAATCACGCTTCAGCTGACCAGCCATCCGTTCAACACGGTGATCGCCACGGCCATGGCCTGCCAGCCGACCCAGCCGACGTGCAAGTGGACGGCGCAGAACTGGGGTGCGGGCTGGATCTACGGGCCGGACTACCTGCCGACCGGCGAGTCGCTGTTCCAGCACGGAGCGGTGGCCAACTACGGCAGCTACAACGACCCGAATGCCACGGCGCTGATCACCCAGACGGTGTCGGGCCCGGCCGCGAATGAGAAGCAGGCCCTCTCCGCGTACGCGGCCTACATGTCGCAGCAGCTGCCTGTGGTGTTCGGCCCGACCTCAATCGGGACCTATCAGGGCGACGCGGGCACCATGGTGAGCGCGAAGCTCGGCGGCTATGCCGCCAATGCCCTAGGCATGATGAACCCGGAGGACTGGTACCTGGTCAAGTAGCGGCCCCGGTGCAATAGAGTGAGCAGGAGGGTGATTCTCTGATCGGGTACATCATCCGGCGCCTCGGTCAAGCGATCGTGGTGACGCTGGGGGTGACGCTGATCACATTCGCCCTCCTGCATGCTCTGCCGGGGAGCCTCGCTCGGGACATCCTGGGTAACCGGGCCTCCCAGCAGGCGATCGAGCAGTTCAACCACCAGAACGGCCTCGACCGTTCGGTGTTCGTCCAGTACTGGGACTTCCTGGACAGGCTGCTGCACGGGAATCTCGGCTACTCCTATCAGTACAACCGGACCACCGATTCGCTGCTGTCGTCGGAGTTGCCGCGCGATCTCGTGTTGGGCGGCATCTCGCTGATCCTGTCGCTACTGATCGCGATCCCGGTGGGAGTGGCGCAGGCGGTGAAGCGCAACGGGCCGGTGGACTACCTGGGTACGGGCGTGAGCTTCCTGCTCTACTCGATGCCGCAGTACGCGATCGCGCTGCTGCTGATCCAGTTCTTGTCGATCAGCTTCCACGTGTTCCCGGCCGAGGCGCCGCAGTCGGCCTCGGCGATCGGGATGCTCCAGCATCCCTCGGGCCTGGTCCTGCCGGTGGCCAGTCTGACGCTGGTGACCTACGCGCAGTTCAGCCGGTATATGCGCTCCTCGGCGATCGACACGCTCGCGCAGGACTACATGCGCACCGCGCGCGCGAAGGGGTTGCCCGAGCGGCTGGTGTTGTGGCGGCATTTGCTGCGCAACTCGATGATCACCGTGGTGACGCTGGTTGGTCTGTCGATCCCGTTCATCCTCACTGGGACCCTGATCATCGAGCAGGTGTTCAACTATCCGGGCGCGGGCCTCGAGTACTTCAACGCCACGCTCCGCAACGACTATGAGGTGATGCTCGGCATCACCGTGCTGGTCGGCGTGATCACGGTCGTCGGCAACTTGATCGCCGACATCGGCTACGCGATCCTCGACCCGAGAATCAGGTACTGAGCGTGGCCGCCGAACCCGCTGAGAGACCTGACACGGAGGCCGTCGCCGCAGACGGGGCCGAACTGGAGGTCGTCCCGACCGGCGGTGAGGTCGTATCAACGGGAAGCCCGTGGCTCGTGATCGGCCGCACGTTCGCGCAGAACCGCCTCGCGATCGTGGGCGTCGTCGTCGTCGTGGTGATCATCCTGTTCAGCTACATCGGGCCGCTCATCTACCACACCGACCAGCTCAACCCGAACCTGTTGGGCGTCAACCTGTCGCCCGGCGGCAGCCACCCGCTCGGGACTGACAACAGCGGCTTCGACATCCTCGGCCGGATGATGGATGGGGGCAAGAGCTCGATCGAGGTCGGCCTGGCGGTCGGGTTCGTCTCGACCGTGTTCGGCCTCATCTACGGAGCGATCAGCGGGTTCTTCGGCAAGGCGGCCGACACGGTGCTGATGCGCTTCGTCGACATCGGCCTGGCCATCCCGGTGGTGTTCCTGTTCATCTTCATGGCCCAGGTCTTCCGCCCCAACCTCACGCTGCTGATCATCCTGCTCGCCGCGGTGTCCTGGCAGATCCCGGCGCGCCTGGTGCGCGGCGAGACGCTCACGCTGCGCACTCGCGAGTTCGTTCAGGCTGTCCAGGTGATGGGCGGGCGCTCCTGGCGGATCATCCTCCGCCACATCATCCCGAACACGATCGGCACGATCGTGGTGACCGTGACCTTCCAGATCGCCAACGCGATCCTGACCCTGGCCGTCCTCCAGTACCTCGGGTTCGGCCTTCCGCCGACCACCCCGACCTGGGGCTCGATGCTCTCCGACGGGACCACCTACCTGCAGGATGGCTACTGGTGGGAGGTCTATCCTGCCCTGATCATCATCGTGATCACGGTCGTGGCGTTCAACTTCATCGGGGACGCCCTCCAAGACGCCTTCGACGTCCGGCTGCAGGAGAAGTAGCGGCCATGGCGCGCCTGCTCGAGGTCGAGGACCTCCGGACCCACATCAAGCTCCGCAGCGGCATCGTGCACGCCGTCGACGGGCTGAGCTTCGAGGTGGAGAAGGGCGAGACCGTGGGCATCGTCGGCGAGTCCGGTTGCGGCAAGACGATGGCCGCGATGTCGATCATGCGCCTGCTTCCGCACCGCGGCTACATCGCGGGCGGTGAGGTCAGGCTGGAGGGCCGCGACCTGGTAAAGCTGAGCCCCGACGAGATTCGCAAGGTGCGCGGCGATGACGTCGGGATCGTCTTCCAGGACCCGATGACCTCGCTGAACCCGACGATGACGATCGGCCGCCAGATCGCCGAGGGGGTGCTGATCCACCGCGACGTCTCCAAGGAGAAGGCGATCGAGCGCGCGGTCGAGTGCCTCGAGCTGGTCGGCGTGCCGAGGCCTCGGGAGCGGGTCAACGACTATCCGCACCAGCTCTCGGGGGGACTTCGCCAGCGCGTGATGATCGCCATGGCGCTCGCCAACGAGCCCAGGCTGCTGATCGCTGACGAGCCGACCACAGCGCTCGACGTGACCATCCAGGACCAGATCCTGCGCCTGCTCGACCGGCTCAAGCGCGAGCTGGGGATGGGGACGATCCTGATCACCCACGACATGGGGGTGATCGCGGGGCGAGCCGACCGCGTGGTCGTGATGTACGCCGGACAGAAGATCGAGTCGGCCTCGACGCTTGAGCTGTTCAACAACGTCCGCCATCCCTACACCGAGGCGCTGCTGGCCTCGATTCCGAAGCTCAACCAGGACAAGTCGCAGGAGCTCTACTCGATCCCCGGCCTACCCCCGGATCTGCGCAAGCCGCCGTCGGCCTGCCGGTTCGCGCCCCGTTGCGCGTTCGCCACCACCGAGTGCCGCACCGAGAAGCCGCCGCTCGAGGACGGGGATCTGCCCAACCACCCGTTCGCCTGCTTCCACCCCCGCCGCTCCTCGGCCGCCGAGGTGACCAATCTCGGCGCCGCGCTGATCGCCGAGGCCGAGAAGAACGCTGCCCTGGTCGCCCGCTTCGGCAAGGAGATCGAGGTACTCAGCACGAACGTCGAGGGCGCGCACGGCGCGGGCACCGACGGCAACGGCAAGCTCGGCGAGACGATCCTCGACTTCCGCGACGTCTCAAAGGAGTTCCCGGTCACCGCCGGAGCGGTGCTGAGACGACGGATCGGCACGCTCCACGCCGTGACCGGCGTCAACCTGGCCATCCGGCGGGGCGAGACGTTCGGCCTCGTCGGTGAGTCCGGGTGCGGGAAGACCACGCTCGGCCGGCTCGGCGTCGCGCTCGAGGATCCCACCGGCGGGCAGGTCGTCTTCAACGGCACCGACCTGAGCACGGTCAAGGGCGCCGAGCTGCGCCGGCTGCGCCGCGACCTGCAGCTGATGTTCCAGGATCCCTACGCCTCGCTCGACCCCCGGATGCGGGTCAGGGAGATCATCTCCGAGCCGCTCGACATCGCCAAGCGCGGGACGACCAAAGAGCGCGAGGAGACGGTGAAGCGGTTGCTCGATGAGGTCGGCCTGGCCCACGACGCCATGCTCCGCTATCCGCACGAGTTCTCGGGCGGCCAGCGCCAGCGCCTCGGACTGGCGCGGGCGCTCGCGCTGAACCCGAAGGTGATCGTCGCCGACGAGCCGGTGTCCGCGCTCGACGTCTCGATCCAGTCACAGATCCTCAACCTGATGAAGCGCGTCCAGGCGACCTACGGGCTCACCTACATCGTCATCTCCCACGACCTGTCGGTCGTCCGCTATCTGGCCGACCGGATCGGGGTCATGTACCTGGGCAAGCTGGTCGAGGTCGGGCCCGGCACCGACATCTACGAGAGGCCGGCCCATCCCTACACGGCCGGACTGCTCGAGGCGATCCCGGTGCCCGATCCGGTCGTGGCCAAGGACAAGGACGCCGGCGGCGTGGCGATCCGGGGCGAGCTCCCCTCGCCGCTCAACCCACCCTCGGGCTGCCGCTTCCGCACCCGCTGCCCGCGCGCCCAGGAGAAGTGCGCCGAGGTGCTTCCGGAGCTCCGTCCCTTCGGGCCCGACCACTACGCGGCCTGCCACTTCCCGCTCCAGCCGGCGCTCGAGAACGGGGCGGTGCCGACCGCGCCCGAGCAGACCCCGGCCCGCCCCCCTGAGGCGGCGGCGCCGCCTCAGTCCTCGTCTTCGTCGTCGACGTAGAGAGATTCGCGGGCGAGCTCGTCGCCGCTGCGGCTCCAGAGCTTGACCTCGAGGAAGTCCGAGCGGTAGTTGTCGGGCGCGATCAGCGTGAAGCGCTCCTCGACCAGCTCGCACTGGTCGACGGCCAGGTTGGCCAGCTCGGCGGTGGCGATCGCCCCGCCCGGGATCAGCGGGACGCCCCACACGAGCGTGATGTCCGCGCTCTTGCCCTCCTCCCCGCGCCAGGTCCCGATCACGTCGTCGCTCAGGTCGAGCTTCCAGTCGGGGTTGGCCTCGGCGAGCTCGGCGGTGAAGTCGGCGCGGGCGTCGAACTCGGCCGGGCCGCCCGGGCCCTCCGTGAACGACACGAACCCGAACAGCTCGTAGGAGGCGGTCGTCCGCGCCACCGCCGGGATGTACGTGCGCCCGGCGTAGGTGCGGTCGGGAAACCAGGCCACCTGCCCGGGCTCGCCGATGTCCTCGCCCTCGGTGTCGAGCTCGCGGCAGGCGGACAGGAAGTGGCCGGCCAGCGTGTCGGCCCAGCGCCCGTAGGGGATCCCCTCCTGCGGAGGCTCCGCGGCGAAGCTGATCACGAACCGATCGGTCGGGGGCATGTCGCGGGGAGAGTAGAGCCCGAGGGCCTAGAACGCCCCGCGGCGGGAGAGCACCGCCGGGATCGTCCGCAGCAGGATCCGCAGGTCGAGGAAGATCGACCAGCGCTCGAGATACAGGAAGTCGAGCCGGACGAGGTCGTCGAAGTCGAGCTCCGAGCGCCCCGAGACCTGCCACAGGCCGGTGATCCCCGGCAGAACCAGGTAGCGCTTCTTGTGCCACTCCTCGAGGCGCTCGAAGTCGCGCATCGGCAGCGGCCGGGGGCCGACGAGCGACATCTCGCCACGCACCACGTTGACGAGCTGCGGCAGCTCGTCGAGCGAGAAGCGGCGCAGGAAGCGCCCGACCGGCGTCAGGCGCGGATCCTTGCGGATCTTGAAGATCGCGCCGGACTTCTCGTTGAGCGACTCGAGGTCCGCCTGGATCTGCTCGGCGTGCTCGCGCATCGTGCGGAACTTGAAGCAGTAGAACGGCCGGCCCGCCATCCCGGGGCGTACCGAGCGGTAGATGGCGGGCCCGGAGGAGCTGAGCTTGACCGCGACCGCGATCACGAGCAGGACCGGCGCCAGCACGATCAGCACGAGCGTGGCCAGCGTCAGGTCGAAGGTCCGCTTGAGCGCGAAGTCGATCCCGTCGAACACGGGCGGGCGCAGCGTGAACAGGGGCACGCTCTGGCCCGGGACGAACTGCGCCCGGTCCATCAGGATCTCCATCGTGGTCGGAGCCACGTGGACCGTGACGCCGCGCTGATGGCACTGGTCGACGAGGTCGACCGCGCGCTCCTGGGGGAAGTCGGGATCGGCGATGATCACTTCCTGGACGCGCTCGAGCGCGAGCACCTCGGGCAGCTGCTCGAGCGAGCCGAGCGAGCGCAGCCCGTTCGGCGGGCGCGGGTCGAGCGAGATGTAGCCGACCACGTCGACGCGGGTGCGCGAGCGGTCGGCGAGCGCGTGGCCGACCTCCTCCATGTGCTTGCCCGAGCCGACCAGCAGCGCGCGGCGCCTGTAGCCCGCCTGTTCGAGCAGCGAGCCCGTGACCCGCAGGTGCAGCTCGCGCAGGCCGGCGATGTACATCGTCCCGAAGATCAGCGAGCCGTAGAAGATGAAGTAGCTCGAGAAGTGCTCGCCGTCGGCCAGCGCGAACACGAGCGCGATCACGGTGGCCTGGAAGAGGGCGCCGGCGATCCGGGCCAGGCCCGGGCGGCGGGTGCGCTCGGCGTACAGGTCGACGCGGGCGAACAGGAGCACCGTGAGCAGGTAGGCGAACCAGATCCACTGCTTCATCTGCGACCAGGCGAGACCCGCGTCGGCATGGCCCTTGACCACCAGCTTGAGCATCAGCGCGGTGAACAGGGCCCCGCCCACGCCGATCAGGTCGAGCGCCATCAGCGTGAGCACGCGCGCGATCCGCCGGAGCGTCTCGATGCGCAGGATGAACGAGATCAGCGGCGGGCGCTTGCGGCGCACGTCGCGCTCGGGCAGGGGGACCGCGCCGGTAGGCGTGATCCCGCCTACCTGGCCGCTAGCGACCTTTGTGTGATCGATGCTCACGTATCGCGGCTGACCTGGTCATTCCCCTACTCCCTCCATAACGGTAGCCGGAGGGCGAAGTTCCGGGCCACGCGGAGGCGTTCGTGCACAGGGTTTGCTGCCCCGCGCTACGCGAGTGCGCCGACCAGCGTGTCCCGCCCGGACTGCTCGATCGTCCGGGTCAGGCCCTCGCGCAGCGAGATCTCCGGCTCCCAGCCGAGGATCTCGCGGGCCAGCGTGATGTCGGGCTGGCGCACCTGGGGATCGTCTGTCGGGAGCGCCTCGTAGACGATCTCCGAGCTCGAGCCCGTGACCTCGATCACCGTCTTGGCCAGCTCGAGCAGGGTGAACTCGTCCGGGTTTCCGATGTTGACCGGGTTGTGATAGCCGGACTCGGCGAGCGCGATCAGGCCGCGGATCTCATCCGCCACGTAGCAGAAGGATCGGGTCTGGGAGCCGTCCCCGAACACGGTGATCGGGCGGTCCTGGAGCGCCTGGCGCAGGAACGTGGGGATCGCGCGACCGTCGTGGGGACGCATCCGCGGCCCGTAGGTGTTGAAGATGCGCACGATTGCCGTGTCGACGCCCTGCTGGCGGTGGTAGGCCATCGTCAGCGCCTCGGCGTAGCGCTTGGCCTCGTCGTAGACCCCGCGCGGCCCGATCGGGTTGACGTGGCCCCAGTAGGTCTCGCGCTGAGGGTGCTCCTTCGGATCGCCGTAGACCTCGCTGGTGGAGGCGATCAGGAACCTGGCCCGGTGCTTCTTGGCCACTCCCGAGCGTGTGGTGCGTGCCGTAGGAGCCGACCTTGAGCGTGTGCAGCGGCAGGCGCAGGTAGTCGATCGGCGAGGCCGGCGAGGCCAGGTGGTAGACGAAGTCGACCGGCTCGTCGATGAAGTACGGCTCGATGATGTCGAGGTTGAGGTGGACGAAGTCGTCCGAGCGGATGTGCTCGATGTTGGCCAGCGTGCCGGTCTCGAGGTTGTCGACGCAGATCACACGGTGGCCGCGGCGCAGCAGCTCCTCGCACAGATGCGATCCGAGGAAGCCGGCGCCGCCGGTGACGAGGCAAGTAGCCATTGCGTGGGAGACTAGCGTGAGCCAATCAGAAGGGAGAGCGATGGCCGCCGCACGCTTCATCGAGCGCCTCAACGAACAGATCGGATACGAGTTCGCCGCATCGCAGCAGTACATCGCCAACGCCGTCTACTACGACGCCCAGACCCTGCCGCGGCTGGCCGCGTTCTTCTACGCCCAGGCGGTCGAGGAGCGAAACCACGCGATGATGATGGTCCGGTACCTGCTCGATGCCGACGCCCCGGTAATGATCCCGGGAGTGTCCGCGCCCGAGGTCCGGTTCGCCGACATCGTCGCGCCGGTGGCCCTGGCGCTCGAGCAGGAGCGGCGGGTGAGCGATCAGATCGCCGGCCTGATGGGCGTGGCCCGCGACGAGGCGGACTTCCAGAGCGAGCAGTTCGTGCAGTGGTTCCTCAAGGAGCAGGTGGAGGAGGTGGCCACCATGTCCTCGCTGCTGGCCGTGGCCGAGCGCTCGGCCGAGGTTCCGATGACGATCGAGGACTATCTCGTGCGCGAGCACGGTGGCGGCGGCGGCGCGGACCCCACGGCGCCGCCCGCCGCCGGCGGGGCGCTCTGAGCGCGCCGGCGCACGACGTGGACCTCGCCGCGGCGGACCGTCACCTTCTCTGAGTCGAGGTGCTCGAGCAGCGCCTGGGCGAACTTGCGCGAGGTCTTCAGCTCGTCGCGGACCTGGGCGAGCGTCACCGCTCCGCCGTGCTCCTCGGCCACGCCCGAGGATCCGCCCGCGGGCCTCGGCGAGCGCGGCGGGGTGGTAGTGGAGCGCCTTCGAGACCCTGATCGCCCGCCCGGCGTCGCGCAGCGCGGCCAGGTCCTCGGTGTCGAGCTCGGAGTCGGGTGGGGGCTCGACGCCCGCGTCGTGCAGGCGCCGCTCGAGCGCGAGCGCGCCCGGCGTGAGGGGGGCGCGTCGGGTGGCGGTGGCGGGGGCGGTGGCGCGGGGCGTGCCGGGGGCGCGGGCTCCTCCGGCTCGCTCTCGCCCTGGGACAGGCGCTCGAGGCGGACGAGCAGCGCCCGGCCGGCGCCGTGCTTGCGCGGGTGGGGGTCGAGCACGCGTCCCCCGCCTAACGTGTCGGGCGGGGCGATCTGTCGGATCACGAGCCGGTCGCCGTAGGCCGGGACGAGCGGCTGCTCGAGGCGGATCTGCCAGAAACGGCCTCCGAGCCAGGCCAGCCGGGCGGGTGACTCGCGCGTGCCGTGGTGCACCTGCACGCGATCGCCGTGCTCTGGCTCGCTCTCGGGGAACTCGAGCTCGGCGTCGATCATGTGAGTGGCGCTCAGTCCGGCGCCGGGCGAGGCGAGGACGTCGCCGCGCTGCACCTCCTCGAGCGAGACGCCGGTCAGGTTCACCGCGACGCGCCCCCCGGCGAGCGCCCGGTCCACGGGCTCGTCGTGGACCTGGACTGCGCGCACGCGGGCGTGGCGGCGGCTCGGGAGCACGAGCAGCTCATCGCCGCGGGCGATCTCGCCCGACCACAGTGTCCCGGTGAGGACCGTCCCGGCGCCGCGGATCGTGAAGGCGCGGTCGACGTGCAACCGGGGCGGAGCACCCGCGTTGCCCCGGCTCTCGAGGCCCGCGGTGGCGCGGTCGAGGGCGGCGCGCAGCTCGTCGAGGCCCCCCCCGGTGCGGGCCGAAACCGGGACGGCGGGTACGCCGGGCAGCAGCTCGGCGGCCTCGAGGATCGCGATCTCGGGATCGGCCAGATCGGACTTGGTGACCGCCACCACGCCCGTGGCGATACCGAGGGCGCGCAGCACCGCGGCGTGCTCGCGCGTCTGGGGCATCACGCCGTCGTCGGCCGCCACCGTCATCAGGTACAGGTCGATCCCGGTGGCGCCCGCGACCATCGTGCGCACGAACCGCTCGTGGCCGGGAACGTCGATCACCGACAGCCGCCGTCCGGAGGGCAGCGTCAGGCTCGCGTAGCCGAGCTCGATCGAGATCCCGCGGGCCCGCTCCTGGGGCAGGCGGTCGGTGTCGACACCGGTGAGCGCGCGGATGAGGGCGGTCTTGCCGTGGTCGATGTGCCCGGCCGTGCCCAGCGTCAGCGGGCTCATCCGCCGCCGGCGGCGATCACCGCGTCGAGGTCGCCGTCGGCGATCGTCCGAGGGTCGAGCAGCACGCGGCCGTCGTGGATGCGGGCGATCACCGGCGGGTCGTTCGCGCGCAGCGCGCGGGCGAGTGCCTCCGGCTCGCCTTCGAGCGCCACCGCCGGCCCCTCGAGCTCGAGCAGCGGGAGCGCGCCGCCACCAACCTTGGCGGTGGCGCGGACGACCGTGGCGCGCGCGCCGATCCCCTCGGCCAGCCGCTGCGCCCGGGCGGCCAGCACCTCCTGAGGGGCGTTCAGCATCGCCAGCACCGGGACCTCGCGAAGGGCCGTCTCCGGGTCGCGGTACAGGCGCAGCGTGGCCTCGAGCGCGGCCAGCGACAGCTTGTCGATCCGCAGCGCCCGGGCCAGAGGGTGGCTGCGGGCGGCCGCGACCGCGTCGCGCCGGCCGACGATCAGGCCGGCCTGTGGCCCGCCCAGCAGCTTGTCGCCCGAGCAGCAGACGAGCGCCGCGCCGGCGGCGACGGAGCGCCGGATCGAGGGCTCCACCTCTCCCGGGGCTGGCTGGCCGGCCAGCCAGCCCGAGCCGACGTCGTCGATCACGGGCACGCCGAGCTCGCACAGCTGCTCGATCGCGACCTCCTCGACGAACCCGACCGTGCGGAAGTTCGACTGGTGCACGCGCATGACCGCGCCGACGTGTTCGTTCAGTGCGCGCTGGTAGTCGGTGAGGCGCGTGCGGTTGGTGGTCCCCACCTCGACCAGCTGCGCCCCGGACTGAGCGATGACCTCGGGGACCCGGAATCCGCCGCCGATCTCGACGAGCTGGCCGCGCGATACGACGATCGCCTTGCCCGCGCCGGCGAGCGCCGCCGCGGCCAGGAGCACCGCTCCGGCGCCGTTGTTGACCGCGATCGCCGCCTCGGCGCCGGTGAGCTCGCTCAGCAGGTCCGTGACGTGATCCTGTCGATTGCTGCGCTCGCCGGTCTCGAGGTCGAGCTCCAGGTTCGAGTAGCCCTCGGTGGCGCGGAGCACCGCGGCCTGGGCGGCGGCGGGGAGGGGCGCGCGGCCCAGGTTCGTGTGCACGATCACTCCGGTGGCGTTGATCACCCGGCGCAGAGAGGGCTGGGTGAGCTCCGCGACGAGCTCCCGCGCGCGGGCCAAGATGGCCCCGCCTTCCGGAGCGTCCTGCTCTTCCTCGGGCCTGGCCGGCTGGCCAGCAAGGCCCTCCGATGCTCGTCGATGGCGCGGCGCGCCGCCGCGATGGCGAGCGCGTGCGGGGCGTCGAGCTGCCCGGCCAGCTCGTGAACGGCCGGGAGGTCTCTCAGGGCTTCGGTTCCGGCTTTGTGCCCGGCACCCACTCGCCCTCCTCCTTCTTCCAGATCGGCGCGCGGGCCTTGATCTCGTCGATGATCTCGCGCGCCGCCGCGAACGCTTCGCCCCGGTGGGGGGCGGACACGGCGATCGCCACCGACGGCTCCGAGAGCTCGACCACGCCCACGCGATGCTCGGCGGCGGCGGCGCACAGGCCGTGACGCTCGATCGCATGCCGGACGATCTCGGCCATCTGTCGCTCGGCCATCTCCACGTAGGCCTCGTAGTCGAGGTGGTCGACCTGGCGGGTGACGCCCATGAACGTCACCACCGCGCCGGCGCGGGGGTCGCGCACGCGCTGAAGGAGCGGGTCGAGCGACAGCGGCTCGCGCGTCACGCGGGCGTGGAGCGACGCGACCTCGCTGCCTCCCGAGACGGGAGGGATCAGGGCCAGTTCGTCGCCGGCGTGTAGCGGCGCGTCGGCGTCGGCGTACTCGTGGTTGACGGCCATCACGACGGGGACATCGTCGGTCAGCTCGCGCAGCTGCGCGAGCGCATCGCCGACACGCGAGTCCTCGGGCAGGTCGAGCTCGACCTCGGCCGCGCCGGCGCGCTCCCGCAGCCCCGCGAACAGGCGAACTCGCACGTTCATGTAGCAAAGGCTAACCGGGCGCGGGTAACCTGCCGGACATGGCCACCGCCGACGAGCACCGGACGATCGCGCCGATCGTCGGTCCCGATGACCCGCGCCGGTTCACCGACTCGGGGATCGAGATCAAGCAGCTGTACACCGAGGCGGACGTGCCGGACGAGCTCGGCGAGCGCCTGGGCGAGCCCGGCCAGTACCCGTACACGCGCGGCATCCACCCCGACATGTACCGCCGCCAGCTGTGGACGATGCGCCAGTACGCCGGCTACGCGTCGGCCAAGGAGTCCAACGAGCGCTACCGCTACCTGCTCCAGCACGGTTCGACGGGCCTGTCGATGGCCTTCGACCTGCCGACCCAGCTCGGCCTCGACTCCGATGACCCCCGCTGCTTGGGCGAGGTCGGACGCACCGGGGTGGCGATCGACACGATCGACGACATGCGGACCGCGTTCGACGAGATCCCGCTCGATCAGGTCTCGACGTCGATGACGATCAACGCCCCGGCCTCGTGCCTGCTGCTGCTCTACGAACTGGTCGGCGAGGAGCAGGGCGTGCCCTCGGAGAAGCTCCGGGGCACCACCCAGAACGACATCCTCAAGGAGTACATCGCCCGGGGCAACTTCATCTACCCGCCCGAGGGCGCGATCCGCCTGACCACCGACCTGTTCGCCTACTGCCGGGAGCGGGTCCCGAAGTGGAACACGATCTCGATCAGCGGCTACCACTTCCGCGAGAAGGGGTGCTCGGCCGTCCAGGAGGTGGCGTTCACGCTGGCCAACGGGATCGCCTACGTGCAGGCGGCGCTCGACGCCGGCCTGGCGATCGATGAGTTCGGCCCGCGGCTGGCCTTCTTCTTCAACGGCCACAACAACGTCTTCCAGGAGGTGGCCAAGTTCCGCGCCGCCCGGCGGATGTGGGCCGAGATCATGCGCGAGCGCTTCGGGGCCAAGGACGAGCGCTCGTGGCGGCTGCGCTTCCACACCCAGACGGGCGGGGTCACGCTGACCGCCCAGCAGCCGGAGAACAACATCGTCCGCGTGGCGCTCCAGGGCTTCGCGGCCGTGTGCGGGGGCACGCAGTCGCTGCACACCAACGGGTTCGACGAGGCGCTGGCGCTGCCCACCGAGCGCGCCGCGCGGATCGCGCTGCGCACGCAGCAGATCATCGGCTACGAGTCGGGCGCCGCCGACACGGTGGATCCGTTCGCCGGCTCCTACTTCGTCGAGGCGCTGACCGAGGAGATCGAGACCAGCGCACGAGAGCTGATCGCCAAGATCGACGAGCTCGGCGGCTCGGTGCAGGCGATCGACTTCATCAAGAACGAGATCGAGGAGTCGGCGTTCGGCTACCACGAGCGCTACCGGATCGCGCAGGACGTCGTGGTCGGAGTCAACAAGTACGTCGACGAGGGCGTGCCCGAGGTTCCGGACATCCTCCGCGTCGATCCCGAGTCCGAGCACGCGCAGGTGGAGCGGCTGAAGAAGTTCAAAGCCGACCGCGACGCCTCGGTGGTCGAGAAGCGCCTGGAGGCGATCCGGGAGACCGCGCGCGGGAGCGAGAACCTGCTTCCGGTGCTGCGCCAGGCCCTGAAGGACCGCTGCTCCCTCGGAGAGGTATGCGGCGCGATGCGCGACGTGTTCGGCGAGTACCAGCCTACGTTCTGATCGCTCGCGCTGCTGGCGGCGCCGGCAAGCGCGGCGGCGAGTCCTCTGACTGAAGCCATTTCGGCCCGGTATGCGGACCGAAATGGCTTCAGACGTGCGCGAGGAGCCACTCGTGGACCTCGCCGAGCCGCTTTGTGACCAGCGTGAGGTGCCCGTCGGTCTCGCTGAGCTCGGCCTCGGCGCCCGGGACGTGCTCGGCGAGCCACTGGCCGTGCTGGAAGGGAACGAAGCGGTCGTGGCGGCCGTGCCAAACCTTGACCGGGACCCTGATCGACTCGAGCTCGAACCCCCACGGCTCCATGTGCGCCACCCCGTCGTCCCACCAGCCCTGCGGGCCGGGGGCGAGGCCGTCCTGCACGGAAACGGTCATCCAATCGGCGAAATCGCCGGTGAGCACGGCGGCGTCAGTGTCGGACAGAAGCGACTTCATGCCCTCGGCGATCTGCTCGGCCGTCACCGCGAGCATCTCCTCGCGCTGCTTCGCGAGGTCCTCTCGCGCCGCCTCGCGGTCCTTCATGTAGAGCTGGATGTCCCGGACGTTGTCCTCGCCCATGCCGCTGAAGTAGTCGAGCCCGGGGGCGTTCCACGGCGCCACCGATCCCAGCGTGCACACCGCCGCCACCAGGTCCGGAAGCAGCGCCGCGCAGGCGAGCGCGTACGGGCCGCCGCCGGAGACGCCCCAGACCGCGAGCCGCTCGATCCCCAGCTCGGAGGCGATCGCGCGCACGTCGGCGGCGCCGTCGGCAACGTTGTGGCCAGGATGGACCGTGGAGCCGCCGTAGCCGGGGCGGTCGTAGGAGATGAGCCGGACGCCGCGGGCGGCCGCATCCTCGACCCATGGCCCGAACAGGTGGCGCGAGTTCGGCGTCCCGTTGTGGACCAGGATCGTCCGGTCGCCCTCCCCCGCGATCTCCAGGCACAGCTCGCGCCCGTCGGGGGTATGGACGATCATCGCTCGCTGTCCAGGTGGGCCATCTGGGCCTCGTCGTAGCGCGTTCCCGCCACCGCCTCGGCGGGCATCGCCCGCTCGATCCGCTCGAGCTCGTCGGGCGTGAGCTCGAGCTCCGTCGCGCCGAGCGCCTCGCTGAGCTGCTCGCGCCGGCGGGCGCCGATCAGCGGCATCACGTCCTCGCCGCGGGAGAGGACCCAGGCGATCGCGAGCTGCGCCGGCGAGCTTCCGCGCTCGCCGGCGATCGCGCGCAGCTGCTCGACGAGCTCGAGGTTGCGCGCGAGGTTCTCCTCGCGGAAGCGCGGCATCCGCCCGCGGATGTCGCCCGGTCCGCCCGACCGGCTTCCGGTGATCAGACCGCGGGAGAGCACGCCGTAGGCCGTGATCGCGATCCCGAGCTCGCGGCAGGTGGGGAGGATGGCCTCCTCGATGCCCCGCGAGAGCAGCGAGTACTCGATCTGCAGATCGGAGATCGGGTGCGCTGAGGCGGCGCGGCGGATCGTCTCGGGGCCGACCTCGGACAGGCCGACGTAGCGGACGTAGCCGGCCTCGATCAGCTCCCCGATCGCGCCGACCGTCTCCTCGATCGGGACGTTCGGGTCCAGGCGCGCCGGCCGGTAGATGTCGATGTGGTCGACGCGGAGGCGATTCAGCGTGTAGGCGAGGGCCGTCTTGACCGCCTGTGGGCGCGCGTCGTAGCCGAGCCAGGCGCCGTCTGGGCCGCGCTGGGCTCCGAACTTGACGCTGATCAGGGGACGCTCGCGTGACTCGAGCGCGCGAGAGATGAGCAGCTCGTTGTGGCCCATCCCGTAGAAGTCGCCGGTGTCGAGGAGCGTGATGCCAGCGTCGAGGGCGGCGTGGATCGTGGCGATGCTCTCGGCTTCGTCGGCCTGTCCGTACATGCCGGACATGCCCATGCAGCCGAGGCCGAGCCGCGAGGTCTCGGGTCCTTGCGAGCCGAGTTTCATCGTCCGCACGTTACCGCTGCAAGGCCGGCGTCCCGGTGAAGGACTCCCCTCCGACGCGCCCGAACCCTCTAGGCATGACCGAACTGACAGCCAATCGAACGCTGGTCAAGTCTCCGCCCGAGCTGTGGGCGGAATGCAGCGACGCCGCCGCGCTGGCCCGCCACCTGGGTCAGTTCGGAGAGATCAAGATCACGAGGCTCGAGCCGGAGACCGCCGTTGCCTGGGAGGGCGAGCGCGCGAGCGGCACGGTGCGGCTCGAGCCGTCGGGATGGGGGACCAAGGTGGTGCTGACCGCGCGGGTAGGTTCGCCGGCCGTCGAGGACGAGGAGCCGCGCGGCGGTCGAGGAGTCGCCGGCGGAGGAGATCGCGCCGCCACCGGAACGCCGACCCGGGCGGTTTGCGCGGCTGCGCGCGTGGTTCCGTCCGCCGGCCGAGGAACCACCGAACCCCGAGGCCCTCGCGGAGGAGCCGGTGGCGGTCGAAGAGCCGGTGCAGGAGCCGCCACCGGAGGATCCGGCGGTGCCCCAGGCCGAGGCGGCGCTCACCGCGGCGCTCAACAGCCTCGGCCAGGCGCACCACCGCCCGTTCTCCCGCGCCTGACTGGCGCGCGGGCGCAGCCCGCGCGCACCCAGACCAGCACTACACTCGCGCGCCACCATGCGCGACAAGGCCCCCGAGACCTACGAAGAGAAGCTTGGCCAGCTCGAGGAGATCCGCCACGAGGCGATCCACGCCGGCTCCGAGAAGGCCGTAGCCAAGCAGCACGAGCGCGGCAAGTACACCGCGCGCGAGCGGATCGAGAAGCTGCTCGACCCCGGCTCCTTTCAGGAGCTCGACGTGTTCGTGCGCCACCGCACCTCGGAGTTCGACATGATGAAGAACCGGCCGTGGGGCGACGCGGTGGTGACCGGCCACGGGACGATCGAGGGCCGGCGGGTGTGCGTGTTCAGCCAGGACTTCACCGTGTTCGGCGGATCGCTGGGCGAGGTCATGGGCGAGAAGATGTGCAAGGTCATGGACCTGGCGGCCAAGATCGGCTGCCCGGTGATCGGGATCAACGACTCCGGTGGCGCGCGCATCCAGGAGGGGGTCGTGAGCCTCGGGGCCTACGGCGACGTGTTCGTGCGCAACGTCCGCTGCTCCGGCGTGATCCCGCAGATCAGCCTGATCATGGGCCCGTGCGCCGGTGGCGCGGTGTACTCGCCGGCCATGACCGACTTCATCTTCATGGTGAAGGAGACCTCGCACATGTTCATCACCGGCCCTGACGTGATCAAGACGGTCACCGGGGAGGAGGTCGACTTCGAATCGCTCGGTGGCGCGATGTCGCACAACTCGAAGTCGGGCGTCGCCCACTTCGCCTCAGACGACGAGGACCAGTGCCTGGAGGACACCAGGTATCTCCTCAGCTTCCTGCCCCAGAACAACCTCGAGGCGCCGCCGAGGGTGATGCCCGCCGACGATCCGCTGAGACAGGACGAGGAGCTCGATCACGTCGTCCCCGACAACCCGAACAAGCCCTACGACATGCGCGAGGTCATCCGCCTGATCGTCGACGACGGGGAGTTCTTCGAGGTCCACGAGCACTACGCGCGCAACATCGTGTGCGGGTTCGCGCGGTTGAACGGCTACGCCGTCGGCGTCGTGGGCAACCAGCCGGCGCAGCTCGCCGGCGTGCTCGACATCGACTCCTCGACCAAGGCGGCGCGCTTCGTGCGCACCTGCGACGCCTTCAACATCCCGCTGATCACCTTCTGCGATGTACCCGGGCTTCCTGCCCGGGACCGCCCAGGAGTGGGGCGGGATCATCCGCCACGGAGCCAAGCTGCTCTACGCCTACACCGAGGCCACGGTGCCGAAGATCACGATCATCACGCGCAAGGCCTACGGTGGCGCCTACGACGTCATGGCCTCCAAGCACATGCTGGCCGACTTCAACTTCGCGTGGCCGACGGCCGAGGTGGCGGTGATGGGGCCCGAGGGCGCGGTCAACATCATCTACCGACGCGACATCGCATCTTCGCCCACGCCCGACATGCGCC
This sequence comes from uncultured Solirubrobacterales bacterium, assembly GCA_963722995.1. Classification (GTDB taxonomy): domain Bacteria; phylum Actinomycetota; class Thermoleophilia; order Solirubrobacterales; family Solirubrobacteraceae; genus Palsa-465. The sequence goes on along the minus strand of CAVROW010000014.1, from coordinate 159,508 downwards.
GGCAGAAGCTGATCAACGACTACAAGGCGCACTTCGCCAACCCCTACGCGGCGGCCGAGCGCGGCTACATCGACGACGTGATCATCCCGCACGAGACGCGGCCGAAGATCATCACCGCGCTCGAGACGCTCCAGACCAAGCGCGAGCCCGGCCCGCGCCGCAAGCACGGCAACATCCCGCTATAGGTCGATCGTGCCGGCGTCGAGCCGGCCCTCGCGGTACATCTCGAGCGCGGCGGCGGCGATCGCCAGGTCCTGGATGGCCAGTCCGGTCGAGTCGAACAACGTCACCGCGGCCGGACCGGGGCGGCCGGGTGCCTCGCCGGCCAGCACCGCGCCGAGCTCGGTGACGTGGGCCCGGGTGACGAGGCCGGCGCCGACCGCCGGCGTGAGCTCGCCGCCGTGGGAGGCCTGCTCCCACTCGTCGCAGAACAGGGCGCACGAGGCGACGGCGCCGACCGTGGCCTCGGACTTGCCGGGGCCGTCGGCGCCCAGCATGTTCAGGTGCAGGCCGGGCCGCAGATCGCCGGCGTCGATCACCGGCGCGGCACCGGGGGTGATGCAGCAGACGACGTCGGCGGCGACGGCCTCACCGCGCGAGCCGGTCCGCCAGCCGAGCTCCTCGGCGAGCGCGCGGGCCACCTCGGCCCGCGGGTCGTGGCAGACCCCGGGGCCGTAGCCGGCGGCGGCCAGGCAGCGCGCCGTCCAGGCGCCGTGCAGCCCGCAGCCGATGATCCCCACCGATCGTGCGTCGGGCAGCGCCAGCGCCACCGCGGCCACCGCCGCCACCGCGCCGGTGCGCAGCGCCGTGACCGAGCGCGCGTCGAGCAGCATCAGCGGCTCGCCCGTGGTGGCGTCTGAGAGGCAGATGACCCCGGTCACGGTGGGCAGCCCGCGCTCGGGGTTGCCCGGGAACGAGGTCACCCACTTGAGCAGGGCCAGTCCGTCGCCGAGCGCCGGCATCGCTCGGAAGTCGCCGAAGGGCGGGCTCTCCAGGTACACCTTGGCCGGCATCACCCACTCGCCCCGGTGGTGGCGCAGCAGCGCCTCGCGCACCCGGACGATCGCCTCGGCGGTCGAGACCGCCCTCAGGACGGCGTCGTGGTCGAGCACGGCGAGCGTGGGCATGGCCGGCGCACGATAGCCTGGGCCGGGTCGTGAACCGCCGGCCGAAGCTGACGATCGTTGCGCCGGGCGCCTCGCCCGAGGAGGCGGCCGCCGTGGTGGCCGCGCTCGAGCGCTTCATGCGCGCCACCGTGCCCCCGCCGGCGCCCCAGGATCCGGGGCCGAACCCGTGGCAGCAGGCGGCCCTGGCGGAGGGAATCCGGCGCGCTCCGGAGCCGCCGCTGCCGTGGACTTGAGGCGCGCTTTCGAGCCGCCGCCGCCCTGGACCTGGACGCCTTCCGGCGTTCAATAACCACTCCTTGACAGGGCCCAGACGGTGTGAGACCGTCCGTGCGTAGAGAACGGCGGAACGCGTGGTTACCGCCGTCCGGACCGCCTCCGGGATGCAGGCGGGATTGGGGGTTGCGAGAGTGCTTACGGGGCCGAGTGCCCTCTGGCCGCAGGAAACATCTTCCCGTTCCCGGCATGGCCGCCTGGGAGCGGAATCGCGCTCGCCGTAGACGTCGCGGGCCATAGGCATGGCGCCGCCCCCAACGCCGATGCCATGACCCCGGCAGGTGCCGGCTGAGAGCGCGCCGGCTGCCGCGGCGGGTGGCCCCACCGCCGCGGCGCCGGTACGTCTTCGCGCGGCCGGCAGGTCTTCAAATCCCGGAACCCGGATTGGGTTTTGGTACATTGCAGGGCTCCGCCTGCGACCGGAAGGACATCGATGGAGCCCGCCTCGCTCGACAGCACGACGACCCACCGGTCCCGCACCGGCTCGCTCGAGAACCCCGAGCTGGTCGAGGACGTCCCGGGCCACGTGATCCCGATCCTCGAGCGCGAGTTCGACGACTTCGACACCGAGTCCACCCGCTTCCTGAAGGGCGAGCTCGACGAGACGGAGTTCATCAAGTTCCGCCTCAAGCAGGGGGTCTACGGCCAGCGCCAGGCCGCCGTGCAGATGGTGCGCGTGAAGCTCCCGCTCGGCGGCGTGACCCCGGATCAGCTCGAGGCGTTCGCGGACGGGATCGAGCGCTACGTCCCGCTGCGCAAGGGGCATATCACCACCCGCCAGAACATCCAGATGCACCACGTGCCGCTGCCCGACGCGGCCAAGCTGATCCGCGAGCTGGGCGATGCCGGCCTGAGCTCCCGCGAGGGGTGCGGCAACACGATGCGCAATGTCACCGGCGACCCACGCGCCGGCGTGCTCCCGGGTGAGGACTTCGACATCACGCCCTATGCCGGCGCGTACGTGCGCTACTTCGTCCGCCACCCCACGACGCAGAGCATGCCGCGGAAGTTCAAGACCGCGTTCGCGTCGACCGCCGGCGACAACACGATCGCGCAGATCCACGACCTCGCGTTCCTACCGCGCGTGGGCGAGGACGGCGTGCGCGGCGCAGCCGTCGTCGTCGGGGGCGGCACGTCGATCATGCCGCGCCTGGCGCCGACGCTCTACGACTTCGTCGAGCTCGACAACGGCGACTACCTGAAGGTCGCCGAGGCCGTCGTGCGCATCTTCGACCGCACCGACTGGCTGCGGCCCAACCGCGCCCGCGCCCGGATCAAGGTCCTGATCGACAAGATCGGGATCGACGCCTTCCGCGAGATGGTCGAGGAGGAGCTCCAGGGCGAGTGGGTGGGCGAGCGCGACTTCGACCCGGCGCCGCTCATGTACCGGATCGACGAGGAGGCGGGGGCGCCCGCCCGCCGCGAGTCCTACGCCAGCCCCAACGGCGACCAGCGCGCGTTCGACCACTTCCTGGCCACCAACGTCCACAACCAGCGCCAGCGAGGGTTCGTCACAGTCGAGGTCAACGTTCGCCGCGGCGATCTGAGCGTCGAGCAGCTCCGCGGCCTGGCCGAGCTCATGCGCGAGTACTGCGGCGGGTTCGCCCGCACGACCGTGCACCAGAACCTGATCCTGCGCTGGGTGCGCGAGGAGGCGGTGTACGAGGTGTGGCAGCGCCTGTCCGAGCTCGGCCTCGGCGAGGCCGGCGCCGACGAGATCACCGACGTGGTCAGCTGCCCCGGCACCGACTCGTGCAAGCTCGGCATCACGAGCTCGATGGGGCTCAACCAATCGATCCACGAGCGGCTCGTGCAGATGGAGATCGACGACGAGCTGACCCGCCGGATCCACATCAAGATGAGCGGCTGCCCCAACGGGTGCGGCCAGCACCACATCGCCAACATCGGCTTCTACGGCGCGTCGATCAAGGTCGGCACGCACACGATCCCGGCCTACATCCCGCACGTCGGCGGCGCCTACGAGGGCGGCGAGGTGCGCTACGGGCAGCGGCTCAAGGCGAGGCTGCCGGCCAAGCGCGTGCCGGAAGCGGTCGAGCGGTGGGTACGCTTCTACGAGTCCGAGCGGGAACCGGGCGAGGAGTTCAACGCGTTCGCCGATCGGGTCGGCGCCGCGGCTTTCGAGGCCCAGGTGAAGGATTTGGCGATGCCGGTGGAATTCAGCCTTCAGAACATGAACTACTTCATCGACTGGACCAAGAACGCGCCGTTCGAGGTCATCCGCGGTGAGGGCGAGTGCGCGGTGTGAGCAGCTTGACGCTGACGGACACGAATTCGCTCGAGTCGGCCTCCGCCCAGGAGGTGCTCGCCTACGGCGTGGAGCGCTTCCACCCGCGGCTGACGATGGCCTGCTCCTTCCAGAAGGAGGAGTCGGTGCTCGTGCACATGCTCAGCCAGATCGAGCCCAAGGCGCGTGTGTTCACGATCGACACCGGCGTCCTGTTCCCCGAGACGCTCCGGACCTGGAAGCAGTTCGAGGACCGGTTCGGTCTGAGGGTCGAGGTGCTCGATGCGAGCGGCCCGTGGAGCACGACCAACTGTTGCGGTCCCGCCAAGGTGGCGGCCCTCGAGCAGGCGCTCGAGGGTGTCGACGCCTGGATCACCGGGATCCGGCGCGAGCAGGCGAGCACCCGCTCCATCGCCACCAAGCTCGAGCGCGACGAACGGCGGGGCATCTGGAAGCTCAACCCGCTCGTGGACTGGAGCGAGAAGGACATCTGGCGCTACATCCACGATTATGACCTTCCTTATAATCCGCTCCACGATCGCGGCTATGCCTCGATCGGCTGCGCCCCGTGCACCCAGCCCGGCCTCGGCCGCGAGGGGCGCTGGGCGGGCACCGACAAGATCGAGTGCGGTATCCACGAGTGAACCCGTTCACGTACGAGCTCTCCCACATCGAGACGCTCGAGTCTGAGGCGATCCACATCTTCCGCGAGGTGGCCGCCGAGCTCGAGCGCCCGGTGCTGCTGTTCAGCGGCGGCAAAGACTCGGTCGTGCTCCTGCGCCTGGCCGAGAAGGCGTTCCGGCCCGGCCGCTTCCCGTTTCCGATCATGCACGTCGACACCGGACACAACTTCCCCGAGGTGGTTGAGTTCCGCGACCGCCTGATCGAGGAGCTGGGAGAGCGGCTGATCGTGGCCAGCGTGCAGGACTCGATCGACCGCGGCCGCGTCACCGAGGAGACAGGCCCCCGGGCCTCGCGCAACCGTCTGCAGACGACCACGCTGCTCGACGCGATCGCCGAGCACGGGTTCGACGCCGCATTCGGCGGCGCGCGCCGCGACGAGGAGCGCGCCCGAGCCAAGGAGCGAGTGTTCTCGTTCCGCGACGACTTCGGCCAGTGGGATCCCAAGCGCCAGCGCCCCGAGCTGTGGTCGCTCTACAACGGCCGGATCCGCAAGGGCGAGCACGTGCGCGTCTTCCCGATCTCCAACTGGACCGAGCTCGACGTGTGGCAGTACATCGCCCAGGAGCGCATCGAGGTCCCGAGTATCTACTACTCGCACACCCGGCAGGTGTTCCAGCGCGACGGCATGCTCTACGCGCTCAACCCGTACGTGCCGCTGATCGACGGCGAGGCGCCGTTCGAGGAGTCGGTGCGCTACCGGACGGTGGGGGACATGACGTGCACGGGCGCGGTTCGCTCGCGCGCCCAGACGCTCGAGCAGGTGGTGGCCGAGATCGCGGCCACCCGGATAACCGAGCGCGGTGAGACGCGCGCCGACGATCGCGTCACCGAGGCGGCCATGGAGGATCGCAAGCGGGAGGGGTACTTCTGATGGCCGTGGGGGTTGCTAGGAACGGTCATCACGTGGCTACGCGGACCCAGGAGCTACTGCGCATCGCCACCGCCGGCTCGGTCGACGACGGCAAGTCGACGCTTATCGGCAGGCTGCTGTACGACTCGAAGTCGATCCTGGCCGACCAGCTCGAGCACGTGGTCCAGACCTCCGAGCGCCGGGGGGACGGCTACCTCAACCTGGCGCTGCTCACGGACGGGCTGCGGGCCGAACGCGAGCAGGGGATCACGATCGACGTCGCCTACCGCTCGTTCCAGACGCCCCGGCGGCGCTTCATCCTGGCCGACACGCCCGGCCACGAGCAGTACACGCGCAACATGGTCACGGGCGCCTCCACGGCCGACCTGTCGATCGTGCTGATCGACGCCCGCAAGGGCGTGAGCGAGCAGACCCACCGCCACGCCTTCATCACCTCGCTGCTGCGCATTCCCCACCTCGTGGTGTGCGTGAACAAGATGGATCTGGTCGACTACTCGGAGTCGGTGTTCGACGGCATCGTGTCCGAGCTCTCGGACTGGGCCTCGCGCCTGGACCTGGGCGACATCACGTTCATCCCGATCTCGGCGCTGCACGGCGACAACGTGGTCACGCGCTCGGAGGCCATGTCCTGGTACGGCGGCGCGCCGCTGCTCTACCACCTCGAGCACGTGGTGATCGCGCCCGACCGCAACCTCGCGGACGTGCGCTTTCCCGTGCAGTGGGTGATCCGTCCGATGAGCGAGGAGCACCACGACTACCGCGGCTACGCCGGTCAGGTCGCCGGCGGCGTGCTCCAGCCCGGGGCCGAGGTGATGGTCCTGCCCAGCGGGCAGCGCACCCGCATCGCCGGGATCGACACCTACGACGGCGCGCTCGACGCCGCCTTCCCGACGATGTCGGTGACGGTGCGCGTCGAGGACCAGCTCGACATCTCCCGCGGCGACATGCTGGTGGACCCGGACGATCCGCCGGCCGCCGTGCGCGAGTTCGACGGGACGGTGTGCTGGATGAGCGAGCGGCCCATGCTTCCCGGCGCGCGCTACGTGATCAAGCACACCGCCACGCAGCGCCCGCGCGGTCGTGGCCGAGCTCGAGCACCGGGTCGACGTCAACACGCTCGAGCACGTTCCCGCCGACCAGCTCGGGCTGAACGAGATCGGCCGCGTACGGCTGCGCACGAGCTCGCCGCTGATGCTCGACAGCTACGCCCGCAACCGAACCACCGGCAGCTTCATCCTGATCGACGAGACGACCAACGACACGGTCGCCGCCGGGATGGTCCTGGACGCCAAATAGGTCCGGACGGGCCCTCCCGGTCCGCGCCGCCAGCCTGCTTCGGCATCCAGCCTCGCTGACCGGCGGCGGCGCGTCATCCGGCTGGACGCCCGCGAAGCGGGCCCCAAAATCGGCCGCTAAAGTCACGCGCCCCATGTTCAAGAAGGTTCTGATCGCCAACCGTGGCGAGATCGCGGTCCGGATCATGCGCGCGTGCGAGGAGCTCGGGATCGCCACCGTCGCGGTCTACTCCGAGCTCGACCGCGACGCGGTCCACGTCAAGCGCGCCGACGAGGCGTTCCTGCTCGGCCCCGGGCCGGCGAGCGAGAGCTACCTGGTGATCGACAAGCTGATCGACGCCGTCAAGCGCTCCGGCGCGGAGGCCGTGCATCCGGGCTACGGGTTCCTGGCCGAGAACGCGGCGTTCGCGGCCGCGCTCCAGGAGCACGGGATCACGTTCATCGGCCCGCCGGCGAGCGCGATCGAGGCGATGGGATCGAAGACCCGCGCACGCGAGCTGATGAAGAAGGCGGGCGTCCCGATCGTTCCCGGCACGACCGAGCCGGTGGCGAGCCTGGATGACGCGCGCAAGGTGATCGAGAAGACGATCGGCTATCCGGTGGCGGTCAAGGCGGCCGGAGGCGGGGGCGGCAAGGGCTTCCGCGTCGCGCTCGAGGAATCGAAGCTGAAGGACGCGTTCGAGGGCGCCGCGCGCGAGGGCGAGAAGTTCTTCGGCGACTCGACCGTGTACCTGGAGCGCTACCTGCCCGATCCGCGCCACGTCGAGGTGCAGGTGCTGGCCGACACGCACGGCAACGTGATCCACCTCGGCGAGCGCGACTGCTCGCTTCAGCGCCGCCACCAGAAGCTGATCGAGGAGGCGCCGGCGCCCGCCGTGGACGAGGAGCTGCGGGCGAAGATCGGCAAGATCGCCACCGAGGCGGCCGCGGCGGTGTCCTACACGGGCGCGGGGACGATCGAGGGCCTGCTCCAGGAGGGCGAGTACTTCTTCCTGGAGATGAACACGCGCGTCCAGGTCGAGCACTGCGTGACCGAGATGGTCACCGGGATCGACATCGTCAAGGAGGGGATCCGGGTCGCCGCGGGTGAGCCGCTGTCGATCAAGCAGGAGGACCTCGAGCTCCGCGGTCACGCGATCGAGTGCCGGATCAACGCCGAGGACGCGAGCAAGAACTTCGCGCCGGCGCCGGGGCGCATCGCGGAGTACCGCGAGCCCGCCGGGCCGGGCGTGCGCGTCGACTCGGGCGTGGGGCCGGGCGATGAGATCTCGCCCATGTACGACCCGATGGTGGCCAAGCTGATCGTGTGGGACGTCGACCGCGAGCAGGCCACGCGGCGCATGGTGCGGGCGCTCGGCGAGTACCAGATCGACGGGCTGAAGACGCTGCTGCCCTTCCATGTCGCGATCCTCCAGACCGAGCAGTGGGCGCGCGCGGAGACGTGCCGCGACCTGATCGAGGACCGGGAGTGGCTGAAGTCGCTGGCCGTCCCGGCCGCCGCCCCGCCCGAGCAGGAGGAGGAAACGGTCGAGCAGAGCTACACGGTCGAGGTCTCGGGCAAGCGCTTCGACGTCAAGGTGATCGGTCCGCCGTTCGCCGGCGGCGGCGCGGCGGGCGCTGCTGCGAACGGCGCCGCACCGGCGGCGGCTGCCCCGCGGGCGCCGCGGCGCGCGGGGCGGGGCGGGGGCGCCGGAGCCGGCGGCGGCGACACGCTGCCCTCCCCGCTTCAGGGCACGGTCTTGAAGGTGGCCGTCGAGGCCGGCGCCGCCGTGGAGGAGGGGGCGCTGATCGCGGTGATCGAGGCGATGAAGATGGAGAACGAGATCACCGCGCACAAGGCGGGCACGGTGACCGAGCTGCCGATCGCCGTGGGCGCCTCGGTGGCGACCGGCGACACGCTCGCCGTGATCAGCTCAGACGGCGGCGGCTGAGGCGTCGATCACGCCGGCCTGGAGCAGGGCCTCGATCACGCGGCCGGCCGCCTCCTCGGGCGCGAGCGCGCCGGCGTCGAGGTGGACCTCGGGGTTCTCCGGGGGGTCGTAGGGCGCATCGACGCCGGTGAAGCCGGTGAGCTCGCCGCGGCGCGCGCGCTGGTAGAGGCCCTTGGGATCGCGCTCCTCGGCCACCGACACGGGCGTGTCGACGTAGACCTCGATGAACTCGCCCGGCTCGACCAGGGAGCGCACGGCGCGGCGCTCGACCGCCGAGGGGGAGATGAAGGCGCAGATCGCGATCAGGCCGGCGTCGACCATCAGCCTGGCCACCTCGCCGATCCGGCGGATGTTCTCGGCGCGGTCCTCGGCCGAGAAGCCGAGGTCCTTGTTGAGGCCGTGGCGGACGTTGTCGCCGTCGAGCAGGTAGGTGTGGTAGCCGGCGCTGTGCAGCCGCCGCTCGAGCACGTTGGCGATCGTCGACTTGCCCGCGCTGGGCAGGCCGGTCAGCCACACGACGCACGGCCGCTGGTGCTTCATCGCCGCGCGCGCGCCCTTGTCGACGTCGAGGGCCTGCCAGCACACGTCCTGGGACTCGCGCAGCGCGCGGTGGAGCAGGCCGGCGGCGACGGGCTCGAGCGTCACCCGGTCGAGCAGCAGGAACGTCCCGGTGTCCGGGTTGACGCCGTGCGGGTCGAAGGCGACCCGCCGGGCGAGCTCGAGCGTGCACGTGCGCGATGTCGCCGTGCTCGAGCGAGTCGCCGGCCGGAAGCCGCGCGAGCGTGCGCCCGTCGAGCCGGTGCTGCGGGCGCCCGGCCGTGGCCGCCGCCGTCTGCGGGCCCACGCGCATGAGGTAGCCGCGGCCCGGGGCGAGCGGGGCGTCGGCGAGCCACACGAGCGTGGCCTCGAACTGGTCACCGACGCTGGCGCGGCCGACGGCGGCGGAGATCAGGTCGCCCTGCTCGAGCGCCAGCTCGTCGTCGAGCTCGAGCGTGACCGATTGGCCGCGGAGCGCCTGGTCGAGCTCGCCGTCGTAGGCGACGAGCCTCCGAATCCGGCTCTCGCGCCCGCTCGGCAGGATCACGACCCGGTCGCCGGGCGCGGCCTGGCCGCCGACGACGGTGCCGACGAAGCCGGGCGCGGCCGCGGCCGGCGGGGGCGCACGCTGGATCCACAGGCGAAACGGCGAATCCGGCTCGTCCGGCGCCGTCGCCTCGAGCTGCTCGAGCAAGGTCGGGCCCTCATACCACGGGAGCCGCGCGCCGCGGGAGAGCACGTTGTCCCCGTAGAGGCCCGATACGGGGACGCAGGCCACGTCTTCGATGCCGGGAAGCTCGGCCAGCTCGGCGGCCTGTCGCGTGAGCGAGCTGTAGCGGTCGGGCGCGTAGCCGGCCAGGTCGAGCTTGGTCGCGGCGAGCACGATCCGGCGCACGCCGAACAGCGCCGCCACGGCGCAGTCGCGGCGCGCGGCTGCGGTCAAGCCCTCCCGGGCGTCCAGGGCGATGAGCGCCAGCGCGGGGGCTGGCGCGGCGGTCACGAGCGTCTGCGGGTAGCGCTCGTGGCCGGGCGGGTCCACGACCGCGAACCGGCGGCTCGGGCTGGAGAACTGCCGGTAGGCCACCCCGAGCAGCAGGTCCTGGGCGGGCGGATCGGGAAGCGGGCGCTCCTGCGCGCCCTGTGACTCGCGCAGCAGCCGGGCGACAAGCGTGCTCTTGCCGGCGCCGGCGTCGCCGCCGACGATGAGACGGACCACGTGACCGGGAGCGCCTGCCTGCGCCTGGATCTCGCGGGTTTGGGCGTTCGCCACCGCCTGCCGCATGGCATCCATCGTGCCATACGAACCCGCGGCAGCCTCAGAAGTCTCTTAACCGGCCTGGGCGTTGCGGGCGTGGATGGCGCGTTGGGCGGCCGTGCGGCGGCCTGGCGGGAGGTGCGCGTCGGGCCCGTCGCGGGCGAGCGCCTCGAGGTACTCGAGGTCCTCCTCGTGGATGCGCAGCGCCTGGTCGCGCGGCTGCGGCTCGCCGTGGCCGGGGATCGACCGTGTCTGCGCCCTCGATCAGCGGGTGTAGCCGCTCCAGCGTCTCCCGGTAGCGCTCACGGGAGCCGCCGGGCGAGATCATCGGGATCTCCACCGGCGAGAGGTAGTCGCCGGCGACGAGCACGCTCCGCCCACGGGATCCGGATCGCGATGCCATCGGCGGTGTGACCGTCGGCGGGGTAGAGCTCGAGCTCCTGCTTGTCCGGGCCGAGGGCGAGCTTGCCGGGGACGGGGAGGGCCTGAACCCCGGCGAGGGCGAGCGGGCGCCGGCCGGCCACGTAGTGCTCCTCGTCGAAGCGCCTGAGATCGCGCTGGGCGCCACCGAGCTCGGCGTCGATGCGCGCGGCGGTCGACTCGCCGCATCCGAGCGAGGCCTCGGGGAAGGCGAGGCGCCCGAGCAGGTGGTCCCAGTCGGCATGGGTGGCGAGCAGGCCGGATACGGGAAAGCCCGCCTGCTGGAGCACCCCGGGCACGGCCTCGAGCTCGTCGGGGTAGACGGGCGAGTCGATCACGAAGCCCTCCTCGCCGGCGCGCACCGCCGTGCACGTCGTCTGCCAGACGCGGCTGATGAAGACGATGACGTCCCGGTGCACACCCAGGGCGCGCATGAGGAGGGACGGTAACCGCATCCGGCTTCGGGCCGGCCTCCGCTCCGCTTCTGGAGTGCGAGAGACCGCGCCGCTTCGGCCGGCAGCTTCCACGGCCGGGCGTCCGGCCCGGCCCTTATCCGATGCCGATCAGCTTCTGTGCCTCGCGCAGGGTCGCGACCTCCGCGTCGGGCTTCTTCTGGTTGCCCTCGAGCTGCTGCTTTGAGCGGTTGACCCAGACGATCGGGACCTTCTTCTTCAGGCAGGGCTCGACGTCGTGGTAGTAGCTGGCGGCGACGTGCACCCAGCCCTTCTTGCCCCCGATCCGGCGTTCGCACTCGGTGAAGTGGGCGGGGTCGGGCTTGTAGGAGCGGACCTGCTGTGCGGTGACCACGAGGTCGAAGTCGAGCGGGATGTGGCGCCGGGTCTGGCCGAGGAGCTTGTCGTCGATGTTCGAGATCAGGCCGATGCTGTGCTTCTTGGCGATCTTCTGGAGCACCGAGTTGGTCTCCTTGAACACCGGCCAGCGCTGCACGCTGTCGGGGAGGAAGCCAGAGCGGGAGGGTTCGAGCGGCCAGCCGAGCTCCTTGGCGATCTCGACCGCGGTCCGCCGCAGGACCTCGGCGTACAGCTCGTAGGAGCCGGCCTGGATCCGCTGCTGGACCTCGTGGAAGAGCGGGATCAGCTGCTCGCGCTCGATCGTGAAGCCGTCGCGCGCAGCCTCGGCGCTGAACGCCTCGAACGCGCCGGTCTCCCAGTCGATCAGCGTTCCGTAGACGTCGAAGGTGACGAACGTGATGTCTTTCGGGATCGCCATCGGGTCGGGATCATGCCATGGGGACGCGATTCCGGCGCGGTCCCGGCGGACGCTGCCGATGCGCACCGTCTAGAGTGCAACGCCGCGATGGACCTACTCGAATACCAGGGAAAGCAGGTGTTCGCGCGCCACGACGTGCCGGTGCCCTCCGGTCGGCACGCGCAGAGCGTGGATGAGGCCGCCGCAGCCGCTGACGACATCGGCTATCCCTGCGTGATCAAGGCCCAGGTGCAGATCGGCGGGCGGGGCAAGGCCGGCGGCATCAAGCTCGCGAACAGCCACAACGAGGCGCGCGACCACGCGCAGGCGATCCTGGGCATGGACATCCGCGGGCTCACCGTGCACGAGCTGTGGGTCGAGGGGGCCTCGCAGATCGAGTCCGAGTACTACGCCTCGGTCGTGTTCGACCGCTCGGCCAAGGCGCCGCTCGTGCTGCTCTCGACCAAGGGCGGCATGGACATCGAGGAGGTAGCCGACTCGGACCCCGAGGCGATCGCCCGCCTGCACGTCGATCCCCTGCTCGGCTTCCAGGAGTTCCACGGCCGGCGGCTGGCCTTCGAGGCCGGGGTCGACGCCGACGTGGTGCGGCCGGTGGGCGCGATGCTGTCCAAGCTGTATGAGGTGTTCACCTCCGAGGAGGCGACGCTGGTCGAGGTCAACCCGCTGATCGTCACCCCGGAGCGCGACGTCAAGGCGCTCGACGCCAAGGTCACGCTCGACGACAACGCGCTGTTCCGCCACCCGGAGAACGCCGAGCTTCGCGATCCGTCCCGCGAGGATCCCCAGGAGCGGATGGCCAAGGAGCGCAGCCTGACCTACGTCAAGCTCGACGGCGACATCGGCATCCTGGGCAACGGCGCGGGCTTGGTGATGTCGACTCTGGACGTGGTTGCGGGCGCCGGTGGAGCTCCGGCCAACTTCCTCGACGCCGGTGGCGGCTCCAAGGCCGAGGCGATCACCAGCGCCGTCGAGGTGATCCTGTCCGACGAGAAGGTCAAGGCCGTGCTGTTCAACATCTTCGGCGGGATCACCCGCTGCGACGAGGTCGCGCGCGGGCTGATCGAGGCGTTCAACCAGATCAACCCGACGGTGCCGTTCGTGGTCCGGCTCGACGGGACCAACGACGAGGAGGGGCGCCGGCTGCTCGCCGAGGCCGATCTCCCCAACGTCCACACCGAGTCGACGATGGACAGCGCGGCCCAGAAGGTGGTTGAGCTAGCGAGATGAGCATCCTCGTCGACGAGAGCACCAAGCTCTGCGTGTCCGGGATCACCGGGCGCGAGGGCACCTTCCACTCGATGCGCAACCGCGAGTACGGCACCCAGGTCGTCGGCGGCGTGACCCCTGGCAAGGGCGGCCAGGACGTCGAGGGCGTGCCCGTGTTCAACACGTTCCACGAGGCGGTCGCCGAGTCCGGGGCCAACACCGCGATGATCTTCGTCCCGCCCCGGTTCGCCGCGGACTCGATCCTCGAGGCCGAGGACGCCGGGATCGAGCTGATCATCGCGATCACCGAGGGAATCCCGGCTCACGACGAGCTGCGCGTGTTCAACACGCTGCGCGCGCACGGGCGCTCGCGCTTGATCGGCCCCAACTGCCCGGGGATCCTCTCGCCCGGCAAGGCCAACGTCGGGATCATCCCGGCGGCGTTCTTCAAGCAGGGCAACGTGGGCGTGGTCTCGCGCTCGGGAACGCTGACCTACCAGATCGGCAACGTGCTCGCCCAGCGCGGATTCGGCAACTCGACGATCGTCGGGATCGGCGGCGACCCGGTTCCCGGAACCGACTTCATCGATGTGATCGGGATGTTCCAGGACGACCCCGAGACCGAGCTGATCGTCATGTGCGGCGAGATCGGCGGCGACGCCGAGGAGCGCGCGGCCGAGTTCATCGCGGCCAACGTGACCAAGCCGGTCGTCGCCTACATCGCGGGCTTCACCGCGCCGCCCGGCAAGACGATGGGTCACGCCGGCGCGATCGTCTCCGGTTCGCGCGGGACGGCCAAGGCCAAGGCCGAGGCGCTCGAGGGCAAGGGCGTGCGCGTGGGGCGCACGCCGACCGAGGTGGCCGAGGTGGCGGTGTCGCTGCTCGGGGCGGCGGCCTGACGCCAGTCCTGGCCGGCCCGGCGGGCCGGCCGAGGCGCGATGTCCGATCCAGCGAGCGTGCAGACGCGCCTCGAGGCGATGGAGCGCCGGCTGGCCGAGATCCAGCGAGAGCTGGCGCCGGACGTGCCGGCGCCCCCGGAGGCCGTCCCGCGGGCTGAGGGGGACGCCGCAGGCGAGGGTCACGGTGGCGTCGATGTCTCCGCCGGGCCGTTCGCGAGCCTCGACGCGGTGCGGGCGTTCGAGCGGGCGGTGGCGGCGCTGCCTGGAGTGCGCGAGGTCACGGTGCGTGGCTACGAAACCGGAAACAGGGCGATTCTCGAGGTGCAGCTCGGCGAGGAGACCTCGTAGTCTTAGAGGCAGTGGCCGAGACGATCTCATTCGCCCGCGGCGCGCCGTCGCTCGACATCATCGACGTCGAGGGCCTGCGCGATGCGGCCCAGCGTGCGTTCGCCAACGATCCGGCCCGCGTCACCGCGTACGGCACGTCGATCGGCTACCCGCCGCTGCGCGAGTGGATCGCCGAGCGCCACCAGGTGGAGCCCAAGCAGGTGATCGTCACCAACGGCTCGATGCAGGCCGACGCGTTCCTGTTCGACGCGCTCGTCGGCGCCGGCGACTCGGTGATCGTGGAGCGCCCCACGTACGACCGCACGCTGCTCTCGCTGCGCAGCCGGGGCGCAGATGTGCGGATGGTCGAGCTCGAGCAGGATGGGATCGACGTCGCGGCGGTGGAGCGCGTGCTCGCGGCCGGCGCCCAGCCGAAGCTCGCCCACATCATCCCGAACTTCCAGAACCCGGCCGGTTACACGCTGTCGGCGTCCAAGCGCGAACGCCTGCTGGAACTGGCGCGCACCTACGAGTTCACGGTGTTCGAGGATGACCCGTACATCGCGCTGCGCTTCGAAGGCGCGCCGCTGGCGACGATGCTCTCGATGGACGGCGACACCGTCGTCTACGCGTCCTCGTTCTCGAAGACCGTCTGCCCGGGGATCCGCGTCGGCTACCTGGTCGGGCCGGCGGAGCTGATCGCGCGCGTGAGCACGATCGCCACCCAGACCTACATATCGCCGAGCATGGTCTCGCAGGCGATCGTCTACGAGTTCTGCGTCTCCGGGGCGCTCGAGCGCTCGATCGAGACGGTCAAGGCGGCGCTCCGCGAGCGCGCCCAGACGCTCGGCGACGCGCTCGGCCGGGCGATCCCCGACGCCCGCTTCCGGGTGCCCGAGGGCGGTTACTTCATGTGGGTCGAGTTCCCCCGCGGGACCGACGTGGCGGCGCTGTTCGAGGCTGCCGCCCAGCGCGGCGTGCAGTTCGTCAAGGGCGCCGACTTCGTGCTCGACGGGGCGGAGTCCGCGCTGCGGCTGGCCTACTCCGGGGTCACCCCCGAGCAGATCGAGGAAGGCGTCAGCCGGCTGGCAGAGGCGTACGCGGAGCTGAGCTCGACCGCGGATGCGGCCTGAGGAGATCGCAGCCCTCGGCGGGCTGGCGCGCGAGCTCGCGGCCGGCAGCACCGAGCGCATCCGGGAGATCCACGCCGGCGTGGCGCGCCGCGTCTTCGGCCTGCTCGGGCCGCCGGCGCTGCCGGTGCGGATCGTCCACGACGCGATCGCGGGATTGGCCTACACGGGCACGCGCGAGGCGACAAAGGCCGGGCTGACGGTTGCCGCGCTGAGCGCGCGCGCCGTCGCGGCCGACGATGCGCCGCCACTGGCCGAGAGCGCGCGGGGCCGGAGGCTGCTGGCTGCGTTGAACGGCGCGGCGGGCGACCGGCTCGAGCGGGGCGGGAGTCCGCTCGCGGTGCCGATGAGCCTGCGCTGGCCGGCGGGGCGTGCCCGTCCTCGGGTGGCCGTCTTCATCCACGGCCTCGGGCAGACCGAGGAGGCGTGGCTGCGCAACGCCGAGCAGCACGTCCCCTACGGCCCCCGGCTCGAGGCCGAGCTCGGCTACACGCCGGTCTACGTCCGCTACAACACCGGCCGCCACATCTCCGAGAACGGCCGCGAGCTCGCTCGCCTGCTCGAGCGCGAATGCGACGCGCACGAGATCGCGCTCGTGGGACACGCGATGGGGGGCCTGGTTGCGCGCGCCGCGTGCCACTACGGCGCCGGAAGCGCGTGGGCACGCCAGGTCGGCCACGTCGTGATGCTCGGCGCGCCCCACAGCGGCGCCCCGCTCGAGCAGGTGGCGGCGAGCGCCGGCGCGCTGCTGGGACGGCTCCCCGAGACCCGGGCGGTGGCGAAGGCGATCGACCAGCGCAGCGCGGGCATCAAGGATCTCGGCCTCGGCGCGGTCGTGGACGAGGATTGGGTCGACGGGGCGCGCCACGAGGTCCCGTTCCTGGCCGGCGCTCGGCACTACTTCGTCTCCGCCGGCGCGGTCGTGCCGCGGGGCAGCGCCTGGGGCCGGCGCGAGCGCGAGCCCGTCCGCTTCCCAGCCGAGCACTACGCGGGGATCGAGGGCATCAGCCACTACGACCTGCTCAACCACCCGGCCGTGTACGCGCAGCTGCATTGGTGGCTGTGCGGGCGCCGCGCGCTGCCGGCGCCGCGCCGCGCGCTGCCGGCGGGGCGGTGAACGCGTCCGGCTCCGGGCCGCGCTTCGCTCCGCTCCAGAAGTCCGGGAAACCGCTTCGCTCGCGCGGCGCTCACCACGGGCCGGCTTCCAGCCGGCCCCCTAGCGCCCGTAGCGCTCGCGCCCCAGCACGAGCTGCTCGGGCAGCGCGACGCGGGGCGGCGGCGAGGGATCGGCGAGCACCGACACCGTCTCGGCCACGGTGGCGGTGACCGTGGCGATGTGGCCGTTCGTGCGCACCGCCACCAGCTCGCCGTCGTTGGTCACGACCTCGCCCTTCATCCCGGGCTCGACCCCGGCCTCCTTGAGGTAGTGCAGGAGGTCCTCGGCCTCGTTCTCGAGGCGCAGGATGGTGACGGCGGCGCCCTCCTCGCAGTCGGCCAGCGGAACCCCGTCGATCCGCTCGCCGACCCGGATCGGATGGCCGTGCGGACAGGTCTTGGCGTCGCCCACGGAGGCGCGGACGTAGGCCTCGAAGCGCGGCGTCATCGCGTGCTCGAGCTGCTCGGCCTCCTCGTGCACGTCGTCCCACGGCACCCCCACCACGTCGGTCAGGAAGCGCTCGATCATGCGGTGGCGGCTGACGATCGCCTCGGCGTGGGCGCGGCCGGAGTCGGTGAAGGCGATCGCGCGGTCCGAGCCGCGCACGATGTAGCCGTCGCGCTCGAGGCGCTGGAGCATCTCGTGGACGGTGGGCGCCGAGAGCTGCATGGCGCGAGCCAGGTTGGCCCCGGTCATCGGTAGCCCCGCCTCGAACAGCCAGAACAAGGTCTCCAGATACTCCTGCTCGGCCGGGGTGGCGTGGTCGCTCGCCATCGTCTGATCGTACCGACCCGCTGATCGCCGATCCCATAGCATCGCGGCCATCGTGAGCCTGCCTCTGAAGCCCCCGATCCAGCCCCAGCTGGCCCGCTCGCGCCCCGAGCTCCCGAGCGGTGAGCAGTGGGCGTACGAGCCCAAGTACGACGGCTTCCGGGCGATCGTGTTCGTCGACGGCGAGCAGCCGATGGTCCAGTCGCGGGGGGGCAAGCCGCTGGCCCGCTACTTCCCCGAGCTGCGCTTTCCGCCGGGGAGCTACGTGACCGACGGCGAGATCGTGATCGACGGCTCCGGTGGGCGCCAGGACTTCGACGCCTTGCAGAACCGGATCCATCCCGCGGCCTCGCGGATCGCGATGCTGGCCGAGCAGACCCCCGCGCGCTACGTCGCCTTCGACCTGCTGGCGCTCGACGGCGAGTCGCTGCTCGGGCAGTCGTTCTCGGAGCGGCGCGCGGCCCTGGAGGCCGCATTCGGCGGCGAGATCGATCTCACGCCCGTGACCCGGTCGGTGGAGGAGGCCGAGCCGTGGCTGGGCACCGGCGAGGGAGTGGTGGCGAAGGACGTGCGGGCTCCCTATCGCCCCGGCGAGCGGGTTGGCATGGTCAAGGTCAAGCGGGTGCGCACGATCGACGCCGTGGTCGCCGGGTGGCGCCCCGGCAAGGAGGAGGGGACGGTCGGCTCGCTGATCCTCGGCCTCTACGACGACGGCGGCAGGCTCCACATCGTCGGGCACTCGTCCGGACTGCGCGCAGCCGAGAAGCGCTCCCTGGTGGATCGGTTGAAGCCGTATGAAACCGGCCGGCGCGGCCACGGCGACCCGAGCCGGTGGAAGAACGAGAAGGAGCTCGAGTGGATCGACCTGCGCCCTGAGCTCGTGGTCGAGGTCACCTACGACCACACGAGCGGGGGCCGGATCCGCCACGGCACGAAGATCCTCCGGTGGCGCGAGGACAAGACGCCGGTCGAGTGCAAGCTCGAGCAGATGAAGTAGTGGCCGACGCGGACGCGATCGTGGTGGGGGCGGGGCTGGCCGGGCTGGTTGCCACGGCCGAGCTCGCCGACGCCGGCCGGCGCGTCATCCTGCTCGACCAGGAGCCCGAGGCCTCGCTCGGCGGCCAGGCGTTCTGGTCCTTCGGCGGGCTGTTCCTGGTCGACACGCCCGAGCAGCGCCGCTTCCGGGTCCGCGACTCGCGCGAGCTGGCGCTTCAGGACTGGCTCGGGACCGCGGGCTTCGACCGTCCCGAGGACCACTGGCCCCGGCGCTGGGCCGAGGCCTACGTCGACTTCGCCACCCACGAGAAGCGGGCATGGCTGGCCGAGCAGGGCGTGCGGTTCCTGCCCAACGCGGGGTGGGCCGAGCGCGGCGGTTACCTGGCCACCGGGCACGGCAACTCGGTGCCCCGCTTCCACGTCACCTGGGGCGCCGGTCCGGGGTTGCTCGAGCCGTTCGTGCGGCGGGTCCGCGAGGCCGAGCAGCGGGGGCTGGTCGAGCTGCGCTTCCGCCACCGGGTGGACCGGCTGGCGCTCAACGGCGGGGCTCTGGACGGCGTGGAGGGGACGGTGCTTAAGCCAAGCGCGGTCTCACGCGGCCAGCCGAGCTCCCGGGAGCCGGTGGGCGAGTTCGCCCTGCGTGCGCCCGTCGTGCTCGTGACCTCGGGCGGGATCGGCGCCAATCACGAGATGGTGCGCGAGGCCTGGCCGAAGCGGCTGGGCGATCCGCCCAAGCGGATGCTCTCCGGGGTGCCCGAGCACGTCGACGGCCGGATGCTCGCCATCTGCGAGCAGGCCGGCGCGAACCTGATCAACCCCGACCGGATGTGGCACTACACCGAGGGCATCGAGAACTGGAACCCGATCTGGCCGCGCCACGGGATCAAGATCATCCCCGGGCCCTCGTCGCTGTGGCTCGACGCGCGCGGGCGCCGGCTGCCGGTGCCGCTGTTTCCCGGCTTCGACACGCTGGGCTCGCTCGAGCACATCATGAAGACCGGCTACGACTACACGTGGTTCGTGCTCACCCAGAAGATCATCGAGCGCGAGTTCGCCCTCTCCGGCTCCGAGCAGAACCCCGACGTGACCGGTCGCAGCGTCCGGCGGCTGGTGGGATCGCGGGTGCTGCCGGGAGCGCCTCCGCCGGTCGAGGCGTTCAAGCGCCACGGCCCCGACTTCGTCGTCTCGCACGAGTTCCGGGAGCTCGTCCGCGGGATGAACGCGATCACGGACGAGCCGCTGATCGACGCCGCCGAGCTGAAGCGCGAGATCGTGGCCCGCGACCGCGAGATGGCCAACCCGTACAGCAAGGACCTCCAGATCACGGCCATGCACGGCGCTCGCCGCTACCTGGCCGACCGCATCACGCGGGTGGCGGCGCCCCACCGGATCCTCGACCCCGGCGCCGGGCCGCTGATCGCGGTCCGGCTCTCGATCCTCACGCGCAAGACGCTCGGCGGGATCCAGACCGACCTCTCCGGGCGAGTGCTGAGGTCGGCCGGCGAGCCGATCAGCGGGCTGTATGCCGCGGGCGAGGTCGCCGGCTTCGGCGGCGGCGGGGTACACGGCTACCGCTCGCTCGAGGGCACGTTCCTCGGGGGGTGCCTGTTCTCGGGGCGTACCGCGGGGCGGGCCGCCGGCGCCGCGCTCGCTTAAGCCCTCGTCCGGAAGGCGAACATGCGCTCAGCCTGGATCCGCATGTACTGCGTCCAGGTCCGCTTGGGTCTCGAACATCTGCGCGTGGACGATACTGCCGCTCGTGTCCGCCATCCCGGGGATACCCACCGCGATCCTGGTCGCTCCGGACTCGTTCAAGGGCACGTTGAGCGCCGACGAGGTCGCGGAGGCGATCGGCGCCGGGTTGCGTGCGGGTGGCCGCGAGGTCGACCTCTGCCCGGTGGCGGACGGCGGCGAGGGAACGCTCGCGGCGCTCGTGCACGGCCTGGACGGGGAGGTGCTCTCGGCGCGGGTGAGCGATCCGCTGGGGCGCCCGATCGAGGCATCGTTCGGCTTCGTGCGAGATCGCGCGGTGGCGATCGTCGAGACCGCCGCGGCGAGCGGGCTGCACCTGGTCTCGCCCGAGGAGCGGGACGCGTGGGAGGCCGGCACCGCGGGCACGGGCGAGCTGATCATGGCGGCGGTCGCGGCCGGTGCGCGGACGGTGTTGGTCGGCGTGGGCGGGAGCGCCACGACCGACGGCGGCGCCGGGGCCGTGCGCGCGATCCAGGCCGGCGGCGGGCTCGGCGGCGCGCGGCTGGTCGTGCTCTGCGACGTGCGCACGGCGTTCGAGGACGCGGCGCGGGTGTTCGGGGCGCAGAAGGGAGCCGACGCGCCGATGGTGGGGCGGCTGAGCCGGCGCCTGGGGTCGCTCGCCGGGCGGATGGCGCGCGATCCGCGCGGCGTGCCGATGACGGGCGCCGCCGGGGGGCTCTCCGGCGGCCTGTGGGCGGCCTTCGACGCGGAGCTCGTGGCCGGGGCGGCGTTCGTGCTCGACGCGGTCGACTTCGACCCGCGCATGCGCGCCGCCCGCGCCGTGATCACCGGCGAGGGGCGGATCGACCAGCAGAGCCTCGCCGGCAAGGTCGTCTCGGAGGTGGCGACCCGAGCCCGGCAGTCCGGCGTGCCGTGCTACGCGGTCGTGGGGCGCCGCGAGCTCGACGCCTTCGGCGCCCGCGTGCTCGACCTCCAGGCGATCCTCGAGGCGGGCACGCCGGCCGAGCTCGAGGCGGCCGGCCGGCGGTTGGCGGAGGTCGTTAGGCTACGGGTGGCCGACTGCTCGTCACACGCGCGGCGCGTGGCGCGCAAAGTATGGGCTGACATGCGCGAACGGGTGGACGGTGAGCTCCTGGCCGCGGCGGCGGGGGGCGACGGTGCGGCGTATGCCGCCTTCTACCGGCGCCACCTTCCGGGCGTGCTCGCGCTGCTCGTGCGCGCCACCGGGGACCGCGAGGTCGCGGCCGATCTCGCCGCTGAGGTGTTCGCCGCCGCCTTCTTGCACGCGCGCCGCTTCCGGGCGCGCGGCGAGGGGTCGGCCTGGCCGTGGCTGCGGGGCATCGCGCAGAACAAGCTGCGCGAGAGCCGGCGCCGCGGACGGGTCGAGGACCGAGCCCGGAGGCGCCTCGGCTTCGAGCCCGTGACGCTCGACGATCGCGACCTCGCGCGGGTCGACGAGCTCGCCGGGGAGGCGGTGGCGCTGTTCGAGGCGCTGCCCGAAGGACAACGGGAAGCCGTTCGCTCGCGCGTCCTCGACGAGCGCGAGTACGCGGACATCGCCCGGGAGCTGGCGTGCTCGGAGCTCGTCGTGCGCCAGCGCGTGAGCCGGGGCCTGTCGACGTTGAGAGAGCAGATGAAGGAGCGTGAGCGATGAGCGACTACTTCGAGCGCGTCGAGCGGCAGCTGATGAGCGGCGTGGAGGCCAGGGCCGTGCGCCGCAGGCGCTGGCCGGCGCGGCTGGCGCCGGTGGCGGCGCGTGCTGGTCGTCGTGGTCGTCGGCGCCGTGTTCCTGGGCGTGCGCGGCCGCGGGGCGCCGTCGCGCCGGGCACCGGCCACTGGCAGCGTCGCGTTCAGCCGCCACCGGATCGGGAGCCGAGCTCGACGCCGCCGCGCGGATCCTGCGTCTGCGTCTCGGAGCGGTGTTCCACGGCGCCAACGTCACACGCGCCGGCAACTCGATCATCGCCAGCGCCGATGGGGCCGTGCGGGGGCAGATCGACGGCGCTCGCGGCGCCTGGTCGCCTCGCCACGTACGACTGGGAGGCGAGCGTGCTCACTCCGAACGGGCGGACGGTGGCGAGCCAGCTGGCGGCGGACGATCCGGAGGCGGTCGAGCTCAGCCAGGGTTCGGGTGTGCCGGCCCCGGGCGGCGCGGGAGCCGGCGGCATGACTCTGTACCGCGCCGTGTTGATGGCGGTCGCGCCACAGCGCGCGGCCCGGGGGGGCAGTACTACATGTTCGGCACCCGTGTGCAAGGGCACGCTCTGCTCGCCGGCCCGGCAGCGACGCAGTCGGAGCTGCTGGCGGAGCACGCCGAGAGGGGCGCGCGGCGGACAGGAGCTCGTGGTCCCAGCCGGCCTCGTCGTGCTCGAGGCCGCGCCACCGAGCTTCGGCGAGGCGCCGCCGGTCTCCGATCCCGCGGCGCGGTTCTTCGTGTTGCTCGACCATGTCTCCCTGTCGGGCCGGGATCTCACCCGCATCGCGGCAGGGCGCGGACACGAGCGGGCAGCCGGACGTCACGTTCGGCTTCACGTCCACGGGCGCGCGCGCATTCCGCGCGACCACCTCGGAGGTGGCGCGCCGCGGCGATCTCGTGAGCGGCCTGGGGCAGACGCTGGACCAGCACTTCGCGATCGCGCTCGACGGGCGGTTGGTGACGGTTCCGTCGATCGACTTCAAGGAGTACCCCGAGGGACTGCCGGGCTTCGGACGGCGCCGACATCGAGGCCGGCTTCACGGTGCGCTCGGCGCGCGAGTTCGCCGCGCTGGTGCGGTACGGACCGCTCCCGGTGGCGCTGCGCCCGCGCTGACCGCGCCAGGCGCTGCGCCCGCGCTGACCGCGCGAGGCCCCGCGGCCCTTGCGCGAATAATTCCGATAAACCTCAAGGGCAATGGCCTCGCCGAGCATCCCATCGCCTCTCCGCTCGTCTGCTGCACGTGGCGGCAGGTCGCCGACCGCGCCACCGAGCAGCGCGTGGTCCCCGCCCCGTGCGTGGACCTGATCTGGACCGGATAAGCGGCTGATCGTCGCCGGCCCGGACACGCGCCCGCGGCTCTCGCCTTCCCGCCGGCACGTGCTACGCCGGTGTCCGGCTGCGCCCCGGAGCCGCCGGCGCCGTCCTCGGCCTGCCGGCGGACGAGCTCCGGGACGTCTCGACCGACGCCGACGACGTGCTCGGACGAGACGCCACCGACGCGCTGCTCGACCGGCTGGCCGGTGGCGGCGACCCGCACGCGCTGCTGCTCGGCGCGCTGGCTCGCCCGGGGGTTGCTCCCGACCCCCTCGTCCGCGCCGCGATCTCCGCCCTCGACCGTCCGGGCGCGTCGGTCGCCGCCGTGGCTGAGGCGCTCGGTGTGAGCGCCCGTCAGCTTCAGCGGCGGGTTAGCGCGGCCGTCGGCTACGGGCCGAAGGCGCTGGCGCGCGTCCTGCGCTTCCGTCGCCTGCAGACGCTCCGGGGCCTCTCGCTGGCCGAGCGGGCGCTCGACGCCGGCTACGCCGACCAGGCCCACATGACCCTCGAGGTCTCGCGGCTGGCCGGCGTGCCACCTGTCCGATTTCTCAAAGACCGCACGCCGACCGCCGCGTAGCGTTCGGCGCATGCCGATCGACCGCACCGCCGCCGAGCAGTTCGTCTGGTCCGCCGCCCGGCTCCTGGACCGCCACCGTTACGCGATGCTGTTCGCCGACGGGCCCGCGGAGCCGGTGCTCCGCGCGCTGAGCGCCTACCGCAACGAGGACGGTGGCTTCGGCCACGCCCTGGAGCCCGACCTGCGCTGCCCGGACAGCCAGCCTGGACCGACCCTGTACGCGCTCGAGATCCTGCACGAGGCCGGCGCGCCCGATGGTGCGCTCGCGGCCGGTGCGGCGGCGTGGTGCGAAGCGATCAGCGACTCCGACGGCGCCCTGCCCTCGGCGCTGCCCGGCTTCGAGCGCTATCCCCGGGCGCCGTGGTGGACGTCGGAGCCGGGCTCGTTCCTGACCTTCGGCGTGGCTGCGCTCGCGCCCCTGCCGCGCGCCACCGAGTGGTCCTGGCGCGCCGTCGAGCGAGCCACGGCGCCGAGCCCGTACTGGCTCAAGTACGCGCTCGCTTTTCTCGACGCGGCCCCCGACGAAGGCCGCGCCCGCACGGCGATCGAGGGCCTGGCGGGAACCTTCGATCCGGCCGCGCTGGCACCCGGCGGTGGCGCGGAGGGTGAGCGCCTGCGCCCGCTCGATCTCTCGCCGCGCCCCGGGAGCCGCAGTCGCGCCCTGTTCACCGACGAGATGATCGCGGCCCACCTCGACGAGGTGGAGGGCGCTCAGTGCGAGGACGGTGGCTGGATGTTCGACTGGCCCGCGTGGTCGCCGGCGCAGAGCGCCGCGTGGCGCGGCGTCGTGACGATCCGCGCCCTGACCTGGCTGCGCGACAACGGCCGACTGGCTTAGAACGGAAGAGTCTGGAGCACGACGGGCCCCGCGGGCCACTGCGCGCCCTCGCGCAGCGCCCGCCACATCGTCCGCATCGGCATGATCGCGTAGCCGGCGGGTTGCTTGACCTGGACCGCGCCGGGGATCTCGGTGAACGCGAGCCGGCGATAGAACCCGACGCGGCTTGGGAGGCAGAACAGCATCGCGAACTCGGGTCCGAGCGTTCGGGCTCGCGCCAGCGCGCGCCTCGACGACCTGACGGCCGAGGCCCTGTCCCCGGCCGGCGCGCGTGACGAGCACGCTGCCGAAGCCGACGACCGGGAACCGCGCCCCGCCGACCTCGACCTCGACGATCACCAGCCCGGCCGAGGCCACCAGCCGACCGCGCTCGTCCTGCAACCCGACGTGCTCCTCCTTGGGCAGGAACTGGAGCGTGACGCCGGCGACCTCGAACGGGTCCTCCTCATCGGAGTAGAGCTGCGCTCGCTGCGCCTCGCTCAGCGCTCCGAACTCGACGAGCTCCACGGATCAGTTGTGCGCGAACGCCTGGCGCTGCTCGGACGGGATCGGACCGTCCAGCTTCTCGAGGAACTCCGTCTGCTCGCGGAGCTGCTGCAGGAGCCAGTCGGCCATCTCGCCCGTCATGCCGGCCCGCACGACGATCCGCAGCACGCTGAGGTCCTGGCGGTTCTCGGGGAAGGAGTAAGCCGGGACCAGCCAACCGGCCTGGCGCAGGCGGTCCGAGACGTCGAACACGGTGTAGTTCTCGACTCCGTCGGCCAGCCGGAACGCGAACACGGGCAGGTCGCGACCCTCGGAGATCAGCTCGTAGGGACCGATGCTCGGCGATCCCGCTCGACAGGTACACCGCCATGTCCTGAGCGCCCTGCATCACCCGCCGGTAGCCCTCGAAGCCGAGGTTGGCGAACATGTAGTACTGGGCGATGACCTGGCTGCCCGGACGCGAGAAGTTGAGCGCGAACGTCGGCATGTTGCCGCCCAGGTAGTTGACGTTGAACACGAGGTCGCGGGGCAGCGCCTCCTCGTCGCGCCAGATCGCCCACCCGATCCCCGGGTACACCAGGCCGAACTTGTGGCCCGAGGCGTTGATCGACTGCACGCGCGGGATGCGGAAGTCCCATTCGAGCTCGGGCTGGATGAACGGCGCGACGAACCCGCCGGAGGCCGCGTCGACGTGCACCGGGAATGTCGAGCCCCTGCTCCTCCTGGAGATCGTCGAGCGCGGCGGCGATGTCCTTGATCGGCTCGTAGCTGCCGTCGAAGGTCGAGCCCAGGATCGCCACCACACCGATCGTGTTCTCGTCGCAGTGGGCCACCGCCTGCTCGGCGTCGAGATGGAAGCGCTCGCCCTCCATCGGGACCATCCGAGCTTCCACGTCCCAGTAGCGGCAGAACTTCTCCCAGCACACCTGGACGTTGGCGCCCATCACCAGGTTGGGCTTGTCCGTCGCCCGTCCGGCCTTCTCGGCGCGCTGGCGCCACCGCCATTTCATCGCCAACCCCCCGAGCATCGCCGCCTCGCTCGATCCGGTGGTGGAGCAGCCGGTGGCGTGCCCGGCCTCAGGTGAGTTCCACAGAGCGGCCAGGATGTCCACGCACCGCGGACTCGATCTCCGCCGTCATCGGGTACTCGTCCTTGTCGATCATGTTCTTCTCGGCCGTCTTGGCCATCAACGCCAGCGCCGTCGGCGGCATCCACGTGGTCACGAACGTCGCCAGGTTGAGCCGCGCCTGGCCGTCGAGGAGGAGCTCCGAGTCGATCAGGTTGAAGGCCGTCTCGTGGTCCATCCCCTTGTCCGGGATCGTGTGGACGGGCAGCCTGGCCCGGACGTCCTGATCGGGAAGCGGCGCCTGGGGCGCGTTGCTCGAGGTGCTTGGGGGCGCGCTGGCGGCTCAACGCCATGTCGGATTCCTCCTCGGGGTCGCAGCGGTCGCGAGGCATCATGCCTCACCGGCGCTCGCCGTGATCCACCCTCACTCGTGCGCCGGCGGCGGCTGACAGCCCAGCTCGAGCAGATGGCGCGCGAACGCCAGCCGGTCGCGGTCCGGGTGAAACGGCTCCATCCCGTCCTTGAGCAGCACCGCGATCCGCTCGAGGTCGTACAGAAGCGCGAGCTTGCCGGGCGCGTCGTCCCACTCCCCGGAGTCGTAGCGCTCGACCCACGCCGCCAGCGCGGCCAGCGCCTCCACCTGGATCTGGTCCTCCCACCAGCCCGAGCGCAGCGGCAGGCGGTAGCGCTCGCGCAGCATGCACGCGTCGCACCACAGCTGCTCGAACCAGCGCCACCGCTCGCGTGGGTATAGCCGCCGCCAGTCGAGCGGCCAGCGCGCGTTGATCGGCTCCTCGAAATCGTCTCGATCGTCCCAGCGCCCGTCCTCGGGCTCGGACCAGCTCATGACGCCAGCCTTCGCAGCCGCCGGTCGGCGAACCACATCCGCAGCGCCAGGGTGACCGGCGCCAGCCGGCCGTATAGAAGCAGCGCGTGGCCTTCGGGCAGCTGGCGCAACAGCTCGGCGGCGACGAGCGGCCGCCGCCGGCGTCCGAGCGTCCGCGAGGCTCCGCCCGGGCCGGTCGTCCGCGTCTGGTCCCTGGTCTCCTCCTCGCCGAGGAGCCCGGCGAAGTAGCGCAGCGTGTCCAGGTCGGCCACGCCGGGGAGCAGCATGCGCGCCCGGTGGCTGTTGACCACTGTCTCCGCCTGGCGGCCATAGCGCGAGCGCGCCTGGGCCAGGTCGTGGAAGATCGAGACGAGCTGGATGTTGTGGCTGGGGGCGGTGGAGGCGATCTCGGCCAGGTTCGGCAGCGGCGCGACGTTGCCGGCCTCGTCCAGGCAGAGCAGCAGCGGCAGCTCGAGCCGGCCGCCCGCGAGGGTGGCCCGCTCGTAGGCGCGCTCGACGATCTCGCCGAGCAGGGCCAGGAAGATCGGCCGCAGCAGCTTCGAGGCCTTGGCATCGCCGATCAGGTAGAGCGTCGCCGGCTCGTCCAGCAGGCGGTCGGCGGTGATCTCGCACGAGCTGGCCGAGCGGGCCACCCGCGCGAACCGGTAGGCCCGCAGCAGCGCCTGCGCCGTGGCCTCGATCGAGGAGCGGGTGCGATCGGCCTGGGCCTCGAAGGCGCGAACCGCGTCGTAGGCGGCGTGCGCGTCGGCGAGGGCGTCCTCATCGGCGGCCTCTCCTGTGATCTGAGCCAGCGCCGCGTGGAGCTCGCGGTTGCCCTGCCCATAGGTCCAGCGCACCACGCTGTCGATGCCGGCGCCGCTCAGGCGCGCGGCGTACAGGAGCGGGGCGAGCCGCTGCTCGGCCGCGATCGCCCAGAAGTCCCCGCCTTCGACGCCCTTCTGATCGACCTCGCCGGCGCAGGCCAGCCGCCAGGCCGCCTCGAGCGCGCCGTCCCACGTGACGGCGCCGTGCAGCGGCGACCATGTGTGGCGCGGGGTGGCGCCACCGGCCAGCTCGAACGGGTCGAACACGAACACCGGACCGAGCTGCTCACGGCGCCGGAGCGTCGCGGCGAGCAGGTCGGTCTTGATCGAGGAGGCGACGACGGGCCCCTCCCACTCGAGCAGCGCCGGGACCGCGAGGCCGGCGGACTTTCCCGACTGCGGCGGTCCGAACGCCACCAGGGCGTGGCGCTGCTCGGCCCGCAGCAGCCGGCCCCCGCGGCGGCCGAGCCCGATTCGCGTTCCGTCGCCGCGGCGGCGCAGCCCGCGCAGCTCGTGAGCCCCGGCCCAGCGCGCCGCCGCGGTCCCGGCCGAAGCGCCCGGCTCCGACCCGGCCCGCGGCGAGCCCCGTCACGGCCATGGCGGCCGCCAGCAGCGCGAGGCTGCCGTAGAAACCGCCGGGTCCCGGCAGCTCCGCGCGCACACCGGCCGGCCACGCGCCCGCGGGATCGCTCAACCGCCCGGGCAGGCTGACCAGCACGCTCAGGAGCTGTCCCGGACCGACCCCGGGCCAGCCACGGCCGAACAGCACCCCGGCGAGCCCGCCCCACACCCACACGAGGGCGCTCACCCCGCTCACGGTTCCGATGATCGCCAGCATCGCGACGTCCGATAGTCCCTCTGAGCGCGGTCCGTTCACCGGCTCTCCCGCACGGTCATCCCGGTGTCGGTGTTGGTCATGTCGGCCTCGATGCGCGAGCGGTAGTGCTGGACCACGAACGACCGGCTCCCCACGCGCCACAGCGCCTGACCGGGCGAGAGCATCGAGATCAGCCGGGACTCGCTCTCCGACAGGCCCAGGAGCGTGCGCGTGAGCGGGACCTGGCTCTCGTCCTGGTGGTAGACGATCCGCGTCGATGCGTCTGCGATCAGCCCCTCGGCGATCCGCGCCGCGCGCGATCCCGCGTCGCCGGCCGCCTGGAGGTCGCCCAGCTTGTGAAGCACGATCACGTTCATGACGCCGGACTGGCGTGCGAGCTTGAAGTTCGCCTGGAACCACTCGCCGAGTCCGGTGTGCTGAACGATCTTCCACGACTCGTCGGCCACGTTGATCAGCCGCTCGGGACCGGGCTGTGCGGCGGTGCGCTCCAGCTGCGCGCTCATCCAGGCGCTCGCGCAGGCCATCAGGATCCCGACCGCCGGCGAGTCCTTGACCGCGTGCAGGTCGAGCACGACGAGCCGCGAGTCGAGCTCGAGCCCGGGGGTCGTGGGGCCGTCGAACATCCCGCGCAGCGGCCCTTCGCACAGGTCCTGAAGCGCGAGCGCCGCCCGCCGGGCGTCGCGGGCGAGCCGCTCCGGCGTGGTGCGCAGCTGCTCCGCCATCGCCCCGGTGGGCGCGAACAACAGCGCGACGATCTCGGGCAGCGTGGGCTCCTCCCGGCCGCCGCGGCGGACCCACAGAAGCGCCTCGCGAAGCGCGCCGGCCTCGATCTGCGTCAGCGGCGCCTGGAGCGCGGACGCGGTGACGGCGCGCAGCAGCTCGAGCTGCTGGGCCTCCTCGCGTCGTGCCGCGAGCGGGTTGAGCCGAACGCCGCCGCCCGGGACGAGCGAGATCGGCGCCACCCCGAACGTCGTGCACAGCGGGCCGTACTCGCGCTTGACGTCGAGCACGAACGCCGAGCGGCCGAACAGCAGCATCCGCCACACGAGCGTCTTGACCAGCGCGCTCTTGCCCTGACCGAGCTTGCCGAGCACGATCGCGTTGGGATCGTCGAGCGCGCCGAGCGCGTAGAGATGCCACGGGTCGTAGCAGAACGCTCCACCGCTCGCGTCCCGGCCGACGAACATGCCCGCCCCGAGCCCACCCGCGGAGACGAACGGATATATCGCCTGCGCGTGGCGCGTGGTGCTGCGGTGGCCGGCGCGCGCGGCGCTCACGGTCGGCGCCTCCTCCTGCGCACCAGCATGAGCGCACCGGCGAGCACCACGAGCCCGATCGCCGCCGGGCCGAGCGGGCGCACCACGTCGTCGTACAGGAGCCGGGCCAGCGTGTAGTGCCACAGGTAGGTGAGGACGCTCACCGCAGCCCCCGGCACAGCGGCAGCGTGAACGTGAACGACTCGGCCTGCTGCCCGTACATGCGGTGCAGCTCGAGCCGGGCCCGGGCGGCGTGCTCGTGTACCTCGGCGCAGGCCCGCCGGAGGTCGTCGGGGTCGCGGCCCGACACGGTGACGAACCCCGCCAGGCGCACCTCGCAGTGGCCGGCGGCGAGCTCGGCCTCGCGCCGGGCGGTCGCCTCCTGGGCCTGTCGCTGGCGTGCGGTTTCCGCCTGCCCGAAGCGGTGGCGCAGCTCGCGATTGGCCTGATCGCGAGTGATCGCCGCTTCCACATCCCGCGTGGAGCGCTCCGGCGGGATCGCCTCGAAGCTCACAGCCACGCTCCGAACCGCGCTCGAGCGACCGAGGAGCGCGTCCATGAACATCGGCGAGACGTCCATCCGCGGCCAGCCGCCGATCCAATACGTGGCATGGAGCGCTCCGTCGCTCTGGTAGTGCTCCCAGCGCTCGCGCGCCCCCAGCGGCCACGCGCCGGCCTCGGCCAGGCCGTCGCGGCCCCGGTCTGCCGCCTCGAGCGCGGCGAGCTCGGCGCGCGCGTAGGGGTCGAACGCGGTGCGCAGGGCGCGCGCCAGCTGTCCCGCGGTGAGGGCGCCGAGCACTCGGACCTCCGCCGCCTCCAGCCCCTGCGCGATCCGCTCGGTCTGCTCGATCAGAGCTCGCTGCACCGCCCCGCGCCCGCGGTCTCGCACGCGCCCCGCCTCGACCTGGACCGCGACCAGGATCTCGTGCTCCTGAGTCACGCGCGCGGTGGCTGCCGATCAGCTCCAGATAGGACTCGATCATCGGCGTGCCCCGGAGCGGCACAGCGGGGTCGCGCTCGGCATGGAGCCAGCGCACCAGCTCATCGCCCTGCGCCGGCGCCGTCCGCTCGACCCATTGGAGCCGCCGGATCGGCGTGCTCGCGGCGCCCGCCAGGACGAGCCCCCACCGCGCCAGCCGCCGCTCCTGCGCGTCGGGGTCGAGCAGCGCGAACGCCAGCACGCGGCATGCGAGCACGGCGGTCAGTCGCCGACCGGACTGTTCCACCACGGCTCCGATCGAGCGCTCGCGGTAGGGGAGGTCGATGATGCGAACTCCGCGGAGCTCATGCGGGGGGTCCGGTGCCGGCGGGGCGACGGGGCCGGTGGCGCGCGCGCGGGCGTGCTCGCCGGTGCGATGGCCGGCGCCGGGAGCGGCGGAGCGGAACCGGCCCGCTCTGGACGCGCGGCGAAGGCCGAAGGCGGCGGCGACCGCGCTCCACTCGCCCGCGCTCCGTCGAGCCACCGGCACCACCGCGACAGCGGCGCCGCAGCCGAACAGGAGGATTGCCACCAGTGCACCGCCGGCGGTCGGCGCCGCGTCGAGGATCACGATCGCGGCGATGGCGGCAAGGCCGAGAACGCCCACCTGGCCCGCCCCCAGCGGCCCGAAGATGCCGCGCCGCTCGAGCGGGCCGAACCGGTACGTGAGCCGCTCGTCGTTCACAGCGGCCCCTCCGCGGGCGGCTGGGCCGGGGGCAGGGGGTCGGGGTCGTCGGTGGCGGGGCCGCGGTCGGCGCCGACGGCCGGATTCAGGTGCTCGCGATCTCCGTAGCGGACCGCGAGCGCGTTCGCCTTGAGGGCGAGCAGCGGCGTGTCGGCCCAGTCACGGGCGCGCTCGGCGCCGGCCGCTTGCGGCTGGTCCCGGGCGCCCGCCGGCGCCTCGCCACCCGCGCCCGCCGGCGCCTCGCCACCGGCGCCCACCGGCACCTCGCCACCGGCGCTCACCGGCACCTCTGCCCTGGGCGCTCGCCGGGGCAGCCCCCGGGCGGTCCGGCGGCACTGGGTCCTGGCCGTCCGCCGGCGCGCTGACCGGGGCCGGCGGGTTCTCCGTGGCCGGCGCCTCGCCGGGTGGCTGCTCCTCGCCGTCCTCCGGCGCCGGCGCAGGGGGCTCCGTCGACCTATCAGGCTCGGGCGTCTGGTCTCGCCCGCGCTCCGCCCTCCCGGTGCCGCCGCCCCGACGCGCCTCCGCCACCTCGTGCGCCTGCCGGCGCATGCGCCCGGCGATGCTCGCGAGCCAGTCCTGGCCGTGGCCGGCCACCATGTCGGCCCCTTTGGCGCCGTCGAGGACCTCGCGCTGAAGCTCGTGCCGGAACGACCCCACGGCGCCGCTCGCCACCTCGGCCAGCGGCACGAGCCGGAGCAGCGCCCACGGCATGAAGGCGGCCATCAGGACGAGCACGAGCCCGGCCAGCCAGTTGCCGACGCTCGGGTGGCCGAGGCTGCTGTTGAGTGCCGCGCCGCCGAGCGACAGAACCGCGACGATCGCGAACTTCGACAGGATCAGGGCGCCGAGCAACTCGAGCGTGCGCACCGCCCAGATCCGCCGCGCCGGCCACACGAAGGCGGCGAAGGCGAGCGGGAGCATCAACACGATCACGTAAACCGCGGCCTCGCGCATCAGCAGCTCGATCCACAGCACCACCGCGCCGGCGACGGTGAACACGCCGATCAGGAAGGCCAGGAACGGCGATGCGGCCAGGCTGAGGTCGCCGGCGGCGAGGGCGGCATTGGCGAGGAAGTGCGCGCTCTCGTTGCCGGCGGCGCCGGACACGATCGCCGAGAGCTCGTCGGATGCTGCCAGCAGCAGCATCGTCAGGGGTGCGGCGATGCTCACCACGAGCATCGCCAACGGCAGGTGCATCAACGCCGCTCGCGCCAGCAGCGCGAGGTCGCTGCGCAGCAGAGCCTGCACCGCGGCGGCGAACAGGAAGGGCAGCGTCAGCACCGCCGAGATTCCCGCCATTCGCCAGTACGTCCCCGAGAACCAGGTGCTTTGCAGTTCTGGGCTCGTGGTCGAGCCCAGAACCTTCGCCGTCTCGTCGAGGGCGAACTTCGCGCTACCGAGTACCCAGCCTTCGACGAAGGTGAGCCCGACCGCCATGACGCTGGAGCCGACCGCGCCAGCCGCTGCCCCGGCCGCCGTACTCGCCGCTGCCCCCACGGCACCGGACACATCGCCCGTGGCCAGCTTCTCTCCGACGGTGATCAGGCTGCGCGGGCGCTTGGCGTCGCCACACGGGGTGCTCCGCGCCTGCGGTACCCCGGCGGTGCACCGATGCAATGGACCGGCTGAGGCGAGCGCCGGAGCCCCGAGCGCCAGCACGCCCGCGCACACGAGCGCGGCGATCCGCAGGCGCACGCTCATCGCGCGGTCGTCCCCAGATGCTCGAAGAAGTTGACGAGACCCGGAGCAGCCCCAACCACCAGCGCGGACGCGCCTGAGATCAACGCGGCCATCCGGCCTCGCGCGGCGTATTGGTGGTTGTGGGAATGCGCGGCCACCGCCCACAGCGCTGCGCCGATGAACGCGCCGAGCAGCGAGATCGCGAGCGCCCATGCCTCCGCGCCGTTGACGAGCGCCTGGAGGACGTTGCTGCCCGGCAGGTTCGTGAGTACGGGATGGGCGGACACCGCCAACGCGCCACCCACTGTCTGGAACAACGGCATCAGACCCTCCTGAATCTAACTGAGCCAATTTAATGTAAATGACCCTAGCAACTGTGCCACGCACGCGCTAGTGTTGACAGCATCAAATTAGTCTCAATTAGATTCAAATAGAAGGAGACGATGATGAGCGCGGCACTTGAACTCGCGAGCCCGGCGACCGCCGCGGCCGCTGACGTGGCCGAGCTGTACGCGCTCCACGCCAGGCGGCTCGAGCGCATCGTGCGCGTCGACGTGCACGCTCCTCAGCCGCTGATCGAGGACGCGTGCCAGTTCGCGTGGGGGCGGCTCCTCTTCCACGCTCACCGGATCCGGCGGGACACGGCGCTCCCGTGGCTCGTTGCCACCGCCATCCACCAGGCGTTCAAGCTGATCCGCCTACAGGCCCGCGAGTCCTCGCTCGAGGACATGCTCGAGCACGCGCCCGAGCCACTCGAGCGCGCGTTCGTGGCCGATCCAGACGACCTTCTCGATCAGCGTGAGTGCCTGGCCGACATCTGCTCGCTCCCGGGGCGCCAGCAGCGGCTGATGTGGCTCCAGGCCCTCGGTCTCAGCTACGAGGAGATGGCCGCGCGCGAGGCGTGCACGGTCCGCACCGTCTCTCGTCAGCTCCAGCGCGCGAAGCGGACGTTGCGCGAACGTGCTGCTGCGTGACGACGCGGGGCGTCCCGCGCGCCGCTTGCGCCCTGTCTGCGCTCCCGCGCGCCGCTTCGCCCGCCTGCGCTCCCGCCGCCCTTGCGCCCGCCTGCGCTCCCACCGCCGCTTGCGCCCTGCCTGCGCTCGGAGCTACCGCGCCCGGCCGCGCTTGCGCCGCCGCCGCTCCGCGGGGCTCAGCTTCCGCGGCTTGGGCCGGGGCTTCGAGCCGCCGGCGCCGGCCGCCAGCGCGCGCTCCTTGACTGGCGCGCGCCGGCGCGCGTCACGCCAGATGAAGAACGAGATCCCGACCAGGATCACGATCGCCCCCACCGCGATCGCCGCGATCCCACCGCCGCTCACGCTGCTCGAGCCGGCGGTGGTGGTCGTGCCGAGCACCTGCGGCGTGCCTGTCGTGGTCGGGGAGCTCGGCACCGTGCCGCTGTTCTGCGGCAGCGGCCCGAATGGGTTCCCGAGGCCCTGCTGGGCCGTCGCGGCGGCGGGCAGCGCAAGCAGCGTCGCGACCACGAGCGCGAGCGTCAGCCTGACAACGACGCCGCCCGGGCATCAGCGCAGACGGTCAAGCAGAGGTCGGGCATCAGCTGACCTTCTGATAGAGCACGGCGCTGTCGGCGAGGATCGAGGACCCGCGGTAGTTGTGCGGTGCCCACGTCACCTGTCTGAGGATCCCGCGGCTGACGTCGTAAGTGAGGAGCTGGCCGATCTGCGCCGAGCGGCGGCGGACGAGCGCAGTCCACGGGGACTTCCAGTTCTGCGCGCCTTCGGTCAGCGGTCGCACGTACAGGATCTGCTGCCCCGGCTCGAGGTTGGCGACGAGGCCGTCGACCACGGCCGCGGGCCGGCTGGCGCGCAGCCGCTTGAGCGCGTACACCCAGTCCATGTAGCTCGCATCGCGCACGCGACCGAGCACGCTGGCGTACCTGAGGTCGCCCGGCAGGTAGTAGAAAGCCAGCGGTAGCTGGTCCGGCTGTCCGGAGAGGACCCAGTCACCGTGATGCAGGAGTGGGCTCATCTCCCCGCTGATGTCGCGCATGTCGCTCTTGTTCTGGGGGGCGTAAGAGGAGAGGTGCGTGACGAACACGACCGAGAGGACGATCGCGACCAGCCCGACCACGCCCGAGCGGGCGGCCCCCCAGGCGGCGAGCAGGAGGATCGAGGCGAGGATCGGCGCCATGTAGCGGGCCACGAACGCCGGGGTGATCTGGGAGGCCAGCCACGCGAGGACGAGCGTGGCCAATGGCAGGACGATCAGCGTCCACATCAGCGTGCCCTCGCGCGTGCTCCGACCGCGCCGGGTGAAGAAGTGGGCGAGCCCGAGGATCGTCGCGAACAGGAGCACGACCGTGATCCGGTCGCCGCCGAGCAAGTCGCGCGAGAGCAGGACGGGAACCCCGAACTTGATCCTGGGCGCCCACGGCGCCCCGGTGTGGGTGGCCTGGTAGATGAAGTTCGGCAGCCACGGTAGGAACAGGATCCCGGCGCCGACGTAGCTCATCACCGCGTCGCGCACGAGGCCGCGACGATCCTCGCTCACGCGCCAGATCACGAACAGCGCCACGACCGACCCCGCGCCGAAGAACAGGCCCCATGCGTGCGTGTACAGGAGCAGCGCCTCGGACACGGCGAACAGGATCAGGTAGCGGCGGCGGCGCAGCAGGAACCCGTGGATGAACCCGGCGGTCGCGAGGATTCCCAGCAAGCCCATCAGCTCGTACATCCGCGTCTCGTCGGCATAGGCGGTCAGGAAGGTGCTGAAGCCGAACAGCACGACGGCGTACATCCCCGCGCGCCGGCCGAACAGGCTCCAAGCGGCCCACATCCCGGCCGGGATGCAGAGCATTCCGATCACCACGCTGAGCGAGTGGGTCGCGCCCTCGCTCGAGCCGAACAGGCTCATCCACACGTGGAGGAGCAGGTAGAACAGAGGCGGGGAGCCGTCGTGGCGAAGGATTCCCGGGATCAGGCTCAGGGGGTGCGAGGCGATCCCCGTGGTGATCGCCTCGTCCTCCCAGAACTCCCCGTTGATGTACTTGGTCCGCAGGTAGGCGGAGATCACCATCACGACCACGAGCAGTGCGCCCGCGCTCGCCCAGCCGGGGATGCGCTCGAGCCACTTCGGCTCGCGCACGTCGACCACGCTCGGAACCGCGCGCGTCTCCGGAGCCGTGACGGTTGCCATCTAGCCCGCCACCCTACGCGGACAGGTTGAAAAGATCCTGAACGTCCTCGAGCGCGCTATCTGCGTGTAACGGGCGCCGTCGTGCTCCCAGGCCAGGATCTGCTGGGGCAGGGGCAGCAGCGCCGACTTCGACTGTGCGCGGGTCTGGAGGATGACGTTCGGCCACGGCGGCCCGACGACGCCGCTCAGCGGGGTGGCCTCGATGCGGAGCGTGCGCACGCCGAGCGTCCACGCGACCATCGGGACCTGGAAGCCCTCGGTCATGATCGTGCCGCAGCTCAGGAGCGCCTGCGCGCCGCCGGCGCGCCGCACCGCCGCGGTCAATCCGCTGCGCAGCTTGGCCTGGTAGACGAGCGCGTGGTGGGTGCGGGGCAGGCTCACGATGTTGTGGGTGATGAACGGCGGCCAGGCCAGCAGCAGCACGACGGCGACGGCGGTCCCCGCCGGGAGCGTGAACCGGGGTGCCGCGTACCGGCGCGCCGAGGCCGCTGCGCGCGTGCCGAGCCGGCGCAGGAGCGCGGCCACCGCGTACATGAACCAGCCCCAGGCCACCCCGCCCGCGATCGCCACCGGAGCCGTACCCAGGACCAGGTAGCGGTTGTTGCCCGAGAACCCAGCCTGCGTCTCGAGCGCGATTCCGAACCACCACACGAGCCCGAACACTCCGATCGCCACGAGCCAGGCGCGCGCCCGGGTTGCGGGTTCGACCGGCGTGCGGCGCCACCACGCCGCGCGCGTGCGCCACAGCGTGAACGCGGCCGCGATCATGCCCAGGATCCCCGGGATCTTGACCCGGTTGAGCACCGCCACCCACGCCTCCTTGCGGAACACCGTGCACACCGGGCACTTGGTGAACGCCGCGCTGTTGGAGCGCGGGTGCTGCGCGCGAGTGACCCCACGCAGGAGGTGACCGGAGCCCCAGAGCTCGGGCAGGAACCAGAGCACCGGAATCAGCGCGAACAGCCCCACCACGAGCTTGCGCGCCCCCGGATCGCGCCAGAACAGGTACAGGCCGTAGGGGCCCCAGAACACCCACAGCTCGGGCCGGTCGAGCGCGGCGAAGAAGCCGACCGCGAAGGCCTGCCGCGGCGCGCCGTCGAGGTAGCGGTCGACCGCGATCAGCATCAGCGCCGTGGCCAAACCCTCCGAGTAGCCGAGCGCGTTGTCGCTGATGAAGCCGCCTGAGTTGATCAGGCTGCCCGCGGCGATCAGCCCGGCGAGCACGGCTGGCACTACCGCCCATGCGCGCACGCCACCATCCTCCCCGGCCGGCTCTCCGGGCGCCCATGCCCAGCGAGCGCGTCAGCCGCCACGCGATCTTGAACACCATCGCCACCGCCACGACCGCGCCGGCGCGCGCGATCACGAGCCACAGGTCGGGCTGCGCCTTGCCGAACAGCGCGAACACGGTCGTGAACAGCATCGGCAGCGGCTTCCACGACGGCCCGCCCGGCGTGTGCAGGCCGAAGTGGATGATCTCGTGCCCCCACACGAGCCACGCCCACGGGTCATAGCTCGGCGTCGAGGGAACGAGCAGCGAGAGCGCGCCGATCACGAGCGCCGCCGCGCCAAGCGTCAGGTACAGCCGGCCTCCGCGGAACCAGCGTGCGAAGGCAGGGAGCGCTGCGCCGCGGTCGGGCGCCACGGCCGGCGCAGTCAGCTCTGCAGTCGGAACGGACACGGGATCAGCTCGCGCTTTCGTTTATCCGGAAACTCCCTGCGCGAGGCAGGTTTCGATCTGATTAAGCTCCGCGTCCGATCCCTGATCGGGGTACAGGAGCGCGCTGCCGATCACCTCCGCCCCCTGCGCCTGCGCGTCGATCTGGGCCGCCTGGGCGGCACCCGGGGTCGGCTCGAACACGACCCGCGGCCCCGCCGCCGGCGGGCCGACCTGGATCCCGGTGAGCCCGACCTCCTGGACGGGCAGGTGGTCGTTGCGCATGCACTGGACGTGATCGACCTTGGCCGTGCGCGGGTCGTCGACCCGCCCGTGACCGGCGCCGCCCGGATGGACGGACGTGCTTCCGCACGCCGCGAGCGCGAGCACGGCAAGACACGCCACCGGCACGAGCTTGGCGAAGGACATAGCGGTTGAGGGTAGAGGATCATCTCCTCGTGATCGCCTTCGCCGCCCTCAGCGGACCGCTGCCCAAGCTGGGCGTCGTCGCCCTGGCCCTGCTCGTGGGCGGGGTGCTGCTCGCGCCCAACCGTCGGGCCGCAGGCGCAGCGATGCTCGCCGCGCTGATCCTCGCCCCGGTCCTGCTGCTGGCCGACATCTGGCACTCGCCGCAGCTGAGCGAGATCCACCGCCATCCGCTGATCGCGGTGGTGGCTGCCGCGCTCGCGCTCGGGGTGCTCGCCGGCGCGGCGGTCCTGATGGCCCGGCGGCCGTCAGTCCTCGGCCTCCTGCTGCTCGTCGCGCTTCCGTTCCGGATTCCCATCCAAGCCGGGGGCACGACGTCGAACCTGCTCGTGCCGCTCTACCTGGTGGTCGCGGCGGGATCGCTCGCCTTCGTCGTCCCGGCGCTGCGGGCCTCCGCGGGTGCCAGCTTCCGCAGCGGGTGGGTGGAGCGCCTGCTCGTGCTCTACGTCCTGCTCTACGCGGTCCAGGCGGTGTACTCGTCCGACTTCGAGAAGGCACTCCAGAACATGGTGTTCTTCTACGTGCCGTTCGCGCTCACGTTCTTCCTGCTGAGGCAGCTGAGCTGGACGGCGCCTCTGCTCCGCCGCTGCCTCGAGGTGGTGAGCGGGCTGGCGGTGGCCTTCGCATTGATCGCGTTCGTCGAGTACGCGACCAAGACGATCATCTTCAACCCGAAGCTGGTCTTGCAGAACGACCTGCACACCTACTTCGTCGTCAACTCGGTGTTCCTCGACCCGGACATCTTCGGGCGTTTCCTCGCACTGGTCATCGTCCTGTTGGTCACCGTTCTGCTGTTCGCGCGGCGCCAGCGCGAGCAGCTGCTCGCCACCGGGGTACTCGCGGTGCTGTGGGTGGCGCTCGTGCTCACGCTCTCGCGCTCGAGCCTGAGCGCGATGTTGCTCGGGGTCGGCGTCGTCGCGGCGCTGCGCTGGCACATCCGCCTGGCCCTGCCGGTGGCCGTGGTCGTGGTCGTGGCGGGCGTCGCGGCGGTGCTCATCTCACCCACGACGTTCGGGCTCAACCAGGGGCTGAACGGAGCCTCGAGCGGCCGCGCCGGGCTGGTCAGCACGGGACTGCACATGGTCGGAGACCGGCCGCTGACCGGCTACGGGTCCGGGTCGTTCGTGACCGAGTACCGCAAGCGCAATCCCGTCCCCACGCAGACGCTGGCCGCCTCGCACACGATCGCGATAACGATCGCCGCCGAGCAGGGCGTGATCGGCGAGGTCGCCTACATCGCGCTCGTCGTCACCGCCGTCGTCGTGCTTCTGCGTGACGCGCGCGGCGACCCGGCGCGCGTGGCGATCGCCGCCGCGTTCGTCGCCCTGATGTTCCACACCGAGCTGTACGCCGACTTCCTCGAGGACCCGCTGACCTGGACGCTGCTCGCGCTCGGGACCGCGCTCGCCCCGACGCGCCGGGCGCAGCCGGCGCCGGAGCTTCCGCCGGGCCCGCTCGAGACGGTGGCGGCCTGACGCGTCCGGCTCCGGGCCGGCCCGCTAGATCGGCGTGGTGTAGGCCCCGCTGATCCCGCCGTCGACCAGGAACGTCGACGCGTTCACGTAGCTCGACTCGTCGCTGGCCAGGAACAGCGCGGCGTTGGCGATCTCCTCGGCGCGCGCGAACCGGCCCATCGGCACGTGCACGAGCCGGCGCGCCGCCTGCTCGGGGTCGCTGGCATAGAGCTCGCGCAGCAAGGGCGTATCGACCGGCCCCGGGCACAGCGCATTGACGCGCACGCCGCGGCGGGCGAACTCGACCCCGAGCTCACGCGACAGGGCCAGGACGCCTCCCTTCGACGCCGTGTAGGAGATCTGCGACGTGGCGGCGCCGAGGACCGCGACGAACGACGCGGTGTTGATCACCGATCCACCGCCCGTATCGATCAGGTGGGGGATGCCGTGCTTGCAGCACAGGAACACGCTGCGCAGGTTCACCGTCTGCACGCGCTCCCATACCTCGAGCGAGGTGTCGAGCGCCGACGCGTCGTCGGTGGGGGAGATGCCGGCGTTGTTGAACAGCACGTCGATCCGGCCGAACCGCTCGCGCACGCGCGCGTACACGTCGGCGACCGCGGCCTCGTCGGTGACGTCCGCGTCGAGGGCGAGCTCGCCTACCGCGTGCGAGAGCACGTCGACGCCGACGACGCGCGCCCCCTCGCGCGCGAACACCGAGGCGGTGGCGGCGCCGATCCCGCCGGCGGCGCCGGTGATCACGCACACCTTCCCCTGCGAGCCTCATGACGTGGCGTAGTAGATCGACTTGAGCTCGGTGTAGGCCTCGAGCGCGTGCGGGCCAAGCTCGCGGCCGTAGCCGGACTGCTTGAAGCCGCCGAAGGGGGTTGACACGCGCACAGAGGTGTTCGAGTTGATCGACAGCACGCCTGCGTCGATTGCGCGCGCCACGCGCAGGGCCCGCGCCCCGTCGCGGGTCCAGATCGAGCCCGAAAGGCCGTAGATCGTTTCGTTGGCCAGCCGTACCGCCTCCGCCTCGTCGTCGAACGCAGTCACGGTGGCGACCGGGCCGAAGATCTCCTCGCGCGCCGCCCGCGCGTCCGGGTCGACCGGGCAGAGCACCGTCGGGGCGAACCAGAATCCCGGGCCGCCGGGCGCATGACCCCGTAGCGCCACCGGTACCTCGCCGTTGACATACGAGCTCACCGCCTCCCGCTGCGCGGCCGAGATCAGCGGCCCCATCTGCGTCTGCTCGTCCAGCGGATCGCCCACGCGCAGCGTCCCGACCGCGCGCTCCAGCAGAACCATGAACTCGTCCAGAACCGGGCGCTGCACGAGGATCCGCGAGCGCGCGCAGCAGTCCTGGCCCGCGTTGCCGAACACGGCCAGCGGCGCCGCGGCAGCCGCCGCCTCGAGGTCCGCGTCCGCGAACACCACGTTCGGCGACTTGCCTCCGAGCTCGAGCGTCACCCGCTTGATCGTGTCCGCGGCGCCGGCGGCGATCGCGCGACCCACCTCGGTCGATCCAGTGAAGGCGATCTTGGCCACGCCGGGATGCTCGACCAGCCGCCGGCCGCACTCCGACCCCGGACCCACGACCACGTTCACGACGCCGTCCGGGATCCCGGTCTCGGAAGCGATCTCCGCGAACCGGAGCGCCGTCAGCGGCGTCAGCTCAGCCGGCTTCAGCACCACGGTGTTCCCGGCGGCCAGCGCCGGCCCGAGCTTCCACGCGGCGATCGTGAGCGGGAAGTTCCAGGGCACGATCAGACCCACGACGCCGAGCGGCTCGCGCACCGTCCACGCCTGGCCGCCCGCCACCGGGATGCTGTCGCCCAGCAGTCGCTCGGGCGCCCCCGCGTAGTAGCGGAACGTCTGCGCGACCATGTCCATCTCGCCTCGGGCGTCGGCGATCGGCTTGCCCGCGTTGCGGGCCTCGGTCACCGCCAGCTCCTCGCGGTGAGCCGCCAGCGCATCCGCCAGCCCGTGCAGCAGCTGCGCCCGCCCGGCCGGCGCCATCGCGCGCCACGCAGGAAACGCCGCCGCGGCGCGCCCCACCGCGGCGTCGACCTCGGCAGCGCCGGCGCGGGGCAGCTCCGCGAGCACCGCCTCGGTGGCGGGCTCGATGACCGTCAGCGTCCCGGCCAATGGCTACTCGATGGTTGGCTGCGCCGGCGCAACGCTCGGCTGCGAGCTCACGGGACCGGTCCCGGCCGTGTCGATCGTGCGTACCGGGCCCTTGAACGTCCGGCGCGCCCACCCGAAGTACCAGATGGTGACCGCGGCCATCACCCCGATCGTGACCAGCGGCGCATAGTTGACCGACTTCCACGCGAACTGCTTGCCGAAGTACACGCCGGCGGGGGTGAAGGGCAGGCAGAAGATCACCACGCAGATCGCCACCCACACGAACGCGATCGGATTGATCCAGCGGTACTTGGCGCCGAGCGTCCACGGCCCGGGCTCGAAGTCGGCGCCCTTGCGCCAGCGCAGGAACACCGGGATCGTGTACGCGATGTAGAGACCGATGACCGAGATCGAGGTCACCGCGAGGAACGCGACGGGCGATCCATTGGAGTTCGGGAAGTACGCGGGGATCGTCACGATCAGCGCGAACATGCAAACGAACAACACCGACCAGGTGGGGGTCCGGCTCTTGCCCAGGCGCCGCCACAGGTTGTGTCCGGGCACCGCGCCATCGCGTGAGAACGCGAAGGTCATCCTCGAGCCGCTGGTCACGCAGGCCATGCCGCAGAACAGCTGGCCCACGGTGGAGATCAGGATCACGGCCTTGGCCGCGGCCGATGACAGCGCCGTCTCGAAGATCGTCAGCGCCGGGAAGCTCGACTTGAGGATCGTGGCCTCCTGGCCCTTCTGGATCGCGAACGTGATCGCCAGCAGCACGATCCAGCCGATCACCGCCGAGTAGAAGACCGAGCGCCACACGCCCTTGGCGGCGGACATCGACGCGTCGTGTGTCTCCTCGGAAACGTGCGCCGATGCGTCATAGCCGGTGATCGTGTACATGGTGAGCAGGAAGCCGACCGGGAGCACGTAGTACCAGTACATGTGGCCGCCGAAGCCGGAGTTGTTGATCCGGTGACCGAACACGTACGAGAGGCTCGCGTGGTGGCTGGGCACGGCGATCAGGATGACCACGATCACGGCCACGCCGATCACGTGCCACCACACGGAGATGGCGTTGAACAGCGACACCAGGTGGCTGCGGAACGCGTTGATCGATCCGTGCAGGGCCAAGACCAGCGCGAACAGAACAAAGTTGACATGGGCCGAGTAGTGCACGTTCGTGCCCGCCGCGGCCTTGGCGAAGTTGAACACGAAGTGCAGGTTGTAGAGGCCCAGCAGGTTCATCAGGAAGCTCGCGCACACGTAGTCGACGGAGGCGACGACCGCGACCAGCCCGATCAGGTTGAACCAGCCGGTGAACCAGCCCCATCCGGGGCCGCCGAGCCGCGACGCCCAGTAGTAGATGCCGCCGGCGGTGGGGAAGGCCGAGGCGAGCTCGGACATGGAGAACGCCACGCACAGGATCAGCAGGCTGATCAACGGCCAGGCGATCGAGATCGCGATCGGACCGCCGTTGCTGAAAGCCTGCCCGTAGGTCGTGAAGCACCCGGCGAGGACCGAGATGATCGAGAACGAGATCGCGAAGTTCGAGAAGCTGCTCCAGCCGCGCTTGAGCTCCTGGGCGTAGCCGAGCTCCGCCAGTCGCTTCTCATCGCCGGTGAGCGTCTCGAGCAGATTCGTCATGCCGGGCCCTCTCCTGGTCTAAAGGTCTGCTGCTCCGTCCTTAGCGCGGAAACACTACGCCGGGGGGCAGCGGCGAGTCAAGACTTCGAGGCCGGCGGCAAGAGGCCGGCCAGGATGTGCTCGGTCGCCCGGACGTGCTCGGCCATCACTCGCGCTGCGTCGCCGGGATCGTGCCGGCGCAGCGCGCCGAGGAGCCGGCGATGCTGCGCATTGGCCGCGTCCAGCACCTCGGGCGGGTGGGCAATGAGCGAGATGATCCCGGTCATATCGCCCTGGACCTCGGTCATCGCGCTGACGAGGCGGGGGCTCCGGGTGAGCTCGGCCAGCCCCACGTGCAGGCGCACGTCGGCCTGGCGGTAGGCCGGGAAGTCCTCGAGCATCCCGTCGAGGACGACCACGATCGAGTCGAGCGCGTCGAGCAGCTCCGGCTCGGCCCGCTCGGCCGCCACCGTGGCCACGCCGACCTCGATCGCCATCCGCTTGTCGCAGATGTCGCGCCAGTCGGCGAGGACCGCGGCCGGCGGCGGGGCCGCGGGAGGAAGGGGGTCGGACACGAACGTGCCGCCGCCGCGCCCGCGCAGCGCTCGCAGGTGCCCGCTCTGGGCGAGCGCGACCAGCGCCTGGCGCAGCGTCGAGCGCGCGATCCCGAGCTTCTCGCACAGGTCGCGCTCGGGCGGCAGGCGCGTGCCGGCCGGGAGCAGGCCGAGCTTGATCGCGGTGCCGAGCCGCTCCACCGTCTCCTCGAACGCGGTCTGCGAGCGCACGGGCGCGAACACCATCTCCAGCGAGGCCACCGACTCGAGCGCGGCCACCGCCCCCACCCGCTCCGCTGCGCCCACGTCGCTCACAGCCGCTCGAAGCCCCGGAAGCGCTCCCAATCGGTCACGGCCGCCTCGAACGCTGCCAGCTCCACGGCGGCGGCGTGCGCGTAGTGCTCGACGACCTCCTCGCCGAAGGCCTCCCGCGCCACCTGACTGGACGCGAACAGCTCGCGCGCGTCGCGCAGCGTGCTCGGCAGCCTCGGCTTCTCGCGCGCGAGGTACGCGTTGCCCTGGTACTCGGGCTCGAGCTCCAGCCCCGCATCGACTCCGTGCAGCCCGGCGGCGATCAACGCGCTGAGCGCCAGGTACGGGTTCAG
Organism: uncultured Solirubrobacterales bacterium; assembly: GCA_963722995.1. Taxonomy (GTDB): domain Bacteria; phylum Actinomycetota; class Thermoleophilia; order Solirubrobacterales; family Solirubrobacteraceae; genus Palsa-465. The sequence goes on along the minus strand of CAVROW010000014.1, from coordinate 114,716 downwards.
ATCGGAGCCCCCCGCCCGGTTCTCGAACCGAAGCGAAGCCCCGTGCCCGACCACGCGCAGCGAGCAGGTGCGGTTGTCGCGCGCCCAGGCCACGGCGGTGGGCGCGAACGACCCCTCGGCGTAGCGTTTGTAGGAGTTGACGTTCGGGGCCAGCAGCAGCGCCAGCTCACGCAGGCAGGCCAGCTGACCGGCCAGGAACGACTCGAACGCGCCCCGCTCCCGCGCGAACAGCGGACCGTCCCGGTCGGCGATCGAGAAGTGGATGTGGCACGAGCTCCCCTCGCGCTCGTTGAACTTGGCCATGAAGCTGATCGCCATGCCGTCCTGGGCGGCGATCTCCTTGGCCGCGTTCTTGTAGATCGCATGGTCGTCGGCCGCGCGGAGCGCGTCGCAGTAGCGGAAGTTGATCTCGTGCTGCCCGAGGTTGCACTCGCCCTTGGAGTTCTCGACCGCCAAGCCGGCGGCCTCCATCGAGTTGCGGATCCGGCGGATCAACGGCTCCACCTTCGCGGTGCCGAGCAGCGAGTAGTCGATGTTGTAGAGGTTGGCCGGATCGAGGTCGCGGTAGGCCTTGCGCCACGCGTCCTCGTAGCTGTCGCGGAAGACGAGGAACTCGAGCTCGGTGCTCGCGTTCGCCGTCCACCCACGTTCGGCCAGCCGCGCCACCTGCGCGCGGAGCACCTGGCGCGGGGAGGCCACCACCGGCGAGCCGTCGTGCCACTCGAGGTCGGCCAGGCACAGCGCCGTCGCCGGCAGCCACGGCGCCAGGCGCAGCGTCGAGAGGTCCGGGCGCATGAAGAAGTCGCCGTAGCCGCGCTCCCACGAGGCCATCTCGTACCCCTCCACCGGCGTCATCTCGACGTCGACCGCGAGCAGGTAGTTGCAGCCCTCGGCGCCGTGCTCAGCCACCTCCTCGAGGAAGTGGCGCGCGGTCAGCCGCTTGCCCTGGAGCCGGCCCTGCATGTCGGTCATCGCCAGCAGCACGGTGTCGATCTCGCCGGCGCTGATACGCCCCTCGAGCTCCTCGAGCCTCACGGGCGCTGAAGGTATAGGACCCGGCCCTTAGACGCTAGGTTTGCGCCGTGACCGCGCTCAGCGAGATCGTCGAGCGGCTCGAGCCGCGCCTGGGGCCCGCCGACGGGGGCCCGTCCCGCTCGAGGGCGGCATCACCAACCGCAACTACCGCGTCCGCTTCGGCGCCACCGAGTACGTCATCCGCCTCCCGGGTCGAGACACCGACCTGCTCGGCATCAGCCGCGAGGCCGAGCGCCTCGCCGGTCAAGCCGCCGCCGGCCTCGGGATCGCGCCACCGATCGTCCTCGCCGGGTCCGACTGCCTGGTCACCCGCTACCTCGGGGCCCGTCCGCTCGAGGTTGCCGCCGCCCTCCCCGAGCTCGCCCGCGCCCTGCGCGCCTTCCACGGCAGCGGCGCGCGGCTCCCCGTCCGCTTCTGGGTCCCGGAGCTGCTGAGCCGGTACGCGGCGCTCGTGCGCGAGCGCGGCAGCGAGCCTCCGCCCGAGTACGCCACCGCGGTTGAGCTGGCGCGCCGGATCGGGGCGGTCGTGCCGCTGAACGAGCCGGTGCCGTGCCACAACGACCTGCTCGCGGGCAACCTGCTCCGCGTCGAACAACGCGTGGTCCTCGTCGACTGGGAGTACGCGGGGATGGGCCACCGCCTGTTCGACCTCGGCAACCTCGCGGTCAACAACGGGTTCGACGCAGCCGCCGAAGAGCGCCTGCTCACGGTCTACGACGGCGAGCCGCCGGCCCCGGGACGGCTGGCCGCGCTGCGTCTCATGCGTCTCATGTCGGACGCGCGCGAGGCGGCCTGGGGCGTTCTCCAGGCCGCGATCTCCGAGCTCGACTTCGACTTCGTCCAGTACGCGCGCCGGCACTTCGAGCGATTGCTCAGTGTCGCCGCCGCCCCCGCCTTCGAGGATTGGCTGAGAGATGCCGCGGCCGCGTGAGCTGCCGGGTCGCGCCCGGGTCGTGATCATCGGTGGCGGAGTGGGCGGCGCCTCGATCGCCTACCACCTCGCGCAGCGTGGCGAGCGCGACGTCGTCCTGCTCGAGCGCAGCGAGCTCACCAGCGGCTCCACCTTCCACTCCGCCGGCTTGGTCGGCCAGCTGCGCGGCAGCGTCGCCCTGACCCGGCTGATGATGTACTCCGTGTCGCTCTACCGGGAGCTCGACTGCGGGTGGATCGAGTGCGGCGGACTGCGCCTGGCGTGCAGCCCCGAGCGCGAGCAGGAGGTGCTGCGCCAGGTCGCGTGGGCGCAGACGTTCGGACTCCCGCTCGAGCTGCTCTCCCCCGAGGAGGCCTGCTCGAAGTTCCCGCTCATGGTCACCGACGGGGTGCGCTGCGCCTCCTACCTCTCGACCGACGGCTACCTCGACCCCTCCCAGCTCACCTACGCGTTGGCCGAAGGCGCCCGAGCAAGGCGGCGCGCGCGTCTTCACCCACACCCGCGTCACCGGCATCGAGGTCGCGCGCAACCGGGTCCGCGGCGTGCGCACCGAGCATGGCGACATCGAGGCCGAGATCGTGGTCAACGCCGGCGGTATGTATGCAGCCGAGATCGGCCGTCTCGCCGGCGTCCGCGTGCCGGTCGTCCCGTTCGCGCACGAGTACCTGGTGACCCAGCCCTTCCGCGAGCGCGCGCCGGGCGAGCACCTGCCCACCCTGCGCGACCCCGACCTGCTGATCTACTTCCGCGAGGAGGGCGCCGGCCTCGTCATGGGCGGATACGAGCGCCGCTCCGCCCCCTGGTTCCTCGACGATCGAGCCCGCGACGGGATCCCCCCCGACTTCAACGGCCGGCTGCTCGAGGAAGACTGGCCGCGCTTCGAGGAGATCGCCGAGAACTCGCGCCGGCGCGTGCCGGCGATGGAGGACGTCCGCGTCACCCGGCTGATCAACGGCCCCGAGGCGTTCACGCCCGATAACGAGTTCTGCCTGGGCGAGACCGACCTGAACGGCTTCTTCGTCGCCGCCGGCTTCTGCGCCCATGGCCTCGCCGGCGCCGGCGGGATCGGCCGGCTGATGGCCGAATGGATCCTGAGCGGCGACCCTGGCGAGGACGTGTGGGAGATGGACATCCGCCGCTTCGGGGGGCGGGATCCCATTACGAATCGCCGTCCTACACGCTCGCGCGGGCGCGCGAGGTCTACGAGAGCTACTACGACATCCGCTACCCGGGCCACGAGCGCCAGGCCGGACGTCCGCTGCGCACCTCGAGCGCGTACTCCTGGCACGCCGCGGCGGGCGCCGCGTTCGGCGAGAAGTCGGGCTGGGAGCGGGTCAACTGGTATGAGTCGAACGCTGCGGCCGGGGACTCCGATCTCCGGCCCCACGGCTGGGCCGGGATGCACTGGTCGCCGGCGATCGGGGCCGAGCACCGCGCCACGCGCGAGGCGGCCGGGCTGTTCGACGAGTCCTCGTTCGCCAAGCTCGAGGTTGCGGGCCCGGGCGCGGCCGAGCTGCTCGAGCGGCTGTGCGACAACCGCGTGGCCCGCGATGTCGGCGCGATCACCTACACCCAGATGCTCAACCGCCGGGGCGGGATCGAGTGCGACTTCACGGTCACGCGCGTGCGCGAGGACACCTTCCAGATCGTCACCGGCACCGCGTTCGGCAACCACGACGCCGCCTGGATCCGCCGCCACCTGCCGGCCGACGGGTCGGTCAGCCTGACCGACGTGACCAGCCGCTGGGCCTGCTTCGCCCTATGGGGCCCGCGCGCGCACGAGATCCTGGCGCCGCTCACCCCCGACCCGCTCGACTTCCCCTACATGAGGATGCGCGAGCTGGTCGTCGGCGACGTCCCGGTCCGCGCGCTCCGGGTCACGTTCGTCGGCGAGGCGGGCTGGGAGCTCTACTGCCCCGCCGAGTACGGCGCCGGACTGTGGCGCACCCTATGGGAGGCCGGGCGGGGGCACGGCCTCCTCGCCGGCGGCTACCGCGCGATCGACTCCCTGCGCCTGGAGAAGGGCTACCGCGTGTGGGCGGCGGACATCACCGCCGAGGACACCCCACACGAGGCCGGCCTCGGCTTCTGCGTGCGCGCCGACAAGGCGTTCCTCGGCCGCGAGGCCCTGTCCGCCGCCACCGAGCCCGAGCGCCGGCTGCGCTGCATCGTGCTCGAGGACCCCCGCGCAGTCGCGCTCGGCAACGAGCCGGTACGCGTGGGCGGGCAGGTCCGCGGCCGGGTGACCTCGGGCGGTTACGGCTACACCGTCGGGCGCTCGATCGCCTATGCCTACCTACCGAGCGAGGTCGGGGTGGATGAGGCGGTGGAGATCGACGTGTTCGGGCGGTGGGTGAGCGGCGAGGTGGCGAGAGAGCCGCTGTTCGATCCCGCCGGCGAGCGCGTGCGGGCGCGGTTTCCGCTCATCTTAGCAGCGATTTCTGCAGGGTTTGCGCCGCCCGATGCACCGGCGCATGAGTTTTTGAGAGCCGGGTAGTCCAGAAGAAGGCATGCATTCGGATCGAGCCTTCAACCAGTCATATCCCGCCGTCCCCAGCTCGGTGCCCAGGGGCCGGACCGCGCTGGCGATGTTCGCCCACGGCACCGGCGCCACCGCGGAGCAGGTCGAGGCCGTCCGGCTCGCCGTGTCCGAGGCCCTGACCAACGCGGTCATGCACGCCTACGGAACCGAGTCCGGCGCGGTCCACGTCAGCGCCTCGCGCGCCGGCGACGAGCTCTGGGTCAACATCGCCGACGACGGCCACGGCGTCGACCCCGCCCGCGAGAGCCCGGGACTGGGCATGGGGCTGGCGCTGATCGCGTGCATGGCGGACTACTTCGCGATGAGCAAGCGCACCGAGGGCGGCACCGAGATTCGCATGCGCTTCGGCGCCGGCGCCGGCCGTCGCTCGGCGGACGTCCGCCCGCTCACGCGCGTCCTCGCTGCCTAGACAGAGCCGGTCGCGTCAAGCCCGCCCGAGCGGGTAGGCCCTTCTCGCCGTGACAGCTCCGGTGATTAGAGATAGGATCAGCACGCTTTGACCTGGGGATTCGTGTGGTTGATGCTGGCCCTGAAGATTCCGCTCGCGGGGTTGATCTACATCGTCTGGTGGGCGATCAAGCAGGAGCCCGAGGACGCCTCGGGCAGCGACGACGACGGCGGCGTGCGCCGGCGCGAGCGGCCCCACCCGCCCAAGCCCTTCCCCCGCCGGCCCCGGCGCGGCCCGCACGGCGATCCGGCCCCGCTGCCGCCGGCCCGCGTGCGCACCACGCGCGCCCGCGCGCGCTCGCTCGGGCATTAGTGCACTAGCCATCGGCCGCCGCTGGCAGACTAAGCGCCGTGGCCGCCGCCTCAGTCCTCTCCGACGGGACGATCCTCGAGCTCGTCGAGCAGGGACGCATCCGAATCGACCCGTGGGACCCGGGGCTGGTCCAGCCTGCCAGCGTCGATCTGCGCCTGGGCGACTCCTTCCGCGTCTTCCACAACCACCGCGCCTCGGCCATCGACCTGCGCAGCCCGCCCGCCGGCCTCACCGAGGAGGTCCTGATCGCGCCCGAGGACTCGTTCGTGATCCACCCCGGCGAGTTCTGCCTCGGGCGAACGCTCGAGTGGGTCGAGCTGCCCGATGACATCGTGGCGAGAATCGAAGGCAAATCGAGCATCGGCCGCCTCGGCCTGATCGTCCACGCCACCGCCGGCTTCTGCGACCCGGGCTGGAAGGGCACGCTGACGCTCGAGCTCAACAACCTGACCCGGATCCCGATCAAGCTCTACCCGGGGCTGCTGATCGCCCAGCTCTCGTTCATGTCGCTCGATCGCCCCGCCCAGAAGCCGTACGGCAGCCCGGAGCTCGGCAGCCACTACCAGGGCCAGCGCGCCGCCACCGAGAGCCGCTACGAGGGCGCCCGGATCGGATAGGCTGCCCGCCGATGATCCAGCTCCTGCTCGCTGCCGGCGAACCGTCGAAGGTCCCGTTCTACATCGCGGGCGGCGTGCTCGTGGTGTGGGCGGTGGCGCTCGCCGGCGTCGGTCTCGCCCGCCCCGCCTTCCCCGGCAACGACCGCGGCGCCCGCGCCGTGATCGGCGTGAGCGTCGTGCTCGTGGCCATCGCGATCGCGATGGCGGTCATCACCAGCGCCTTCATCAAGCACTAGTTCGCCGCCTGACCGGGCCCCGCTCCGGCAGCGTCTCGCGCCCACCATCCGGGTACTAGAGTGCTCAGAGGAAGATCACGCAGCGCGACAGGAGAGCGATGAGCACGGAAACCCAGCAGCAGGATGGCGCCGGCGCGGCGACGTCGAACGAGACGCTCACCGTCGTCGACAACCGCACCGGCAAGGAATACGAGATCCCGATCGAGCACGGGACGATCCGTGCCATGGAGCTGCGGAACATCAAGGTCGACGAGGACGACTTCGGCCTGATGTCCTACGACCCGGCGTATCTCAACACCGCCTCGACGAGCTCGGAGATCACCTACCTCGACGGCGAGAACGGAATCCTCCAGTACCGCGGCTATCCGATCGAGCAGCTGGCCGAGAAGTCGAGCTACCTCGAGGTCGCCTACCTGCTGATCAACGGCAAGCTCCCGAACAAGAAGGAGCTCGAGGAGTGGGTCCACCAGGTCACGATCCACACCTTCGTGCACGAGAACATCAAGGACTTCATGCACGGGTTCCGCTATGACGCGCACCCGATGGGGATGCTGCTGGCGTCGGTCGGCGCGCTCTCGACGTTCTATCCCGAGGCCACCGACATCAAGGACGAGGACACCCGCTACATCCAGATCATCCGGCTGCTGGCCAAGATGCCGACGCTGGCGGCGTTCGCCTTCCGCCACAACCAGGGCAAGCCCTACGTCTATCCCGACAACGAGCTCTCCTACGCCGGCAACTTCCTCTCGATGCTCTACAAGATGACCGAGATCCGCTACGAGCCCGACCCGCGGCTCGAGCACGCGCTCGACGTTCTCTTCATCCTCCACGCCGACCACGAGCAGAACTGCTCGACGAGCGCCGTGCGCAGCGTCGGCTCCTCCCAGGTCGATCCGTACTCGGCGGTGGCGGCCGGCGTGGCCGCGCTCTACGGCCCGCTCCACGGCGGCGCCAACGAGGCCGCCCTGCGCATGCTGCGCCGGATCGAGACCAAGGACAACATCCCCGACTTCATCAAGGGCGTCAAGGATGGCAAGGAGCGCCTGATGGGCTTCGGGCACCGGGTCTACAAGAACTACGACCCGCGGGCCAAGATCATCAAGAAGGCCGTGGACGAGACGCTCGAGGTCACCGGGACCAACCCGCTCCTCGACGTCGCCCTCGAGCTCGAGAAGATCGCCCTCGACGACGATTACTTCGTCGAGCGCAAGCTCTACCCCAACGTCGACTTCTACTCGGGCCTGATCTACGAGGCGCTGGGGATGCCGATGGAGATGTTCCCGGTGCTGTTCGGGATCGGCCGGACCAGCGGCTGGATCGCCCAGTGGCTCGAGATGGTGGGCGACAAGGAGCAGAAGATCGCCCGGCCGCGCCAGGTCTACCTCGGCGATCGCGACCTCGACTACGTCCCGATCGACGAGCGCTGAGCCGCTGGCGGGTCACGGTTCGCAGCGGCCCTCGGGTCGAGCGCACCGACTACGCCGATGCGAGCAGGCGCTCGAGGGGCTCGAGGCCCGCGCGCGGCAGCTCGCCCGCGCAGCGCCGCAGTCCGGCGTTGACCTGAAGTACAAGCGCTACGAGCCGGATCAGGTCGTCTCGGCCCGCATCGAGCTGTCCGGTCCGGAGCGCGTGATGCCGTCGGTACGCGCCGGCCTCGACGTCCGCGGCGACGGCTCGACGCAGGCGTTCCTCGGCCGCGTGCGCCGCAGCCCCGTAGCGCCGCGCAAGGGCGAGACCGCGGCCCAGGCCCTCCGCCGGTTGCTACAGGACGAGCGTCGCGCCGTGCTGGCGCAGCCAGCGGCGGGGCTCGCGGTACCCCGGGCAGTGGCGCGCCACCAGCGACCAGAAGCGCGGCGAGTGGTCGAGCACGTGCAGGTGGCACACCTCGTGCCAGACGACGTAGTCGAGGACGGGCTCGGGGGCGAGCAGCAGCCGCCAGTTGAAGCTCATCGCTCCCGTGCGCGAGCAGCTCGCCCACCGGGTCCTCTGACCCCGGATCGTCAGCCGCGTATACGACGCGCCGGCCGCGGCGCACGCTGCGTCGAGTCGCGGCGCCACCTCCGCGCGCGCCGCGCGCCGGTACCAGCGCTCGAGCGCCGGCTCCCGCGTCGCCCCCGCCGGGACGAGCAGCGCCTCGCCGCGCCGGTGGGCCCGCTCGCGCCCCGGCTCCTCGACCAGCGTCAGCACCGTCCCCAGATAGGGCACCGTGGACCCCCTTGCCGCCACCGCCGCTCGAGCGCGCGCCGCCTCGGCCACGCGGCGCTCGATCCACGGACGCAGCTCGCGGACGGCCACCGCCGCCTCGCGCTGGGCCGCGCGCCGGGGCAGCACCACCTCGACGCCGCGGGCCGCATCAACCGTGACCCGCACGCGCTTGGCCCGCGGCGAGCGACGGACCGTGTATTCGATCGACTCCACGGCGCGACAGGGTACGGTCCGGGTCCGACGATGCCACCCCTCCCGCTGCTCGACCAACCGCTGACCGACGGCCGCGTCGCGCTCCGCTACGCCGCCGAGCGCGACATACCCGAGGTCCTGATCGCCCACGACGACGACCGCGAGCTCCATGTCCGTCGCGGTATGGCCAGGCCCCCCACGGGCGCCGAGCTGGGCAGCCAGTCCGAGCGCGCCGAGGCCGAGCAGAATCGCCGGCACGCAGGTCACGCTGACGATCCTCGAGCCCGGCTCGGACGTCTGCCTCGGCCAGATCCCAGTGCACACGTCGACTGGACTAATTGGCGCGCCGAGGTGGGCATCTGGCTCGCGCCCCGGGCACGCGGCCGGCGGTCTCGGCGCCGCGCGCGCTGCGGCTCGCCGCGGAGTGGCTGCTCACGGCGTGCGGACTCGAGCGCGTCCAGGTGCTCACCGAGCCCGACAACCTCGCGATGCTCGCGACGGCCCGGCGCCGCCGGGTTCCAGTCCGAGGGCGTGCTGCGCGGCTACGTCCGCGAGCGCGGGAGACGCATCGACTGCGCGGTGCTGTCCTTGATCCGCGCCGACCTGCGAGACTGCGGCGCGGGGATGAGGTACTGGCGCGTGAAGCTCCCCCCGGGCGTCCGCTCACCTTTCGAGGTCTACGTCAACGGGGTCCGCCAGGAGCTCGGGACCGACTTCCGGGTCACCTCGGGCGAGCTGCTGTTCGAGCGCGAGCTGGTCCGCCAGAAGCTCAGCGTAGGGGCGTGGTTCCTTGGCTTCTGGGGGATCGGGACCTACAAGCGAAACGACGAGATCGACATCCGCTACGAGCGCGACGGCCAGCCCCAGGTGGCCCACGCGCTCGAGGTCATTCCGCCACCCTGACCACTTCGCGGCGCACCCAGGGGCGCAGCAGCCGCAGCGCGGACAGGATCGCGCGCGTGGCCGGCGAGCGGTTCAGCGTGTAGAAGTGGATCCCCGGCGCGCCGCGCGCCAGCAGCTCCGCGCACTGGAGGGTCGCGTAGGAGACGCCCAGCTCGAGCACCGCGTCGGCGTCCTCAGCCCGCAGCTCGAGCTGCTCGAGCAGCGACTCCGGGATGGTCGCCCCGCACATGCCGGTGATCGTCTTGATCTGCCCCAGGTTGGTGATCGGCATGATCCCGGGGATGATCGGGACCTCGATGCCGACCGCCCGCGCCTCCTCGACGAAGCGGAAGTAGAGCTCGTTGTCGAAGAACAGCTGCGTGATCAGGAACGAGGCGCCGCTCTCGACCTTGCGGCGCAGGAAGTGCAGGTCACTGGCCATGTCCGGAGCGTCGGGATGCACCTCCGGGAAGCACGCGGCGCCGACCGCGAACCGGTAGCGCGAGCAGATCAGCTCGGCCAGCTCGGTCGAGTACTTCAGGCCGCCCGGGTGGGGGCGCCACTCGCTCTCTCCGCGGGGCGGATCGCCGCGCAGGGCGAGCACGTTCTCGATCCCAGCGTCGGCGATCTCGTCGAGGATCCGGGTGAGGTCCTCGCGCGTCGCCCCGACGCAGCTCAGGTGCGCCATCGCCTCGATCCCGAGCTCGGCCTTCAGCGCCTTGGTCACCTCGAGCGTCCGGTTCTGGGTCGAGCCGCCGGCGCCGTAGGTCACCGACGCGAAGTCGGGCTCGAGCGGCTGCAGCGCCTCCATCGCCGCACGAAGGTTCCGCTCCCCCTCCTCGGTCTTGGGCGGGAAGAACTCGAACGAGAAGACGGGCTCGTCGGCGGTGGCGTAGATCTGATCGATGCGCATGGTCGCGGGAGCCTAGCAACCTTGACAAGATCGTGTCAAGGTTGTCGTTGGGACCGTTCCCACCGCTCCCCGTCGCCGTCGACGCGCCGGACCCGGCCACCGCGCTCCAGGTGATGCAGGTAGCAGAGCGTCTCCGAGAGCAGCCACGGCGCGTTGGTCGCGGTGAGCTGCTCCCCGTCGCGGACGCTGGGGGCGATCTCGACTGCGTTCATCGGGCCGTCGGCCAGCGCGCCGGCGACCGCCTCCAGGCGCTGGTGCACGAGCGCGCGGCTCCCCTCGACGTGCCCGGGGACGTCGACGAACGGCCGGCCGTGCCCGGACAGGCCGAGCCGCGCGTCGAGGCCGGCGACCACGTCCAGCGAGCTCAGGAACTCGCCCACGGGATCGGGCGTCCAGCCGAAGTCGTAGTAGAGCGAGATCCGCCCCAGCACGTGGTCGCCGGAGATGAGCAGCCTGCGCTCGGGCTGGTAGAGGCACACGTGCGAGGGCGCGTGGCCGGGCGTCTCGTACACGCGCCACTCGCCCAGATCGGTCTCGACCATCACGCCATCCACCAGCTCGCGGTCGGGCGCCATCACCCGCGCGATCCCGGACGGCGCCGAGGGCCGCTCGGAGGCGTAGCGCCGCAGGGTCGACTCGGGCACCCCGCTCTGGCGGCCGATCTCGAGCCGACGCTCCAGCGCCAGCTCGGGATCCGACGCCGGCGCCGCGCCGTGCTCGTAGCGCGGGTGCATCCACACCTCGCACCCGGCGCGGTCGCTCACCGGCCCGGCCTGTCCCCAATGGTCGGTGTGCGCGTGCGTGACCACGACCAGGCGGACGTGCTCGATGCGCAGGTTCACCTGCTCCATCGCCCGCTCGAGCTGCGCCATCGACCCCGGCTCGTGCATCCCGGTGTCGACGAGCACCACGCCCGAGCCGGCGGCGATCGCCCACGCGTTGCAGTGCGGCACGCCCGGGAACGGGAGCGGCAGCCGCAGCCGCCAGAGCCCGGGGAGGACGCGCTCGCCCCTCCCAAGCTCGCGCCGCGCGGTCATGCGCCGCACGATATTCACCGCGCGTACACTGCGGCGCTCCGATGTCCACCTCCGAGGTCGCCAGGCGGTATTTCGCGGCGCTGGGCGCGCACGACCTCGACGGGGCGGCCGCCTGCTGGGCCCCGGGTGCGGTCGACCGGCTGGTCGGCGAGCAGCAGATCGTCGGCCCCGACGGCGTGCGCGAGTACTTCGCCGGCCTGTTTGCCGCCTTCCCGGACTTCTCGATCGAGGTTCTCGAGCTCACCACCTCACATGCCCGCACGGCGGTGCGCTGGCGCGGGCGCGGGACGTTCGCCGGCCCGGGGCGCTTCCAGGGCTTCGAGCCCAACGGCGCCCGGATCGAGATCGAGGGTTGTGACGTGATCACCGCCCACGGCGAGCTGATCGAGCACAACGACGCCTACATCAACAGCGCCGAGATCGCCCGCCAGCTCGGGATGCTGCCCCCGGCGGGATCGCCGGCCGAGGCCCGCCTGACCAAGGTGGCCAACCTCCGGACCCGGCTGCGCGGACGCGTGTACGGGGCCACGGTCGAGCAGATCTCCGAGGGCGTCTGGCTCGTGCAGGGTGGTCTCCCGAAGCGGATGAACGTCTACCTGCTCGCCGACGAGGGCCGGATCACGGTGTTCGACGCCGGGATCTCCGACATGACCGACGCGGTGGCCGGCGCCGGTGCGCGCCTGGGCGGAATCGACCACATCGTGCTCGGGCACGCCGACGCCGATCATCGGGGCGTCGCCGCCGGGCTCCAGGTGCCCGTGTACTGCCACGAGCTCGAGCGCGAGGCGGCCGAGTCCGCGGCGCACTTCCGGCCCTACATGGACCTGATGAAGCTCCCGCCCCACGCGCGGCCGGCCTACCGGCGGCTGTTCCCGCACTGGGACGGCCCGCCCGTGAAGGTCGCCGCCACCGTGCACGAGGGCGACATGATCGCCGGCTTCCGGGTGATCGAGCTCCCCGGGCACGCCCCCGGGCTGATCGGGCTCTTCCGCGAGTCCGACCGGCTCGCGCTGTGCTCGGACTGCCTCTACACGGTCGACGCCCGCACCGGTCGCAAGGCGCCGGCGCAGGTGCCCCACCCCGCGTTCAACCACGACACGCGCCAAGCCCGCGAGTCGATCCGCAAGCTGGCCGCGCTCGCCCCGGCGGTCGTGTGGGCGGGCCACGCCGATCCCGTCACCGGCGACGTCCTCGGGCAGCTCGAGCGGGCCGCGGCCGGCTAGGACGCTACGTGGGCCGTCGCAGCCGGCAGCGCGAGAGGGCCCCGAAGGCCCCGAGCACCGACTACCTCGACGCCGAGGGCAACGTGCTGACCCTGCGCGGCTCGTTGACCCCGGCGGCGCGGCGCGAGTACGCCGACACGCTCGCCGGCGGACTCGAGCGCGAAGACGCCTGGCAGCGCGCCACCGAGCTCCTGTTCGAGCGCCTGGCCGTGGCATGGACGATCGCCGGCGTCAGGACCGCGCGCCAGAAGGAGCTCATCGGGCGCTACCGGATGGCCTCGGCCGACGAGCGCCGGTTCGTGCGCGAGACGCTGCGCGACCACGTCCGCGAGCACTTCCCCGAATTGCAGGCTCCGTGACCGTCGACGCCGACGCGTTCGCCGCGCTCATCTGCGACTGGTGCCTGGAGGCGCAGCCCGGTCAGCAGGTCCTGATCAGCACCACCACGCTGGCCCAGGACCCGGCGCTGGCGCTCCACCGCGCGTTGCTCGGTCGCGGGGCCTGGCCGCTGCTTCGCCTCGCCCCGCCCTCGCTCCAGGAGGACTTCTACACCCACGCCGGCCCGGCTCAGCTCGACGCCTTCGCGCCGCTCGAGCTGGCCGAGATCGAGGCCGTCGACGCCGTGCTGCGGATCGACGCACCCGCCAACACTCGCGCGCTGGCGGGCATCGACCCCGACGCTGATCGCCCGCGCCGCGAAGGCCCGCGCACCCGTTCAGGAGGCGCGCCTGGCGCGGCGCTGGTGCGGCACGCTGTGGCCGACCGCCGCGCTCGCCCAGCAAGCTGGCATGAGCGAGCGCGACTACTGCCGCCTTCGCCCGGCGCGCTCTGTTCCTCGACCGACCCGACCCGGCGGAGGCCTGGTCGGAGCTGAGCGAGCGGCAGGCCTCGCTCGTGGAGCGCCTGTCGAGCGCCCGCGAGATCCGGATCGAGGCCGAGGGCACCGACCTGCGCCTGCGCGTCGACGGCCGCCGCTGGATCAACTCCGACGGCCGGCGCAACATGCCGAGCGGCGAGGTGTTCACCGGCCCGCTCGAGCGCTCCGCCCACGGCCACATCCGCTTCACGATCCCCTCGAGCCCGCGCGGCGTCGCCGTCGAGGGCGTGGAGCTGACCTTCGCTCACGGCGAGGTCGTGGCCGCGTGGGCCGAGCGTGGCGACGCCTACCTCCAGGCGGCGCTCGCCACCGACTCCGGCGCCCGCTATCTGGGCGAGCTCGGGATCGGCACCAACGCCGGCATCGATCGCGCCACCGGCTCGATCCTGTTCGACGAGAAGATGGCCGGCACCGTGCACCTGGCGCTCGGGCGCTCGTATCCCGAGACGGGCGGGACCAACGTCTCGACCTTGCACTGGGATCTGATCTGCGACCTGCGCGGTGGCGGGCGGTTGAGCGCCGACGGGGAGCCGCTTACGGTTTATTCACGCGACGTGGAGTAGCGTGAAGAGGCGATGCGCCGCACCAAGATCGTCGCCACCATCGGGCCGGCCTCGCGCGACCCCGAGACGCTCACCCGGATGGTCGAGGCGGGCCTCGACGTGGCGCGGCTGAACTTCTCCCACGGAGACCGCGACCTGCATGCCGAGAACGCTCAGCGCGTGCGCGCCGCCGCCTCCGCGGCCGGCCGCCAGGTGGCGATCCTCCAGGACCTGCCGGGTCCGAAGATCAGGATCGGCGCGCTCGAGGAAGACCTGGCCGAGCTCAAGCCGGGCGAGCAGCTCGTGCTCACGTGCGGCAAGAACTCGCGGCCGGGCAACGGCGAGGTCATGTCGGTGAGCTGGGGCGGGCTGGCCAGCGCGGTCGATCCCGAGGACGTGATCTACCTGGCCGACGGCGCGATCCGCCTGCGCGTGAAGGCCGTGCGCGAGGGCGACGGCGAGATCGAGACGCAGGTCGAGATCGGCGGCACGGTCGCCTCGCGCCAGGGCCTGAACATTCCCGGCTCCACGCGCGGGCTGCCCGCCGTGCCCGAGGAGGACCTCGACATGCTCCGCTTCGGCGAGTCGATCGGCGTCGACCTGGTGGCGCTGTCGTTCGTGCGCACGGCCGAGGACGTCACGAGCGTGCGCAAGCACACGCGGCTGCCGCTGATCGCCAAGATCGAGAAGCCTCAGGCGGTCGACGCCGCCGAGGAGATCATCCGATCGGCGGACTGCGTGATGGTGGCGCGCGGCGACCTCGGGATCGAGCTTCCGATCGAGGAGGTGCCGATGGCGCAGAAGCAGCTCCTGCGTATCGCCGGCCGCCTCGCCCGGCCGTCGATCACCGCCACCCAGATGCTCGACTCGATGGTCAACTCCTCGCGCCCCACCCGCGCGGAGGTGACCGACGTGGCCAACGCGATCCTCGACGGCACCGACGCGGTGATGCTCTCCCAGGAGACGGCCGTCGGCCAATACCCGGTCGGCGCGGTGGAGATGATGGCCAAGGTGGCCGAGCGCACCGAGCACTCGCTGCCCTACCGGCAGTGGAACGAGGAACGCGTCCGCCGCGACGCCCGCGACCCCGCCTACACCGTCGCCTACAGCGCCTGCGCCGCCGCCCGCGAGCTCCATCTGAGCGCGCTGGTCGTCCCGACCCTGTCGGGCCGCTCGGCGCGGCTGCTCTCCGCACACCGCCCCCAGGTCCCGATCTACGCCCTGTCGCCGGGCAAGGAGACCGTCCGCCGCTGCAGCCTGATGTGGGGCGTGCAGGCGGGCTCGATGCGCCGCCACGAGGTCACCGAGGCGCTGATCGCCGATGCGGCTCGGCGCGTGGTCGAGCTCGGCTGGGTCAAGTCCGGCGCCCGCGTGGGGATCACGGCCGGGCTGCCGTCGGGGCGGCCGGGGACGACCAGCCTGGTCCAGATCCAGCGCGTCTAGGCCGCGCCGGAGCCGGACGCGTTCACGCCGCGGCGCGCGAGTAGAACTCCGCTTCCTGCTCGCCCAGCGGCGTCGCCGGCGGGTCGCCGAAGAACCACTCCCGGGCGATGCGGTGGAAGTTCCCGCGCGCGTGCAGCTGCGCGATCACGGCCAGCGTCAGCACCTCCATCCGCCGGCCGAACAGGTGGTCGGGAGGGGCCGACTCGTGCCTGAGCTGGCCGAAGTACTCCGAGCGCGGATCGCTCATGTCGATCATCACCTGGGTGGCGTAATCGGGCGTGAGCTCGATGTAGTCGTCGTTGGTGTACCAGGACGTGGCGGCGCGGAAGTGCGCGAGCACGCGGTCGGGGTCGAAGCGCTCGGGATCGGGGAAGAAGCCGCTCTCGGCGCCGAGGCGCATGATCGTCTCCTTGTCGCCGTCGATGATCGCCCTGACCACGGCGACCTCGAGCTCGACCGCGCGCGCCGGCATCCGCTTGAACAGCCCGAAGTCGAAGAACGCCACGCGCCCGTCGCCGAGCAGCATCGAGTTGCCCGGATGCGGATCGCCCGAGAACTGGCCGTGGCGGTACAGGCAGCCGAAGTAGAAGCGGAACAGGATCTCGGCGAAGCGGTCGCGGTCCTCCTGGGGCAGGCCCTTGATCTCCTCGAAGCCGATGCCCTCGACGTACTCGGAGACCATCACCCGCTCGCGCGAGAGCGAGTTCACCACCGCCGGCACGACGATGAACGGATGGCCGCGGAAGATGCGGTGCAGCGTGCGCTGGTTCTGCGCCTCGAGCTCGTAGTCGAGCTCCTCCTCGACCCGGTTGCGGATCTCCTCGCCGATCGCCTTGGGGTCGAGCCCCGGGGCGATCCGCTTGGCCACGCGCAGGATCAGTCCCAGGTTCTGCATGTCGGCCCGCACCGCGGCGGCGACACCCGGGTACTGCACCTTGACCGCGACCTCGCGGCCGTCGGTGAGCCGCGCGCGGTACACCTGGCCGATCGAGGCGGCCGCGATCGGCTCCTCGTCGAAGTCGTCGAACACGTCCTTGATCGGCTCGTCGAGCTCCTCCTCGATCACCTTGCGCATGTCCCTGAACGTGACGGTGGGCGCGGCGTCCCGGAGCGCGCCCAGCTTGCGCTGGAACTCCTCGCGGTACTCCTCGGGGACGAGGCCGGTGTCGAGGAACGACATCACCTGCCCGACCTTCATCGCCGCGCCCTTCATCCTCCCGAGCGCCTCGACGATCTGCTCGGCGGCCTCGATGTGCCGGCGCTCGAGTGCCGCCTGGCGTCCCTCCTTCGAGCGGGCCACGTTTGCCGCATGGGTCCCCGCCTGCCGAATCGCCTGTCCTGCTGCGAGCCCCCCGATCTTGGCGGTCCGCCCCACGCGCGAGGTGGGGATCTTGTCTTTCGCCACTTTCTGGAATGCTAGCCGCGGGTGGGCTACGAGCCGCGGCTGACCCGCGAGCCCGGGACGATGTCGTCCGAGCCGTCCGGCCACCGCACCCACGCCTTGTGGCCGCCGTCGTAGTCGGGCCCGAGCAGGATCAGCGTCGCCGGGTCCCCGAGGGCCGTGCACGGCTCGTCCCCCTCCGGGTCGAGGCCGCGCCAGATGCGCACGAACGGGTTTCGCTCGAGCTCCTCCGCCACCGTCGTCGGATCCGTGTGGCCGGGATGGATCCGGGTCTGCGGCGGGAGCGCCAGCAGCGTGTCCATGATCGAGGAGCGCAGGTCGGCGTAGGTGCTGTGGCCGGGCGCGCGCACGCCGCCGACCGAGCCCTTGAACAGCGTGTCGCCGGTGAACACATCGCTTCCGTTGACGAGAAGCGAGAGCATCCCGGAGGTGTGGCCGGGCGTGTGCAGCGGCTCGATCTCGAGCGCGCCGCTGTGGATCGGCGTCTGCGGCTCCATCGTGCCGGTCGCGCCGGCGACGAGCTCGCGCTCGAGCGGATGGATCAGCACCGCCGCGCCCGGGTGGCGCTCGAGCACCCGTTCGAGCTCCGCCACGTGGTCGTGGTGGTGGTGGGTGAGCAGCACGTGCGTGAGCTCGAACGGCCCCCGGGCGAGGAACTCGAGCAGCGGCGCCACCGGCCCACCGGCGTCGATCATCACCGCGTGGCCGCCCATCTCGTCGGCCACGACGTAGGTGTTCGACAGCCACTGGTCGTGCATCGAGCGCTCGACGATCATCGCCCGCAGCGTATCCTCGTCGGCGTGAGCCTGCTTCACACCTGCTACCGGATCACCGACATCGACCGCTCGGTCGCCTTCTACGAGGCGCTCGGCTTCCAGGAGATCCGGCGGATGCCGATTCGCGACGAGGCGACGAATGTGTTCATGAACCAGCCCGAGGATGGCAGCGAGCCGCGCCTTGAGTTGACGTTCAACCACGGCCAGAGCGACCCGTACGATCTCGGTACGGGCTACGGGCACATCGCGATCAGTGCCCCCGACCTCGACGCCGCGCTCGCGGGTCTGGCCGAGCAGGGGATCGAGCCTGAGCGCGAGCCCTACAAGGTCGGCACTCATCGCATCTGCTTCGTCCGCGATCCGGATGGCTACCGAGTCGAGCTGATCGAGCGCTCGCCCCGGTAGACGGAGCGCGGTGCGCGGGAGGTTTCTCGCAGTTATTCCGAGGAACCTCGGTCGCAAGTACGCTTAAGCGTGGATCCGATGCCCCCCACCAGCAAGATCGCCGCCCTGCTCGAGCGCGTCTCGCAGGGCGTGGCCGCGCACGACCGGGAGAACCCGGGCCACCACACGTGGGGCATCGGGATGGCGTACTTCGACATCGAGCGGCTGGGACTCGAGGAGGGCGAGGAGCTGCTGCCGGGCATCGTGCTCCAGGCCGACGGCGGCATGACCGGCCAGTTCCGGATCCTGTGCGACGGTCAGCACGGGGAGGGCGCGACCGAGGTGGAGGAAGAGGTGCTCGACGCCGTGGCGCACGAGGAGGTCGTCGCGCCGACCGCGCCGCCGCGCGTCACTCCTCCGCTGTAACCACGGGCGCGGCGATCCCCGCGCGCTCGGCGACCCGGCCCGCGAGCCACGTGATCGTCGGACAGCGCAGCCCGTGGCGCGCGCCCGCGCGCAGGACGGCTCCGGCGATGGCATCGAGCTCGGGCACGCGTCCGGCGGCGATGTCGCGCTGCATCGAGGAGCCGAGGTCGGCCGGCGCATCCTCGAGCTCACCGAGCGGCCCGGCCGGGTCGAGCGCCGCTCCGTCGGCAGCCGCCACCGCCCGCACCTCGGCCACCGCGCCCTCGAGCGCGCTCCGCCACCGAGGGTCGCCGCGGATGTAGCCGAGCGGCGCGTCGGCGGCGCTCGTCGTGCAGGCCAGCGCGCACAGGCGGGCGAGCTTGCGCCACAGCACCTCGGCCTCGCTGTCGCGCACTACGGCGGGAATGCCTGCGCCGTCGAACACGGTGGCCAGGCGCTCGACCGCCCCGGCGAGCGCCGGGTCCTCGCCCGCCATGTCGATCCGCACCGCGGGGCTCGTCTGCAGCACCCGCCCGGGTTCGGGCCGGTCGACCTCGATCCGGATCACGCCCGCGACGACGTTGTCGTAGCGCGCCCGGAGCATCGCCATGTGCTCGATCCCGTTCAGGAGCGGCACCACCAGACCCGGCATCGCCTCGATCCGCTCGAGTGCGCCGCGGAGCTCGCCCGCCTTGGTCGTGACGAGGAGCACGTCGACAGGCTCGGCGAGCCGCGCCACCGCGGCGGGGCGCACCGTGAGATCGCCCAGGCGCACACTCGAGACCACGATCCCGTTGGCCGCGATGTGATTGGCCGTCGTCTCGCGCGCGACGACGACGGGGTTCACGCCGGCGCGCGTCAGCGCGGCGGCGAGAAAGCCGCCGACGCCGCCCGGTCCGAGTACGGCGATGCGCATCGCCGCAAGCGTGCCAGACTCCGCCACGATGACGTACTCGATCGTCGCTCGCGATCCGCACACCGGGGAGCTCGGGGTGGCCGTGCAGTCGCACTGGTTCTCGGTCGGGCCGATCGTGCCGTGGGCGCAGCCGGGCGTCGGGGCGGTGGCGACGCAGTCGAACGTCGAGGTCTCCTATGGCCCCCGGGGGCTCGAGCTCATGCGGGCGGGCGCGAGCGCCGAGCAGGCCCTGGCGCAGCTCATCAGCGAGGACGCCGGCTCGGCCGGCCGCCAGGTGGCGATCGTCGACGCGCGGAGAGGCCTCGCGGTGCACACGGGCGAGCAGTGCACGTCGTACGCCGGGCACGTCACCGGCGAAGCAGTGTCGTGCCAGGCCAACATCATGGTCTCGGAGCGAGTGTGGCCGGCGATGCTCGACGCGTACACCGGCGCGGCCGGGTCACTGACCGAAAGGCTGCTGGAGGCGCTCGACGCGGCCGAGGCGGCCGGCGGCGATGCCCGGGGCCGTCAGTCGGCCGCGATCCTGGTCGTTCCGGCGAGCGGCGAGCCGTGGGAGAACGTGGTCTCACTCCGAGTCGAGGACCACTCCGATCCGCTCCCCGAGCTCCGCCGCCTGGTGCGCCTGCACGACGCCTACACACTGGCCGACCGGGGCGATGACCTTGTGAACCAGGGCCGGCACGACGAGGCGGCCGTCCTCTACCAGCGGGCCAGCGAGCTGGCGCCGGAGAACCACGAGCTCCGCTTCTGGGCCGGCCTCGGGGCCGCCCAGGCGGGCGAAGTGGACGCCGGCGTCGAGCACGTGCGGGCGGCGATCGAGATGCAGCCGAACTGGCGCGGGCTGCTCGAGCGGCTCTCGCCGGAGGTGGCGCCCTCGGCCCCCGCCGTGCTCGAGCGTCTCCGCGGCGCCTAGCCGGTACGGTTCCCCGCCGATGACAGTTCAGATCAGTCCGGTTCACGGCGCGCGCGAGCTGCGCGAGTTCGTCGCGCTTCCGTTCCGTCTGCACGCCGGGACTCCGTGGGTCCCGCCGCTCAAGCTCGAGCGCTACATGTTCCTCAGCCGCAAGCTCAACGCCTACTTCAAGCACGGCGAGGCCGAGTACTTCCTGGCCCGGCGCGACGGCCGCGTGGTCGGACGCATCACGGCCCAGGTCGACCACGCGTTCAACGAGCTCCACCAGAGCCGCGAGGGCAACTTCGGCTTCCTCGAGTTCGAGGACGATCCCGACGTTCTCCGTGCGCTGCTCGACGCGGCCGCCGGCTGGCTGCGCGAACACGGGTGCGAGCGAATGCTGGGGCCGATGGATTTCCAGCTCAACGACGAGAGCGGGATCGTCGTCGACGGATTCGACCGCGAGCCCTACATCCGCAACCCCTGGCATCCGCCGTACTACCAGCGGCGCTGCGAGGAGGCGGGGCTGACCAAGGCGATGGACCTGTTCATGTGGGACCTCGACGTCTCCGATCGGGATGCCGTGAACCCGATCCTGCCGCGCATGGCCGAGCGGGCCCGGGACAAGTACGGCCTGCGCATCCGCAAGATGTCGCGACGCACGCTGCGCAGGGATCTGGACGAGTTCGCCAACGTCTACAACGCCGCCTGGTCGAGCAACTGGGGCTTCGTGCCGTACTCCAAGGAGGATCTCGATGCATACGCGCTCGACCTCCAGCTCGTGTTCGACCGCGACTGGTTCATGATCGTCGAGAACGACGAGGGGGTGGTGGCGATTGCGATCACCATTCCCGATGTCAACCAGGTACTGAAGAAGATGAAAGGGCGGCTGCTGCCGCTCGGCTGGTGGTACTTCCTGAACCGCCGGCGGATCATCGATCGCGTTCGCGTCGGCTTCCTCGGCGTGCTGCCCGAGCACCAGCACACGGGCGCCGCCGCCCTGCTTTACATGGAGCATTTCGACGTGGCCGCGCGAACCAACCGCAAGCACGGCGAGACGGGCTGGATCCTCGAGGTCAACCACTCCATGAACCGGGCCATGGAGGCGATGGGCGGGCGCATCGTCAAGCGCTTCCGTGTCTACGAGCAGGCACTGGTCGCGACGCCCCAGGCCTGAGCGCGGCGGGCCCAGGTACCTTGTATCGGGTGGCGGTTTCGGCTGGCATCCTCGCGCGCGGCCCATGGGATCCGGGCCAGGTGTCGGTGGCGTGGCGTTCGGATCCCTACGAGCCCGATCGCTCCGAGACGCACGCTGCGGACCTGGAGCTCGCCGCGCTGCGCGACCGCGGCTCGCCAAGCCACGACGGCCTCGCCGCGCGCCTGGTCGACTACGACGCCGGCGAGGACGGGCTCTCGCTCGAGCTCCAGCCCGTGCGCTGGGCGCTCCGGCTCAACCCGGAGGGCACGGCCCGCAGTCTGTCGGCGCTGACGATCGTCCGCGACGAGCAAGGGCGCTGGCTCGCCGGCCGCCGGGCGGCGTGGCTGTCCTCGTGGGCCGGGCGGTGGGCGCTCGGTGCCGGGGGCGCGGTCGAGATCGACGAGAACCCGGCCGAGACGCTGGCCCGCGAGCTGCGCGAGGAGTGGTCGGTCGACCCTGAGCGCCTGCAGGTGGAGGCGCTCGTGCTGCTGCCCAACGAGCTGGTGCTGCTGGTGGGGCAGGCGTGGCTGACGGCGGGCGCGGCGGTCACTCCCGACGCCGAGCACGACACGTTCGCCTGGTGGCCGGCGGAGATCGACGAATGGCCGGCCGAGGCCGATCCGGCCCTGCGGCGGATGGCCCGCCTGCTCGCGCCGTGATCACCTTCAGGCGCCTCCAGGCGGTCTCGTTCACGCACTCGACGATCTACCTGGCCTTGCTCGTGACCGCCTTCGCGCTCGGCAAGCCCGAGCCGGAGACGTTCATCCTCGGCATGGCCCACGGCCTGCTGTGGATCGGGATGTCGCTCGTCTGCCTGTGGGCGGCGCGCGCGCGGATCCTCCCGTTCTGGCTGGCCGTCACCGTGGCGATCGTGGGCGGGCTCGGACCGTTTGCCGGCTCCATCGGGTTCATAATCGCCGAGCGCCGCGGGCAGGGCCCAAGTGACCGAAAGCCTGCTCTGAGCACGCGTTACAGTAGGTAGAGCGAATGGCGGTTGAAACCGGCACCGTTCAGGTTGTCATGCCGGCGATGGGTGACTCCGTCGCCGAAGGCACCGTGCTCGAGTGGCGCAAGCGCGAAGGTGACACGGTGGCGGCCGACGAGACGCTCGTCGAGGTCTCGACCGACAAGGTCGACGCCGAGGTTCCCGCCCCCGCCGGAGGCACCGTGGTCAAGATCCACGCCGCCGAGGGCGACACCGTCGCGGTCGGCGCGCTGCTGGCCGAGATCTCGACCAATGGCGGCGACAACGGCGGGCTGCCCGTGTCGGCCGAATCGCCACCCGCCACCCGTCAGGAGGCCGCGGCCGCGGCCGCCACCGAGGCCGAGGCCCAGGCGGCTTCCGACGCGGCGGCGCAGTCGGTGGCGAGCGTCCAGACGGTCGACATCGTCACGCCGACCGGTGGCGAGTCGGTGACCGAGGGGACGATCCTCGAGTGGGCGGTCAAGGTCGGCGACTCGGTCAAGGAGGGCGACACCGTCGTCGAGATCTCGACCGACAAGGTGGACATGGAGCTTCCCGCCCCGGCCGCCGGCACGATCACCGAGATCCTGGCCGAGGCGGGGGAGACCGTGAACGTCGGACAGGTGATCGGTCGGATGAGCGCGTCGGCCGGCGCCCCAGCGCCAGCTCCCGCGTCGGCTCCTGCCGCGCCCGCGGCCCCGGCCGGGGGAGCGCCTACCAACGGCGACGGAGCCAACGCCTCGCCTGTGGCGCGCCGCGTCGCCGCGCAGGAGGGCGTCGATCTCTCGGGCATCAACGGGACGGCCCGGCGCGGGCGGATCACCAAGGCCGACGTCCTGGCTGCTCGCGGAGGCAATGGCGCCGCGGCGGCAGAAACCCGGGCGGCCCCGGCAGGGGCCGCCATGAAAACCCCCATCCGGGGTGGCGCGGCCGCACTGGCCCGCTACATGGACGAGAGCCGCTCGATCCCCACCGCCACCTCGTTCCGGACGCTCACCGTGACGGCGCTCGACCAGCGGCGCCGCCAGCTCAAGGAGGCGGGCCGGCGCGCCTCGTTCACTCACCTGATCGCCTATGCGATCGCGCAGGTGATCGGACGCGAGATGCCGGTCATGGCCCACCACTTCGACACGATCGACGGCAAGCCGCATCGGGTCGACGACGGCGCCGTCAACCTCGGCTTGGCCGTCGATGTGGAGAAGAAGGACGGCTCTCGCACGCTGATGGTGCCGGTCATCCGCGGTGCCGGCTCGATGAGCTTCGCCGAGTTCCTCGACGCCTACAACGCGCTGGTGGAGAAGGCGCGCACCAACACCCTGAGCGCCGATGACCTGACCGGCGCCAACATCTCGTTGACGAATCCGGGAGGGCTGGGGACGGTCGCTTCGGTGCCGCGGCTGATGGTTGGCCAGGGAACGATCGTCGCCACCGGGTCGATCGCGTATCCGGTCGGCCTCGAGCGGATCGGCGCGGCGATTGGCGCGGAGAAGGTCATGACGATGACCTCGACCTACGACCACCGCATCATCCAGGGCGCCGAGTCGGGTCGCTTCCTCCAGCGCGTCGAGGCGCTGTTGCAGGGTGAGGAGGGCTTCTACGAGGCGGTGTTCGCCGACCTCGGGCTCGAGCTTCCGGCGCTGCCGGAGGCCCCGTCGCCGGCCGCGGCGGGCGCGACGACCGTGATCGCCGACCGCCGGCGCACCGAACGGGACACGTTCGACGAGGAGATCCTCCAGGCGGTCCAGGCCGCCATGTCGCTGCTCAAGGCCCACCGCACCCACGGCCATCTGGCCGCGCGCCTGGACCCGCTGGGGCGCGAGCCCGAGGGCGACCCGGCCCTGCACCCCGAGCCGCTGGGGCTCACGCCCGAGGTCATGGGCAAGATCCCGGCGCGGATCCTCCGCATGTACGTCGAGGGCGACACTCTGGCCGACGCGCTGCCGCACCTGCGCGAGACCTACTGCGGCCCGATCGCCTACGAGATCGAGCACATCTCCTCGCACCGTCAGCGCCTGTGGCTACGCGAGGCGATCGAGTCAGGCACCTTCCGCCAGCCCCTGACGGCCGATGAGCAGAAGGCCCTGCTCAAGCGGCTGACCGAGGTCGACGCGCTCGAGCGCTTCATGCACAAGGCCTACCTGGGCCAGAAGCAGTTCTCGATCGAGGGCCTCGACATGACCGTGCCGATGATCGACGAGCTGATCCAGCTCGCCGCCACCCGCGGCGCGCGCGAGGTCGTCCTGGGCATGGCCCACCGCGGGCGCCTGAACGTGCTCGCGCACAACCTGGGGCGGCCCTACGAGACGATCTTCGCCGAGTTCGAGGGCTCCTCGACGCTCGAGCCGATCACCACGATCCCGCAGGGCGGCACCGGCGACGTCAAGTACCACCACGGCGCCCAGGGCTCCTACCAGCTGCCCGATACCGGCGAGTCGATCATCGTGCGGCTCGAGTCGAACCCGTCCCACCTCGAGTTCGTCGCCCCGGTGGCGGCGGGCGCGACGCGCGCCGCGCAGACGACGCGGCAGGGCCCGCATGCCCACCGGGACACGAACGCCGCGATCCCGATCATCCTCCACGGCGACGCCGCCTTCCCCGGCCAGGGCGTAGTCGCCGAGACGCTGAACCTCCAGGCGCTCGACGGCTACACGGTCGGCGGCACCGTCCACCTCATCCAGAACAACCAGGTCGGCTTCACGACCGATCCGGACGATTCCCGCTCCACCACCTGGGCCTCGGATCTGGCCAAGGGCTTCGACGTCCCGATCTTCCACGTCAACGCCGACGACGTGGCCGCGTGCATCTCCGCCGTGCGGCTCGCCTTCGCGTTCCGGCAGGAGTTCGGGCACGACGTCCTGATCGACCTGATCGGCTACCGGCGCTTCGGCCACAACGAGGCCGACGAGCCCGCCTACACCCAGCCTGAGATGTACCAGGTGATCAAGAAGCATCCGCCCGTGCGCGAGCTGTTCGCCAAGCACCTGATCGAGCAGGGAACGGTCACCGAGCAGGAATCGACCGAGATGACCGACGAGGTGTGGGCGCGGCTGACCGAGGAGCACCAGCACCTCAAGGAGCGGATCGCGGCGGCCAAGGAGGTCGAGCACGCCACCGGCGAGTACCAGCTCGACCGCACGCCCTCCCCCGAGGTCAAGACCGCCGTGGCGTCCGATCGCCTTCGGGTGCTGAACGAAGAGCTGCTGTCGGTGCCCGACGGCTTCACCGTTCACCCGAAGCTGGCCAAGCAGTTCGAGCAGCGCCGCAGCGCGATCGAGGAGGGAAGCGGCATCCTCTGGGCGCACGCCGAGTCGCTCGCGTTCGCCTCATTGCTCACCGAGGGCATCCCGATCCGGATCACCGGCCAGGACACCGAGCGCGGCACGTTCAGCCAGCGCCACCTCGTCCTGCACGACCCGAACACGGGCCAGGAGCACTGCGCGATGCAGCACCTCCCGGGAGCGCTGGCGCCGATGGAGCTCCACAACAGCCCGCTCTCGGAGGTGGCGTGCGTCGGGTTCGAGTACGGCTACTCGCAGGAGGCGCCCGAGACGCTCGTGCTGTGGGAGGCGCAGTTCGGCGACTTCGCCAACGGCGCCCAGGTGATCATCGACCAGTTCATCGTCTCGGGCCTGGCCAAGTGGGGCCAGACCTCACGCCTGGTCCTGCTCCTGCCCCACGGCTACGAGGGCTCGGGTCCCGAGCACTCCTCGGCCCGGCTCGAGCGCTACCTCCAGCTCGCCGCCGAGGGCAACCTCCGCGTGGCCGCGCCGACGTCGCCGGCCCAGTACTTCCACCTGCTCCGCCGCCAGGCGCGCATCGCCAAGCAGCGCCCGCTGGTGGTCCTGACCCCGAAGAGCCTGCTCCGCCTGCCCCAGGCCACGAGCGCCGTCGAGGAGCTGTGCGACGGGCGCTTCCAGCCCGTGCTGGCTGAGCCGGGCGTCGACCCTGGCCGGGGTGACCCGGCTGATCCTGTGCAGCGGCAAGATCTACTACGACCTGATCGGCGCGGTGGTGCCCGCCGAGCGCCCGGGAGTCGCGGTCGGCCGCGTCGAGTTGCTGTATCCGTTCCCGCAGGCGGAGATCCTCGAGGTGGTGGAGCAGTATCCGAACCTCACGGAGGTCGTGTGGGTGCAGGAGGAGCCGCGCAACATGGGCGCTCGCGCCCACATGTCACCGCGCCTGCTCCAGATCCTGCCCCCGCACCTCCAGTTCGGCTATGTCGGGCGCCCCGAGCGCGCGGCCTCGGGCGAGGGCTATCCGGTCGCCCACGCCACCGAGCAGCACCGGATCGTCTCGACGGCGCTGGATCTCGGCCAGCCCGTCTCGCAGTACCCGCGCATACAGCCCGGCGAGCGCTGATCGGGACGGTCTTCCGGCGGACGTAGCGCCGCCGGCCGGGTTCTGGCACCCTTGGTGCATGGGGTTCCGTAGAGACGGGTCGCGCAGGGACTACTCCCGGCGCCACCTGACGCCGAGCTTCGGCGTCCACGACATGGCGATCGACCTGGGCACGGCGAACACGCTCGTGTACGTGGGCGGCCGTGGCATCGTGGTCTCGGAGCCCTCGGTGGTGGCCTCCGACGTGGGTACCGGACTCGTGCATGCGGTCGGCGCCGACGCCGAGCGGATGATCGGCCGCACGCCGGCGACGATCGCGGCTACGCGGCCCGCTGCGGCACGGGGTGATCGCGGACTTCGAGGTCACCGAGGAGATGCTCCGCTACTTCATCCGCAAGGTGCTCGACCGGCGGGTCGCCCATCCGCGCCTGATCGTGTGCGCGCCGTCGGGCGTCACCGAGGTGGAGAAGCGGGCCGTCGAGGAGGCCTCGCTGGCCGCCGGCGCTCGGCGCGTGCACCTGATCGAGGAGCCGATCGCCGCGGCCATCGGCGCGGGGGTGGCGATCGAGGAGCCGGTGGGGCGGATGGTCGTCGACGTCGGCGGCGGCACGTCTGAGATGGCGGTCATCTCCCTGGGCGGGATCGTCGTCTCGCGCTCGGTCCGTGTGGGCGGCTACGAGATGGACGAGGCGATCACGCAGTACCTGCGCGGCGCCCACCACCTGGCGATCGGCTCGCGTACGGCCGAGACGATCAAGATCGCGATCGGCTCGGTCTCGCCGCTGCAACCCGAGGAGATCTTCGAGGTCCGCGGCCGCCACCTGATCACCGGCCTGCCCACCGCGGTACCGCTGCGCAGCGAGGAGGTGCGGGCGGCGATCGCCTCGCCGGTGCGCGAGATCCTCCAGGCGATCCGGGACACGCTCGAGGAGACTCCGCCGGAACTGGCCTCGGACATCGCCCGCGACGGGATCCTGCTCGCCGGCGGCGGGACGCTGGTCCGCGGCTTCGCCGAGCTCGTGGCGGCCGAGACCGGGATGCCGGTGTTCTCGGCCGAGTCGCCGCTCACGTGCGTCGCCACCGGGTCAGGGCAGGCGCTCGATCACCTCGATCGGCTGGCCCGGGCCTCGCGCCATCCGCGCACCGCGGTCACCGCGGACTGGCGCACGGCGTCCTAGCAGGCTCGCGGCTCGCGCCGCCACCGCGCTGAGGGCGCACGCGGCGAGCAGGACCAGGAACGCGTCGACCGGCTCGCGGAAGCGCGGGGTCTCCATGTTGATCACGACCGTGCTCAGCCACATCAGGATGCCTGCGACCCAGACCCACTTTGGGACGCGGCGGGCGGCCCGGGTGGCCACCCCGAGGAGCGCGATCGCCGTGAGGATGTAGAAGCTGATCACCCCCGTGCGAGCGTTGGTGGTGCTGATGCCCTGCGCGACGGCCGAGGCGCGCCAGGCGAACGTGCCCTCGAGCTCGAGCATCCTGATCGTGTTGTGCAGCGCCGCGGCGAACGGGGCTCCCGGGTGCTCGACGATGTAGGTGAGGGCCTGGCTGGTCAGGTGGCTCGAGAGCTGGGGCTCGGTGAAGCGCTCGGTGTTTCCGAGGCGCTTGCTCTCGCCGGGGATTGCGGCGAAGAAGCGCCACTTGTAGGGCACGCCGGGACGGGCCGCCGAGGCGGAGTTGTAGGTGCCGATCAGGGTGATCCCGGTCTCGTCGGAGATCGGGACGAAGGCGTGCAGGTCGAGCGCGTTGCGGATCGTCCAGGGCGCGATCGTGAGCGCGGCGGTGGCGATGAGCAGGGCGGGCGCGGCGAGCCGCCCGCACGACTGAAGCCATTTGCAATCGGTGAGCGATTGCAGAATGGCTTCACCCGGAGGTCGGCGGCGACCATCGGCAGGACGAGCAGGATCCCGTTGACGTGGGCGAGCGCGGCCAGGCCCGTGAGCACGCCGGCGCCGGCGACCCAGGCGTAGCGCCGGCGGGGGCGCTCCGCGCGCCGCGCGCGGAGCCCGTGTAGATCGCTCCGAGCATGAGCGCGGTGAGCAGGTTCTCGGCCACGAGGATCGCCGAGTCCTCGATCAGCACCGGGTAGCCGGCGGCCAGGGCCATCGCCGTGAGCGCGAGCGCCGCGGAGCCGAACGCCTCGAGCGCGACCAGACCGAGCAGGCCCACGATCACCGTGCCGAGCACCGCCTGCTCGATCCGCGCCGGCTCGACCGCCTTGCCCTTCTTCGTCTCGTGGCCGCTGATCAGGTCAGAGACGGCGAGGAGGTAGGGGAACGCGGGAGGGAAGTAGGCGCTCGGCCCCCTCGTCCCGCCGGCGCCGTGGCCGTGGGGATCGAACACGCCGTGGTGGGCGACCTGGCTGGCCAGCGACATGTATGACCCTGCGTCGAATGGCGCCGAGTACGAGGTCGTCTCGACCTGGACGATGCGGACGACGAGGGCGACCGCCAGGATCGCCACCGCCGCCAGGATCCTCGCGCGCGCTCGCACGCGGGGGAAGCTTAGGCGCTCAGTGGATGCCGACGATCCCCGCGCAGACCCAATTCGACGCGCCGGCGCCACCGTCCCAGATCCGGCTCGCCACCGCATCCTGCTCGGCCTTCGACGCCATCCATGCGGCCGGGCCGCTGCCGCCGAACAGCTTCCAGGTCGAGGGGAGGATCTGGTAGTAGCCCGATGCGCCGGCGCTGTTGGGCGGGAGGTTCTGGCCGCCCGACTCGCACAGGACGATCGCGTACGGGATCGCCCAGCCTCCCGAGGGGCCGAGCGCGGGCCCGGTGGCGGTCGGGGTCGCCGCGCTCTGTGCCGCGGCTCGCGCTGCCGCCGCGGCCGCGGCCGCCCGAGCCGCCGCCTGCTCGGCCTGGATCCGCGAGATCTGCGCCCGCAGGCCGCTGGCGCGCGCCTGGCTGGCGCTGAGCGCGGCCTGCTGGGCCTCACGGGCGCGCTGGAGCGCGCCCTGCTTGGACTGGAGCAGCAGGTTCATGCCCGCGAGCGCTCGCTCGCGCAGGCGCGTCGCGGCGGTGATCATCGTCTGCGTCCGCTCGAGGGCGGCCAGGCGCCGGGCTGCAGCATCCGCCGCCGCCTTGGCCCGGCGGGTCACGGTGATGATCGACTGCTGCTGGCCCTGGGCGTCCCGCAGATAAGTGAGCTGGTCGAGCAGGTCGCTGAATCCCCGGGCCTCGAGCACGACGTCGATCAGGTCGGGGCGAGCGTTCTCGTAGCCGGCGATGAGCTGGCGCGAGAGGACTTGGCGGGCCCTGGCGAGCCGCGCCCGGAGCAGGGCGAGCAGCCGGCGCTCCTTGCCGAGCGCGACCTTCGTCGCCCCGAGCCGGGCCTCGTCGCCGGCGAGGTCGGCGCGCACCTGGGCCTCGCGCGACTGCACGAGCGCGATCTGGCTCGTGAGCGTGGCGATCGACGCGTTCAGGCCGCCGAGGCTGGCGCTCAGGCTCTGCTGGCGCGCCTGCTCCTGGCCGAGCTGCGCGTTCAGCTCGCCCAGGCTGGGAGTGGACGCGATGGCGAGCGTGGCGGCCGCGCCCGTGATCAGGGCGACGACGACGAGGACGGCGGCGATCCGAGTAGTCATGGGTAGGCGCGCCTACGGGGTTAGCTGTCGGGCTCGCGCGTTGCGCTACGCGGCCATCAGGCCGCGATTCGCCCCGAGAGACGTGGGTCCCCCGCTTCCCGGTGCCTGCAGGGAATTCGGCGGCGCCGACCCTAGCAAGGCGAGTGCTGCCTATGCTCCCGTCAGGTGGCCCTGCAAGATTCCGCCCACATCCTCGATCGGGTACGGAACGTGCCCGAGGGTTTCGTCCGGACCTACGGGGATGTATCGCCTGGAGCGCCGCGGGTGGCGGGGGCGGTGCTGAGCGCGTGCTCGGATGCGGGTCTGCCCTGGCATCGCATCGTCCGGGCCGACGGGTCGCTGGCGCTCGGCGCTCGGCAACGCGATCTGCTCGAGGCCGAGGGCGTGCCGTTCCGGGGCGCTCGCGTCGACATGCGCGTGGCGCGGCTCCCGGCCCTCTGATGTGGGTCCAGCACTCGGTGACGCTCGAGGCTCGCCCGCGGGGCTTTCACCTGGTCACGCGGGAGATCGTGGATGCGGTGCCGGAGCTGTCCGAGCTGCGTGTTGGTCTACTGCACCTGCTGATCCAGCACACCTCGGCTTCGCTGGCCCTGAACGAGAACGCATCGGCCGATGTCCGGCGCGATTTTTCGGCGTGGTTCGACCGCGCCGTCCCGGAGGGGGCGTCGTACTGGACGCACACGACCGAGGGGAGCGACGACATGCCTGCGCACATCAAGGCCTCGCTGCTCGGGCCGTCGCTGACGCTGCCGGTGGCGCGGGGACGGTTGGCGCTCGGGACCTGGCAGGGGATCTACCTGTGCGAGCACCGGGACCGCGGCGGGTCGCGGACCGTGGTCGCCACCGCCTACGGCGAGTGATTGATCGATCTTGTCCTATAGACCCAATATCGATCACTCAACGCCCCTGCCACACCGGATCGCGCTTCTCCGCGAACGCGGTGGCGCCCTCCCGCGCGTCCTCGGAGCGATACACGGGCTCGACGATCTCCTGCTGGCGGGAGAAGAACTCGCTTTCGGGCCAGTCGACCGCCTCGGTGAGGATCCGCTTCGTCGCGGCCAGCGCCAGCGGCCCGTTGACGGCGATCGCCTCAGCGAGCTCGAGCGCCCGATCGACGGTCTCGCCCGGCTCGGCCAGCCGGCTCACCAGCCCGAGCTCGTAGGCGCGCTCGGCCAGGATCGGCTCGCCGGTCAGCGCCAGCTCCATCGCCACCGTCCGCGGCACCACGCGGGGGAGGCGCAGGAGCGCGCCGCCCGCCGCCACGAGCGAGCGCTTGACCTCGGGGATACCGAGACGAGCCCCCCGCGAGGCGACGATCAGATCGCAGGCGAGCGCCACCTCCAGCCCGCCCGCCACCGCGAACCCCTCGACCGCGGCGATCAGCGGCTTGACCGGCGGGCGCTCGACGAGCCCTGCGAACCCGCGCCCGGGCACGTGGGGCCGCTCGCCGGTGACGAACGCCTTCAGGTCCATGCCGGCGCAGAACCCCCGGCCGGCGCCCGTGAGCACGCCGACGGACAGCTCGGCGTCCGAATCCAGCTCGTCGAGCGCGGTGGCGATGCCCTGCGCCACCGCGGCGTTGACGGCGTTGCGCTGGTCGGGGCGGTTGATCGTGATCAGGAGCACGCGCGCACGGCGCTCGGTGAGGACGGCGTTGTCGTTCATGCCGCGAACAATCGCAACTCGGGCTGGCGCTCGCCTCGCAGGACCCCCAGGTCGACCTCGACGCAGTCGATCCCGCGCGCCTCGGCAAGCACGCGCGCCTGGCGCTTGATCGCCTGCGCGGCCAGCACGCCGCGGCACGACGCGAAGGCCGGGTCGAGCCGGATCCGCTCCAGGTAACGGGTCAGCTGCTCGACCGCCTCGATCCCGGCCACCCGCTTGATCTCGACCGCCACCCACTGCTCGGTGGCGTCGCGGCACATCAGATCGACCGGGCCGATGTCCGTCGGCCACTCGCGCCGGACCAGCCGGAAGCCCTCGCCGCACCACTCGGGCTGCTCGGCCAGGAGCTCCTGGAGGTGGGCCTCGACGCCGTCCTTGGCCAGCGCCGGGTCATCGCCCAGCTCGTGCTCGGCATCGCACACGACCTCGGCGATCTCGATCTCGAGCGCGTCCTCGGTGCCGCGCTTACGCACCACCATGCGGCCCGGCGATTCCTCGATCACGGTCGGCGGCGTCATCCAGTTGAGCGGCTTGTAGCCGCCGGCGTCGGAGTGCACGAGCACCGAGCCGTCGGTCTTGACGATGATCAGCCTAAGGGCCTCGGGCAGGATCGCGTTCAGCCGTCCCGAGTAGCGGACCTCGCAGCGGGCCACGATCAAACGCATGGCGCCACCCTATGATCACGGGCGGACGGGAGCCATGCGAAACCAGCTCAGACCCCTCTTCGACCGCGTCGTGATCAAGGAGCTCGACCCTGATCGGATCCGCCGCTCCGGGCTGCTCGTGCCCGCCGGCAGCGACGAGCCGCCGCCACAGCACGGCATCGTGCTCGCGGTCGGACCCGGCCTGGACTGGTGGGACCACGTCGGCGTGCTGATGCCGGTCAAGCCCGGCGATCACGTGGTCTTCCCCGCCTCCGCCGGCGCGTGGGTGGAGGTCGACGAGGAGCGCCTGCTCGTGTGCCGCGTGGGCGAGCTGCTGGGCGTGCTCGAGCAGATCGAGAACTGCCCGGCGTGCGGCGGGCGTCCGCTCGCGCCCGAGGAGTCGTGCCCGGTGTGCGGGCGCGCGGGCATAAGCCTGGGGTAGAGCTAGGCGGCGTTCCGCGCCGGCAGCTCTCGCGGCGTGGCAGCCTGCACCCGCTCCAGCAGGTCAGCCACCTCGGCGTCGTGGCCGAGGCTGAGCGCGCGCCGGCAGGCCTCGATGCACTCGCTCGACCGGTCGGTACGGGCCAGGCCGTGGGCGTAGCTGCGCCAGGCCGCGAGCGAATCGGGCTCGAGCAGCGTCGCCGCGTGCGCGGCGGACACCTCGGCCCCCACATCCCCGGCCAGGTGGTAGGCGAGCGCGAGCGAGAGCAGGCCCTCGACCGAGGGACCGGCCCTGCGTGCACGCTCGAGTGCCGAGATCGCCCCCGGGCGGTCCATCAGCCGCAGCCGCAGCCGCCCAAGCCGCTCCCACGCCGAGGCGTCGGCCGGGGCCCGCTCGGCGGCGCGCTCGGCCGCCTCGGCGGCCAGGTCGATCGCGCCCATGTCCTCGTAGATCCGCGCCGCGAAGCGCTCTGGCGTGGGACGGTCGGTCTCGGCGCGCGCCCAGTCGCGCACGGTCCGCGCGGCGGCGGGCAGGTTGCCGGCCTGCCAGAAGGCGCTCGTGAGCAGCCGGAGCACGACGGGGTTGGCTGGCTCGGCGTCGCGGGCGTAGATCAGGCGCTGAGCGGCGAGCGCGGCGTCGCCCTCCGCGAGTGCGTGCTGTGCGGCGGTCATGAAGCGCTGGACGCGGTCGGCGCCGGCATCGGGCTTGGAGAAGTCGACGAACTGGAGCGAGCCGGCGGGAACCGTGCGCACGCCGATCGAGAACTGCACTCGCGCCCACTGCTGCACGTCGTCGCCGTCGCCTGAGAAGTAGATCCCGGTCACGGACCCGACGCCCCACTCGGGATAGGCCAGGCAGCGGGCGTAGCGGTGCACGACCGAGTGGTCGGGCATGCGCGAGCCGAACGGATCGTGCTTGGCCCGGTCCTCGGCCGCAGCCCGCGCGCGCTGCTCTTCCTCGTAGGCGCGGCGGCCGGCCTCGGCCCGCGCCTGGCGCGCGGCCGCCGCCGACACCTTGACGGCGTTGCGGCTGACCCTGCCCCCGCGCGAGGTCTCGGCCAGCTCCTCGAGCTGATCGGCAGCCTCGTTGATCGCCTGGAGGTGGCGCTGGTGCTCGTACTGCCGGCCCGCCGGCGCGATGTCGGGGTGCCAGCGCTTCGCCATGCGCCGGCGCGCCAGCTGCACGTCGCGCTGGTCGAACGGCGCCTCGAGCTCCAGCAGGAGGAGCGCCTGTTCCACGTCGAGGATGCGAGGCATGACCGCTCTACGTTAGCGGCAGACGCGCGGTGAGACTTGAATGCGCGTTCGCAACAAATCACGCTACGTCCGGCCGCGGACGCGGGTTCGTGACGTACGTTCGAGCGCGTGAGACGCCGTGGTTTCGCGCTCGCCGGCATCGCCCTGTTGGCGCTCGTCACCGGGATTGGCCTTGCCGGCGGCCTGCTCGCGATCCTCCTCGGCGCGAGCGCCGGCGGTGGCTGTAACGCGGGCGCGGCGCCCTCCGCCGGGATCGTCCTCGGCCCGCCCGGCACCGGCCAGCTCGTCGGCGCCACCGAGTACGGAGGCCCCGGCGATCCGAGCAGCGGCACCGTCGGCGCCTCGGGCGCGAACCTGCTCCAGGACCCCGACAGCTACGCCGAGCTCGGCGGCTACACGTTCCAGACCGCCACGGCGATGGGCGGCCTTCCCTACATGACGCCGCTGCGCGTCACCTGGGGCGCGCACTCGGCGATCGCCTACAAGCGCGACATCGGCCTCGGTGGCGGACCCGTCGACGGCCTGCCGCGCGTGATCGACCTGTGGTGGCAGTTCGCCGGCACGCTCGGCATTCCGTACGAGGCCGGGCTGTGGTCGGGGCCGGTCCGCGTCGTGCGCCCTCCCGCCGCCGGCGCCGGCAACGTCCTCGGAGAGACTCCCGCCACCGCCACCCCCGCGGCCACCGACCCCTCAACCTGCGCGTCCGGCGCGCTGGGCGGGGTTCCCCTCGCCGCGGGAGAGCGGGCTCAGCTGCTGTCCGACGGCCTCGCGGCCGCCCCGGCCGACGCGCCGCCCGCCGTCAAGGGGATCGTCGCCGCCGGCAACCAGATCGTCGGCAAGCCCTACGCCTACGGGGGCGGCCACGGCATCCCGCTATCCGCGGTCGCGCCGTCCTACGACTGCTCGAGCAGCGTCGAGCACCTGCTCTACGGCGGCGGTCTGCTGCCCGCCATCTACGACGCGGCCTCGGGGACGCTCGAGAGCTTCGGCGAGCCCGGCCCCGGGCGCTGGGTCACGATCTACGCCAGCGCGGACCACGTGTTCATGTACGTCGCCGGGCTGCGCTGGGACACCCACAACGCCGCCGGTCCGGACGACGGCAGCGCCGGCATCGGGTGGCATCCGCTGGTGCGCAGCTCCGCCGGCTTCGTCGCTCGTCACCCGGCGGGCCTATGAGCGCCCGCGCGCTCGGGGCCGCCTGTCTCGCCGTGCGCGCTGAGCGGATGCGCTCCGCTCGCCATCCACTCGTCGCCCCCGACCCCGCTCGCTCGAGCCCAGGCCACGCACGAGTACCCCGGCGCCCCGGCGCCGGCGCAGACGGTCGCGGCCGCCGGCGCGGCCGCCTCGCCCGAGGCCGCAATCGAGGCGTTCGCGGACACGTACATCAACTGGACGGCCGTGACCGTGGTGGCGCAGCTGCGCACGCTGGCCGCCGAGAGCATCGGTCAGGCGCGCTCGGCGATGGCGCTGGCCGCCGCCCAGACCGCCGGGGATTACGAGCTCCGGCGCGGCGGCGTGCAGAACAGCGGAAGCGTCCAGGCGGTGGCGCCGGTGATCGGCCAGCGCGACCAGTACGTGGTGGTGACGCGCGAGCAGACGAGCGCCACCGACACCACCGCCTATCAGGGGCTGAGTCCGGCGTGGCATCTGACGCTGGCCACGGTGGCGCGGGTCGGCCCGGGGGAGTGGGTGGTGAGCGGCTGGCAGCCCGAAAGCTGAACCGCGGGGTAAAGGCCGAGGAGCGACCGCGGGGTAAAGGCCGAGGAGCGACCGCGGGGTAAAGGCCGAGGAGCGACCGCGGGGTAAAGGCCGAGGAGCGACCGCGGGGCTAAAGGCCGAGGAGCGGCCTGCCGATGTGAAGCTATACTGATGCTTGCCAGCAAGCAACTAACCGCCGACTAGGCCCCTTTGCCGACCACCGCCCACCCCACCGCCATCGACACCGAGACCGCCGCCCGGCTGCGCGCCGTGATCGGCAAGCTCTCCCGGCGGCTGCGACCCACCGCGGCCGGCAAGGCGGCCGATCTGACGCCGACCAAGATCTCGGTGCTGATGGACGTCGTCCGCCGCGGACCGCTGCGCCTCGCGGAGGTGGCCGAAGCCGAGGGCATCAACCCGACGATGCTCTCGCGCGTCGTCGCGGGCCTGGCCGAACGGGGGCTGCTGGATCGGACCAGTGATCCGGCCGACCGCCGGACTGCCTGGATCGAGGCGACGGCGACGGGACGGCGCCTGGCGGACCGGATCCACCGCGAGCGGACGAACGCGCTCAATGCCGCGCTGAGAGAGCTCTCGGGCACCGAGCGCCGCCACATCCTCGACGCGCTCGACGCGCTCGAGGAGCTGGCCTCGGAGCTCGGGCGGAGGCGGACGTGACGCGCGTCGTGCGCGCCGGCCGCCTCACCTTCGCCGCGCTGTCCGTACCCAACTACCGCCGCTACTACGGCGGCCAGGCGATCTCGCTGATCGGCACCTGGATGCAGATGACGGCGCAGTCGTGGCTGGTTCTGACGCTGACCCATTCGAGCACCGCGCTCGGCGTGATCGTCGCCCTCCAGACGCTGCCGGTGCTCCTGCTCGGCCCCTACGGCGGCGTGATCGCCGATCGGGTGGACAAGCGCAAGCTGATGATCGCGCTGCAGAGCGCGATGGGCGTGCAGGCCCTGATCCTCGGCCTGCTCACCGTCACCGGCGAGGTGCAGGTGTGGGAGATCGGTGCCCTGGCCTCGCTGCTCGGCCTCAACAACGCCTTCGAGAACCCGGCCCGGCAGTCGTTCATGATGGAGCTGGTCGGCCCCGAGCACCTGCGCAACGCGGTCAGCCTGAACTCGGTGCTGGTCAACGCTGCGCGCACCATCGGTCCCGCGGTGGCGGGCATCCTGATCGCCAGCGTCGGCGACGGGGTGTGCTTTCTGGCCAACGCCGCGAGCTTCGCTGCCGTCGTCGCCTCGCTCACGACGATGGACCGGCGCGCCCTGTCGCCCACCAAGCCGGCGGCCCGGGCCCGCGGCCAGCTGCGCGAGGGCCTGCGCTACGTCCGCGCCACCCCGCAGCTCGGCGTGCCCCTGGTGATGATGGCCCTCGTCGGTTGCCTCACCTACGAGTTCCAGGTCTCGCTACCGGTGATGGCGAGCCGCGGCCTGCACGTCGGCGCCACCGGCTTTGGCTTCATGACCTCGGCGATGGGCATCGGCGCCGTCGCCGGCGGCCTGCTCGTCGCGGCCCGCGGGAAGACCGGCCTCGGCCCGCTCACGCTCGCCGCCTCCGGCTTCGGCGTCGCCATCGGCCTCGCGGCCCTGGCGCCCTCGCTGGCGCTCGAGCTCGCCGCGCTCGCCTTCGCCGGGGGGATGAGCATCTCGTTCATGTCGATGGGCAACTCGACCCTCCAGCTGGGCGCAGCGCCCGAGATGCGCGGCCGTGTGATGTCGCTGTGGTTCGTCGCCTTCCAGGGCTCCACGCCGATCGGCGGACCGATCATCGGCTGGGTGATGGCCGTCGCCGGGGCCCGCGCCGGCCTCGGCCTCGGCGCGATCACTTGCCTGCTCGTGGCCGCAGCCGGCCTGGTGGCGCTGCGGCGGCTGACGGTGGCGCGCGCCGGCCGCCCGGCTCAGGCCACGGCCTGACCGTTGGCGACCAGCGTGACCTCGATGTTGCCCCGGGTGGCGTTCGAGTAGGGGCAAACCTGGTGGGCGGCGGCGACGATCCGCGCCGCCTGCTCGGCGTCGCCCACGTCCGGAAGGGTCACGTCGAGCTCGACGGCGAGCTTGAACGTCCGCTCGGGCCCGGGGAGCAGGCTGACCCGCGAGTCGATCGACACGTCCCCGAGCTCGGTCCGCTCGCGCCGCGCCACCGCGCCCAGCGCTCCCTCGAAGCACGCCGCGAAGCCGACCGCGAACAGCTGCTCGGGATTGGTTCCGCCACCGTCGCCGCCGAGCTCACTCGGCATCCGCAGCTGAACGTCGAGGGCGCCGTCAGCTGTGGCACCGTGTCCTTCGGCCCGCCCGCCTGTGACGGTGGCCTGCGCCGTGTAGAGCTTCCGGTCCGCCATACGCCACCCCTTACGTCTTGCTGGATATTGCTCGCTATGCGGACAATATCGAGCAATAGCTCAGCGCCCGAGCGATGCCAGAACGACCGCGCCACCGAAGCACGCCACCGCCGCCGCCCGGAGCGCCCAGCCCGCCCGCTCCCCCGGCCGCCCGGTGACCATCCCGACGATCGCCAGCGTCATGCACGCGATGGCGATCAGGGCGAGGAGAGCAGCGGCGACTCGCAAAGCCCCCCTATCCTGAACCCCAATGTCCGCCCAGTACATCTTCACGACCTACAAGCTCTCGCGCCGCTTCCCGCCCGACCGCGAGGTGCTGGCCGACATCTCGCTGTCGTTCCTGCCCGGCGCCAAGATCGGCGTGCTCGGCTACAACGGCGCCGGGAAGTCCACGCTTCTGAGGATCATGGCCGGCGTCGACACCGAGTTCGACGGCCACGCCCAGCTCGCGCCGGGCGCCACCGTCGGCCTGCTCGAGCAGGAGCCCCAGCTCGACCCGGACAAGGACGTCCGCGGCAACATCGAGGACGGCGTCGCCCACGTCAAGGGCCTGCTCGACCGCTTCAACGAGCTTTCGATGAACTACTCCGAGGAGACGGCGGACGAGTTCGCGCGCGTTCAGGAGCAGATCGACGCCACCGACGGCTGGAACCTCGACACGACGCTCGAGATCGCCATGGACGCGCTCCGCACCCCGCCCGGGGATGCGCCCGTCGAGAACCTCTCGGGTGGCGAGCGGCGCCGCGTCGCCCTGGCCAGGCTGCTCCTCTCCCAGCCCGACCTGCTCCTCCTCGACGAGCCGACCAACCACCTCGACGCCGAGTCGGTGGC
Source organism: uncultured Solirubrobacterales bacterium (assembly GCA_963722995.1). Lineage (GTDB taxonomy): Bacteria > Actinomycetota > Thermoleophilia > Solirubrobacterales > Solirubrobacteraceae > Palsa-465. Next base: position 75,531 of record CAVROW010000014.1, on the reverse strand, counting down.
CTGGCTCGAGCGCCACCTCCACGATTACAAGGGCACGGTCGTGGCGATCACCCACGATCGCTACTTCCTCGACAACGTCGCCGGCTGGATCCTCGAGCTCGACCGCGGCCGCGGGATCCCCTACCAGGGCAACTACTCGGGCTGGCTCGAGCAGAAGCACCAGCGCCTCGCCACCGAGGCCAAGCAGGAGGTCACCCGCAGGCGCACGATCGAGCAGGAGCTCGAGTGGGTTCGCCTCAACGCCAGCGCGCGGCGCAACAAGCCGAAGGCCCGCCTGAACGCCTACGAGGCGCTGCTCGCCCAGGACCGCAACGTCAAGCTCGACCAGGTTCAGATCCACATCCCGGCCGGCCCCCGGCTCGGCGCCACCGTGGTCGAGGCCAACCAGCTCAGGAAGGCCTACGGCGACCGCGTCCTGATCGACGATCTCAGCTTCACGCTCCCCCCGCGCGGGATCGTCGGCGTGATCGGCCCCAACGGTGCCGGCAAGACCACCCTCCTGAGGATGATCACCGGTCAGGAAGAACCGGACGCCGGGAGCCTGAAAACAGGCGACACCGTCCAGCTCGCCTACGTCGACCAGTCGCGTGACGCGCTCGACCCGGACAAGTCCGTGTGGGAGGAGATCTCGGGCGGCCAGGATCAGATCGCCCTCGGCGACCGCGCGATCAACAGCCGCGCCTACGTGGCCGGCTTCAACTTCAAGGGCACCGAGCAGCAGAAGAAGGTGGCCAAGCTCTCGGGCGGCGAGCGCAATCGCCTGCACCTGGCCAAGCTGCTGAAGTCGGGCGGAAACCTGCTGCTGCTGGACGAGCCGACCAACGACCTCGACGTCGACACGCTGCGCGCGCTCGAGGAGGCGCTGCTCGCCTTCGCCGGCTGCGCCATGGTCGTCTCCCACGATCGCTGGTTCCTGGACCGGATCGCCACCCACGTGCTCGCCTTCGAGGGCGACTCGCAGGTCCGCTGGTTCGAGGGCAACTTCGAGGCCTACGAGAGCTTCCGCCACGAGCAGCTCGGCGCCGACGCCGACCGGCCCAAGCGGATCACGTACAAGAAGCTGGTCCGCGGGTAGGCTCCCGTCGTGCCTTCCAAGGCTGTTCTCGTCACCGGCTGCTCGTCCGGCATCGGCTATGCCACCGCCGAGGCGCTGCTCGACCGCGGCTGGACCGTGTACGCCACCGCGCGCAAGCCCGAATCGGTCTCGGTGCTCGAGGCCAAGGGCGCCAAGCTGCTCGCGCTCGACGTCACCGACGAGGACTCGATGGCGCAGGCGGTGCAGAGCGTGACCGACGCGGAGGGGGCGGTCGGGGTCCTGATCAACAACGCCGGCTACAGCCAGAACGGCGCGATCGAGTCGGTGCCGATGGACGAGGTCCGCCGCCAGTTCGAGACCAACGTGTTCGGTCTGATCCGGATGTGCCAGCTCGCCCTGCCCGGCATGCGCGAGCAGCGCTGGGGCAAGATCGTCAACCTGAGCTCGATGGGCGGCCGGCTCACCTTCCCGGGCGGCGGCCTCTACCACGCCACCAAGTACGCCGTGGAGGCGATCTCCGACGCGATGCGCTTCGAGGTCTCGGGTTTCGGCGTCGACGTGATCCTGATCGAGCCCGGGCTGATCACGACAAACTTCGGCGACACCTCGGTCAAGGGCGTCCCGCAGGAGGGGCCCTACGCCGAGTTCAACCGCAAGGTGGCGAAGGCCACCGAGAACGCCTACAAGGGACCGATGTCGAAGCTCGGCGGCGGTCCCGAGACGGTGGCCAAGACGATCGCTAACGCGCTCGAGGCCAAGCGGCCGAAGGCGCGCTACCCGGTCACGCCGAGCGCGCGCCTGATGATCGGCCAGCGCCGCTTCACGCCCGACCGCGTGTGGGACCTGATGATGCGCGCGCAGTTCCCGCGGCCCAACGCGTAGCGCCGCTCAGAGGGCGAGCCTGGTAGCGAGTCACCCAAGGTGTAAGGCGAGCACCCCTCGACCGGCACTCACACGAGCTGTGCGAGCGCCTCTTTGAGCTGTGCCGGCGTCTGCGCCACCGCGTCGGCAGTGCCGAGGTCGGCGGCGCCGTAGGGACCGGTGGTCACGGCCACGCAGCGCACGCCGTCGGCCCGGGCGCAGGCGATGTCGCGCGGGGTGTCGCCGATTACGATCGTCTCGTCCCGTGGGTGGGGACGCCCGGGCGATCCCGCCCGCCGGCGGGCGATCGCGGGAAGTGCCGCGCGGTCCTCGGCATCGGATCCGAACGCGCCCTGGCGCGACGGAAAGCAGCGGCCGATCCCGGCCCGCCCGAGCTTGAGCCGCGCCACCGCCTCGTAGTTGCCGGTGAGCAGCCCGAGCCGGCAGCGCTCGCTCGCCCACTCGAGCAATTCCGGGATCCCCGGCAGCACCGTCGCGGACAGATCGTCCGGGCACAGCCGCGCGTAGGCCGCGGCGCACGCCTCGCGCACCGCGTCGACTCGGTCGTCGATCCGCTCGGCTGAGACCCCCGCGGCAAGCAGGGCCGCGCGCGCGATCTCGCCGTCGGTCTTGCCGGCCACGGTGAGCGAGCCGCCGGCGAGCGGGACGTCGACTCCGTGCACGGCTCGCAGCGCCTCCCGGATCGCCTGCCGGTGCTCTTCCGCCGCGCCTCGCAGCAACGTCCCGTCGATGTCGAACAGGAGCAGCAACCAGTGCCGCCCCGGGGCTAGCGCTCGAACGACATGCCCGGCTCGAGCGACCGCGCGAACGCCGCGATCAGCTTGGCCGCCGCCGCCACGTCCTCGAGCGCGACCATCTCGACCGGCGAGTGCATGTAGCGGCAGGGAACCGAGACCAGGCCGGTGGCCACTCCGGCGCGGCTCAGGTGAACCGCGTCGGCGTCGGTCCCGGTGCCGCGCCCGAGCGATTCCAGGGTGAACGGGATGCCCTCGCGCTCAGCCGCGTCGTAGAGCAGCTCGAAAACCCGCGGGTGCAGCGTCGTTCCGCGGCCCACGACCGGGCCGGATCCGAGCGGATGCTTGGTCAGCGTCCCCAGCTCGACGCCGGGCTGGTCGGTGGCGAACGTCAGGTCGACGACGATCGCCACGTCGGGGTCGAGCGCGAATGCGCTCGTACGTGCGCCCGCGAACGTCGTCTCCTCCTGGGCCACGGCCAGCGCCACCACGTCCCCGGGCGCGCCGCCATCGGCCGCCACCAGCCGCGCGGCCTCGGCGGCCACGTAGCAACCGACGCGGTTATCGAGCGCGCGCGAGACGACTCGATCGTGGCGAATTTCGAACGGCCCGACGTCGATCACGGCCACGTCGCCGATCCGCACGAGCTGGCCCGCCTCCTCGGCGCCCTTGGCGCCGATGTCGATGTGCAGGTCCTTCGTCTCGGGGAGCTTCTTGCGCTCCTCGTCTCCCAGCAGGTGGATCGGCTTGCGCGCGATCACTCCGGTGACCGGCCCCCCGCGCGTCTGGATGCGCACGCGCTGCCCGATGAGCACGGCCACGTCCCATCCGCCGACCTGCCCGAACTTGAGGTACCCGTCGTCGTCGATGTGCGTGACGTGAAGGCCGATCTCATCGATGTGGCCGATCACGGCCAGCGTCGGGCCGCCGGCCGTGCCGCTCACGCGGGCCATCGAGGAGCCGACGTGGTCGCCTCGCACCTCCTGGGCGAAGCTCCCGCACGCCTCGCGCCACACGCGCGCCGCCGCGGACTCGTGGCCCGACGGACCTGCCGCGGTCAGGAGCCGGTGGAGGAACTCTGGGGCCGACATGGCCCGGAAGGCTAGTTACTTCAGGCGGCGGGGCGGGTCGAGATGACCGTGATGCTCGCCGGGCGCTCGTACGCAGGCGCCTCGGGCTCACCGAGCTGCCATACGAGCCATCGCGCCAGATGTCTGATAGCTGACACCATCGAATCCCTCCTACCCGCTCATCAAAGCGGATCAAACCACTCCGTGTGGAGGAAAAACGGCCGCTCCGGGCGGGTTCTGCCGCTCGCAGCGACTATTTTTGATCAAACGGAGGCGAGGGCCGCGCGTCCGTGCGGCGCGCCCCCCGCGTCTACGCCGCCACCAGCTGCCGGAGCACGAACTGCAGGATCCCCCCGTGGCGGAAGTAGCGCTGCTCCTTGGGCGTGTCGATTCGGACGGTGACCTTGAACTCCTTGTCGTCGGCCTTCACGGTCAATTCACGCGGGATCTCCTCGGTGTCGGCCAGGCCGGCGATCGTGAACTCCTCCTTGCCGGTCAGCCCAAGCGACTCGACCGACTCGCCGTCGGCGAACTGGAGCGGGAGAACGCCCATCCCGACCAGGTTCGAGCGGTGGATCCGCTCGAAGCTCTGGGCGATCACCGCGCGCACGCCGAGCAGGCGCGTGCCCTTGGCCGCCCAGTCGCGCGAGGATCCCGAGCCGTACTCCGCGCCGGCCAGCACGACGAGCGGCACGCCCTCCTCGGCGTAGCGCATGGCGGCGTCGTAGATCGCCATCTCCTCCTCGTCCGGGAGATGGAGCGTCACGCCGCCCTCGGTTCCCGGGGCGAGCTGGTTGCGCAGGCGGATGTTGGCGAACGTCCCGCGCATCATCACCTCGTGGTTGCCCCGCCTCGAGCCGTAGGAGTTGAACTCGCGCGGCTCGACGTCGTGCTCGGTCAGGTAGCGCCCAGCCGGACTGTCGCGCTTGATCGAACCCGCGGGGGAGATGTGGTCGGTGGTGACGCTGTCGCCCAGCACGGCCAGCACCCGCGCGTTCTCGATGTCCTGGATCGGCTCCGGCTCCGGCGGCAGGTCCTCGAAGAACGGCGGCCGGCGGACGTACGTGGACTCCTCCTCCCAGTCGAAGCTGTCGCCGGTCGGCACCTCGAGCGAGTTCCAGCGCTCGTCGCCGTCGAACACCTCGCCGTAGCTCTTGCGGAACATGTCCGATTGGACGGCCTCCTGCACGGTCTGGGCCACCTCGGCCGAGCTCGGCCAGATGTCCTTGAGGAACACCGGCTCGCCGTGGTCGTCCTCGCCGAGCGGCTCGTCGTAGAGGTCGATGTCCATCGTCCCCGCCAGCGCGTAGGCCACGCACAGCGGCGGCGACGCGAGGTAGTTCATCTTCACGTCGGGGTTGATCCGCCCCTCGAAGTTGCGGTTGCCCGACAGCACCGAGACGACGGCCAGGTCCTCGGCGCCCACCACGTTCGAGATCTCATCTGGCAGCGGGCCGCTGTTGCCGATGCACGTCGTGCAGCCGTAGCCGACGAGGTTGAAGCCGAGCTCGTCCAGGTACTCGGTCAGGCCCGCGCGGTCCAGGTACTCGGTCACGACCTTCGAGCCGGGAGCGAGCGAGGTCTTCACCCAGGGCTTGACCTTCAGCCCGCGCTGGACCGCGTTCCGGGCCAGGATGCCGGCGCCGAGCATCACCGACGGGTTGGAGGTATTGGTGCAGCTCGTGATCGCGGCGATCACGACGTGGCCGTGGTCGAGCTCGGTCTCGGTGCCGTCCTCGAGCGTGACCGGCGTACGCGTGGTGACTCGCTCGGCCACCTGCGCGCCGCCCGTTCCCCCGGACGGCTCCTCGCCGTGGGACCGCGTGCCGTTCGAGGCCGGCGAGTCACTGGCCGGGAAGCTCTCCTCGCTGCCCTCGTCCTCCTCGTCCTCCTCGGGCAGGTAGCCCTCGAGCGCCATCCGGAACCCCTGCTTGGACTCGGTCAGCGAGACGCGGTCCTGGGGGCGCTTCGGGCCCGCGATGCTCGGCACCACGTCGTGGAGGTCGAGCTCGAGCGTGTCGGTGAAGGTCGGCTCCTCGGAGCTCTCGTCGTGCCACAGGCCCTGCTTGCGCGCGTAGGCCTCGACGAGCTCGATCAGCTCGCGCGGGCGGCCGGAGAACTCCAGGTAGCGCAGCGTCTCCTCGTCGATCGGGAAGATCGCGCACGTCGAGCCGAACTCGGGCGACATGTTGCCGATCGTGGCCCGGTCGGCCAGCGGCAGATTGGCCAGGCCCCGGCCATAGAACTCGACGAACTTGCCGACCACGCCGTGGGAGCGGAGCATCTCGGTCACCGTGAGCACGAGGTCGGTGGCGGTGGCGCCCTCCTCGAGCTCGCCCGTCAGCTTGAAGCCGATCACCTGCGGGATCAGCATCGACATCGGCTGGCCGAGCATCGCCGCCTCGGCTTCGATCCCGCCCACGCCCCAGCCGAGCACGCCGAGCCCGTTGACCATCGTCGTGTGCGAGTCGGTCCCGACGAGCGTGTCGGGATACGCCCGGCCGTGCTCCTCGTCGACGAACACGACGCGCGCCAGGTACTCGAGGTTGACCTGGTGCACGATGCCCGTGTCCGGCGGAACCACGCTGAAGTTGTGGAACGCCCCCTGGCCCCAGCGCAGGAAGGCGTAGCGCTCGCGGTTGCGCTCGAACTCGAGCTCGGCGTTGCGCGCGAACGCCGCGGCGGTGCCGAACACGTCGACCTGCACGGAGTGGTCGATCACGAGCTCGGCCGGGACGAGCGGGTTGATCTTGGCCGGATCGCCGCCCATCTCGCCCATCGCGTCGCGCATCGCCGCCAGGTCGACGACCGCCGGCACGCCGGTGAAGTCCTGCATGATCACTCGCGCCGGCGTGAAGGCGATCTCCTCGGAGGGCTCGGCCTTCGCGTTCCACCGCGCCAGCGCCTCGATGTCCTGGGCGCGGATGGCCTCGCCGTCCTCGTCGCGCAGCAGGTTCTCGAGCAGGATCTTGAGCGAGAAGGGCAGGCGCGCGACGTCAAAGCGCTCCTGGAGCGCGTCCAGGCGGAAGATCTCGTATTCGCGCCCGCCGACGGCGAGCGTGTCCTTGGCGTCAAAGCTGTTGGTAGTCAAAGTGTCGTTCTCCTGGTAAGACGGTCCTCATACGTACTGTAGGACCGCGCCTCCTACGCACGTCTTAGGGACGTCTTCGCCGCGGCTTCGGCCCACCGCCGATTCTCCTCGGCATGAACCTCCTCCTGCCCCCGCTGGCCCTGGCTGCCGCACTCGTCGCCCTCGGCGTCTACGCCGAAACCCACCGGGTCCCCGACCAGCCATGAGCTCGCTCTCCTACCGCTTCCCGGCGCACGTCCGGGCACACCGCCGGCGCGCGCTCGCGCCTGCTCGCGCGTCCCGAGCTGCTCGCCCTGCTCGGCCTCACCGCCGTGCTCAACCTGTGGAACCTCGGGATCAACGCCTGGGCGAACACGTACTACAGCGCCGCCGTGCGCTCGATGAGCACGAGCTGGCACGACTTCCTGTTCGCCTCGCTCGACAAGACGGGCCTGATGACGGTCGACAAGCCGCCGCTGGCCTTCTGGATCCAGGCGCTGTCGGTGCGCCTGTTCGGCTATCACCCGCTGAGCATCCTCGTCCCCGAGGCGCTGATGGGGGTCGCCGCCGTCGCGCTGATGTACGACCTCGTCGCCCGTCGCTTCGGCCGCATCGGCGGCTTCGTCGCCGGCCTGGCGCTGGCCACGACGCCGATCACCGTCGCCGTCGCCCGCCACAACAACCCCGACGAGCTGCTCGTGCTGTGCTCGGTGGCGGCGCTGTGGTGCGCGATCCGCGCGCTCGACACCGGCCGGGTCAAGTGGCTCGTGCTCGCCGGCGTCGCCGTCGGGCTCGGATTCGAGACCAAGATGGCCGTGGCGCTGATGGTCGTGCCCGGGATCGTCGCGGCCTGGATGTGGGTCGCGCCCCGCGGCCGCGTGCGCGCCGTGCGCGAGCTCCTCGCCGGTGGCGCGGCCATGGCCGCGGTGGGCCTCGCCTGGCCGCTGCTCGTCACGCTGACGCCGGCAGCCGACCGGCCCTGGATCTCCGGGACCTCCGACAACAGCATCTGGTCGCTGATCTTCGGCTACAACGGCCTCGGGCGCGTCGACGGCCAGACCGGCGGCCCGGGCGGCGTCGGCGGCGGCGGATCGATGTTCGGCGGCAGCACCGGCCCCTTCCGCCTGCTCAATTCCGCGATGGGAAGCCAGGCGGGATGGCTGCTCGGGTTCGCGCTCGTCGCCGGCGTGTCCCTGCTCGTCCTCACGCGCTGTAAGCGCCGCGACGGCCGCACGGGCTGGGCGATCGTCGTCGGCGGCGCGTTTCTCACCACGGCGGTCGTGTTCAGCTTCGCCAAGGGCATCTTCCACCCCTACTACGTGTCCCTGCTGGCGCCGTTCGCCGCCGCCCTCGTCGGGGCCGGCGCGAGCACCATTCTGTCCGAGCGGCGCGCGGCCCGTGTGATCGCGCCCCTCGCGGTGGCGGCGGGCATCGTCACCGAGCTCGTCGTCCTCGGCGAGCTGAGCGGGCAGCTCGCCTGGGCCGTGCCGCTCGTGATCGCCTTCGCCGGCGTCGGCGCCGTCCTGCTCGCGCTCCCGCTGCCCACGCGGGCGCGCGGGGTCGTGCTCGGCGTCGCGATGGCGGCGCTGCTCGCCGCGCCGGCCACCTGGGCGGCCGAGACCCTTGGCCACGCCACCAGCTCGACCTTCCCGGCCGGCGGGTCGGCCAGCGCCGCGGCCGGCGGGCCGGGCGGCTTCGGCGGAGCAGCGGGTGGCTTCCGCGGTGGCGCGCCATCCGGAGCCGTCGGAGCGCTGTTCGCGCCCCCCGGGGCCGGCGGTGGCGCCGGCGCACCAAACGGTCGCCCATCTGGGCACCAAGCGGTGGGAATCGCGCGGGGTGGCGCCGGCGGCGGCTTCGGCGGCGACACGCAGGGCCTGACCCAGGCGATCGCCTACGTGAAGTCTCACGGTGGCGGCACGATCGGGGTCGAGAGCCAGAGCTCGGCGGCGAGCGCGATCGTCGACTCGAACGCCAGCGTCGCCGGCCTCGGCGGCTTCTCGGGGCGCGAGAGCTCGGTCAGCGCGAGCTGGCTGGCGGCCGAAGTCAAGGCCGGGAAGCTCAGCTGGATCCTGGTCGACAGCGGTCAGAGCGGCGGCCCGACGCTCCCGGGCGACACCCGAACGGGCAGCCAGTCGGCGCTCAGCGCGGCCGAGAAGGCCGCCCCCTCGGTGACGCTCAGCAGCGGCGCGAAGCTGTATCACCTGACCGGCCGCGCGGCCGCGATCCTGGCCGGATGAATAGCTCAAGGCCGCGCCCCGAAATTCCGACATCAGGAGGAATGCGCGCGTGGCTCTCGATCGTTCTGAGCACCGTTGCCGGCCTGGCGCTGGCGCCGGCCGCCCTGGGCGAGACCGCCGCGAGCGCCAACTGGGCCGGCTACGCCGTCCACCGCGCCGGGGTGAGCTTCCAGAAGGTCACGGCCTCCTGGCGCCAGCCCGCGGTGTCCTGCGCCTCCGGGGCGCAGACCTACTCCGCCTACTGGGTGGGGATCGGCGGCTTCAGCTCGACCTCGCCCGCGCTCGAGCAGATCGGAACCGAGGCCGACTGCGACGCCTTCGGGCGGGCCGTGCTGAGCGCCTGGTACGAGATCGTGCCCGCCCCGTCGACGCCGGTCAGCTTCACGCTCGCGCCCGGTGATGAGATCAACGCCACCGTGACCGTCAAGGGCCACACCGTGACGATGGCTCTCTACGACGCCACCCGGCGCCGCGGCTTCTCGAGGACCCTCAGCGCTCGCACGGTCGACACGAGCTCGGCGGAGTGGATCGTCGAGGCGCCCTCGGATTGCTCGTACTCCTGCCAGACGCTACCGCTGGCCAGCTTCGGCGCGGCCACGTTCACCGGCGCCCGCGCGCAGTCGGCGAGCGGCCGCCAGGGCTCGATCACGAGCTCCAACTGGAGCGCCACCAAGATCGACCTCGTACCCGGCGCCCGGCGGTTCGTCGCCACTTCGGCGCGCGCGACGGGGTCCGCCACCCCCTCGAGCCTGCGCACCGGCGGCTCCTCGTTCACCGTGACCTACTCGGCCGGCGAGCGGCACGTTCATGAACGTGCGCAGCGCCCGGACGCTGGCCGCCGCGCGCCTCGTCCACCCGGTCAACTAAACCTCGAAGTAGCGCCCCTCCGGCCCCACGTTGACCACCCGGGTGGGGCCGATCATCGCCTCGTGCCCCCACGACTGGTGGATGTGCCCGCACACCGCGAGCGCCGGCCGGGTGCGCTCGATCGTGCGCAGGATCGCCTCGCTGCCGTAGTGCTTGCCTCGCACCTCGTCGACGTGACCCCTGGGCGGCGCGTGCACGACGAGCACGGCGCCCTCCGGGCAGCGCTCGAGCTTGGCCGCCGCCTCGTCCTCGTCGAGGTCGAAGCTCCACGGCAGCGGCGTGGGCGGCACGGCGCCGCCGAGCCCGAAGAACTGCACGCCGCCGATCTCGGTGCCCTCGCCGTGCAGCACGGTGGCGCTCTCCCAGCCCGCGCAGGCCCGCCACAGCGCGGTGTCGCTCTCGGCGTTCCCCGGAACGAGCACGGTCGGCGCCGTGATCGCGCGCAGCACGTCGATCACCGCGGCAAGCCCGAAGCGAAAAGAGCCGAAGTCGCCGGCGCCGATCACCACGTCGGCCTCCCGGGCGAGCCGCGTCAGCTCCTGCGCCTGGTCGCGGTCGCGGTGCAGATCGCTGAAGGCGAGCAGCTTCATCGCTTGCAATACTCACACGATGCTGCGCTGGCGTAACGGGTGGCGCGCCGCCCTGCTCTGTGGCGTCCTCGCGCTCCTCGGGGCCCCGGCCGCGCTCGCGCAGTCGGCGGGCAACCAGCAGTACGTCGATCCACTGGGCTCGACCACCCCCACCGCGCCCGCCACCGCCCCCGCCCCGAGCTCGAGCGCCCAGCCCGCGCCGAGTGCGGCCGCGCCTTCGCAGAGCTCCCCGGCCGCGAGCTCGACGGTCACCGATACGAGCACGACCTCGGCCGCGCCGGCGGCGTCCTCCTCGCGCACGCTCCCCTTCACCGGGCTCGACCTGTGGCCGGCGATCGCCGTCGGTCTCGGCCTGATCGTCTCCGGCCTGACGATCCGGCGAGCGTTGCGGCCCGGCCGTTAGTGCCGGCCCGCCCGGTCGCGATCAACGCGCGCGCCGCGGTCCGGGCCGAGATCGGCGGCGTCGAGCGGCTGGCGCGCGAGATGGCGGTCCGCCTGCCCGCGCTCCGCCCCGACCGCTACCGCGTGATCGCACCGCCTCCTCGCCTCGCGCACCGGGCCGGCCACGCCTGGGAGCAGGCTGCGCTCCCGGCGCTGGCCGCGCGCTCGGCGCTGCTCTACTCGCCGGCCAACCTGGCGCCGCTCGCCTGGCGGGGCAACGTGCTCGTGATCCACGACGCCGCCGTCTTGCGCCACCCCGAGGCGTACTCGAGCACGTACGTCGCCTACCAGCGGCGCCTGCTCCCGGCGCTGGCCCGCCGCGCCCGGCTGCTCATCACCGTGTCGGAATTCTCGCGTCGGGAGCTGATCGACGCCCTGGGCGTCGCGCCTGATCGGATCCGGGTGATCCCCCACGGAGTCGATCGGCGCTTCTTCGAGGCGGCGGCCGAGGCGCCGCGGGTGGCCGAGCGCTACGGGCTCCATGGTCCATACGCGCTGGTCGTGGGCACGGCGTCGGGGCGCAAGAACCTGGCGCTGCTCGAGCACCTGGCAGGACGGCTCGGCGAGCAGGGGATCGAGCTCGTCCTGGCCGGCTCGGACCGGGGCTACCTCCGCGGCGGAGCGGTACCCGTACGGCGGCTCGGCTACGTCACCGACTCGGACCTGCCCGGCCTGTACGCGGGCGCCCGGGCGCTGGCCATGCCCTCGCTGTACGAGGGCTTTGGCCTTCCCTGCCTGGAAGCCATGGCGGCGGGCGTGCCCGTGGTGGCGGCGGCGCGCGCCGCCCTGCCCGACACCGTGGGCGACGCCGGGGTTCTCGTCGACCCGGAGGATGGGGGCGCCTTCGCCGACGCCCTGCAGACGGCCTGCTGTGACGAGACGGCGCGGGCGCGGCTGAGCGCGGCCGGACGCGCGCGCGCCGCCGCCTTCCCGTGGAGCCGCGCCGTGGAGCTGACCGACGCGGCGATCGGCGAGCTGCTGGCGGAACGCTGAACCGTCCCATGTGTTCAAGGGGCGTGCCTAAACTGCCGCCAGTGCGATCCCCGAGGCTTCTCCTCCTCGCGCTCGCGCTCATCGGGACCGTGCTCGCCGCAGGCCCGTCGAGTGCTGCGTCCACCGCTCCCGCGGTTCCGCCCGGTTTCATCGGCGTCGATCTCTCGACCCCGCTGTATCCGACCCTCCCGCCCGCTTCCCAGCTCGACCAGCAGCTCGGTCTGATGGCGGCCAGCGGCGTGGAGAACGTGCGCGTGACGATCGACTGGTCGACCGCACAGCCCTACCGGAGCTGGAGCCAGGTACCGGCCGGCCGGAGCACCGAGTTCACCAGCGCCGGCGGCGTGCCGACGCGGTGGGGTCCGATCGACGAGCTCGTGGGGCTGGCCGCCTATCACGGTCTCACGGTCCTGCCCACGATCGTCGATGCACCGCAGATGGGACGGCCTGCTCAGCCACGGCACGGTCCACCCGATCCCACGCACCCCCGGCCCCTACGCCGCGTTCATGAGGGCGCTCGTCGAGCGCTACGGCCCCCACGGGTCGTTCTGGATCAGCCAGCCGCAGATCCTGCCGATCCGCGAATGGCAGATCTGGAACGAGCCGAACCTGCAGTCGTTCTGGCCCGCGAAGTACTTCCCCGGGCACTACGTGGCCGTGCTGAAGGCGGCCCACGACGCGATCAAACGCGCCGATCCCGGCGCCCGGGTCGTCCTGGCCGGCCTGCCGAACTTCTCCTGGTACGACCTCGCCCGCATCTACAAGGTGAAGGGAGCGCGCAACGCGTTCGATGTCGTCGCGGTGCATCCGTACACGAAGAGTCCCCAGGGCGTGATCACGATCATCCGGCTGGTTCGCCGGACGATGGACGCCGCCCACCAGGGCAAGAAGCCGATCATCGCCGACGAGGTCAGCTGGCCCTCCTCCAAGGGCAAGACCAACCAGAACGGCAAGCTCGACTTCGTCACCACCGAGTCCGGTCAGGCCCACAACCTGAACGTGCTCATCGGGCTGCTCGCCAAGGACCGCAAGGGCCTTGGGCTGGCCGGGTTCGACTACTACACGTGGGCCGCCGTCGAGGCCCCGAACGAGCAGCCCTTCGACTACGCCGGCCTGCTCAAGATCACAAACGGCAACTACGTCGAGAAGCCCGCCTACAACGTGTTCCGCACCGACGCGCTGGCCCTCGAGCACTGCAGGCAGAAGGGCGCCACCGCCCAGATCTGCGCCAAGCGCGGCTAGCCGCACACCCCGTCGACTGCGCCGTCGGCGCTTGCCGCGTGCAGCCCGCTCGCCAGCGCGGCCACGTCCGAGGCCGAGCCGAGGCCGTACCAGTCCTGCGGGTTGGCGGCGTCGCGGCGGGGGGTGATCCACGTGTACAGCAGCGCTGCCGCGATCCCGCAGTCGGTGTGGGCGAGCTCGGCCAGAGTCGTCTCGACGTATGCGCCGCGGATCGCTTCCGGCGCGTAGTTCAGCGCGCCCGGCGGCGAGGTCGTCCAGCCGAACTCGGTCACGTACAGCGGCACCGCGCCCAGCCCGGCCGAATCCAGCGCCCGGCGCGCGGCGGCGACCCGCGCGAGCACCGCGGCCGGGGTCGCACCGTAGGGGTGGATTGCCACCCCCTCGACCTGCCGGGCCAGCGCGGGGCGCGCCGCGAGCATCGCCGGCAGGAACGAGGCCGGATCGGTCAACCCGCCGACGATCACCCGTGCGGACGGATCCACGGCCGCGATCGCCGCGCGCGTGGCCAGATACAGCTCCGCGTACTGAGCCGCGTTTGGGCTCGGGTGCCAGAACGACGGGTTGTCCGGCTCGTTCCAGACCTCGAACGTCTGCACCGGCTGGGCCCGCAGCTCCGGGTGCGCGCGCCAGAAGCCGCCGTCGGGCCCATAGCGCGCGGCCAGCGCGCCCGCGAAGGCGGCGAAGTCCGCGGCGCTCCGCGGCGCCGAGTGGTCCTGACCGGGCACCGACTCCGCCCACGGCGCGGAGTAGTCGAGCAGCGCCAGCCACCGGAGCCCGTGCGCGGCCAGTGAGCCGGCGATCTCGTCGTCGAAGCTCCAATCGAAGTGGTGCCCGCCGGCCGTCGGCGGCCGCGGCTCGGTGACCTCCCAGAGCGCGTCGCTGCGCGCCACCGTCACCCCGGTGCTCGCCACCTCGCGCAGCTGCGCGTCGACCTGCGCCTGGCTGTATGGGTGGCCGTCGAACAGGCGGTTGACGTTGACGCCGAGCTGCTCCGCGCTCGCCCGCGGCGCGAGCGCCCGCGGCGGGGCCCGCTTCGGCGATCGCGCGGCCAGCACCACGACCACGACGATCGCCACCACGACGACCACCACCGCGGCGCCCGCGGCGACCCGCTCAGCTCGCCTCATGGCGCGGCTCGGCGTGCCGGCCGCCCGGCCAGGAGAGCGCGTCGCGGAGCCGCAGGAGCCGCTTCTGAGTCGGTGGCAGCGGGTGGATCAGGACCGAGTCGATGTAGTGCACCGGGACGCGGCGGGTGGCCTGCACGCGCCGGCGTGCGCGCAGCAGGCCGGGCAGGTGACGGATCGCGTCCCAGTAGGCCCCGGCCACGCGGTGAAACCGCCGGCGCCGGACGTCATTGGCCGCCATCAGCGCGAGCGCCAGGGCGAACTTCGGCAGGTACTTCAGGTGCAGTGGCGCCGGCATGTTCTTGACGTACAGGTAGATGCAGTTGCGCAGCGCGTGATAGCGGTCGAAGTGCGCGATCGTGGCGCTCGTGCCCATCATGTGGTGGTAGGCGATCGCGCTCGGCTCGTACCGTGCCTTCCACCCCATGAGCTGGGCGCGGAACCCGAGATCTTGATCCTCGAGGTAGGCGAAGTACGCCTCGTCGAAGCGGCCGACGTCGCGCAGCATTCCGGCGCGGAAAAGGCTCGCGCCGCCCGAGCCGCAGAACACCTCGCGCAGCGCGGGCGCGTCGTACTGGCCGCGATCGAGCTCGTCGCGGCCGCGCGGGTAGGCCCACCCCCACGAGGAGTAGAAGTCGCCGGTGCTGTCGATCCGCCGGCCGTCGCGGCGCAGCAGCTTCGCGGTCACGGTCCCGCACTCGGGGTGACGCTCGGCAGTCGCGACCAGGCGCGCGAGCCATTCCGGCGCCGCGGTGGCGTCGTTGTTCAGCAGCGCGACGTATTCGGAGTCCCGCGCCAGCGCGTGCTCGATGCCGGCGTTGACCGCCGCCGCGAAGCCGCGGTTGGCGGGCAGCGAGAGCAGCGTGACGTCAGGGAAGCGCTCGCGGACGAGCTCGCGAGAGCCGTCGGCCGAGGCGCCGTCGACGACCACGATCTCAGCCGGAAGGGTCTGGCGGGCCAGGGACTCCAGGCATTCTGAGAGGAAGTGCGCGCCGTTCCAGTTGGGGATAACCACGCTGACGCGCGCCACGCGCGACAGCGTACAGCCGGTAGCATCGGCCGCTTGGAGCTGCGCCTGGACTCGCCGCTGCCGACCGCGCTGTCGATCGGCGCGGGAACGGCGCTGTTCGTGTGCGGAGTCTGCTTCGACCCGCGCGCGGCGATGCGGGAGCTGCACTTCGTGCTCGACGGCGAGGAGCAGCCGGTTGACGCACACGGGATGCCGCGCCTGGACGAGCTCCGGGCAGACGGTGTGGCGACGAGCTACCGGAGCGGCTTCTGGGGCATCGTCCGGATCGGCCCGCGCCCGGCGGGGACGACGCTTGAGCTCGACCTGCGCGCGCGCACGGCCGACGGGCGCGAACAGACGGCGCCCCTTGCGCGTATCGCCGTCGTCCCCCTCCCGGACCCGGCGCCCGCGCCACCGGCGGAGATCGCGATCTGCATGGCGACCTACAACCCGCCCCCGGACCTGTTTCGCCGGCAGATCGACTCGATCCGGACCCAGACCCACACGGACTGGATCTGCTTGATCAGCGACGACAGCTCGCGTCCGGACCGCTTTGCGGAGATCCAGGACACGGTCGGCGAGGATCCGCGCTTCGTCGTCTCGCGCTCGCGCCGGAGGCTCGGCTTCTACCTCAACTTCGAGCGTGCCCTGAGCATGGCGCCGGCGAGCGCGGGATTCGTGGCGCTGGCCGACCAGGACGACCACTGGTACCCGGACAAGCTGAGCACCTTGCGCGGAGCGCTCGGTGAGCGGCAACTCGTCTACAGCGACGCGCGGATCATCGCGCGCGACGGGGAGGAGATCGCGGGCACGTACTGGAGCCGCCGGCGCAACAACCACACCGACCTCGCGTCGCTGCTCGTGGCCAACTCGGTCACGGGCGCGGCGTCGCTCTTCCGGCGCGAGCTGCTCGACCGCGCGCTCCCGTTCCCGCCGGCGCAGTTCGCCCACTACCACGATCACTGGCTCGCGCTCACCGCGCACCTCACCGGCGGAATCGCCTACGTCGACCGGCCGCTCTACGACTATGTCCAGCACGGGCGCTCGGCCCTCGGTCACGCCGCGGCCACGCGCGTGTTCACGCTGCGCGAGCGGGCGCGCAAGCTCCGCACCGACCAGCGCGAGCGAGTTCGCTTCTACCGAGCCACGTACTTCAGGGACGTCGAGCGGCTGATGGTGTTCGCCGCCGATCCTGCGCCTGCGCTGCGGCGACGGCGCCTCGCCCGCCGACCGGGCGACGCTTGAGCGCTTCCTTGCGCTCGAGCGTTCGTGGCCGGCGCTCGCCGAGCTCGCGTGGCGCGCAGGGCGCGAGCTCACCGGGCAGCCCGAGACGCTCGGTGCCGAGTGGACCCTGCTGCGGGCGCTGGTGTGGCGGCGCCTGCTGTCCGCCAGCGCCACCGACCGGCCGACCCGGCGACTGCGGCTCGACGCCGTGCCGCCGACCGAGCTTGCGCCCAAGGGCGAGCGCCGCGCGCTCGGCGACGCAGGGGCGCGCGGGCTGGCGAGCAAGATCGAGCCGCTCGAGCTGGCCGTCGCGCAGGATGCCCCGCGGCGGCTCAACCTCCTGATCCCGACGATCGACCTCGAGCACCTGTTCGGCGGCTACATCGCCAAGTTCAACCTGGCGCGGCGGCTGGCCGAGGCGGGGGCGCGCGTTCGGCTCGTGACGGTCGACCCGGTCGGGGAGCTGCCGCGCGACTGGAAGCGCCAGATCGAGTCCTACAGCGGGCTGCGCGGGCTGTTCGATCGCGTCGAGGTGGAGTTCGCGCGGCGGGCGGCAAGCCTCGAGGTCAGCCCGCACGACGCGTTCATCGCCACGACCTGGTGGACCGCGCACATCGCGGCGCGGGCGAGCGAGGACCTCGGGCCGCGGGCCGTTCGTGTACCTGATCCAGGAGTTCGAGCCGTTCACGTTCCCGATGGGCAGCTACGCCGCGCTGGCCGAGCAGTCCTACCGCTTCGAGCATTTCGCGCTGTTCTCCTCCGAGCTGCTGCGCGGCTACTTCCGCGCTCATCGTCTCGGCGTGTACGCGGGCGAGCTCGGCGAGGAGCGCTCGGCGTCCTTCGAGAACGCGATCACCGCGGTCGCCCGCGCCCACTGCGGCCGAGCTGGGCGCCCGTTCCACCCGCCGCCTGCTGTTCTACGCCCGGCCCGAGCCGCACGCCGCGCGCAACATGTTCGAGCTCGGCATCCTCGCGCTCGGGCGGGCGCTCGAGGAGGGAGCCTTCCGCAGCGGCTGGGAGCTGCGTGGTATCGGCACGGCCGCGAAGGCACGGAGCATCGACCTCGGCGGCGACGTCGAGCTCGAGCTCCTGCCCCGCGCGGCGCAGCGAGACTATGCGGCGATCCTGGCCGAGCACGATGTCGGACTCGCGCTGATGTACACACCGCACCCCAGCCTGGTCCCGATCGAGATGGCCTCGGCCGGCCTGCTGACGGTGACCAACACGTTCGAGAACAAGACCGCCGAGGCGCTGGCGGCGATCTCGACCAACCTGATCGCCGCCGAGCCGACGGTCGAGGGCATCGCCGCGCGCGCTGCTCGAGGCGGCGGCCGCCGTCGAGGACGGCGAGCGGCGCGCCGCGGGCAGCCGGGTGAGCTGGGCCCGGGACTGGGACGAGTGCTTCGGCGACGCGCTGCTCGATCGCGTGCACGCCTAGCTCGATCAGCCCGCCCTGACGCCGTCGCCGTGACGCCGGCCGCGCACGGCATCGGCTCTGCCACGCGCGGTGCTGCTCGCCGGCGCGACCGTGCTCGCCTTCTTCTCGGGCGGGTACTTCAGCGGCGCCGCGCGCGGTGGCCGGCGTGGTGGCCTGGGGTCTCGTGGTCGCTCGCGCTGATCGCCGCGCCACGCAAGCCGTCGCGCCGCTCGCGCCGCGCGGCTGGCGCTGGTCGGCCTCGCCGGCGCTCGCGGCGTGGACGCTGCTCTCGATCCTGTGGGCGCCGATCGCCGGCAACGCGTACGGCGCAGGGCCAGATCGCGTTCCTGTACCTCGGCGCTCTGGTCGCCGCCTTCGCTCCTCCTGCGCGACCGCGGTAGCGCGCGGCTGGTCGAGCCGGCGCTCGCCGCCGGCATCCTGATCGTCATCTGCTACGCGCTGTCGGAGAGGCTGCTTCCCGGCCTGCTCCACTTCGCGCGGTCGGTCAGCGCGCAGGGCCGGCTCGAGCAGCCGCTCACCTACTGGAACGCGATGGGTGAGCTCGCCGCGCTCGGCGTTCGTGCTGTGCGCACGGCATCGCCGGCGACGCGACCCGCCACCGGCGCGCTCCGAGGCGCGCGCCGCGGCGGCGTGCGCGCCGCTCGCCGCCGGCCTCTACATCAGCTTCTCGCGCGGCGCGCTGTTCGCCTGCGTGGCCGGCCTGCTCACGCTGCGTGGTCGCCGCGCGCAGCGCGCGAGCAGCTGCGTGCCACGCTGCTGTGCCTCGCCGCTCGGCGTGGTGGCCGCGGCGGCGATCTCTCCGCTGCACGGCGTCACCGGCCTGGCCGGCAGCCTCTCCACGCGCGAGACCGCAGGGTGCGATCGCGCTGGCCGCTACTCGCGGTGATCGCGCTCGCGGCCGTCGGCGTGCAGCCGCCGCCTCGGGCGCCGCAGAGCGACGCCGAGTTCCCTGCGGCTGCCCCGTCACGCCGGCGCGCTCGCCACCGGGGCTCATCTGCGCCGGCCTGGCCCTCGCCATCGTCCTCGGCGCCAAGGAGAGCAGCGTCGCGCCGCTGTCCGGTGGCGCCGGCCGGCTCGTGACGCTCCAGAGCAACCGCTACGCCTACTGGAGCGTGGCCCTGCAAGGCATTCAGCGCCGAGCCGCTGCACGGCGTGGGCGCCGGCGGCTGGTCGGTCTGGTGGCTGCGCTACCGCCACGTCAACGAGTTCGCCCAGGACGCCCACTCGCTCCCGCTCCAGACGCTGGCCGAGCTCGGGCTCGTGGGCGCAGCGTTCCTCCTCGCCTTCTTCGGCGGCGTCGGCGCTCGCCGCCCGCGACGCGCTGCGCATCGACCGCGTGCGCGGCCGGCCGGCCCGCTCGCCGGCGTTCGTCGTCTATGCCGCCCACGCGCCGCTCGACTGGGACTGGCAGATGCCGGCGGTCACGCTGGTCGCGATGATCCTCGCCGGGCAGCTCCTGAGCCAGCGCTACAGCTCCTCGGCGATCCGCGGGGCCTCGCGGTTGAACAGCCACACGGCGAACACCGAGATCGCAACGTAGAGCGCCACCGCCACCACCAGCCGGACCGCTCCGCCGGCCGAGGCCTGCCACGGCCACGGCCCTTGGGGTTGGTCACGAGCCTTTGCGCGAGGTCGAAGAGCGGCGCCAGCGGATTGAAGGCGATGACGTCACGGAACGTGTGGGACACCGCCCACACCGGATACAGCGTCGGGGTTCCGTAGAACAGCACGGTGGCGAGCACGCTCCAGATGATCTGGACGTCGCGGAAGCGCGGGAACAGCGATGAGACGATCATCGCCACCGCGGTGGTGATCGCGAACAGGGCGGCCAGGAGCGGCACGACCAGCAGCCACCACCACGTCGGCGCGATCCCGAACGCGAGCACGAACACGAACGCGACGACGAGGTTCAGCGCCAGGTTGAAGAAGCTCGTGAGCACGACCGACAGCGGGATGACCAGGCGCGGGAACTGGGTCTTGCGCACCACGCCCTCGTAGCCCACGATCGATCCGACGGCGAGCGTCGTGGCCTCCTGGAAGAAGCCAAACAGCACGATGTCGAACAGCAGGAACACCGGATAGTGCGCCGACATGGCGGCCAGGTGGAACACGTGCGTGAACACGACCAGCAGCACCCCGAACAGCATCAGCGGCCGGGCCAGCGACCACACATAGCCGAGCACCGTGCCGAAGTACGTCTTCTTGAAGTTCGTGACCGACATCAGGGCGAGCAACTCGAGCGAGCGCCGCCACCCGCCCCCAGGGCCGACGGTCCCGACACCGGCGCGCAGCTCGTTCACGGCTCCTCGACCTCGGCCTCCACGTCGGCGTCGAGCATCACCACGCCGTGGCGCGGGGCGGTCCCGAACACGACGAACCGCAGCACCCGGATCGCCTGGAGGGCCATCGTGCTCTCCGTGTCGTCCTGGCGGATCCAGCAGTCCAGGTAGTAGCGCCCCGCCACGAGGCGGTTCTCGATGCGGGCGATCAGCCGGATGTGCTGTCCGCGCGCGACTGGCCGGTCGGTGGTATGCGTGAACGCGCACACGACGACGCCGTTCGCGTTGACCAGGTGAAAGGCGAAGATCGGAGCGGCCAGGTCGCGCGCGGCCTCGAAGCGCACCTCCGCGACGAGCGGCAGTCCCTGTTCGACGTTCTCGGACGCGCTCCGGCCTCGTCGCGCAACGTCGCATCGACCACCCGTGCGTGGACATCGAGGACCGGCCCCGGCTCACCGTCCTCGCTCGTGACGCTGGGGCTGGCCCGGCCGAAGTTGAGCCGGTAGTAGCGCACGGCGGCGTCCTCGGCATCCCCCACGTAGTCGATCTCGCCTTCGTGGAGGACCATCGCGCGGTGGCACAGCGACTGGACGGTCGCCATGTCGTGGGTCACCAACACCATCGTCCTGCCCTGCCGTCGACGTTCGTAGAACACGTCCATGCACTTCTGCGCGAACGACGCGTCGCCCACCGCCAGGACCTCGTCGATGAGCATGATGTCCGAGTCGGCCTGGACCATGATCGCGAAGGCGAGCCGGACGAGCATCCCCGACGAGTAGTTCTTGAGCTTCAGGTCGGCGAAGTCCTGCAGCTCGGCGAACTCGACCACGGCGTCATGGCGCCGGGCCGCCTCGCGCCGCGTCAGCCCGATCAGCACGCCGCCGAGGATCACGTTCTCGCGCGCGGTCAGCTCGGGATCGAACCCAACGCCGAGCTCGATGAACGGAGCCAGCCGCCCGGCTACCCGGACGGTGCCGGCATCAGCCCGGTAGATGCTGGCCAGGATCTTGAGCAGCGTGCTCTTCCCCGAGCCATTACGGCCCACGATCCCGAAGAACTCCCCGCGGTGGACGTCGAACGAGATCCCCTTGAGCGCCTCGAGCTCGCGGTATTCGATCCGGGTGAGCGGATGCGTGGCGCGCTCCTTGAAGGTAGTCATCCGGTGCTCGGGGATGCGAAAGCGCTTGCACAGCCTCCGGACCTCGATCACCACAGGCGCCTGCGCGGTCGGGCGATGCCCTTGTGTGGCTGGCGTGTCCGCGGGCTGATCGGCCGTGACTGGGTGTCTCATCGGCAATTACACTCGTCGGCCATGAAGCCGGGGCGCCCACGATGATCGCATTTGCCACATCGGTGACGAAACCCGAGGTGTACCGGCAATGCGCGGAGCCCGGGATCCGGCGCGCCGCGGAGCCCGGCTCCGAGGTCGAGGCGATGCAGGCCATCGGCTCGATCTTCCGCTCCTACAACGCGCTTCTGGACCGCTTCGCCGAGCCGGGACGGGCTCGAGGCGCTGGTGCTCGTGCACCAGGACGCCGAGATCGTCGATCAGGCGTTCTGCGCCGCGATCCGCGCGGCCCTGCGCGATCCGGCGGTGGCGCTGGTCGGGTGCGTGGGGGCGGTCGGCGTGCGCAGCCTCGCCTGGTGGGAGGCCTCTGTCACGTGCGCGTCGTTCGTCAACCGCTACGGGGAGCACGGTGGGGGCGACCTGCCCGCGTTCTCGTGGTCATGGTCGGAGGCCCCCGCCTACGCTCGGCTGGGAGAGGTCGAGACACTCGACGGGTTCATCCTGGTCCTGTCGCCGTGGGCGGTCCAGAATCTGCGCTTCGACGAGTCGCTCGGCCAGTTCCACGGCTACGACCTCGATCTCTGCCTTCAGGCACGCGCGGCCGGCCGCAAGGTGATCACCGCCGACTTCCGGGCCATCCACCACCGCCCGCTCGACATGCTGCCCGACCCGGAGGAGTGGATCGAGGCCCACGTCCGCCTGGCCGACAAGTGGGACGGCGCGATGGGCATCGGCGCCGGCGTGGGCAGCTGGCAGCAGCGGGCCTGGCGCGCGGAAGCCGACGCCAGCGCGGCGCGGCTGATCGGCCACATGCGGGGGCTCGCGCGTCATGCGCAGGCGCGCGAGCTGGAGCGCGCCCTGGACGAGGCGACTCACAGCATCTCCTGGCGCATCACCGCGCCGCTGCGCTTGTTCCGGCGGCCGCGCCGGCGGGCCCCGCTCGAGCTGACGAGGCCGGGGCTCGGGTCGAGCCGGCTCGACCCGCAGACAGGGTCTCCGCGCGGATAGCCGGGCTTGATCGCGTTCGGCGCATCGATCAGCGGCGACGTGTCCTACCGCCGCTATGCCGAGCCGGGCATCCGCCTCGCCTCCGAGCCGGATTCGGAGACGTTCGCGTTCAGCTCGATCGAGCCCGTCGGCCGCACCTACAACCTGATCCTCGACGCCGCGGCCAAGCGCGAGGACCTCGAGGCGCTGGTGCTGGTCAATCCGCACACCGAGATCACCGACCCGCAGCTGTGCGCCAAGGTGAGGCAGGCCCTCGCCGATCCTTGCGTGGCCGTCGTGGGCGCGGCCGGTGCAACCGGCGTCAGGGACATCGGCTGGTGGGACGGGACCGTGTTCTCCGCTCCACTCCTCCAGCGCTACGAGGAGTGCGGCGGGGGCGAGCTGCCCGCGTTCTCGTGGGCCGAGCGCCACGCCCCGCCGGCCGAGGTCGAGACGGTGGACGGTCAGCTGCTGGCGCTCTCGCCGTGGGCGGTGCGCAGCCTCCGCTTCGACGAGGCGCTGGTCCTGGGCCACGGGTTCGACCTGGACTTCTGCCTGCAGGTGCGCGGCGCCGGGCGTACGGTGGTGGTGGCGGACCTGCGGGCGATCCATCATCGCTCGATCGAGTTCGTCCCCGACCTCGACGTGTGGGTGCAGGCGCACATCGACGTGGCCGAGAAGTGGGACCGGACGCTGCACGGGCCGGTGGGCGACGAGGCGGCGTGGAAGCGGCGGGCCCGCCGCGCCGAGGCAGAGCGGGAGGCCGAGCGGGCGCTCGCCTACTCGGTGGCGATGGGGCGCGACGCCCAGTTGCTCGTGCTCGAGCGGGCGCTGGCCGAGAAGACCGAGAGCCTGTCCTGGCGGCTGACCGCGCCGTTGCGCGCCCTCAACGAGATGCGCCGGCGCCGGGCGCGGCGCCGGCGCAACGGTCCCGCCGCGCCCGCCGCGTCCCTGGGACTAGTCCTCGAGCGCCCGGCGCAGATCGTCCTTGGTGATCGCCGCCGCGGCCCTGGCCACCCCCGCCTTGACCCGCAGCCGCGACACGCGCTCGGCGATCGAGAACGCCCGCGAGTCGATCACCCGCCGTAGCGCGTCCTCCCGGCGGGCCAGCCGCTCGCGCAGCTCCCACACCTCCGCACGGCAGGCCTGCCGATCGGCGAGGAGGCGCACCCGGTTGGCCTCGAGGCGCTCCAGCACCGGATGGCGGTCCAACGGGTCGAGGATCTGCGCCAGCTCGCCGGCGAACGCGCCGGCGCGCTCCCACACCACGCCGAAGCCGAAGAACGCGGGCACGACGGCCAGCCGCAGCCCGCCACGCCCGGCGACGAAGTCCTCGACCGCCGTGAGGACGCCGTTGCGCGGCCCGCCCTCGCTCGCCGCGGAGCGCGGGAAGGGCAGCCCGCGCGGGTCCGACGCCCGGGTTCCCGGGCGAGACGCCGCCGCCCTCGCCGGCGAGCGGCCAGCGGTCTGCGCAGGCAGCGCGTCGGGCGCGAAGTAGTCATCGCGCCGGGCGTGTGGCCAGCACACATCGTGGAAGAGCAGCAGCGGCAACGACGGCTCGCCGCGCGTTCGGCGATCAGGGCCAGCTCGCGGCTGACCGTGAAGTAGTTGTGGTCGCCGTCGATGACGATCGCGTCCGTGAGCGCCAGCGCCGGCAGGGCCTCCAGGCTCGTCTGCCGGATCAGCTCGAGCTGGGGGCACTCGCGATCGAGAGCGAGCAGCGGCTCCTGGGGGGCCGGATCGATCGCCAGCACCCGGGCGCCCGACCCGGCCGCCCAGTCGGCGAGCAGGCGGGTGAGATCGCCGGCGAAGGCCCCCACCTCGGCCACCGAGCGTGCCTGCACCGCGTCCAGGCAGGCCACGATCAGCTCGCCCAGCTGCGCCATCGACACGCCCCACCGATCGGGATCGTTCAGATACGGGTCCAGTGCAGCCCGGGTCGGCACCACGTGGCGAGCAGTCTAATCGCGGCCCGTCCGCGGCCCGCCTGCTCTAGGTCCCGGACATGGTCATCGGAGAGCGCTTCGCCTGGGCCCATCTCCCCAAGACCGCAGGGGACGCCACGCACGCGATGCTCGTCGCCGTTTCAGGCCTCGCGGTCTTCGCCGACCCGCCCGACTCCAACGACAAGCACCTCCCGTTCTTCGCGCGGGAGGCAGAGATCGCGGGGCGGCTGCGGGTGATGAACATCCGCCGGCTGCCGGCGTGGGCGCTCAGCGGCGCCCACCACCGCGCGGCCTACGGCGTGCACCCGGACTACCGGCCCGGGCCGCTCGAGACGCCCGACCAGATGGCGAGCCGGACCGATGCCGACGACCTGCTGCGCTGGATGACCGACCACGGTCGCCTCGCGGTCGAGCGATGGCTGCGCGCGGAGCGTCTCCAGGACGACGTGCTGGCGCTGCTCGGTGAGCTCGGGGTGCTCACCGCGGAGGTGGGTGAGCGCGTGCTCGCGGTGGGGCGCGTCAACGTTGGCTCCTACGACCGCGATCTCAGCCGCTGGTTCACCCCCGAGCAGATCCACCGCCTGTACGCGCGCAACCCGGAGTGGGCGCGGGTCGAGCGCCTCGTGTACGGCGCCCTGCTGGACCTGCCGGCGCCCGCGAGCCGCCGATCGGTTGATCGCCCGCCGTCGCCAACCTCCAGGTCAGGCCGCGATCGGGGCGTACTCGCTCGGGAAGCGACGAGCCGCCGAAGAACCAGTTCTCGATCGCGTAGCGCGGGCTCGGCATGTCCGGGTCCGAGCCCGTCTGATGGAGGAACAGCTCGTCGAAGAGCAGGGCGTCGCCCGGCTCGAAGATCGGCCGGACGATCGGCCGCCCCGCCGGCCGCCTGCTCGACCTTGCGCCTGCGAGATCGTGTAGTCGAGCACCGCCTCCTCGGTGGCGGTGGCGACGTAGCGCTCGAGCCGGCGGGGGACGATGTCGAGCCCCGGGGCCTCGTCCCCGCAGCGCGAGAGCGACAGCCACAGGTTGAGCGAGCGCACCGGGCCCATGAAGAAACCATCCTGGTGCCAGGCGCCGGGAACCGAAGGGTCGGCCTTGCGCAGCGTCGTCTTGTGGACCGAGATCAGCGCCGGCTCGCCGAGATAGCCGCTCACGAGCTCGGGCAGCCGCGCGCCGCGAACAGCTCCATCATCCGGAAGTGGAGCTTCGGCGCGTCGGCGGCGAGCAGCCCGCCGCCCTGCTCGATCCAGCAGCGGACCACGGGCTCGCCCGAGCCCGGGCGGGGCTCGAACTCCTCGTAGTAGCCCGGGTCGCGGCGCCGCCGGAGTCCTGGCGCTCGCGCTGGGCGAACGCGCGCTCGATCTCCCCGGCCATCGCGAGCGCGCCTGCTCGCGGTCCACCAGACCGCGCACGAGCACGCACCCGTCGCGGAGGATCCCCGCGCGGAGCACCCCGGGGTTCAGCTGCTCGGGCACGAGCTCGGGCAGCGGTTCGCCGGCGGCGAGCGCGTCCGGCTCGGCGGGCGGCGAACTCGGGTGATCCGGGGCCTCCTCGGCGAGCCGGATCCCGGCCAGGTGGCGCAGCCGGACGAGTCGCCGCTCGGTGTCGCGGTCCGGAGCGGCGCGGTTGGCCGCGCTCAGCGTCTCGATCTCGGCGATCAGCTCCGGGAGGTCGAGCTCGTCATACGGGCTCGGCTGGAGCAGCATGGTCGCGGCCGCGGATCGGGCGCCTTCCTCCTGAACCGCCACACGCAGATCACGTTACCCCACCGGCCCGGCGACGCGTGAGTCCGGGACCCACCCGAGCTAATTTCTCGCTTCGCATGGTCCTCCCCGACCTCGCCGATTCGCGCCCGGCGACGCCGCTGCGCCCGGGCCGGCTCCCGGCGAGGGACGTGGCGCTGCCCGCGCCGCTGGCCGGCCTCGCCGTCGTGGCGTGCATGGCCGCGGGCGTCGCCCTGCGCCTGGTCGTCGCCCGGCAGTCGCTGTTCGGCGACGAGCTCTCGACGTTACTGGATCGTGGTCGCGCACAGCCTGCACGCCGTGCTGTCGCTGCTGTACAGCACCGCGGCGATCCACCACGCCGAGATCACCCCGCCCCTGTCGTTCCTCGCCTCGTGGCTGAGCACCCGGCTGGGCGACAGTCCCGAGCTCCTGCGCCTCCCCTCGCTGATCGGCGGGCACGCTCACGATCCCGCGTCGTGTACCTCCTGGGCGCGCGGACCGTGGGGCGCCGGGCTGCGCTGGTCGGCGACCGCGCTGACGGCGCTGTCTCCGTTCATGATCTACTACTCCACCGAGGCGCGCGCGTACGCGCTGATGATGCTGCTCCTCGCGGGCTCGACCCTGTCGCTGCTGCTGGCGCTCGACACCGGTCGCCGCCCCTGGTGGGTCCTCTACGCCGTCTGCTCGTGCGCCGCGCTCTACACCCACTACACGTGCGCGTTCGTGCTGGCGGCGCAGTTCCTGTGGCTCGTCTGGGCCCACCCTGAGGCCCGTCGCGTCCGCGCTCCTGGCCAACCCCGGCGTACTCGTCGGGCTGGTGCCGTGGATCCCCGGACTGATCAACGACCTCTCCTCGCCCACAGTCAAGATCCTCTCCGCGCTGTCCCCGTTCACGGGGCACGACATCCCGCTGACCTCGCGCATTGGGCCCTCGGCTATCCCTACGCAGGCTCGGTCAGCCTCACGCCCGTCAGCCTCTCGGAGCTGCCCGGCGTCGCGGCGCTCGTGCTCCTGGCGGTGGCGACGTTCCCGGCCGCCGCGGCGCTGGGATGGCGCCCCGGCGGCGGCGCATCGCCGTGGCGCGCCGCCCGCGACCGCCGCACGCTCTTGATCCTCGCCCTTGCCCTGGCCACGCCGGTCGGCGAAGCCGTGGTGAGCCTCGCTCAGCACCCACATCTTCGGCGTCCGCAACCTCGCCGCCTCGTGGCCGTCGCTGGCGCTGTCGTTCGCGCGGCTGCTGAGCGCCAGCCCGCCGGCGCTGCGGATCGCGTGCCCGCTGGCGGCAATCGCCGCATTCGCGCTCGGCAGCGAGCGGCTGCTCGCTCGCGCCCTACCAGCGCACCGACTACCAGTCGGCGGCGGCGCTGATCGACCGCTACGCAGCCCGACGACGTCGTGATCGACGGGACCGGGAACATCAGCCCGGGGCCGCTGACCCGCTCGACATCGCGCTGCACCGGCGCGGCTCGTCTTGTCCGGGCCGAGGCGCCGGCCGAGCGCGACGCACCCGTTCGGGTTCGCCGACCCGATCGTGTCCGCCGCCCAGGCCACGCGCGAGGCGCTGGCCGAGGCCCGCGGCGCGCCGATCGTAGTCGTGTCGACGCTTTCGCCGCCCAGCGGGTTCGCGCCACTCGACCAGCGCACCGCGCGCCGAGATGCGCCTGCCTGCGCCGTACCGCTGGTGCAGACGCACATCTATCCCGGCATCGCGCGGACCGAGGTCAGGATCTACTCGAGCCGGCGGCGCCCGGCCCGAGATGAGCGGCGTCGCGGTGGGCGCCGGCGCGTCCGCGGGTCAGCCGACCGGCGCGCGCCGAACCGGCCCGCGCCGGGTTCGCGGCGACGCTCGTGCTGACCGTGACGCTCGCGCTGGGCGCTTCGCTGCTGGTGATGGCGGCGCTGCTGCTGCTCGTCCATCCCGCCGCTCCCCTCCGCTCGCTGAAGTCCGTGATCGGGCAGAACCAGACGCCAAGACCGCGCTCTACCTGATCGCGTTCGCGGTCATCCTGCCGGCGGCGGTGCTGGTCGTGCCGCGCCGAGCCGACTCGATCGCGCGCCGCTGCCGGGCCGCGCGCGGTCACGCTCCTGTCGGGCGGTGCTGGCGGCGAGCTCCTGCGCCGCGCTCGATCGTCGTGCGCCTGCTCCCGGGGGGAGCCGCCTGGACGCGCTGCTCGCCGGCGTCGCGGTGTGGTGGGCGCTCGCCGCGGTCGCTGCTTGCGGGCGCGGCGCGCGGACGCGGGCGCGGCCCTCGGCCTCGAGTCGGCGGGCCGCGCGGCGCCTGGCCGTCGGGGCGGCTGCTCGTCGGCGTCGCTGCTCTGCACGGTGGCACTCCGGCGGGTTGAGCCGCGGCCGGACTCGCCCTCGGTGGCGCCGTCGCGGTGGCGGTCGCGCTCGTCTACGGGCGCGTCCGGCTGCCCGTCGCGGGATGGCGAGCCGGAGCCCTGGCCGACGTCGTGTCGTCGTCCTCCTGTGCTGGCGGTCCCCGACGTGGTCGTCTTCACGCGTCTCGGCGGCGATCCCCCAACGTCTACTTCGCCCCGGGCATCATCCAGTTTCAGCAGGACTTGATCCTCGGGCCGGCCAACCAGCTGCTCGGCGGCGGGGCGCTCCTGGTCAACGTCCCGGTGTCGCAGTACGGCGTCGGCTCATCTACTTCCTCGCCGGCTGGTTTCACCTCGTGCCGATCGGCTACGGCACCTTCGGCCTGCTGGACGGGCTCCTCACCGCCCTGTTCTACGTCGCCGGGTACGCCCGTGATGCGCCTGGCCGGCGTCGGGCGTCTGCTGGCCGTGGATGGCGCTGGCCGTCGCGGTGCGTCGCGTTCGTTCTACCACCTCCACTATACGGTCGGGACGCTGCCCGAGCAGGGCCCGCTGCGCTTCGGGCTGCCGATGGTCGTGTCCTCGGCGCGCCGGTGGGCGGCGCGCGCCGGCCGCGTGGCGGGGCGCCGGGCGCGCGGCGCTCGCGTGCTGGCGGTGGCGGCGGTGTGGGCGCTCGAGGCGTTCGTCTACACGCCGTTCACCGTGCTGGCGATGGTCGGGCGGAGGCCGGCTGCGAGCCGCCGGGCGCGCGCCGCCGTGGCTCGGCGCCAGCTGCGCGCTGGGCGCGGCGCGTTCGTCGCGGCGCACGTGCTGCTTGCGCTGGCGACGCTCGCTCGGCCACCGGGCAGCTGCCCGACTGGGGCCAGTACCTCGCCTACGTCCACGCGCTTGTGCTCGGCGGCCAGGCGGGGCAGATCAGCTACGGCTTCGCCAGCTGGTCGCCCGGGCTGGCCGTCGGCGCGCGGGGCGCTGGTCTCCGCGCGCCGCGCTCGTGCTGATGCCTGCGCGCGCGCGCGAGCTGGCCGCGCGCGAGCGGCCGCGCTGATCGCGCTGGCCGGCCTGACCGTCTACGGGATCGCGCTCTTCAGCTACACCGACAACCGTTCCTCGACCTACCTGCTGCCCTACGTCGCGCTGCCCGCGCTGCTGATCGCGGTGCTCTGGCTGGGGCTGATGCTCGCGCGCCGCCGCGAGTCGCGCGCGGCCGCGACGCGCGCGCTCGCGGGCCGCTGGCCGTCGGCCGCGGTGATGCTCGCGGCGGCCTGGCCGTCGATCGGGGCCACGCTTCGGCGGTCGGCGCTCGCGCACGCCTATCCGGGCGGTGGCCTGCGCGCGGCCCTGCGCCGGCTGTGGCACCCGCCGCCGATCGATCCGCGCGCGCCGGCGGCGAGGTGCTGCTGGCCCGCTACGTGCCCGCGCCGCGCGCCCTGGTGCTGCTGCCCGAGTCGCCGGACCTCGGCACGAGATCCTGATGCGCAGCCACCGCTCCAACCTGCTCTTCATCGGCGACCCCAAGGCCGACGGCTTCATCCCGTCGGTGTGGACGGGCCGGATCGCCCGCCAGTTGGCGCGCCTCCGCGCCGGGCAGCGGCTGCTCACCGACGCCACCGGGCTCATGTGGTCGCGAGCTGCGCGGGCGGCCGGATCGTACGCGATCACGCCCGCTCGGGCGCAACCCGCAGCTGGACTGGATCCTGCACCAGCTCGACCGGCGCTTTGTGCTGAGGCCGATCGACGCGACCCCAGCGGGCTGATCGTCGTCCCTGGTCGCGGGCCGCGTAGCGCGCTGAGCTCACTTGCGTGGCCAGCATCACGTTGTGGGCGCCGAAGCGCCGCAGCACCGGCGCGCGCTCGAGCCAGGCGCTCGAGCGCGGCGGCGACGCGCAGCAGCGCGCGGGGGCGTGAAGTCGGGCACCAGCCCCAGCTGCACGCACGGGCGGACCAGCCGCCGGCGGCGCTCAGCCCGGCGCGAGCTCGCCTCGCGGATCAACCGCTCCGAGCCGTCGTCCTGGGGGACCCGGGCCATCAGCCGGCCCCAGTAGGGGTTGCGCGGATTGTGGTCCCAGATCACGATCGCCCCGCCGGGCTTGGCCACGCGCACCATCTCGGCGAGCGCCGCGCGCACGTCGTCGGGGTCGGCGATGTGGTGCATGACCGCGACGGTCAGCACGAGGTCGAAGCTGCTGGTGGCAAACGGCAGTCGGTGCCCGACCCTGCACGCCCGTGACCGCCGGGGCGCGCGCGCATGATCTCGAGCATCCCCTCGGACGGGTCGAGCCCGGTCATCTGAGCCCTGCCGGCCAGGCGCTCGGCCAGCACCCCGGTCCCGCAGCCGACGTCCAGCGCCGCGGCCGGCGCGGGCAGTGGGCGGGCACGAAACGCGCCCGCTTGGTCAGGTAGTGCTCGACCACATGCGCGGGCAGCGACTCGTCGTAGACGCTCGGCGATGGCGTCAAAGTGGGAGCTGCTCATGAGCGCCTTCTGCTCGTCGCGGCAGGGCGCACGGTCATCGCGGCGGGCGCGCAGGCGCTGGCGCGGCGCGAGGCGCGAAGCGCAGCACGAGCGCCGATCATCGCAGCCCGACCGCGATCGCCTCGACCGGGTCGCCGGTGACCGAGGAGACGCCGACGCGCGGCAGGTAGTTGACCGGGACCTCGACGAAGCGCGCGCCGGACGAGGATCGTCAGCAGCATCACCTCGGCTCCGGCGTGGCTGCCGCCGACCTTCATTGCGTCGGCCACGTGCTCGGCCGTCGCGCGGCGCAGCAGCTTGTACGTGCAGCCCATGTCGCTCAGGTGGGTCGTGTTGTAGAGCACCTCGATCAGCTTGGCCACCGCCCAGTTGCCCCAGCGCAGGAAGCCGCGCCATGTTGGCGCCCTGCCCAGATCAGCTCCTGCGTCGTCCGGGTGCCGAACACGGCATCGCACTCCTCGCTGTAGACGAGCAGCTTGAGGATGTCCTCGGGCAGGAAGGTGCCGTCGGGCTCGGCGAGCACGATCAGCTCGCCGGTGGCCTCGAGCAGGCCCCGGCGGGTGGCGTGCCCGTAGCCCTGCTGGGGCTCGTGCACGAGCCGGGCCTGGGTGCGGGCCACCTCCTCGGCCGTCCCCGCCTGGGCGTTGTTGTCGACGACCAGGACCTCGTCGACGAAGCCGTGGCGAAGAAGCCCTCGATCACCGCGCGGATCGAGTCGCGCTCGGCGTAGGTCATGAGGATGACCGAGACCTCGCCTTACCGTTCCACATGCCGGCTCTCGCCTCAGACGACGCGAGTCGGCGACGTACTCCGCGCGGGAACGCGGAGGCGCCGAAGAACCAGCTCTCGATCGCGAAGCGCGGCTTGGGCATCGCCGGGTCCGAGCCGGTCTTGTGCAGGAACAGCTCGTCGAAGAACAGCGCGTCGCCGGGCTCGAAGATCGGGCGCAGGATGCCAGCTCGCCCGCCGCCTCCTCGGCCTCGCGCTGGGACACCATGTAGTCGAAGCATCGCCTCCTCGGTCTGACGGCCAGGTGGTCCGAGCCGGCGGGGGACGATGTCGAGTCCGGGCGACTCGTCGCCGCAGCGCGACAGCGACAGCCACAGGTTGAGCGCGCGCACCGTGCCCATGAACTTGCCGTCCTGATGCCAGGCGCCCGGGACCGAGGGCTCGGCCTTGCGCAGCGTCGTCTTCTGCAGGCGATCAGCGGCGGCTCGCCGAGGTAGCCGCCGGAGCTCGGGCAGACCGGCGGCGGGAAGAGCTCGAGCAGTTTGAGGCCGGGTCGGCGCGTCGGGGGACAGCACGCCGCCGCCCTGCTTGACCCACGGGCGGGCCATCTCGGCCGAGCGCCGGCGGGCACGAACTCCGAGTAGTAGCCGGGGTCGTGCCGGCTGCCCGCCGTCGTGGCGATCGCGCTGCCGAAGGGCGCGGTCGATCTGCCCGGCGAAGTCGAGCGCCGCCTCGCGCGGGATCAGCCCGCGGACGAGCAGGCAGCCGTCGCGCAGGATCGCGGCGCGCAGCAGCGCCGGGGTCAGCTGCATCGGGGGAGAACTCCGGGAGCGACCGGCGGTCGGGCAGGAGCGTGAGTCCGGCTCCGGGTGGAGCGGGCGCGCACCGCGCCGCCCGGGCGCGGATGCCGCAGGTGCAGCAGGCGCTGCTCGACCAGCTGGGTCCGCGCGCCTCGCGCAGGCGTGCGTCTCCGCCGCATCTCCTCGTCGGCAGCCGTCGCGCCGCGTCGGCTCGGCAGGCGGGCGCCGCGCCCGCTGGCGGCGGCTTGCGCCGTCGAAACATCACATGGCGCCAACATACCCCGAGCGCTCCAGGCCGGGCTCGCCCGGCGTTTGGCCGACCGGGCCGGCGCGCCGACGACCGTGACGCCGGGCGCGACGTCGTCGACCACGACCGCGTTGGCGCCGATCGGGCGCCGGCGCCGATCCTCACCGGCCGATCAGCTTGGCCCCGGTCCCGATGCTCACCCCGCGCTCGATCGTGGCGCCCGTGCACGTCGCCCGCGCGCAGACCGATCGTCACCCACGGCGAGATCACCGCGCCGGCGCCGATCTCGACCATGCCGTCGGCCACGAACTGCCCGTGGATGATGTAGACGCCGGGGGCCACCATCACCGGGTCGCCGATCGACACCTGGGCCAGCACCATGGCCAGGCGGTGGGAGAGGCGCGGCAGCACCGGCACGCCGAGGGCCTGCAGCCGCGCCTTGACGCGGTACAGGGCCTGGGCGAGGAAGGCGTCGCTGACCCACGCCAGGCGGAGGATCTGGGCCACCGCGTCGAGCGCGAGCGGAACTCGTGGCGCTCGCCGCGATGCGCGCGGTCACGCGTGCGTCGGCGACCAGCGCCTCGCGCAGGCGCGGGTGGCGGGCGCGGATCGCCCGCCAGACCGCCTCGACGCTGACCGGGGGGGCTCTGCTCAACGCTAGCGTCGGGATCGAGCCGCGCGATGTGCTCATCGCCACCGCGCGGTCGAGCACGCGCAGGTCGCCTCCGCGAGCAGCAGCCAGGCCTGGATGTTCATCGGCTCACGGGCAAACACGCCCTGAGAGCCGTGCCGCCTCGCGCCGGTCGTGCCCGACCAGCGCCAGCTGCCGCGGATCAGGTCGACCTGCGCGTCGGGTTCAGCGTCCCTGCGGCGTCGAGGAGCCCTCGCACCTGCGCTCGCTTGCCGCGGTGAGGGTGCGCGGAGCCGCGACCAGCGCTGCTGCCGCAGCCGGTCATGCGCCTGCCGGACGCCGAGCGCGAACCACGCGCACACGACCAGGGACAGGGCGCGGCGGGCGCGAGCGCATCCTGGATCATCCCCGATCCATTTACACTGGTTACGCTGTCCGCGTGCTGGCCACGACTGGCGACGCGTCAGCGACACGCGCGACGGGGAGCGCGGGGCGCGTGGTGCGGGGCGCGCGCTCAGCCGGCCCCGGGCGGCTGCCGATGCCCGCACTGCAGTGCCGCGACCACGTTTCCCCCGCCGTCCGATCGAGCTCGACGCGCGCCTACGCGGCTGGTACCGACCGGCCGGCGGGCGCTTCGGCGGGCCGCGGCGACCGGCTGCTGCGCTTCGCGGCGACGCTCGCCCGGCGCCTGGACCGGCATGCCCCGGCCGGGCCGGTGCTCGACGTCGGCTGCGGGCGACGGCGCCCTGCTCCGGGCGCTGCGCGCGCCGCGGGCGCGAGGCGCTGGGACTGGAGCGGCGGCGCCAGCGCCGCGGCGTCATCGCGGCCGAGATCGACCGATTTCGACGAGCGCGCGGGCAATGGGCGGCGGTCGTGTTCTGGCACTCGCTCGAGCACCTGCGCGACCCCGCGGCGCGCCGCTCGATCGCGCCGCGCGCTGCTGCACCCGGGGGCGTGCTGGTGATCGCCGTGCCCAATCTGCACAGCTGGCAGGCGCGGCGGTTCGGAGAGCGCTGGTTCCACCTCGACCTGCCGCGGCATCTCGTCCACCTGCCGGCCGCCGCGCTCGCGCGCGGGTGCGAGACGCGGCGGGTTCGACGTCGAGCGGGTCAGCCACTGGCGCGGCGGCCAGCTCGTGTTCGGCTGGCTGCACGGGATCGTGGGCAGCCTGCCGGGCCGGCCCGACCTGTACAGCGCGATCCGGCGCGCCGAGGCCCGCGACCAGCGCGATCGCAGGCGCTCGGCGCGGGGTGGTGCTGGCGCGGCGGAGCGCGCTGGCGCCGCGCGCCGGCGGCGCTGGCCGCGGCCGAGGTGAGCGCCGGCGCCGGGGGCACGGTGTACCTCGAGGCCCGCCGGCGATGATCACCGGCGAGCGGGTCACGCGGCCGACGGGCGGCTTCAACCCGACCTTCCAGCGCCACGTCGCCGCCTACCGGCTGTGCGCCCGCTGCTGGGCCCGGGCCGCGTGCTCGACCTCGGCTGCGGCATCGGCCACTCCTATGAGGAGCTCGCGCCCCGCGAGACCGTCGGGGTCGACCTCGAGCCGGCCGCGCTGGCCGGCCAGAACCGCGAGACCGTGTGGCCGACATGCGCCGGCTGCCGTTCCCCGACGGCTCATTCGCCTCGGTCGTCTCGGTCCACTCGATCGAGCACGTGCCCGACCCCGAGCGCGATGCTGGCCGAGGTCGTCCGGGTGCTCGAGCCCGGCGGGCGGGCCGTCTTCGTCACGCCCAACCGGCTGACCTTCGGGCGGCCGGACGAGATCATCGACCCCTACCACTACGTCGAGTTCGACGCCGGCAGCTGCGCGAGCTGTGCGCCGCGCGTCTTCGCCTCGGTCCAGCTGCTGGGCTCGTGCGGCTCGCCGCGCTACATGGCCCTGCTCGACGCCGAGCGCCGGCGAGCTCGATCGCCTGCTCGCGCGTCGATCCGCTGCGCCTGCGCCGGTTGGTCCCCCGGCGCGTCCGCCAGCACCTGTACGACCGGCGCCTGCGGGCGATCGCGCCGCGCCCCGCTCCGGGCGCCCTCGAGATCGCGCCGGAGGACTTCTGGTCCTCGGACGAGGGGCTGGCCGACGCGATCGACCTGTTGCGGTCTGCGAGCGCGCCTGAGCGCGGGCCGCGCACGTGGCGCTTCTGGCCGCGCTCCATACCGCCCGCAGCGGTCGCGTCCGTGACCGGACTCCGGGCGCTGCGCGCGCGTGGCGGCTGATCCGCTCCCCCTCGTGCTGGCCTGGCGGTGTGGGCGTTTGCCCCGCTCGTCCGTGGCTGGTCTACGTGCTCGCCACGGCGGTGTCATGACGGGCGTCAACGGCGGCGACTTCTTCGACCAGTTCCAGTATCTGGCCTGGATCCGCGACGAGGGCACTCACGGCCGGCCTCCAACCTGTGGGTGATCGGCCCACGCCGCACGACTACGTGCAGCCGATGTACCTGATCTCGGGGCTGCTCTGGCGGCTCGGGCCAGCCTGCAGCTCGCCTACCTGATCTGGAAGCCGGTCGCGCTGCTCGTGCTGTTCCTCGGCTTCGCCGCCTACGTCCGGCACCTGTCCCCGGCCGCCGCGGGCCCGCAGGCCGCCGCGCTGCTGCTGGCGCTGTTCTACGAGACGCCCGTCTCGCGCTGGCGCGTGTGGACGGGCCATCTCGGCCGCTCGCTACCAGCTGTGCTGCTGGCCAGCGACGACGCCAACCCCGCGCTCCAGCTGTGGGGCTTCGAGCACACGGCGATCGCGATCGGGCTGATGCCGGTGTTCCTGCTCGCCGCCGAGCGGCTGCTCGCGGGCCGCGCGAGCGCGGTGGCGCCCGGCAGCGCGGTGCGCCGCGGCGGCCGGCGCTGCTGGTCTCCTGGCTGCACCCCTGGCAGGGCGCGATCGCTGCTCGGGTCGCTCGCCGGCGTCGTTCCTCGTGGTGCGCCCCGCGCGCCGGCGCTACAGGCGCTGGTGTGCCCGGTCGCCGCGACGCTGGCGCCGCTGGTCTACGGGCTCGTCCTGTCGCACGTCGATGCCTCCTGGCACGCCTTCCAGGCCAACGTCAGAGATCACCGGGACCGCGCCGTGGTGGGCGCTGCTGGCGTCGTTCGGCCCGCTGGCGCGTGCTCGCGGCGCTCGGGCTGCGCCGGCCCGCGCGACGACCGCGAGTGGCTGCTGGTGCTCTGGCTCCTCGCCTACGCCGGCGTGTACTTCCTCGTTCCCCAGTTCCCGCCGCACGCGCTGGCCGGCGTCACCCTGCCGCTCGCGGTGCTCGCCGTCCGGGGCTGGGACCCGGGTCGGGCTGCGCCGCGCCGCGCGTCAGCGGCACGGTCGCGTGGGCCGGCGTGCTGGCGCTCGCGGCGTTCACCGTGCCCGCGGCCGTCGACCAGGCGCAGAGCGTGAGCGACGACTCTCGGAAGCGGACCCGTCGGCGCCTACGCGCAGGCCCTGCTGCGCCTGACGCCGGCGCAGGCGGACGCTCTGGCCTACCTCGCCCGAGCGCCGGCGGCGCGGGCGGCGTGCTAGCTCCGTGGCTGCTGTCGCTGCTCGGTCCCCGGCCTTCACCGGCCGGCCGGTGTTTGTCGGCCACCTCGCTGTGGCAGCCGGCGGCGAACATCGCCGCCAGACTCGGTTCTTCGACCCCGCCCTCGCCGACCCGCACCGGCGCGCTGCGGCGCGCGATCCTCCGGCGCTCCAAGGCCACGTTCGTGGTCTCGCCGACTGCGGCAGCCCCGCGTCGCTGGAGCAGGACATCGCGCCGGCTCGCGCGCCCGGTCGCGCCGGTTCGGCTGCGTGACCGTGTACGCGGCTGCAGCCGCCCAGGCGGCGGTAGGTCAGCACGTCGGTGGGAAAGGAGGCCGCGTAATGCGTGCGCGCCACCAGCGCGAATCCACGGTGCGTGGGCGTAGCGATCGCTGTCCTCGCGCGCGATCGTGTCATCGAGGACCAGGTAAGCCCGCCCGCCAGGGGGCGTCAGCGTCCACATTGCGTCGACCGACGTGGTCACCACGTGCGGCTTGTGGAACTGCATGGGGATCGCCGGCGCCCCGACGAACGACACGATCGTCACGGGGTCCCGCGGCGGCGCCACCCGGTCGAGGTAGGCCGCGATCGTCCGGAACGGCCGCGCGCGTACGGCGCGTCGAAGCTCCGCAACGTTCCGGCGAGCAACGTCACCGCGATCGCTGCCGCGCTGAGCAGGCTGGCCCCCGCGGGAAGGGACGACACGAGCGCGCCGATCACGAGCGCGCTCGCCGGCATCGACGCCGAGAGCCCGCGGGGAAGCCACAGGTCGGTGACGAGCAGGCTGTAAAGGAGCAGCCCGACCGGCGTCGCGAGGGCGAGGGCGAACAGCAGGCCGAGGTGGCGGGGCAGCGTCGGCCGGCGCGCCCGATAGCCCCGCAGGCCCGAGCGCGACGAGGCCGGCCAGCATGCAGGCGCCAAACACCGCCAGGCCGGTCAGGGTGGGGATCGCCGCAGCGGCGCCGCCGGGTGGCCCGGGATCGGCCGCAGACAGGTCGGTCACGACGCGGTGGAAGCCC
The DNA here is from genome assembly GCA_963722995.1 of uncultured Solirubrobacterales bacterium. GTDB lineage: Bacteria > Actinomycetota > Thermoleophilia > Solirubrobacterales > Solirubrobacteraceae > Palsa-465. The sequence continues at coordinate 37,641 of CAVROW010000014.1, read as the reverse complement.
AGCGGATAGAGCGCGCCGATCACCGCGAGCGCCTTGCCGCGGAGGTTGGGAAGCCACGGCGCGTAGAGCGCGACGATCAGCGCGTCGCGCCAGCACCGGCTCGCGGATCCGCTCGCGGCAGGGCCACAGCGACCACACGGCCTGCACGCCGAGCACGAAGATCGCGGTGTAGTGCGAGTACGCTGCGGCGGCCGCCGCGAGCGCGTAGGCCAGCCACCAGCCACCGAGCCGGTGCGCACCGCCCGCACCAGCGCCAGTGTGGAGAGCGCGACGAAGAACGTCATGGTCGCGTACGGGCGCGCCTCGATCCCGTAGTACACGGCGAACGGGCGTGAGTGCGATCACCAGCGCGGCGATCAGCCCCGCCACCCGGCCGACGGTCTGCGCGGCCGAGCGCGTACACGACGGGGACGGTGGCGCTTCCGAGCACCAGCGAGGGCAGCCGGAGCCAGACCGTCGGATCCCCGAGCTTGATCGACGCCCAGGCCAGCGCGAAGAACAGCGGCGGCGAGTTCTCGCCTCCGGTGTGGACGGTGCTCAGGACCGCGCCGAGGCTGCGATGAACGATGTCCTGGAAGGTGAAGACCTCATCGCCGATCAGCCCTTGACGGAGCTGGCTCACGCGCAGCGCGAACGCGACCGCCGTCAGCAGCGCCGACGGCCGCCAGTTCGGCGCCGTGTGCGCGCGGATCGGCGGCCGGCGCGTCGCGGACGGACGGCTGCGCCTGGACGAGCACCGACCTCACCCCGGTGCGCGCCTCACGGGAGCGAGCAAGCTGACCGCTCGGCGCGCCTCATGGCATGAACTTCCGCGGCGCACGATCCGGCTGCGGTGCAGCATGTAGCGCACGGCGGTCGCCAGCGTCTTGATCCCGTACACGACCGACTGCCCGAACGACGCCGACGACGCCTCGGAGAAGTACCGCGTGCGCGCCGGCACCTCGACGATCCTGAACCCGAAGTGGACGGCCTGCATGACCATCTCCGAGTCGAACACGAAGTCGATCGAGTTGCGCAGGAACGGCACGGTCAGCAGCAGCCGGCGCGAGAACGCCCGGTAGCCGGTGTGGAGCTCGCTGAAGCTCGTGCCCAGCACCTGGTTCTCGACGATCGTCAGACCCCGGTTGGCCAGGTACTTGTAGCGCGGCATCCCGCTCCGCTTCCACGCCCCGGGCTCGACCAGCCGCGAGCCGAGCACCATGTCCGCCTCGCCGGCCAGGATCGGCTGCACCATCCGCGGGATCAGCTGCGGCTCGTACTGGCCGTCCGGGTGGAGCATCACGACCACGTCGGCGCCGCGCTGGAGCGCCTCCAGGTAGCACGTCTTCTGGTTGCCGCCGTACCCGACGTTGTGCGGATGCCAGATCAGGTGCACCGGGAGCCGGCGCGCCACCTCGAGCGTCTCGTCCGTCGAGCCGTCGTCGACCAGGATGATCTCGTCGACGACGTCCGCCGGGATCGCCGAGACCGTGCGCTCGAGCGTCCTGGCCGCATTGCGCGCCGGCATCACGACCATCACCCGGGCGCTCCGCGCCGGCGCGGGATCGGCCGGCGCTTCGGCGGGCTCCAAGCTCTCGACCTCTCCCACGGCGCGCCTCAGGTTAGCCGGTCGCGAACGACCACCGAACGGCCCGTCGCAGGCGGCCGCCGGTGTCCGCCGTGGCCGAGGCCCGGACCGTCGCCACGTAGCTCGTATGCGGGCTCAGTGCATCGGTTGCTCGGAACAGGGCCGCGCTCTCGCCGAACGGCGCCAACCGCCCGGACACGACCCGTCCCGTAGCGGCGTTCGTGAGCGTGAACGCGTGGGCAAGCGAGTCCCACTCCATCGGGAGGTCGAACAGCACGATCACCGTGGCGGGATCGAGCCCGCCGATCAGGCCGACGTGCGTCACCTGGGGCGAGCAGCTCGCCGGCGTTCCGGCTGGAGCGCGCGAGGAGACGACGGCCACCCGGCCGTCCGGCAGCGCGACGCCGCCGCTGCAGGGCAGGCCGAGCGTGCTCGCCACGCGTTCCAGCAGCCCCTGGTCGCTGTCGGGGCGCCCCGACAGGGCGAGTAGCTGAACCCAGGGCGACCCACCGTGACCACCGCGTCCGGCGCGCCTTGCAGCAGCCGTGCGTAGCCCGCGGCGCTCGCGGCCCCGGGCGGCGCGGGCACGAGATTGACCGTCACGTCGCGGTGGTCGTGCAGCCGCGCGGCCAGGATCAGGTCGTTGTCGTTGAGGAGCGGCTCGTCGGTGGCGAGGTCGATCACCGGTGCGCCGGCGTGGTGTCGCGCGCCGCGCAGCGCGATCTGCACGATCCGCGCGTACGCCGGCAGCCACTGCCTGGCCGACGGCGGGAGCGGCCCGGGCGCCGGCACCGCTCGCGCCTCGAGGGCCGAGGCGACGTAGCCCTGGATGTAGCCCGCACCAGACACCACGGGCACCGCGCCGAAGCCCGGGACGCGCGCTTGCGGGGTCCCCGAGAGCCCTCCGATGATGTCGGCCTTCATCACGAGGTTGAGCGCGCTGAGTGCGACGAGGCCCGCGATCAGCGCCCGCCTCACGCCTGTCCACGGGAGCCGCAGCAGCGTGGCCACGCCGAGCGCCACGAGCAGCGCCAGCAGCGGGACGCGAAAACCGACGCCCTCGTTGCGGGAGGAGCTGACGGCGATGTAGCCCTCGAGCAGCACGAACGCGACGACCACGCCATCGCTCGCTCGCCACCGCACCCCCCGCCGCTGCCTCATCCACGCAAACGCACCTGCCAGGAAGGTGATCGCGAGCAGCGCCGCAAGTGGCAGGTACAGATCCTCCCGCACCGAGTCGACGGCCTCCCGGGTCCAGTATCCGACGCTCAGCTTGGATCCGGAATGGGCGAAGTGCGCGCTCTGCGCGCCGTAGCCGAAGTTGGTCAGGTAGCTCGAAACCGAGCTCCAGCTGCCGGCCAGCCACGTGGCTCCGACGAGGACGCCCAACCCGAGCGCGAGCGCGAGGTTCACCCAGCGTCCGCGGCGGGCCACGATCAGCCACACGGCGGCGATCAACTGCGCCGGCAGGAACGCGATCGCCATCGTCCGCGCCAGCGGCGTCAGCCCGAGCAGCACACCCCAGACCAGCGACCAGCCGCGACGCTCGAACGCCTCGGAGGCCAGCAGCGCGTACGTCGCGGCGGCGAGCACGGCCGCGTCGGTGATCGCGAACTGATACGTGCGCGAGAAGTCGATGACCGCCGGCGTCGCGGCCAGGACCAGCGCCGCGAGCAGCCCGCCCGCGGGCGAGCTCAACCGCGCCCCGATGCCGTAGCCGGCGACGAGGAGCAGGGCGAAGAACACGAGCTGGCTGACCAGGCCAACGAATACCCCTGAGCCGAAGAGCGCGTAGAACGGCACCGACACCAGCGGAAGCAGCGGCCCGAAGTCGTGCTGCGAGGACCACGCATGCCACAGCCCGGCGGGCCCGCCGCTGCTCAGCTGATCGTGGAGCCTCAGTCCGAACGCCAGGTAGCGCGACTCGTCGATGTCGAGCGGATAGCCGGCGCGGAAGTGGTGCAGCCACCACACGCTCACGGCCAGCGCGATCACGATCGCGCCCGCCAGCGCCGCCCAGGTCGGCGGCCCGGCCGGGCTCAGGCGCGCGCGAGCTGACCGGCTCGCCGAGCCAGCTTCTGGCGCTCGGTCTTCTCCAGCGCGACCTTGCGCAACCGCACCACCTGCGGGGTGACCTCGACGCACTCGTCCTCGCGCAGGAACTCGAGCGCCTGATCGAGCGAGAGTTGGCGCTTGGGCACGAGGCGGACGAGCTCGTCCGCGGTGGAGGAGCGCATGTTGGTCAGGTGCTTCTCCTTGCAGGCGTTGACGTCCAGGTCGTCGGCACGCGCGTTCTCGCCCACGATCATCCCTTCGTAGACGTCTTCGCCGGGGGCGACGAACAGGGTGCCGCGCTCCTGGAGGTTGAACAGGGCGAACGCCGCCACCTTGCCCCGGCGGTCGGCCACGAGCGAGCCGGTGGGCCGCGTCCGCAGCTCTCCGTGCCAGGGCTCCCAGCGGTCGAACACGTGGTGCACGATCCCGGTGCCGCGCGTCTCGGTGAGGAACTCGGTGCGGAAGCCGATCAGCCCGCGGGCGGGGACCAGATAGTCCATGCGCACCCAGCCTGTGCCGTGGTTGACCATGTGCTCCATCCGCCCCTTGCGGACGGCGAGCAGCTGGGTGACCACGCCGACGAACTCCTCCGGCACGTCGACGCTCATCCGCTCGACCGGCTCGCAGCGGGTGCCGTCGATCTCGCGCGTGACGACCTGGGGCTTGCCCACCGTCAGCTCGAAGCCCTCGCGCCGCATCAGCTCGACCAGCACCGCCAGCGCCAGCTCGCCGCGGCCCTGGACCTCCCAGATGTCGGGGCGCTCGGTCTCGGTGATCCGCAGGGAGACGTTGCCCACCAGCTCGCGCTCGAGGCGGGCCTTGATCTGGCTGGCGGTCAGGCGGTCGCCGTCCTGGCCGGCCAGCGGCGAGGTGTTGATCCCGATCGTCACCGACAGGCTCGGCTCCTCGACCGTGATCACGGGAAGCGGGCGGGGATCGTCCGGATCGGCCAGCGTCTCGCCGATCGTGATCTCGGGGATTCCGGCCACCGAGATGATCTCGCCCGCAGCGGCCGCTTCTGCGTCCACCCGCTCGAGCGCCTCGGTGACGTACAGCTCGGTGACCTTCACGTTCTCGATCTGGCCGTCCGCCCGGCACCAGGCCACGGTCTCGCCCCGGCGAATCGTCCCGTGGCGCACGCGGCAGATGGCGATCCGCCCTACGTACGGGGAGGCGTCCAGGTTGGTGACGTGGGCCTGGAGCGGATGGCCGGGATCGTGCTCCGGGGCAGGGACGTGCTCGAGCAGGAGCTCGAGCAGGGGCGCCAGGTCGGTGCCCGGGGTCCCGGGGTCGAGCGAGGCCCAGCCGGCCTTGGCGTTGGTGTAGACGATCGGGAACTCGATCTGCGACTCGTCGGCGTCGAGGTCGAGGAACAGCTCGTAGACCTCGTCGACGACCTCGTCGATGCGCGCGTCGGGGCGGTCGACCTTGTTGACCACGAGGATCACCGGCAGCCGCGCCTCGAGCGCCTTGCGCAGCACGAACCGGGTCTGGGGGAGCGGCCCCTCGCTGGCGTCGACGAGCAGCAGCACGCCGTCGACCATCGTCAGCCCGCGCTCGACCTCGCCCCCGAAGTCGGCGTGCCCCGGGGTGTCGACGATGTTCAGCTTGACCCCGCCGTAGTGCACGGCGGTGTTCTTGGCCAGGATCGTGATCCCCTTCTCGCGCTCGAGGTCCATCGAGTCGAGCACGCGCTCCCGGACGTCCTCGTTGGCCCGGAACGCACCCGATTGCCAGAGCATGGCGTCGACCAGCGTGGTCTTGCCGTGGTCGACGTGGGCCACGATCCCGATGTTGCGTATGTCCTCGCGAACTGCCATTGCCGCAGTTCACGATAGAAGGAAGCTAGCCGGTGGTTCGCTCGTTCTCGGGCACGGGGAGGGGCAGCCGGTCAGCCGGAGCCGGGTCGAGCTCGTGCGTTGGCGGCTTGTCGAGTGCCCGGCCCTCGTCCGAGGGCGCGCTCCGGGCCAGCGCCTCCAGCGCCGGCTTGACCAAGTCGATCGGGAACACCACCGTCGAGTTCTGGGTGGCACCGATCTCGCGCAGCGTCTGGAGGTAGCGGAGCTGGAGCGTGGTCGGGTTGCGGCCGATCACGTCGGCCGCCTCGGCCAGCTTGGCCGCCGCCTGGGCCTCGCCCTCGGCGTTGATGATCTTGGCGCGGCGCTCGCGCTCGGCCTCGGCCTGGCGTGCGATCGCGTGCTGCATCGACTGCGGGATCTCGACGTCCTTGATCTCGACCGTCGTGACCTTGATCCCCCACGGCTCGGTCTGGCTGTCGATGATCTGCTGCAGGCTCTCGTTCAGGCGCTCGCGCTCCGAGAGCAGCGTGTCGAGGTCCACGCCGCCGAGCACCGAGCGCAGCGTGGTCTGGGCGATCTGGAGGGTTGCATTGTGGAAGTTCTCCACCTCGTTGACCGCGTGGTTGGGATCGACCACGCGGTAGTAGGCGACCGCCGCGACGCGAGCGGGGACGTTGTCGCGCGTGATCACCTCCTGGGGCGGGACGCTGAGCGTGATCGTGCGCAGGCTGATCCGGACCATGCGGTCGATCGAGGGGACGAGCATCACGAGGCCGGGACCGCGCAGCTCCATCAGCCGCCCCAGGCGGAAGACCACGCCGCGCTCGTATTCGCGCAGCACGCGGATCGACGCTCCCGCGCCGGTCAGCCCGAGGACCAGCAGGACGACGAGGACGACGACGATCGCGGTGATCAATGCACCAGCTCCCATCTCTCAGCGAGACGAACGCACAGGGTCAGGCCATGCCGGCGCTCCACGACCACGGCGTCGCCGGCGTGCAGCGCCTGCGGCTCGTCCTCGGGCCAGGAGAACCGGGCGTGCCAGAGCGAGCCGTCGAGGAGCACGCTGCCCCTGTCCCCCTCCCAGCGGCGGACCTCACCGAGATGTCCGATCAGGTGCTCGGGTCCCGCGCGGACCGCGCGCCGGCGCACGGCCAGGCCCTTGCCCACGGTGAGCGCGAGCGCCCCGCCCGCCGCGGCCACGAGCACGAGCGCGATCAGGATCCCCAGCAGCAGCCCGCCGCCGAGCCCACCCACGGCGAGCACCGCGCCCGCTCCCAGAGCGAGGACGCCGGGGCCGCCGATCAGGCCCAGCCGCGGCACGTGCGCCTCGATCAGGATCATCAAGCATCCGATCAACAGCAGCGACACGCCGAGCGCGGTCATGGAAACATGGTACGCCCCGCTACCGGGGCCAGGACGGCGTCAGCGCGCGGCCGCGGAGCGAGCCGCCGTCGCGCTGCCCAGCGCCTGGGCGGCGCGTGCGATCAGATCCACGCACGCGTCGAACGCGAACGCCGTCGAGTCGATCACGAGGTGGTAGAGCTGCGGGTCATCGATGTCGGCGTCGTAGAAGCGGCGCACGTACTCGGCGTGTGTGCGGTCGGTCTGGCGCAGCGCCCGGCTCGCGGTCTCGGCGTCGATCTCGCCCAGCCGGATCGCCTGCTGCCTGCGCCGCTCCACCGGCCCGCTCAGCCGCACCCGGAGCACCCTGGGGTCCTCGCGCAGCACGACCATGCCGGCGCGCCCCAGGATCACGCCCTCACCGGTCGCGGCCTGCCGGAGTAGGACCTCCTCGGTGGCGCGGTGGAAGTCCTCGGCCGAGACCGCCTCGGCGGCGGGCAGCGGCGACGGCGCGCCCGGGTCAGACCCGATGAAGCCGCGCAGGAGGCGCTCGAGCAGGGTTTCGTGGCTCCCCTCCTCGTGGGCCTCGACTTCGTCGGGCGCGATCTGGAGCCGGTCGGCCACCGCCAGCGGGATCGCCCGGTCGAGGAACGGCACGCCGAGGCGCTCGGCCAGCGCGGGCGCGATCTGGGTGCTGCCCGCGCCGTAGGCCGCCGAGATCGCCACCAGCGTCATCGGTTCACCACGGGCTGCGCGCTCGGCTTGGGGGTCGCGGTGGCGCCGCGGCTCGGTTCCTCCTGCTCACGGTAGTGGTACTTCCCGCCGCGCAGCCACGAGGCGCCCGCGGCGACGAGGCAGGCGATGAACGAGAACGTGAACGCGGTCGAGAGCGCGCTCGAGAACGGCGCTGTCATCAGCCTGGGGAAGAACGAGCGACCGGTGAGGATCGCGGCCTGGGCGTGCGGAAGGTGCGTCAGGGTCGGCCCGAGCAGCTGCTGGATCGGGTTGTAGCCGAGGAACGCCGCGAACAGGCTCGCCACCGGCGGCAGGTGGGCGATCCTCATGGCCTGGGCGGCCGGTACGCCGTGAGCCTGGAGCCCGGACTGGAGCGCTCCGGGGAGCCCGCCGGCCATGCCCACGATCAGCAGCGAGAAGAAGATCCCGATCGAGAGGACCATGGCCGAGTTCTGGAACGTGGCGGCCATGCCGGCGCCGGCCCCACGCTGGCGCGGCGGCAGGCTGTTCATGATCCCGGCGCGGTTGGGCGAGGCGAACAGCCCCATGCCGATGCCGTTGAGCAGCAGCAGCAGCGCGAACCAGACGTAGCTGAAGTCGACCGGGAGCTGCTCGAGCAGGATGAACGAGAGCGCGGCCAGGATCATCCCGCCGGTGGCGAACGGCCGCGCGCCGTAGCGGTCCGACAGCAGCCCCGAGGCGGGCCCGGCGAGCAGGAAGCCCGCGGTCAGCGGGACCATGTAGATGCCCGCCCACAGGGGAGTCTGGGAGAAGCTGTAGCCGTGCTGGGGCAGCCAGATCCCCTGGAGCCAGATGATCAGCACGAACTGAAGTCCGCCGCGGCCGATCGAGGAGAGCAGGCTGGCCAGGTTGCCCGCCGTGAAGGCGCGGATGCGGAACAGGTCGACGTGGAACATCGGCTGCTCCACCCGCGTCTCGATCACGCAGAAGATCGCGAGCACGATCACCCCGCCGATCAGCTCGCCCAGGACCTTGGGGCTGCTCCAGCTCATCACGTGGTGGCCGTAGGGCTGGATCCCGTAGGTGATGCCGACCATCACCGCGATCAGCCCGATCGCGAACGTGATGTTCCCGATCCAGTCGATCTTGGCCGGCCGGCGCTCGGACAGATCGACGAGCTTCAGGTAGGCCCACACGGTCCCGAACAGTCCGAACGGGACCGAGACGAGAAACACGAGGCGCCAGTCGATCGGGGAGAGCAGCCCGCCGAGGATCAGTCCCACGAACGTGCCGCTGATCGCGGCCACGCCGTTGATGCCGAGGGCCAGGCCGCGCTGATTCTCGGGGAAGGCGTCGGTGAGGATCGCGCTCGAGTTGGCGAACAGCATCGCGCCGCCGACACCCTGACCCACGCGCATGCCGATCAGCCACAGCGCCCCGGCGCTGTGCTTGAACGGCGTCGCGAACAGGAGGATCGAGAACACCGTGAAGACCGCGAAGCCGAGGTTGTAGGTCCGCACCCGCCCGAACATGTCGCCCAGCCGTCCCAGGCTGACCACCAGCACCGCGGTGACGATCAGGAAGCTGAGGATCATCCACAGCAGGTAGTTGGTGTTGCCCGGCGCCAGCGGATTGATGTCGATGCCGCGGAAGATGTCCGGCAATGCGATCAGCAGGATCGAGCTGTTGATCGTGGCCAGCAGCATCCCGATCGTCGTGTTCGAGAGGACGATCCACTTGTAGTTTGGGCCCGGAGCTTGCACCCAGGTGAAGGTAGCCACCCCGGCGCGCGCTAAACCGTAGTCTCTGGGGCGAGCGAATTCCCTGGAGGAACCATCACATGACTGCATCGAAGGAGAACGGCCTGGTCACCGACATGGCCGGCCTGCGCGACACCGCCGGCACGCACATGGGCTACACCGAGTGGCAGGAGATGACCCAGGAGACGGTCAACCAGTTCGCGGACACGACCGACGATCACAACTTCATCCACGTCGACCCCGAGCGAGCGCGCGAGACTCCGTTCGGCGGCACGATCGCCCACGGCTTCCTGTCGCTGTCGCTGCTCGCGCCGGTGTCGATGCAGTTGCTGAAGGTCACCGACGCCAAGTTCGGGGTCAACTACGGCATGGACCGCGTGCGCTTCCCGGCACCGCTGCCCGTCGGCGCCAAGTGGCGTGGCGGAGGCGAGATCCTCGACGTGAGCGAGGTCCCGGGCGGCCTCCAGATCAAGTCCAAGGTGACAATCGAGGTCAAGGACCAGGAGAAGCCGGCGGTCGTCGCCGAGTTCCTCACCCGCGATCTACGGGTGAGGGGGTGAGCATCGACCTCGAACGCCTGGTGGCGATCGACGTGCACGTGCACGCCGAGCGCAACGAGGACGAGCCGCAGGATCCGGTCACGGGCGAGCTGCTCGAGGCGGCGGCGCGCTACTTCGGCGGCAGCCCGCCCCAGCCGACCGCGGCCGAGGTGGCCGACTACTACCGGGAGCGGAAGATGCTCGCGGTGGTGTTCAACGTCGACGACGAGGCGGGGATGGGGCGCCGGCGGCTGGGCAACGACGAGGTGCTGTCGGTCGCGCGGGAGAATCCCGACGTGATGATCCCGTTCGGGTCGGTGGATCCGCACCGGGGGAAGCTCGCGGTGCGTCAGGCGCGCGAGTTGATCGAAGCCGGAGTCCGGGGGTTCAAGTTCCACCCCAACACCCAGGCCTTCTGGCCCAACGATCGCGCGTTCTATCCACTGTATGAGGTGATCGCCGAGGCGGGGCTGATCGCCCTGTTCCACTCCGGCACGACCGGGATCGGCGCCGGCATGCCGGGCGGCGGCGGCGTGCGCTTGAAGTACTCGAACCCGATGTGCGTCGATGACGTCGCGGCCGACTTCCCGGCGCTGCGGATCATCCTCGCGCACCCGTCGTTTCCGTGGCAGGAGGAGGCGCTGGCCGTCGCCGTGCACAAGCCCAACGTCTACATCGACCTATCGGGCTGGTCGCCGAAGTACTTCCCGGAGATCCTGATCCAGTACATCAACACCCGCCTGAAGGACAAGATGCTGTTCGGATCGGACTTCCCGCTGATCACCCCGGACCGGTGGCTGGCCGACTTCGAGAAGATCCCGATCCGCGACGAGGTCCGCCCGCTCGTGCTCAAGGAGAACGCGGCCCGCCTCCTCGGCCTGCGCTGATCGGCCGGCGGCCCGGGGAGGCGTGTCGAGAAACGTGACTCCCGGGGAGGCGTGTCGAGAAACGTGACTATACGGCCCGTAACTCGACACGCCCCCTAGGCAACGCGGCGCTAGAGTTCGCAATGTGATCGGACGTTCTCATAGCGAACACCGTGGCTGAGCACGTTTCGCTGAGCGACGCCATCGCGGAGCTGGTCCACGACGGGGACTCGGTGGCGCTGGAGGGCTTCACCCACCTGATCCCGTTTGCCGCCGGCCACGAGATCCTGCGCCAGGGACGGCGCGATCTGGAGCTGATCCGGATGACCCCGGACATCCTCTATGACCAGATGATCGGCCTGGGGGCGTGCCGGCGCCTGGTCTTCTCCTACGGCGGCAATCCCGGGGTGGGAGGCCTGCACCGGTTCCGCGACGCGATCGAGAACGCCTGGCCGAACGAGATCGAGCTGGAGGAGCACAGCCACGCCGGCATGGCCAACCGCTACGCCGCCGGCGCCTCCAACATGCCCTGCGCGGTCATGCGCGGGTACGCCGGCACCGATCTGGCCGAGCACACGAACGTGGCCAAGGTCACCTGCCCGTTCACCGGCGAGGAGCTGACCGCCATCCCCGCGCTCAACCCCGACGTGGCGATCGTCCACGCCCAGGAGGTCGACGAGCTCGGCAACGTCCAGCTGTGGGGGATCCCGGGTGTGCAGAAGGAAGCCGTACTGGCCGCCGACCGAGCCCTGGTCACGGTCGAGCGCCAGGTGGAGGAGCTCGAGCCCCGGCCCGGCGGGATGGTGATCCCCGGCTGGGCGATCGACTACGTCGCCGTCGCCCCGGGCGGATCGCAGCCGTCCTACAGTCTCGGGATCACCGAGCGCGACAACGACTTCTACCGCTTCTGGGACAAGCTGAGCCGCGATCGGGAAGGCTTCACCGAGTGGATGAACGAGAACGTGATCGCCGTATGACCACGCAGGAGGCCCCCACCACCGCGGAGGTGCAGACGATCGTGGCGGCCCGCCGCCTGCGCGACGCGGAGTCGGTGTTCATCGGCGTCGGCCGCCCCAGCACCGCAGCGCTCCTGTGCCGGATGGTGCACAACCCCAACCTGGTGCTCGTCTACGAGTCGGGGACGATCGGGGCCAAGCCATTTCACATCCCGCTCTCGATCGGCGACGGCGAGCTCGCCCAGACCGCCGACAGCGTGGTGTCGGTGGCGGAGATGTTCAACTACTGGATCGGCGCCGGCCGGATCGCCGTGGCGTTCCTGGGCGCGGCGCAGATCGACCGCTATGCCAACCTCAACTCGACTGTGATCGGCGACTACGAGCACCCGAAGACACGCCTGCCCGGCGCCGGCGGCGCCCCCGAGATCGCCGCCAGCTGCGGCGAGGTGATCGTCGTCGCCCCGCACAGCAGGCGCACGTTCGTCGAGCGCCTGGACTTCGTGACCACGGTGGGCCACGGCGACGGGCCGGGGTCCCGGGAGAAGCTCGGCTTCGCCGGGCGCGGCCCGACCGCGGTGATCACCGACAAGGGCGTGCTCGAGCCCGATGCCGACACCTGCGAGCTCGTGCTCGTCGCCACCCACGCCGGGGTGAGCGTCGAGGAGGTCCAAGAGGAGACCGGGTGGGAGCTGCGCGTCAGCGAGGAGCTCCAGAGGACCGACGAGCCCACCGACGAGGAGCTCGAAGCGCTCCGGGAGCTGATGAGCCGGTGAGCGCCGCCTACGTCGTCGACGCCGTCCGCGCCCCGTTTGGCCGCTACGGAGGCGGCCTGGCCGGCGTCCGGCCCGACGACCTCGGCGCCCACGTCGTCAAGTCGCTGCTCGAACGCACGCCCGAGCTCGAGCACGAGCGCATCGACGAGGTCATCTTCGGCGACGCCAACCAGGCCGGGGAGGACAATCGCAACGTCGCGCGCATGGCCACGCTGCTCGCCGGGCTGCCCACGAGCATCCCGGGGAGCACGGTCAACCGCCTGTGCGGCTCGAGCCTCGACGCAGCGATGCAGGCCAGCCGCCAGATCGAGACCGGCGAGGCCGACGTCGTGCTCGTCGGCGGCGTCGAGTCGATGAGCCGCGCGCCCTGGGTGATGCTCAAGCCGGAGCGCGCGTACCCGCGCCAGCACGAGCAGCTGCACTCGACCACGCTCGGCTGGCGCATGGTCAACCCGAACATGCCCGAGCAATGGACGATCTCGCTCGGCGAGAGCGCCGAGAAGCTGGCGAGCATCTACGAGATCCCGCGCTCGGCGCAGGATCAATTCGCCCTGCGCAGCCACCAGCGGGCGGCCGCCGCGTGGGAGAACGGCTTCTATGAGCAATGGGTGATCGCCGTCCCTGACACCGAGCTCGAGCGCGACGAGGGGATCCGCCCCGATACCTCGCTCGAGAAGCTGGCCAAGCTCAAGCCCGCGTTCGCCAAGGACGGGACCGTGACCGCCGGTAACTCCTCCCCGCTCAACGACGGCGCCGGAGCCGCCTTCCTGGCCAGCGAGAAAGGCGCCGAGGCGCTCGGCCGCGAGCCGCTGGCGCGCGTGGTCGCGCGCGGAGCGGCGGGAGCCGACCCCGACGTGTTCGGGATCGCGCCGGTCGAGGCGGCCAACCGGGCGCTCGAGCGCGCCGGCATCACGTGGGACGACATCGAGGTGGTCGAGCTCAACGAGGCGTTCGCCTCGCAGTGCCTGGCCGACATCGGCCAGTGGAAGGGGCTCGACCCCGAGAAGGTCAATCCCAACGGCGGCGCGATCGCCCTCGGCCATCCGCTCGGGGCCTCGGGCGTGCGCATCCTCGGCGGGCTCGCGCACGAGCTGAAGCGCCGCGGCGGCGGATACGGGGTGGCGGCGCTGTGCATCGGCGTCGGCCAAGGGCTGGCGATCGTGCTGGAGGCGGTATGACCGACGTCAAGACCGAAGCGCCGCGGCAGATCTACGACCGGGTGTCGGACACGCCGACGAGCTACCTCCGCGAGCCGCCGGAGGCGCATCCGCCGCTGGATTACCCGGGCTACAAGTCAACCGCGCTGCGCCACCCCAAGCAGCCGCTCATCTACCTGCCTCAGACGATCACCGAAGTCACCGGGCCGCAGCTCTCCGACCGGGTCGCCGGCCCCTACGACAACGACCTCACGCGCCAGCACTCCGGCGAGCCGATCGGCGAGCGGATCACGGTCACCGGGCACGTCTACGACACCGAGGGCAAGCCCCTGCGCGGGACGCTCGTGGAGGTCTGGCAGGCCAACGCGGCCGGGCGCTACCTGCACCGCTGGGACCGCTGGCCGGCGCCGCTCGACCCGAACTTCTCGGGCGCGGGCCGCACGGTCACCGACGACGAGGGCGCCTACACGTTCACGACGATCAAGCCCGGGCCGTATCCCTGGGGCAACCACCACAACGCGTGGCGCCCCGCCCACATCCACTTCTCGCTCATGGGTCGCGCCTTCACCCAGCGGCTGGTGACGCAGATGTACTTCCCGGGCGACCCCTTCTTCCCGTATGACCCGATCTTCAACTCGGTGCGCGACCCGCAGGCGCGCGAGCGGATGGTCTCGACCTTCTCGATCCACGACACCGTGCCCAACTGGGCCGCCGCCTACCAGTTCGACATCTACCTGCGCGGGCCGGGCCAAACGCCCTTCGAGGAAGCACATTGATCTTCGCCACCACGCCATCGCAGACGGTCGGGCCGTACTTCGCGATCGGGCTGCCGTGGCCGGAGGGACCACTCGCCGTGCCCGAGGGCACTCCGGGCGCGATCCGGATCACCGGCGTCGTCTACGACGGGGCCGGCGTCCCCGTGCCCGACGCGCTGATCGAGACCTGGCAGCCGGACTCCGACGGGCGCTTCGCCGACCTCCATGGCCACGGCGAGCGCTCCGAGCTGCCCGGCTTCCGCGGCTTCGCCCGCTACGGGGAGGAGGATGGTGACGGCCACTACGAGATCGTCACGGTCAAGCCCGGGCCCGTGGCCGGACCGAACGGAAGTGCCGCCCAGGCGCCGCACATCGACGTGTCGGTGTTCGCGCGGGGGATGCTCAACCGCGTCGTCACCCGGATCTACTTCGCCGACGAGGAGGCGGCCAACGCCGCCGACCCGGTGCTCGCTCGCGTGCCCGCCGACCGGCGCGGGACGCTGATCGCGGAGCCCACGGGCGACGGCTACCGGCTCGACATCCGCCTCCAGGGCGAGGGCGAGACGGTCTTCTTCGCCGTCTAGGCGCCGCGGCGCTCGACGCGCCCGGCGATCGCCAGGACCACACCCTCCGCGCCCGGCCGGCCGATGACCTGCATGGCGTACGGAAGGCCGTCGCGGCTTCCCGCCGGAAGCGACACGACCGGCGATCCGAGCTCGCTCGGCGCCACCACGCAGGCCTGGAGCGCGGCTCGCAGCGGGTGCCCGTCGACTTCGGCCGTTCCGTGCGCCGGGGCCACGAATCCCACCGTGGGGGCGACAAGCGCATCGAGCCCGCGCATCGCCACCGCCACCTCCTCGATGATCAGCCGCCGCGCCTGCTGCGCGGCCAGGTAGGCGCCCGCCGGAAGCCGTCGCCCCGCCTCGAGCCGATTGCCCACCTCCCTCGAGTACGTCGTCCCCGGCCACGCCGCATGGACCTGCGCCGCCTCCGCGTACTGCACGAGGCGGTGAACCGCGCCGGCATGGTGCAGGCGCTCGAGGCGCAGCGGCACGAGCTCGGCTATGTCGCGCGCCGCCTGGAGCACGCCGTCGGCCACGTAGCTCTCGGCGAGCTCGAACAGCTCCTCCACCACACCCAGCCGGATGCGCCCGAGCACGGGCCGCTCGAGCGCGCTCCCCAGCAGCGCCTCGAGCAGGAGCGTCGCATCCTCGACGCACCGGCACAGCGGTCCGACCACGTCATAGGACCAGGCGAGCGGGACGACGCCGTCCCGCGGCACGCGGCCGACGGTCGGCCTGACCCCGACGAGCCCGCACAGCGCCGCCGGGACCCGGATCGAGCCGCTCGTGTCCGTGCCCAGGCCGGCCAGTGCCATGCCCGCGGCCGTCGCCACCGCCGGCCCCGAGCTCGACCCGCCGCAGATCCGCGACGGGTCGTGCGGGTTCGAGCATCCGCCCCAGTGCGGGTTCTCGCCGTCGATCCCGTAGGCGAACTCGTTCGTGTGTCCCTTGCCCAGGATCACCGCTCCGGCCGCGCGCAGCCGCGCCACCGCGACCGCGTCGCGTTCCGGCCGCCGCTCCCAGCCCGCGGCCCCGGCGCGCGTCGGCAGACCCGCCACGTCGATCACGTCCTTGATGCAGATCGGGATCCCGCCCAGCGGCGCATGCACGTCGGCGGCGTGCGCCTGCGCGAGCGCGCCCTCGGCGTCGATGCTCACGTACGCGTTCAATGCCGGGTTCATGCGTTGGGCGCGGTCGAGCACTGCACGCGTGAGCTCGGATGCCGAGAGCTGTCCCGCCGCCAGCTCGCGCCGGGCCTCGACCACCGTCAGCTCCGTGTTCACTGCCAGTCCGGGATAGGCGGCGCCGGCTCGGTGCACTCGAGCGGCAGCTCCTCGAGGCTGCGGGCGAGCTCGAGCAGCTCGCCGAGCTCGGCCTTCACCTCCTCGATCGAGCTGTCTTCATCGTTCTTCATCGGCAGCCGCCATCCTATGGGCCATGAGCGGAGCCGACCTCGCCCTCGCGGCCTCGGTGTTCCTGGCCTGCGCCGTCGAGGCGGTGGAGGCGCTGACGATCGTGCTCGCGGTCGGTTACACGCGGAGCTGGCGCTCCGCCTTCACCGGCGTGGGCGCCGCCGCGGTCGTGCTCGCCGCCGTGACCGCCGCGCTCGGACCGGCGCTGACGGCGCTCCCGATCGATGCCCTGCGGGTGGCGGTCGGAGGGCTGCTCTTGGTCTTCGGGCTCCAGTGGCTGCGCAAGGCGATCCTCCGCGCCTGCGGCGTGAAGGCGCTCCACGACGAGGCGGCGGCGTTCGAGCGGGAGCGGAGCGCCGCGCTGGGCGCCGGCGCGTCCGCGCGCGACTTCGATGGCTACTCGTTCCTGATCTCGTTCAAGGGAGTGCTCCTCGAAGGCCTCGAGGTCGTGTTCATTGTGCTCACGTTCGGGGCCAATCAGCATCACGTCGGACTCGCCGCCGCCGCGGCGGGGGTGGCGGTGCTCGTCGTCGTGCTCGCCGGTGTCGCCGTGCACGCCCCCCTAGCCCGCGTGCCCGAGAACGCGATGAAGTTCGCGGTCGGTGTGATGCTGACCTCGTTCGGCACGTTCTGGGGCGGGGAGGGGGCCGGCGCTCACTGGCCGGGCGGGGACGCCGCTCTGCTCGCGATCGTCCCGGTCACGCTCGCGGTGGCGCTGCTGATGGTGGCGCTGATCCGCCACCGGGTGAGCCGGCGTCCGGTGGCGGTGTGAGTACGTTCCTGCGCTCGGTCTGGGAGTTCGTCGTGGGAGACGATCCGGCGGTGGCGCTCGGCGTCGCGGTGGCGCTCGCCGTAACTGCTCTATTTGCGGTGTGGTGGATCCTCCCGGTGGCCGTGGCAGCGCTGCTGGCCGCCTCGCTGTGGCGGGGGCTCAGCTGAGCGCGCGGATGTAGCGGTCCGCCGAGCGCAGCACCTTCTCGTGCGCTCCCTCGCGGATCACCCGCTCCCACCAGCCGCCGTAGACGCGGTCGAAGCTGAGCTCGGCGAGCACGCCCCGGATTCGTCTGACCTCCTGGGCGGGAAGCGGGATCAGGTTCGGATAGCTCCACATGAAGCTGACCCAGTCGCGGTCGGGGACGACCTGGGGGATATCGCCCGAGAGCAGCGCGCCCGCGCCGCCGGCGCCCCGGTGCCACAGGCACGCTGTGGCTCCTGGGAAGTGCCCGCCGACCCGGACGAGCGTCAGCCCGTCGGAGAGCTTTAGCCGCTCGCCCGACCACAGCTCGATCCGCGGGCTCGGGCGCATGATCCAGGCGCGGTCGCTTTCATGCAGGAGCACGCGCGCGTCGAAGTGCTCGGCCCACTGCACCATCGCCGTGTAGAAGTGCGGATGCGAGATCGCGATCGCCTCGATCCCGCCGCGCTCGGCGATCAGCTCCGCGGTCGGAGCGTCGAGCAGGCTCACGCAGTCCCACAGCACGGTCTCGACGAGCAGCGCCCGCTGGCCGATCGCGAACGAGGGCTCGACGCCGATCCCGAGCAGGCCCGGCTCTAGGTCCTCGACGCGGTTCTCGTGCGTGCCCGCGAGCTCGTCCGGCGTCGTCCACTGCTGACCCTCCGGTCCGACGAACTGGCGCTCATCGAGGCAGATCGGGCAGCACTCGGGCGGTCCGTCGGTCGGCGCGAACTGGGTGCCGCAGGTGACGCACGTGTACGCGGTCATGGCGTGGCGGCAGAACCGAGGCGGGCCTCACCCGAGGCTCGATATGCACTCCTGGACCGAGGTGATCTCGGCGCGCATGTTCGTCTCCATCATCTGCAACGCCGCCTCGGCCAGATCCTCGTGGATGTGCGCCACCGCATCCCGGGGCAGCACCACCTGGAAGTGGCGCACGTACGCGTCGAGCGCCGAGTAGAGCACGCACTGCTCGGTGACCTGACCCGCGAGCACGACGCGGTCGACGTCGGCCTGGCGCAGCATGTACTCGAGTGGCGTCTGGTAGAAGATCGAGTGGCGCGCCTTGAGCACGAACGGCACCTGGTGCTCGGGCAGGATCGGCTCGACCAGCCTCGGCGCCGCCCCGGAGAGCGCACGCTGGATGATCTCGGGCCGGCCCGCGCTCCAGTCGGAGTAGTTGTCGTTGACGTAGACGAGGCAGTTCTCCCGCTCCGACGCGGCGCTGATCAACCGCTTGAGCGGCGGCAGCGCCGCCTCCACCGACTTCATCAGTGGTTCGGCGTCCTCGTGCTCGTACGGGTTGAGCATGTCGATGACGAGCAGCGCGGTTGACACGTCGCGGTTCCATACCCGGCTGGCGCTCGAATGCAACCCCGTTAGCCGCCGGATCCGCTGGGTATTCGCAGCCTCTAGGACGAAATCGATTGAAAGGAACCCATGGCTCGTTCACTAGCGCTTGTCACCGGCGCCTCGAGCGGCATCGGCTTCGAGCTCGCCAAGCAGTTCGCCGAGAATGACTATGACCTGATCATCGCCGCGGAGGACGCCGAGCTCTCCACGGCCGCGCGTGAGCTCGAGCAGGGCGGAACCGAGGTCGAGGCCGTGCAGGTCGACCTGGCCACATCCGAAGGCGTGGACGAGCTCTACCGCCACGTGCAGGCGGCCGGGCGCCCACTCGACGCCGCTGCCCTCAACGCCGGCATCGGCGCCGGCGGCGCGTTTGCCACCGACACCGATCTGGACCAGGAGCTCAACATCGTCGACCTGAACTGTCGCTCGACGGTGCACCTGGCCAAGTACGTGGTGCGCGACATGGTGGATCGTGGCGAGGGCCGGATCCTGTTCACCTCGTCGATCGCCTCGACCATGCCCGGCCCTTCCAGGCCGTTTACAACGCGTCCAAGTCGTTCGTGCAGTCGTTCGCGCTGGCGCTGCGCAACGAGCTCAAGGACACCGGCGTGAGCGTGACCTCGCTGATGCCGGGACCGACCGACACGGAGTTCTTCGAGCGCGCCGACATGCTCGACACCAAGCTCGGCACCTCCGACCAGGACGATCCGGCCGACGTCGCGCGCGACGGGTTCGAGGCGCTGATGAACGGCGACGAGCGCGTCGTCTCCCACTCGCTCTCGACCAAGGCGCAGGGCCGCGGAAGCCGGTTGATGCCCGACGCCGTCAAGGCGGAGATGCACCGCAAGATGGCCGAGCCGGGCTCGGCCTGATCAGCGAAACCAGGCGATCAGGTAGAGCCCCAGCGCGGTGATCACCCAAGCCGCGGCGGCGATCGCCAGCGCCGCCGCGGCGGCCAGGTGACCGAGCGCCAGCGCCGCGACGAGCGCGAACGCGGCCATCGCACACCCACCGGCCACCGCGCCGCGCGCGTCCTCGCGCGCGTGGGCGGTGTCCTCCTCCTCCTGGATCAGCGTCAGGCTCGCGGCGAGGATCGCCGGGAAGCCCGAGCATGATCCCGCCGAACCGCGCGCCGAAGGCCAGCGTGAGCACGCCTGAGACGATCGAGGTGATGGCGCCCGCCACGAAGCGGATCAGTAGATCCTTGGGGCGGACCTGCTTGACGTGAGAGGGCTCGAACTTGGGCCGCTCGCCGACCCGGGCGGTGATCGGCCGCTCCTCGGTGCGCCCGCTCATATCAGCAGCAGGGGCAGGGCGACGACGACGGCGGCGACGAGCCACGACGCCCGAGCGCAGCGGCTGCCGCCTTGACCGCCTTCATCCGGCGCAGCAGCGGAACCACCGCGGCCGCGTAGGCGACCATGCCCACGGCGCCGGCGATCATGCCCGCGGCGCTCTGGTGCGCGTCGTGCGCACCCTTGTCGAGCACGGTGATCGTGAGGCCGGCGAGCGCCACCGCCGGCGCCGCGCTGAACAGGCCGGCGAAGCGCTTGGGGCTGAGGCCCTCGCGAGAGCAGTGCGAACGCGACCACGAGCAGTCCGCCGGCCAGGCCCTTGGCGAGGACGATCAGAACGTCATGCATCGGTCAGCGGCTCCGCACGGCGTTGCGCCGCGCCGCCCGTCCCCGGATCGGGCGGCGCGACCGGGGTGCGACTCAACCAGCCAGACGCTTGCGGAGCTGCTCCTTGCCCCGCTCGCCGCCCTTCTGGCTCTCGTGCTGGGCGCGCCTGAAGAACTCGGCCAGCTCGTCGTCGCCGTCGCGCTCGGCGTCCTGGATGTACTGCTCGAGGCGCAGCGCGTTGCTCAGGCACTGCTCGGTGAACCAGATCAGGTTGTAGTCCTTGTCCTTGGTGCCGGTGCTGTGGCCGGTCTCCTCGCTTGAACCCATGTGCTCTCTCCCTCTTGAGAGTGTTGACTGAACAGGCTCTCACTACCCGTTCAGGGAGAGACCACCCAGCGGGACTGCTCACCGGCGAGCTGCCGCTCGGCGTGCATCACGTGCATCACCGCGTTGATCTGCGCCAGATGGGTGAACGCCTGCGGAAAGTTGCCGTAGTGACGGCCGGTCCGGGGGTCGAGCTCCTCGGCGTACAGACCGAGCGGACTCGCGTGGCCGAGCACGCGCTCGCACAGGTCGTGCGCGCGGCGGTACTCGCCGATCTGGCAGAAGGCCGAGATCAGCCAGAACGAGCAGATCAGGAACGTCCCCTCTTCGCCGTCCAGCCCATCGTGGGTCTCATCGGTCCGGTAGCGCAGGACGAGCCCGTCCACCGTCAGCTCGTCGGCGATCGCGATCACGGTCTTGCGGATGCGCTCGTCGCTCGGCGGCAGGAACTTCAGCAGCGGCATCAGCAGCACAGCCGCGTCGAGCGCGGTGGTGTCGTAGTGCTGCACGAACACGCCGCGGTCGTCGACGGCGTGCTCGCAGATGTCGCCGTGGATCTCGTTCGCCGCGGCCTCCCACCGCTCCGCGTGCTCGTGATCCTCGCGCAGCCGGGCGAGCTTCGCGCCGCGGTCGCAGGCCACCCAGCAGAACATCTTCGAGGAGGTGAAGTGCTTGGGCTCGCCCCGGACCTCCCAGATGCCGCGATCGGGCTCGCGCCAGTTCGCGATCGCAGCCTCGACCTGCCGGCGCAGGATCGGCCACACGCGCTCGTCGAGCGAGTCGCGCGAGCGGGTGTGGAGATAGACGGCACTGATCAGCGCCCCCCACACGTCGTGCTGCTGTTGCTTGTAGGCGTCGTTGCCCACCCGGACCGGGCGGGCACCCTCGTAGCCCTCCAGGTGGTCGAGCACCTGCTCGTCGAGCGTACGCTCGCCGCCCACGCCGTACATGATCTGGAGGTCCTCCTCGCCCTCGGCCACGTCGGCGATGAAGTAGAAGAAGTCGTTCGCCTCCCAGTCGAAGCCGAGCGTGTAGAGCGCCCACAGCATGAACGTCGAGTCGCGGATCCAGCTGTAGCGGTAGTCCCAGTTGCGCTCTCCCTGCGGCGTCTCGGGCAGCGAGGTGGTGGCGGCCGCCAGCAGCGCGCCCGTCGGAGCGTACGTGAGCCCCTTCAGCGTGAGCGCGCTGCGTTGCAGGTACTGACGCCAGGGATGATCCGGGAAGTCCCCGCCGTCGAGCCAGTGCTGCCAGTGGTGCGCGGTCCACACCAGTCGCCGGTATGCCTCCTCGAAGTCCTGCGGCGCGCCGTGCTCGCTCCAGTAGAGCGCGCAGTAGATCTGCTCGCCCTCCTTCATCCGGTGGCGCGCCGTCGCCCGCGGGCCTTCGAACCCGAGCCGCATGTCGGTCCTCAGCTTGAGCTCCACGTCGACGCCCGGCGCCCGCGCCACGCCCTCGTGGTAGTCGTCGCCCATGTACTCCCAGTTCGCCGGCTTGCGGCCGTAGTCGAACGCGGGAGCGCACTCGAGCACGAGCTCGACCTCGCCGTTGACGCAGCGCACGGTCCGCAGCAGCACGTGGTCGGCGTCGTAGTCGGTGGGAGCGCGCCGGTGCGTGTGCGAGCGCTCGTGCTCGTGGTGCCAGCCGCCGATCAGCAGCGCGTCGCGGACGATGATCCAGCCCGCGCCCGTCCACCAGCTCGTCTCGAGCACCATCGTCCCCGGCAGGTACCGCCGCGAGGCGGGGACGTTGACGCCCTTGGGCCCGAGGCGGAACGAGCCCGCGCCGCGGTCGAGCATCGCTCCGAACACGCTCGGGGAGTCGACTCGGGGCAGGCACATCCACTCGATGCTCCCGCTCGGCGCCACCAGCGCCACCGTCTCGCAGTCCGACAGGAAGCCGTAGTCCGCGATCGGCGGGTAGGGGCTCCCCCGGAGCGAGAGCTCAGGAGCGGTCGGCTCCGTCGCCGTGGCCGCGCCCGTGAGGAACGGCCCGCCTCCGCCTGCCGCGCTCCCGTTGCCTTCCGCCATCGCCGCGAAGTATCGCCCGCCGGGGGTGCGCGCGCGGCGATTGCACTACGTACGCACGGAAACCTGCACGCTGGCCGGCGAGGCCGGCCAGGCGCTCACCCTTTGGCGAGGAACGCAGGTCTGCGGTCACCGTGCGTGAGGCGGTCTCGACGACCTGCCGTCTGCGGCGGCCGCTCATCAGGTTGGTGCCCATCGCGTCGAGGTCGGCCCCAGACGGCTGGATCAGCACCACCTCGATCCCTGCCTCTCGCAGCCGCTTGGTCTCCGAGCCCAGCCGCCGACCGGCGGCGCGCCGTAGCCGTACGGCCACGCGCTCGGCGAGGCCGCGGGGGGCGTCGTCCAGCTCGAGTGAGGACATCGGGTTGAGCGCGATCACCAGGTCGAGCGGCTCGGCGCGGAGGACGTCGAGGTTCGAGAGCGAGTAGACACCACCGTCGACGTACCTGCGCCCATCGATCTCCACCGGCCGGTAGAACCCGGGGATCGCACACGACGCGGCCACGGCGTCTGGTAGACCGGCGGGCGGCGCGTCCGGTTGACCGAAGGCGACCCGCCGACCGCTGGCATAGTCCACGGCCATCGCCCAGTAGTTGGGGTGCGGCGCCCACGGGCCGCGGTCGCCGAGGGCGCGGCGAATCGACTGCTTGAGCGGCTCGGTCGAGACGAGCCCGCGCGGCAACCAGCCCGAGACGACGGCGGCCGGGGAGTAACGGGTCGGGCGCGCAAGCGACGCGGCGGCCAGGCGCCACGAGCCGGGGCCGAGCCCGAGGCCGGCGCGCTCGCAGCCGGTACACGCCGCCGCCGGCGCGGCCGCCGCGGGTGTCTCCCGTGCGAGCGTGCCACCATCAGTTCGGTCTCCACGCCGCAGGCCAGCAGCGCGCCGACCATCGATCCGGCGGAGGTGCCGACGATGTAATCGGCGCTCCCGGGTTCCCAGCCGGTCTCCGCTTCGATCGCGTGCAGGGCGCCGACCAGCCAGGCGCCGCCGAGCACGCCGCCGGCGCCGAGCACCAGGCCGACGCGCGAACCGCTCATGGAGGCCCCTGCCCCAGCACGTGGTGCCAGGAGGTTACGGGTCAGCGCCACCACCCGCGCGTCCGGGGCGCGGGGGGCGTCCGGCGAGGCGTTCGGCACCGGCTCGAGCCCGAGCTCCCATCCGAGCGTGCCGGTGTCGAACACGATCGCGTCCGCCTGGACCGCTCGTGAGCGTCGTCTCGGCGAGATCGTCGCCCGGCCCAGCGACCGGCTCGCCCGGCTCGTCCGCGACGTGGCTCATGCACGGCGCTTGGCCGGAGCCGACGAGGACCGTGCCCGCCGGCGTATCCGGCGTTCGCTGGTCGAGCTCGTAGCCGACGATCCCGGGGATCCGGGTGTCGGCGGTGATGCCGGTGCGGGCGAACAGCCACGAGGGGCTCAAGCGTCGGCGCCGGGGTCCATGCGTAGTAGCGGTAGGTGGGCGGTCCGGGCACGGCGAGCCGCGGTGTGATGCACCCCAGGTAGGCAGACCCGGCGAGCCGGGCGCCGCGATCGAGGAAGATCCCAGTGGGATTCGCGCGTATTCGGGTCCTGCGATGCGTGCTCCTTGTAGGCGACGATGACGTGGCCCGCGCTGCCCGCTTCGCTAGAGGACGCGGTGGCGGCCTGGAAGCGCACGCGCCAAGCAAGCGTGTCCGAGCCGAAGAACAGCAGGCTGGTGCC
Source organism: uncultured Solirubrobacterales bacterium (assembly GCA_963722995.1). Lineage (GTDB taxonomy): Bacteria > Actinomycetota > Thermoleophilia > Solirubrobacterales > Solirubrobacteraceae > Palsa-465. Next base: position 13,420 of record CAVROW010000014.1, on the reverse strand, counting down.
GCGCCGCAGGGCCTGTTCCCACGCCTTCTCCTCGTCCTGCGACCAGTATTCCGAATGCCCGAAGTCGATCAGCGCCCGGTGGCCGGTGAGCTGCTCGGGGTCGTTGGCCACGGACTCGCCGGTCGTGTACGAGACCGGATAGCGGTAGCGCTCGAGGAACCAGACCATGGCCACGTCGCGCGCGAAGAATTGACCGGCGCCGGTGACGCTGTCGTACGGCCGGTCGTAGGAGACGGCCACGCCCTGGGTCGTCCCGGTCACGCCGACGGCGTCGCTGCCCCCGGGATACAGGCTGTCTCCGCCCCATGCGTTGTAGGCCTCGTAGGTCGGCGTCGGCAGTTGCGCGAGCAGCGGCTGGGGATGGAGCGCCTGTACGACGAACAGGCAGTCGTTTGCGCCATTGCCGGTGCTGACCTTCGCGATGTAGATGCCGCTGGGAAGCGCGGACGGGAATCTGCAGGCTGAGCGTGGCGCGCCAGTTGCACTCGGTCAGCCCGGTCTCCTTCACGTGGGTGCAGGGCGGCTGGGTGCGCACGGGCAGGCGGTGGCTGACGAACATCTCGCGCCCCCCGTCCCCGCCGTACCAGCCGATCCGGAAGATCCGGATCCGGACCGCACCGGCTCCGGGAGCGCTCGCGTAGATCCGCTCGGTCTGACCGGGGACGACGGCCTGCGAGGACACGTAGGCGGAGATCGACCCGTGAGCGATCCCGCCGACGTCGCTCGCGGGGCCCGGGAGTCGCCAGGTGGTCGTGCCCGCGTTGCGGTTCTCTGCCGCCACTGCCGGCTGCGGGCCGGAGGTGGGAACGAGCCACGACCCGCCGGCCACCGGAGTGCTCGGGGGCGTGCGCGCCCGTCCGGGCGTGGCGGGCGTTGTGCGGCGGCCCGCTCGCGCTGGTCAGTGACGGCCCGAGCGCCAGGAAGATCCCCGCTCCGATGGCGATGATCGCCGCTCCGGCCGCCCATACGCGGCGGACCAGGCGCCGCCGGCGCTGTGCCGCCGCGCGGCGCGCTCGCGAGAGCGCGATCGAGGCCGCGTAGGGATCGTCGCTCCCTTGCGGGCGCAGTGGATCTTGGCCAGAGTGAAACGACATGTGCCCGAGGCCCCGCCCGCGTGAGTCTCGCACAGGCCCCTGCCGGAGGGCCCGCGAGCGCCCGCCCGCCGCTCGGCTCAGGGCCCGGAGCGCGCCCCGGCCGCTCGGACCCATACCATTGCCCTCAGCGTCTTGGACCGCGAGTTCGACACCATCGTCGTGGGGGCGGGACCGGCCGGTGAGATTGCGGCCGGACGCGTCGCCGCGCGCGGCGGAAAGAGCGTGGCGCTCGTCGAGGGCCGGCTGATCGGAGGTGAGTGCTCGTTCTACGCGTGCATGCCCTCGAAGGCGCTGCTGCGCCCGATGGAGGCGCTGCTCGAGCTCCGGCGCATCCCCGGGGCGGCCGAGGCGGCCACCGGCACGCTCGACGTCGCCGCCGCCCTCGCCCGCCGTGACGAGGTGATCCACGACCTCGACGACTCGGGCCAGCTGCCCTGGCTCGACGAGCACGGAATCGAGCTGTACCGAGGTTGGGGGCGGCTCGACGGGGAGCGCCGCGTGCGGGTGGACGACGACGTGCTCGTGGCGCGCGACGCGGTGGTGATCGCCGTCGGCACAGCGGCCGCGTTCCCACCGATCCCGGGGCTGGCCGAGGTCGGAGCCTGGTCCAACCGCGAGATGACCACCGCCAAGGAGGTCCCGGGGCGGCTGCTCGTGCTCGGGGGCGGAGTCGTCGGAGTGGAGATGGCCCAGGCGTGGAGCTGGCTCGGCTCACACGTGACCTTGCTCGAGGCCGCCGATCGGCTGATCTTCCATGAGGAGCCCGTCGCCAGCGACGCCGTCCGCGCTGGGCTCGAAGACGCGGGCGTCGAGATCGAGGTGGGCGTGAAGGCCACGGCGGCATCGCGGGACGGGGAGGAGGTGAAGCTCGAGCTCGACGACGGGCGTGCCTTCACGGCCGATCGCCTGCTCGTCGCCGTCGGGCGCAAGCCGCTCACCGACGAGCTCGGGCTCGAGACTGTGGGGCTCGAGCCGGGTGGCTATGTGGTGGTCGACGACCACCTCCGGGTCGATGGCGTTCCGTGGCTGTACGCGGTCGGTGACGTCAACGGCCGCTCCCTGCTCACCCATTCGGGCAAGTACCAGGCGCGGATCGCCGCCGATGTCATCCTCGGCGAGGAGGCCGTGGCGTGGGCTGACCTGCGGCGGACCCCGCGCGTGACCTTCACGGAGCCGCAGGTGGCGGCGGTCGGGTTGACGGTCGAGAAGGCCGAGTCCGAGGGGATCGAGGTCGACGTCATCGACCTCGACACGAGCGGCACCGCGGGTGGGAGCTTCTACGGCCGGGGAACCGCGGGAACGACCCGGTTCGTCGTCGATGTGGCCCGCGAGATCCTGATCGGGGTCACGTTCGTCGGCACGGAGGTCCAGGACTTCGTCCAGGCCGCTACGTTCGCCGTCGCGGCCGAGATCCCGCTGTCGATGCTCGCGCACGGCATCGCCGCCTTCCCGACGCGCAGCGAGATCTGGCTGAAGTTCATCGAGGCCTACGAGAAGCAGCGCGGCCGGTCGCTGCACGTGGTTCGCTGAGGCGGCTGCGCCTCTACCACGAGGCCGGCCTCCTACGCACCGTCGTCGTCGAGGCCATCGGCTACCGCTGCTGCGGCCACTCTCTCCGCTTACGACGTCGCCTTCCCGCTCGGCTGAAGGCCGCCGGTGTGAGCATGAGCGCGGCACCGATCAGCGCTGCGAGTGCGGCCCAGGTCATGCCTGGTGGCGCGAACGCGAACGTCACGCGATGCGAACCGGCTGGCACGGTGATGGCCTGGAAGAGCCCATCCGCGCGGCGGACCGGCTCGCGGATGCCCGTCGAGCTCCGCCGTCCAGCCCGGGAACCAGGTCTCCCGGCGGATGAGGGTGGTGGGTCGCGGGCACACGATCTGCGCGTCGTCGCGGTCGGCCGAGGTCAGCTCACAGCCGCGGGCGCTGAAGTACGGCGCCGCTCCGGCGAGGCGGTAGATCAGTGAGGACTGGCTGCGGAACACCAACCGGAGCGTGTCTGGGCGCTGCGGCAGCGGGCGGTCGGCCGGCGCCAGCACGTAGCGCACACCTGCGTGTGCGTAGGCGCGCAGGTGATGTAGCAACTCCCACTCGGACGATGGCTCCGTTTTAGGACGAAAGCCCGCGAAGACGATGCCCGGGTCAGTGCGGGCGCGTACGTAGCGGGCGTAGAGCTCAGGAGGAAAGTCCTCGACCGTGAACGAGGCGAGGCCGAAGTAGGAGCCGTAATTGGGCGTCACCGGCCCGAGGGTGAAGAACCGTGCCTCACCCACATGCGCGCGCAGGTAGGCCACGGGAGCGAGGTCGAGGCGCGCGACGCGTGGCGCGGCGAACTCGGGCACGACGAAAAGCACGAGCGCATCGACGACCACGAGCAGCGCGAGCAGGGCGGCGCGGGTCTCTCGCCGACGGAGGAAGACGGCGGCCGCCGCCGCGACCACGACGCCCCCGCCCCAGATCACCGAAGCGTCGAAGTAGGTCAGGTGGTGGAAGCTCGGTCCGAGCGAGTGCACGACGGGGTCGGCGTAGAGAGCTGCCGCCAGCACGACGGCGAGCGTTGCGGCGGCAGCGATGATGCCTCGGCGCCGGGGCGTGGGCCCGCGCGTGAGAGCGTCGAGCCCGAGGGCCGCGAGCACGATCACGGGAAGCTCCAGTGCGGCTGTCGCGTACCGGTAGAACTCGATCCTCGACATCGCGGGGAGGACGCCCAGGACGTGCCCGAGCAGCGGCGGCTGCGCGTACATACGGGCGAACACGAGCAATCCCCACCCGACGAGCACGAGTCGGAGGCCCTGGCGACCGCGCGAGAAGGCGCCGATCGCCGCGAACAGCAGAAGCGTCGTCGTTAGGTAGCCCCCCACGGCGATCCAGGTGGTGGCGTGCGGATCGGCGTTGATCTCGCCGTAGACGTAGGGCAGCAGAAGCTGAGGCAGGCCGGCGGAGCGAATGTGGGCGCCGGCGAGCTGCGCACCCGCGTGAACGCCGAGATCGGCATGGCTCAGGTCGCCGACCATCGCGAGCAGCATCGGGCTCGCGAGCAGCAGACCGGCGGCGCCTCCGGATACCACCTTGGCGACGAAGGGGCCGAGCTGCCGACGCTCGAGGCAGCCGCAGCGCCACCCGGCCCACACGACCGCCATCAGCGCGTCGGCGTAGGCGACCTCGGGAAAGCCGGCATACACCGTCAAGGCGCCGGCAAGCGCGATCATCCGCCAACCGCCGGCGCGACCGTCCCGGATCGCAGCGTAGGCCCGCTCGATCCCGAGCAGCAGCATGGGGAGGAAGGGCAGTGGGTTCACGGTGGCGTCGGCAAACCACGCGAACTTGCCGTTCAGCGCATAAGCGATCGCGCCGGCAAGCGCGGCGGAGCGCGCCACCGGAAGCCGTCGGAGCAGCCGGTAGGTGCACACCCCGGCGATTGCCTCGAGCAGTACGTGCTCGTAGAGCTGGCCATTTGCGAATGCCGTCAGAAGCGTCGGGGGGAACAGCGCCGCCGACTGCGTCTCGCCGAGGAGCGGCATGCCCGTCGCCTCGTACGGGTTCCACCACGGCAGCCGCAGGTGCAGAAGATCGAGTGCTGCGAGATGGCCGATCGCCTGCGAGGTGAACCCGTTGCTCGGATCGATCGTCGGCTTGCCGCTCAGCAGACCGTGGGTGATGGCACTCGTCAGGCCGCTGCGGAAGTCGAGCGGGTTCGGGTCGAAGAAGCCGAGCAGCGAGGGAAGGTTGGCCAGCCCGACGGCGACGGCGATCGCCAGGAGCGCCCACGTGTCTGGCGAGGCGCGCATGAATCGGCCCGCCCTGTCAGCGCTGCCGGTCGCCGTGATGGACCCCTCGCGAGTCAGCCGTCTCGCCATCGCGGGTGCGCTTTGTATGCAGTGTCAGATACCACGGTCGTAACGCCGTTACGTCCCCGTTAGCGCCACCGTCCTGTGGTCGCGCGTGGCTTTCCGGCGAGTCGTCGCTAGAGGTTCCAGCCGAAGTACACCTCGGCGCGGGTGATCCGGTCGCCGGCGAAGGTCAGCACCTCGGTGTTGCGGCCCCTGCCGCCGTCCGGTTTCGTCTGCTCGTAGGTGACGATCATCTCGTCGCCCACCTCCGCCAGCCGCACGAACTCGAATTGCTGGCCTTGACCGGCGCCGGGCCAGCAGCGCTCGAAGTAGCCGGCGCGATCGAGCCCGACATCGAGCGGGCTGGAGAACGTGAACTCCTCGGCCAGGATGCGTTTCACGCGGTCGCGGTCGCCCGCGGCGAACGCCAGGTAGAGATCGCGGGCGATGTCGGTTCGAGACGACACGTGCTCACCTCCGTTCGTTGTTGATTCGGCAGCCGTGCGCCGGCAGGCCGGCCGATAGGCTCGAGGCATTATGTCCGCGTCCGTCGCTCTCGGGCTGGTGTTCGCACTGCTGACCGCGTTCGGATCGGTGGCTGGCTTCCTGTACAAGTTCCGGGGCGCGCGCGCCGTGTCGCAGGTCGAGTTGCGCAGGCCCATTCGCAGCACGATCTTGCTGTTCCGCTCGCCGGTTTACTCGCTGGGGATCGCGATCGGCATGAGCTCGTGGCTGGTGCACGTCGGCGCTCTCGCGTTGGCGCCGATCTCCCTCGCACAGGCGACCGTCGCCGGGGGCTTGGTGCTGCTCACGGTGGTGGCAGATCAGCTATTCGGCATCGAGGTCACGCGCCGGGAGTGGATCGGTGTGACGCTGATGGCGGCCGGGCTCGCGGCGCTGGCCGCCACGCTCGAGGGCGATGCCCGCAGCGCGCACTCCCATTACGCGGACGGCACGCTGACCCTGTTCTTGCTCATGACCTCCGGCGGCGGGCTGCTCCTGACGGCGCTGTTCTCGCGCCGGGCGAGCGCCCTCGCGGTGGCCGCTGGGTTGGAGTGGGCGGCCTCGGATACCTCGATCAAGGCGCTCAGCGGGCATCTCGGCGCGCTCGGCGCGGGCGTGCTGGTGCAGCCGCTGGCGCTGGTCATCTTCCTCGCCTCGATGGTCGGACTGTTGATCTCGGCCCGCAGCCTCCAGCTCGGTGAGGCCGTGCCGATGATCGCGCTGACCAGCGTCGCCGCGAACCTGACCACGATCTCCGCTGGCCCGGTCGTGTTCAGCGAGCCGCTGCCGTCCGGGCAGGTGGCGCTGGCCGTGAGGCTGCTGGCGTTCGTGTTGGTCGTGCTCGCCGCCGCGCTGACGCCGCCGCCGGTGCGTGCGCCCGTGGAGACATAGGGATCGGGGATCCGTCCCCGAAGATTGGTAGGAGACGACGCAGAAGGAGCAGGCAGATGACGACAATCGATCCTGGCATTCGTTTTCCTGGCGAGTCCGAGGAGTACCGCCAGGCACGCAACCGACTGCTCCAGGCGGAGAGCGAGTTGCGGCGGGCGATCGAACAGGTCGCGACGCAGCGGCGCGCGCTGCCCCCGGGCGGCGTCGTGCCAGAGGACTATCGCTTCGATGAGGGCGCTTCCTGCACCTCGATCCTCGACTCCCTCGACGGCGCCGCTCCTCACCTCGCGCAGCGGCTGAATCTCGCCGTGGTCGCGAAGTCCAGCCCCGAGCGAATCCGCGCGTTCGCGCACGAGCGGGGCTGGCGTGACGCGGGGCTCGAGTCCCGCCACGTCGACTCGATCTGGCCAATCTGGAACGTGCTGGATCTCACCCTGGACGGTCGCGGCAGCGAGTCCAACTACCCCTCCTTACGCTACGACTGAGAGGCGGCTCGTGCGCTTGAGCATGATCCTAAGCTCCCAGGTACGGATCACGATGCTGTGTATCCGAGGTCGACTGGGATTAGGGCGCCGGTCATCGCCGTCGCGTCAAGGGCTACATGGACGATCGTGCGTGCGAGCTCAGAGGGTTCAGCGAGTCGGCCCAGTAGCGCCCGACGCGCTGCCGCCTGCAGCTCTGCGAGCGTCTCCTCGCTGGGGGTCTCGCCGCGTAGGCTGAGATGAACTGCTCAAGCATCGGCGTCAACGTGGCGCCAGGAGACACGCAGTTGACGCGCACACCGGGTGCGAGCTCCGCGGCTAGCTGGCGGGTGAGGCCAAGCAGCGCGGCCTTCGAAGCGCCGTAAGCGGCGGCCTTGCGCCTACCGGCGAGCGCAGCGATCGAAGAGATGAAGACGATCCCGGCCCCATGAGCGAGCTTGTCGATCAGAGCCTGTGTGAGAAAGAATGGACCGCTGAGATTGGTGCCGACGACCGCTTCGAACTCGGCGCGGGACGTGTCGCTGAAGGCTGTCACGCTGTCCCGGCCGGCGGCGTGCACCAGCGCGGTCAGGCTCCGAGCCTCGAGCAGATCGGCAACGTTGCGGAGCCCTTGCTCGGTTGTGATGTCAGCGGGCACCGCGATCGCCTTCCCGCCGCCCTCGGCGATGGCCTCCACTGTTTGTTCGAGCAGCTGCTGGCGTCTTCCGATGCAGAGGACCTCCAATCCGCGACGGCCGAGCTCCTCGGCGCAAGCGCTGCCAATCCCACTGCCTGCGCCGGTGACAGCAGCACGCCCTGTCATCTCAGACCGCCCGGCCCTCGACACCAGCTGAAGCGAGTAAGCGCTCCACGAACTCTAGGTGTGCGCGATTCACCCGCCCGCGCGCGCCGGTCGCCAGTAGGTCGAGCAGCAGGCCTCTTTGCACTGCGATGACCAGCGGTGCTAGCGCCCGCGCCCGCGCCGGCTCAACCCCTCCTTGGCATAACGTGGATTCGACGATCGGCATCCAGTCGCCGACCACCGAGTCCAGGAACCCAGGAAAGCGGCTGGGGTCCTGAGGGCGAGCCCGTAGACCTCGAAGAACAGACGGAGAAAGCGCTCGTTACGCTGCGCCGAGATCCACCGCCAGGCGGTGTGCAAGAGCTCAGGGAGCTGGACGTCCGCGGCGGACGCACGGTAGCTCGCCATCGTGGCTGCCTCGCGCTCCCGCGCCTCGCGCAGGACGCTCGCGATCAGCGTCTCCTTGGAGCCGAAGTGGTACAGCAGGATTCGTGCGCTCGTGCCAACCGCCGCGCCAACGGGCGCAGCGAGAGGTCCGCCAGGCCATGCTCAAGTAGGTACTCCGTGGCCGCATTCAGAAGCTCCACTCGGCGGTCTTGATCCTTTGGACGGCCCATTAGCGAAACACATGTTACACAAATGAAACGATCGTTTCAAGAATCAAGACGCCCTGGAAACGCTGACGCAGAAGACCTCACCCTCGAAGCTGACCGGCTCGTGCGGGTCCGTCGCCCAGCAGCTGTTCAACCGGCCGCCGACGCTCTCGGGTCGTGGGGAGGCGAGCTTCTTCGCGAGCGCGAGTCGCGTCATTGACAGCGTCCTTGTACGCCGCCACAACCGCGGCACAGGGGATGGCGTCGAGCCTTCGTTAGACGTGGCGCCGCAAGGCGCCGCGAAAAGCGCCGGAGCCTTCGTTAGACGTGGCGCGGCCGGGGCTGCGAAAACGGATCCCACCCCTTCTTGTGGGCGCCGGTTGAATACTGGGCCACCTGCGCCGGTTGAAAACTAGGCCAGGTGGCGTGGGGTCGGGGTGTTGTCCGGCCGGCTGTTGACGCTCGTCTGATCCTGTGGGTCGGGCGAGGAGGAGTGTGTGGTCGGGGTGGAGCAGTGGGCTGAGATCAGGCGGTTGGTGCTGGTCGAGCGGCGCTCGCAGCGGCAGGTCGCGAGGTCGCTCGGGTTGGCGCGTGACACGGTCGCGCGGGCGCTCGCGTCGGATGCGCCGCCGAGGTATGAGCGGCCGCCGGCCGTGTCGAAGGTCGATCCGTTCAAGGAGTGGATCTGTGAGCAGCTGCAGGCGGACCCGACGATCCAGTCGTTGCGGCTGCGGGAGATGGCGATGGAGCTCGGCTATGTGGGTGGGAAGTCGATCTTCGATGACTTTGTTCGCGAGGTCCGGCCGCGCTTCCAGGTCAGGCGCACGTTCCAGCGGACGATCTATCGGCCGGGGGAGTTGGTGCAGTGCGATCTGTGGGAGCCCAGGGAGCTGATCGCGGTCGGTCATGGGCAGCAGCGCCGCGGCTATGTGGTGACTGCGGAGCTGTGCTGGTCGCGGCTGATCGCCGGCAGTCTGGTCTTCTCGAAGGAGGCGCCGGACATCCTCTGGGGTCTGGGCCGCTGCCTCCGGCGGATCGGGGCGTTGCCGGAGAAGCTGGTGTGGGACCGCGAGGGCGCGATCGCTGGTCACGGCCGCCCGACCACGGAGTTCATGGCGTTCTGCGGGCAGCTCGGAGTCGGTTGGGTGATCTTGGAGGCGGCTGATCCGCAGGCGAAGGGGATCGCTTGAGCGCTCGCACCGGTTCATGCGCTCCAACTTCCTCCCCGGGCGCCGGTTCGCGAACCACCTCGACTTCCAGGACCAGCTCGACAATTGGTGCGACCGGGTCAACCAGCGCGTGCATCGCACGACCCGAGCCGTCCCGGCCGAGCGGCTGCTGCAGGAGCGTGCGCGGATGCGGCCAATGCCCGTTCGGTTGCCGGACACCGACCGTCGGACCGTCGTTCGCGTCCCGCAGCAGCCGTATCTCCGCGTCGATCGCAACGACTACTCCCTCAACCCGCAGTTCGCCGGCCGACGGGTCGAGCTGCGCGTCTCCCAGACCGAGGTGAGCGCCGGCGTTCTGGATACCGGCGAGCTCGCGGCCCGTCACCGCCGGTCGTTCGCGGGCGGGCTGACGTTCACCGACCCGGCAGCATCAGACCCAGCTCGAACGACTCGCATGCGCGTCGCCGGCAGCGGCACGAGGTCGACGTCGAGGTCCGGCCACTATCCCGCTATGACCGGTTGATCCCCGCCTGATGGCCAAGACTGCCTCCGAGCTCGCTCACCTCTTCAGAGCGCTGAAGGCACCAGCCGCAGCGAGGGCGTTGCCGGTGCTCGCCGACCGGGCCCGCGAAGAGCAGTGGAGCTATGAGCGCTTCGCCGAGGTGCTGCTCGACACCGAGGTCTCCGCCCGGGAGAGCCACGGCGGCGAGGGCCGGATCAAGACAGCCCGGTTCCCCGCCCGCAAGTCGCTGGAGGAGTTCGACTTCACCTTCCAACGCTCGGTCAAGAAGACCGTGGTCGAGCACCTCGGGCAGCTCGACTTCCTCCACGCCCGCCAGAACGTGATCCTGCTCGGACCGCCCGATCTTGTTTCACACTGCTTCCTCTCCATCACGCTTGGGCAAACAGTCCAAGCTCTTCGTGGGGAACCTCGATCCGAAGGCCTTTCCGTCGGCCTTGGGTGACTTCGAGCGCTCGTCGCTCACCGCGTTGGACCTGATGCAACACCGTCTGGCGCGCCACTCCGAGTCGTTTGGCTGCCTCGGCGAGGGGCACGAACCCGTCCGGGACGTCTGGCACGAACCGGGCGCGGATCTCGGGGGTCAGCCGAATTCGCCATGGTGATCCCGGGGTTGTCTGCTCGCCCGGGAGCAGCCCGTCGCGCAGCCAGCGACGGATCGTGAAGTGCGATACGCCGAGCTCGTCAGCGGCACGGTGGATCGTGACCAGCTCGCTGGCGGGATCCGGTGGTGGTGCCGCGGGGATGCCAGCGCGGAACCGGGCGCCCTGCACGCGCGCGCGAGTGAACGGCAGGCCTTGGCCGGTGCGTCGTCCTTGGAGGTTGAGGATCGCGGCGATCTGATGGTCGGGGTGGTGCGCCGCGAGCCGGCGGATCAGCTCGATCGTGTCCTCGGGTAGCCGGCGCGGTCCTTCGTATCGGTTCAGGCGGATCTGCAGCTGCGTGGTCGCGCCGCCCTCCCAGAAGATCTCGACGTCGGCTCGGTGCCGATCGCGGTCGATCGTCACCACAACCTCGTTGATCAACGAGCGCAGCAGTTCCTTGCGGTCGCGCTGCGTGGTCGTCTTTGCGTTCCACAGTCGTGGGAGGTTCCGCGCGATCTGACCGAGCGACTCACGCTCGGCGTCGGTCAGCGGCACGGGCCGTGTGCGGTCGACCGCCTCCATCGAGCGTTGTTCTCGCTCGACGACAGCGAACGCTTCCTCGAGCTTGCGCTCAAGAGTGCGTGCCACGAGCCGGTTCTCGGGCTCGCACGCATCGAACTGGCGCTCTGCCCGCTCGGCCTCGTATTGCGCTCGCTCGAGCGTGAGCCGCTGACCGTCAAGCCTCGCCTGGTGCTGCTCCTCGAGCTCGCGGATCGCGCCGGCGGTCGCGGCAACCGCGGCCGGGGTCACGGCATCGAGGAACGCCTGCCCGACGGCCTTATCCAGGCGGGTGCCGCCCAGCGATCCGCAAGTGTGGCCGGTGTGATGCATGACGTGACCGACCGAGCACAGGTACCTGGGCACGTTCCCGTCGGTGCCGGAATACGCGACCTGCATTCGCCGACCGCAGCGGCCACAACGCACCAAGCCCTGCAACAGCGCGTTGCCTTGGCCGGCGGCGCCGCCGCCTTCCCCGCGAGGTCTCACGTTCGCCGTCAGCTTCGCTCGGGTCGCGAGGTACTCGTCCCAGGACACATATCCGGGATGGTGCTCGGGCAGGCAGACAGACCACTGCTCGACCGGCAGCTCGATCACCTTCACGCGAACGCGGCCCTGATCATCGAGGTGCTTGTGCTGGCGTGTCTTGCCGAACACAAACGCGCCCGCATACGCAGGGTTGGTCAGGAAATCGTGCACGGCCCCATAGCTCGCACGTGACCATCGGATCCGCCGCTGCCCGACCGTCCGGCGCGGCAGCTTCTGCCCTTCGTCGATCAACTCCATCACCACCTGCCGCGCCGACCCCAGCTGGCGCCACAGTGTGAACACCCGCTCGATCGCGTGGCGGACCTGCTCGTCGGGGCAGAGCACGATTCGGTCGTCTTCGTCGCGGTCGAGCCCGACCGGCAGCCACATCCGCAGCTCGCCACGCTCGGCCTTGTTCCGAAGCCCACCGTCGAGGCGAGCGCGGATCAGGTGCAGCTCCGCCTCGGACATCGTGCCCTTCAACCCCAGCAGCAGCCGGTCGTTGAAATCGCCGGGTGAGTACACACCGTCCGCATCCGCGATCAACGTGCCCGTCAGCGCGCACAAGTCCAGCAACTGATGCCAATCCGCTGAGGAGCGCGCCAGCCGCGACACCTCGAGCGACAGAACCAGCCCGACGTGCCCGAGCCCGACCTCGGCCACCAGCTCCTTGAACCCGAACCGTCCTTCGGTGCTGCTGCCCGACCGGCCGGTGTCCTCATCAACCACCGCGACCGACTCGGCTGGCCAGCCCAACTCGATCGCGCGCTCGCGCAGCGCATACTGCCGCGCGGCGGACTCGACGTGCCGCTCGACCTGATGCAAGGTCGACTGGCGCACATACACAACCGCGCGCCGGCGCCGGTGCTGCTCGGTGACCTTCGCATACTCACTCATCACGCTCGGCCTCGACCAGCTGGGCGAGCAGCCGCGCCAGCGCCACCGTCACCCGCTGTTGAACGGCCACCGGCAGCGTCTCCCACACCGCCGCCGGCGCGATCGCCTTCTCGTTGACCGATAACGCGAGCTGCCCCGACATCCTGACCTCCGTTTTCACCGCAGGCTCCGCCGCGCGCCGGACGACGCTCCCGGATCCCGTCAGCCACCTCGGCGAACAGCCGCCACGCGCCCGGCGATCCCAGCACCCCAAGCGGCCGGTCAGCCGCCCGCCGTCTCGGAAGATCGCTCCAGCGCGCGGGAACTCGGCCCACGCTGCCGTCGATCAGCCGACAAGTCAGCATCGTTTCGCCGTCGTCGACCCGCCAGCCAAGCACCTCAAGTTCGACATCCCGCAGCGCACCCGGCGCAGCGATCAACCGCACCCGCTCCGGCAAACCCTCCACAACATGAGTAGTGCGTCGCCCCGTCGCCGGGAACCGGCAAGACCCATCTAGCGATCGCCCTCTCGATCCGCGCGTGCCTCGCCGGCCAACGCGTGCAGTTCGCGACCGCGACCGAATGGGTCGCCCGTCTCTCCGAAGCCAAACGCCAGGACACCCTCGAGGCCGAACTGCGCCGGCTGTCGTTCATCCCGCTGATCGTGATTGACGAGGTCGGCTACATCCCGTTCGACCCCGAAGCCGCCAGCCTCATGTTCACCTCGTCTCCAACCGCTATGAGCGCGCCTCGATGATTGTCACCTGAACAAGCCGTTCAGCAAGTGGGGCGAGATTTTCGGCGACGACATGGCCGCCACCGCGATGATCGACCGGCTGATCCACCACTCCGAGATCCTCTCGCTCAAAGGCGACAGCTACCGGCTACGCGGCAAAGACCTCGACGCCCGCCCCAGCCGTGTCACCGGCTGACGCTAAAGCCAACAGAGCTACAGCCAGCACCCTCCCGACCAGCGCGCAGCCGGCATTTCGCTCCGCTCGCCTACGGCT
>CAVROW010000013.1:0-149774 GCA_963722995.1 uncultured Solirubrobacterales bacterium | reverse complement strand
GGTTATCCCCGGGATCGGACGGGTATCTCTCGGCCTGACCGGGTCTCTCTGCCCTTTAGATGTGGAGGTTCAATGTCTCGTGTAGATCTGACTAGCCCGATCAGCCGTCGGTCAGCTCTCGGCCTGAGTGGTGGCGCGGCCGCCGGGGCCGTCCTCGCCGGCTCGCCTTGGCTCACAGCGGCGGAGGCTACGACGAACACCATCCGCCGGCAGAGCGGAAAGCTTCCCGCCGAGGAGATCCAGCGGATCGTGCAAGCCGAAGGAATGGTGACCAAGGGCGTTCTCAGCATCGATCTCAGCCGCGATGACATCGGCGATGTGCGGGGGCCGCTCGGCGTGACGTTCAACGGCTCGTTCGAGGTCGACGGGACGCTCACCTTCCAGCCCCTGGGGCGCCATCTCGCCTTCTTCAACGGCGACCTGGCGCTCAGGCCCGAGGAGACGCAACGGTTCCTCGATGCGCTCCTCGCCAATGGGCTGACCTTCCAGGCCTTTCATCAGCACTACATCGAGATGACCCCGAACGTGTGGTTCATCCACTGGCGCGGCATGGGCGAGCCGCTCGCGCTGGCGCGGCGCGTGCACAAGACGCTGAAGACGACTGGCATTTCGTTGCCTCAGAAGATGCCGTCAAAGCCAACCTCCCCGCTGGACGCCAAGCGTCTGGGCAAGATCCTCCACGGTGACGCCCAGATAGGCGACAACGGCGTCGTCACGGTTACGGTGGATCGGCGCGATCGGATCGTCATCGACGGCGTGGAGGTATCCGCGGACGCCAACATCTCCACGAACGTCGAGTTCCAGCCGCTCGGAGGATCCACGGCGTGGGCAGGCCCAGACTTTTCGATGACGAGCGCTGAAGTGATGAAGGTGGTCAGGGAGATGCGCCACCAGGGATGGTTTGTCGGCTGTCTCTACAACCAGGAGACCTCGGAGACCCCGCAGCTCTTCTTCTCGCACATGCTGAAGAGGGGCAACGCCTACACGCTCGCGCACGAGATCCGCCGAGGTCTCGACAAGACCGCCGCGGACTGAGCACCCGCCGGTGCGCGGTCCGTGGCGAGCGGACCGCGCTCCCTGGGTGATCCTCGCGGCGCCTGCGGCGCACGCGCCGCAGCGTCCTGCCGGGTGAATCCGCGTGAGCCGTCGACTTGACTTTGTGGCGCAAAACGTAGTAGCGTTTGCGGAGCAAAGCAAGGCCGGTTCACAAGGCGCAGCTCGAGTTCGATCTGCGTGGTTGCGCCGCGCTTCTGTGAGCCCATGACGCCCGACACGCTCGACCCGCTGATCCACGTCCCAGCACGGCTGCAGATCGTCGCCACCCTAGCGGCGCTGCCGAGTGGCGACGCGCTCTCGTTCACCCGCTTACAGGACATGATCGGGCTGACCCCGGGCAACCTGATCACCCACCTGCGCAAGCTCGAGGACGCCGGTTACCTCGTCACCGAGAAGACCGGCAACGGGCCCGCCTCGCGCACCTCGGTCGCGCTCACCCATCGGGGGCGCTCGGCGCTCGACGCGTACACCGAGACTCTGCGCGGCCTCCTCAACGGCCTATAGCCGGCCGACACGAGCATGGGTTGGGGCCCCGGTCCCCCCATCCAGCTCCGTTTCCGGCGACTCATACGTGCGGCTTACCGAACTCTCACGCGCCTCGCATATCGAGTGTCGATCCTCGGCGAGCACAGTGTCCAGTTCGAATCAGAGGTAACGATGAGTCCGCCAACCGCTTCATCCCTACCGCTTCCGGGCGCACCCGGTGCGCGCCGCAGTGATCCCCGCCGAGCTCGAACGCCGCTGGTCGAGCAGCGCCTCGCCGCGCGCCGCCGGCGGGTGCGCGCCATCCGCCGGTGGGTGGTGACGCTGGCGGTGATCCTGTTCGTGGTGCTGGCGACCGTGATGTACGGGGAGTCGCGCTCCGCTTCGAGCTCCGGAACCGCCACCTCGTCGAGCACCGGGACCACGCCCTCGGCCTCGAGCTCCGCGAACACGTCGAGCTCCTCGAGCTCGAACAACTCGTCCAGCTCGAACGGCGCCTCCGCCGTCAGCACCAGCCAGTCATGACGACCGTGCTCGCGCCCCAGATCTCAGAGGCCGCCGAACGCTTCGATTGCTTCGGCGGGACGTGCGCGGTGCTCATCGAGGGCGACGGCCCGGCCGGCCCTCCGGCCATCGCCGCCGCGCGGGTCAAGCGCCGGCTGCTCGAATGGCACGCCCAGTTCTCCCGCTTCGACGCGCGCAGCGAGCTCTCGGCGCTGAACCGGGACCCTCGCGAGCACGTCCCGGTGAGTCCGATGATGGCCCGGTTCGTACAAGCGGCGGTGCACGCCGCCGCCACCACCGGCGGGCTCGTCGACCCGACACTGGTCACCGATCTCGAGCGCGCCGGCTACGACGCCGACTTCACGCAGGCGCCGCTGCCGCCCGCGTATCCGCTCAGGCTCGCTCCCGCCCGGCGCCCGGGCGCTCCGAGCCCCCATGCACGGTGGCGCGAGGTTTCGGTCGATCTCTGCGAGCGCATGGTCTCGCGGCCCGCTGGGATTCGCTTGGACAGCGGCGGGATCGCCAAGGGCCTGTTCGGTGACGTGCTCGCGCCGCTGCTCTCGCTGCATCGCAGCTTTGCCATCGCGGCAGCAGGCGACGTCCGCTTCGGCGGGGCCGCCGGCACGGCACGTGCGATACAGATCACCAGCCCGTTCGACAACGATCGGCTGCTGCATACGTTCGAGCTCGTCCGTGGTGCGGCCGCGACGAGCGGCACGACGAGACGGAGCTGGACGGACCACCACGGACGCCCGGCTCATCATCTGCTCGATCCAGCCACCGGAACGCCGGCGTTCACCGGCGTCATCCAGGTGACGGCGCTGGCCCCTTCCGGAGCGCAGGCGGAGGCTCTGGCCAAGGCGGCGCTTCTGTCCGGTACCGAGCGGGCGGCGAGCTGGCTGCTCCACGGTGGCGTGGTGGTCTACGAGACCGGTGAGCACGACGTGATCGAGCCCGCGGAGGCACTGCGATGACGAGCACCTCTTCGACCCTCTTCTGGGTCATCAGCCGCGCGGCCGGCACCACGGCGATGATCCTGGCCAGCGCGGCCGTCGGCGTCGGACTCGTGATGGGTGGCCGGCTCATCAAGGGCGGCGGCTCTGACCGGCGCAGCATGCACGAGATCCTCTCGCTCTCCACGATGGCCGCGATCGCCGTACACGGGCTCGCGCTCCTCGGGGACACGTGGCTTCACACGAGCATCCTCGACGTGACCGTCCCTTCGCGGGCGCGTACAGAAGCCTGTCGACGTCGATCGGGATCATCGCGGGCTGGGGGATGATCGTCCTCGGCCTCTCTTACTACGCACGCAAGCGGATCGGCCACGCGCGCTGGAGGGTGATCCACCGCTTCACGGCCGTCGCGTGGATCCTGGGCCTGGTGCACACATTCGCGGAGGGAACCGATGCGGGCAAGCTGTGGTTCATCGCCCTGGTCGGGCTCACCGCCGCACCCGCGATGGTGCTGCTCGTGGAGCGGCTGAGCCGCAGAAGCCGGACGCGCCCCGCGAGCGGTGGCGAGCGCACCACGCGCGTCTTGAGCACTGGAATCAGCCGAAGTTGACGCTGGCCCGAGAGGCGGTTTGCTCCTGCATCCCGGCCGCGGCGTGGTCTCTGACCTCGCCACCAGCCGGCGGAGCGTCGGCGGGCAGCTCGAGCCACTTGACTTCTAGGCATCGGTAAGGCTAATCTTACGGTTAGTGGAACCTTACCGAGGCGACCCATGGACCGCGCTCGGCGATCCGACCCGCAAGGCGATCTTCGAGTGCCTGCTGGAACGCCCTCGGGCTGTCGTCGAGATCGCCGAGGAGCTTCCGGTCAGCCGGCCGGCAGTGTCGCAGCATCTGCGGGTGCTCAAGGACGCCGGGCTGGTGATCGATCAGCCGGCGGGTACTCGGCGCATCTACCGGGTCGAGCCGGACGGGCTTGAGGGCCTGCGGACCGAGCTCGAACGGTTCTGGGGGCAGGCCCTGGTCGCCTTCAAGACGGCCG
The DNA here is from genome assembly GCA_963722995.1 of uncultured Solirubrobacterales bacterium. Classification (GTDB taxonomy): domain Bacteria; phylum Actinomycetota; class Thermoleophilia; order Solirubrobacterales; family Solirubrobacteraceae; genus Palsa-465. Next base: position 145,740 of record CAVROW010000013.1, on the reverse strand, counting down.
TCGATCAAGCAATCGAGGAGGACGAGTGAGCAGCCACACGCAGACCCCTGCAACGACGGTCCGGAATTCGATCGTCGTCAACGCCCCGGTCGAGCGGGCATTCGAGGTGTTCACGACGAAGTTCGATCGCATCAAGCCCCGGGAGCACAACATGCTCTCGGTCGACGTCGCGGAGGCCGTGATCGAGCCTCACGTCGGTGGCCATGTGATCGACCGGGGCGTCGATGGCAGCGAGTGCCGCTGGGCGCGGGTGCTCGCCTACGAGCCTCCGGATCGCATCGTGATCAGCTGGGACATCAGCCCGCAGTGGCAGATCGAGAGCGATCGAGATCGGACCAGCGAGGTTGAGGTTCGCTTCACCGCCGAGGGCCCGCAGCGGACCCGCGTCGATCTGGAGCATCGCTACCTCGACCGACACGGCGATGGCTGGAACGCACTCCGCGACGGCGTCGGCGGGGACCAGGGCTGGCCGCTGTACCTGCAGCGGTTCGCGGAGCTCTGCGCGGAGATCGATAGCGCCGGCCGGCCGTAGCTTCGATCACAGTCGCGCGAGCCACGCCTCGGCGTCCGGCATCACCTGAACGGCGCGGCCGGCGGGGAGCCGGCGCACGAGCCCGGCCTCCAAGCAGAACGAGCAGATCGCGGCTCCAAGCCGACCAGCGACATGGTCGCGATGCTCGGTCCAGTCCGCGCACGCGCGCACGAGTGGACGCCGACCGTCGGCGCTGATCGCGGCGGGATCGAGGCCGAGCGCAACGAGTCGCGTGCGCCCGGTCTCAGACAGATGCCAGCTTCCATCCGGCCCGAGCGTGAGCACGCGGCGCGAGAGCAGACGATCGGCTAGCCCCACCCCAAACACTCCGGCGAAGTGGTCGTAGCACGTGCGGGCGCGGCGCATGGCCTGCATGCGCGTCACAGCGCGCAGCCCGACGGGAGCGGGCGCCCGGCTGAGCCGTCCAAGCGCTTCCAACGCATCCGCGACATCATCGGACGCGAGCGCAGCGATCGTGCGCCGGCCCTGCCGCTCACGGCGCACCAGCCCGGCGGACGCGAGCGCTCCGACCGCCTCCGAGACGGTGGAGCGCGGCGCTCGTATCTCGGTGGCGATCGCGGTGACGCTCAACCTCCGGTCGCTCAACAGCGCATCGAGCACCTGAGCGCACGTGGGGTTTGCGATCACCTTGGCCACCGACGCGATTGCGCTTCCCGACACTCCGTCAGGATCGCACGAGAACGCGTCGGTGTTCACCGACGGTTTACGCGGCGACAATCTCGAGCTCCCACGTCCCGGAGCGGCTGGTGGACGCGGTTCGCGCCAGGTGGCCTCAGCTGTTCGCGGACGCCCCTGAAGATCTCGATGTCAGCAGTGCGCGCAGGGCGTCGATCGTGTCGGCTTCGCCGGAGCCCTTGTCCGGCCGGTAGCGCTTGACCCGCGCGAAGCGAAGCGCGACGCCGCCGGGATACCGCGTGGAGGACTGGACCCCGTCGATCGCGATCTCGACGACGAGCTCGGGGCGAACGATCACGGCGATGCCGCGGCGTTCGGTCTCGCGCTCGAGCAGCTCCGTCGTCTGCCACCGCAACAGCTCGTCGGTCAGCCCCTTGAAGCACTTGCCGACCATCACGAACTCGCCCGAGCTCGCGTCGCGCGCGCCAAGGTGGAGGTTCGAGAGCCACCCCCGGCGCCGCCCATGACCCCACTCGGCGCCCAGGACGACGAGGTCGTAGGTGCGCACCGGCTTGACCTTGAGCCAGGCCTTCCCGCGGCGGCCGGCGGCGTACGGCGAGCTCGCATCCTTGACCACCACGCCCTCGTGCCCCGCGCTCAATGCCGCATCGAGGACCGCCTGGCCCTCGTCCGCGGATGAGCTGAGAACCCGCGGGATCTGGAGCTGCGGGGCGACGGCCTGGAGCCGCGCCGCGCGCTCGCGAAGGGGCGCGTCGAGCAGATCCTCGCCGTCGAGGTGCAGGACATCGAACAGGAAGGTCACGACGCCCTCAGGCGGCGCGTCGCGGTCGATCCGCGCGACCGTCTCCTGAAACGCCGCCGGGCCCGGCAGCGTCCATCCACAGAGCCTCACCGTCGAGCACCGCCTGCGCCACCGGCAGGCTCAGCACCGCATCGCGGATTCCGGGCAGAGCCGCTGTGATGTCGTTGAGGTTGCGCGTGTAGATGGCGACCTCGGGCCCGCGACGGTGGATCTGGATCCGGATTCCGTCGAGCTTCCACTCCACCGACGAGCACGCGAAGGCGGACATCGCCTCGGCGACGCCGGCGCTGCTCGACGCGAGCATCGGCAGCACCGGCCGGAAGATCTCGAGGCCGACCTCCCGCAGCCCCGCGTCTCCGCGCGCCATCGCAATCGTGGCCATGCGCGTGAGATCGCCGGAGAGCATCAACGCCCGCCGGGCGAGATCGGCCGAGGCGTGCGCGGCCTTCGCGACCGCGTCCGCCATCAGCCCGGCCAGCGCGCCCTGCCTCAGCTCGCCCGTGAACAGCCGCCTGAGGAATTCGTCCTCGTCCGCGGTGGCGCGCGCGAGCAGTTCCTCGAGCAGCCGGCGGCGCATCGTCACTGAGCCGGCCCCGGTCAGCGCCTCGATCTCGGAGATCGCCCGATCGACGTCTCCGACGCTGAGCGAGGGCTCGTGCGCGGGCCGGGCCGAGACGCCGTAGACCGTCGAGTAGCCGACGCCGACGCGCCCCTGACGCGGCACGCCGGACAGGAAGCCGACGCAGATCGGGACCTCGGACGGGTCGACTCGCGCGAGCAGCTCAGCCAGGAGCGCGACCTTGCGCGAGCGCGAGGTCGTCTGCGCGACCTGCCGCGAGGCATCGACCACGTCAGCGAGCAAGGTCACGAGCCGGAGACGAACGGAGCGATCAACCCCGCGCGCCTACAGGTCCCACCCGAACGCGAGCGCGCGGTAGCTCGGCTGCTCGCGCTCGTAGAAGCGATGCGCGGCGGCTCGCGCCTCGCCCGACTCGAGCACGACCCGGTCGGCTCCGCGCTCTCGCGCCCACTGCTTGGCGGCGTCGAGCAGCCGCTTGCCGATTCCCAGCGAGCGCCGCTCAGGATCGACGGCGAGGTCCTCGACCCATACGCGGCGACCGAAGCGGATCGACTCGATGTCGTCGTAGGCCGTGCAGAATCCGGCCGGCTCGCCTCCCAGCCGGGCGACGAGAATCGTGGCGCTGTCCGAGGAGATCACGCGGCCGATCGCGGCGACCGCGCGCTCGCGCGTCCAGGCGGACGGCCGGATCCCCGGCGGCGCGAGCAGCCACTCGAACATGTCGGCGACCTGCTCCGCCTCATCCGGGCGCGCGGCGCTGACGAGGATCTCCGCCACCAGCCAATTCTCGCGGGCGCGGCGGACGCGGTCCATCTGGCGCACGCGACGCTCCATTTTGATGAGCTTCCGGATCGATGAGGCTATCGCGGCTCAAAGGCGCCCTCGCGCTGCTGGCGATGACGCTTGCGCTGGCCGGGTCGGGGGCGCCCTCGGCCGCGGACAGCACCGCCGCGCCGCCGTCGCCGTGCCCGACCCAGCAGGCCCATCCCTGGTGCAACCGCTCGCTGTCACCCGACGCGCGCGCCGCGCTGCTCCAGGGCGCGATGACCGAGGATGAGGAGATCACGTTGGTGGGTGGCAACGGGACCGGATCCTCTCCCCATACCGGGGCCACGTACGCGATCCCGAGGCTCGGGCTCCGCGCGTTCTACTTCACCGATGGTCCCGTTGGTCCGCGGCAGGGGGTGGCGACGGCCATGCCGATCCCGATGGCGCTGGCGGCGACGTGGAGCCCGTCCCTGGCCTACGCCCACGGCCAGGAGATCGCGACCGAGGCCCGGGACAAGGGCAACGACTTCGTGTTCGGGCCGACGGTGAACATCATGCGCACGCCCCAGGGAGGGCGCACTTACGAGGCCTACGGCGAGGACACCTACCTGAACGCGCAGACCACCGTGGGCTGGATCCACGGCGCCCAGGGCGCCGGTGTGATCGCCACCGTCAAGCACTACGTGGCCAACAACCAGGAGGGCCAGCTCGGCGTGCCTCCGATCACCTCGGCGAACGGCAGCCGCCAGCTGGTCGACGTGCGCGTCGACGAGCGCACGCTGCGCGAGGTGTACTTCCCGCAGTTCGAGGCGGCGGTCAAGCAGGGGCAGACCGGCGCGCTGATGTGCTCCTACAACAAGGTCAACGGCAGCTACGCGTGCGAGAACCACCACACGCTCCAGCAGGTGCTCGAGGGCGACTGGGGCTACCAGGGCATCGTGCTGTCCGACTACGGCGCGTCGAAGGACACCGCCGGCGACATGAACAACGGCCTCGACTTCGTTCCCAACGAAGGCGAGGCCGATCAGGCCTACCAGCCGCAGCTCATCCAGCTCGCGCTCCTCACCGGCCAGGTGAGCCGAGCCACGCTCGACGCGCACGTGCGACGGATTCTGCGCACGCTGTTCGCGTTCGGCGTGTTCGACCGGCCGGGGTACGTCAACGACGACAGCCAGATCAACGTCGCGGCCGACCAGCGGACGGCGGAGCAGATCGAGGAACGGGCGATCACGCTGCTCAAGAACGACGGCGTGCTCCCCCTGCGCAAGGGGATCAAGCGGATCGCGGTGATCGGTCCCTACGCCAACCGGTTCGTCACCGGTGGCGGAAGCGGCCAGGTCACGCCGCGCCAGGTGGTGACCGTGCTCCAGGGGATCGCCGCGCGCGCCGGCAAGGGCGTGACCGTTTCCTACGCGGACGGCAGCGATCCCGCCGCCGCGGCCGCGCTCGCGCGGACCGCCGACGTGGCCGTCGTCGTCGTCGGCGACGTGGAGACCGAAGGCCAGGACAAGAGCTGCATCGATCTCAACTGCTCGAGCGACCTCGCCAACAGCGACGGCCAGGCATTCGCCGGTGGGTCGCTGTGCACGCCGCCCGGCTGCCCGCCGAACGGCACCGACGAAGACGGACTGATCAGCACGGTCGCGGCGGCGCAGCCCAAGACCGTGGTCGTGCTCGAGACGGGCGCCCCCGTGCTGACGCCTTGGCGCGATCAGGTCCCGGCCATCCTCGAGGCCTGGTACCCCGGTCAGGAGGGCGGGACCGCGATCGCCCGCGTGCTGTTCGGTGACGCCGACCCCGGCGGCCGTCTGCCGGCGACGTTCCCGGCCGATGCCTCGCAGCTGCCCACCGCCGGCGATCCACTCAAGTACCCGGGCGTGGCCGAGGAGGAGAACTACAGCGAGGGCGTGTTCGTCGGCTACAAGTGGTATGACGCGCACCGCTTCGACCCCGCCTTCCCGTTCGGCTACGGCCTGTCGTACACCACCTTCCGCTACGGCCCGTTGCACGTCAGCGCCACGCCCGGATCGAACCGGGTCGCCACCGCCACGATCGAGGTCACGAACACAGGCCGGCGCAGCGGCCTCGCCGTGCCCGAGCTGTACATCAGCAAGCCGGCTACCGCGACCCTGCCCCAACCGGTGCGCCAGCTCGTGGGCTACGCGTCGGTGCTCGTCCCGGCCGGGCGCACGGTCAAGGTCTCCTTCCCGCTCAACGACCGGTCGTTCGCCACCTGGGAGAGCACCGGCTGGGTGGTACTGCCAGGCTGCTACCGGCTCTCGGCCGGCCCCTCCTCGCGGACGCTGCCCAGCGGCGCCACCGTGGCCCGAGGCGCGGCGTGCGCCGGCGCGGGGGCGAAGCTCGGTACCGCCGGCAACTTCTTCTTGCCGTTGCCTGCGACGCCGACCACGAAGCTCGTTGCCGTGACTCGGCCTCGCCGCCGCCATCTGCGCAGGCCGCCGCCGCGCCGGCATCCCGTGAGCTTCACCGGTTGACAGCCGTGCGGCTCATGCGATCATGCTCACGAGTGCGAGCCGGCGGTGGTGCAATGCTTCGGAAGCGCGCAGCGGCAGTCGCGGCGGCCCTTGTTCTACTAGGTGCCGTTCCCGCGGCGGCGAGCGCCCGCCTCACGTCAGCGTCCGCGCTGTCGGCCTTCCGAGGCTGGATCTCGTCGCGGCTTCCCGGCGCTCGCGGCTATGCCACCTGCCCGCAGGCCCAGATCTTCGGCAACCAGGGCATCTGTCTCGCCGAGGTCAAGTCGGCCGGCCGGTTCCACATGCTCCACGCAGCGCCGACGCTGCGGCACGGCCGGATCGTCCTGCTCTACAAATCCGATACGGCGTGGTCACGGCGCTGGTCGCGCTTTTCGCAACGCGTGATCGCCGGGTTCGGCACGCCGGGTAGCGCCTCGGTGAACAGCCCCGCATACGATTGGGCGTGGCTCGCCAGCCACGCGCATTACGACTGGAGGCGCCACCTCAGGTCGTTCTCGGTCGTCGACTTCGACGGCGACAGCAGCGGCTTCGAGCACCTGTTCACGTTCCACTGCCGCGCAGGCAGGCGAACGATCACCTGCACGAACGCGCTGGGCGATTCGATCCGGTACCGGCCGACCGGCTGACGCCGGCCGGGCAACCTCAGGCCGCGCGCCCGGGCCGGGGAGGGACCTGCTGCACCGACCAGGCATTGCCGTCTGGATCGGCGAAGAACACGAACCGGCCCCACGGGAACTCCTCGACCTCGCCGACCTGAACGCCCCGCTCGAGCAGCTCGGCGCGTGCGGCGTCGGCATCCTCGACCACGAGCTGCAGGCCCCGCAGCGACCCCGGGGGCATCTCGTGCACGCCTTCGGTGAGCGCGATCGAGCACGCCGAGCCCGGAGGCGTGAGCTGGACGAAGCGAAGGCCGGGCGAAGGAGTGGCGTCCATGTCAGCGGCGAACCCGGCCTGCTCGGTGTAGAACGCCTTGGCGCGGTCCAGGTCGGACACCGGCACCTGCACGAGCTCGAGCTTCCAGTCCATGGCAACCTCCATCGGTCAGATCGTCTGCGCGGCCTTGCCGGGTGACGCTAACGGCAATTGAGGTCAGCTTCGAACCGCAGACGCCGTGTCCGGCGCTCAGTCGGTCGAGCGCCAGACCGGCGCGCGCTTGCCGAGGAAGGCCGCCATCCCCTCCTGCGCGTCGGCGGCGAGCGCATTGTCGGTCATGACGTTCTTGCAGTGCTCGTACGCATCGTGCTCGGATCGGTCGACCTGCGCATAGAACGCTCGCTTGCCGGTCGCCACGGTGTACGAGCTCGACCGCGTGATCGCGTCGATCAGCTCCCCCACCGCGGCCTCGAGCTCCTCGGAGGCGACCACGCGATTGATGAGGCCCCAGTCCAGAGCTGTCCGCGCGTCGATCGGCTCACCGGTGAGCAGCATCTGCATCGCGCGCTTGCGTCCCACCGCGCGCGACACGGCGACCATCGGGGTCGAGCAGAACAGGCCGATCTTGACGCCGGGCGTGGCGAACCGCGTGCCTCGCGCGGCCACCGCCAGGTCGCAGGCGGCGACGAGCTGGCACCCGGCCGCGGTCGCGATCCCGTGCACCTTTGCGATCACCGGCTGCGGCAGCTCGTGGATCGCCTCCATCATCACCGTGCAGGTGTCGAACAGCTCGCGCAGGAAGGCCTCCTCGCTGTCCGACCATCTCCGACAGGTCGTGGCCGGCCGAGAAGGCGGGCCCCGCCCCCTCGATCACCACCACTCGCGCGGAGGGGTCGACCGGAGAGCTCGCGCAGCGCGCGGATCAGCTCGCCCATGAGCTCCAGCGACAGGGCGTTGCGCCGCTCGGGCCGGTTGAGGACGATCCGCGCCGCCGCACCGTCGGAGCGCACGAGCAGGTTGCGGTAGCCGGTGGCCGGCGGAGAGCTCACGGTCCGACAACGTACTCTCGCCCGGTCGCGCGGGCAACCCTTGGCTACGTCGGCGTCGCGCTGGAAGGTGCGCGTCCCGAAGGTCATCCCCGCCACGATCAGCCCGGCTCCGAACAGCAGGCCGATCCCGACCGTGCCGTTGACCACGTGACCGTGGAACAGCGCGCGCATTGCGTCGACGATGTGCTTGACCGGGTTGATGTTGGAGATCGTGCGCAGCCAGCCCGGCGCGAGCGTCATCGGCAGCAGGATCCCCGAGAGCAGCAGCAGTGGCACGGCGAGGCTGTTGGTGATCGAGGCCATGGCGTCCTCGGCGCCGGTGAGCAGCGCGACCGCATAGGACGCGGCCGCGAACGCGGCGCCCACCGCGCCGACGAGCAGCACCGCGAGCACGACACCGCCGAGGGGCGCCCGCAGGCCGAACGCGTACGCCGCGGCGAGCAGCACGGTCGACTGCACGACCAGCACCACCATGTCGCGCAGCACCCGGCCGGCGAGCAGCGCCAGGCGCGAGGCCGGGGTGACGCGCATCCGCTCGATCACGCCGGCGCGCACCTCGGCGATCAGGCCGAAGCCGACGAATAGCGCGCCGAAGATCCCCAGCTGGACGAGCAGGCCCGGTGTGAACACCTGCCACGAGCTACCGGCCGGGAAAGCCCGGCAGGCCGGCGATCCGCTTGAGCAGCGGCCCGAACAGGGCGAGGTACAGAAGTGGCTGCATCAGCCCGATGATCAGCCACACCTTGTTGCGCAGCGACAGGCGCATGGCGCGGACGAATACGAGCCAGGTCTCGTTGGCAAAGCGCATGGTGCTCTCCTAGGCGGCGATCGGCTGGTCGCGGAGCTCGCGACCGGTGAGGGACAGGAACACGTCGTCGAGCGTGGGCCGGCGCACCTCGATGCCGGCGAGCTCGACACCGGCGCCGGCGAGCGCCGCCAGCGCGGCCGGCAGGGCGGCGCTCGCGTCCGGCAGGCTGAAGTCGAGCAGGTCGCCTTCGGCTCGCAGCAGGACGCTGTCGGGTACCCGCTCGACCGCGGAGCGCGCGGCGCCGAGCGCGAGCTGGTCGCAAGCTGCAGCGCCACCCGGTCACCTGAGACGCGGCGCTTGAGCTCCTGCGGTGTCCCCCGCGCGGCGATCTCGCCGTGGTCGATCACGAGGATGCGGTCGCACAGCGCATCCGCCTCCTCGAGGTAGTGCGTGGTCAGGAACACCGTGACGCCGTGGGCGTCGCGCAGATCGCGCACGTGCTGCCACAGGTTGGCGCGCGACTGCGGGTCGAGGCCCGTGGTCGGCTCGTCCATGAACAGCAGCGGCGGCTCGTTGATCAGGCCCAGGGCGATGTCGAGACGGCGGCGCTGGCCGCCCGAGAGCGTGCCCGTCCGTCGCTCCCACGTCCCGTCGAGGTCGAAGCGGGCGATCAGGGCCCGACCTCTGCGCTCGGCCTCGGCGCGGGGCAGCCCGTGCAGGCGCCCGTGGTCGACGAGCTCCTCCCCCACGCGCGCTTCGGGCGTAGTGCTGCCGCGCTGCGGCACGTAGCCGATCGCACGGCGAACGGCCACGGGCTCCTGGCGAAGATCGTGTCCGGCCACGGTGGCGGCGCCGGCACTCGGCGAGAGCAGCGTGGTCAGCATCCGCAGCGTGGTCGTCTTGCCGGCGCCGTTCGGCCCCAGGAACCCGACGATCTCGCCCCGCTGAACCTCGAGGTCCACGCCGCGGACCGCTTCGACGTCGCCACCCCGGCCGTGGAAGCGCTTGGCCAACCCGCTCGCCTGAATCATATAGTCAAGTTTGATCATACTCGGATAGTCAAACATGAATATTCACCTTTGTCAAGTACGATAGGCCTGTGCCGGCGACGAGGCTTCTACTGCTGGGGACCGTGCGCATCTTCCAGCCCGTGCACGGCTACTTCGTGCGCCGCGAGCTGATGAGCTGGCACGCGGACGCCTGGGCCCACCTGAATCCCGGCTCGGTCTATAACGGCCTGCGCACGCTGGCGCGCGAGGGTCTGCTCGAGGAGGTGGGAACCGAGGCCCGCGGCGGCCGCCCCGCCCGAACGAGCTACCGCCTGACCGGCGAAGGCGAGTCCGAGTTCTTCGTCCTGCTGCGACGGGCGCTGTGGGACGTGCGCCAATTCGAGCCCTCCGACCTGATGGCGGGCTGGGGCTTCTCCTACGCGCTGGAGCGCGAGGAGGTGATCGCCGCGCTCGAGCACCGCGGCGCAGCAGATCGCCGCCTCGGCCCAGGCCACCCACTTCGCGATCGAGGACCTTCACCGCACCCCCGCCACCCCGGCGATGGTGGCCGAGCATTATCGCCTGGCGCAGGCGCGACTGGATGGCGAGGCGAGTTGGGCCCGGCAGCTCGCCGAGATCCTGCGCGCTGGGGAGTATTGGTTCGAAGGGGAGCCCAACCCTCCCTGGGAATCCGGGCCCGCGAACGCCGACCCCTCCGTCAACGACGATGCGTCGGAGGAACTCGCATGAGCCGCCGAGCAGAGGCTGACGCTGGTCGCGGCCATCCTGGGCTCCGGCGTGGCCACGATCGATGGCTCGATCGTCAACGTCGCGCTGCCCTCGATCGAGCGGGATCTCGGCGGGGGCCTGTCCGCCCAGCAGTGGATCTCCAACGGCTACCTGCTGACCCTCGGGTCGTTGATCCTGATCGGAGGCTCGCTCGGCGACATCTTCGGCGAGCGCCGCATCTTCTCGATCGGGGTGGCCGCGTTCGGTGCGTTCTCGATCATGTGCGCGCTCGCGCCGACGATCGACGTGCTCCTGGCCGCACGGGCGCTCCAGGGCATGGCCGGAGCGCTGCTCACTCCGAGCTCGCTCGCCGTGATCGTCGCTGCGTTCTCGCAGCGCGAGCGCAGCGGAGCGATCGGCGCGTGGACGGCATGGGGAGCGATCGCCTCGATCGTCGGGCCATCTGGGGGGCGGCTTGATCATCGACAACGCGTCCTGGCGCTGGATCTTCGCGATCAATGTCCCCGTGATCGTGCTCACCCTGGTCCTGGTATCCGCCGCGGTTCCGAGCTCGACGGGCGAGGGCAGGCGACACGTCGACGTCCTCGGTGCGGCCCTGTGCGTAATCGGCCTGGGCGGCCTCGTGTTCGGCCTGATCGAACAGCCCCGTTACGGATGGGGCAGTCCGAGGATCCTCGCCCCGCTGCTCGGAGGCGCCATCCTGTTTGGCGCCTTTCATCGCCTATGAGCGGCGCGCGCCGGAGCCGATGGTCGAGCTCTCGCTGTTCGTGCGGCGGAACTTCTCGTTCGGAAACGCGGAGACGTTCACGATGTACGCGGGCCTGGCGATCCTGTTCTTCTTCCTGGTCATCTTCCTCCAGGAGGTCGCCGGCTACAGCGCGATCAAGAGTGGCGTGGCCACGCTGCCCGTGACGTTGGTGATGTTCGCCCTCTCCCGGCGCTTCGGCGCCCTGGCCGACCGCATCGGGCCGCGGCTGTTGATGGCCTGCGGGCCGGCCGTCGCCGCCGGTGGGATCCTGCTGCTCCTGCGCACCGGGCTCCGCACCTCCTACCTCGGCGACCTCCTGCCCGCCCTGCTCGTGTTCGCGGTCGGCCTGTCGATGACGGTCGCACCGCTCACCGCCACCGTGCTCGCCGGCGCTGACGCGACGGATGCCGGCATCGCCTCCGCGATCAACAACGCGATCGCGCGCGTCGCCGGCCTGATCGGAGTGACGGTCATCGGCGTGGTGGTGGCGAGCTCGCTCGTGGGCGATAACTTCGGGCGCAACGCCGGCTCGGTCCACGCCTTTCACGAGGCGCTCGTGATCTGCGCCGCGCTCGTCGCCACCGGAGGCCTGACCGCCGCGCTCGGGATCGAGAACCCGCGGCGGGCGGTACCGGCGCGCCGCTGCTCGGGCGGTCAGCTCGTCGCCGTGCCCGGCCCGGCCTCCGAACGAGTGCCTGCCGGTTAGTCGAGCTCCGCGATCAGGTCGGCGATCGAGTCGACGATCCGCGAGGCCCGGTAGGGATGCCGTTCGGCATCGGCGCGCGTGGTCACCCCACTGAGGACGAGGACCGTCTCCATGCCCGCCTCGAGGCCCGCGACCACGTCGGTGTCCATGCGGTCGCCGATCATCGCCGTCGTCTCCGAGTGAGCGTCGATCGCGTTGAGCGCGGAGCGCATCATCAGTGGGTTCGGCTTGCCCACGTAGTAGGGATCGACGCCTGTCGCCCGGCTGATCAGCGCCGCCACCGACCCGGTCGCTGGCAGCGGCCCCTCGAGGCTCGGTCCGGTCGGATCGGGATTGGTGGCGATGAACCGCGCGCCCGCCTCGATCAGGCGGATCGCGCGGGTGATGCGCTCGAAGCTGTAGGTGCGCGTTTCACCGAGCACGACGTAGTCGGGGCTGCGGTCGGTAAGTGTGTACCCGGCGGCGTGCAGCGCGGTCGTCACGCCGGCCTCGCCGATCACGAACGCGGAGCCTCCCGGCCGCTGATCGTCGAGGAAGCGGGCCGTGGCCAGGGCCGAGGTCCAGATCGACTCCTCAGGTACGTCGAGGCCGGTGGCGCGCAGCCGCGCCGCCAGATCGCGGCGTGTGTAGATCGAGTTGTTGGTCAGCACCAGGAAGGGCAGCGCGAGCTCGCGCAGCCGCGCGATCCATCGATCGGCGCCGGGAATCAGCTCCTCCTCGTGGACGAGCACGCCGTCCATGTCCATCAGCCACGACTGGATCGCGCGCTTGGTCACGGCTGCCCAGGCCCTAGCGGCCGCCGCGCTCGCCGTAGAGCCACCAGCCTGCTCCCAGCGACAGCGCGACTACACCCAGCAGCGCCGCCCACGGCCACAGCTCGGTCTTGCTCGCTGAGGCAACCAGGTAGCCGACGGCAACGGCGAAGCTCACCGCCCGCCCCACCAGGGCTTGCACCTTGGTGCGCTGATAGGCCTGACGCTCGTCCAGATCCCGGCGCGCCAGCGCGCCAGCGTCGCTGTCGCGGGCGGTGAGCAGGTAGATGCCGACGATGGCCACGATCGGAATCGGGATCACGTCGAGGACCGTGTGCCAGCCGTGGGTTGCGCCGCCGATCGCCAGTGCCACCGCCGCCGCGACCATCAGCAGCGCCGGTGCTCGCAGCCGCGGGGGAATCGCTCCCTTCATCTGTGGTTCTCCTCTCCGTCTAGCGCGAACATTTCGTCCACCAAAACATCGAACAACCGGGCGAGGCGGAAGGCCAGGGGCAGGGACGGGAGATACCGTCCGCTCTCGATCGAGATCACCGTCTGACGTGAGACGCCCAGAGCCGCCGCCACCTCAGCCTGCGTGAGCCCGAGGCGCCCGCGCTCCTCGCGCACCCGGTTCTTCATCGTGTAAAGGTAGCTTTACGTTAGCGCCGCTGTCAAGGGCGCTTTACCTAAGGGCACGGGCGCCCGGTCAGCTACGCCGCGCCGCCGCCCACTCGGCTTTGTGCGCCCGCTTCGCCGCCTGATAGCCGGCGAGCCCCTCGGGCGAGTCGACGTCGCCCAGCGTGGGATGCCAGGGCACCAGCGCCTCGGCAGCGGCGACCCCGAAGCGCTTGGCCAGGACGGAGCCAAGCGCCTTGATCTTCATCTCGCCGAAGCCCGGCAGCGCGGCCAGGTTGGCGCGAAGCTGCTCGGAGTCGCCGGCGTCCGTCCACACGCGCTCGGCCCGGCCGCCGTACTCGTCGCGAACGTGGACCGCGAGCTCCTGCACCCGCGCCGCCATCGCTCCGGGGAACCGGTGCACGGCCGGCCTCTGGCGGAACACCGTGTCCAGATCGGCGTCGGCTAGCGCGTCCGCATCGAGCGTGCCCAAGCGCTGCTTGATCGCCAGTGGTCCCGAGAACGCCTTCTGCACGGAGACCTGCTGGTCGAGTGCGAAACCGATCAGCAGCGCCATCGGATCCGAGGCGATCAGCTCGTTGGCCTCGTCGGACTCGGTGAAGAACAGGCGCTCGGGCACGGCGCAGATCCTAAACCTGGCCTACGCCTCCGCGTGAGCCGGGCGGGGGCGCGGCGCGGGCTCGGCGGCGGGCACCGGGGCGTCCGCCGTGCTCCGGAGCCCGATCACTCCCAGCGCTGCGGCCAGGAGCGCGAACGCGGCGCCGATGGCGAAGGCGACGTGGTAGCCGCTGGTCAGTGCTCCTAGATGGCCCTCACCGCTCGCCAGCAGGCTGCTCGTGCGCGAGGCGGCGACGCTGGCCAGCACCGCCAGGCCGAGCGCTCCGCCCATCATGAACGAAGTGTTGACGATGCCGGAGGCGAGGCCGGCCTCGCTCTGGGGCACGTCGCCCATGGCCGCGAGCAGCACCGGGTTGAACGCGAGGCCCGCGCCGAACCCGAGCAGGATCATGGCGGGCAGGACATCGGGCAGGAAGTGGCCCCCCACCGGTGCGCGCGCGAGCAGGAACAGGCCGGCGGTGGCGAGCGTGAGGCCGACGCCCAGCGGGGGACGGATCCCGTAGCGGAGTACGAGCTTCGCGGACAGGCCCAGCGAGAAAGCACCCATGATCAGGTTCGCGGGCAGGAAGGCGAGTCCGACCTGGAGCGGGCTGTAGCCGAGGACGAGCTGGAGGTAGAGCGCGGACAGGAAGAACCAGGCGAACATCGCCGCCGCCCATAGCACGCCGACCAGGTTCGCGGTGAGCAGGTTTCGCGAGCGGAACAGCCGCAGCGGCATCAGCGGCGCACGTACCCGCGACTCGGCGACCAGGAACCCGACGAGCAGCGCCGCCGCCGCGCCGAGGATCCCGAGCGTGCGCACCGAAGTCCAGCCGTTCTGGTTGCCGTTGACGATCGCGTATACGGCGAGCATCAGCGCCGCGGTGACGGTGAGAGCGCCGGTGACGTCGAGCCGAGCGCCGGCGGTGGGCGGCCGACTGCCCGGCAGCAGGCGCAGCGCGCTCAGGCAGACGGCGGCCCCGATCGGGACGTTGACGAGGAAGATCCAGTGCCAGCTCAGGAGGTCGGTGAGGATTCCGCCGAGGAGCACGCCGAGGCTGCCGCCGCCCGCGGCCACGAAACCGAACACCCCCATCGCCTTGGCCCGCTCCGCCGGCTCGACGAACAGCGACATCATCAGCGACAGCGACACCGCCGAGACGACGGCGCCGCCGAGGCCCTGGATCACGCGCGCGGCGACCAGCATCGCCTGAGAGGAGGCGAGGCCGCAGGTCAGCGAGGCCACGGAGAACAGGGCGATCCCGCCCATGAACAGCCGGCGGTGGCCGAACAGGTCGCCGAGGCGGCCGCCGAGGAGCAGGAAGCCGCCGAAGGTGAGCATGTAGCCGTTGACGACCCAGGCCAGGTCGGTTTGCGAGAAGCGAAGGTCGGCGCGGATCGAGGGCAGCGCCACGTTCACGATCGTCGTGTCGAGCACGATCATCAGCGTGCCCATGCACAGCACGACGAGGGCGATCCAGCGGCTGCGGGTGTGCGACGTCATGGAGGCGGTTCCCTTTCCTTAGTGGCTGCACAGTTAGACGCGCTCGCGCGGCGAAGCTCATCGGTCAGAGCTGGCGATGAGCTCTCAGCACGGCCGTCGCACTGCGCAGCAGCGCCCGCTCGGCCCGCTCAGGGGCCATGGCGCCGGCGGTGGCGTAGCGGCTGGCGGCGTGGATCATGTCCGTGAGCACGCTGATGAGCCATTCCTCGGGGAGCTCGGAGTCGAACTCGCCGGAGCGCTGGCCGCGGGCGATCAGCGCGCGCACGAGCGCCAGGACCGGCTCGAGCCGGGCGCCGAGCTCTCCCGGCTCGAGGCGCTGGTTGACGATCACAAGCCCGCGGTAGCGACCCATCACCCGCCACGCGGCGCGCAGCACGCGGGCGAGCGCCTCCGTGGCCGGCCCCTCCTCGGGTCGCGCGGCCTCGAGCGCGGCTCGGACATCGGCCACTGAGCGCTCAGTGAGCGCGTCCATCAGTGCGTCGCGGCTCGGGAAGTGGTGGTAGAGCGTGGCCCGGGACACGCCGGCGCGAGCCGCCACCCGCTCCAGGCCCACGGCGGGATCGGCGGCGATCAGCTCGGTCGTCGCGTCGAGGATGCGCTCGGCGTTGCGGCGGGCGTCCGCGCGAAGCGGCCGTCCGGGTAAGTTTGACAACGGTGTCAATATTATCCTCGATGAACCCTTTTCCTCACGGACAACTCGGCTACCTCCAGATCCCCGCCGTCGACGTCACCGCTTCGGCCCGGTTCTACGAGCAGATCTTCGGATGGCAGGTGTCGCCGCCCGACACCGGGTTCGAGGCGCCGGAGCTCATCGGCCAGTGGATCACCGACCGCGCCCCGGCGCCCAAGGGCGGTCCGATCGCCTGGCTCCACGTCGACGACATCGCGCACGCGCTCTCGCAGGTCGAGGCGGCCGGCGGCGTCGTTCACGAGGGCCCGACGGAGGACGGGCCCCGATGGCTTGCCTGGCTCAGCGACCCGGCGGGCAACGCCGTGGGCATCGTTCAGGCAGACCACCCGGCCGCCGAGCCGCCGCACATCGAGAACCGCACGATGCCCGACTGCAGCGTGATCGCAGAGCTCGTCTACGACGACGTGCCGGCCGCGATCGAGTGGCTGTGCGACACCTTCGGCCTGGCCGAGCGCTGGCGCGTCGGCGACCACCGCGCACAGCTCTCATTCGGCCGGTGCACGGTCGCGATCACCGAGCCCAGGACATCGCAGGCCCTGACCGGGCACGTCTCGCTCCTGGTCCGGGTGTCCGACGCGCGCGCCCACCACGATCGTGCGGTGAGGCGCGGGGCGAAGATCGTGCAGGCGCTGCAGGACTTCCCCTACGGCGAGCGCCAGTACACCGCCGAGGACCTCGGCGGCCACCACTGGTGCTTCTCTGAGTCGATCGCCGACGTGGCCCCCGAGGATTGGGGCGGAACCTCTGGGCCGGCGCTGCTCGCGGACGGCGCCCGAGATCCGTCGGCTAGCACCGGCACGGCGATCTCGACGATGCTGATCGTCCCTGACGCGCCGGCCGCGATCGCCTGGTACACCGAGGCGCTGGGCGCGAGCGTGCTGTGGGACCTCGGCGGCGTGGCCGGCCTCGAGATCGAGGGCGCGCCGTTCTTCCTCCACGAGGCCAATCCGGAGAACCCCACCGAGGACGCTCCCGAGCGCGCCGGGGTTACGAGCACGAGGATCGAGCTGTTCGCCGATGACCCCGACGCGGTGCTCGCGCGAGCCGTATCCGCGGGCGCCCGCCCTGGGTCCGCGGTTCGCTACCGCGAGACGCCCTGGGGCAAGCACCGCCAGGGCAGCTTTTACGACCCGTTCGGGCACAACTGGTCGGTCGGCGACCGCTCCCCGCTCGCGCGCCAGCCGGGCTGAGCTGGACTCAGGGGTTACGGCGTGGCGCGTCGCCGCGATCAGGCGGAGGACCCGTCCTCGCGCGGCGCGTAGCGGTGGTGGAGCATCAGCGCGTTGCCGTCCGGATCGGTGAAGAACGCCATGTGGCAGACGCCGGTGTCGATCGTGTCGGCGGCGAACGCGACCCCACGGCGCTCGAGTGCTTCGCGGGCGGCCGCGACATCGTCGACGTGCAGCGCAATCGGGTTCGCGCTGGCCGCGTGCGTCAGGCCCATCGCCTCGGAGTTCATGACGTTCAGGGTCAGGTTCCCGGTCTCGAACTCGGCGAAGTTGCGATCCGGCCGGTATACCGAGCGCCGCAGCCCGAGCGTCTCGCCGTAGAACGCCACCGCCCGTTCGAGGTCGTGCGTCGGCAGCGGGACGAAGTCGACGCCGGTGATCAGCTGCTGAGTGGTCGCGGTCATGGGCCGCGAGGCTACACCGCCGCCGACTGCGTCAGCGCCGCGCGGGCATGGCCGGCGATCGGCTGGGCCAAGGCGCGCGCCTCGGCCGCCCGCGCCACCGCCTCGGGCAACGTTCGGCGCCCGGCCCAGAACCCCCAGCACTCGAGCATCAGCGGCCTCGCCGCGACCGCCTCGGGCAGCCTCGCCAGCTCCTCGGGCTCGAGCGTGACGCGCCTGGCGTAACGCGCGGCGGCCACGTCGACGAGGCGCAGGCTGCGCGCGCCGAGCGCCCAGAGCAGGAACGCGAGTGACCACAGCCGCGGCCCTCGACCGGCTCCGGTCCAGTCGACCAGGACGAGTTTGTCCCCTTCGATGGGGATCGCGTTGGCGGCCACGAAGTCGGGGTGGACGAAGGCGTGCGGGAGGCCTTCGCAGTGGTCGCAGGTCTCGACCTCGGAGCACAGGCCCTCGTACAACGACCGTTCGTGCGCGGGGACGCGGTCGCGCACCTCCTCGAGGCGCCGGCGCGCAGCCTCGACCTCTTCGCGCGGGCTGCCGGTGACCTACAGGTGATGCCACGCACCGCCGGCGCGCAGGCCCTCGCCCGGCTGGCGGTGCAGCGCCCCAAGGAGCGATCCGAGCAGTGCGGCCTGCCGGCCGGGTCGCAGTGATGGCCCGTGAGGCACGAACCCGGTCACGAGCACCGACTGCTCGCCCAGCCGCGACACCGGCTCGGCGTGGGCGCAGCGTTCGGCGGGGAAGCCTCGCCGCTCGAGCACCCGAAGGATCGCCGCGTCGGCCTCGCCTCCTCGATCGCCCGCTCGGGCGGGAATACGCGCGCGACCCAGCTCGGCCCGTCGATGCGCTCGACGCGATAGACGTCGCGGTCGAGCTCGACGAGCCTCCGAAGCTGGATGCCGTAGCGATCTCGGAGATGGCGCCCGAGGCGTGAATCGCTCACCCGCAGAACCTACCGGCGGCCGATCGTTTCTGCGCGAATCGAGCCGGGTACGGATGAAGCGATGACGTGTGTCCGGTCCGTTTCGCCGGGCCCCCACGATCCAGATAGGAGCATCGATGTCCGACAAGAACGTTGACGAGGGTAAGGGCAGGGTCAAGGAAGCCGCCGGCTCGCTGACCGGCGACAAGGAGCTCAAGAACGAGGGCAAGGTCGACCAGGCCAAGTCGAGCGTCAAGGACGGCGTGGACAAAGTCGCCGACAAGGTCACCGGCAACGACTGACCGTCCCGGTTGCCGGGCGCGGCCGGCGGCGGCGCGCCGCTGGCCGGCCGTCCGGCCCTCCGCTCGACCCGCTCAGCGGCGCGCTCGAGCTGTATCCGGCTCCCCACCAATCAGGAGCCGCGAGAACACGATCACGACCACGAGCGGACACGAGCTGGAGTGCCGGCGACCATCGCCGGGCGTGCAGGATCAGGACGGTGGCGCCCGCCGCGCCCGCGGCGGCCGCGACCAGGATCCCCAGGCTCCGGCCGTTGCCCTCGCCCCATTCCCGGCGACGGAGCGCCTCGAGCAGTCCGGTCAGGGTGCTCGTCAGGTACGTGGTCGACATCTGCCCGAGCCGCCTGACGGCGGTGCTCTGCACGCCCATCGCGATCGCGGCCACGCCCAGGAGCACGAGCGCAGCCGCTTGCCCCGGATGCGCGCCGACCAGCTCCCAGCCCACCGTGAAGCCCGCGAGCAGCACGAGTTCGAAGGCCAGCGCGACCGTGACGCTGCGCGGCCAGACGCGCTGCGGCTGCTCGCCTCGCGGGGCGGCGAGCACGACGCCGAGCGCGTAGCCGCCGAGCGCGCACCCAGCGAACGAGGCGAGCTTCCCGTCGCCGCTCCCCACGCTCACGCCGACCAGCACCAGGTTGCCGGTGATCACGCTCGCGAACGCGTGACCGAGGCGCTCGAAGGCGGTGGCATCGGTGGCGCCGGTGGTCAGCCCGAGCACGATCAGGAGCAGGTCGCGGTGGCGCTCAGCTGAGCGCGTCCTCACCGCCGCGCAGCGCTCCCGTAGATGAAGAACTCGCCCGTCCGGCGCACGTCGGGCTCCCAGCCGAGCTCGGCCAGATCGGCGACCAGGCTGTCGGGCTCGTAGAAGCGCTTGACGATGCGGAAGGCCCGGCCGTCGTTCAGCTTGCGCACGAGCGTCTCATCGGCCTCGCCCGGAAGCACGTGATCGGTGGCCGTCGAGCGCTCGGTGCGCGCGCTGTCGAGGAAGAACACACGGCCGCCGGGGCGCAGGGCCGCGCGCACGGCGTCCCAGAAGCCGGCGAACCGCGACTCCGGGACGTGCGAGAGCCAGAACCCGAAGAAGCACACGTCGAACGCGCTCGGCGGCGGCGCCCACTCGAACAGGTCGGCCTGCACGTACTCGACGTGGGCCGGCGCCGACGCGAGCGCGGTTGATCTCGATCATCTCGGCCGACGCGTCCACGGCCAGCACGTGCGCCGCGGTCCGCGCCAGGTGCTGTGTCCAGATGCCCGTGCCGCATGCCAGCTCGAGCACGTCTCCGTGCGGGCCGAAGCGCTCGAGCGCGCGCCTCAGCACGGCCGCCTCTTCAAACCAGCGGGCGTTCGCCTCCGGCCCGCGGTCGAACCGGCCGGCCCGCTCCCACCACTGGTCGTACTCACGCGCCCGCGCGCGGTAGTACGCCCGCTGCTCGTCGAGAAGAGCGGCTTCCTGATCCATCGGCTGCGACGGTAGCGCGAGCCGGGACAGTCGAGCGCAGTGCTCGGGGTGAGCCGGATCCGGGGCTCGACCGGTTCGGCCGCTACGAGAGCTCGAGCGCGTAGGTCTGGCCGACGAGGTCCACGCCGAAGCTCCGGTGCGGCTGCTCGTCGGTCAGCCGAAAGCCGTGTTCCAGGTAGATCCACCGGGCGGCGGTGAGCGGATGGTTGGTCCACAGGGTCATCCGCTCGAAGCCGGCCTCGCGCGCGAAGGCGATCGCGACGTCGACGAGCCGCGAACCGAGCCGGTGGCCGCGGCCCCGCGGGGTCACGAGCAGCATCCGCAGCTTGGCCGTGCCGGGCTTCTCGCCGGCTACGCATAGCACCGAGCCGACGCGCTCGCCGCCGAGCTCGCCGATCCAGCCGCGGTTGCGCGCCCGATCCGCTTCCGCCGCGAAGTCGGCCACGACCCGGGCGAACAGGATCTCGCAGCTCGTGTCCCACCCGAACTCGGCGGCGTACAGCTCTCCGTGGGCCATCACCACCCACCCGAGATCTCCCGGACGTCCCAGCTCGCGGATAGTGGGCTCGATCATTCCGCCTCCTCCTACTGAAACAGTCGTTTCAGTAGGATATCCGATGTGAGCTCCCCCCGGCGCGAGGAGCTGCTCGAGCGCTCCTACGAGTACGTCCTCTCACACGGATTCTCCGGGCTGTCGCTGCGGCCGTTGGCGAGCGCGGTCGGGTCGAGCCCGCGCGTGTTGCTGTTCCTGTTCGGGAGCAAGGACGGGCTGATCCGCGAGCTGCTGGCGCGAGCACGAGCGGACGAGGTCGCGGCGGTTGAGCGCCGGCAAGGCGATCTGGTCGCGACCGCGCTGGCGACTTGGGATTGGCTCATCGCCGAGGAGCACCGGGGGCTGCTGCGGCTCTGGGTCGAGAGCTACGCGCAGTCGCTGGTCGACCCCCACGGAGCGTGGGCGGAGTTCGCGCAGGGAACGGTGGAGGACTGGCTGGCGCTGCTGGCGCGCGCGCAGCCGGCAAGCGAGCGCGACACGGCCGCGGGAGAGCGCACCCGCACGCTGGTCCTGGCCGTACTACGCGGCGCCCTGCTCGACCTGCTCGCCACCGGCGACGTGCGGCGCACGACGGGTGCGGTCCGCGCCGCGCTCGGCGCATTGCCCGGGTGAGTCGGGTGCCCGCCAACGGGTAGACCGCTCACATGCTCGGCAAGCTCGATCGCTTTCAACAGAAGCACGCCGCGCTCGCGATTCCGGTCGCCGTGATCAAGAAGTTCGGCAACGACCAGGCGGGGAACCTGGCGGCGCTGATCGCCTACTACGGGTTCTTCGCGCTGTTCCCGCTGCTGCTCCTGTTCACCACGATCCTCGGCTTCGTCCTGCAGGGGGACAAGTCGGCGCAGACCTCGATCATCCATTCCGCGCTCGGCCAGTTCCCGATCGTCGGCACGCAGCTCGAGCGCGCACTCGCTCACGGGCAGCGGGGTGGCGCTGGCCGTCGGCCTCGTCGGCACGCTGCTCTCGGGGCTCGGCGTGACCAACGCCGCCGAGAACGCGTTCAACCAGGTCTATGGCGTCCCCTATCGCGAGCGCCCCAACTTCCTCCATGTCGCGCGTCCGGGGCATGGGCACGCTGGCCGTGCTCGGCGTGCTCCAGGTGATCTCGACGGCGGCCTCGGGCGCGGTCAGCGGCGGGTGTGGGCGGCGTCGCGGCGCTGATCGGCGGCTTGGTTCTGGCGTTCGCCCTGAACCTCCTGCTGTTCTTCGCCACGTTCCGGATGCTGACCGACAACTCGGTTCCCACGCGCGAGCTGTGGCCGGGAATCATCACGGCGACGGTCCTGTGGGAGCTCCTCCAGGCGGTCGGGGGTACCTATATCGGCCACGTGGTCAAGAACGCCTCGAACACCTACGGCACCTTCGCCACCGTGATCGGCCTGATCGTGTGGCTGCACCTTGGCGCCCAGGCCGTGCTCTATTCGGCCGAGCTCAACACCGTGCTCACCCTGAAGCTGTGGCCACGCAGCCTGTTCGGGCACGAGCGCAAGGAGGACAAGGAGACGCTCGCCCGGATCGCCAAGACCGAGGAGCGCATCGACCCACAGAAGGTGCACGTCACCTTCGACGACGAGCAGTCCTCCTCCTAGAGCGTGTTGAAGCAGCCGTAGAGGACGAACAGCGGGTTGACGACACTGCGCCCCTGGGCGTCGCGCATCGTCTGCTGGCCGACGAACGACGGTGGCGACTCGGCCTTGTAGCAGCCGTTGGCCTGGATGCTCACGTCGTAGGTGACCGGCGTCTGCTGGAAGGGGACGGCGCCGGGCTGGGGGATGAACACGTCGAGCGTGCAGCTCCAGTCGCCGGGGCCGCTGGCCGTGGAGCCGCGCCGGCTGCACGTGGGGACGATGTTGAGGCTCGCGCCGGCCGGGACGCTGCGGCCGAGCAGCCGCTGCTGGAGCAGCGTCAGGTTGTTGAACGTGGGCGTGATGCTCGCCCGCAGACGCGCGGCCGTGACCCCGGTCGGCCCCCAGTTGGCTGCGAAGGCCAGGAACGCGATCAGCGCAGTCGCGATCGCCACCGCGCGCACCGGCCCGACCCACCCGGCCCGCCGCGGCACAGGGGTGCCGGCGAAGTCGCGGCGGCGCACGATCACCCACGCCGCGCCGAGGCTGGCCGCGATCCATGCCAGCGCCACCAGGCACGAAACCGCGAGCGGCCCGTAGAACGGGTGCGCCGTGAACAGGCCGTGCCAGGCGTCGAACACCGAGCCGGCGAGCAGCAGGTGGACCCACACGCCGCGACCGATCAGGCCGAGCAGCTGGGTCACCAGCGCGATCAGGCTCGGGCCGATCACGCCCACGATCCCGTTGCGCGCGGCGACCGAGAACAGCAGCGCGAGGCTCGTGTAGGCGAGCGCCCCGAGCAGGCAGATGAGCCAGCTCACCGCGACCAGGACGAGGCATTTACCGGGCGACATCAGCACGCCGCCGAGGTTCACGAGTGACTGCCCGCCGACCAGCAGCACGCCCGCGATCAGGCTCGACGCCGCCGTCAGCGCCACGAGCCCGGTCGTGAAGACGGCCGCGGACAGGAGCTTTCCGGCGAACATCTCGCGCCGCGTGCAGGAACGGGTGAGCACGGTCTTCCAGGTCCCGTAGCGATCCTCGGAGGAGAACATGTCGCCGGCGAGCACGCCGGAGACGATCGGGAAGCCCCACGAGCCGGCGAACCCGAGCACCACGAGCGAGATCGCGAACCCCGAGGAGTGCACCCATACTCCGAACAGCGCGTCGGCGGGGCTCCCGCTCTGTGCCCTCAGGACCGCAGCGAACGCGAACGGCCCGATCACGCACAGGAGCGCGAGCAGGCGCGTCGCGAGCTGCGCGCGCAGCTTGCGCGCTTCGATCCGGTAGGCGCGGACGATCCCCCTCGCCGACGGAGCGGCTGGGCTGACCGGAGCGCCGGGAGCGAACGCGCCGGCCGCGCTCACGTCGCCGCCAGTGCCTTCTCGGCGAGCTCGAGCGGCTCGAGCTCGCCGACGGCCGCGTCGGTGGTGAGCGCGAAGAACATGCTCTCCAGCGGGCTCACCAGCAACTCGAGCCGGCGGATGGCGATGCCCGCGTGCCCGAGCGCGATCGCGTACGGGTCGAGCGTGCGCGCGTCCACGGCGAGGGTGAGGCCGCCCCGCTCCGAACGGGCGGCGCGGACCCCATGCTGCCGCGACGCCGCGATCTCGAGCGCTCGCTCGTCGTCGCTCGTGCTGAGCGCATAGGCCGAGGCCGGCGCCTGCGCGCGCAGCTCCGCGGCCGTGCCGCTCCAGACGACGCGACCGCGATGCAGCACGGTGAAGCTGTCGCACACCTGCTCGACCTCGCCGATCAGGTGGCTGCTCACAAGTACGGCCACGCCGGCGGCGCCGAGCTCGCGCAGCAGCGCCCCGACCTGCCGCGCCCCGGCGGGGTCGAGCCCGCTCGTGGGCTCGTCGAGCAGGAGCAGGCGCGGTGAGCGCAGCAGCGCCGCCGCGATCCCGAGCCGCTGGCGCATGCCCGTCGAGTAGCCGCTCACCCGGTCACGCGCGCGGGCGGCGAGATCGACGAGCTCGAGCACGTCGTCGATCGATCGCGCGGGCGGCCCACCGTCGAGCTCGGCCAGTAGCTCCAGGTTGGCGCGGCCCGACAGGTACGGGTAGAAGGTCGGGTCCTCGACGAAGCCGCCCACCCCCTCGAGCGGGACCGGCGCCGGCGGATCCGGCCGCGCCCGGCCGAACAGCTCGATCGATCCCGCGTCCGGCCGCGCCAGCCCGAATAGCAGGCGCAGCAGCGTGCTCTTCCCGGCGCCGTTGGGACCGAGCAGGCCCCGCACCTCTCCCGCGCCCAGCTCGAGGTCTACCCCCTCAAGCGCGGATGTCGCCTCGTAGCGCTTCACGAGGCCGCTGACCCGGACTGCCGCCACGTCTGAGCAATATACGGAGCCGCGGATGCGATGTCCTACTACGCCGCGTCAGAGTATCTCCTACGATGTGTAGTATGTTGTCCACGATGGCCTCCCGCCGCCACCGGCATCCTCGCCGCCGCCGCGGCGGTCGTGATCGTCGTCGTAGCCGTGGCCATGAGCGGATCGCGGCGCCGCGGCCGGCGGATCCAGCCTGCGCGGCGCCGCGTACGTGCGATCGCTCCTGGCGGGAACGCCACAGCGCGGCCTCGTGCTCGGGGATCCGCGCGCGCCGGCCCGGATGGTGGAGTTCGCCGACCTCCAGTGCCCGTATTGCGACGAGTTCGCCACGCAGGCCCTACCGCAGCTGATCGCGCGCTACGTGCGCCCCGGGAAGCTCAGCATCGAGTTCCGCAACCTCGCCTTCATCGGCCCCGACTCGGTGCGCGCGGGGCGGGTCGCGGCCGCCGCCGAGCAGCAGGACCGGCTCTGGAACTTCGTCGAGCTCATGTACTACAACCAGGGCGAGGAGAACAGCGGCTACGCCACCCCGGTCTACCTGCACCGGCTGCTCGCCGCGATCCCGGGCCTGGACATTGCTCGCGCCGAGCACGCCGCGGGCGGCGAGCAGGCCGCGTCGGCGCTCGAGGCGGCCGCCACCGAGGCCAACTCCGCTGGAGTCGACGCCACGCCTTCGTTCCTGATCGGCCGTGCCGGAGGGCCGCTCCATCTCTTCCAGCCGGACGGCCTGACGGCGGGCGCGTTCACCGGCGTGCTCGCACGGGCGACCGGGGGCGGTGGGAGGTGAGCCCGGTGGCGGCTCCGGCGAGCCGCCGGCATCCTCTCCACCGCCGGTGCCGGCGTCGCCGGCTACCTGACCTACGTGCACTACGTTGGGCTGATCCCGATCTGCGGGATCTCCCACGGCTGCGAGACCGTGCAGACCTCGGTCTACGCCTATCTGGGCGGGATCCCGGTGGCGCTGCTCGGGTTGCTCGTCTACCTGATCCTGATCGCGACTTCGCTTTCGCGCCGCGAGGGCGCGGTGCTCGCCGGCTTCGGCCTGTCGCTCGTCGCCTTCGCCTTCAGCGCCTACCTGACCTACCGGGAGCTGTTCACGATCCACGCCATCTGCTCGTGGTGCGCCACGAGCGCGATCCTGCTCACGCTGCTGTTCGTAGTCAACGCGGCACGCGTGGCGACGCGGACTTCGCCGGCGACTGCGATCAACGCCCGGACGGCCGCGCCGGCCGCCGGCGGATCCGCCACGCGCTGAGCGCCAGGGCGAGCGGGACCAGCGCCAGCACCACCACGCACGGCTGGCGGGAGAGCAACGGTGGCGCGAGCGTGGCCGAGCCCGCCGCCAGCCGCCCCGCCAGCAGGCCGACCCCGACGAGCACCGCGAACGCCGAGCCCGCCAGCAGGCACAGCGCGGCCGGAAAGCGCCAGGCGGGTGGCTCGCCGAGCAGGTGGTCGACGCGCGCGGGATCGAAGCCGCCGGCCCCCGACTCCGCAAACGCGAGCATCGCGGCGGCGAGATCCGAGCGGCGCCCGGGCGCGGCGTCGAGCGCGGCCTCGTCGGCGCCGATCTCGGCCAGCGCCTGGCTGCGATCGACGAGCTCGCGCAGCCCGGGGATGAAGAACAGCGCGCGCGCCAGAACCCGGCCGCAGGCAAGGCGCATCGGGTCGCGCCGGCGGGCATGGTGGCGCTCGTGCGCCAGCACGGCATCGAGGGCCGCCGCATCGAGGCGCGCGATCGCGCCGGTCGAGACGTAGACGCGGGGACGGAGCAGGCCCGCGCAGAAGGCGAGCGGCCGCGCCTCTTCGATCACGAGCGCGCCTAGGAACGGGGGCGCGCCGGTGCGCGAGAGCCGGCCCACGAGGCGGGCCGAGGCCACGGCCTCGTGTACGGTCGCCGAGACGGCCAGAACCGTCGACGGCCAGGCCGAGCGCCGCCAGCGCGAGCACGACCAGCGCCGCCAGGTTCGCCCGGGGGTAGGTGAGCCGGAGGCCGAGAAGCGAGACGTGAGCGCCGGCGCCCACGTGCCAGGTCCCGAGCAGGCTGGCCGCGAGGAACAGCGCCGTGAGGATCCCGGCGATCCCCAGGCCCGCGCTCGCCCGGTACGCCCCGGCTGCCGCCGCGGCCGCGGGTCCAGGCTGTGAGGATCGAGCGTGAGCAGTGACCATCTCCTACGTCAGATCGTAATCGACCGGTGCCATTGCTATCGTCCGTCGTAGATGCCGCCGCGCTCATCCAGGCGACGCCGCGATCCCGTCCCACCCGCACTGCACGAGCTCGAGGGCGAGGTCATGGAGGCGCTCTGGCGCGCCGGCGAGAGCTCGGTGCGCGCGGTCATGGAGGCGCTCAACCGCGCTGACAAGGAGCGCGCCTACACGACGTATATGACGATCATGGCGCGGCTGCACACGAAAGGGATGCTGACCCGCCGGCGCGAGGGCAAGACCGACTACTACTCGCCGGTATACGAGCGCGAGGATTACATGGCCCGGCGCGCCCGGGCCGAGGTCGACGAGCTCGTGGCCAACTACGGCGACGCCGCCCTCAGCCAGTTCGCACAGCAGATCGCGAGCCTCGACCCGGCTCGCCGCCGGGCGCTCCAGCGCCTGGCGCGCCGGCAGAGCTGAGCCCGGCCGCCGGCGGAAGTGATCCCGCCCCCGCCGCGTCTGATTCGAGCAGGCCGCCCTCGGCGGAGCCGAACCGTAGCTCGGCGGCATTGCTCAATATGGTGCCGCATAGCGCACCATATTGAGCACGGCAGTTGTAGTACTATGGTGCTAGTAGATGGTCCAGGAGCCGAAACCCCCTCAGACGGCCGAGCGCGAGCTCCCCGGCGCCTTCGAGGGCGAAACGATCACCCGCCGGCGCGTGATCTCCGCCACCGCGCACTCAGTCGGAGCGATCGCCGCTGCCGCGTTCACGCTGCCCGTGCTCGGGTTCGCGATCGGCCCCGTGTTCGACCGCCAGCGCGCTACGTGGCAGAACATCGGGCCGCTGTCGCGCTTCACCGACTCCGACTACGTGTCCGTGACGATCGAGATCGCGACCGGTATCGCCGAGGCCGGCGACTCGCTCGCCTACGTCCGCAAGCACAACCTCGCGATCGACGGGCCGGTCAAGGACCGCTACGACCACGTGGTGGCGATCTCGTCGCGATGCGTGCACGTGGGTTGCCCGGTGCGCTACGTGGCGGCGGCGCAGAGCTTCGTCTGCCCGTGCCACGGCGGCGTCTACGACTTCCGCGGCCGGCGCGTGGGCGGGCCGCCGCCGCGCCCGCTCGACCGGTTCTACACGCTCGTCCGCGGCGGCCAGGTGCTGCTCGGGCCGCGCTTCAGCGTCAACGACGAGCTCCGCCGCTTCGCCCCCCGCGCCCCGGGCGAGCCGCTCGACGGCATCGGTCAGTTCCTGTATCCGGCGCGGTTCTCGACGCCGCCCGCCCCGCCCGGCGCCAAGCCCTGACTCAGCGGCGCCGGCCGCCAGGGTCCACAGCAGTCGGCCCCGACCCCGCGCGCGGTCCGAGCACCTCACGCGCCGCGGCCGCCGTCGTGCGCCCGTAGCTCACCGCGAACGACGACCCGCTGCTCGACAGCGCCGAGGGCACGGCGCGCCCGCCGGCGCCACCGCTGATGTAGGTCCGGCCCGCCGCGGCCAGGATGATCTTGCTCCGCCCCCACACGGGGCTGGTGATGGGGCCGCGGCGCCCTTTCGCGGTCGTGGCGCTGGCGCCGCCGAAGCTGACCGTCCCGAAGTCGGTGAGCGGCAGCGTGCGGCACGTGTTGTCGCTGAAGCACGCCGACGGCGCCTCGACGATCCACTCCGCCGAGCGGACGTCGACCGATCCCGCGGTCAGCGCCTTCGAGAACGACTCGTGGCGCGTGCGGTCGGCGATCCTCAGGGTCACGCGCCGGCCGACCACGGTCACGCTCGCGGTGATCGTGTCCCCGGGCCTGACCGTCATCGTGATCCTCCGGCTGGGCGCCGGCACGACCTCATACCACGCGCCCGACCGCGCCGCGTCCGAGCCGGTGCAGTCGAGCTCGGTGCCGATCTGCTCGAGCGCCGTCGAGTTGGCGTTGTAGCCCCCGATCCCCACCCAGGTCGCCTCGTAGGTCGGGGACGGCGTGGAGCAAGCGGTCGCCGGCTGCGTCCAGGTCGCGCTCACGTTGCGAAACCGGACACCGGCCCGGTGCACCGCGTACCCGGCCCAGTTGGTGCTCAGCGAGGCGTCGGCGAGCGCAGCCGCCGGGGCGGCGAGTGCCACCGCTACCCCCAGCACGAGACCCCTGAAGAACCCGGATCGGCTCACTTCTGGCCTACGACCCCCGGGCCGAGCGAAAGTTGCGCCCTCACAATCCCGCGGTGGCGAACTCCGGGCGGGCGACGCCGCTCTCCTCGGCCGCCTGCTTGACCGCCTGCGCCACCGCGTCGTGGACGCCGCGATCGAGCGCGTTGGGAACCAGCTCTCCCTCGCCCGTGAGGCTCGGCGATCGCGCGGGCCGCGGCGAGCTTCATCTCCACGTTGATCTCCTTGGCGCCGGCCTGGAGTGCGCCGCGGAAGATCCCGGGATATCCGAGCACGTTGTTGACGCTGCGCCCATCCGCGGCGAAGGCCGCGCCGGCGTTCTCCGCCTCCTCCGGATCGATCTCGGGGTCGGGGTTCGTGAGCGCGAGGATCACCTGGCCCTTGCGGATCTTCGACGCCTCGATCAGCCCCGGCTTGCCCGTGGTGGCGACGATCACCTGGGCGTTCTCGAGGACCTCGTCCATCGAGCAGATCTCGATCCCGCGCTCGCGGGCGCGCTCGTGCGAGGCCTCGAGCGGGTCGAAGGCGATCACCTTCTCGACGCCGCCGTCGACCATCAGCGAGGCGATCCCGTAGCCGGCCGCGCCGAGTCCGAGCTGCCCCACGGTGGTCGATCGGAGCTCGACGCCGGCCTCGCGGCAGGCCACGATCGCCGCCGCGATCGTCACCACCGCGGTCCCGTGGACGTCGTCGTGCATGACAGGCTGGGGCAGGGAATCGATCAGCCGCCGCTCGATCTCGAAGCATTCCGGCGCCGAGATGTCCTCGAGGTGGATGCCCCCGAAGGTGGGGGCGATCCGCTCCACGGTGTCGACGAACGTGTCGACGTCCTTGGCGTCGATCAGGATCGGCACGGCCGAGATGCCGGCGAACTGGCGGTAGAAGACGGCCTTGCCCTCCATCACGGGCATCGAGGCGACCGGGCCGATGTCGCCCAGCCCGAGCACCCGCGTCCCGTTGGTGCAGATCGCCACCGTGTGGGAGATCGTCGTGTAGCGCGCGGCCAGCGCCGGGTCCTTGGCGATCGCCTGGCAGACGCGCGCCACGCCCGGGGTGTAGACGTCGCGCATCTGCTGCACGGTGTCGACCGGCGCGGTGGCCTCCATCTTGAGCTTGCCGCCCTCGTGGCGGATCAGGGCCCGGTCCTGGTGCCAGAGGACGTTGACGCCTTCGAGCTCGCACAGCTCGTCGGCGACCTTCTCGGCGTGGTCGGTGTCGCGGACCTCGACTGTGATCTCGCGGATCGAGTAGTCACGGCCCACCGAGACGGTGACGATGTCCCCGATCAGGCCCTCGCCCTGGGCGATCGCGCTGGCCACCTTCGCGAGCTGGCCGGCGCGGTGGGGGATCTGGACGCGATAGGTGCAGTCGAGCATCCCACCGCGACTGTATCCCACCCGGCCCGCCCCACGCGCCCGAGGTTTCGTCAGGACCATCGGACAAACCCTCCCGGGGAAAGCGCTACGGCGGCGTGGAGGCCGGCCCGGGCGCGGGGTGCAGCGGCAGGATCATCGGGGCCCGCGGCGCCTGGGAGAAGTTGAAGTCGTTTCGCAGGTCGCCGAGGATCGGGTTGGCCTCGCGCACGTCGGGGCGGGGGTCGGGGCGACCGTCGGTGGCGGGGTCGAGCCGCTGGCCGCCCAGGAAGTCGTCCTCGATGAACTTGTTGTAGGCGTCCTGGCTCAGGATCTGGTGATCGATGTAGCCCGTCCGGGCGTACGGGCTGATGACCAGCCCCGGGACGCGCAGGCCGTACCCCTGGCGATCGACCACGGGCGGCACCACGTGGTCGTAGAACCCGCCCCAGTCGTCCCAGCCGAGGAAGATCGCCGTGCTGTCCCAGTCGGGGCTGCGCATGATCGCGTTGATGACGCCGGTGACGTAGGTCTGGCCGGCGCTGACCAGCGCCGGCGGGTGCTCGGAGTAGGTCTGGTTGGGCGTGACCCAGGAGACCGCGGGCAGGGTCCCGGTCCGGGCCGCCCCGTAGAAGGCGCTCAGGGACTTGATGTTCGAGAGCTGGGCGTCCTGGTGCACATCGGTGAACGAGGGCAGCGGGTTCCAGATACCCGGGGTGGCCGCGCTCTGCTGGGGCTGCGTGCACGTCATCGCCGCCGCGTTCTCGCAGTCGGGCTCCGAGCCGGACATCACGTAGTAGCCCCAGCTCACGTTCTCGCGGTGGAGCAGGTAGGTCATGTCGGTCCACGCGTAGTGCTCGATGCCGTCGTTCGGGTTCGTGACCGACGAGGTCGTGTCGCTGTTCGGGCCCTGCACCGCGGTCCGGCAGGAGAACGGCTGGAGTGGGTTGGTGCAGAAGGCCGACCACTCGGAGACCATGAACAGGTGCTGGGGCAGGCTCCAGGACTGGTTGGGCTCGAACATGTGGTCCTGGAGCGCGTAGCTCTCGGCGTACTTCCAGTAGTTGGGGATCTCGCGGGCGTCGTGGTAGCCCATGACGTCGACGCACGTCGGCGCGGACGACTGGACCGTTCCGGCGCTCTGCTCCGTGCAGGGGCTGCAGTCCGGGTTCTCGGCGTTGCAGTTGCCCATCCCCTGCTCGGCCTGGCCGACGAACCCGTCCATCGCCCCGCCGTCGAGGTCGGCGATGGCGTTGGACTGGCTGTGGGGGCCGCCGTAGTTCAGGTCCGCGGGATCGTGGAACGGGGCCACGCAACCGCCGTGCACCGGGTCGGGGACGCACACCCCGTGCGGGATCCCGTCGGCGCCCGGATAGGTCCCGAAGTACGTATCGAACGACCGGTTCTCCTGCATGATGATCACCACGTGGCGGATCTTGTGGATCCCGGTGGCGGGCACGACCCGGATCGTCAGCGGGCCCGAGGCCGATGCGAGGTTGCGCGGCGTCGCCGCCACCAGCACCCGCCACCGCTGGGTCCCCGGTGACGTGAACGCCTCGACGGCCGCGAACGTGGAGTCGTGCCGGAGGCGGGGCCGGGCAACGGTCCGCCACCGCCCGCCGACGCGCCGCTGAAGCACGACCCGCTGGCCGGCGTGATTGGGCGAGACGGCGCCGCCCACGATCTCGCGATCCCCCGCCACCGCGTACGTGGCCGTGCTCGTAAACGTCACGAGCGCGTGAACGCCTTCGGCAATGGTCGGGCTGCGCAGCGCCCGGGCGGTCGCGTACCAGCGGGAGTTGACGACGACGGAGCCGGCGGGGAGCGCGATCCGGTAGCCACCCGCCGCCCCGGTGACGGCGGTCGTGACCGGGCTGAAGTGGCGCTGGCCGGGGAGCTCCTGCCACAAGGTGACGGTGACGCCGGCACGGCCCGGTGCGACCAGGCGGCCGGTCAGGGTCACGGGGGCCCCGGCCGTGATCGGGTCTACGGTGGCGCGGAGCGACAGCGAGCGCTGAGCGCCGGCTACGGCGCTCGCTCCGGTCAGCGCAACGAGGAGAACCGCCAGCAGCGCGCATCCGACCCTGGCCATCGGCATACGAAAGACCCGTAACCCGACCCGGGCCGCGGAGTTGCGGGCGCCGGGCGAAGCCCGGCCCCCTTAAGAAGCCTTCGCCTCCACGAAGCGCTCGCGCAGCTCGGTCTTCTTGAACTTCCCCGTCGCCGTCCGCGGGATCTCCTCGACGAACTCGAAGCGCTCGGGCAGCTGCCACTTGGAGAACTGCTTGGACAGGTGCTCGCGCAGCTCCTCGGGCGATGCCTCCTCCCCCTCGCAGAGAACGATCGCGGCGAGCGGCCGCTCGCCCCACTTCTCGTCCGGGATCGCGATCACCGCCGCCTCGGCAGACGGCGGCGTGCGCCATCAGCAGGTTCTCGAGATCGACCGAGGAGATCCACTCGCCACCGGACTTGACCAGATCCTTGGAGCGGTCCGAGATGCGGATGCAGCCGCGCTCATCGAGCTTGACCACGTCGCCTGTCTGGAACCACCCGTCGTCGGTGAACTTCTCGCCGCCCGCGCCACCGTAGTAGGCACGGGCCACCCACGGCCCCCGCACCTCGAGCTCGCCCATCGCCTGGTCGTCCCACGGGATCAGCTCGCCGTCGTCGCCGCGGGCCCGGATGTCCACGAACGGAGCCGGCGTGCCCTGCTTCGCCCGGTAGGCGAACTGCTCATCGGGCGAGGCGTCGTCGAGCTCCGGCGGGAGGATCGAGGTGCTGGCCAGCGGCGAGGTCTCGGTCATGCCCCAGCCCTGGACGATCTCGAGGCCGTGCTTGGCGAAGCCCTCGATCATGCTCTTGGGCACGGCCGAGCCCCCCACCAGCAGACGGCCCAGCGCGCTCAGGTCCCAGCGCTCGGGATCGTTGTTGATCGCCTGGAGCATGGCCATCCACACGGTGGGCACGCCCGGCGGTGAGCGTCACCCGCTCGTCGGCCAGCAGGTCGAGGACGCTCTCGGCGTCGAGGCGCGGCCCGGGGAGCACGAGCCCGGCCCCGACCATCGGGGCGGTGTACGCGATGCCCCAGGCGTTGGCGTGGAACATGGGCACGACCGGCAGCACGACGTCGCGCGCGGAGATGTTCATCGCGTCCGGCAGCGCCGCGGCCATCGAATGCAGCGCGAGCGCGCGATGCGAGTAGAGGACGCCCTTGGGCCGGCCGGTGGTGCCCGACGTGTAGCACATGGCCGCCGCGCGCCGCTCGTCCGGCTTCGGCCACTCCAGCGGCTCGCCGTCGCTCACGAGCGACTCGTAGTCGAGCGTCCCGTCGGGGCGCGACGTCCGAGCGCGAGACGACGATCACGTGCTCGAACTCGTACTCGGACGCGAACGACTCAAACATCTCCCACACCGTCTCGTCGACCACGATCACCCGGTCCTCGGCGTCGGCGGCGATGAAGGCGAGCTCGTCGCGGTGCAGGCGGGGATTGAGCGTGTGGACCACTGCCCCCATCGCCGGCGCCGCGAAGTAGCAGTCCAGGTGCTCCGGCTGGTTCCACATCATCGTGGCCACGCGGTCGCCGGCGCCGACGCCCAGCTCCTTGAGCGCGCCGGCGAGCTTGCGCGCACGGCAGGCGCAGTCCCCGTAGGTGGTCCGGATGACCTCGCCGTCGGGCCGCCGGGCCACGACCTCGCGGCGCGGGCTCAACCGCTCGGCGCGCTCCACGACGTGCGTGAGCGACAGCGGATAGTCGTCCATCATCAGGCCCTCGAGCTCGGTCATCTCTCCTCCTGTTCGGCGCGCCAGCGGCTGACAGCATGAGCCAGCCGCGCGCTCCGTGCAACCCGGGTACGGTGGCGCGATCATGGCCGATCACTCGTGGTGGGGGTGGGGCGACGCGACGCAGGTGCCGGAGCTCCCGGACGCGGTGCTCGCGCTGCTGCGCGACGGCCTCGGCGCCTCCGAGCAGGGGGCGGCCCGCGTGGTCCCGGTGCTCCCGGCCTCGCGGCTGCCGGCCGACGCGGCGAGACGCCTGCGCGCCGTGGTCGGCGCGGAGCATGTTCGCGGCGACGACGAGTCGCGACTGCGTCGCACGCGCGGGAAGTCGACCGTCGACCTCCTGCGCGCTCGGGCCGGCGATGCCCGCGACGCGCCCGACCTGGTCGTGCTGCCGGCGAGCCACGACGAAGTGCTCGAGCTCCTGCAGATCTGCACCGAGGAGCGGATCGCCGTGGTGCCGTTCGGGGGCGGGACCTCCGTGGTCGGCGGGCTCGCCCCGCCGGGGGTGGGCGCGTTCGCGGCCACGGTGGCGCTCGACCTGCGGCGCATGAGCGCCCTGGTGGCGCTCGACGAGATCTCCCGTCTGGCGGTGCTCGAGCCCGGGCTGCGCGGACCCGAGGCCGAGGCGCTGCTGGCCGAGCGCGGCTACACGCTCGGCCACTTCCCGCAGTCGTTCGAGTACGCCACCGTGGGCGGATTCGCGGCAAC
This sequence comes from uncultured Solirubrobacterales bacterium, assembly GCA_963722995.1. Taxonomy (GTDB): domain Bacteria; phylum Actinomycetota; class Thermoleophilia; order Solirubrobacterales; family Solirubrobacteraceae; genus Palsa-465. The sequence continues at coordinate 110,964 of CAVROW010000013.1, read as the reverse complement.
GCGCTCGAGCGGCCAGGCGTCCGCCGGCTACGGCCGCTTCGACGAGCTCGTGGTGGCGCTGCGGCTGGCCACCCCGGCCGGGTCGCTCGAGCTCGGCCGGGCGCCCAAGTCTGCCAGCGGGCCGGATCTGCGCCAGCTCGTGCTCGGCTCCGAGGGGACGCTCGGGGTGATCACCTCGCTGACCGTCCAGGTTCGCCCGGTGCCGGAGGCCCGCGTTTACGACGGGTGGCGGATGCGCTCGTTCGCGGAGGGGGTCGAGGCGGTGCGGGCGCTGGCCCAGGACGGGCCGCTGCCGACGGTCGCTGCGGCTCTCCGACGAGGCCGAGACCGCCGTCGGGCTGGCCGGCGAGCTCGGCGCCGGCGCCGCCGAAGGGGTGCTCTGCATCGCCGGCTGGGAGGGCGGCCACGACGAGGTGGCGGAGCGGCGGGCGGGGGCCGCCACCGTGCTCGAGCGCCGGGGCGGGATGCCCGACCCCGAGGCCGGCGAGCGGTGGCTGCGCGGGCGCTACCGCGGCCCCTATCTGCGAGACGCCCTGCTTGACGCCGGCGCGCTGGTCGAGACGCTCGAGACGGCCACCTTCTGGTCGGGGCTGCCTCGGCTGTACTCCGCGGTGGCGTCGGCGCTGCGCGACGCGCTGGCCGCGCGGGGGGCACCGCCCGTCGTGCTCTGTCACGTCTCGCACGTGTACGCAACGGGCGCGTCGCTGTACTTCACGGTGGCGTGCGCGCAGAAGGAGGACCCGGTGGGCCTGTGGCGGGAGGCCAAGCGGGCCGCGGGCGAGGCGATCGTGGCCTGCGGAGCGACGATCAGTCACCATCACGGCGTGGGCGTGGACCATCGCGAGCTCTACGGGTCGGAGGTGGGCGAGCTCGGCGTTCGTGCCGTCGGTGCGATCAAGGCGGTGCTCGACCCGGGCGGGATCCTCAATCCGGGGGTGATGCTCGGTGGATGATCGCCTCCACGCCCTGGCGGAGCTCGTCGTGCGCTTCGGAGCCAACGTCCAGCCCGGCCAGATCGTCTCCGTCGGCTCCGAGCCCGGCAAGGAGCCGCTGGCCCGGGCCGTGGCCGAGGCGGCCTACCGGTGTGGCGCCAAGTTCGTCGACCTGTCGATATTCGACCTGCACTTCAAGCGGGCGCGTGCCGTCCACGCGGACCCGGACACGCTCGACTTCGTCCCGCCCTGGCTCGGACAGCGCGTGCGCCAGCTCTCAGAGCACCGCGCGGCCACGATCTCACTGACCGGACCCGTTGCGCCGCACGTGATGGACGGCGTGGACCCGGCGCTGCTCGGGCGCGACATGCTGCCCCGAGTGCGCGAATCGATCGAGGCCGTCAACGCGCGCACGACCAACTGGACGATCGCCCCCTGCCCCAGCGTGGGCTGGGCCGAGCTCGTGTATCCGGAGCTCGACCCGAGCGCGGCGCTCGAGCGGATGTGGGAGGAGATCGGCCACGTATGCCGGCTCGACGAGCCGGATCCGGTGGCGGCATGGGAGGGCCGGCTCGACCTGCTCGCCGCGAAGGCCGAGCGGCTGACCGAGCTGCGCCTGGACTCGCTGCGGCTCGAGGGCCCCGGCACCGATCTGACCGTCGGGCTGCTGCCGAGCAGCCGGTGGGCCAGCGCGCGGATGTCGACCGTGGACGGGATCCTCCACACCCCGAACCTCCCGACCGAGGAGGTGTTCACCACGCCCGACCCCGAGCGCGTGGATGGCACGGTGGCCGCGACCAAGCCGCTGTTTGTCTCCGGGGCGATGATCACCGGCCTGCGCGTCCGGTTCGAGGCGGGACGGGCGGTGGAGATCAACGCCGACCGGGGGGCGGGGACGATGCGGGCGCTCAGCGAGCGCGACGAGGGCGCCGCCCGCCTCGGCGAGATCGCGCTGGTCGACCGCGAGAGCCGGATCGGGACCCTGGGGACGGTGTTCTTCGAGACGCTGCTCGATGAGAACGCCGCCAGCCACATCGCCCTGGGCCAGGGGCTCGAGTTCACCGTCGACGAGACCGACCGCGCCCGGATCAACCGCAGCCAACTCCACATCGACTTCATGATCGGCGGCGACGACGTGGCGGTCACCGGGATCACGGCCGGGGGCGAGGAGATGCCGGTCCTGAGGGAGGGCGCGTGGCGCGTATAGGCCTCGTGGGGCGCCGCCTCGACCCGCGATAGGCTAGGTCGATGCCCGGAGAGGTGCCGGAGCGGTTGAACGGGCGCGACTGGAAATCGCGTAACGGGGGTTGACCTCGTTCGGGGGTTCGAATCCCCCCCTCTCCGTCTTGCCAAACCGGACGCATGCCGCCCTGGTGCAAACGGGTATACGCCCTTTCACAACATGAACAATTTGATCAAGATGGCTTGGTTCTACGCCGCATACGGGTTACGATGCGGCCACAGGGAATGACGGCGTTGAATGGATCGAGGCCCGCACTGAGGCTCGTGCAGGGGGCAGCAGGCCAGGCCATCGAGTGGACCTGGTTCTGCGGCCATTGCGCGGCCCCCGCTCCGAGCGGGGAGGCGCCGGCGCCGACTGCGCGCGTCTGCCGCTCGTGCGGGCTCGGCCTGCTGCTCGAGACCCGCCAGGACATCGTCCCCACCGATCGCGACGCCTTCCTGGTGATCGACACCTCGCTTCTGATCCAGGCGATGTCGCGCCGCGCCCAGACGCTGCTGGCCGTCAGCGAGGAGGAGGCGGTGAACCGCCCGGTGGCCGAGCTGCTCGTGCCCGCCGACGCCGAGTCCCAGGCCCAGGCCGGATTCGCCGCCGCGATCGCCGAGGCGGCGCGGGGCGCCTACGACCCGGCCAACGTCTTCGTGCGGCCCTGGAACACGTTCGGCGTGCGGATGCGCGCGCGGATCGCGGCCTGCGGACCCCCGCGGGCGGCGCTGATCGTGCTCCAGGCGCCGGCCAGCCGGCGGCTGCGGGCTGTCGGCTAAGGCCCAGCCGGACGCGTTTACGCCGGCGCGAGTACCGTCGGCGCCCCGAAGCGCTGGAGCGCCTCGGGCAGGGCAACCGACCCGTCGTCGCGCTGCCCGTTCTCGAGCAGGGCGATGATCGTCCGCCCCACCGCCACCGCGGTGCCGTTCAGCGTGTGCAGGTGGACCGGGCGGCCCTCGCCCGGCCGGTAGCGGATGTCGAGCCGGCGGGCCTGGTAGTCGGTGGTGTTCGAGCACGAGGTGAGCTCGCGGTAGCGGCCCTGCCCGGGCAGCCACGCCTCGCAGTCGTACTTCATCGCCGCCGAGGCGCCGAGCTCGTTCACGGCGATCGCCACGACCCGGTAGGGGATCTGGAGGTCCTGGAGGATCGACTCCTCGATCGCCAGCAGGCGCTCGTGCTCGGCCGGCCCCGCCTCGGGCACGACGAAGCAGAACATCTCGACCTTGTCGAACTGGTGCACGCGGAAGATCCCGCGGGTGTCCTTGCCGGCAGCCCCGGCCTCGCGTCGAAAGCACGAGGAGAAGCCGGCGTAGCGGAGCGGTGGCGCCTCGCCGGGGAGGATCTCCTCGGCGTGCAGCGAGGCCAGGGCGACCTCCGAGGTCCCCACCAGGTACAGCTCGTCATCGGCCAGCCGGTAGATCTGCTGCTCGGTGTCGGGCAGGAAGCCGGTCCCGTAGAGGGCCCGCTCGCGCACGAGCACGGGCGGGATCACCGGCTCGAAGCCTTCCCCGGACAGCTTCTCGAACGCGTAGCGCACCAGCGCCAGCTCCAACAGCACCAGCTCGCCGCGCAGGTAGGCGAAGCGCGAGCCTGAGAGCCGCGTCCCCCGCTCCATGTCGATCCGCTCGCCCGCCAGGGCCAGGTGATCGCGGCCGGTGGCGCCGGCCTCCCCCACCTCGCGCAGGACGGTGTCCTCGGCCGGGGCCGCCTCGGAGGGCAGGTTCGGGAGCGCGGCGAGGGCGCTGTCACGCTCGCCCCGGACCGCCGTCTCGCGGTCGCTGAGCTCCCGCCCGCGGGCAGCGAGCGCGGCCAGTTGGTCGCGCTCCTCGGGCGTTGGAGGGCCCTTGCGGCCGCGGCTTGCGCGGTTCTGCTCGGCCTGGAGCTCCTCGAGCTCGGTTCGGATCGCCCGCCACGCCTCGTCGAGCTCGAGCACCCGGTCCACGAGCGCGGCGGCCTCGGGGCCGCGCCGCGAGAGCGCCGCGCGGACGGCCTCCGGGTCGCGTCGGATCAGCTGGATGTCGAGAACGGACGCTCCCTGGCCCTACGGAGACTTCTTCTTCTTGGCCGGCCCCCTGCCCTTCGCCTTGGCCGGCGAGGAGCTCGTCTTGGCCGGTGTGGTGCTCGTGGTCTTCGTGGCCACCGTCTGAACCGCGGCCGAGATCGTGCCGATCAGCACGGTCTGGCACTGGACGGACCCCGGGATCTTCGGCGCCGAGCGCCCCGAATAGGTCGCGACGAACTTGGCCACGTCGATCGCCTGCTGGCCGATGACGACGTTCTGGGGCATGATCGCGCCCGAGAAGCCGCCGTTCTCGATCGCGTACAGGACGCGGGTGAGCGGCCGCTCGCAGCGCTCGTCGAAGTTCGGGCCGTTGTTGAACTGGGCGCTGCGGACGTTGGCAGCCGACCCGTGAGTCGCCGCGTAGGAGAACGTGTGGCAACCGGCGCAGCGCTGGCTGAAGAGAACCGCGCCGGTGTACAGAGCTCCGGCGGACTTCGGAACCTTGATGTTCTCGGTCCCGCAGGCGCTGAGCGCGACGGCGAGGGCGAAGACGGCGCATGAGGTGGCGAGGAGCTTGGGGCGGCGGCTCATGCGGGCCGAGATCATACGGTGGCGAATACGATCGCGCGATGCCGCCCCGACGCGCCGCCGGCCTCCTCGGAGCGCTGGCGCTGCTGCCGGCCTCGGCCGGCTGCGCTCACACCGTGTCCGCGCGAGGCCGGAGGGTGCAGGTCTCGCTCACCGAGTACCGGCTGATCCCGCAGAGCATCCAGACACGCCAGGGCGAGCTCACGATCTCGGTCTTCAACCGCGGCCGCCTCACCCACAACCTGGCGGTCATGCGCGGAACGCGCACCTGGGGCTCGACGCAACCGATCCGCCCGGGCCGCACGAGCCGGCTGACCGTCGCCCTGGCGCCCGGCAGGTACCTGATGCTCTCCACGATCCTGTCGGACCGCGACCTGGGCATCTACGGAACGCTCACCGTGACGCGGTGAGCGAGTGGTGACCCCGGCGCCGGCCGCCTTGGTTGCCGCCGTGGAGGGACGATCGCTGAAAGGCTCGGGCGAACGTCTCGTTGCCGGCGCCGGGGATATGCGCGGCTTTCGCCGTCGGACCCGCCGGTCCTTCCCGCGGCGTCAGATATAACGACGGCCACGATGGCCGCCGCCGATCCAGAGCTGTTCCGCGAGGTGTTCGGGCGTTTCGCAACCGGCGTCGCCGTGATCACGAGCGCCGCGCCCGAAGGCGTCGGCGGGATGACCGCCAACGCGCTCTGCTCGCTCTCGCTCGACCCCCTGCTCGCGCTCGTCTGCTTCGACAACAGCGCCCGCACGCTCCCGATCGTGCGCGCCTCGGGACGCTTCGGCGTGAACGTCCTCACGGCCGCCCAGGAGGACCTGGCCGGGGTGTTCGCGTCCAAGCTGCCCGAGGACGAAAAGCTCGAGGTCGCGCCTCACCGGATCGTCGCGCAGGTCCCGATAATCGAGGGCGCGCTCGCCTGGGCGACCTGCGACGTGCGCGAGCTGATCGCCGGCGGCGACCACACGATCGCGATCGGCGAGGTCACCGCGCTCGGCCTGGGCGACGGCGATCCGCTGCTCTGGTACGGCGGGCGCTATCGCGTCGTGACGCTCGCGCCCTAGGCAGTCCCGGCGGCTCGGATCAGCAGCACGAGGTTGACCAGCGCCGCCGCCGCCATCACCCCGATCTCCCGCTGCACGATCGACATCGCGATCACGCGCTGCTCCTCTTCGGGCAGCTTGCCCACCTCGCCGGCCGACTCGAAGCCGCGCGTGGACAGGATCATGTGGGCGGAGCTGATCCGGAACTGCTCGGCGATGAAGGCCACGAGCAGCGGCAGCACGCCGTAGAGCACATGCAGTCCTGGGGCCTTGCGACCGATCAGATCGAGCACCCCGCCGAGGACGACCTCGAGCACGACTGCGAGCTGGCCCGCGCGCAGCACGCGCCAGAACCAGACGCTCGCGCGCACCCGCCACCAGCACCAGGCTCCGTACAAACCGGCGCCGCCCGTCAGCACCGTCGCCAGCACCCCGATCACGACATGTACCGGCCTCACGAATGACGCCCCCGCAGCCGGGTACAACGACAACCGGCAAGCCCGTGAGACCGGGCGAGATAGCCGCATTCCGCACTAAGTAACATGTTGTTACAAGCTCTCCACGCCCGGTGATATAAACGGTTTCCTCATGCTTCGTGACTACCTCCCCGCGATCGTCTTCCTGATCCTCGGCGGGATGGTCGGAGCGCTGTTCGCGTCGCTCAACCTGATCGCCGGGCGTCGCCAGCCGATCCGCCGGGCGAAGCTCGAGCCGTACGAGTGCGGGCTGCCCTCGGAGGTGCAGCGCGGCTTCCGCTTCGGCATCAGCTTCTACCTGATCGCGATGCTGTTCATCCTGTTCGACATCGAGGTCATCTTCCTCTATCCGATCGCGGTCGAGCTGCGGGCGTTCGGCAAGTTCGCGATGGGTGAGACGGTCGTGTTCGTGGTCCTGCTGATGATCGCCTTCGTATACGTGTGGCGGCGAGGAGCGCTGGAATGGAAATAAGCCGAGCGCCGCTGAGCGACTTTCGCGTGCGTCAACTCGAGGCGCGCGACATGCTCCGTGGCGACCTGGACGACGAGCAGCTTCAGCAGTACGTCGAGGAGCGTGTGCTCACGACGACCGTGGACAAGGCGGTGGCGTGGGCGCAGGGCAACTCGATCTGGCCGCTGACCTTCGGGCTGGCGTGCTGCGCGATCGAGATGATGTCGATCGTGGCCTCGCGGCTCGACATCGCGCGGTTCGGGTTCGAGGCGATGCGCGCCTCGCCGCGGCAGGCCGACCTGATCATCCTGTCCGGCCGCGTGTCGATCAAGATGGCGCCGGTGATCCGCCGGCTCTACGACCAGATGCTCGAGCCTCGGTGGGCGATCTCGATGGGCGCCTGCTGCTCGTCTACCGGCATCTTCAACAACTACGCGCTGGTGCCCGCGGACAAGTTCATGCCGATCGACATCCACGTTCCCGGCTGTCCCCCGCGGCCGGAGGCGCTGATGCACGGGATCCTGCGCCTGCGCGAGAAGATCCTCCAGGGCCACCGGCAGCCCGGGTGGCGCGAGCGCTACGACGCCTTCGGGACCGAGGAGCTGATCCCCGAGGAGACATCCAGCCGGCGGAGCGGCGGTGCGTCCCCGACCGGCAGCGCCGACATCAACGTCTTCCATCACGGAGACACCGGCGGTGCCTGACGCCACGGAGCTCGAGCTGACCGCCCAAGAGCTCCGGGACGCCGAAAGCGAGTCGATCCTCGACACCGAGTTCTATCGCGGGCGCGCGACTCTGGTCGCCAACCCAGCGCACATCCGCACCGTGCTCGAGCATCTGCGCTCCAAGGGCTATACGAGGCTGATGAGCCTGCACGGCGTCGACTACTACCCCGACGAGCCGCGGCTCGGGATCCTCTACGAGATGCTCGACATGAAGCAGGTCGACCGCATCAGCGTCAAGGCGCGCGTAACCGTCGACGATCCGCGCATCGACACCGTGATGGACATGTTCCCGACGGCCAACTTCCAGGAGCGCGAGGCCTACGACATGTTCGGCGTGGTGTTCGAGGGCCACGCAGACCTGCGGCGGATCCTGATGCCCGAGGACTACGAGGGCTTCCCTCAGCGGCGTGACTTCCCGATCGGCGGCGAGCCGATCCTGTTCACGCACAACGAAGAGCAGAGCTACGGCAAGCACGTGTGATGGCGACCACCGAGGACTACCGCAAGCGTGAGGAGTCGATCACGATCTCGACCGAGCCGGCGGGCGAGGGCGAGACGCATGAGCTGCTGACGCTCAACATCGGTCCGCACCATCCGGCCACGCACGGCGTGCTCCGGCTGCTCGCCACGCTGGAGGGCGAGGTGGTGCGCGACGTCAAGCCGATCGTCGGCTACGTCCACACCGGCATCGAGAAGACGTGCGAGGACAAGGCCTATTGGAAGGTGGTCCCGGTCGTCGAGCGGATGGACTACGTGTCCTACTACTTCAACGCGATGGCGTACTGCGGCGCCGTCGAGACGCTCCTGGGACTCGAGGTTCCGCCCCGCGCGCAGTACCTCCGCGTTCTCCACCTCGAGCTCAACCGGATCATGTCCCATCTGGTGTGGCTGGGCACGAGCATGCTCGACCTGGGCGCGATCTCGATGTTCTGGTACGCCTTCCGCGAGCGCGAGACGATCCTCGACCTGTTCGAGATGTCATCGGGCCAGCGCATGCACACGCGCTACATCCAGCCCGGGGGCGTGATCGAGGACATCCCCCGCGGGTTCGCCGAGAAGGTGCGGGCGTTCTGCCGGGAGATGCCCCGGCGCGCGGACCAGTACGCCGACCTGCTGGAGAAGAATCAGATCGTGCTCCAGCGCCTGCGCGGCACCGCGATCGTCTCCGAGCAGGAGCTGCTCGACCTCGGTGTCACCGGGCCGCTGCTGCGCGCCACCGGCAACCCCTGGGACCTGCGCAAGGCGGCGCCGTACTCGAGCTACGACCACTTCGACTTCAAGATCCCGGTCGGCACGGTGGGCGACAACTACGATCGCTTCCGGGTCCGCCTGGCGGAGCTGTACGAGTCGACCAAGATCATCGAGCAGGCGCTCGAAGGCCTGCCCGAGGGGCCGTTCATCACCTCCGACCGCAAGGTCGCGCTTCCGCCCCGCCACGAGCTGGCGACGAGCATGGAGGCGCTGATCCACCACTTCAAGCTCGTCACCGAGGGCTTCCGCGTTCCCGTCGGCGAGTGCTACTACCCGATCGAGGGGCCGCGCGGCGAGTACGGCTGCTTCGTGCGCTCCGACGGCTCGGCGAAGCCGGCGCGGGTGCACATGCGCGACCCGAGCTTCGTCAACCTCCAGGCGTTCCCGCCGATGGTGCGCGACGGCTACATCGCCGACCTGATCGCGACGCTGGCCATGCTCGACCCGATCCTGGGGGGCATCGACCGATGAGCGTGCGCCCGGGCGACCCCCGGCTGGACCAGGGACCCGTCGAGGTCGACGGTGCCCAGCGCCGGCGCCATACGACGGCCCCCGTTCCCCGTTTCGGCCGCGGCTCGCGCGTTCCGGGCTGGGACGAGTCGGTCGACCTGACCAAGCCGCCGGCGACGATCCCAGACCCGGCGACGCTCGAGATCCCCGAGCAGCTGCGCGCCGCGATCGAGGAGGCGATGGCCAAGTACCCGGACCGGCGCTCGGCCACGATCCCCGCGCTCCATGCCGCCCAGCGCGTGCACGGCTGGTGCTCGCCGGAGGCGATCGATCAGGTCGCGGCCGTGATGCAGGTGACGCCCGCATATCTGAACTCGGTGGCGACCTTCTACGACATGTTCTGGACCGAGCCGACGCCGCGCAATGACGTGTTCGTGTGCACCAACATCTCGTGCTCGCTGCGTGGTGCCGACGAGTTCTTCGAGGCGATGATCGCCGCGGCGGAGGAGAGCGAGGAGGTGAACGTGCGCTCGTTCGAGTGCCTGGGCGCGTGCGACATTGCGCCGATGGCGTCGATCAACGGCGAGTACGTCGGCCCGCTCGTCGCCGAGGACGCGGCCCGGATCATCGAGGACCTGCGCGCCGGCCGTCCGGTGCTCGAGCACAAGCAGCTCCGCTACCGCAGGTGCGCCGATCCCGGCGTCGAGGAGTCGGGCAGCGACTTCGGGCCGCCCGACGAGATGCCGCAGGCCGACACGGTGGGTCTGGGGCCGGGCGGCGACACGATCGATCGCCCGGGCGGGACGGCGCCGATCGAGATGCCGGCCGAGGACGTCGAGGACTACAAGGCATGAAGATCCTGTTCGACGGGATCGACGAGCCCGGGCTGAACACGCTCGAGGTGTACGAGCGCCGCGGCGGCTATGAGGCTCTGCGCCAGGCGCTCGGCATGGAGCCCGACGAGGTGCTCCAGAACATCACCGACTCGCAGCTGCGCGGTCGCGGCGGCGCCGGCTTCCGCATGGGCCAGAAGGCCGGCTTCCTTCCCCACGGCGACATGGACAAGTACCTGGTGTGCAACGCCGACGAGTCCGAGCCGGGGACGTTCAAGGACCGCGAGCTCATGCAGAAGTCGCCGCACATGCTGGTCGAGGGGATCGTGATCGCGGCGTACGCCACCGAGATCAACAAGGCGTACATCTACATCCGGGGCGAGTACGCCCACCAGGCCGACATCCTCGAGGCGGCGGTGGCCGAGGCGGCCGAGGCCGGCTACCTGGGCGAGAACATCCTCGGCTCCGGGCATACGCTGTCCCTGGTCGTGCACCGCGGCGCCGGCGCCTACATCTGCGGCGAGGAGACCGGCCTGCTCGACTCGCTCGAGGGCAAGCGCGGCAACCCGCGCCTGAAGCCGCCGTTCCCGGCGATCGAGGGCCTCTACCACGGCCCGACGCTGATCAACAACGTCGAGACGCTGTGCACGGTGCCGCACATCATCCGCATGGGAGGCAAGGCGTATGCCGGCATCGGCACCGAAAGCTCCACCGGGACGAAGCTGGTCTCGATCTCAGGCGACGTGCAGCGCCCGGGCAACTACGAGATCGTCCTCGGCACGCCGTCGCGGGAGCTCATCTACGGGCTGGCCGGCGGCCCGCCCGAGGGCCGCAAGATCAAGTTCTGGTTCCCGGGTGGGTCGAGCGCCCCGGTGCTGACCGCCGATGACCTCGACATCCCCTACGACTTCGACTCGCTGGCCAAGGCCGGCTCGATGCTCGGCTCGGGCGCCATCATCGTCGTCGACGACTCGCACTCCGTGCTCGAGGTCGCCTACAAGGTCGCCAAGTTCTATGCCCACGAGTCGTGCGGCAAGTGCGTGCCCTGCCGAGAGGGCACGAACTGGACCCAGAAGATGCTCGAGCGGATCAGCACGGGCGAGGCCACTCCGATGGACCTCGACATCATGGCCTCGGTCCAGGAGCAGATCATCGGCAACTGCCTGTGCGTGCTCGGCGACGCGATGGCGATGCCGATCGGCTCGATGATCGAGAAGTTCCGCGACGAGCTCGAGGCCGAGATCGAGGCCGCCCGCGAGCGAGCGGACGCGGCGGCGCTCGAGGACGTGATCCCGCTCGGCGTCGCCGACCCGCACGCCGGCCCGCTCCCCGTCCACTGATCCCCCGACAATGTCCCGCGCCGCGCAGACCTAGACCGCCCCATGCCCCGCCCCGAAGAGAAGACGATCCAGTTCACCATCGACGGCCGTGAGGTGCAGGCGGCCGAGGGCACCATGCTGGTCGACGCGGCCCGGGCGGGCGACGTCGAGATTCCCTACTTCTGCTACGAGCGCAAGCTCGGCAACCCGGTCGGCGCGTGCCGCATGTGCCTGGTCGAGATCGAGGGGATCCCCAAGCTCCAGACCTCGTGCTCGACTCCGGTCAAGGACGGCATGGTGGTCAACACCCAGACCGATCGGGTGCGAGACGCCCAGAACGCGATCGTCGAGTTCCTGCTCGTCAACCACCCGCTCGACTGCCCCGTGTGCGACAAGGGCGGCGAGTGCCCGCTCCAGGACATCACGTTCGGGTGGGGGCTAGGGCGCAGTCGTTTCATCGAGCCCAAGCGCCACTTCCAGAAGCCGCTCGCCCTGAGCCCCCTGATCGCGATCGACCGCGAGCGCTGCATCCTCTGCTACCGCTGCGTGCGCTTCAGTCAGGAGATCGCCGAGGATTACCAGCTGATCTTCGCCGAGCGCGGCGCCCACTCGTTCGTCTCCACCCACGACGGCCATCCGTACGTGGCGCCGTTCAGCGGCAACATCATCGAGCTGTGCCCGGTGGGCGCGCTCACCTCCACGCCCTACCGGTTCCGCGCCCGGCCGTGGGACGTCGAGGGCGCGGGCGGCATCTGCATGCTGTGCCCGTCGCAGTGCAACGTCGAGTTCACCGTGCGCGACGAGAAGGTGATGCGCGTACTGGCGCGCGATCACAACGAGGTCGACGACGGCTGGCTGTGCGACAAGGGCCGCTTCGCCTACCAGGCGATCCACGTCGAGGAGCGCCTCCAGGCTCCGCTCGTGCGCGACGGCGGGACCCTGCGCGAGGTCTCCTGGGACCGCGCGCTCCAAGTCGCGGCCGGGATCGCCCGTCATCGCGGGCGGATCGGCACGCTCGTGGGTGGGCAGGCCACCAACGAGGAGGGCTTCCTGCTCTCGCGGCTGATGCGTGACGGGCTCGAGGCGCCGGACGTCGACACGGCGGGCGGCGAGTCGGTTCCGGTGGCGCTGCGGCGCGCGCTGGCGCAGCCGGCGCTCCAAGCCACAGTCCCCGACCTCGAGTTCGCGCACACCATTCTCGTCGTCGGCTGCGAGCCGCTCGACGACGCCCCGATCCTCGACCTGCGCATCCGCAAGGGCATCCGCCGGCGCGGCGTTCGGCTCGCGCTAGCGACGTGCGCGCCCGAGCGCGCTCGACCCGAGCGCCGGGTTCCTCACGCGCCTGGCTCCGGGCGAGGAGGCGTCGTTCCTGGCCGCGCTCGACCTCGCGCTCGCCGGACGCGCCGCGGACGGCGACGCGCCCCACGCGCGCCTGGCGGAGTACCTCACGGCGGCCGGGCCCGACATCGTGATCGTGTGGGGCGAGCGGATCGGCGCGGAGGCCGTCCCGCACCTGCTGAGCATCGCCGATCGCCTCGAGGTGTGGGGCCGCCAGGGCGCCGGGCTGCTCGAGATCCCGGCCGCGGCCAACGGCCGCGGGCTTCGCGAAGTCGGTGTGCTCCCGGACGCGGGTCCTGGATACAAGCCACTCGACCGGCCCGGCCGGGACGCCGCCGGGATCGCTCGCGCCGCCGCGGACGGCGAGCTGACCGCGCTCTACCTGTTCCAGACCGACCCCCTGCGCGACCAGCCCGACCGCGCCCTGTGGGAGCGCGCGCTCGACCGCGCCGGGCTCGTCGTGGCCCACGCTTCGGTCCTCACGGACGGGCTGCGCGAGCACGCGGACGTGATCTTCCCCGCCGACTCCTACGCGGAGAAGGAGGGAACGGTCGTGCACCCGGACGGGCGGATCCAGCGTCTGCGCACGGCGATTCGCCGCCCGGGCCTGATCCGCGCCGGCTGGTGGGTGCTGGCCGAGCTGGCCAAGCAGACCGGGTACGACTCTCGCGTGCTGACCTCGCCGATGGCCTTCCAGCAGGTGGTGGCCGCCGTCCCGTTCTACCGCGGGCTGACGCTCGAGGAAATCGGGGGGCGCGGCGTGCGCTGGCCACCCCGCCCCGAGGCATCGGAGCTCGCCACCGAGCAGCTGCCCGACGAGCGCGTCGGACTTCGATCGCAGGCGCTCGCGGATGCGCTCGCCGACCGGCGCGCGGAGCCGAGCAACGGCGCCCTGCGGCTGGGGCGCTACCGGCCGATCTGGGCCGCGCCCGAGGTCGAGATCTCGCCGGCTTTGAAGTTCACGATCGCTCAGCAGCAGGTCGAGCTCTCCCCCGAGGACGCCACGCGGCTCGGGATCGCCCACGGGGACGAGCTCGAAGTTGCGCCACTGGACGGTGCGGGCGCCGCCGCCGGTAAAGGCGAGGCTGGAGGCCGAGCCGGCGGCGCGCCCGCGGGGACGAGCCTGCGCGCCCGCGCCGCCGTGCGCAGCGGCGTCCGCCCCGGCAGCGCGTTCCTCGCCGACGGCCTCGCCGAGGACTCGGCAAACGCACTGACCGAGCCGCTCGTCGAGGTGCGCAAGCGATGATCGGACTCGCCGACATCAACTACTACGAGCCGTGGTGGATCCAGATCGTCAAGTCGCTCGTGATCTTCGGCGTCGTGTTCGCGATCCTCCCGATCCTCACGATCATGGAGCGCAAGCTGCTCGGGCGCTTCCAGAATCGCTACGGACCCAACCGCGTCGGCCCGTTCGGGCTGCTCCAGCCAATGGCCGAGATCGTCAAGTTCGCGCGCAAGGAGCCGTTCCGCACGAGCACCTCGGTCGGCTACCTGTACCGGGTGGCTCCGGCGCTGGCGATCCTGACCGCGATCGCCGGACTGGCGCTGATCCCGTTCGGCCCCGTGCTGCACATCTTCGGCCGGCGCGTGGGGATCTACGGGATCGACGTGTCGATCGGGCCTCTGTACGTGTTCGCGTTCGCCGGCATCTCGTTCTACGGGATCATGCTCGGCGGCTGGGCGAGCGGCTCGAAGTACTCCTTCCTCGGCGCCATGCGCGGCGCGGCGCAGCTGATCTCCTACGAGGTGTCGCAGGGGCTTTCGCTGGTCGGGGTGATCATCACGGCGCAGACGCTGTCGCTCACCGGGATCGTCCACGCGCAGCGCGGCATGTGGTACATCATCCCGCAGGCCGTCGGCTTCCTGATCTTCCTGACCGCGTCGTTCGCCGAGACCAACCGCGCGCCCTTCGACCTCGTCGAGGCTGACGCAGAGCTCGTGGCCGGCTACTTCACCGAGTACGGCGGCACCGCGTTCGTCGCCTACCTGTTCGCCGAGTACGCGAACATGATCGTCGTCTCGGGCATCGCCACCACGGTGTTCCTGGGCGGGTGGATGATCCCGGGCAACCCGCACGTGCCGGGCTGGGTCGACCCGCTGGTCGTGGTGGCGAAGATGATGCTGTTCATCTTCTTCTTCATCTGGATCCGCGCGACGCTCCCGCGCCTGCGCTACGACCAGCTGATGTCGTTCGGGTGGAAGATCCTGCTGCCGCTCGCCACCCTCAACCTCCTCGTCACCGCGATCATCGTCGCCGTATGAGCACCCACCATCGGAGCGCACACGCATGAGCCCCTACGACCCCAGCGCCGACGTCATCGAGGTCGTGCGCAGCCCCGCTCCCGGCCCGCTGGCCGGCGTGTACCGCGCGTTCGGCGCCACGCTGGTCGGGCTCAAGACAACGTTCGCGCGCGTGGTCGAGGGTCCGAAGGTGATTCAGTATCCGGAGGAGAAGGTCCCGGTCTACCCGCGCTTCCGCGGCCGGCACAAGCTCCACCGCTTCGAGGACACAGGACTCGAGAAGTGCGTCGGCTGCTCGCTGTGCGCCGCCGCGTGCCCCGTGGACTGCATCCGCGTGGTGGCGGCGGAGAACACCCCCGAGAACCGCGTGTCCGCCGGCGAGCGCTACGCGGCGGTGTACGAGATCAACATGAGCCGCTGCATCTTCTGCGGCTACTGCGAGATCGCCTGCCCGTTCGACGCGATCACCATGGGCCACGAGTACGAGCTCTCGGACTACACGCGCTCTGATCTGGTGTTCACCAAGGAGATGCTGCTGGCCGACCCGATCGAGCGCACGCCGCTGCGGCGCGAGGGCGAGTAGCCGTGTTCCTCGCCGCGGCGATCCATCCGTTCAGCGCGATCGTCTTCTTCATCGCCGCGATCGGCGCCGTGACCGGCGCGGTCGGGGTGATCGCCGTGCGCAACCCGTTCTACAGCGTGCTCATGCTGATCGTGCACCTGGTGTCGCTGGCCGCGCTGTTCCTGCTGCTGCGCGCCGAGTTCGTCGCCGCGGCGCAGGTCGTCGTGTACGCGGGTGCGGTGATGGTGCTCTACCTGTTCGTGGTCGCGTATGTGGGCGGTGGCGAGCAGATGGCGAGCGGCGCTGTCCTGCGCGTGCTCGGGCCGCTGTTCGCGCTGGCGGTGGCGGTGGAGCTGTGCATCGCGATGCTCGGCTCCGGCCTGAAGGGGATCTCCTCGAATGGCGCGCCGTATCACCGCGGGTTCGGGACTCCGGCCCACATCGGGACGCTGCTTTTGACCAAGTACCTGTTCCCGTTCGAGATCGCCTCGATCATCCTGCTCGTGGCCGCGATCGGCGCCGTCGTGCTGGCGCGCCGCCGGCGCGGCCTCGAGGGACCGGACCGGCAGCTGCTGCTGCGAATCGAGACCGCGCGCCCGGCCTACACGGGCACGATGGCCGAAGCGGCCGGCGTGATCGTCCCTTCACCCGAGGAGATCGAGCCCGAGGTCGAGGTCGTGGGCACTCGGTCCTCGAGCCGGGGACCCCGCTCGGAGCGCCCCGGCGCCCAGCACGAGGGAGGCTGGTAGGTGCCGATCGGGTGGTTCCTCGCCGTGTCCGCGCTGATCTTCTGCATCGGCGCCGGCGGCGTGCTCACGCGGCGCAACCCGCTCGTCGTCCTGCTCTGCCTGGAGCTGATGCTCAACGGCGCCAACCTGGCGCTGGTGGCGTTCGCGCGGATGTGGGGCGGCGAGGACGGACAGGTGTTCGCGCTGATCGTGATGGTGATCGCGGCCTGCGAGGTGACGGTCGGCCTGGGGATGATCGTCGCGCTCTACCGGCGCCGGCTACCGATCGACATCGACGAGCTCAACGAGCTCCAAGGGTGAGGACCGGGCCGCGATGACCGTCACCACGTTCGGCTGGCTGATCCTGCTCTGCCCGCTCGTCGGGTGCGTGCTGATCGCGCTCGGCTACCGCAGCCTGCCCGGGCGCAGCGCGGGCTGGCTGGGGACGCTGGCGATCGCGCTGTCGTTCGCGTGCGCCGTGGTCGTGTTCGTCAAGCTGCTCGGCGAGAGTCCAGACCACCGGACGCACGTGTCGACGCTGTGGGACTACGCGGCGAGCGTCGGCGTGGACGCGAAGATGTCGATCCTCGTCGATCCCCTGTCGGTGTTCATGGCGCTCGTCGTCTCCGGCGTCTCGACGCTGATCCACCTGTACTCGGTCACCTACATGACCGGCGACCACGGGTTCAGGCGCTACTTCGCCTACCTGAACTACTTCGTGTTCTCGATGCTGCTGCTCATCCTCGCCGGCAACTTCCTGCTGCTGATCGTCGGCTGGGCGTTCGTGGGCGCCGCCTCCTATCTGTTGATCTCGTTCTACTACCGGCGCACGACCGCCACGCGAGCCGGGATCAAGGCGTTCGTGATCAACGTCGTCGGCGACGTGGGGCTCGTCCTGGGGACGTTCTTCCTGTTCAAGCACACGGGCACGCTCGACTACCTGAAGACGTTCCACTCGGTGCACACCGTGTTCCACCACAACGGCACCGACCTGGTGGTCGCCTGCCTGCTGCTGCTCGTGGGCGCGTTCGCCAAGTCCGCGCAGGTGCCCGCTGCACACCTGGCTCCCCGACGCCATGGAAGGACCCACGCCGGTCTCCGCGCTGATCCACGCGGCGACGATGGTGACCGCCGGCGTGTACCTGATCGCGCGCATGCACCCGCTGTTCGAGCAGGCGCCGACCGCGGCCGACGTGGGGGCGATCGGTGGCGGGCTGACGATGGTGATCGCCGCCACGGTGGCCCTCGTCCAGATCGACATCAAGCGCGTGATCGCCTACTCGACGATGTCGCAGATCGGCTACATGGTCATGGGCGTCTCGGCCGGCGCGTACTCGGCCGGCCTGTTTCACCTCATGACCCACGCCTTCTTCAAGGCGCTCCTGTTCATGGCCGCGGGCTCGATCATCGGCGCCATGTCCGGCGGCCAGTCACTGGAGAAGATGGGCGGCTTCCGCCGTGCGCTGCCGTTCACCTTCGTGTGCTTCGTTGTGGGCGGCCTGGCCCTGTCCGGGATGCCGCCGTTCTCCGGCTGGCTGTCCAAGGACGACATCATCGGCCTGCTCGACGAGCGCGGCGGCGGCTTCTTGATCCTCGGCATCGTCGGCTACATCGGGTCGTTTCTGACCGGCGTCTACACGTTCCGCATGATCTTCCGCGCGTTCTTCGGGGAGCCGGTGCCGGAGGCGGTCGAGCTCGAGCACGGCCACCTGCACCACGCCGAGCAGCCGTTCAACCCGATGACGGGGGAGATCGAGGACACCGACGTCGGGTTCCCCGGTCCCGAGCACTTCATCGCCGAGCGCGCGTGGCCGATGCGAATCGCGATGGGCACGCTGGCCGTGCTGGCGCTGATCGGCGGCGCGATCCAGATCCCCGGCGTGGACCTCGGCGTCGAGCGCTTCCTCGCCCCGACGTTCGCCGACTCGAGGTACCTCCACCTGCACGAGACGACGGGTACGGCGTGGGTTGGCCTGATCATCGGCGCGGTGATCGCCATGGCCGCGATCGGAGTTGCGTACACGATCTGGGTCCGGCGCCCCGGGACGGCGGCCGCGGTGCGCGAGCGCACCGGACCGGCGTACACCTTCCTGTGGCACAAGTGGTACTTCGATGAGCTGATCGACTTCCTGTTCGTGCGCCCGGCGCTGTGGTTCGGCAACTTCGCCGGCGCGGTGCTCGAGCGGCTCGTGGTCGGCGGGGCGATCACGGGCGGGACAACCGGCGTGATCCGCGCCGGGTCGGCCGCCGTGCGCCGCGGCCAGACCGGGTTCGTCCGCTACTACGCCGCCCTGATGGTGGTGGCCGTCTCCGGCGTCGCCCTCTACTTCCTGATCTCCGCCGCATGACGCTCTCGATCCTCATCTGGCTGCCCGCGGTCGTCGCTTTGCTCGCCGCCCTCACCCCCCGGCGCCTCACCGGCGTCGCCGCGGCCGGCGGCAGCTTGATCGCGCTCGGCATCTCGATCTACTTCATCGTGCGCTTCAAGATCGGCCACGCCGGCCTTCAGTTCGTCACCGACAAGGTGTGGATCTCGGCGCTCGGGATCCACTACAAGCTGGGTCTGGACGGATTGAACGTGGCGCTCGTCGTCCTGACCACGTTGCTGTTCAGCGCTTCGCTGATCTGGGCGGCGTTCCGCGAGTGGGACCGCCCGCGCCTCTTCTACTTCCACTTCGGACTGGCCGAGAGCGCCGTGCTCGGCGCCTTCTGCGCCCAGGACCTCGCACTGTTCGTGGCCTTCTTCGACCTGATGCTCATCCCGTTCTACTTCCTGATCGGGATGTGGGGAAGCGGACCCGACCGGATCCGCGCCACGACCAAGCTCGTCGTGTACACGCTGGTGGGGTCGTTCTTCATGCTCGCCGCGGCGATCGCCACCGGCGCGCTCGCGTCGAGCGAGCACGGCCGGAGCATCACGTTCGTGCTCTCCGCGCTGCGCGGGCTGCCGCTGTCGCACACCTCGCAGGACTGGATCTTCCTGTGCTTCGCGGTCGCCTTCCTGGTCAAGATGCCGCTGGTCCCGTTCCACGGGTGGCTGGCCGACGGCTACAAGGCGATGCCGATCCCGGCGGTGGCCGTGTTCTCGGCGATCCTGTCCAAGGTCGCGGCCTACGGCTTCTTGCGCATCGTGCTGCCGCTGTTCCCGTACGCCTCGAGGCATTACCAGACGCTGATGCTGCTGATCGCGCTCGTGTCGATCCTGTGGGCGACGTCGGTGGCGTTCACCACGCCCGACGCGCGCATGGTCGTCGCCTACTCGAGCGTCGCCCAGCTCGGCTTCATCGTGCTCGGCATCTTCTCGCTGCGTCCCGAGGGCGGCCAGGGCGCGCTGCTGCAGATGCTCAACCACGGACTGGTCACTGCCCCGGCGTTCTTCATCGTGGGCGCGCTGGCGATGCGCGCCGGCGGCTCGGAGATGCTGCGCGACATGGGCGGGATCGCCTTCCGCGCCCCCGTGCTGGCGTCGCTGTTCTTGATCGTCACGCTGGCCTGGCTGGCGATGCCCGGGTCCTCGAACTTCGCCGGCGAGTTCTACATCCTGCTCGGCGTGTTCAAGGCGAAGCTGCCGATCGCGGTGATCGCGTTCACGGGCGTGGTCGGCGCCGCCGTGTACGCGCTGCGCATGTTCATCGGGACGATGCACAACCGGGCCGGCGCCGTCGTGGCCTCGCGTGAGATCGCGCTGGGCGAGGTGGCGGCGATCGCCCCAATCGTGCTCGTGATCCTGGCGCTGGCTTTCTATCCCCAGTTCGGCCTGCGCCGCTCGGAGCCCTCGGTCAAGGCCTCGATCGCGGCGGTGTCCCAGGCGAGCGGGAGCGCGCGATGACCCCGCTCGTTCTCGCCGCGATCAAGGGCCCGCACATCGACTACGCGGGTCTCTCGCCGATCATCGCCCTGACCGGTGGGGGGCTGCTCGTGCTCCTGGTCGGGCTGCTGCCGGGGCAGGCGGTGCGCCACCGGATCGTGCCCGCGCTGAGCGCGGTGACGCTGCTGGCCGCGCTCGGCCTGGAGATCTGGCGCTTCCAGCATCCGGCGACCTCGATCGTCGCCGGGGCCCTGCGCATCGACGACCTTGCGCTCGAGCTCGACATGCTGTTCTCCGGCGCCGCGGTCGCCGCCGTGGCGCTCTCCTATCGCGTGATCGCCCCGCGCGAGGCCGGCCACGGCGAGTACCACACGCTGCTCATCTTCAGCGTGCTCGGCATGGCCGTGCTCGTCTCGGCGCAGAACCTGATCACGCTGTTCATCGGCCTCGAGGTGCTCTCGATCCCGCTGTACGTGCTGTGCGCCTCCGAGACGCGGCGCGAGGCGTCGTTGGAATCGGGGCTCAAGTACCTGGTGATCGGATCTGTGGGGTCGGCCACCCTGGTGTACGGGCTAGCGCTCGTGTACGGCGCCACCGGGTCGACCGACTTCGCCGGAATCGCCGCTGCGACCACGCACGGCAAGCTCGCAGGCGGCGGCGACGCGCTGCTGTTCACCGGGATCGGCCTGGTGATCGCCGGCTTCGCGTTCAAGGCGTCGGTGGCGCCGTTCCATCAGTGGACGCCCGATGTGTACGAGGGCGCGCCGACACCGATCACCGCGTTCATGGCCACCGCCACTAAGGCGGCGGCGCTGGGCGTGTTCCTGCGCTTCTTCGACCAGGCGGTGTTCGGCGTCCACAGCACCTGGGCGCCGCTGGTCGCAGCCGTGGCCGCGATCACGATGATCGTCGGCAACGTCGGCGCACTCGGCCAGTCCTCGCTGAAGCGGATGCTCGGCTATTCGGGCGTGGCCCAGGCCGGATACATGCTGGGCGGCATCGTCGTCGGCTCGCAGCTGGGGATTCAGGCCACGATCCTCTACCTGTTCGTGTACCTGGCCATGAACATGGCCGCGTTCGCCGTCGTCGTCTCGACCGAGCTCTCGCACCCCGCCGGCGACGACATCGCCGCGCTCGCCGGCCTCGGCGCGCGCAGCCCGTGGCTGGCCTGGCCGATGACCATCGGCATGCTCGCGCTCGCCGGCATCCCCGGGACGGCCGGGTTCATCGGCAAGTTCCAGCTCATCCACGCGCTCGTGGCCGGGAACTACACATGGCTGGCGATCGTGCTCGTGATCGGCTCGATGATCTCGCTCGGCTACTACCTGCGGGTGATCGCGGCCATGTGGATGCGCGCCGGCGCACCCTTCCCGGCCGGCGCGCCCGCCGGGGCCCGGGCGCTCGCGCCGATCGCCGGGGCCTCGCAGGAGGCCGACGACGAGACCGTCCCCGATGACCCCGGCACCGGCAAGGCCCCGCACGAGGACAGCGACACGGCCGAGACCCGCGGTGGCGCCACGCCCGGCAAGCCGGAGTCCGACGAGGCCCCCGGCCCCGTGCCGGGCGGGCTCGCGCCCGCGCCCAACGAGCCCACCGAGCCCGCCTCGCCGCGCGCGCCCTTCCACCCCGAGACGATCTTCGTCGCCGTGGCCGCCGCGGCCGCGAGCGTGTTCTTCGGGATCGTGCCCGGGCCGCTGTTCGCCTTCGCCGCGCACGCCGGGCACGCGATCGCCGGCCTGCTCTGACGCCGGGCCTGCCGAAAAACGGGGAGATCGCGGATCGCCTCGACGGCTTCGCCGCGCTGCTCGAGCTCGCCGAGGCGAACCCGTACACGGTCCGCGCCTACCGCCGCGCTGCGGACACGATCAGGGGGACGCCGGTGGCGGTGGCCTCGCTGGTGCGCGAGGGCCGGGTGCGAGAGCTGCGCGGGATCGGGCCGGGGATCGAGTCGCGGCTGCGCGAGCTCGTCGCAGACGGGCCAGATCGCCGAGCTGAGCGAGCTCGAGCGGACGCTGACGCCGGAGCTGGTCGGCCTCGGTCGCTATCTGGGCCTCAGCGCCAAGCGGGCCGTGGAGCTGGCGCGCGCGCTGGAGATACGGACGGTCGATGAGTTCCGTCGCGCCGCCGCCGAGGGTCGCCTGCGTGGCGCCCCGGGCGTGGGGCCGAAGACCGAGGCGCGGCTGCTCGAGGCGCTCGCGCGCGGGAGCGACGAGCCGCGGCCGCGCGGGCTGCTGCTGCACAGGGCGCGCGAGCTCGTGGGCGGCGTCGCCGCGGCGCTCGACGGCGAGGTGGCGGGTGATGTGCGCCGGTGGCGCGAGCACTGCGAGCGGCTGTCGGTCGTGTGTGGGGCGGGGGATCCTGAGGAGGTTCTCGGGCGGTTTGAGGCGCTGCCCCAGATCGTCGCGGTGTTGGAGCACGAGGAGCGGCGGGCGGTGGGCGTGACCGTCGACGGCGTGCCGCTGGAGGTGGTGGCGGCGGCGCCCGAGGCGTTCGGCACCGCGCTGCTTCGCGCGACGGGAGCGCCAGCCTACGTGGCGGCGCTCGAGCCTCTGCCCGACGCCGCTTCCGAGGGCGAGGTCTACGAGCGGCTGGGGGTCGCGTGGTGCCCGCCGGAGCTGCGCGAGGAGCCGTTCCGCGGGACGGTTCCGCCCGGGCTGCTCGAGCTTTCAGACATCCGGGGCGATCTGCACATGCACACGACGTGGTCGGATGGTCGCTTGAGCGTCCTCGAGATGGGTCGCGCGGCGGCCGCCCTCGGCTACGACTACGTGGCGATCTGCGACCACACGCCGGCCGTGGGCGCCGTGCGCGGGCTCACCGCCGATGACCTGCGCCGCCAGGGCGAGGAGATCGCAGCCGCCAACGAGGCGCTCGCGCCCTTCCGCGTGCTGCGCGGCATCGAGTGCGACATCCTGCGCGACGGCCGGCTCGACCTGCCCGATGACATCCTCTCCGAGCTCGAGTGGGTCCAGGCGAGCGTCCACGGCGGGCAGCGGATGCCCCGCCGGGAGATGACCGAGCGCGTCGAGTACGCGCTGCGCAACCCGTACGTCCGCTGCCTCAGCCATCCCACCGGGCGCTACATCGGGCGCCGGCCCGAGAACGCCCTCGACCTCGAGCGGGCGTTCGCGGTGGCGCTCGAGCACGGCGTCGCGGTCGAGGTCAACGGACTCCCGGACCGCCTCGACCTGAGCGGCGCCCACGTGCGCGAGGCGCTCCGCGCCGGCTTGCAGATCGTCTGCTCGACCGACGCGCACTCCGAGCGGGGCCTGGGGAACATGCCGCTCGCGGTGGCGACCGCCCGGCGGGGCTGGGCCACGGTGGCGGATGTGGTCAACACCCGCCCGCTGAGCGCGATCCTCGAGCGCCGACCAGATTAGGAGCACCCTCCCGACTTTCCTCCGAAATCATCAGGAGGAAAGTCGGACGCGTCGGGTGCACGGGCTGGTTCCGCGTCCGCGCCACCGGGTAGCCAGCGACCATGCACGACGACGACGATCGCAGCTCCGACACTCAGGAGATGCACGGCAGCCAGGGCCCGCCCGGCGACGCCTCCAATCAGCAGGGCGAGGAGCCCGAGGCTCCGACCAGCGGCGCCGACGGCAGCGGCTCCGAAGGCGGCAGCGGAGAGCCCGAGGGCGGCGGCGAGCAGGGCCGACCGGGCAACCCCGGTGGCGCCGGCGAGCACTCCCAGGCCACCGGGCACCCGCAGAACGCCGGCTAGCCGGGCCCCAGAGCCGGACGCGGGATAGCCTGCGGCGTCCGTCCGGTGGCGCCGTCACGATGCCACCATGACGACGGCCGTCCCCGACCCCCAGCCCGCCACCATGCGCGAGACCGAGCCCTCCGTCCACCTGATCGCGCGGCCGTCAGTGGATCTGGCCGGTATGCGCGCGTACCTGGAGGAGGTCGGTGGCGCCTCGTGGCTCGACAGGCGGCTCGAGGCCTCAGAGGAGAACGCCGGCGAGCTGCTCGTCGAGTTCTCCGGGCGCATGTGCTACCGGAGCTGGGAGCCGGGGCTGAACGCCAACGTCACCCGGATCCGGACCGATCAGCGCGAGTACTTCGCCAACCTCCTGCGCAGCCTGCACGGCAGCGTGCTGGAGCACGCCAGTTACTCATTCGCCTTCCACAACTGCTCACGCGTTTTCACCCACGAGCTCGTCCGCCACCGCGCCGGCTCGGCCTTCAGCCAGGAGAGCCTGCGCTATGTGCGCCTGACCGACATCGGCTTCCGGGTGCCGCCGGCGCTCGAGCCGGTGCGCGACCAGGTGGTGCAGCTCGTCGAGCAGCTCGAGGAGTTCCAGGTGAGCGCGGCCGAGGCGCTGGGGCTCGACGAGGAGGGTGTCCCGTTCTCGGTCAAGAAGGAGGTCACCTCGGCCCTGCGCCGCCTGGCGCCGATCGGGCTGAGTACCGACATCGTCTGGACGGCCAACGTGCGCACGCTGCGCCACGTAATCGAGATGCGCACGGCGCCGGGAGCCGAGGAGGAGCTCCGGCTCGTGTTCGACCGGGTGGCGCGGATCATGCTCAGCGAGGCCCCGGGCCTCTTCCAGGATTTCACGCAGGCCGCCGACGGGTCCTGGATCCCCGAGCACCGGAAGGTCTGAGCCTCGGCAAGCTCCCGTTGCCCTCGGGCACCGGGCAGCTCACCTACGCCCGGCACCCGCTGTACACCTACGTGGCCGACGGCGGTCCCGGCCAGCCCCTCCTACGCCGCTCGCTCATCCCGGCACGCCCCTACCAGGTCTTGACCCGCTGGGGCGGGCGCCGGCGCTCGGCGCGCAACCGCATCTCGAGCACGACGCAGTGCTCGGGCGTGAGCCGGACCGGGTTGAGATCGACCTCGACCGCCTCGGGACATGCTCGGAGCAGGGCCGAGAAGCGCAGCACGAGCTCTCGGAGCGCCTCGCGGTGCAGTTGCGGGTGACCCCGGAACCCCTCGATCCGCGCCACCACGCCCTCGGAGGCGTCGATCAGCTCATCGGCCTCGACGTCGGTCCCCGGCAGCACGCGGAATGCGGCTGAGCCCGCCAGCCCCGCCTGCCGGCCGCCGAGGCCGACCGCGATCACCGGCCCCAGGTCGGGGTCGCTGAGCGCGCCCACCAGCACGTCGGCCCCGGGCGCCACGAGCCGCTGAACCACGGCGCCCAGCCACTCGCCCCCGCACGAATCCACCCGGCGCTCGAGCTCGCGCCAGCCCGCCCGCAGCGCGCCGTCCCCCTCCAGGCCGAGCAGCACGGCATCGAGGTCGGCAGGGCGTCTCCGGCGCGGGCCGCGCCGCCTTGAGCGCGACCGGCCCCCCGATCTCCGCCGCCGCCTGGACCGCCTCCTCGAGCGTGGCGCACCGCCGCGCCGGCTCGAGCTCGATCCCGTGCGTTTCCAGCAGCTGCTCGCCCTCGCTGAGCGTCAGCCACTCGCGCCCGCGCTCCAGGCATTCGGCGAGCTCCCGCCCCGCCGCGTCCGGGTCGATGTGGTCCAGCCGGAGTGGCTCGCCGAGCGGCCGCGACAGCCACTCCCGCCGCTCCGCGGCCCGCGCCAGCACGCCGGCGCACGCCTCGGGGAACACGAAGTTGGGCACCGCGGCATCGGCGCTCGCCGCGGGGCGGCCGTCAGCGCCGACGACCGAGGCCACCACCGGCTTGGCTCGCGCGCCGGCCGCGTCCGCGACGGCTCGCAGGACGCCTTCCGGGTCGCCACCGGCGCGATCGACGTAGGAGACGATGACCGCGTCGACCGCGTGCTCCTCGAGCGCAGCGCGCAGCGCGTCGCCATACTCCCGCGGCCCGCTTCCCGGCCCGAGCAGCGCCGGGCCCAGCTCGCCGCTCACGAACAGCCCGCGCGTGGCGCACGCGTCGGCCGCCAGTGTCGCCATGCCGGCCGAGTTGCTCAGGATCGCGACCTGGCGCCCGAGAGGCAACGGCTGGCTCTCGAAGAACTGCGCGGAGTTGAACAGCTCCTCACCGCTGCGGAAGCGGAGCATCCCGGCCTGCTGAAACAGCGCGTCGACCACCGCATCGCCGCGCATGGCGGCGGCGGCATGGGTCTCGGCCTCGAGCCGAACGGCCTCCGCGACGCGCCTGCCCTTGACAACCAGGATCGGCTTGCGCCGGGACACGCGTCCGGCGATCCGCGCGAAGTGCTGGGGGTTGCCGAACGCCTCCATGTACAGCATCACCGAGCCGACGCGGGGGTCGTCCTCCCACAGCTCGAGCAGGTCGTTGGTCGACACATCGATGCGCTCACCCAGCGAGGCGTAGGCGCGCACGCCGAGCCGGCGGAACGTCGCCTGTCCGAGCAGGCCGATCCCGATCGCGCCCGACTGGGAGCCGATCGCGAGGCGCCCGGGGGCGATCGCGGTGGCGGCGGATAGCGCGTGCAGGCGAACCGCCGGGTCAGTGTTGACGACGCCAAGGGAGCTCGGCCCCAGCAGCCGCAGGCCGCCCGCGCGGACAGCCTCGAGCAGCTCGTCCTGGCGCGCGCCGGCCTCCGGAGTGAGATCAGAGCTCACCACCAGCAGCGCCTTGGCACCGGCCTTCGCCGCAGCCGAGGCCTGCTCGACCCACTCGGCGGGCTCGGTGGCGATGATGACCAACTCGGGCGCTCGGTCGAGGCCGTCCAGGTGGGTGGTCACCTCGCCCTCAAAGCCGCCCGCCGCGATGTTCGCCACCACGAGCTGCCCCAGCTCCGTGCCGGCGCCGATCACGGCCACGGACGCCGGCGCGAGGATCGCCCGCAGCGAGGCCACCGCGGCGAGATGGTCCCGCGCGTCGGTTCGCTCGCGCACCGCCTCGGTTGGCGTGATGTCGAGCGACACCGTGACCTCGCCGAACGCGCTCTGGCGGCGAATGTCGAAGCCGGCCTGCCCGAACACGCTGAGCATCCCCCGGTTGGAGGCGAGGACCTCCGCCACGAACCGGGTGATCCCGTTCTCGGCCCCGACCACGGCCAGCTGCTCGAGCATCCTCGTCGCCGTACCGCGCCGGCGGAAGTCCTCCGCCACCGCGAACGCGACCTCGGCCACGCCGGGCTCGCGCAGGGCGTCGTACTGGGCGACGGCGACGATGCGGCCGCCCTGGCGCCCGATCAGCCCCACCCGGTCGCGGCCCGTGGCCTCGACCAGCGACTTGACGGCGAGGTCGGTCCGCCCGAAGCCGTGGAAGCGCATGTACCGGCTCTCGAGCGAGAGGCCGTCGTAGAACACGGTGAGGTCATCGAGATCGTCCGCGGTGGGAGCGCGGAGCCGCAGCGCGGAGCCATCGAGCAGGAGGACGTCGCGGACGAGCCGGCTCTCGCCGGCCGTCTGCGCCGGGGTCACGCGCCGTTCGATCTCTCGCCGAGCCACTCGGCGATGTCCGGCCAGATCTCCTTGCGGGCCTTGGAGCCTGCCATCAGCCCGATGTGGCCGCCCGGCCGGTCGAGGCAGGTGATGTCGTCCGATCCGACGAGGTCGAGCAGCGGACGCGTTCCGGGCGGCGGCGCGATGTGGTCCGCGCCGGCCGTGACCACGAGCAGGCTCTGGTCGATGTGACCCAGGTCGATCAGCTTGCCGCGCAGCCGCATCCGGCCGCGCACGAGTCGGTTCTCCTTGTACATCGCGGTGATCCACTCGCGGTACGCCGCGGCCGGGAAGGGCGGGTTGTCGGCCACCCAGCGTGCCATCGGCTGGTAGGCCTCCTTGCGAGCCTGCCCGTTCAGGACGCCCTCCCACAGCCGGCGGTATGTGGTCCAGTAGTTGGTCACCGGCTTCATCATCTTGTTGGCCCAGTCGACCGCCGGACCGGGGATCGCCTTGTATCCCTCGGCGACGTAGTCGACATCGAAGGACTCGCGGCCGACCCAGCTCGTGTACAGCGCCCCGCGCGTGTCGACCGGCGTCGTCAGCAGCGCCATGTTCCGGATCGGGTTCTCGGGGAAGTAGCCGCCGTAGAGGAGAGACAGCGTCCCGCCGATGCACCATCCGAGCAGCGACACCTCGTCCTGGCCGCTGGCGCGCAGCGTCTCGCGGATCCCCCAGTGGAGCTCGTCGCACACGTAGTTGGCGAGCCCCATGTCCGCGTCCTCCTCCTCGGGATAGCCCCAGTCGATCAGGAAGACGTCGAAGCCCTGCTCGAGCAGGAACTCGACGAACGAGTTGCCCGGTCGCAGGTCGAAGATGTCGGGCCGGTTGATGAGCGCGAACACGAGCAGCACCGGGATTGCGTGCTTTCGGTTCTTCGAGCGGTAGCGGTACAGGGTCGTCTTGCGGTGCGTCCACACCACGTCCTTGGGCGAGGTGCCGACCTTGGCGTCGTTCTGGGTGATCAGGATGTTGGTGAACTCGAGCGCCGCGAGCGGTGCGCGCAGCACTCGCTCGACGGCGCTCATGACCCTGCTCCCCCGTTGCGCGTGCGCGCGCTCTGACGGCTTCGGGACGACCCCGAGCGAGAGCGCCCGTTGCTCGACGAGCCGCTCCGCGAGCGCCGCGCGGGCTGCGAGTCGACCTGCTCGCGCAGGGCCTCGACCTCCTGGAGCACGAGCTCGAGCTTGTCCTCCGCGCGCGCGAGCTGGCGCGCAAGCCGGGTGATGTCCTGGCGGCCGGCGAGGCGCAGGTTGCGCAGGATCAGATCGAACGTGTCGGTGGCGATCTTGGTCACGCCGATGACGTTCTCGGTCATCCGCGCCAGCACCTCGCCGAAGCTGTCTCGCTTGACGAGCTGCTCGAACGCGTCGGCGGTTCGGCTCTCGCTCTCCTCGTAGAGGTTCTTGATCTGCTCGGCCGGACTGGGGCGCTGTTCGTCGGACATCAGGCACCCGCTCCTCTCGCTTGTTTCCCTTAGGTTGGTTGCCCCTAGGGTAGGGCAGGCAAACGGACTACTCGCGGTCGTATTCGCGCTGGCGGAGCTCGATCCGCCGGATCTTCCCGGTCAGCGTCTTGGGCAGGTCCTCGACGAACTCGATCAGCCGCGGATACGCGTAGGCGGAGTGGTGCTCGCGCACGAACGCCTTGATCTCCTCGGCCAGCGCATCCGATGGCTCGTGCCCGGAGGCGAGCACGACGAACGCCTTGACCACGGTGCCGCGGCGCTCATCGGGCGAGGCCACCGCCGCCGCCTCCGCGACCGCCGGATGCTCGAGGCACGCGGACTCGACCTCGAACGGCCCGATCCGGTAGCCCGCCGAGATGATCACGTCGTCGGCGCGGCCCTCGTACCAGTAGTAGCCGTCCTCGTCCTCCCGGGCGGCGTCCTTGGTGTGGAACCACCCGCCGCCGAAGGTCTCCTCGGTGTCCTCGGGCGGACGGTTCCAGTAGCCGAGCGGATAGTGCGGGTTCGAGCGCGCCTTGAGGCAGATCTCGCCGCGCTCGCCGCGCTCCACCGGCCGCTCGTCCTCGTCCAGGATCTGCACATCCCAACCGGGCATCGGCCGGCCCATCGAGCCCTCGCGGACCTCCATGAACGGGTAGTTGGCACACAGCGGATAGGACTCGGTAAGCCCGTAGTAGTCGAGCACGGTGATCCCGTATTGCTTGTGGAACCAGCGGATCGCCTCGGGGTTGAGCGGCTCGCCGGCCGAGCACACGATCCGGAACTTCTGCGGGTAGCGGGTGCCGGCGTCGGAGATCCGCATCATCGACCGGATCGCGGTCGGGGTGGCGAACAGGTTCGCGACCTGGTGGCGGGAGAGGAACTCGAGCTGCTTGTCGGGATCGAAGCCGCCCTCGCGCTGGTAGACCGCCTGGACGGCGCCGTAGCGCCAGGGTCCGAGCAGCGGGCAGATCCCGGCCGCCCACGCCCACTCGCCCATCCCGTGGAACAGCTCCCCGTCCTGCACGTCGTGGCAGTAGAGGAACTCCTCGTGCGCCAGCAGGTAGCGGTGGGCGTGGAGGATCCCCTTGGCCAGGCCGGTGGTGCCGCTCGAGTAGTAGAGCTGCGCGGGGTCCTCGGCCGCCGTGTCGACGGTCTCGAACGTGGTCGAGCCCCGGGACAGCAGCGACTCGTCGAGGATCATCACCTGCTCGACCAGCGAGCGCTCGATGCGTCCGGCGTTGGCCTCGTCGGTCACGAGCACCTTCGCCTGGGAGTCGGTGAGCCGGTGGCGGATCCCCTCGTTGCCGTAGAGCACGGACATCGAGAGCAGGATCGCGCCGACCTTCCAGGTGCCGAAGAAGGCGGCGGCGGTCTCCGGCGTGGGCGGCAGCAGCATCGCCACGCGGTCACCCTTCTCGACCCCGGCGGCCGTCAGGACGTTGGCGAACCGGTTGGCGTTGTCCTGGATCTCGCCCCAGTTCACGTTGCGTACCGTGCCGCTGTGGTGCTCGTGGACCATCGCGAGCTTCTCGCGCGGGTGGCGGTCGCAGACGTCGGTGGCGATGTTGTACTGCGCCGGCACCTCCCAGCGGTGCGTCGCGCATGCCTCCTCGTAGGAGGAGATGGTGGTTGAGCTCATGCGCCCATGATCGCGTCCGGCGGCGGCAGTCTCAACCCGGAGTAGATTTAACCGCGGTTGAGATGGAATTCGCGCTGGGCGTGTTGCTGGGGATCGGGCTCGCGGTCGTCGCGGCCATGGTCTGGCGCAACGTGCGCGCGGGACGCGCCGCCGGGATCCCCGAGCGCGCCATGCAGGCGGCGCTGCACGCCGCGATCTCGACCCTCCCCCACCTGCGCCGCGGCCTGAGCGCGCGCACGGCCGAGCGCGCCGTGCCTCATCTGCGCGCGCTCACCGGCGCGGCGGCGATCGCGCTCGCCGATACCCACGCGGTGCTGGCGATCGACGGCGAGGGCCGCGAGCAGGTGCGACCGGGCGACCTGCTCTCGCGCCTGCTGGCCCGCACGCGCGATGACAGGCTGAACATCGTCCCGCGGCTGATCTCCTCGGACCCGACGTGCCCGCTGCGCTCCGCCGTGCTGGCGCCGCTGGTCGTGCAGGGGCGGCGGGCGGGCACGCTGATCGCCTTCTACCACGCAACCGGACGGCCGAGCCAGCACGAGCTCCGGGTGGTCCAGGAGGCCGCCAGCCTGGTCTCGGCGCAGGTCGAGCTGTCGGTCGTGGCCGAGCAGGAGGAGCGCCTGGCCCAGGCCGAGCTGCGCGCGCTCCGGGCCCAGATCTCGCCCCACTTCATCTACAACGCGCTGGCCGCGGTGGCCGGCGACATCCACGCCCGGCCCGAGGAGGCGCGGGAGCTCCTGATCGACTTCGCCGAGTTCACGCGCTACCTGTTCCGCGACGGGCGCTCCTACGTCACGCTCGGTGAGGAGCTCGACCACGTCGAGCGCTACCTGCGCCTGGAGCAGGCCCGCTTCCGCGACAGCCTGCACGTCTCGATCGACGTGCCTGCCCAGACGCGCGGAGCGGTGGTGCCGGCGATGTCGGTGCAGCCGCTGGTCGAGAACGCGATCCGCCACGGCGTCGAGCGGCGCGCGGGCAGCGGACACGTGAGCATCACCGCGCGCGTCCGCGGCTCCGACGTCGAGCTGTGGGTGGCCGACGACGGCGTCGGCATCGAGCCCGAGCGCGTGCCGGCGGTGCTCGCGGGCGCGGGCGGCGGCATCGGGATCTCGAACGTCGACGCGCGCCTGCGCGCCACGTTCGGCGACCGCTATGCGCTCCGGATCGAGTCGGAGCCCGGGCAGGGGACGACGACGATCATGACCGTGCCCAACCTGCGCGGCGAGGCCGCGACCCCCGAGCTGGCCTGGTCGACGTGAGCGGCGACCGCCTGCGCATCCTGGCCGTCGACGACGAGCACACCCAGGTCGAGGACCTGGCCCGGCTGCTGCGGAGCTTCCCCTCGGTCGAGGAGGTGGAGTGCGCGTTCGACGCCCGCGACGCGCTCGTGATGGCCTCGGGCCAGCGCTATGACGCGATCTTCCTCGACGTGCGCATGCCCGAGCTCGACGGGCTCGAGCTCGGGCGCGTGCTGCGCCGCTTCGCCTCCCCGCCCCAGCTCGTGTTCGTGAGCGCTTACGACAACGCCGCCGTCGACGCCTTCGAGTTGCGGGCGCTCGACTATCTGCGCAAGCCGGTGGGCCGCCGGCGCCTGGAGGAGGCGCTCGAGCGCGTGATCGCGGCCGTCGAGGTGGGAGCGCGCGAGCCGGCTTCGAACGGGCATCCACGAGGGGCGCCCCCGGCGAGCGCAGAGAGCGAGATGATCGCTGTGGCCAACGTGGCCACCGGCGCCCATCGGCTGATCGCGCGCAGCTCGATCCTGTACGTCCAGTCCCACGGCGACTTCGTCCGGATCGTCACCGAGGACGGGCGCTACCTCCTGCGGGCGACGCTGAGCGAGATCGAGCGTCGCTGGGAGCCGCACGGGTTCGTGCGCGTGCACCGCCAGTACCTGGCCAACCTCGCCCGCGCCGTCGAGCTGCGGCCCTTGCTCGGAGGCACCGCCGAGCTCTCTTTCCCCGGCGGCCAGGCGGTCCCCGTCGCCCGCCGCCACGTAGCCGAGCTGGGCCGACGCCTGGGCGTCTAGCGGGCTCGCGCGACGGCGGGCGGTAGCCGCCCGTGCGGCCCTCGCGCGAAGCGCACGGGCGCACGGGCGGGCATGCCCGCCAGACCGCTACTTCTCTTCCTTGTCCTGCTCTTCCTTGACCTTGCCCTCGAGCTGCTTCATCACGTCGGGGTCACGGAGCGTGGTGACGTCGCCGAACTCGCGGCCCTCGGCGATGTCGCGCAGCAGCCGGCGCATGATCTTGCCCGAGCGGGTCTTCGGGAGATCGTCGGCCCAGATGATCCGCTTGGGCCGCGCGAGCTTGCCGATCCGCTTGGCCACGGTCTCGCGGATCTCGTTGACGAGCTCGTCGGAGCCCTCGGTGTCGTCGCCCTCGAGCGTGACGAACGCCGTGATCGCCTGACCGCTGTCCTCGTCGGCCTGGCCGATCACCGCCGCCTCGGCCACCTTGTTGTGGGCGACGATCGCGGACTCGACCTCGGCCGTCGACATCCGGTGCCCGGACACGTTGACCACGTCGTCGATCCGCCCGATGATCCAGAAGTAGCCATCCTTGTCCTTGCGCGCGGCGTCACCGACCAGGTAGGTCTCCTTGCCGAACCGCTCGAAGTAGGTCTCGACGAACCGGTCGTCCTCCTTGTAGAGCGTGCGCAGCATCGACGGCCAGGGGCGCTTGAGCACGAGCAGGCCCTGGCCGTCATCGAGCGGCTCGCCCTCCTTCTCGTCCACGACTTCGGCCTTGATCCCCGGGAACGGCTGGGTCGCCGACCCGGGCTTGGTCGAGGTCAGCCCGGGCAGCGGGGTGATCATGATCCCGCCCGTCTCGGTCTGCCACCAGGTGTCGACGATCGGGCAGCGCTCGCCACCGACCACGACGTAGTACCAGAGCCAGGCCTTCGGGTTGATCGGCTCGCCGACCGTCCCGAGCAGCTTGAGCTTGGACAGGTCGTGCTTCTCGACGTGCTTGACCCCCCACTTCATGCAGGCGCGGATCGCCGTCGGCGCGGTGTAGAACTTGGTCACGCCGTACTTCTCGCACAGCTCCCACCAGATCCCCTTGTGGGGATAGTCGGGAGCGCCCTCGAACATCACCGAGGTGGCGCCGTTGCACATCGGCCCGTAGACGATGTAGGAATGGCCGGTGACCCAGCCGACGTCGGCCGAGCACCAGTAGACGTCCTCCTCCGGGTGGAGGTCGAACACGTACTTGTGCGTCGTCGCCACGCCGGTCAGGTAGCCCGCCGTGGTGTGCAGCACGCCCTTCGGCTTGGCCGTGGAGCCGCTCGTGTAGAGCACGAACAGCGGGTGCTCGGCGTCGAGCTCCTCGGCCGGGCACTCGTCCTCGGCCTTCTCCATGATCTCGTGGTACCAGACGTCGCGCCCGTCCTTCATCTCACAGTCGGCGTCGGTCCGCTTGACCACGACGATGTGCTCGAGCGTCTCGAGCTTGTCCATGCAGGCGTCGACCTGCTTCTTGATCTCAGCCGTCTTGCCCTTGCGCCGGGCGCCGTCGACGGTGATCAGCGCCTTGGCCTCGGAGAACTCCATCCGCTCCTTGACCGAGTCGGGCGAGAAGCCCCCGAACACGACGTTGTGGATGGCGCCGATCCGCGCGCACGCCAGCATCGACACGACGACCTCGGGGATCATCGGCAGGAAGATCCCGACCACATCGCGCTGCTCTACGCCGAGGTCCTTGAGCGCATTGGCCAGCTTCTGCACGTCGCGATGCAGGTCGGCGTAGGTGATGTCCTCGGTCTCGCCCTCCTCGCCGTACCAGTGGAACGCGACACGCTCGCCGTTGCCGTCCTCGACGTGACGGTCGAGGCAGTTGTAGGAGGCGTTCATCTTGCCGTCGCTGAACCATTTGTAGAACGGCGGATTGGATTCGTCGAGCGTCTCCGACGGCTCCTTGAACCAGTGCAGCTCCTTGGCCCGCTCCAGCCACCAGCCCTGCCAGTCCTCCTCGGCCTCCTTGTAGACGGAGTCGTCGTTCAGGAGGGCGTGCTCCTTGAACTCCTCGGGCGGGTCGAAGGTCTCGACGTCGAGCATCTCCTCGAGTTTGGACTCGAGGCTCTCCTCGGATCCCTTCGTTGCCGTGTCTGCCATGTAAGCCCTCTCCTTCTTACGCTCTCGGCGTCCCACACCGGGCAGCCGTCGGCGCCGGCGTGACCGCCGGCGCCTGACTGGCCGCGGATGCGCGGCGAACTATTGGGTTAGTTTTACCCTAGTCGTCCAGCGCGTATTGCGAAACCCCCTAGACCCGGCTGAGGGGGAAGACCGGCATCAGCACCCGGCCGAACGTCGAGTTCAGCACCGCCGCGAACGACGCGTACCACGCGGCGATCGCCGTGGCGATGCCGACGTACCCGCCGACCTTGATCGTGCCGTTGATGACATTGGTGGTACCGGCGAGGGCCGAGTTCCCGATCCCGAGGATGATGTACGTCACCGCCAGGAGCAAGAACACGAGTGCGATCGCGCCCGTGGTCCGCAGTGCGGCGACGAACATGTAGGTGGTGAAGATCCCCCACATCCACAGGTACAGCCCGAGTCCGCTGAAGATCTCGGTCTTGGCGGAGGTCGCCGAGATTGCGGGCACTGCCAGCTGAACGATGAAGAAGAACGAGATCCAGAACGCGCCGTAGGAGCAGAACGCCACCGCCCCGAACGTGTTGCCCGTCCGGAACTCCCAGATTCCCGCGATCAGCTGAGCCGCCCCGCCGTAAGCGATCGCGAGGGCCGCGACCATCGGCAGCAGACCCCCACCGGGGGCTTTCGGCGAGCCGACCAGGCCGGAGTTGATCAGACTGAGCATGAACGTCGTTCCGGCGAACGCCGCCAGCCCGAGCGGTCCCGGATCCGCCGGCGTCCAGCCGGACATCCGGCCCCCTGTGGGGTCCGTTGCGGCGGGAGCCGGCGCTACGTCGGCTTCGCGCGGAACACGAGCAGCTTCCATGTAGCCTCCTGATGGAGTTTGACTTGACGCGCGCGAACGCTGCACCAAGATCGGGTGCGTAGCAAACGGCGAATCGGCGAGCGGCGCTCAGTGCGCGGCGAGCGGTCGCCTGGGAAGCGACGAGCGGCAGCCGCTGGACGCGCCGGCGGCGCCTGGAAGGGGCCCCGCAGTCCCGGCCCCCGGCGTGGACGGGGGCCGGGACGGTCTCGGCCGGGGCCGTTAGTCGCCGCGGCGCGGGGGACGCCCAGACGGTCCGTGTCGCATGGGCAAGGCGCTTTAGTGCGGCGAGATAACGATTTACGGGCAGGACATCGGCATGGCGAGCACGAGGCCGTAGCCAGGAGCTGAGCGCGGACGAATGTCCGAGTGGGTCGGCGGCTACTTGCGCCGCTTGCGCTTGCGCTTGGCGCCCGACCGGGCACCCGCGTTCGCGTTCGCGTTCGCGCGGGAGGGCTGGCGGGCCGGAGCGCCCACCGGCTCAGGCTGACGCGCCGGCTTGGCGCGCCCGCCGCCCCCACCGCGAGCGCCGGCGGCCCTGACCCGCTGCTCGCGCACCTCCTGCGTGGTCGGCCACCGCTCGGCTTGGCCGCTCGTCCAGGCGCGCGGGACACCGGTGGGCCAGCGTCCCCAGAGCAGGTAGGCCAGGGCGATCAGCCAGTACGCCTGGACCAGCGGAACCGGGAGCAGCGGGAACAGGAACAGCACGCCGGCGGCCATTCCGAAGTAGCCCATGAACCGCGTGAGGATGCCCACGCGCAGCGCCGCGAGAGCGAGCAGCACGAGCGAGACCGCCAGCACGAGCTCGCCCGCGTAATAGGCCAGCGGGGAGATCACGAGGCCGCCGCCGCTCATCAGGTGGTTGGCCTCCTGGTAGGTCTGGCTGCCGGTGCTCACGAACTTGTGAACCGCGCTCGCGTAGACGATCGCGAACAAGATGCCGGCGAGCGCGTAGAGCACCCCGCCAAAGATCGCGAGGACTCGGAGGTAGCCCTGCGTGGCGGGGTTGCGGGCACGGACCGACCACCAGAGGAACACGAGCGTCGCGCTGACGCCGATCGCGCCCAAGCCGCTGAGGATCGCGGCCACCACATCGCGCAGGAAGCGCTTGTGCTCGACGATCAGGCCGAGGGTGAGCTCGCTGACCTTGGCGTGCGGCCCGCTGATCTCGACGATCGAGCCCGCCATCAGCAGCACCCCTGCGACGACGGCGACCACAGCGACGCGCGGGCGCCAGCGAGCTTCGAAGCCGAGGATCTCCTGGACGGGCATCCGGGGCGCGGCGGGAGCGGCGGTGCTCATCGGGCCCCTGGCGCGGCGATCCGGATCGCCAGCTCGATGCGGGCGCGCAGGCGTGGATTGGGAGCTGGGCCGCCATGCAGCGACGAGTGTACGGCGAAAGATGGCCCTTCCCGAGGCGGCTACCATGTGCTTCATGGAAGGAAGCGGCTTTGGCGGCCTGTTCGGAGACCCCGATGAGCTTCAGCGCAGGCTCGGCGAGTTCGCCGAGCAGATGCACGGAGCCCAGCGCCTGGCGTGGGCCGACAACGCGATCAAGCTCGCCGTCGATCTGACGGTGGCGGCGATGAACCGGGCCAACATCCAGGGCACCACCGATCAGCAGGCCGAGCAGCTGCGCTCGGTGATGGCGACCGTCTTCCCCGAGGCGGTCACGCTCGTGCGCGAAGCGCGCGAGGGCCTGCAGTAGCCGGGCTCTACGCCGCCCGCTCGACCGCGCCGAGGACGAGCTGGTCGTGCTCGTCCGGCTTGACCTTGCGAAACACGTCGGCGATGCGGCCCTCGGGGTCGATCACGAACGTGGTGCGCTCGTTGCCCATGTACTTGCGCCCGTACATCGACTTCTCGACCCACACCCCGTACGCCTCGGCCACCGAGTGGTCCTGGTCGCTCAGAAGCGGGAAGCCGAGGTCGTACTTCGAGTCGAAGTTCGCGATCGGCTCCACGGGATCGGGCGAGACGCCGAGCACGACGACGTTGGCGCGCTCGTACTCGAGCCGGTGGTCACGCACACCGCACGCCTGGGTCGTGCAGCCGGGTGTGTCCGCCTTGGGGTAGAAGTAGAGGACAACGGTCCGGCCGCGCAGGTTGGCCAGCGACACCGGCTTGCCGTGCTGGTCGGAGAGGGTGAAGTCGGGGGCGGTGGCGCCGGGCTCGAGCATGCCCAGATCGTAGAGAGTTCGCGGCGCTCAGCCCGCGCCGGCATAGGTGGCGATGTCCTGGTCGAGCGTGCCCTGCGCCTCGTACTGCCCGGTGTGGACATACACGACCTTCCCGGCGGCGTTGAGGAACACCGTCGTGGGCAGGCCCTCGATCGTGGCCAGCCACGACAGCCGGTTGAGGCTCGTCTGGTAGCTGGGGTAGCTCACCGGATGCTGGGCCAGGAAGGCGCGTGCGTCGCCGGCGGAGTCGCCCGCGTCAGCGCCGAGGAAGGCCACGCGGCGGCCGTAGCGGGCGGAGGCTGACGCGAACAGGCCGAACTCGGCGCGGCAGGGGGGGCACCACGACGCCCACGCGTTGATCACGACCGGATAGCCGCGCAACGCCCGCAGCCGGGCGGCGAGAGCGGAGCCGCCGCTCAGCAGTTGGCCCGCCTCGCGATGGAGCGCTGCCAGCGGCGCCGGTGAGCCGGCGAGCCCGGCGGTGGCGGACGCGGCGGTCTCGGGGACGCGCGCCAGGGCGGCGCGGACGTAGCGCACGAGCACGCTGGTGCTCGGCCACCCGGCGGTCGCGACCTCCCGGTAGTAGAGAAACCGACCGCTCGGCGAGACGAGCACGAACCACGGCAGTGCGTACACCTCGTAGCCGTCGGCGACCCGGCCGGTGCGGTCGATCGCCACCGGATAGGACAGCGGCTCAGAGAGCCCGTTCAGGAAGGCGGGCAACGCGCCCGAGCCCGCCTCGACGCTCGCCTCATCCACCGCGGTCAGTTGCGGCAGGCCCTCGCGCGCCGCGACCGCCTGGTAGCCGTTGAGTGCTTCGAGCTGCCCCGCCAGCCCGCTCGTCTCTCGATCCCAGGTCGCGAAGAACACCAACAGCCTCGACCGAGCCCCGGGGCCGAGGGCCACGGTGCCGCCGCCCGCGCGCGGCAACATCGCCGGCTGGCTCGGCGTGATCGGCGCGACCCGCGCATACGAGCGGCTCGAGTGCACGGCCGGGTGCCCGGGCAGCAGCCTCGACGCCTCGCGCGCCAGCAGCTGGGCGAGCTGGGGAACCGCGGTGTAGGACATCTGGGTGATGTAGACCCTGGCCTTGCGGCCCTGCGGATCGATCACGAACAGCGCCGGCGTGTGGCTGATCAGCCCGCGCTCGACCGCGGCCTCCACCGCATAGCGGCCCCACACCTGTTGGAGCTGCGCCAGGGTGCCGGTGAGGAACTGCCAGGCGTGCAGCATCCCGTGAAGCTCCGAATAGGACCACACGTCCTCGAGCGAGATCGCCGCCGGGTTGGCGTCGACGCCGAGCAGCGCGACCTGGCTGCCCGCCTTGCCGAGCATGGCCTTGGCCTCGAGCATCGCGGTCGTGGTCAGCGGACACTCGGTGGTGCACTCGGAGTCGTTGAACGCGAGGAGCACGACCTTGCCTCGGAACGAGCGCAGCGAGACCGACCGGCCGAACTGATCGGACAGCGTGAAGTCGGGCGCCTGGCCGCTGAGCGCAGTTCCCGGGTCGAGGTACGGATTCGCCGCGAGCGCGTCGGCCTGGGATTGGGCCGCCCGGGGCAGCCCGACGCGTAGGACGATCGCCGTCGTCACGCCCGCGATGAGCAGCAGCGTGAGGCCGGGGATCGCCAGTCGCCGGCGCGGCGGCAACCGCGGGCGCCGGAGCGCGGGAACTCGCAGCCGCGACCGGCCCAGGAGGCGCACAGCGCCGGCGAGGATTCCCGCGGCCGCGATCAGGGCGAGCACGACGATGCCCAGAACGCCCGCAGCGGCCCTGAGGCGGGAGCCCGCGCGCCCGTGCCGGCCCCGGCCGGCGGCGTGGCGGCGCTCGCCGCGGCGCGTGACGGGACCGGGAGGTTGACTCCTGCCGCGCGCGCCAGCTTCCGGACCGCCGCGCTCGTCGCTCCGAACAGACCGCCCGCGCCCGGGCCGATCTTGATCCCCGCCAGCAGTCGGTAGTCGGGCGCCGCCTGATGCCCGGGCCAGTTGAAGCCGAAGCCGTTCGGCATCACGACGAGCAGTCGCTGCTTGTAGGCGAGTGACAGCTCGAGCCCGAGGAACCGCGCATAGTCACGGGGGTTGCGCCACAGCTCGGTGACCGCACCGAGGTCGCTGGGGCTGGCGATGATCGCCACCCGCACGGGGAATCCGGCGCGGGCCGCCGTCTTCAGCAACCCGCCCAGCTGGAGCTGCTGCGCCACCGACAGCCCGGCATCCGAGCCCGCGAACAGGTCCTGGTAGACGAGCACGTCGCTGCCCGGATCGCCGTCGGCGCGCGCGAGCGGGGCGAGTGCCGCGCACGCGCAGGCGATCGCGAGCAGCATGGCCCCCATCGACCACACCAGCCGCACCCTGCACCTCACCCTGGTCGCCACGTTCATCGCTTGCCCGTTCGTGCGGGCGCGCGCGCCAAGCGGCTCGCGCCCGTCTCGGGATTATCGGGGTTCCTGCGAGCAGCCTGCCAGGGCGGTACTGCGAGGATGAAAAAAGTAGGAGACGGTTTTAGAACCGCGCTGCTAGCGGCGACTCATCATGTTGAGATCGGGGACCGCGAAGCCGATTGGAGGAGTCGTCGATGATCTGGGTCGCAGTAGCCACGCTCGGCTTCGCCGCGTGGCTGTCGATCGCGTTGTTCTTCCTCGCGCTGTGCCACGCCGCCGGGCGCGCCGACGACCGCAGCGGTGCATCGCTCGAGGCCGACTGGTCGGGCTACCGGCATCCTGAAGTGATCGACCTGCGCGCGATCCGCGGGATCGAGATCAGCCTCGCGGGCGCCACGGCCGGCGAGCGGCTGCCCCGGACAGCCGCTCCTCTGCACGCCGGCGTGCGCTAACGGCCTCTCACGTCGCCGCCGGCCAGCCGAACGGGCGGAGGCTGAAAACGGACTACTTGAGCAGCCGCGACAGGCGCCGGTCCTTGAGCAGCTTGCCCTCGGTCTGGCAGGTCGGGCAGTAGCACATCACGTAGTCCTCGTAGAACACGGCCTCGAGGCGATCCCCGCAGCGCGGGCAGGGCTGGCCGTTCTGGCGGTGGACGGTGAGCGGCATCGGGAGCTTGTCGGGGATCGGGAGCGCGATCTTCTGCTCGTAGTGGGCGATCGCCTCGCCGAGGCGCGCCACCGTCGCCTCGCGCAGACGCTCGGCCTCGTCCGCGTCGAGGTCCGAGCCGCGCTTGAACGGCGAGATCATCGCGGTGTGCATGATCTCGTCCACCCACGAGCGCCCGATGCCGGCGATCACGTGCTGGTCGCGCATCAGCGCGTACAGCGGGCGCGGCTGGTCGAGCAGCGGGCCGAACGGCGGCGGGTCGGGCCAGGCCTCGGGACCTTGCGAAGCCAGGGTCTCCTCGGCGTCGAGATCGCCGGCGCGCAGCACCTTGGCCCACGCGCGCTGCTTGGTCCCGAACTCGCGCAGGCGCAGCTCGCGCCCGTCCGCCAGCCGGATCAGCAGGCGCGAGGTCCGGTCGCGCAGCGAGGCGCGCGACTCGAACAGCTGCAGGCGGCCCGGCCGACATCAGGTGGATCACGATCGCCAGCTCGCCATCCAAGCAGGCCACGAACAGCTTCCCGCGCCGCTGCACCCGCTCGAAGCGCCGCCCGGCGAGCGCGGTCAGCGGCGGGTCGAAGGTCTTCAGCGCGTTGATGCCGGGGGCCAGCGCCGACTCGATCTCCACGCCGGCGACGGCGTGTGAGATGAGCCGGGCGGTGATCTCGACTTCGGGCAGCTCAGGCACACCTTGAGGGTAGTCTCCAGAGCCCCGATGGCGATCAGCCTGGCACCCGACGACATCGTCCGCACCCACGACGAGGCTCAGGCAAACGAGCGCGAGCCGCTGCTCGTGCTCGAGCCGCTGCTGGAGTTCCTGGCTGCTCACGGTCTCCAGGCGCCGGCGGATCTCGACGCGCAGCCGATCGGCGAGGGCCACTCGAACGTCACCTTCGGGCTCTCGAGCGGCCTCGTGCTCCGCCGCCCCCCGCGTGGGCCGCTCCCGCCGAGCGCCCACGACGTCCTGCGCGAGGCGCGCTTGCTCAGCCACCTGGAGGACACCCCGGTCCGCGTGCCGAGGGTGCTCGCCACCTGCGAGGACGCCGGCGTGATCGGCTCGCCCTTCTACGTGATGGAGCGCGTCGAGGGCGAGGTGATCGCGAACACGATCCCGGCCGAGCTCGACGATCCCGAGCAGCGCCGGCGGATCGCCGACCAGCTGATCGACGCGCTGGTCGAGCTGCACGGCGTCGACTACGCGGCGGTGGGCCTCGAGGGCTTCGGCAAGCCGTCCGGCTACCTCGAGCGCCAGCTCCGGCGCTTCGGCGGCCTGTGGGAGCACAACCGCACGCGCGAGGTCCCCGAAGTCGAGCAGGTGGGCGCGTGGCTGGCCGAGAACCTGCCCGAGTCGCCGCCGGCGACGATCGTCCACGGCGACTACCGGCTGGGCAACACGATGTTCGCCTGCGCCGCGCCGGCCCAGCTGGTGGCGATCCTCGACTGGGAGATGGCGACGATCGGCGACCCGCTCGCCGACCTCGGCTACCTGATGATCCACTGGACCCAGGAGGGCGACGAGCTCGGCCGCTTCAACCTCCAGAACGTGACCCGCCGCGAGGGCTTCCCGACGCGCGAGCAGCTGCTCGCACGCTACGAGGAGCGCTCGGGGCGCTCGATGCGGGCACTCGACTGGTACGTCGCGCTCGCCCTGTGGAAGGCGACGGTGTTCATGGAGGGCAACTACAAGCGCGCGTGCGCGGGATCGACCGACGATCCGTACCTGAAGACGTTCGGAGAAGGCGTCCTCGAGCTGGCGCGGCGGGCCGCCCGGGTCACCCAGGATGGCTTCTGAGAACGGGCACCGAACCGGGCTGCTGATCGACTTCGGCGGCGTGCTCACGACCAGCCCGTTCGAATCGTTCCGTGCATTCTGCGAGGCTGAGGGCCTCGAGCCTGAGACGATCGGCCGCCGCTTCCGCGAGGACCGCGGCGCCCGCGAGCTGCTGATCGGACTCGAGGAGGGAACGCTTCCCGAGGAGGAGTTCGAGGAGCGCTTCGCGCAGGTGCTGGGGGTGCAGGCGCCGGCGCTGATCGAGCGGCTGATGGCGGGCTCGGTGCCCGAGCCGGCGATGCTCGACGCTGTGCGGCGGGCGCGCCGGACCGGGATCCGCACCGGCCTGATCTCGAACTCCTGGGGCACGAGCCGCTACGACCGCGCGCAGCTCGACGAGCTGTTCGACGGGATCGTGCTCTCGGGCGAGGTGGGGATCCGCAAGCCGGCGCGCGAGATCTACGAGATGGGCGCGCGCGCCGTCCAGCTCGCGCCCGAGCGGTGCGTGTTCGTCGACGACCTGCCGTTCAACCTGAAGCCGGCGGCGGAGCTCGGGATGGCGACGGTGCACCACACCGACGTGGCCGAGACGATCGGCGAGCTCGAGCGGCTGCTCGGCGTGGCCCTCCGCTAGCCCGCGGCGATCAGGACCACGCCGGTCAGCGCGGCGACGATCCCGAGCTCCTGGACTCGGCGCACGCGCTCGCCGAGCAGCACGCGCGCGAGCACGACGGTGGCGAGCGGGTAGAGCGAGGCGCCGACCGAGACCACGCTGAGCAGGCCGTGCCGGGTGGCGATCGCGTACAGGCCGTTGGCCGCAAGGTCGAGCAGGC
The DNA here is from genome assembly GCA_963722995.1 of uncultured Solirubrobacterales bacterium. Classification (GTDB taxonomy): domain Bacteria; phylum Actinomycetota; class Thermoleophilia; order Solirubrobacterales; family Solirubrobacteraceae; genus Palsa-465. Next base: position 67,781 of record CAVROW010000013.1, on the reverse strand, counting down.
CGACGGCCGCCAGCGAACCCAGCGCGCGCCCGTCGCGCACGAGCGCCGGGCGCACCAGGGCGGCCGCCACCAGCAGCACGACGACATCGACGCCGCGGGCGGTCACGAGCGCCCACACGAGGCTCGCGCGCGCGCTCGTGCGCAGCGCGACGAAGAAGCTGCCGAAGCCGGCGGCGGCGACGAGCGCGAGCAGGACGCTCGTCCGCGCCGGCGAGCGCTTCCCCGCCGGCGCCTCGTCCTGCTCGCGGCTGGCCAGCACGACGCCGACCACGGCGGCCGCGATCCCGACCAGCTGGAGCGCCGCGGGGCGCTCCCCCTCGGCGATCCCGACGACGACGGGTATGGCCACGCCCGTCGAGGCGATCGGCGCGACGATGCTCATCGTGCCGATCGACAGCGCCCGGTAGAACGCGGTCAGCGCCGCGATCCCGCCGACGCCGGCGGCCATCGCTGGCCACAGCTTGACGATCGGAGGGGGCGCGCTCCAGGCGACGGCCAGGATCACCCCGAGGACGACGAGCGACACGCGCCTGGCTGGTCAGCATCACGGCCAGTAGCCGCTGGCGGCGCGACTGCACCCCGCCCATGAAGTCGGAGATGCCCCAGCACAGCGAGGAGCCGAGAGCGAGCGCGACGCCGAACACGCGGGACCCGCCTCGGAGGCGCTCCGGCTAGGCCGGATCGAGCTCGATCGACTCGATCTGCGGCGGCTCGACCGGGCGGTCGCGCGAGTCGGTCGGCAGACGCTCGATCGCGTCGATCGCGTCCATGCCCTCGGTCACGCGGCCGAACACGGTGTGCTTGCCGTCGAGCCAGGGCGCGGCGTCGGTGGTGACGATGAAGAACTGCGAGCCGTTGGTGTTGGGACCGGCGTTGGCCATCGCCAGCGCGCCCCGCACGATCTTGTGCGAGTTGAACTCGTCCTCGAACGTGTAGCCCGGCCCGCCCGTGCCGGTCCCCTCCGGGCAGCCGCCCTGGATCATGAAGTCGGGGATCACCCGGTGGAAGATGATCCCGTCGTAGAAGTGCTCGCTCGCCAGCTTGCGGAAGTTGGCGACGGTCTTGGGGGCGTCGTCGTCGAACAGCTCGAGCGCGATCGTCCCCTGTGTGGTGTGCATGTTCGCTGTGCTCATGGCTGGCCAGCGTAGCGACGTCCCGGCCTCGTGCATTGCGCGAGGCCGGGACCGCCGCCGGAGAACGGCGGAATTCAGGCTCTCGGGATTCACGCAAGGAGGCGTGAATCCGCGAGACCAATTCCTTAGCTGTTGCTCGCGTCTGTACCGCGTTGATCTGGCCGGCGACGCTGGCGCCGGTCGAGCCCGTCTGGGTGCAGCTGAGCGTGGCCGTCGCGCCCGCGCTCGCCACCGAGGAGGCGAGGTTGATCGGGAGCGGCTGCTGCTGGCCGGCCGGCACGCTGGCCGAGCGGGTCTGGGTCGAGCCGCCGGGGACGGCGAGCGTGCACGTGACCGTGGCCAGGCCGGTGCCGGTGTTCGAGGCATACGCCTCGCCGAGCAGCAGGTAGGTGCCGCTCGTCAGCGGCCGGCTCGCCACCGTCGTCGAGGTCGCGGTGACCGCGGTCGCCGCCGAGCCCGACCCGAACTCCTTGGGCGCGCTCGGGTTGCACGTCACCTTGCCCGACTGTCCGACCGCGCCGATCGCGCCGTTGGTGCCGGTGCATGCTGCCGGTGACGCGCGTCTGGACGAGTGCCTGGTTGATCCGGGCGCTGCCGATCGTGCCCGGCGCAATCTTGTCCCACGTGACGGCGTTCTCGCGGAGCTGCTTGTTCCCGACGGAGCCCTTCGGCAACTGGGTGGCGGCGTAGCCGACCCCCGCGAAGGCGAAGAACAGTGCGACCAGCGAGATGACGAGCGCCGCCGAGGGACGGCGCGGTCGGAATGCCTTGAACATCAAGGGACCTCCAGCGTTGTTCACGCCGCGAGCGGCCCGGCCGTTCCCTACCCACGACTGAGTTGCGGACAGCGCCCCCTGCCTGGGGACGAGCCCGAGTCTAGCCGTGCGCGGTCTCGACCCGCGCCGGTCGGCCGCCCAGGTCGGTGCCGCTCACGAGCTCGACCACGCGATCGGCCTCGGACTCCGGCACCTCGAGGAAGGTGAAGCGCTCGAGCATGCGGACGTTGCGCACGGCCTCTCCGTCGAGGCCGGTGGCGGCGGTGATGGCGTGGATCACGTCCGAGGGCTCGAGGCCCATGGCGCGGCCGCCGTCGACGATCAGCTTGCGCACCCGGCCGTCGGCGGCGGGAGACAGATGCGGCTTGGAGTGGCGCCGGGGCCGGGGGTGCGCGGCCGTCGGGGCGACATGCGCGTCCTTGACCCAGGGAGCGAGCTTGACGCCCGCGTGCTTCTCGATCGCGGCCAGCTCGCGCTGCTGGCGCGGCTCGACGAACGTGATCGCCCGTCCGCTGCGCCCCACGCGCCCGGTGCGGCCGACGCGGTGGACGTAGGCGTCAGGCGAGGTCGGGATGTCGAAGTTGATCACGTGCGAGACGCCCGAGATGTCGAGCCCGCGCGCGGCCACGTCGGTGGCCACGAGCAGCGGCAGGCGGCCATCCTTGAACGAGATCATCACGCCGTCGCGCGCGCCCTGGGTCATGTCGCCGTGGAGCGCCTTGACGTTCATCCCGCGGTCGCGCAGGGTTCGGTAGAGCTGCTCGCAGCGGATCTTGGTGCGCACGAACACGATCGCCTGCTCGGGGCGCTCGGACTGGAGCACCTCGGCCAGGCGATCGATCTTCTCCCGCGAGCCGACCTCGAGCGCGAACTGCTCCACGGTGTCGACCGTGAGCGTCGCCGCCTTCACCTTGATCGTTATCGGGTCGTACAGGTACTGGTCGGCCAGCCGGCGGATCTCGGGCGGCATCGTCGCCGAGAAGAGCGCGGTCTGCCGGCTCGAGGGCGTCAGCGCGAGGATCCGCTCCACGTCCTCGAGAAAGCCGAGGTCGAGCATCTCGTCGGCCTCGTCGAGGACCACGAACCGGCAGGTGTGCAGCAGCAGCGCGTGCCGGGAGATCAGGTCGCGCACGCGCCCCACCGTGCCGACCACGATGTGGCCGCCGGCCCGCAACTGGGCCTGCTGGCTGCGGATCGGCGCGCCGCCGAACACCGCCACCACGTCGACGCCCTTGCGCCGGGCGTAGGCGCGGAGCGCCTGCGTGACCTGGATGCACAGCTCGCGGGTCGGGGTCAGGACCAGCCCCTGGACCTCCGACTCGCCCGGATCTACGTACTGGATCATCGGCAGGCCGAAGGCCGCCGTCTTGCCCGAGCCGGTTTGCGCCTGGCCGATCACGTCGGAGCCGGCGAGCAGCGGCGGGATCGCCTGGTCCTGGATCGGGCTGGGGGATTCGTAGCCGACGTCGCGGATCGCCGCGAGGAGATCGGGATCGAGGCCGAGATGCGCGAAGGCGCTGGTCGTAATCGTGGTCATTCCTGAGAGAGACGATAGACGGCGCTCAAGCCGGGTAGCTGTCTTGACGAAATATACTTCGGACCCTAATCTTTCGGAGCCGAAATGACTGCCACTGACACCGACCGCATCGACTCCTACGTTTGGCGCATCAGCATGGTCGTGCTCGTCGGGTCGATCATGTCGATCCTCGACACCACGATCGTCAACGTCGCGCTGGCCACGCTCTCGCGCGAGCTGAAGGCGAGCATCGCCGAGATCCAGTGGGTGGTGACCGGCTACATGCTCGCGCTCGCGGCCGTCATCCCGATCAGCGGCTGGGCGGCGCGGCGCTTCGGGGCCAAGCGCATCTACCTGCTCTCGCTGATCCTGTTCACCGCCGGCTCTGCCCTGTGCGGCCTGGCCACCTCGACCACCGAGCTGATCGTCTTCCGCGTGCTCCAGGGCCTCGGCGGAGGGATGATCATGCCGATCGGCCAGATGATGATGGCCGACGTCGCCGGGCCCAAGCGGATGGGGCGCGTGATGAGCATCATGGCCGTCCCGGTGATGCTCGCCCCGATCCTCGGCCCCACGATCGGCGGCCTGATCCTTCAGAACGTCAGCTGGCGCTGGATCTTCTACGTCAACGTCCCGATCGGGATCCTCGGCACGATCGCCGCGCTGCGCGTGCTCCCGAGCGGAGAGCGCGGCGGCGCCGGAAGCCTCGACTTCCGCGGGCTGGCGCTGATGGCCACCGGGCTTCCCCTGTTCACCTACGGCCTGGCCGAGATCGGCATCACGGGGAGCTTCACCGCGGTCAAGGTCGTGGTCCCGATCCTGGTCGGGCTCGCGCTGGTCGGGGTGTTCGTGCTGCACGCGCTGCGCGTGAAGAACCCGCTGCTCGACCTGCGCCTGTACCGCCGGCCCACCTTCTCCTCCGCCTCGCTGGCCATGTTCTGCCTGGCCGCGGCGCTGTTCGGCGGGATGATCCTGTTACCGCTCTACTGGCAGGACGTCCGCCACGAGAGCGTCGTCGTCACCGGCCTGCTCACCGGGCCCCAGGGGATCGGCGCAGCGCTCGCCATGCCGATCGCCGGCAAGCTGACCGACCGCGTCGGCGGTGGGCCCGCTTGCGTTGTTCGGCGTGGTCGTGACCGCGCTCGGGACGATCCCGTTCGGGATGATCGGCGCCCACACTTCGATCCCGTGGCTGTGCGGCGCCATGGTCGTGCGCGGCATCGGCATCGGCTTCGGCTTCATGCCGGCGATGGCGGCCGCGTTCGCCGCGCTCGAGCGCTCCGAGCTCTCGCACGCGACCCCGCAGCTCAACGTGCTCCAGCGGGTGGGCGGCTCGATCGGCACCGCCGTGCTGGCCGTCGTGCTCCAGCGCGCGCTCGTCGGCGTGCACAGCACGGCCGGCGCCGCCGCCGCTTACGGGACCGCGTTCTGGTGGTCGGCCGGCCTGGTCGGCGTGGCGGTGGTTCCCGCGATCATCCTGATGCGCGCCGAGCGCGCAGCGCGCGCGGCCCGTGGCGCCGACCGCCGACGAGGGCGCCACGCAGGAAGCGCTCGCGGAGGCGATGGCGGCATGAGCACCTCGCGGGGAGCCGGCCGGACGGGCCCTCTCGGCCCTCGCGGCTCGGCCCACTCGGCATCCGGCCTCGACGAATCGGGCCGGCCGCGAGCCGTCCAGCTGGATGCCGCGCCGCAGGCGCGGCCCCAAGAAGGCGCTCTAGCGCCGGCTGGCGTCGTAGGCGAGCACGGCCAGCGCAGCGGCGCCGATCAGCTTGGCCGAGCGTTCAAGGGCGCGATTGCCGCGCTTCGGCGGATGCGCGGGCGCGAGCTGCGCCGGCACGGGGAGCTCAGTGACGCTCAGTTCACGCTGCTCTTCAGCCTGCGCGAGCGCGAGCAGATGTCCACCGGCGAGCTCGCCATCGCCGCGGATCTGCGTCCAGCCAGCGTGACCGAGATGCTCGACGGGCTCGCCCACCACGGCCTCGTGGAGCGCTCCCGCTCCGACCGCGACCGGCGCGTAGTCCTGACCTCCCTCACCGAACGAGGACGGGTCCTCGTCGAGGAGCGCCAGGCCCGCTTCGAACCACGTTGGCGTCGTGCTCTCGCCGAGTTCAGCGAAGATCAGCTCCTGGTCGCCGCCCGCGTCCTCGACCGGCTCGCCGGGATGTTCGACGAGCTCACCGAGGAGCGCCTCGAAGCCGGAACCGCCGATCGCGATCAGCCGGTCGAGTAGCCCGACCATCCGCTCGTGGCTCGCGTCGTCCCAGCGGCGGCTGCGATACCGGGTGTAGGCGCGGCGCGCCATCGCCTCGATCACGTACTCGGCGATCTCCTCCGGGCCGGCGTCGGCGGCCGGCTCGGGGCGGCGGGGCTCGCCCTCGCGAGCGGCCTCGAGCGCCACCGCGGCGCGCTGGCGTTCGAGCGCGTAGTCGCCGCGCGTGCCCACGGCCTCGGCCGCGAAGCGGTAGAGGTCCTGACGGCGGCGATCGTCGAGCGAGTCGTTGTAGGTGCGGAGGATCGCGCCGACGACCGGGCATACGGACTTCGGCCGGTCGCTGAAGCGCTCGCCGGCGAGCATCGAGGAGAGCTCCATCACGCAGACGACTTCACCCGGCTCCCGGTGGCGACCCGGGCCCAGGCGCGTCGTCTGATGAGAAGCCTCCGAGGAAGGCCGTTTTCCCACCATCGCTTCCCGCGTTATCGGCCGCGGGCAGCGATTTAGTTAATGTCAGAGGGGCAATGGTCTGGACGCTCAGCCGAAAGTCAGCTCGCCGTCCAGATGCGAGTCGCCCTTCTGGCTGAGGACGCCGAAGCGGATCCCGGTGGCGCTCACCTGCTCGGCGAACTTCACGGTCGCCGGCAGGAGAATCGGCTTGCGGAACGCGGTCTTGACCGTGAAGCGGTCGGGGAGGCGGGCGTCGAGGGCGGCCAGGCAGCGCGCCTTGGTCCACATCCCGTGGGCGATGGCCGACGGAAACCCGAACAGCCGGGCGCTCAGTGGGTGCACGTGGATCGGATTGAGGTCGCCTGAGACGGAGCCATAGCGGCGGCCGAGGTCGCCCGGGAGCTCCCACGTGGCGCTCGGCTTCAGCTCCTCCGCGCTCGGCGGCTCGTCCTCGCGCGGGGCGTCCTCGTTGCGTCCGCCGCGCTTGAGGTTGGTCGAGGTCTCCTCCCACACGAGCTCACCGCTGCTCCGCGCCTCTGAGCGCAGATCGAACTGCCGGCCGCGGGAGTGCTCGCGCAGGTTGGTCGCCCACACCTTGATCTGGAGCTTCTCGGAGGCCCGGATCGGGCGATGCTGGACGATCTCGTTGACGATGTGCACGAGCCCGATGGCGCCGAACGGGAAGCTCCCGTCGGTCATCAGGCTCAGCTGCATCGGGAACGCGAGCATGTGGGGGTAGGTGGGCGGGAGGGTGTCGCTCACGTCGAAGCCGCACACGCGGTCGTAGCGGGCCAGGCGCTCGCGGTCGGTGGCGACGTCGTTGAGGACCAGCGTCGTGTCCGGCAGCTCCTTGCCGCCACCGGAGACGAACGGCAGGCGCGAGGCGCCGGGGATCGCGCCCACCCCGGCGCGGACGAACATCGGGATCATCCCGGGCGAGCCGCTGAGCTCCTTCTCGGGCATCCCCTTACGCCCCGATCAGCGACTGGCCGCAGACGCGGACGACGTTGCCGTTGACCCCGCTCGAGGCGGGGTTGGCGAACCAGGCGATCGTCTCGGCGACGTCGACGGGGAGCCCGCCCTGGGCCATGCTGTTCATGCGCCGGCCGGCCTCCCGGGTGGCGATCGGCATCGCCGCCGTCATCTGGCTCTCGATGAAGCCGGGGGCGACCGCGTTGACGGTCCGGCCCGCCTTGCCGGCGATCGGCGCGAATGTCTCGACCGCGCCGATGATCCCGGCCTTGGAGGTCCCGTAGTTGGTCTGGCCGGCGTTGCCGGCGATCCCGCTGATCGAGGAGACGAGGATCATCCGGCCGTTGTCCCTGATCGCGTCGCGCGCGGCCAGCTGACCGTCGATCCGCAGCGGGGCGTGGAGGTTGACCTCGATCACCGCCTCCCACTGCTCTTCGCTCATCCGGCCGAGTGTCTTGTCGCGCGTGATCCCGGCGTTGTGGACGACGACGTCGACACCGCCGTGGCGCTCGAGCACGTGCTCGGCGATCCGTGCCGGCGCGTCGTTGTCGGTGATGTCGAGCGCCAGCGAGGAACCGCCGAGCTCGCTCGTGGTCCGCTCCAGCTCCTCGGCCATCGCCGGCACGTCGAGCCCGACGACGTGGGCGCCGTCGCGGGCGAGGATCTCCGCCACCGAGGCGCCGATCCCGCGCGAGGCGCCGGTGACCAGCGCGACCTTCCCGGCCAGCGGACGGTCCCAGTCGACGCGTGCCACCGCGCCCTTGGCGGGAACGATCCGCACCACCTGGCCGGAGACGTAAGCCGACTTGGGCGAGATGAAGAAGCGCAGGGTCGACTCCAGCCGCGTCTCGGCCTTGGGCGCGACGTACACGAGCTGCGAGGTGGCGCCCTTGCGCGCCTCCTTGCCAATCGACCGGGTCAGGCCCTCGAGCGCGCGCTGGGCCACCGCGGCCTCCGGGTCGGCCGCGTGCTCCGGCGGGGTCGCGAGCACGATCACGCGACCGCTCGGCTGCACCCGGCGGATCGTGCCGTGGAAGAAGCGGTAGGCGTGGCGCAGGTCCTCGATTGAGGCGATCCCGCTCGCGTCGAACACGAGCGCCTTGAACGTCTCCTCGGGGGAGGCCGCGTCGGGGTTGAAGATCGCGGCGTCGAGGCCGGCGTCGGCCGCCGCGCTGCGCACGCGCTCGTCCATCGGCGTGTGGGTCTCGGCGTCGATGCCCGCGAGTACCTTGGCGCTCGCCGGCGTGAGGCGGCCGCCGGGGGCGGCGCCGAGCAGCACGGGTCCGGTGACCGGGGGTTGTCCCGGCTCGTAGCGCTCGAGCCTGACCGGGGCGGGCAGGCCGACCTGCTTGGAGACGATCTTCCCGATCGGCGTGTTGATGAGCTGCTGGTAGCGGTCAGCCATGAGTCAAGCGGCCTCCATGATCGCGGTCACACCCAGTCCGCCGGCGGCGCAGATCGAGATCACGCCCTTGGCGCCGGGGCCCTTCTGAGAGAGCATCTTGGCGAGATTGGCCACGATCCGCCCGCCGGTGGCGCCGAACGGATGGCCGGCGCCGAGCGATCCACCGTGGACGTTCAGCTTGGCGCGGTCGATCGGGCCGAGCGGCTCGCTCGAGGCCGAGGCGCTCCTTGCAGAACACCGGGTCCTCCCAGGCGCGCAGCGTGCACAGGACCTGGGCGGCGAACGCCTCGTGGATCTCGTAGAAGTCGAAGTCCTGTAGCGAGTGGCCGGCGCGAGCGAGCATCCGCGGCATCGAATACGCCGGCGCCATCAGCAGGCCCTCGCCCTTGTGCACGTAGTCGACGGCCGCGGTCTGGGCCGTGACGAAGTAGGCCAGCACGGGGATGTTGTGCGCGGCGGCCCACTCCTCGCTGGCCAGCAGCACGGCGGATGCGCCGTCGGAGAGCGGGGTCGAGTTGCCGGCGGTCATCGTCCCGTCCGCGCCACCGAACACCGGCCTCAGCTTGGCCAGCTTCTCCATGCTCGAGTCGGGGCGGAGGTTCTGGTCGCGCTCGAGTCCGAGGAACGGGGTGACGAGGTCGTCGAGGTAGCCGGTGTCGTAGGCGGCGGCGAGGTGGTGGTGGCTCTCGACGGCCAGCTCGTCCTGGTCCTCGCGGCCGATCCCCCACTCCCTGGCCATGAGCGCGGTGTGCTCGCCCATCGAGAGGCCGGTGCGCGGCTCGGAGTTGCGCGGGAGCAGGGGGACGATCTGCTGGGGGCGGATCTTGGCGAGCGCCTTCAGCCGGCCGGTGTTGCTCCTGGCGCGGTTGGCCTCGAGCAGGACCTGGCGAAGGTCCTCGTTGAGCGCGATCGGCGCGTCGGAGGTCGTGTCGACGCCCCCGGCGATCGCCGACTCGACCTGTCCGAGCGCGATCTTGTTAGCGGTCAGGATCGTCGCCTCGAGGCCGGTACCGCACGCCTGCTGGACGTCGTAGGCGGGGGTCTCGGCGGACAGCTTGGAGCCGAGCACGCACTCACGGGTCAAGTTGAAGTCGCGGCTGTGCTTGAGCACGGCGCCGGCGGCGACCTCGTCGAGGCGCTCGCCCTCGAGGTTGAACTTGTCGAGGAGCGCGTCGAGCGTGGCGGTCAGCATGTCCTGGTTGGACGCGCGCGCGTAGGGCCCGTTCTGGCGCGCGAACGGTATTCGGATGCCGCCGAGCACGGCCACGCGTCGGCCATTGGAATTCATTCGGGTCTCACTCCTCGGGAGTTCTCGGTTAGCTACAGGTGCGTAGGTTAGTCGTCGCTCGCGCCGGTCGCGGTCGTGAAGCCGCCTCCGGCTGTGAGCTTGCGCACGATCGCGGGAGCGACGATCCTGGACGCCGCGGCGAGCCAGTAGAAGCGGGGCGCGTAGCGCTCGGCCTTGCCCTGGAGGCCGGTTTCCACGATCGCCTCGGCGATCAGCTCCGGCTCGGCCACGATCCGCCGCTTGACCGGGTGCTCGCGCAGCTCCTTGGCCGGGAAGCCCTCGGTGGCGACGAAGCCGGGGAGCACGAGCCCCACGTGGACGCCGTTAGGGCGCTCCTCGGCCGCGAGCGCGTCGCTCCAGCCGATCAGCGCGAACTTGCTGGCGCTGTAGGCGCCCGACCGCGGACGCGACACCCGGCCCGCCGTGCTGGCCACGTTGACGATCGCGGCCTTGCCGGCGGTCTTCGCGGTGCTGCGCACGAGCGGGAGCAGGGCCTCCGTGAGGCGGACCGGAGCCTCGAAGTTGAGCTTCATGTTGCGCTCGATGTTGGCCCAGCCCCCGTCGGCGAACGTCCCGCGCCACGCGGCGCCGGCGTTGTTCACGAGCAGGTCGAGACGACCCTGGTGCTCGCGGGTGAGGACGTCCTTGATGTGAGCGGGCGACTCGGGGTCGGTGAGGTCGGCGGCGATCACGGTGGCGGGGCTCTCGAGCTCCGTCGCGAGGGCGTTCAATCGGTCCTCGCGGCGGGCCACCAGGACCAGGTGGATGTTGGGCTCCCGCGCGAGCCGGCGGGCGGCGGCCTCGCCGATTCCGCTCGAGGCGCCGGTGATGAGGGCAATCATGGGGTCGCTCACGGGGCGTGGAAGCGTACTGAGCGACCGTTCGGGATAGCGTTGCTCCGTGAAGCAAAGCCTGATCAGCGTGCTCACGGTCCCGGTGGTCACGGGGGTGATCGGTTACGTGACCAACTGGACGGGCGTGCTGATGCTCTTCTACCCGGTGCACTTCAAGGGGCTGCGGGCTCACTGGCTGCAGAAGCTCGCCCGCTGGCTGCCCTACAAGGTGCGCCAGATCCCCGGGATCATGCTCGGCGGGATCGGCTGGCAGGGGATCATCCCCTCGCGCGCGGCGAAGATGGGAAGCCTCGCCGTCGACAGTGGCATCGCCAAGCTGGGGACGCCGAAGGAGTTCTTCAAGCAGCTCGACCCGGAGAAGATCGCCACGCAGATCGTCGAGAGCACCCGCCAGGACGTCGGCGGCGGTCGTGGAGAAGGTCATGTCCCGCGAGAACCCGGACCTGTGGAACGACCTCCCCGCCCAGGTGAAGGAGCTGATCGTCCAGCGGGTCCAGGACCAGCTGCCGGACATCGTCGGCGATCTCACCGAGCAGATCGGCGACCACATCGAGCAGCTCGTCGACGTCAAGCTGATGGTGATCAAGCGCTTCGATCCCGAGCTGGCCAACCGCATCTTCCTGGACATGGGCAAGCGCGAGCTCAAGTTCATCCAGAACTTCGGGTTCGTGTTCGGCTTCATCGTCGGGATCCCGGTCGCCGGGATCCTGTACCTGACCTCGCTGCCGTGGCTGCTGGCGATCCTCGGGATCATCATCGGCTGGGTGACCAACTGGGTCGCGCTGTGGATGATCTACGAGCCCCCGGAATGGCGCCGGTACGGACCGATCCGCTTCAAGGGCCTGTTCATCCGCCGCCAGCCCGAGGTCTCGGAGGTGTACGCCAAGATCGTCTCGGAGGAGATCCTGACCGTGGCCGAGTTCGGCCAGGAGCTCCTCCACGGGCCGCAGTCGGACCGGACCCGGCTGCTGATCGAGAACGCCATGCGTCCGGCCATCGACCGCGCGATCGGTCCGGCCCGCGCCGCCGTGCGGGTGGCGGTCGGCTCGCGCGAGTACGACGCGATCCGGCGGGCTTTCGCGGCCGAGCCGGTGGAGCGGATGATGGTCCCGCTGTCTGACCCCGAGTTCAGCGCCGGCCAGGCCAAGACGATGGGCAAGCTGATCGTCGAGCGCATGCGCGAGATGTCGGGGGCGGACTTCGGCGAGATGCTCCGCACGGCCACCCGCGAGGACGAGTGGCTGCTCCTGCTCCACGGCGCCGTGCTCGGGCTCGCCGGCGGCCTCGTCCACCTGGCGATCTTCGGATGAGCGGGATCGACGATCGTTCGCGAGAGCCGGACTCCGAGGAGCCCGCCGGCGATGACGCGCTCACGCAGGAGCTGAAGCGGATCGACGCCGAGTCCGAGGCGGTCGAGCTCGAGTTCGAGGTCGACGTCGCCGACGACGGGGCGCTCGACGTCCGCGACGATGAGGGGGAGGAGTTCGAGGGGCTGATCTGGGCGCTGCCGGGGCTGACGAGGCTCGCGCTCAAGGCCTGGCTGCGGACGGTGACGTGGGGGGCGCGGACCGGCGTCCGGGTGAGCCTCCGGCTGAGCCGAGCCGCCGTCGACCCGCGGGCGACGGTGACGCTGGCGCGCGACGTGAGCTCCGGCGTCCGCGTGTACGCGCGGGAGTTCCTCGGGATCTCCGATCTCGAGCGGCGGGTCGAGGAGGCCGACCCCGGGGGCGGCTCCGGGCGCGGCTCGGGGGCACCGGCCTCGGACCCGCCCAGCGGCCCACGCGCGCTGGCGCGCCGGGGCGACGACGGTCCCCTACCACCCGAGGTGTCGCTCCGCGTGCGCGGCGCCCAGCTCTTGCGTCAGTCCGCCGACGTGCGCGCTGAGGACCGGACCCACCCGGCCTACGCGCGGATCATCGTCGAGCTCGCGCCCGATGAGGGCCGGATCCTGCGGCTGCTGGCGTCGGAGGGGCCTCAGCCCGTGGTCGACGTGCGGGCTTTGAACCTGATCGGGGTCGGCTCGCAGCTCGTGGAGGCCGAGCTCAGCATGGCGGGTCCCGAGGCCGGGGTGCGCCACGTCGAGCGCATGCCCGAGTACCTGATCAACCTCCAGCGCCTCGGGCTGGTCGAGTTCGCCGATGAGGCGATCTCGGACCCGAGCCGCTACCAGGTGCTCGAGGCCCAGCCCGACGTGCTCGAGGCGATCAAGCGGGCGAGCCGGGCCAAGACCGTGCACCGCAGCCTGCGGCTCACTCCGTTCGGGCAGCGCTTCTGCGACGTGGTCCTGCCGCTCGACCTCGACGAGGTCGAGGAGCTGACCGAGGACGACGGCTAGCCGGGTTCTCGACGCCGGCGAGCGCGGCGAGGCCACCGAGGAAGGCGAGCGCGGCGGCGAGGTAGAGGCCGCTGTGCAGGGCGTGGACGGAGGCGTCCTGGAGGGCGTGGTGGACGCGGGGCGAGGCGCTCGCGGTGACGAACGGCCTGGTGCGCGCGCCGGGCGGGATCGCGCTCGCGTGGAGGTCGTGGGTCAGTCGCCCGGCGAAGCTCGCCGAGACGACCGCCCCCACGGCGGCGATCATCACCAGCCCGGCGATCCGCGCCACCGCGTTGTTGACGCCGCTGGCCACGCCGGAGCGGCCCGGCGCCACCGCGCCGAGCACGGTGGCCGTGAGCGGCGCCACCGTCGAGGCCATCCCGAGCCCGAATACGAGCACGCCGGGGAGCATCGCGGTCACGTACGGCGCGTGCGCCCCGAGCCGCGTCAGCAGCAGGAGACCGCCGGCGGCGACGATCGGGCCGCCGCCCATGAACGCGCGCGGGCCGTGGCGGTCGGCGAGCGCGCCGAAGCGCCGCGAGAGGCTGAACATCATCAGCGTGAGCGGGAGCATGGCGAGGCCGGCCTGCACCGGCGTGTAGCCGGCGACCTGCTGGATGAACACGACGACCAGGAACGACGAGACGTTGAGCGCTCCCCACATGGCGAGCGTCGTGAGGTTCCCGACGGCGAAATTGCGGCTGGCGAACAGGCGGAGCGGGAGCATCGGGTGCTCCGAGCGCCGTTCGGTCTGCACGAACGCGGCCAGGGCGACGATGCCCGCGGCGAGCGGGGCGAGGACGGCGGGAGCGCCCCAGCCGTACGTCGGCTGCTCGATCAGCGCGAACACCGGGCCGCCGAGGCCGAGTGCGCACAGGACGGCCCCCAGGACGTCGATACGCGCAGGCTTCCGGTGCTCGGCGTTCAGGCGGGTGAGCAGCGCGACCGTGATCGCGACCGGGATCACGTTGACGGCGAAGATCCACCGCCAGGAGGCGGCCTGGACGAGGACACCGCCACCGAGCGGCCCGGCCACGGTGGCGACGCCCGACCACGCCGTCCAGGTCCCGATCGCCTTGGCGCGCTCGGGACCCGCGGGGAAGGTGTCGACGATCAGGGCCAGCGTGCTCGGTACGAGCAGCGCGCCGGCGGCGCCCTGGGCCGCCCGAGCGGCGATCAGGAACGGGGCGCTCGGGGCGAGGGCGCACAGCAGCGAGCACCCGCCGAAGGCGCTGACGCCGGCCGCGAACACGCGCCGGCGCCCGAGCAGGTCTCCGAGCGAGCCCCCGATCAGGAGCAGCGAGGACAGCGTGAGCAGGTACGCCTCGACGACCCACTGCTGGGCGGCCAGGCCGCCGTGCAGGCCGGAGCGGATCGCCGGCAGTGCGACGTTCACGATCGTCGTGTCCAGGAACACGATCCCGGATCCGAGGATGCTCGCCACCAGGGCGACGCGCTTGGGGTCGGGCGTCAACCGACGCCCTGGCTGAACAGCGAATTCGGTTCGTAGCCGCCGAAGCGGACGCTGCTCGCGAACGGCTGGGATTCGTTGACGATCACGCAGTACGTGCGGGCGCTGCGGAGGGCCGGCACGCACTCCCGGTAGATCCGGCCGGGCTGGATCGCGAACGTGCTCACGTAGTCGACGTTCTGGCGGAACTCGGCCGGCGCGCGAGCGCCGATCCACGCCTGGGCGCGGGCGATGGCGTCGCGCTGCGCCGAGCGGTCGCTCATCACCGTCGTGTGGTGGACGAGGCCGGCAGCGAGGAACGCGAGCGTGACCCCGGCGATGGCCGTTGTGCCGCCGTAGTCGTGGGCGATCAGCTTGGGGAGGTCGGTGCGCCGGCGGCGCAGGAGCATGCCGAGCGGGCGCGAGAGCAGGATCACCGCGATCAGGTTCGCGAACAGCGCGAACACGCCGGCGCCCACGACCGAAGCGGCGTCGCCGGAGGCGGGCAGGAGGTGCCCGATAGCCGCGTCGGCGACCGTGGCCGCGATGAACGCGGGCCAGAGCCAGGCGCCGCGCCGGCGCCAGCGCAAGCGGCCGAGCCACACCGCGTCCATTGGTCCACAGGCTACGTTGTGCAGGGAGTGGGTGGAGTAAGCTCGGCAGCGCCCGATCGATGGGCCGCGGACGGCGATCCCGATCCCGGCTCGAGAAGCGGGCCCGGGCGGAGATCCCGCTCCGGGTCCACGGATGAAAGGCAACCGAATAGATGGCGACTGATATCGCTGAGGCGGTACGCGGTGAGGCGGCCGGTAGCGAGCACCTGACGCTCGAGGACCGGATCTGGTTGTTGCGCGCGATGCTCCTGATGCGCGGGCTCGAGGAGCGCGCGATGTCGTTGTATCGCCAGGGGAAGGTCCCGGGATCCTTCTACGACGGCTTCGGTCAGGAGGCGGTGTCCGCCGGCGCGGCGTTCGCCATGGGCCCGACCGACCGGCTGTGCATCCTGCACCGCGACCTCGCGGCGCACCTGGTGCGGGGGGTGACGCCGGCGCGCGTGCTGGCGCAGTACATGGGACGCTCGCTCGGCGTGACCGGAGGGCGCGACGGCAACGTCCACTTCGGCGACCGGCAGCTCGGCTGCGTCGGGATGGTCTCGATGCTCCCCGACATGATGCTCGTGGCCACGGGGATGGCGATGGCGTTCAAGCTCCGGCGCGAGCAGCGCTGCGCGATCACCTGGTTCGGCGACGGCTCGACCTCCCGGGGCGACTTCCACGAGGCGATGAACTGGGCCGGCGTGCAGAAGCTGCCCGTCGTGTTCGTGCTCGAGAACAACCAGTACGCGTACTCGACGCCGCTGGACAAGCAGTTCGCCGTCGATCCGGTCGAGCG
This sequence comes from uncultured Solirubrobacterales bacterium, assembly GCA_963722995.1. Lineage (GTDB taxonomy): Bacteria > Actinomycetota > Thermoleophilia > Solirubrobacterales > Solirubrobacteraceae > Palsa-465. The sequence goes on along the minus strand of CAVROW010000013.1, from coordinate 52,019 downwards.
CGCGGCGGCGTACGGGTTCGTCGGGGTGACCGTGGACGGGAACGACGCTGAGGCTGTTTTTGAGGCTACGCGCGTCGCCCGCGAGCGGGCCCTGGCCGGAGATGGGCCGACGCTGATCGAGGCGGTGACGATGCGGATGCACGGCCACGCCGCCCACGACGACATGAAGTACGTCCCCAAGGAGCAGGTCGAGGAGTGGCGCAAGCGCGATCCGATCGACCGGCAGGCGGCGCGGCTGGCGTCGGTGGGGGTCGACGTCGACGCGCTGCGCGCTGCGGTGCGGGAGGAGATCGACGCCGCCGCCCAGGAGGCGCTCGCTGCGCCCATGCCCGATCCGGAGTCGGTTCTTGACGGCGTGTTCTGTGAAGGGGAGGCCGAGCCGCTGGCGGACGGGCAGGCTCCGTGGAGCGGGTTCCGCGGGGGTGATGCCTGATGCCGACGCTCACCTACCTCCAGGCGATCTCGGCCGCGCTGCGCGACGAGCTACGCGCCGACGAGCGCGTGATCGTGATGGGCGAGGACATCGGCGTGTTCGGTGGCGCGTTCAAGGTCACCGACGGGTTCGTGGATGAGTTCGGTGGCGAGCGGGTGATGGACACGCCGCTGGCCGAGTCGGCGATCATCGGCTGCGCCGTGGGCGCGGCCGTGGTCGGGATGCGGCCGGTGTGCGAGATGCAGTTCGCCGACTTCATCTCCTGCGGCTTCGACCAGCTCGTCAACGTGGCGGGCAAGATGCACTACCGCCAGGGGCTTGCCGTGCCGCTGACCGTGCGGCTGCCCTCGGGGGGCGGGTTCTCAGGCGGTCCCTTCCACTCCCAGAACCCGGAGGCGTGGTTCATGCACTCGCCGGGGATCAAGGTGGTGGCGCCGTCCACGGCCGAGGATGCCAAGGGTCTGCTGCATTCGGCGATCCACGATCCGAACCCGGTCTGCTTCATGGAGCACAAGCACCTCTACCGGCGGGTCAAGGGGGACGTGCCGGAGGGGGTGTTCGAGACGCCGTTTACCGCCCGGGTCGCGCGACCGGGCTCCGACCTCGTCGTGATCGCCTACGGGGCGATGGTCGGTGTGGCGCTGGAGGCGACAGCTGATCTGGATGGGGCCTCGGTCGAAGTACTCGACTTGCGCTCGCTGGTGCCGCTGGACGAGGACGCGATCCTCGACTCGGTGGCGCGTTGCTCGAAGGTGGTGATCGTCGACGAGGCCAACTCGACGTGTGCCGCGGGCGCGACGGTCGCGGCGCTGATCGCCGAGAAGGGGTTCGAGTCCCTGGATGGCCCCGTGGTCCGGGTGGCCACGCCCGACGTCCCGATTCCCTTCTCGCCACCGCTCGAGCAGGCGGTGCTGCCGAACATCGAGCGAGTGAGGGAGGCATGCCTTGAGCTCCTCGAGTACTGAGACCATGGTCGACGTCACGATGCCCCAGATGGGGGTGTCGGTGGCGGAGGGCACGATCGTCGCCTGGCGCGTGGACGTCGGCGACTCGATCGAGGCCGAGGCCACGATCTGCGAGATCTCGACCGACAAGATCGACACCGAAGTGCCGGCGCCCGCGAGCGGCGTGGTGGCGGAGATCCTGGTGGCGGTCGAGGAGACGGTGACGGTCGGGACGGTGCTGGCGCGGATCGACGTCGGTGGCGGTGGCGGTGGCGGCGGTGGCGGCGTCCCCTCCTCTGCGAACGGCGCGCCTGATTCCGGTGCATCATCCGCCTCCCGGACCCCCGAGGGCAACGGCGCGGCGCCTGCAGAGCCCGTGGCTGCCGCGCCCGCGCCTGCAGAGCCCGCGGCTGCCGCGCCCGCGCCTGCAGAGCCCGCGCTGCCGCGCCCGCGCCTGCCACGCCCCGCCGCCCCCGGCACCGGCACCGGCACGGGCGCCCGGGCCGGCTGTTGCGACGCGGCACTACTCCCCGGTGGTCCAGCGGATCGCCGCCGAGCACGGCATCGACCTTTCGACGATCGAGGGCACCGGGCGCGGCGGCCGGGTGCGCAAGCAGGACGTGCTGGCGGTCGTCACCTCGTCGGAGGGCGCGCCGGCGGTGGAGGAGCCGCCGCTGCACATCGAGAGCCCGTACCGGCCCGAGCCGGTGGCGCCTCGTCCTGCACCCGCCCGCTCGGGCGCGCCGGCGCCGGCACCCGCGCCCGCACCCGCCCCTGACCGGGACGGACGGGCTCTCCCGGATGCGCCGGCAGATCGGCGAGCACATGAAGCGCTCGCTCGAGACCGCCGCCACGTGCACCACCTGGATCGAGGTCGACATGAGCCGGGTGGAGGCGGCCCGGGCGCGGCTCCGGGTGACCGCGCTGGCCTTCGTGGCCCGCGCGTGCATCGACGCGATCCGCGAGCACCCCGCGCTCAACGCGTGGCTCGAGGGCGAGCGCTATACGCGCCACGCGGGCGTTCAGCTCGGGATCGCGGTGTCACTCGGTGAGGACGGGCTGATCGTGCCGGTGGTCCGGGACGCCCACGAGCTGTCGGTCGAGGGCCTGGCGGCGCGGATCAAGGACATCGCCCGGCGAGCCCGCAGCCGCGAGCTCACGCCCGACGACGTCCAGGGCGGGACGTTCACGATCACCAACCCCGGCCAGTACGGCTCGATCATGGCCACGCCGATCATCAACCAGCCGCAGGTGGCGATCCTGGACCTCGAGGCTGTGATCAAGCGCCCGGTGGTCGTCACCGATGCGGACGGCAACGACTCGATCGCGATCCGGCCGATGACGATCCTCGGGCTGAGCTGGGATCACCGCGCGCTCGACGGCGCCGTGGCGGCCCAGTTCCTGGCCTCGGTCAAGCGGGGGCTCGAGCGTGCCTGAATTGTGGGTTTGCCACATGGGGGTGGTCGAGTACCGCGAGGCGTTCGCGCTCCAGCGCGCGTTGTGCGCGGCGCGCCAGCGCGACGAGGTGCCGGACGTCCTGCTGATGCTCGAGCACTGGCCCGTTTACACGCGGGGCCGTCGAGCGGTCCCCGGTGAGCTGCCGATGGGCGAGGACTGGTATCGGATGCAGGGGATCGACATCGTCGAGACCGACCGCGGCGGCAAGGTGACCTACCACGGCCCGGGGCAGTTGGTGGGCTACCCGATCGTCCAGATCGACGACGTGGTCTCTTATGTCGCCGCGCTCGAGGGTGCGCTTGTGGGTGCGCTCGGCGAGGTGGGCGTTGTTGCGCGGGGCCGGTCCGACGAGGGCCGGGAGTTCACCGGCGTCTGGGTGGAGGACCGCAAGATCGCCTCGATCGGCGTGCACGTGTCCGCCGGCGTCACCACGCACGGGTTCGCGGTCAACGTGGAGAACGACCTCCAGCCGTTCTCCTGGATCGTGCCCTGCGGCCTCGAGGGCGTCCGGATGACCTCGATCGTCAACGAGACCCGCCGGCCCGGGGGGATGAGGTGCTTCAGGCGGCGGGCGGCGTGGAACGTGGCCCAGGCGCTCGGCCGGCGCCAGCGGCTGGTGAGCCGCCGGCGGCTGGAGGCCCTTGCGCCAGCAGCCGCGCCACCGTGGCGTGAAGCTCGCCCGGTCGGCGTTTGATCTGCCTATCTGTGGTCCGGATCACGCGCCAGCCCGCGACGAGCGCGCGCTGATCGCGCCGCCGGTCCGCTTTCGTAGCGCTGCTGCGTTCGGTGGTACTTGGCGCTGTCGACCTCGACGATCAGCCGCTGCGCGCGCCACATGAAGTCGGGCATGATCATCCCTCCGCCGTCGCCGAGCTCGAGCCACGGCGTTGATCTCCGGCCGGGGCAGGCCGACCGCCCGGCTGAGCGCGAGCATCGCCTCCTCCACCTCGCTTCCGGGTCAGGGTCGAGCCGATGTAGTGCTCGCTCGAGGATCGACCGCACCGCCCTCGGCGCCGCGGCGGGTGGGATTACGTTTCAGCTGATCGTCGATCGCCCGCAGGTCGAGCACCTGCAGTCACTCGGCTGGTCGAACGCCCGCTCCACGGGTCGCCGCGGGCACGACCTCGGCGAGGTCGAACAGCGTCCGCGCCACCGTGGCGCACGGGATGCGATCGACGGCGGTCGCGTCCGCCGGCGCTCAGCGTGATCGAGCGGTGGACGAGGACGCCGGTCGGGCCGGCTGCGGCCGGCGTGGGTCGGCACGGTCACCTCGATCTTCGTCCATCCCGCCGTCCCGCAGGCCGTGAAGCGCCGCGGCCGAACGATGAGAGAGCAGCGCGCCCGGGCCGCAGGCCAGCACCGCCGCCATGTAGAGGCCGTTGCGGCTGAGCAGCGACCGGGGCACGAGCGAGTAGACGCATCGGTGTATCCGGTGCAGGCGGCCTGCGCTGGCGCGCTGATGAGACGGCCGCGGCGCTGAGGCCCAACTCGAGCAACTGCGCGAGGTGGAACACCGCGTGCTGACGCGCGGCGAGGGCTGCGATGGCGGCCTCCACCCTAGGTGTGTCGCGAAACTGATCCATATCATCAGTAGCGCGACACGCCCCCGGGTGGCCCCCCGGCAATGTGACGAATCTGCGGCGGTACGCTTAAGGCATGGCACAGGCGACGCGATCGAGGGCGAATCCGGGCGGCATCGCCGACGTGCTCACCGTGCTGGGCCCCGACACGCTGCCCCTCAAGAGCCGGAAGCCTTCCTGGTTCAAGGTGCCGGCGCCCGGAAGCCCGCGCTACCGCGAGCTCAGCGCGCTCATCAAGGCCGAGAACCTGCACACGGTCTGCCAGGAGGCGGCGTGCCCCAACATCGGCGAGTGCTGGCAGCGGGGCACGGCGACGTTCATGATCCTCGGCGACACGTGCACCCGCCGGTGCGGCTTCTGCAACGTCAAGACGGGCAAGCCGACGTGGAACGACCCGCTCGAGCCGGCGCGGGTGGCGCGCGTCGGTGGCGCGGATGGGCCTCCGCCACGCGGTGATCACCAGCGTCGACCGCGATGATCTACCGGATTACGGTGCGTCCGCCTTCGTCGGCGTCATCAAGCAGATCCGCAGGCAGGCGCCGGGGTGCAAGGTCGAGGTCCTGACCCCTGACTTCCGCGGCGAGGAGATGCCCCTGGCCCGGGTGATCGACGAGCGCCCCGACGTCTTCAACCACAACGTCGAGGTCGTGCCCCGCCTCTACCCGGTGGCGCGACGAGGCTCGACGTTCGAGCGTTCATCGCGTGTGCTGCGGAACGCCAAGGAGATGGGCGGCGAGGAGGTGACCACGAAGTCGGGGCTGATGGTCGGCCTCGGCGAGACCCACGACGAGCTGGTCGAGACCTTCGCGATGCTCAGACAGAACCACGTCCAGGTGCTCACCGTCGGCCAGTACCTCCGCCCGACCGAGCGCCACCTGCCCGTCGTCCGCTACTGGCACCCCGAGGAATTCGAAGCCCTGGAGAGCGCGGCGTACGCGCTCGGCTTCGAGCATGTCGCGGCGGGCCCGCTCGTCCGCAGCTCCTACCACGCCGACGAGCACGTGCCGGCCCGGGCCCTGGCATGAGGCGCCGCACGCTCATCGTCCTCCTGCTGGTCGCACTCGCGGCGCTGATCGCCGCGCCGGTGGCGCTGGCCGGGGCCGGCGGAGGCTCCGCCGGCTTCGGCGGCGGCGGCGGCGGCGGCGGTGGCGGGCGCGGCGTCGGCCTCTACATCCTCATCCAGATCCTGATCCGGATCGCGATCCTCGGCCACGGCCTCGGCGCGCTCGTGCTCATCGGGCTGGCGATCGCCTGGCTCCTCTTCACCAGGATGAACGCGCGCTGGGCCGAGGGCACCGGCCGCGGTCAGCGCCGGCGCACCGCCCGGCGTGCGCGCCGGGTCGAGCTCGCGGCGGCGGAGGCGGCCGAGGAGGATCCGGCGTTCGCCTCCGACGAGGTCAAGCCGGCGGCGGCCCGCCTGTTCCTGGAGATCCAGCGCGCCTGGGACAACGCCGACCGACCCACGCTGCACCGGCTCGTCGCCCCCGAGCTCCTCACCGAGTGGGAGCGCCGGCTGGACGACTTCGCCCACCGCGGCTGGCGCAATCGCGTCAGGCCGCTCGGCCAGCCGCATATCGAGTACGTGGGCATCAACCACCGCGGCGATGCCGGCGACACCGTCACCGTCCGGGTCGAGGCGAGGCTCGAGGACTACGTGGTCGACCGCTTCGGAAACCACATCACCCGCCGCGGGCACATGACCCGCACGACCAGGATCCGCGAGTTCTGGACGCTCATGCGGCGCGATCAGCACTGGATGCTCGCTTCGGTCGAGCAGGGGGCGGAGGGCGTACACGCGCTGGAGGAGCAGATCGTGGCCACGCCGTGGTCGGACGATCAATCGCTCAGGGATGAGGCGCTGGTGGAGAACGCGGTGGCGGACGCCGTGCCCAACGTCGCAGAGATCGCCACCGTCGACTTCGACGGCACCGCCCACGCACAGGCGCTCGACCTGAGCGTGGCCGACGGCCGCTTCGCGCCCGACGTGCTCGAGGTCGCAGTCCGCCGCGCCGCGCAGGCCTGGGCGACTGCGGTCGACGGCGACGACGGTCCGCTGCACGAGATCGCCGATCCGCTCGCCGTGCGCGAGCTGCTCCATCCCGGCGACCCGTATGGCAAGACCCGCCTCGTCGTCCGGGGCCCCGAGGTCAACCGGATCCGGATCACGCACCTGGATGCCACCGGCTCGCTGCCGACGATGACGGTCGCGATCGACCTGACCGGCCGGCGCTACGTCGAGGACCGCGACACCACCGCGATCCTGGCCGGGAGCCGCCGCCGTCCCACCAGCTTCACCGAGCGCTGGACGTTCGCGCTCAACGGCGACGCCAAGCAGCCGTGGCGTATCGTCGCGGTCGACGCGCCGGTTGGGTTGGTCTAGGGCGCGGCCGCGCCCTGACCGATGATCCCGCTCAAGGACAACATCCCGACCGACCGCTTCCCGTTCGTCACGGTGGCGCTGATCCTGGCCAACTTCGTCGTGTACCTGTTGGCCATCCGCCACGGGGGATCGCTGATCAGCGGGCCCGACACCCAGGAGGTCGTCAAGTACGGCGCGATCCCGTACACGCTGACGCACTCCGGGGTGCACTGCACGCTCGTCAACGGAGCGACGGGCGAGGCGATCGGGTGCGGGAAGGGAGCGGTCCCGAACACCCTGCCCACGTGGGAGACGGTGTTCACGGCGATGTTCATGCACGCCTCGATCGTCCACATCGGCGGCAACATGCTGTTCCTCTGGATCTTCGGCAACAACGTCGAGGACGCGATGGGGCCGGTCAAGTACCTGGCCTTCTACATCGCTCGGCGGGCTCGCCGCCCTGGCCCTCCAGGTCGCGATCGGCCACAACGAGGCGGTGCCGACGCTCGGCGCGTCCGGGGCGATCGCGGCCGTGCTCGGCGGCTACATCCTGCTCTATCCCCGGGCGCGCGTGTTGACGCTCGTGTTCATCATCCTGTTCTTCACCGTGATCGAGCTTCCCGCGATCGTGATGCTGGGGATCTGGTTCGCCGAGCAGGCCCTGTTCGGTGCGTCGAACCTGACCAACCCGACCGGCGGCGGCGGTGGCGTGGCGTACTTTGCGCACGTCGGCGGCTTCGCGTTCGGCCTCGTCACGGTCAAGCTGCTCGCCACCCGGCGCAAGGCTGTCCCCCCGGCGCGCTACCCGGTGTATTGAGGTGAGGCTCCCGGTACTCATCGCGCTGGTCTTCACGGTGGCGCTTCTCGCGGCCACGGTGGCGAGCTTCGTGCACAGCGGGATCACCGGGCTCGGCGTGGTGTCGGCCTGCATCGTGGTTCTATTCGGGGTCGCCCTCGTGGGAGTCATTCGTCAGCCACCGCGGCAGTGACCCGCCCGCTGATCCTCGAGCCCGGCCGGATGCGGCGGCGCCCGCGCCGGAGGTGGCTCGGACGACTGGCGTGGGTGCTGGCGGCCGTGGTGGTCGCCGTGGCGGTGCTGCTGGCGTTCATGGACTCTCGCGCCGTCGGCCCCACCAGGGTGAGGCACCCGCCGGTGCCCAAGGTGGTGCACCGGCCGACGCCGCTGTCCACATACGCCACCCAGCCGGCGCCGCCCCAGGACCAGGTCGCCTTCACGCCCCACGTACCGCTGCGCTCCGGCCTGCTGTTCGACATCAGCACCGGGAAGGTCCTGTGGGAGCGAAACGCCGCGGGTGCGCTCCCGATCGCCAGCCTGACCAAGATGATGACCGCGCTGGTCGCCGTCCAGCACACCGCGCCGAGCGACCCCGTGACGATCACCCACGATGCGCTCAATTACTCGGGCTCGGGCGTCGGGCTGCTGCCGCTGGGCAAGCAGGTGCCGGTCGAGACGCTCCTCTACGGGCTGCTCCTGCCCTCGGGCAACGACGCCGCCAACGCCCTGGCCGATCACGTCGCGGGCACGCGCGCGAACTTCGTCGCGATGATGAACGCCCAGGCCGCGCGCATGGGCCTGCGCTGCTCGCACTTCGACACGGTCTCGGGGATCGTCGATCAGGGCAACTACTCGTGCGCCACCGACCTGGCGACCCTGGCGCATGCCGTCCTCACACAGCCGCGGCTGGCGGCGATCGTCGCCTCGCGTAGCGCGATCCTGCCCTTCCCGATCAAGGGCGGCAAGCTCTACCTGTACAACAACAACCCGCTGCTGATCGCGCGCTACCCGGGGATCGACGGGGTCAAGACCGGCTACACGCAGGCCGCCGGCGCCTGCCTCGTGGCCGCCGCCCACCGCGGCCAGACCTGGCTCGGCGTGGTGCTGCTGCATTCAGGCAATCCGGCGGTTCAGGCACAGAACCTCCTCAATGCCGGCTTTGCCCGTCACCTGACGTACTGACGGGTTGCACCCGGCAACGCGTAGCGGTTCAATCGCACCTAACAGGGAAACGAGGAACAACCGCGCGCCGAAACCGCCGCGGCGCGCCCGACCACGCGAATCACGACCAGGAGAGGCGCAGATGTCCCCCGTCAACTACCAGACGATCAAACTGAGCAAGGGCAAGCACACCTCGCCTGAGGACGGGGCCTGCGTGATGGAGCTGGCTTCGATGCTCGCCGGCGAGCAGTTCAGCGATCACCCGGCGACCGTGTGCCCGGTGGTCGGGTCGTTCCTGCGGGCCTACAACGATTCGGTCGACGACGGCCGCCGGCAGGACCTGTACGCCTATGCCTCCCGCGTGGTCGGCACGCGCGCTTCGGCCGAAGTGCAGCGCGCCCGGGCCGAACGGCTGCTCGAGTGGGCGGCCGAGCTCCGCCAGCGCCGCTGGACCCGCGTGCTGCTGCCGCCGCGGCTGCGCACGGTCGGGCTGCACCGCCATCCCCCGCTCGACGCGGTCGGCACCCACGCGGTGCACGCCATCCCACGCCACAGCGACCAGACCCACGCCGAGGCGCTGGCGCTCCTGGACGAGCTGATGGCGATGACCGACGCGCCGGCGACGGGCGAGCTCGAGCGTCCCCGCGAGCTCGTGTGACCGCGGGCGCCGGGCAGGAGTCCCGGCGCAACCAGATTCAGCGCGTCGGGATCTCCTCGCCGTCGTACATGACGAGGACCGCGCCCTCGCCTGTGCTGTAGGCCTCCTCGCCGTGCTGGACGACGTCCATCCCCAGCGCCTCCTCGTGCGGCGTGACGCGTAGCGCCGTGAACAGGCCGATGACGCGCAGGATCACGTACGTGCCGACGAACGCGTAGGCGGGCCCGACCAGGGCCGCGATCGCCTGCCACCCGAGCTGGCCGGCATGGCCGTAGATCAGGCCGTTGGAGACGGCGTTCCACGAGCGCTGGGCGAAGAAGCCGATGAACAGGATCCCCGTCAGCCCGGCGAGGCCGTGGGCGGCGAGCACGTCGAGCGTCTCGTCGAGCCGGGTGCGGGGCCGGAGCACGATCAGCGTGTAGCTGGGCAGGGCCGCGATCGCGCCCAGGAGCATGGCCCAGGTCGGGCTCACGTAGCCGGCGGCGGGAGTGATCCCGACGCAGCCGACGATGATCGCGGTGGCGGCGCCGATCGCGGTGACTCGGCGGTCGCGGAGCAGATCGATCAGGAACCAGACGACGAGCGTGCAGGCCGGCGTGAGCAGCGTGTTGGTGAAGGCGAGCACGGAGCTGTGCCCGGTCGAGTAGCCGCTGCCCCCGTTGAAGCCGAACCAGCCGAACCACAGCAGGCCGGCGCCGAGCAGGGCGTAGACGGCGTTGTGGGGCAGGAGCGCCTGGCGGCCGTAGTCGCGCCGGGCGCCGACCGCGATAGCGGCGGCGAAGGCCGAGAAGCCCGAGGCCATCTCGACCGGGACGCCACCGGCGAAGTCGAGCGTACCGTGCTGCTCGAGCCAGCCCCCGCCCCACACCCAGTGCGCCAGCACGGCATATACGAGCACCGACCAGAGGACCATGAAGATCAGGAACGGGCCGAAGCGCATCCGCTCGACCACCGCGCCCGACACGAGCGCTGCGGTGATGATGCAAAACGTCGCCTCGAAGGCCATGAACAGCAGGTGCGGGATCGCGGTGCCGGCGCGGGGGGCGAAGCCGACGTTGTGAAGGGCCACGTAGCCCAGTCCGCCGATGAAGCCGTTACCTCGGTCGAAGGCCAACGAGTAGCCGATGATCGCCCACGCCACCGTGACCACGCCGAGCGCCCCGATGCTCATCATGAACGTGTTGAGCGTGTTCTTCGAGCGCACGAGACCGCAGTAGAAGAGGCCGAGCGCGGGGGTCATCATCAGCACGAGCGCGGTGGCGACGAGCATCCACGCGGTGTCGCCCGCGTTGACGGTGGTAGGGATCATGCGTCGACGGGCGTGACGGCGCCGTGGTCGGTTTCGCCGGTGCGGATCCGGACCGCGCGCTCGAGCGGGAGCACGAAGATCTTGCCGTCGCCCACCTGACCGGTGCGGGCGCCCTCGCAAATCGCCTCGATCGTCGGCTCGACGAACTCGTCGGAGACCGCGATCTCGAAGCGCATCTTCTCCGATAGCTCCATCTTGACCCGCGTGCCACGGTAGGTCTCAACCCGGTCGAGCTCGCCGCCGTGGCCGCGCACCTGGCTGAGCGACAGCCCGCGCACCTCGGCGCGGTAGAGCGCCTCCAGCACATCGTTGGCCTTCTCAGGCCGCACGATTCCTATCACCAGCTTCACGACGACGCCTCCTTCCGTGCCCGGCAAAGCGCTGGAGGGTACACAGCCGTTGATGGATCTCGATCCCGACCCGCTGCGGCAGTTCGCGCTCTGGTTCGAGCAGGCGCCGGGGCCGCAGCCCGAGGCGGTGGCGGTGGCCACGGCCACGCCCGAGGGCGCCCCCTCGGTGCGGATGGTGCTGATGAAGAGCTTCGACGAGCGGGGGTTCGTCTTCTACACCAACTACGAGAGCCGCAAGGGGCGCGAGCTGACGATGAACCCGCGGGCGGCGCTGCTGTTTTACTGGCCGGGGCGCCAGGTTCGGATCGAGGGGCCGGTGGCGCGGACCACGCGCGAGGAGTCGATCGCGTACTCGCGCTCGCGCCCGCGCGGCAGCCAGCTGAGCGCTCTGGCCTCGCCGCAGAGCCGGCCGGTGGCGAGCCGGGCGGAGTTGGAGTCGCGCGTGGCCGAGCTCTCGCGGGCGTACCCCGAGGGCGATCTGCCCGTCCACGAAGGATGGGGCGGGTTCCGGGTCGCCCCAGACAGCTTCGAGTTCTGGGAGCACCGGGCCGATCGGCTGCACGCCCGGGTGCGGTATGTGCGCTCGGACCGGGGGTGGCGCGTCGAGCGGCTGGCCCCCTAAGGCATCCAGTCCTCGGTCAGCGTGAGCCAGAAGGCCAGGCCGGCGAACTCCTTGTAGCGGCGAAAGGCGCGCTCGATCCCCTTGTCGGTGATCCGGGTGCGCCCGGTGACGCGCCGGTACTTGGGTCGCGTCCAGGAATCGAGGATCAACTTCCGGTGGCGACCGAGCAGCATCATGATGTGCGCCACCGCGTACGGGCCGACGCCGGCCAGCGCGAGGAGCGCCTCAACCACCTCTTCGTCGGGACGCGCCGGGTCCCGGAGCGCTTCGAGGTCGAGGCGCTCCTCGGCCACCTCGGTGGCGAGGGTGCGGAGATACGGCCCTCGATATCCGGCCCGGGCGACGTCGCGGTAGAAGTCCTCGCCGGCGGCGGCCATCTGCGCCGGCGTGGGAAACGCGTGGCGCGCGGGGTCCTCCAGCGCGGGCGTCCCCAGCCGCTCGACGAGCGCGCTCGCCATCCGTACGGTGCCCGACCAGGCGCAGTTGGTGGTGCAAATCGTCTTGACCACGTCCTCGAACACGGTCGGGCTGCGGAGCATCCGGCCGGCGCCGGCCGCGGCCCAGGCGAGCGCCGGGTCCGCGGCGGCGACGACGTAGAAGCCGCTCAGGTCCTGGTCGAGAGCCAGCATCCGCCGCACCTGCCGCTCGATCTCCATGGATGGTGCACCGGCAGCGGCGTGGTGACCCGCGCGAAGCGGGGATCCTCGGCGGGCTCGACCACTACCACCCGCGGACCGCCGGAATCCGGCAGCACCGTCTCCAGCCGCGACCCGTCCTCGGCGATCCGGTTGGGCGGGAGATCGGCGACGCCGTGGGAGAGCAGGGTGCGCGCGAAGTCGACCGGCTCGCCGCCGGCTCCGCGCAGTTCGATCAACCGGCGAGCACCCGACGGCGCGCGGCCTCGAGCGTGTTCTGCATCAGCAGCGCGATCGTCATCGGCCCGACGCCACCCGGCACCGGGGTGATCGCCCCCGCGACCTCGGCCACCTCCTCGAAGTCGACGTCGCCGTGCAGCCCGTCGTCGCTGCGGTTCATGCCGACGTCGATCACGGTGGCGCCGGGCTTGACCCAGTCGGCCTTGACCATCCGGTCGCGGCCGACGGCGGCGATCAGCACGTCGGCCTCGCGGCAGACCGCCGGCAGGTCACGGGTGCGTGAGTGGCACATGGTCACGGTGGCGTTGGCGCCCAGCAGGAGCTGGGCCATCGGCTTGCCGAACAGGTTCGAGCGCCCGATGACCACGGCGCGGGCGCCCTCCAAGGGCACTCCGTCGAGCAGCACCATCACCCCCGCCGGCGTGCACGGCCGCAGCCCGGGCAGCCCGAGCGCCAGCCGCCCCGCGTTCGCCACGGTCAGCCCGTCGACGTCCTTGTCGGGGTCGATCCGGTTGGTGATGAGCGCTCCGTGCAGGTGGTCGGGAACGGGGAGCTGGCAGAGGATGCCGCTCACCGCGTCGTCGGCGTTCAGCGTGTCGATCAGCTCGAGCACCTCGGCCTCGCTCGCCGCCGCCTCCACCGGATGGTGAAAGCTCTGGATCCCGAGCTCACCGCGAGGTCCGCCGCTTCGAGGACACGTAGATCTCCGACGCGGGATCGTCGCCGATCAAGACCGTGGCCAGACCGGGGGCCCGCCCATGCTCGGCCTCGAACTCGGCGACCTCCCGCGCCACCTGTTCGCGCAGCGCGGCCGCCACCGCCCTGCCGTCGATGACGCGCGCTGCCATCGCCTCAGCCCAGGGCGATCGGGTCGTGCTCGAACTGGGTCATCCGGCGCAGATCATCCACCCGGGTCCGGATCTCTTCGGCCGCCAGCCGCTGCACGCGCTCGGTGCCGAACTCCTCGACGTTGTAGGAGGCGAGCGCGGTTCCGTAGGCCATCGCTTGGCGCAGCACGTCGGCTGGCACCCCGTCGCCCAAGTTCCGCGCGATGTGGCCCACGAACCCCCCCGCAAAGGTATCGCCGGCACCGGTCGGATCGACCACGGTCTCGAGCGGATAGGCCGGGAGCGCGAAGAACTGCTCCGGGGTGACGAGCGCCGCTCCGTACTCGCCCTGCTTGGCCACGACGATCGACGGCCCAAGGTCGAGCACGTCCCGGGCGGCCCCGAGCAGGTTGGGCCGGCGGGTCAGCTGGCGCAGCTCGGCGTCGTTGAGGATCACGCAGTCGACGCGGCGGATGACGTCGATCAGCGCATCGCGGGCGATGTCGATCCACAGGTTCATCGAGTCCATGGCGACGAAGCGCGGCTCGCGGCACTGCTCGAGCACGCGCAGCTGGAGCTCGGGCTGGATGTTGGCCAGGAACAGCACCTCGGCGTCCCGGGACGAATCGGACAGCTTGGGCTCGAAGGACTCGAACACGTTCAGCTCGGTGGCGAGCGTCTCCCGCGAGTTCAGATCCCACCCGTACTCGCCCTTCCAGAAGAACGTCCGGCCCCCGGTCACGCGCTCGACGTCGCTCACGTCCGTGCCGCGCGTGCCGAGCACGTCCAGGTCCTCGCCGCCGAAGTCGTCCCCGACCGGCCCCACCACGTGGACGGTGTCGAAGAACGACGCGGCGAGCGCGAAGTGCGTCGCGGCGCCGCCGAGCATCCGCTCGCGCACGCCGAACGGCGTCTTGACCGCGTCGAAGGCGATCGAGCCGACGACGGTGATGCTCACGCTGCCACCGGCTCGGGCTCGCGGTTGTCCAGGCCGGCCGCCTCGCGCAGGGCCGCGGCGCGGTCGGTCCGCTCCCAGGTGAACCCCTCGCGGCCGAAGTGGCCGTAGGCGGCGGTGCGCTGGTAGCCGGGGCGGTGGAGCTGGAGCTCCTCGCGGAAGGCGCCGGGGCGCAGATCGAAGTGCTCGTCGATCAGGCGCGCGATCGTCGCCCGCCCGACCTTCTCGGTTCCGAACGTCTCGACGCGCGACGCTCACCGGGCGCGCCACGCCGATCGCGTAGGCGACCTGGATCTCGCAGCGGTCAGCCAGCCCGGCGGCGACCACGTTCTTGGCCACCCAGCGCGCGGCGTAGGCGGCGGAGCGGTCGACCTTCGACGGGTCCTTGCCGGAGAACGCGCCGCCGCCGTGGCGCGCCATCCCGCCGTAGGTGTCGACGATGATCTTGCGCCCGGTCAGGCCGCAGTCGCCGACGGGGCCGCCGATCACGAACCGGCCCGTCGGGTTGACCAGGAAGGCCTCGCGCAGGGCGCGCTCGTCGTAGAGCCCGTCCGGGAGCACCGGAGCTACGACGCGCTGCCACAGCTCATCGGCCAGCAGCGACTCGCACCCGGGCTCGTGCTGGGTCGAGATCAAGAGCTTCTCGACCGCCACCGGCACCCCGCCGCGGTAGCGCACCGACACCTGCGTCTTGCCGTCGGGGCGCAGGTAGGGCATCAGCCCCGACTTGCGCACGTCGGCCAGGCGCTTGGCCAGCCGGTGCGCGAGCGAGATCGGCAGCGGCATCAGCTCCGGGGTCTCGCGCGTGGCGTAGCCGAACATCATGCCCTGGTCGCCGGCCCCGGCGAGCGCGCGCTCGTCGTCCTCGGAGTCGTAGGCCCGATCCACCCCCTGCGCGATGTCGGGCGACTGCTTGTCGATCGCGTTGATGACCGCGCACGAGTCGGCGCTGAAGCCGAGCTTCGGATCGGTGTAGCCGATCGTCCGGATCGTCTCGCGCGCGATCTGCTGGATGTCGATGTAGGCCGTGGTCGAGATCTCGCCCGAGACCACGACCAGCCCGGTGTTGACGAGCGTCTCGCACGCCACGCGCCCGTAGGGGTCCTCGCGCAGCACGGCGTCGAGCACGCCGTCGGAGATCTGGTCGGCGATCTTGTCCGGATGGCCCTCGGTGACGGACTCGGAGGTGAACAGGAACTCGTTGTCGGCGTAGGTCATGTGTCGTCTCCTGGGCGCGCCGCCGGCCGGGCGCCGCGGCAGCGGATGTCCGGGAAGCGCCCGGCGTGAGCCGGGGGAACGGGTGAGGTTAGCGCGGCATATAGTCCCGGCATGCGGACGCAGGTCGGGATCGTGGGCGCCGGACCAGCCGGTCTGACCCTCGCGCTCCTGCTCCAGCGGGCGGGAATCGAAGCGGTCATCGTCGAGGCGCGCGATCGCGAGTACGTCGAGCACCGCACCCGGGCCGGCCTGCTCGAGCACAACACGGTCGAGCTCCTGCACGAGCTCGGGGTGGGCGAGCGGCTCGACCGCGAGGGACTCGAGCACCACGGGATCTACCTGCGCCACCGCGGCCACACCTACCACGTGGAGATGACCGAGCTGACCGGCCGCCGGATCACGATCTACGGCCAGCAGGAGGTGGTCAAGGACGAGATCGCGGCGTGGCTGGAGCGGGGCGGCGAGCTCCGCTTCGAGGTCTCGGACGTCGCAGTGCACGACCTGGAGAGCGACGCGCCCCGCATCACGTTCACGCACGAAGGCACAGAGCACGAGCTCGAATGCGACGTAATCGCCGGGTGCGACGGCTTCCACGGCGTGTGCCGGCGCTCGATACCTCGCGGGGTGCTCACCGAGTACGACTTCGTCTATCCCTTCAGCTGGCTGGGGATCCTGGCCGAGGCCGCGCCGGCGACCGACGAGCTCATCTACTCCTGGCACGAGCACGGCTTCTCGCTCTACTCGATGCGCTCGTCGAAGGTGAGCCGGCTGTACATACAGGTCTCCAACGACGAGGACATCGAGGACTGGCCCGACGAGCGGATCTGGGAGGAGCTCCAGACCCGCCACGCCACCGAGGGGTGGCGGATCAACGAGGGCCGGATCCTGGAGAAGGGGATCACCCCGATGCGCAGCTACGTGGCCGAGCCGCTGCGCTACCACCGCCTGTTCCTGGCCGGCGACTCCGCCCACATCGTCCCGCCGACGGGCGCCAAGGGGCTGAACCTGGCCGTCAACGACGTCCGCCTGCTCGCCGGCGCCCTGACGCGCTGGTACGAGAGCGGCTCGGCCGAGGATCTCGATGCCTACTCCGACCGCGCGCTGCGACGCGTGTGGCGCGCCCAGGACTTCTCCAACTACATGACCCAGCTCCTGCACGACCTCGGCCAGGGCGAGTTCCAGAAGCGCCTCCAGCTCGCCCGCCTCGACTACATCGAGCGCTCGGACGCCGCCGCCCACAGCCTGGCCGAGAACTATGTGGGGCTCCCGGCAGCCCCTGACTTCTAGGCGCTAGCTGCTAGCCCAGGCCGCGCTCGCGGATCTCGCGTCGCGCGGCTTCGGACTTCTCGAGCGAGTCCAGCCCCATCGACGCCAGCACCGGCGGCGTCTTGGTGAACTGGATGTCGCGGTAGTCGACGACCTGGACGTGGTTGCCCCAGGGGTCGGTGAAGTCGAGCGAGCCCGAGGGCTGCACGTCGACGCCGGCGGCGGCGAGCGCCGCGCGCGCGCCTTCCTTGTCGTCGACGACGAGGCCGAAGTGCCGCGCGCCATCGGTCGGCTGCCGGCGTCCCGCCGACAGGGCGATGAACTGGTCGCCCATGTCGATGAACGCCATCCGGTCGCCGACGCGCCCTCGCAGGGAGAGCTCGAAGAAGCGCCCGTACCAATCCAGCACCTCGTCGATGTCCCCCACCTCGAGCGCGACATGGTTGATGCCGACGAGGCGCGTCATCCAGGCAGGATAAGCCCGGAGGGGTGCTCGGGCCCGTCGAGCACCTCGATGTCGACTGGTTGAAGGCGCATCCCGGTCATGGGGTCCTCGCCCGTGCCCGGGTTGCGCGCGTAACGCGGGTGCGCGCCGGAGGAGACCTGGAGGCGGATCCGGTGGCCGGCGGCGAACCGGTGCGCGGTCGGCCACAGGTCGAAGGCGATCCGCCAGGTGCCGTCCGGAGAGGCCTCGAAGCGCTCGGGCGTCACGCGCTGGAGCGCGTCGCACACGTTGCGCGACACGCCGGCACCGTCCACGTCGCACACCCGCGCGAACACGTCGAAGTACGGCGAGCTCGTGCGCAGCCAGAGCTCGACGCTCGACCGGCCCGATCGCCTCGAGCGTCTCGGCCAGCGGCTCGCCGGTGTAGACGAGCACGTCGGGCCGGGACTCGAGCGAGCGGTTGTCGGTCACCGGCTCGCGCGCCAGCAGCACCGGCCCGCCGAGCGAGGGTGTCGGGTCGGAGGGGTCGTAGCGGTAGCGCTCGCCCCCTTCGGGGGCTGCGCCGGTCGGCTCGCTCTCCACCAGGCGGCGGCCGGGCGCGAGCCACAGCCGGCGGCGGCGCGCATCCCGGCGGCGGCCAGGTCTCGAGGCTCCGCCATCCGCCGCGCGGCTTATCCCCGGTGACGAACACGCGCACCGCGTCGCTCGGGGCGAGACGCTCGTCGCCGAGCAGGTGCGCGCGCAACCAGCCGGCGCCGTCTCGCAGGGAGGCCGCGAGAAGGCCCGGGGCGGTGTGCGTCCATGGACCGATGATCAGCTGCGTCCGGCGCCCGGCGGCGTGCAGCGCGCTGAAGTCCTCGAGCATCCAGGGCAGGAAGATGTCGTACCAGCCGCCCATGAGCTGCACGGGCGCCTCGACGTCGCCGACGCCGGCGGCGAAGTCCCGGGCCGTCCAGTACGCCTCCTCGCGCGAGTAGCTGCCGAGCCCCTGGCGATACCACGCGACCTCGGCCCCGGTGGCGCGCTTGTCGAGGTCGACCAGGGGCAGCTCGGAGAACAGCGAGGGCAGGCGCTGCAGACCGCGCGCGATCGCCAGCGGCGCCAGCAGTTGCTCCTGAGCGGCGACGATCACCATCCACGAGGCCGTCGTCTCGAGCGACATGCTCCCGCCGGGATAGGTCTGCACCGTGGAACTGCGAGGCGGTCACCTGGGCGGCGAGCGCCGACGGTCCCGCCCCGTCGGAGGCCGCGGCCACCGCCCATTGGACGAGGCCCAGGTAGCTCGGGCCAAACATCCCGATGCCCCCGGCGTGCCAGGGCTGAGCGCGGATCCAGCGCAGCGTGGCGAGGCCGTCGTCTCGTTCGTCGAACGGGTTGAAGTCGCCCTCTGACCCGAACGTCCCGCGCACGCTCTGGAGCACCACCTGGAAGCCGCGCTCGGCCAGGAGCCGGCCGAAGATCAACCCGACGAACTGCCGGCGGCCGTAGGGGGAGCGCAGCAGCACGGTGGGCTGGGGGCGGTGGCGCTCCGAGCGCGCCACCCAGCGGTCGGCCAGCAGCACCGACCCCGTCGTCCATCTCGGCGCGCAGGTCGCGCTCGCACATGACGTCGTGCGTCCGGGCGCGCACCAGCCCCATCCGCCGGGCCAGGATCTCGCTGGCCGCGCTCATGCGCCGCGACCCCGCGAGCTCGCGCGCCGGCTCCCGCGCCAGGTCGTGCGCGAGCCGGTGCACGACCTCCGGCCAGGTCCGGATGCAAGCCCGGATCCCAGTGCTCGCATAGCCGGGCCACCGTCGCCCGGCGCTCCTCGACCAGGCGCTCGGCCGCGTCCTCGCCGGCCGGCGTGACCTCGCGCGCGGCGCCGCAGCATCCCCTTTTGCTGAAGCTCGGCGAGCGCCGCGGTCCCGACGCCGGGCTGGATCGTCGAACTGCGCGCACAGCGCCTCCACGTCCGCGGCCGGGTTCTCGTGCAGGCGCACGATCAACCACGCGGCGGCGGGAGTGAGCTCGACACCGGCGCGCGCGGTGATCTGCGCCACGAGCTCGCGGCGGCCCTCCCGCCCCACCACCGAGCTCAGCGCCCGCGAGGCCTCGGCCAGCGAGTCGGTGTCCTTGGGCACGGCGAAGCTCTCGCCCACGCCGCTCCCGGCGGCGACGGTGTCGCGCAGCGGGCGCTGTTCGAGCGCCCAGCTGAGCAGGAACGCGAATGCGGCCACGCCCGCCGCGACCTCGAACACCGTGCTCAGCGCATGGGTAAACGACGTGACGTACGCCGTGTGGACGGGCGCCGGCAGCTTGGCCAGGGCCTTCGGGTTGGCCTGAAGCCCGCCCGAGACCTTGCTCGCGGCGCCCGCAGGCAGCCGCGCCGCCAGCTCGTTGGCCAGTCGATTGGAGAAGATCGAGCCGAGCACGGCGGTGCCGACCGAGCCGCCGATCGAGCGAAACAGGGTGGCCCCGGAGGTGGCGACGCCGAGGTCGTCGTAGGCGACGGCGTTTTGCACCGCGAGCACGAGCACCTGCATGACCAGGCCGAGCCCCAGCCCGAGGACGAACATGAAGGCCGAGGCGCCCAGGCGGCTGGTGCTCGCATCCATGCGCGAAAGCAGCACGAGCCCGGCCGCCATGATCGCAGTGCCGGCGATCGGGAACGGCTTGTAGACGCCGGTGCGGCTGATCAGCTGCCCCGAGGCGATGGAGGTGATCAGCAGGCCGCCCATCAGCGGGAGGATCTGAAGGCCCGATCCAGTCGGGCTGGCGCCATTGACCACCTGTAGGAACAGGGGCAGGTAGGTGACCGATCCGAACAGCGCAAAGCCGACGATCAGCCCGATCGCGCTCGTGACCGAGAACACCCGGTTGCCGAACAGGCGAGGCGGAAGCACAGCCTCGGCAGCCCGGCGCTCGACGGCAACGAAGGCGACCAGCAGCACGAGCGCGCCCGCCTCGAGCGCGATCACGAAGCCCGAGGTCCACTTGTAGCTCGTGCCCCCGAGCGTGCACGCGAGCACGATCGCGCTCAGGCACGCCGCGAGCAGCGCGGCCCCGAGGTAGTCGATCGTGTGGTGTACGCCCTGCTTGTGGGACGGGAGCGTCGCCGCCAGGACCACGAACGCGAGCACCCCGAGCGGCAGGTTCACGTAGAAGATCCACCGCCAGGAGAGGCTCGAGGTGAAGAACCCGCCGAGCAGCGGACCGATCACGCTGGCCAGTCCGAACACCGCGCCGAAGAAGCCCTGGTAGCGGCCGCGTTCGCGCGGGCGGCACGACGTCGCCGATCGCCGCCATCGTCGAGACCATCAAGCCGCCGCCGCCGAGCCCCTGCACCGCGCGGAACACGATCAGCATGGTCAGGCTCTGGGCCACGCCGCACAGCGCCGACCCGGCCAGGAACAGCACGAGCGCCGACTGCAGGACGATCTTGCGGCCGTACTGGTCGCCGAGCTTGCCGTAGATCGGCGTGACCGCGGTCTGCGCGAGCAGATACGCGGTCACGACCCACGAGATGTGCGAGAGGCCGCCGAGGTCGCCGACGATCGTGGGCAGCGCCGTCGAGACGATCGTCTGATCGAGCGCCGCCATCAGCATGACCAGCATCAGCCCGGCGAAGACGACGATGATTCCCTGCCGGTCCCGCTCCGCCGGCGCTCGAGCGACCGCGACGCTCACCGATCCGATCATACGGATCGCCCTCGTCCTGCACGGCGGCTGGCGTCACGAGGGATCCGGTCCGCAGTGCCGAACTGCCCACCACCGGACGTTCATAGGAACAGGAGGTCACGTGGCCAATTTCGAGAGGCGTAGCGTCATGCTGGACAAGGAGGCGAAGCGGCGGGCGCCGGGCTCGCGGTTCGGCGACCTGAGCGACAAGCTGGCGCGCGCGTTCACCGGAACCGAGCGCAAGGACGGCACCTGGGAGGAGCCGGACACCGAGGCCGACTACGAGCTGCGCGACGAGCGCGAGCCGCAGTGGGACCATGTCGTGCCGCGCTTTCCGATCGTGCGTCAGGGCTACGAGCCCGGGGCGGTTGACGCCCTCGTCGCGGACCTCGAGCAGGAGCTCGCCGAGCTCGACCGCGAGCTGAGCGAGCTGAGGGCGAACGTGCCCGCCGGCAACGTGGTCGAGGAGGAGATCCAGCGGATCGGCGAGCAGACCTCGGCGATCCTGCTCGCGGCGCACGACAAGGCGCAGGAGACGACGCGGCAGGCTCAGGAGCAGGCGGACAGGGTGCTGGGGGACGCCGCCGCCAACGCGATCGCGATGACCAAGGACGCGAACCGCAAGCTGCACGAGCTGGAAACCGACAAGCTGTCGGTGTGGCGCGAGCGCGCGCGGCTGCTCGAGGACGTGAGCAACCTGTCGAACGCGCTCTCGCGGCTCGCGGCCGAAGCCGGCAAGCGCTTCCCGGCCGAACCCAAGGTGACGCCGCTGACGGCGGCGGCCTGGCGGACGACGCCGACCCCCGAGCCGGTCAGGGCGGAGTAGCGGCGGCCCTGGCGACCCTGGGGAGTCCCGGGGTCGCTAGGGTGCAGCCGCGATGAAGATCACCTACACGCACACGGACGAGGCGCCGGCGCTCGCGACCAAATCGCTGCTGCCGATCATCGAGGCGTTCGCCGGTGCGGCGGGCATCGACATCGAGCTCCGCGACATCTCGCTCGCCGGCCGGATCCTGGCCCAGTTCCCCGACGAGCTCGACGAGGACCAGCGCGTGCCCGACGCGCTGGCCGAGCTGGGCGAGCTCGCGCAGACGCCCGAGGCCAACATCATCAAGCTCCCGAACATCAGCGCCTCGGTGCCCCAGCTCAAGGCCGCGATCTCCGAGCTCCAGGAACAGGGCTTCGCGATACCCGACTACCCCGAGGACCCCTCGGGCGACGAGCAGCGCGAGGCGCGCGAGCGCTACGACAAGGTCAAGGGCAGCGCGGTCAACCCGGTGCTGCGCCAGGGCAACTCCGACCGGCGGGCACCCGCCTCGGTCAAGGAGTACGCGCGCAAGCATCCGCACTCGATGGGCGAGTGGTCCTCCGATTCCCGCTCGCACGTCTCGACCATGAACGACGGCGACTTCCGCTCGACCGAGCAGTCGGTCACCGTCTCCTCGGAGGGCGAGGTACGGATCGAGCTCGTGACCGACGATGATTCGGTCCGCACGCTGAAGGAGGGCCTGACGGTGCTGGAGGGCGAGGTGCTCGACGCCGCCGTGATGCGCCGTGAGGCGCTGCTCGAGTTCCTGCGCGAGCAGATCGATGACGCCAAGGAGAAGGACGTGCTCTTCTCGGTGCACCTCAAGGCGACGATGATGCGGGTGTCGGACCCGATCATCTTCGGCCACGCCGTCCGCGCTTACTTCAAGGATGTGTTCGAGGAGCACGGCGAGGAGCTGGAGTCGGCGGGGGTGCGACCCGAACGATGGGTTGGGAGCGCTGCTCAAGGCGATCGAGGAGCTTCCCGACGATCAGCGCGAGGCGATCGAGAAGGCCATCGACGCGGCCTACGAGAACGGCCCGAAGCTCGCCATGGTCGACTCCGACGAGGGCATCACCGGCCTGCACGTCCCGAGCGACGTGATCATCGACGCCTCGATGCCGGCCGCGATCCGAACCTCAGGACAGATGTGGAACGCCGAGGGCGACCAGCAGGACGCCAAGTTCGTGATCCCCGATCACTCCTACGCCGCGCTCTACGCCGAGACCGTCGAGCACTGCCGCGAGCACGGGGCGTTCGATCCGTCCGAGATGGGCTCGACGCCGAACATCGGCCTGATGGCGCAATCGGCCGAGGAGTACGGCTCGCACGACAAGACCTTCGAGATCGCCGAGGCGGGAACCGTCCGCGTGGTCGACTCCGACGATCACACGCTGATGGAGCACGAGGTGCAGCCGGGCGACATCTGGCGCATGTGCCAGACCAAGGACGCGCCGATTCAGGACTGGCTGCGCCTGGCGGTGTCGCGGGCGCACGAGACGGGAGCGCCGGCCGTCTTCTGGCTCGACGAGACCCGGCCCCACGACGCCGAGCTGCTGAAGAAGGTGCGCCCGGGCCTGGAGGAGCTCGACACCGATGACGTCGAGATCGAGATCATGGACGTAGCCGAGGCGGCTCGGTTCACGCTCGAGCGCGCGCGCCGGGGCGAGGACACGATCTCGGTCACCGGGAACGTGCTGCGCGACTACCTGACCGATCTGTTCCCGATCCTCGAGCTCGGTACGAGCGCCAAGATGCAGTCGATCGTCCCGCTGATGGCGGGCGGGGGGCTGTTCGAGACGGGCGCCGGCGGCTCGGCACCCCGGCACGTGCAGCAGCTCATCAAGGAGAACCATCTGCGCTGGGACTCGCTCGGCGAGTTCCTGGCGCTGCCGCCGTCGTTCGAGCTGCTGGCCAAGACGTGCGAGAACCCGCGGGCCAAGGTGCTCGGGGAGACGCTCGACCGCGCCACCGGTCGCCTGCTCGAGGAGGATCGCTCCCCCTCGCGCGAGGTCGGCGAGCTCGACAACCGCGGCAGCCACTTCTACCTGGCGATGTACTGGGCGCGCGAGCTGGCCTCGCAGGATGACGACTCAGAGCTGGCCGAGCGCTTCTCGGCGCTGGCCGACCAGCTCGAGGGCGACGAGGAGAAGATCCTCGAGGAGCTGAACTCGGCCCAGGGATCCGAGGTCGACCTGGGCGGCTACTACCGGCCCGACGAGGAGAAGATGCAGAAGGCGATGCGACCGAGCGCGACGCTCAATGACGCGCTCGAGAAGTTCGCCGCCGAGGACTAATCCTCGTCGTCGTCGTCTCTTCTCTTCTCGTCCTCGTCGTCGTCGCCATCGGAGGAGTCGTCCTCGTCCTCCTCCTTGGCCTTCTTCTCCTCCTCTTCCTTCTTCTTGCGCTCCTCCTCCTCTTTCTGCTTGCGCTCCTCCTCCTCGCGCTTCTCCTCCGCCTCCTTGAGGGCCGCCCGCACGTCCGGGGCGTTCTCGCTCGTCATCGCCTCGAAGTTCGCGTACAGCCGCTCCTCTTCCATCTTGTCGCGCTGCTTGATCGCCGCGGGCCCGACCCGTCCCCATATGCCGTCGATCCAGATCCAGTCCTCGACCAGCTCCTTGCTGAGCAGGTCGCGCTTGACGAGCGTGCCGATCGTCTCGCAGAAGGTGAGGAGCTTCCCGATGTTGCCTTCGGTCGCCTCGGCCTCATAGGGATCGAAGTCCTCGGCCATGATCTGGCCCATCGCGTCCGGGACGCCGAGCGCCGTCCCCCACTGCGCGATCTGGAGCAACAGCTGGGCGTCTTCGCGGGTCGGTTCGGCCATCGGGTCTCTCCTCCTGTACGGGTGTCGCGACGAGGCGCCGCGAGCCTACCCGACCGCCACCGGCGTTAGTCCCGAAGCTCCATGATGAGTATGCGTGGTCGACCCGCGATCCGGCGCCCCGGGGTGCGGAATGCCGAGGGCGGCGCCGCGGGATCAGGCCGCGGGGGTGTGGGCGAGGAGCGCGTCTAGATCGAGCGGCGCGTCGATCGCCGGCGCGTCGTCGGAGCCGAAGCGCGGCCACTGCTCGAACGGTCGGTCCCAGGCCAGCTCGAGGTCGTTGCCGTCGGGATCGCTCAGGTACACGGCCAGGTGGGTTCCGTGGTCGGTCAGCTGGCGCAGCGGCCAGTCGACGTCAACGAGCCGCTTCACTGTCTCGGCGAGCTTGGCTTGAGTCGAGAAGTTGAGCGCGACGTGGTGCAGCCCGGCAACGCCGTCGGGTTGGGGGCCGCCGCCGGCGGACTTCCAGGTGTTGAAGCCGAGGTGGTGGTGGTAGCCACCGGCCGACACGAACAAGATGTCTCCGGTTGTGCCCCACCCGGGCACCTCGCGCGCCTCGAAGATCACGTCGAAGCCGAGCACCCCGACGTAGAAGTCGCGGATGCGGTCGATGTCGGCGGTGCGCAGATGAACGTGGCCGATCCTCACGTGGGGATCGATCGGCCGCTCGGCGCGCACCGACGGTTCGACTGGACCCTGCGGCCCGCTCACGCGACCACCCGCAACGCGATCTCCCACGGGTCCCGGACGGTGAAGCCGCCATCGACGTCCTCAGTCGGGACGCAGGCGCGCTCGAGCCGGTCGCGCACCGCGGCGACGTCGCCGGCGGTGGGCAGCGCGATCGTCCAGGCGCGCAGGCCGACGGCGTTCGGTGGCGCGGGCGCCACCCCCTGCCCCAGCCACGTGTTGAAGCCGAGGTGGTGGTGGTATCCGCCGGCGCTCACGAACGCGGCCGTGGGCAGCAGCGCCCACACGTCGAACCCGATCAGGTCGCGATAGAAGGCGAGGCCGTCGGGCACCGACCCGACGTGCAGGTGCAGGTGCCCGACGCGGAGGCCCGGGCCGACATGGGCTCTCGGCGCCTCATCCGCCACCGTGGCGAGCAGGCCCTCGAGGTCGAGGGGTCGCGGGCCGCCCCGGCCGAACTCCTCCTCCGGCGTCGGGCCACACCGCGCGCGGGCGGTCGGCGGCGAGCTCGATGCCGAGGCCATCGGGGTCGGGGAGATAGATCGCCTCGTGGGTCCCGTGGTCGGAGGCGCCCTGAATCGGGCTGCGCGTGGCGGCAAGGCGCACGGCCGCGCGCGCCAGCTCCTCGCGCGTGGGATAGAGCAGCGCGTAGTGGTAGAGGCCGGCGTGGCGCCGCGGCGGGTGCGCGGTGGCGTCCTCCTCGAGGATGAGCACTGTGGCCTCGCCATCGCCGAGCTCCGCGGTTGGGGGCTCCAGGCGCTGGATCCTGAGCCCGAGCGCGCGCTGGTACCAGGCGAGCGAACGGTCAAGGTCGCTGACGGTCAGGCGAACGGGCCCGAGGCGAAGCGAAGCCGGCAGCGCGGCGGTTGGCGCGAGAGCTTGAGTGGGTGTTGTGTTCATCCACGCTCCAGTCATAGTTGACCAATCAAGCATCCGGTTTTGGGCCGAGATTGTTCCGTGGGCGGCCGGACTACTCCGGACCTGAGCCGCCGAACAGCGCGTCCGCCTTCAGGAGGACGACCAGGCGCTCGCCGAGCTTGGCCACCGCTTCGATGAGCGCGGGGTTGGCTCCCGGGACCGCGTCCAGCTCATGTGGTTGGATCGTCCGCACCTCTTTGACGTCGTCGACGACCACGCCGCCGACCCCGGCCGCCGACTCGAGGATCACGATCTTCGCGCCGCTGCCGGCCTCGATGTCCGCGCCGAGCCGGGCCGCGAGGTCGTAGATCGCGACGATCCGTCCGCGGAGGTTGATCACGCCGCGCACCCACTCCGCGTTCGACGCCACCGATCTCGGCCGCGTATATCGGATGATCTCGCGCACATGCTCGATCGGGAACGCGTAGTCGTCCTCTGCGAGTGTGAACACGACGACTTGGCGCGCGTCCTGCCTCGGGGCTGCGCGCGGGGCCTTCGCGCGGGTCCGCGAGCGCGGCCGCGCCCCGGAGCTCACCGCCCGGGCTCCGTCAGCGTCACCGGTGTCGACCACGCAGCGGCAATGGGCGCAAGATACCGGCGGCGCCGATGCCCGGCGAGTTTGTTGGGGCGGCGGACGGCGCGGGTGCCGTCCGCCGCCGGTTATCGAAGGCCTAGGCCGCGATGAGCTCGGCGCCGCCGAACAGCAGCTCCGGCTTGAGCAGCACGACCAGCCGGTCGCCGAGCTTCGCGATCGCTTCGATCGCCGCCGCGTCGGCCGTGGGCACGCGCTCGAGCTGGTGCTCGGAGACCGTCAGCACCTCTTCCACCCCGTCGACGATCACGCCCAGCGTCTCGGTTCCGGTGTCCAGGATCACGATCTTGCTGTCGGCGTCCACCGTGGTGTTGAGGCCGAGATGCGCGGCGAGATCGTAGATCGGGATGATCCGGCCGCGTAGGTTGATCACTCCCCGCACCCAGTCCTGGCGCGAGGCGACCGCCCGGGGCGTCACGTAGCGGATGATCTCGAGTACGCGCTGGATCGGCAGCGCGTACTGCTCGCTCCCCAGCGTGCACACGACGAGCTGGCGTTCCTGACTTTGGTCAAGCATCTGTTCTTCCTTGAGACGACGAGCGCGGCTTCGGCCGCGTTATGTCATCGGCGGACGGCTGGGGCCACTCGAACGAGGTGTCCGCCGGCTCAACGAGTGTTGCATCACGGCTCGCACCGCCCCGCCCAGCCTGGTCGCGCGCTCAGCCCTGATCTATGCTCGCGCCCGTTGAGCACACCCAGATCCGAAACGCAGTGCGGCTAGGCGCGGTTGCCGGCCTTCTGACGGTATGCCTGCTCGGCTGGGGCGCCTCGCCGGCGTCGGCCGCGTCGGAGCCATTGTTCGCGCGCGCGGGGTCCTTGACGGCAGGGCGCACCGGCGCGGCGTCCGCGCTGTTGCCCAACGGGATGGTGCTCGTCGCGGGCGGCGGAACAACCGGCGCATCGGCCACCGCGAGCGCCGAGCTGTTCGATCCCACCACCGGCGTGTCTTCGGCGCTACCGGCCGCGATGGGCACCGCTCGTGCCCAGGCAGCAGCCGCCGTGCTCGCCAACGGCGAGGTGCTGATCGCCGGCGGTCAAGACGCCGGCGGCACGCCGCTCGCGAGCGCGGAGCTGTTCGATCCCGGCAGCGACACGTTCACTCGCGTGTCAGCATCGATGACCACGGCTCGAACGGGGGCCGTGGCGGCGCGGCTGCCGAACGGTGAGGTGCTGATCGCCGGCGGCGCGAACGCGGCTCATCACGCGCTGTCGAGCGCCGAGCTGTTCAACCCGTCCACGGTCACCTTCTCGGCGCTGCGCGGGACGATGAGCGCGGCGCGGGACGCAGCGGTGGCGGCGCCGCTGCCGAGCGGTGCGGTGTTGATCGCCGGCGGCGTCGATGCGAACCGACACGGCCTGCAGAGCGCCGAGCTGTTCAACCCGGGCACGCAGACGTTCTCGTCGTTACAGGGGTCGATGACCACCGTGCGTCAGGCGGCCGCAGCCGCTGCGCTCGGTGATGGCAGCGGTCCTGGTCGCGGGCGGACTCGACGGCCATGGCAACGCGCTGTCGAGCGCGGAGGTGTTCGATCCGCGTACCGGCGCGTTCACGGCGCTGCCGGCAACCATGTCGGTAGCGCGCGAGGGCGCGACGGCGGCGGCGCTCCCGACCGGCCAGATCCTGATCGCCGGAGGCAGTCAGTCCAGCGGGGGTCCGCCGACCGCGACGGCCGAGACTTTCGCCTCCGCCGCTCAGGCGCAGGCGGCTGAGGCCGATTTCGGAATGGAGACCGTGGGCCAGAGGTCACCTGGCGCCTCCTTGCGCGTGACGAACACGGGCGCCCAGCCGCTCACCATCGCCGGCGCGTCGGTGGGGGGATCCGATCCGCACGACTTCACGATCGCCGGCAATGGCTGCGCGCATGTCGACGCTGTCGTTCGGGCAGGCCTGCACGATCGTTGTTGCGTTCACCCCGCCGGCTCTTGGCGCGCGCACGGCGAACATCAAGCTCGCGGACAACGAATCGACGCCGGCGGTGATATCGCTGTCCGGTGTGGGCGTCACGGCCACACCGCCTCCCAAGCCGCCAAACCCGTTCCCGCGGCAGGTGGTATTGGTGCGCTGCGCTGTAGTCACCTCGACGGTGAAGCGCCACGGTGTGAGGCGGAAGGTGAGAACTCAGCGCTGCCGCAGTCACACCGTGGCGGCCGCATTCACGCCTCCGCCGGCGGGCGGAAGCGCGACGGTTATCCGCGCCGGCACTGTGTACGCAGTCGGAAGCGCCGGTGGCGGACGGTTGGTGGTGCACGTGCGGCGGCCAGTGGCGCCGGGGAGGTATACGTTGATCGTTCAGCATCGCGGCGGGAATCGAGTGATAACCACGCGGGAGCCGATGACGATCGCGTGAAGACGGCACCGGTCTCCTGAGCGCCGGATCGCACGCGCGACACGGCGTACGATGACCACGATGGATGACGATGTCACCCTCGTTCAGATCGCCGAGCGCGCCCTGTTCGATGCGGAGCAGGCTTACCGCCTCGATCCCTCCGAGGCGAACCAGCGCAGGGTGATGCGTGCGTGGGCTTCGGTCCGCAGCGCGCGGGAGCGGCAGGGTGGACGGCAGGCGCCCGTCAACGAGCCCCCGGAGCCGCCGGCGGCTGAACGACGTGCGCTACTGGCTTCCCGTCGACGGCTCGCGCGCGGTTCTCAAGCGACACATGACGCCACGCTTCGGGTGTAGTCTGGGAGCGTGGGAATCGTCCTCTACCTCATCATCCTTTTCTTCGTCGGCCTATTCGTCGGTGCGATCGCCAGGCTCCTCCTGCCCGGACCCGATCCCATGGGGATCGGCATGACGGCTCTGGTCGGCATCTGCGGCACGTTCAGCGCGGGTCTCTTCTCGTGGTACGTGCTGCATCGCCACGGTGCTGGACTCCTCCTGTCCGTCGTCTTCTCGATGCTCGTCGTCTGGATCTATCGCCATTCGCGCGGCGGGGCCTACGGACGGCAGGGTCTCGGCGGACGCCGCAGGCGCTTCTGATCCCCCGCGCCGCCGGTGTGCGGCGGATGATGCGGTGCGACAGCCATCCGCCCAGGGCTACTGCCGGGCCGGGGGCTACTGCCGGGCCGGGGGCTACTGCCGGGCCGGGGGCTACTGCCGGGGGCCGGGGGCTACTGCCGTGCCGGCGCTGCCGTGCCGCGCCCGAGCGTCAAGGCGCTCACCGCCGGCGCGGGGCTTGGACCGCTCCCCACCCCCAAGGCCACCAGCTCGCCAGGCTGTTGACGCCAGACAACGGAGCGGGCCAGTACGGGATGATCGCGGCGGCGCCGAGGCTGGGGTCGGCCGCGGCCAGGCTGCTCGCCGTTGCCTCGAGTGACGCCGGCGTGGCGACCGAGTTCCAGCGTCCCGTGTCGACGCGATGCTGGATGGCCAGCACACCGGAGAGCAGTTCGGCGGGTGTGAAGTTGCAGTGCAGCTGGCGCTGCACAAAGGCCTGACGAAGGAGCTCGCCGGCACCGGCGCGGTCCACCGTTCGCCGGTAGTAGTTCTCTTGCTGCACGGGCACCAGCTGATCGGCGATCGTGTGCAGGTCGAGCTCGGGAACCTGTAGCCGTCCGGTCGGCACCGAGGTTCGGTCCAGCGACCTGATCGCGCCCGGATCGGCGCTGATGTTGGCGTTACGGGTGAGCGAATTCAGGTCGGCGGCGAGGTTCAGGCCAGCTTGGTGGTAGAGGCTGATCACTTCGGGCGCGTAAGGCGACTCGGCAAGCAGCAGCCCGAAGTTCACGCCCTTGGTCCAGGATCCGTTGCCACCCGCAGCCTGTTCGATGTACGGCCGGCCAAACTCGACGAAGTCCATCGTCGTGGAGATGGGCGGCGGGCCGGCCTTGAACTGCACGTCGTACTGCTCCTGCTCCTGGGTCATGTAGTCGTGTGGCGCGGGCATCGGCTCTCCCGCCGCCCAGGTGGCGACGTTCATGAACGCCATCGCGAGCGCGAGGCGCGCGCGGCCCTGCGGCGTCGTCTGCGCGCGGTTGGCCACCGCATCCAGCTCATAGCCGGTGTTCAACCCGTCGCCGGGCCCGCTGAAGTGCACCAGCTTGATCGGCTCGCCCGGGGCGAGCAGCTGGCTCATCGTGTACTCGCCGTCGAGCTGGTAGTTGTTCAGGTTGACCGCGCCGGCGACGATCCCGCAGGTGGTCAGCGCTCCGTCCAGGCGCCCATCGGAGTGCTCGTCTTCCAGGGAGCTGATCAGGCCGCCCATGGACGTGCCTACCGCGATCACGTGCCGCGGCGCCGATGGCAGCAGTGCCTCGACGTCCGAGAGGGTCTGGAACTGGTCCGTCAGCGCGGTGTCCAGCGCCCACCACGATCCGCTCGGGTCATACGACGAGCCGGCGAGCGCGTATCCGCGGGCCAGCAGGGCTTGTTTCGTGACTGGGTCGGGAGCGTCGGCGGCCACGAGTGGCCCGAAGCCGTGGCTGTAGAGCAGCACGGTGCCGTTCCAGGACGACGGAATATCGGCGATCCACGTCGAGCCGTCCGGTGTCGTGCCGGAGTAGCTGCCCGAGCTTGTGGCCCCGGCCGCTGGTACCGCGGCGAGTAGTGCGATCACTCCGGCCGCCGCCAGTGCAGGCCGAAAGCGACGAGCGATTCGTCCGGTCACGGCTACTCCTCTCTCTCCACGACCCCGCTATCTCCACATGCGGGACGGGCCGCAACCTACTCATGATCAAGGAGGTTGTCAATCCCCTTGTCAACCGTCGTGACCTGGCCGTTGGCGCTCGGTTCGCCCGCTGGTGCAGCGGATAGTGTTCCGCTGGTGAAGCCCGCTGCAGTACCGGCGCTGCGCCCCGACCTCTCGAGCCCCCCGCCCCGCGTCGGCTATCTGATCTACCGCGTCGAGCGGAGGATCAGAGACCGGCTTGACGACGCCGTTCGCAGCCACGGCGTCACTACGACCGAGTACGTCACCTTGAGCGTCCTACGTCGGCACGACGGGATGTCGTGCGCAGAGTTGGCGCGCTGGTCGTTTGTCACCCCGCAGGCCATGAACGTCGTGATTGCGGCGCTCGAGAAACGCCGGCTCGTTCGTCGCCGGCGGGATCCGAAGCATGGCCGCGCACTGCGAACGTCCGTCACTCGCAAAGGACTCGAGGTGCTGACCGGCTGCGACGCCTCCATGGACGTGATCGAGGCGGACATGCTGGGCCGCATCCCTCCTGATGCAGTGGAAACGCTGAGGAGCCTGCTCGCAGAATGCGCCCACTCCCTCGAGGCGACGGGACGGGGAGTGCCGCTGTAGGAGCGGCCCACGGCGCGCCCTCGCTACAGCGGCTCCTTGGCACATCACGGGCAGTTGGCGCCTTCTACGCGCTGGCCGGGGTCCTCTGGATCTTGGTCAGCTTCGGCGTCACCCAGACCGGCTGAGTGTGGAGGCAGGCCAGCCACGGCGGCTGCGGCCTTGATCGACCTTCGACAGCTAGAGGTAACCCGGCGGGGCCAGCTGGCACGGCTTCGTCGCGGGCGCATTGGCGTTACGCACTCGGGGTCTGCCTGTCAGCGCGGCCATCGCTACCGGTTTTACGGCCGCGAAGGACGTCGGGTGCTTCGGTGCTTCGCACGAGAACTGGCTAGCTGTCTGGCTCGCAGAGCTCAAGCGTGTTTCGAAGCCTCCCAATCCCCTTGGACCGGGAAGCCAATCGCCTCCTGCTTTGATCGACGACCGCCAGTCGCAGCTAGTAGGCGCGGAGGGCGGATCTGCTCATGGGCCGGTCGTGGTCGACCGATGAGGGGTGAATGGGCAGAGAGGTAGATAGCGAGGCTGCAACGGGGCAGCTGATGGACGCGGCTGAGGAGTTGCGCGACGCGGGCCGCTGGGAGGACGCGCTGGCGGTCTATGACTCGTTGATCGAGCGCTATCGAGAGGTGGACGAGCCGTCGGTGCGGGTGGATGTGGCTCGCGCGATGGATTACAAGGCTTTCGAGCTCATGGGGCACAATCGGCGCGAGCTGGCCGTTGCGGTTGCGGACGAGCTGGTCAGGCGATTGGGTGGGGCTGATGAGCCGCAGGTGCAGTATTCGGTAGCGAGCGGGCTGTATACGAAGGGTCGCGCCTTGGCGAGCCTGGGACGTTCGGAGGGCGCGATCGAGGCGCTCGATGGCGTGGTCGATCGCTTTGGGGAGTCAGATGACCCGGCGTTGACCCGATTCGTCGCCGGCGCCCTGTCTCAGAAGGTGGCGGTGATGCAGGACCTCAATGATCCCGAGGCAGCCGTAGCTGTGGCCAATGATTTCCTCACCCGCTTTGGCCAGGCGACCGAAGCGGACCTTGTCCGGCAGGTGATTTGGTCGCATGGCCGCAAGACGGCAAATCTGGTGCGGCTGGGGCGAATCGAGGAGGCGATCGCGGCTTACGATGAGCTGCTGGCGCGGCTTGGAGAGGCGACGGATCCCATCTTCCCCGAGCCGCTGGTTCGAACGCTAGTGGGTAAGGCGTCGCTGCTCTTGCGCGTCGGACATTACGAGCAGGCGATCGTTCTCTACGACGCAGCGGTTGGCGAAGTTGAGAAGGCAGATGATTCCCGGCTGCTGGGCTGGTGGGCGGACGCGATGCTCGGGTGGGGCAAAGCGCTCTTCAGCGAGCAGCGTTTCGAGGAAGCGATCGAGATCTTCGATCGGATGATCGAGCGCGCCCGGGAATCATCGAGGACCGGCGTTCGCCAAGCGGGCGTTCTGGCGTTGCACAACAAGATCGCCGCGTTGAATCACCTCTTCCGCATGGACGACGCGATCGCGGCTCATCACATCCTGATCGAAGAGTTCAGCGACGACGCCCTCAGCGCGTTCGACAGCACGATCAGACGCTGCGCCGGCTCAGAAGAACCGTTGGAACGCGAGTCCATCGCTGGCGCGCTCGCGGCGAAGGCTGGCTTGCTGGCGGAGCTGGGTCGCCGCGACGAATCGCTCGCAACTCTCACCGACCTAATTGAGCGGTTCGACGACGACGATCTCCCGATCATCGGAGAAGTCGTCGCGGTCGCCCGCCAGTCGCGGCAGCAACTCCAAGACGAAAGCTGACACGCCTAATCTGGTGAGGCTCGCCCGACTCCGAGGCGGACCTACGCTCCCCTGCGTCCGCCCCTCCACGAGCCACCGAGCCGGGGCCGCTCCTGATGGCCCTTTGCGAACGTGCCGAGCGGTCGTAATCAGTCGAGGCGGGAGCGGGCGGGAATGTGGCCCGGGCTTACGTGACATGCTCGGCGTCATGTTTGAGCGCTTCAGCGATGGCGCGCGACAGGTCATCTTTCTGGCCCAGGAGGAAGCCCGCACGCTCGGGCATAACTACATCGGCGTTGAGCACATATTGCTCGGTCTGCTGCGTGAGGAGAGCGGCGCGGCGTCGGCGGTCCTTCGCAGCTTCGGCGTCACGCCAGAGCTGGCGCGGAACGAGATCGTGCGCATCGTGCCGAGGGCGGCACCGCTCACCCATGGTCAGATGCCGTTCACGCCCTGCGCAAAGGGGGTCCTCGAGCGGGCGCTGCGCGAGGCGCTCTGGCTCGGTACTAACCGCGTCGACCCCGAGATCCTGCTGCTGGCGCTGCTGAGCGAGACCGACGGACTCTCGGCAGCCGTACTGCAAGCGTTCGGCGCCGATGCCGAGACAATCCGAGAGATGGTGCTCGCCGCCGAGCGCGATCCGAGCACGAAGGCACGGCTCGGGCGCTCGGCGCTCGAACGAGAGCTCAAGCACATCGAGGCATGGCTTGCTGCCGCCCAAGCCCCGGAACAGGTACTCCGCGCGATCCTCGAGGCCAGGACCGACGATGCCGCCGGCGACGCGGTCGCGCAGCTGCTCAACATCGAGCGCCGGCTGGCTGAGTTCGTTATCGGAAAGCCTCTGATCTCCTTCACCGCCGAACACGTGGCCGTGATGCAGGAGCGCCGCCGTCAGTTGATCGAGCGGCTCGGCCCAGACAACGGACACGGCACAGACTGAATCTTCCGCCGCGCATCACTCGCTGCCCCGGCGATCGAAGAGGAGCAGCGCGTCTCGACTGCCGCGCTGCGATCGATCAAACGCACAGCGCCTGGCCTCTACCTCCGGCCGTGGCGATCAACGCGCACGGGGAAGCCACCGGTTTCCCAGTTGATCACGAGTCCCACGTTGTCTGCAATGCGAACGGCGATCCCGGGTCCCGACAGCGAGCTCGTGATGCTGAGTACTCCGTGTTCGGGAACATAGATGGTCATATCGCCAACGCGATAAAGCCCGGTCGGCTCATCGCCTGCCAACGTCGGACGTGCAGGTGACGTCCCCTCCGGATAGCGCATTTCGGTCAGGACGCCGTTGCCGTTCACGACTCCTTGGTAGCCGAACCCCACATCGAGTTGGACCGCGGCATGTACCTGCTGGCCGATGTGCTCGTTCAGGGTGTGCAGGGCCTGCGCGCGGCTCAGCTCCGCCAACTCGGATTCTCCTCCCTCGATCGGCGCATAGCATGACGCACGCTGCCGCAATGGTCTACACGCGACAGGAGCGCCGAGTGCCGCCCAACCGGGCTTGGCGGCGAATGCCGTGGCTGCTGTTTCCGTGCCGAACGGAAGCGGCATTCGATGACCGACGCGCGCGCTTGCAGAGCGATCCGACGCCGAGCCGCCCAGCACGCGCCGACTCCCGATAGGGAGCTCAGGATTCTTCGCCCGCGCCTACGCGGCAGATATGTCCGCGGTCGGGTCTGGGGCGCCGACCAGCGGCTTAGGCGCGACGGACGACCACTCACCCCACACGACGCTGTTGGGCTTCGTCCTGTAGCGATAGATCGTCCCCTCGTCATTGACGAGGTACGTATCGCCGCCGGTTTCGCGGTAATGGAGAATCAGCCGCTCGCTGTTCTCTGCCAGACGGGCCAGCGCCTTGAAGTTGGGCACGTCGAACGGCGCCCACGACAGGTCTTCGGAGGTCCCGGCGATCGGAACGATCATGTGTCCGTACCGAGCGTGGATCTGGGCGTTCTCGTCGAACGGTCGCCGCCTCATCAGCGACAGACTGAGGAGCGCCGTGCTCGCAGCCGCGAGCAGGAAGCCGATGAGCGCGATCCCCCGGATGGTGGAGACCGACGCATCATGCCCCGCCACGCCGAGCGTGTTCGCGGCTGTCGCCGCCGTGGGCACGGTCCCGCGCTGGCTCGGATTGAGGCTGTCGCTTGGCTGCAGCTGCAGGCTCTGAACCTCGAAGTCCAGCGTGGGGGCGAAGCTGCTGTCGACAGGCTGTCCCGACACGGTGCCATGGAGGTGTACCTTCGGGACGATCTGATACGTCGAGCCGAGGGCCGCCGGGACACC
Source organism: uncultured Solirubrobacterales bacterium (assembly GCA_963722995.1). Taxonomy (GTDB): domain Bacteria; phylum Actinomycetota; class Thermoleophilia; order Solirubrobacterales; family Solirubrobacteraceae; genus Palsa-465. Next base: position 15,992 of record CAVROW010000013.1, on the reverse strand, counting down.
GGTCTCAGACTGGAGCCCGCGAAGCAGCGATTGCAGGGCGCTCAGGTCGAGCGTCACCTGGGTGCTGGTCGCGGTGCCCGTGAACGGCCTCGGCGGCATGAGCTGGACGTCTCGGCTCCAGCCCGTGGGACCGACCACGCGCAATATGACGCCCTCGGTACCTGCCAGCTGGTGAGGGGAGTCGGTGTCGAAGTGGTAGCGGATCCGCACATCGAGTCTGCGCACAAGCTGAAGGAAGATCGGAGCGCCTGTGCTGACCACCCCGTTCGGATAAGCGGGCCCGGCCGGGGCACTCGCGCTGTAGCCGAAGCTCATGTGCTGCGTGTAGAGCGCGCTTGCGGTCGTGGCCTTCCACGCAGGGCGAGCGAACGCGATCATGCCGAGGGCGAGAAACACGAGCGCGGCCACCCCCGAAGCGATCAACGGTGACGGCAAGCTCACCGAGCGGAGTCCGCTGCTATCCGAGCCGTTCACCGACGCGACTCTTTGACGACTGGCGGCATTCGGCATGGTCCGTCGGCGGTCACGACGCCGGCGCCTCCGGCCGGTATCCATCACGAGGAGCAGAGCCGCCAAGCCAGACAAAGCGGCGGCGATTGCCGGTGTGTGCAGCCAGCCCATCACGATGCCGCCGTGCGGAACGTGGAGCCACAGTGCACCTACCAGTAGCGCGCGGGTGGGGCGCGTCGGATCGATGAAGGTGTTGTGGTCCCCTTTGAAGACGTAGCGGCTGCCGCTGATCGCGATGATCCGGTGCAATACAACCGTGTGAAGAAGCGTGCTGTGATAGGCGACCACCTGTCCGATTCTGTAGTCGTCCGTGGGGCGAACGATCGCAAGATCGCCGGTGTGGAACCTCGGCTCCATGCTGATCCCGTGCGTGACCACATAGGTCGTCGAGCCGCCGATCCGCGTCGGAGCGAAATACAGCCAGGCCAACGCCGCCGCTCCTACGAGGACCGCGGTCAGCACGACTGAGCGCATTCGGGTTGGCTTCAAAGCTGATGGGGATTGGGCGGGCGAGGATCACGGTCGAGATCGGCTGTCCGGGCGGAACGGGGTTGCGCGGTCCCGGTGCGGTACGCCCCAGCCCTCACGGAAGTCGGTTGGATGGTCGCGGCGCGAGAACGGACGCGGACCAGCTTGAGTGAAAGTGAAGCGAGTCCGGAGAGCGTGGCCGGCAGACCACGCTCTCCAGGGACCCTGTTCGGTTGGACCTACTGGGCGACGGCCACGTTCAAACTGGCCGACGACGCCGTGGACTCGGTGAAGCCGGTGCACGCCACAGACGTGCCGGTCCCCGAGGTGTACGTGCCGACGGTGCAGGCCGTGGGAGCGCCAGTGCCGTCGAAGCCCGCCTTGACTGTGTAGTCAGGACCGGCATTGTTGTTGGTCAGGTCTTGGGAGAAGACCAGGTTTACGCCCGTGATCTCTTGACCGTCACTGCTGAGGACATAGTGAATGGTCGTCGCCGTGGCGCCGCTGACGGTGTCCGACCCGTATCCGGCGACGCTGTCCGGCACGGTGTTGCTGGCGGTGAACGCCGCGCCACCTGCGGCCAGTGCGCAGATAAGCGCGGCCGCACCGATGATTCTCTTCGTCTTGCGCTGCATGGGTGATGACCTCCGTGTGAAGCCCCACGGTTTGCAGAGGACCCCCGACACCTCCCGGTCGAACGATGCAAATAGCGGGCAATTGAATGATTTGCCCCCTCATCGTCGCCAGCACCGGGACGCTGACCCGTAGTTTCCACGGATCCGGCATCGGGATTCCTACGAGACACGACCCTGCGGGTTCGTGCTACGCGGGGATTGGTCGAGGGGGCGAACCCCCGGCCTGAGCCTCCGCGTTGTACCTACGTGGGGCACGCTCGCCCCTCGGAGGTGGCGCGAGACGGGCGGAGACGGGCGATCCGTTCGGCGCGCGAACACAACGGCGGGACACGCCAGTGGAGCTTGTGCGGCGGGGCTTCCGGGGGCGTCAGGTGTGGAATCGGATTCCACACTTCCATCACACTTGGCTACCCACCGTATACCATTTTGGTATGCGAGGCGGCGACTACGTGATGATGGCCCGGCGACGCGCCGGGCTCACGCAGCGCCAGCTGGCCGAACTCCTCGGCCTCCGCCAGGCGACGATCGCACGCTGGGAACGGGGCGATCGCGGCGTCAGCGTCGACGACGTCGAGCAGGTCGCGCACGCGTGCGGCCTGCAGCTCGACGCACATCTCCTGGTCGAGGACCGCAGTTGGTGGCCGCAGATCGCGATGCAACTCGAACTCGATCCGCTCGAGCGGGTCCGGCGGCTCACTCCTCCGGGTGCTCCGGACATCGCAGCGGGGTTGTCCGAGCTTGCCGCGGCGGGCGTGTTAGGGGTCGTCGTCGGAGAGGTGGCTGGGGCGCTGCACGGCTGGCCGCTCGTGCTCGGTTCGTCGACGATCGAGGTCTGTGGGTTGGTCGACGGCGTGGGCTATCGCCTCCGACAGATGGGCGCTCGGCAAACCCGGGGCGGCAGGCACGTCGTGTCGGGCGGAGTGAGCGTCGTCATCGACGAGGCGCCCGCGGGCACGGCAGGCGAAGTGGACCTCGACCGCAACCGGGTGGCGTTCGAGACGCCGGCCGGAGCCCTCGAGGCAGCTGGACTGATCGACCTCCTAAGGATCGCCGACGCGTCAGACGCTCGCACGGCACGGCGCGACTCACTCGCGCTTCAAGCCGTGCTCGACGTCCAACGCGAGCGCGAGGCCGCGCGCCGCTGACGATCGGGCGGCGGGGGGACAGGATTGCCGAATGGCTGGGCCAGCAGACTCCGGTCGCGTGACCCCCGCGATCGACGCTGAGCTCGAAGCGCTCCTCAAGACACTTGTCGCTCACGGCGTGCAGTTCGTCGTCATCGGCGGCGCCGGCATCCAGTCGCATGGCCGGCTTCGACACCCTCGCCATCGATCTCACCCCCGCGCGTGACGAGGCCAACCTGCACCGTCTCGCTGATGCGCTGAACGAGCTCGACTGCCGCCTCGTCACCGATCCGACCAACACGGCCGCCTGGGCGCCACTGCCACCCGACTACTTCACGCCTCGCAGCCTCCTCGCCGCCACCGTCTGGAACCTGGCGACGCGACACGGCCAGCTTGACCTCACGTTCGCCCCAAGCGGCTTCCCTGACGGCTACGGAGAACTCGCGGCCCGGGCGGAGCGCCTCACGGTCGCCGGCACTCGCATTGCCGTGCTCGTGGCTGCCCTTGACGACCGGAGGCGCGCGCCGAAGCGGAAGCGGGTCCGCTCGTCCAACGGTGTGTTGCGGCAACAGCCACGTGGACTGCTCAGCCGTGGTGACTGCCGATGGGGGGCAGCGGGCGCGGCCCGAGGCGTGCTTCAGATCCGGTTTGGCGCGTCAGTGCCGCCTGCCGGTCGGTGGTGTGGCGAGGGCTCGGGGATGTTGAGGACGTCCGCGAGCGTGTTAGTCCACCATTTTCGTTGCTCGCCTGACTGGTTGGCGGCGGGATCTTGGATCCCCGCGCTGCGCCGAAACGCGGGCCCGTAGGTCGGGTCTGTCGCGAGTGCTTGGTGAAGCGCCGCGACGGCGAGACGGGTATCTGAACGTTTCGGGTGGCGTGCGCCGTTGCTGGTGCGCACGCGGTGGAGGGCGTCGACGACAGGATCGAGCATGCCGACGCCCTCATCTCGCCAACCCGCGGCGTGCAGCGCGATCGCTAACGCGCCGTATCCCTGTTCATAAACGTCCGCAATCGCGTTTACCAGGTCGGCGAGCAATGCGCCTTCGTCAACCCAGGTTCGGGTTGCGAGCTGAACGGCGTCGCGGAGTTTGCGTCCGCCGTGATGGAGCAGCGCCCGGAGCAGTGCATCGCGGCTTCCGAAGTGGTGCGCGATGCCGGCGTCGGTCATCGTGACTCGTTGTGCGACGGCACGGACCTGGACCGCCCGAGGACCGCCCTCCACAAGGAGTTGCTCGGCCGCGTCCAGGATCAGCCGTCTGGCTTCGGCCGGCGTTCGGCGGATGCGGGCGCTCGGCACAGCCAGCAGCTTACCTTGACATGCACAGGTAAAGGGTTTACCTTGCGTTGTCAAGGTAACCATGGGAAGCGGGATACGAGTCACGCCGATGAGCGATCTGAACCTTCGAACCGAGGTCACCCAGCACCGTCCCGACGTGAAGCTGATCGGCACACGTGCGGGAGAGGGCCCGCCCGTGCTGCTCCTCCATGCCGGCGGTGAGAGGCGCCAAACCTGGGAGCCGGTCCTGGCTGCGCTCGCGCAGGCGGGGTACTCGAGCGTCGCCTACGACCAGCGCGGGCACGGAGACAGCCGCCCGGCAAACGCTGACAACCTGTCCGGCTTCGCAGCCGATGTGGTCGCGATGGTCGACAACACGTTCGACGCGGCCCCGGTTGTGGTCGGCTGCTCACTCGGCGGCCTCGCGGCCCTTCTCGCGCTAGACCCACGAGTTGAGGCGCTGGTGGCCGGACTGATGATGGTCGATGTCGTACCTGACCCGCCGCCCAAGCGCACTCGTGCCTGGCTAGCCAGGACACTCGGAGACCGGGTCAACCAACCCATCGTCGACGACATCCTCGGTCGTGGACAAGCTCTACGTGCCGTCGCACGCCGGCTCGAGTTGCCGGTGAGGCTCATCCGCGGCGGCGCTGACTCCCCGGTCACAGACGAGGACGCACGCCGGCTGCTCGAACTCGTGCCGCACGCGACGACCGTGACGATCCCGGGGGCTGGGCACCTGATCGCCCGCGACACACCCACCGAACTGGCAAGCGCAATCATCTCATTCCTGCAGGACGCAGCAGTGCGCCGCCGACGAATCGACGAGTTCCTAAGACATACGGGCGCCGGCACGACCGAGCACCCCGGCGGCACGCTCCTCGCGCACCTGCACCGCACCGCAGACACGCTCGACCGCTGGGGCGCTCCCGACTGGCTTGTGGACGCCGCCCAGCTCCACGCCGCCTACGGAACCGACGCATTCCCTCAGCCGATGCAGAACGCGACCCGCCCGGCGCTAATCGCCCTCGCCGGTCCGCGAGCTGAAGCGTTCGTCGCGCTCTACGGAACCTGCAACCGCCAGGACAGCTACCCCACATTTGTCACCGACACCCCGGTCATCGTCGATCGACACGATGGACACACGACCCCGCTGACCCCGGCTGACCTGCGGGCCTTCGCCGAGCTGACAATCGCCAGCGAGCTCGACGTCTTTGACCAATCCACCGAGATCGCCGCGCACTACGCACACGGCGCCGCCCCGCTGTTCCACACTTGGTTGCCACTCGTCAGCGAACCCGCCCGTGATGCTGTCCTGGCGTGGTCGCGCAGCGGATAGACACAGCGCCGCGATCTCCGGCGAAACACTCGCCGCCAGCTTACCCGCGACCGCAAAGACCGATCGCAGGAACCGCCTCCGAGTTCTGGGTCAAAGCAAATCCGCCCGCCTCCAGCGCGCTCGCCGACGACACCTTTGTCGTCGGTGATACTCATTCGTGATGACTGTTCCGATATATGACCGCATCGGTGCTGGCTATTCGGTTGTGCGCCGCCCAGATCCGCGGATCGGTCGGCTCATTTTCGGAGCTCTCGGTGATGCAGGAAGCGTTCTAAATGTTGGAGCCGGGACCGGCGCCTACGAACCCACAGATCGAGACGTGATGGCCGTCGAGCCATCATCGGTCATGATCGCCCAACGGGCTGAGACAGCGGCGCCGGTCGTGCAGGCTTCCGCCGAGCATCTTCCGTTCCCTGACGACAGCTTCGATGCCGTCATGGCGCTGATCAGTGATCACCATTGGACTGATCGGGACCAGGGACTACGCGAAATGCGCCGAGTGGCGCGCCGGCGCGTTCTGCTGTTCAACTCGGATCCTGGGGCGGCTGACCTCTTCTGGCTCAACACCGAATACCTCCCTGAGTTCTTGGACCTGATCCCTGTCGCCTATCGAGGACCAGATGCTTGGAAGGCGAGCCTTAAACAGGCGCTTGGCGACGTTGAGATTCTGCCTGTGCCCATCCCTCACGACTGCAGCGACGGCTTCTATCCCGCCTATTGGCGACGGCCGGCGGCCTACCTCGACCCCGAAGTCCGCGCAGGCGTCTCCGTCTTTTCCAAGATCTCGGCAGCGGCCGTTGCCCGGGCGGTTGAACAGCTCGATGCGGACCTCGAGTCCGGAGCCTGGGAAAAGCGGCACCGCGACCTCTTGGAACTCGACGAGTTAGATCTCGGGCTCCGCATCGTGAGCTGCGACCTCGCCCAATCCTGACAAGCCACCCCGGTCGGGGCAAAGCACGTCTCGAGGGCCGCGGATCGACCAACCTCCTCTTCGCCAATGGGAGGGCAGCGCGTATCGCTAGCTCAGACCCGATCCCGTGCGAGTGCTGGGCGGCGAGCAGCAGTCAAATCGGAACGGCGACATCTCGATCGCGCCGGCCGGCACCGCCAGCACGACCGTTTTGCCGAAAACGGTCCACCTCGGTCGCCGCGGACGACCGCGTGGGGTCTCGCCGCTCTCATCCAACGTGCGAGGGTTGGTCTGAGCTACGACAAGCTGGCTGGACGGCAACAAGGACGTGGGGAACATGCGGGGGAACACGCCCCTTCAGCCCGCTGCCGACCGGTCCGGAAAAAAGACCTGGTTGCGGCGACTTCGCCAGTGGAGCCAACGGGATTCGAACCCGTGACCTCCTGCGTGCAAAGAGCACGAGCGTGGATCTGGCTGATGGTGGATCCAGTTTTTCCCTGGAAATTCGGCCTTTAGTCAGACGTGCAGGTCGTCTGAGGGCGCGCTCGCGGGAAAAGAGGCTTCCATCAGGCTTCCATGCCGTCGACCCAACCAGTGCGGTGACTCCAGCGCAGCTCAAGCTCCTCGAACGGGACCGGCAGGAGGTTGTCGAGCGCCGAGCCGGACGGATCATCTTCGGCGACCTCGACCAGCGCCGCGCCATCGTAGATGCTGACGGCCGTACCGACCGTGCCGGCCGGCCAGACGCCCACCCTCTCCCGGAGGGCAACGACATCGTTCTCAGAGATCGACGGTGCGTGGGATGCCATGCACAGAGGTATACCGCGCTCTCCTGCCGCTACGGATGCGACCGCTCTCGTCTCCACTACAACGACGAACGAGGAGGACGACGGACGTCATCCTCCTCGTTCGCGGGCAATGCCGCCTGAACGCTACGCCTCGAGAGAGTCTTCGGGGTCGACGATTTGGCCGTCAGTGTTCGAAGGCTTGAGCAGCTCTCCGAACTCCTCGATCATTCGTGACCGCCGCATCTTCCGGCGACGCGCGTCCGAGACCTCGCGCACGTAGACCGCGCGGGGCACGTTGGCGTCTCGATGCCCGAGCAAGAACGCAACCTCATCGACGCTCTCGCCGGCGAGCAGGGCTCGGCTGGCCACTGTGTGCCGGAAGCTGTGCATGGACGGCACTGCTCCATGGGGGACGGCCACGGGATGACCAAACCGATCGACCTCGTGGAGGATCGGGAACGTCGGCCTGCCCTCCGCATCGGTCGCTTTGGTCTGCGCGGCTCGCAGCGCTCGCATGACGTTGCGCTGACCAAGCGGACGGCCGGTCCGAGTGGCGAAGACGTAGTCCTCGGCGGAGGTGTACCGCGAGCCGCGTCGATGATTGGCCAGGATCATCGCCAGTTCGCGTGGGATCGGCACTGTGCGAGCCGACCCGTCGGTTTTCGTCGGTTGCCGTTCGCCGTGCCGATCGACCTGCCAGCCGAACTCGACCTCAGCGTCGTCGAGATCAGCGATCTTGACATTCCCCCACGTCAACCCGAGCAGCTCTGAGAGTCGCGCTCCGGTCAGGGCGGCAAGAGTGAAAAGGGTGCGAGCCGGCTCGTCAGCGGCCGCAATTGTCTGCTCGAGCTCGCGCCCCTCGAACATCCTGCGACGCTTGCCCTGCGAGACCTTCGGCCGCTCGGATGACAGCATCAGCGAGACGGGGTTAGTGCCGAACCAGCCCAATCTGCGAGCCGCGTACCGGTAGATCCTGTTGGTCACGCCGACCACGATCACGATCGTCGATTTCTTCGCCGATTGACATCAAAAGACAGCACGCCCGACGCGCGAGGTAGTTCTGGTGGATACGGGCAGATCGTGCCCCGTGCGCGACGAAGGCCAAGGCCAAGTTCGTCCGATAGCGCTACGGCGTCGGCGTGCTCTTCTGCTAAGCCGCAAGAGTCAACGAGCCCCTGGGGACGGCTTCCGAGTCGGGGAGTCTCTCCAGCGCGATGCCGAAGACAGTGCGGTAGGCCTCGAGCAGGTCGTCGTCGCTGGTCAGCTCGCTTTCCGTCTTGCCGGTCGTGGTGGTGTTGATGAGCCGGCGGCCGCTGAGCGTGACCCGTCCGTCGTCCGATCGCCGGGTACACACGGTTGAACGGGTGAAGTGCGATAGGGGCGAGGTTTGGTGATACCAGCACATGGCGCCGAAGTCGCTCAACGCTCGGGGATGAGCCTCGACCCGGTACTGAGGGACGTCGTTGCGGTACACCTCCCAGTCGCCGCCTTCGACGGGTCGCAACCGGAAGGTGCCGCCCGGGTCTTGCTGCGCAATGTCTCCGGCCCATCGCAGGGGGTAGAGGCTGTGGTCCCCGAACCCGACGTCAGCGAGCCACCGTTCCCCGTCGACCGTGGTGACCCTCAGCGCCAGGTGGGCGAGTGGCGGACCGCACGTCTCGCCGCCCCACACTCGAGCCCCCAGGAGAGTGACCTGGTAGCCGAGAAGGGTCAGCAGGTGCCCGAAGAGGCCGTTGAGCTCGTAGCAGAAGCCTCCCCGATGCCGATGGAGGATCTTGTCGGCAAGGTCAGCCAGATCCAAGCTGATCGGCTCGTTCAGGTGGATGCTGAGGTTCTCGAAGGGAATGCGCTCCAGATGGGAGCGGTGGAGCGCGGCTAGCCAAGCGGCGTCGGCTCTCGGCCTGCGCTCCACGCCGAGCCGCCGAAGGTAGGCACCCACGAACGGGTCGGAGTGGGCCGGCGCGATCATGCCGCTGAAGGTAGCTGTTGCGAGGCAGCCGCGGCCTTTCGGGAACCGCTGCACCGCGTAGCGACCGGGATTAGGGTTGGGGCCGGTGTGAGCGATGCCTTCGTCTCCTACGCGCACGAGGATTCCGAGTTCGTCCAGCGGCTGAGCGCGGCACTGGCCGCGCTGGGCCGCGAGGCGTGGGTCGACGTTGAGGGCATCGAGCCGGCCGATCGCTGGAGAGGCTCAGCGAACGAGGCGATCGAGCGCTCAGATGCGTTCGTGTTCGTGCTGAGCCGCGCTTCGCTGGCGTCCGAGCCCTGCCAGGGAGAGCTCGAGTACGCGGTCTCGCTCCACAAGCGGGTGATCGCAATCTGCGTCGAGGAGGCCGCGAAGGATGCTCCGAAGCCGGAGGTCCTGAGCGAGCTGAGCTGGATCATGATGCGTCCGGAGGACGAGTTCGGGGAGGGCATCGAACGGTTGGTGCGTGCGCTCGACACCGACCTCGAGGTCGTGCACACGCATACCCGGATCCTTGTCCGCGCGCGGGCGTGGGAGTTGGCTGAGCGGCGAGCGAGCCCGCTGCTGCGCGGTGAGGAGCTGAGCGCGGCCGAGGAGTGGCTGTCCCGGGCGGCGTCGGCTGGCGGAGTCCAACCGACCGACCTGCAGCGCGAGTTCATCCTTGCCTCACGGCGGGCCGCCAGCAGGCGCCAGCGGACGATCGCCGCGGTCTCGGCCGGCGTCGCGCTCCTCGCGGTTGCGCTGTCGATCGTCGCACTCGTTCAGCGCAGCCAGGCGATCGACAATCAACACATCGCGCAGTCGCGTCTGCTCGCCGCGGACGCTGAGACGAACGTCTCATCCGATGCATCGTTGAGCACGTTGCTCGCGTTGGAGGGCCTGGGCATTCACTACACGACGCAGGCGGAGCAGGCGCTACGGGACGCCCTCGAGAACCTTCAGGCCCTGGTGGTGTTCAGGGGGGACACCGATCTCGTCCGCACCGCTGCGTTCAGTCCCGACGGGGCGAGCGTCGTCACGGCGAGCGACGACGGGACGGCGCGGATCTGGGACGTGCGCACGGGCGGTCAGCTGCTGGAGCTCAAAGACGGCTCCGGCGTGGTCAACGACGCCGCGTTCAGTCCCGACGGAGCACGAGTCGTGACCGCGAATAACAACGGCACGGTGCAGATCTGGGACGCTCGCTCCGGCCGCCGGCGGCTCGTGCTCAGGACGGATTCAAACGGAGCCGCTGTGAGCGCCTCGTTCAGCACGGACGGGTCGCGGATCGTGACCGCGAGCGCGGGCGGCGCAGCCATCTGGAACGCTCGCACCGGCCGGGAGCTGCTCGTTCTCAGCGGTCCTGCGTCGGCGATCGAGAGCGTGGCGTTCAGTCGGGACGGGTCGCGAATCGTGGCCACAAGCTTCACTGGGAGCACGACGGTCTGGGACGCAGGCACCGGCGCGCAGTTGCTGACGGTCAAGGGACGCTCCGGCTCGGTCTACGACGCCGCGTTCAGTCCCGACGGTGCCGAGATCGTGATCGCGGGACTGACAACGCGGATTCTCGACGCACGCACGGGCCGCCGACTGATTACCCTCGTCGATCCCTCAGGCCAGACCGAGCTCGCAACCGCCGCCGCGTTCAGTCCGAACGGGTCGCGGATCGTGACCGCGGGCGGCGGCCAGGCGGAGATCTGGGACGCGGGGACGGGACGTGAGCTGTCGGTGCTCGGATCGCAGGCGAGCGCGATCTCATATGCGTCGTTCAGCCCGGACGGGTCGCGCATCGTGACCGCGAACGCAGACCACACCGCGGCTATCTTCGACGCCAACAGCCTCACCCAGTTGCTAGTCGAAGCCGCTCCGGGTCCCATCAGCGACGCTGTGTTCAGTCCCGACGGGACCGAGCTCGCGACGGCAGGCAGCGTCCTCACCGGAGGCGAAGGCGGCGTCACCGTGATCTGGGATGCCGCGAACGGCAAGCCTCTCTTGACCCTCCGTGATCCTTCTGGTCCGGTGGCGAGCGCGGAGTTCAGTTCCGACGGATCCCGGATCCTGACCGTGGCCGGCTATGGGACGGCTCAGGTCTGGGATGCGCGCACCGGCCGACGGATGCTGGTCGTCAAAGGCCCATCTCCTTTCCATACCGCTGCCTTCAGCCGCGATGGGACGAAGATCCTCACCGCCAACGCCTTCGGTCTCGTGGGGGCTACGGTCTGGGACGCGAGCACCGGCCGGCACCTACTCGATATCGCGATCCCGTCGAGCGTCACGCTCGCCGACGCGGAGTTCAGCCCCGACGGATCACGCATCGTGACCGCCGACTCGGACGGCACCGCGAGGATCTACGACGCCCACACCGGGGCCGAGCTGGGAGTTCTCCGAGGCGACACTGGTGCCACGCAGACCGCGGCCTACAGCCCCGACGGGACGAGGATCGTGACCGCGAGCGAAGATGGGACAGCCAGGGTGTGGGACGCTCGCACGGATCGTCAGCTGGCGATCCTCGAGGGCCACACCGGCACCGTAGAGAGCGCGGCGTTCAGTCCCGACGGGTCGCAGATCGTGACCGCGGGCCACGACGCGACGGTCCGGATCTGGGATGCCCGCACAGGTTCCGATCTGCTGGTGCTCCAGCAGGGCGAGAACTCGCTTCCCAGCGCTGCGTTCAGCCCGAACGGGTCCGAGGTCGTCACTTCGGGTGCCGGAACCACGGTGACGATCTGGTCGACCCAGCTCGCAGGTTCGCTGGCCGCGCTCGAGCGGCTAGCTCGCAGCCTTGTCACGCGGCCGTTGAGCGCGCAGGAGCGAGAGAGATATCTCGCGGGGATCAGCGGCTGAGGAGAACGCTCGCAGACGGGCACTAGACTGCCATCATGTCGCTGTCGGAGGAGCCGTCGCGCGACGCAGGGGGGCGATCAGCCGAATGGTGGCTCGACGGAGTGATTCGCGAGGAGCGACGCGGAGAGTTGCTGGCCGCGTTCGATCTCGCCGAGCGCGGGCTCGGCGAGCATCCAGACGATCTGCCGCTCAAGCACCGCGCGGTGCTCGCTCTCGCGCGCACCGGGGCCACCGAACAGGCGGCACGACGCTTCCAGGAGTATGGCCTGGCGGGCATTCCCGACGGAGAGGTCGCTGCATTGCGTGCCCGCATCGCGAAGGATGTGGCGCTGGCGTCTGGAGGCGCCGAACGCAGGCGCGAGGCTGCTCGCGCGGCAGAGCTGTACGGCGCGATCTTCGCGCGCACCGACGACTACTATCCCGCGATCAACGCGGCGACGCTGTGGCTGATCGCCGGAGATGGCGGCCGCGCGCGTCAGCTGGCCGGCGTTGTGCTCGGGCTCCTCGCCCGCAGCGCCGATGACTCCTACTACGCCGCTGCGACTGAGGGAGAGGCGTGCCTGCTCCTCGGCGACCACACCGGCACGCGGAGCGCGCTGGAGCGGGCGGCGGCGCGGCATCGCGGAGACTACGGCGCGCTGGCGAGCACCCGCCGCCAGCTGCGCACGATCTGCGAGGTGCTGAACGTCGATCCCGCGCTGCTCGGCGTGTTGGCTGGTCCTGCCGTCGTTCATTTCTGTGGTCACCGGATCGCCGATGAGAACGGGCAGGGCCGCTTTCCACGCGAGGCGGAGGAGACGGTGGCAGCTCGGATCGCCGCGGTTGTCGAGCGCCATGCGGTGGGTTACGCGTATGGCTCGCTGGCCAGCGGCGGCGACATCATGTGGGCCGAGGCGCTGCTGGCAGGAGGCAGCGAATTGCACATCGTGCTTCCGTTCGCTCTCGGGGAGTTCATTGAGACGTCGGTATTGCCGGCAGGCGAGGACTGGGTCGGGCGCTTTCATCGCTGCCTCACCGCGGCGAGCGCGGTTAGCTACTCAACCGAGGATGCCTTCCTTGGCGATGATGTGCTGTTCCTCTATTGCAGCGAGCTAGCCATGGGCCTGGCGCTGCTGCGAGCCCGCTACTTGGATGCCGATGTGCACCAGCTCGCGCTCTGGGACGGCCGCCCCGCGCAGGGCGCGGCGGGGACATCGATCGACATCGCGACGTGGCGTCGGGCCGGCCGGCGGGTCGAGATCGTGTCGCCTTCCCCCGGCGGGCCGGTCAGGGAGCTCGGCGAAGACGAGTCCGAGCGTGCGCTCTCCTCACACGAGGTCCGTCGCACGCCGCACCGACGCGGCGACGCGGCCGGGCGGGTGGTGCGAGCGATGCTGTTCGGAGACATCAGAGGCTTCGCGAGTTTGACCGACGAGCAACTTCCGCTCTTCGCGACGCAAGTGCTGGGTGCGTTTGCCGCGATCGTGCGGCGCCACCGGGAGAATGTGTGGCAGCGAAACACCTGGGGTGACGCTTTGTACGTCGTGCTCTCGGACGCAGCCGCAGCCGCGTCGTGCGCGCTCGACCTCCAGGACGCGATAGCCGCAATCGACCTGGAGGCGGAGGGACTGCCGCCGCACCTCGCGCTGCGCCTTGCGGGCCACGTCGGTCCAGTCTTCCCTACCTATGATCCGGTGCTCGACGAGCCCGCGTTCATGGGTACGCACGTGAGCCGCACGGCGCGGATCGAGCCCGTCACTCCGCCCGGGACGGTCTACGTCACCGAGCCGTTCGCCGCGGCGCTCCTCCTCGGCGACAGTCGGGAATTCGCGTGTGACTACGTGGGCCACATGCCCACCGCGAAGGACTACGGGCGCCTGCGATGTCACCGGCTCAGGCGAGAGTGACGATTTCAGCGGGGACTTCGTCACCCGCGCTCCCTCCGACGTAGGATTCCCTGGCGTTCTGAGTGCTGGGGTTGCGACCGCGGTTGTTCCGGCGCGTCGAAAAGCTCTCGAGGAACTGGAGGTCCGTGCAACAACCCTTCGAGAAGAGCTACGAGCGACGCACGTCGGCCTCGCCGCTCTCTCACGAGATAGGGAGCGAACCCGCGCGTTCCGAGATCTTGCCGTTGCGCGTGGGTACGTAAAGGGCAGGATTGCACAGCGCCTTTGAAGAGATCGGCCGCGCCGAGGGGACCTCGATCGTTGAGGAGGAGGCAGCCGTCGCAAGGTTGCGACGCCAGGTGACAGACCTCGAGGAGAGGCTCGATGCCGACAATGAGCGTGAGCAGGTGATGTCTCGATTAAATATCATGGGAAGATAGGCGGATTGGGCGGAGGCGCTTGGCTGGGCACGCCGGCGGGCGCGCCCGGATCAATGGTCGGCAGCTCGGCAGTCGTCGTGGATGGCTCAGAGGGCCCCATCCCTCTTGAACGAATGGGGAGCACTAACAACTCGGTCAGGTACCCCACCTGGTCGCGCGCCTCGCACTTCATCGGTAATTCATCAACGGCGACCGACCAGTGCCGCGGTTCCTGATGCTGGATCAGCCGGCGCAGGCGTTCTCCCCACCCGATGTCACACAGGACTCCGTTACAGCGTCGATACCGAGGCGCTGAGCAATAGACCGGCAGTCAGTCCAGCGCACCTTTGAGTTAATGCGGGCATCATCAGTCAGCTCTCGCCTGGCCTGCAGATCTCATCGTGATGGATCGCGCCAATATAAACGCCGAGTGGTTTCAAGACTCAGTGGTGAAATGTCACAAAACAGCAACAGGCTAGTGCCGCTTGATCGGCTGCACGAGAGCAAGGCCTAGCACAAGCAACATCAATGCTCGCCCATCGCGATCAAGTAACTATTTGGCGTCCCCAGTACCCCGGCAGCGCAAAGATCAAGGCGCGCTCCGTTGGTGTCGGTAGTGACTCAGCGACTCTTGAGTCTATGCCAGGAGAGGGGAACACGCCCGAGTTGCGTAGACCTAGCGGCGAGGGTGTCGATCGGGTGGCGTGCTGATCTCTGCTGTCGCGCGCTGCGAGCGCTTTCGTCGATCTTGAGAACACAGACGTGCTTGGTCACCGGCTCGACCGTGGAGCGGGGGATTGACGAGCGCTGAACGGTGATAAGCGCTGGCGTGACCGTCGCTGTCGCGTTGAGTCCTACGGCGACCAGGCGCTCGCGCGTTTCCGGCGGCGACTCAGCCATGAGGATCAGGCTTGTGTCGGCGGCACGAAAGGATCGGCTGCGTCGACCGAGGAACGCGCGACAGCCGGCCCGCACGACCACTCTGAGCGCGAGACTCACGTCGGGGGCGAGATCGACCCGAACAAGCCGTCGACCAGGCCCGAAATCCCCTCCACCAACTCAAAGTCGCGGTATTCTCGACGACGCGGGTGTTCTCTCTCGGTGCTCCCCCTCGCGTGTGCCTACCACGACGCCCTGGCAACTTGTTCTGCCTCGCGCCACCGGTAGGTGAGCTCTGCACGGTAGGAGGTTGGGTAGAAAGTTAGAAGACCCACACGATGCATCCGCCGAGCCGGTCCTCGAGCCTTGCGTTGATCGTTTGCTTGCTAGTCCTGGCTCCGCGTCGACTCGCCTTCAGCTCTGGACATGCCTGATCACGGCGCCGCATTCGAGGATCGGTCATAGCCCGCCGCGTCGACCTCTGACCGAAGGACTTCGACTAATAGCCTCCGACGGAACCAGCATTCCTGGAGAAGCTCCGCAAGAAACAGGTGTTCAATGAGCTTCTCGACGGTGCTGGACGCTGTCGAGCCAGCCAGGGTGAGCCAGTCCTAGTAATGATCTTGAGGGGGTTGTCGCAGCCTCCTGACTTATGGGTCGATCGTACCCCGTCGGCATCAGGGCGCACCGTCTGGGGCGGCATCGCGTGATCGCGTTCGCCGATCTGGCGTCGCCGCGCTCGCGACTGCTTTCGCGACATCTGAGCCGTCCGCCGCCGCTGGCCCGGACGATCACTCCCCACGAACGCGGTCGTCAGGCTATGGCCTGGGCGGTGATGCTGTGAGGCGGGGCGGCCAAGGCCGAGGCGATTACCTTCTCTCCAGCGCCAGACTTCACAGTCGCGACGTCCTCGATGCGGAGGAGGCACAGCAGGATGGCCAACGTGTTGGCTCCGCCCTTCACTAAACGCGTAGCGAAGCCGAAAGCTCG
>CAVROW010000012.1:0-81235 GCA_963722995.1 uncultured Solirubrobacterales bacterium | reverse complement strand
GCGATCGAGATCCGGTTCGTCTCCGGGCGGTTCGGCGGAAGGTGCGGCCCCCGGCTGGTTTCGGATGCGGGTGCCGCTGGTCGCGGGCGAGGAGCCCTCTGCGCTCCAGCGCCTGGCCGCCGCCGGCGACTTCGGCAACGGCATCAGCGCGATCCTGTCCTGGGACGACTACCTGTTCATCAACCCCGACCTCACCCTGTACATCGAGCGCGAGCCCGTGGGCGAGTGGATCGGGCTTCGAGTCGGAGACGATCATCGCCCGCGACGGCATCGGCATGGCCGAGAGCGTCCTTTACGACGAGCGCGGGCGCGTCGGCCGCGCCGTGCAGGCCCTGTTCATCGGCCCGCGCTGATCAGTCGCTCGGACCGTCGCCATTGCCGTCCTGGTCGCGCAGGTAGGAGAGCAGCCCGCCGGCGACCAAGATCTGGCGCTCGGAGTCCGAGAAGTCGTGGGTCAGGGTGATCTCCTGGTCGCCGTCGATCTTGGCCGCGAGTCCCCGAGCCCTGCTCGAGCTCGTCGCGGAGGTTGGGCAGCGCCCACTTCTGCCCCACCTCCGCCTTGTCGTAGTCGGACTCGTCCTTGAAGGTGAGGGCGACGATGCCCTGGGAGATCAGGTTGCGGCGGTGGATGCGGGCGAACGACTTGGCGATCACCGCCTTGACCCCGAGGTGCAGCGGCGCAGCGCGGCGTGCTCGCGCGAGGACCCCTGTCCGTAGTTGTCGCCCGCACGATGAAGCCGCTCCCCCATTCCTTCATGCGCTTGCGGAACTCGGGGTCGCGGTGGCGGAAGGTGAACTCGGCGATCGCCGGGACGTTCGAGCGATAGGACATGACCTCGACGCCATCGGGCGCGAGGTCGCCGGTCGAGATGTCGTCGGGCTGGACGGTGGCCATGCACGCCTCGAGGCAGTCGTCCATCGGCTTGTGCTCGGGCGGGCGCTTGATGTTCGGTCCGCGCGGGATCTCGATCTGCTCCGCCTCCTCCGGGTCGGCGGGAGCGAAGATGTGGACGTCGTCGACGTAGGGCCGGAGCTCGGGCATCGGCAGCAGCTCGGGGGCGTCGCCGTACTCCCGGGGATCCTCGATCTTGCCGTGCAGCAGCGACACCGCGGCAACCGCCGGCGAGCACAGGAACACCGAATCCTCGGGGGTGCCGGAGCGCCCGGGGAAGTTGCGGTTGAACGTGCGCAGCGAGTTGGCGTCCGACGGCGGCGCCTGGCCCATGCCCACGCATGGCCCGCACACCGGCTCGAGCATGCGCACGCCGCCGTCGGAGAGCTGGCGGTAGACGCCCGACTCGGCGATCGCGGCCAGGATCTGCCGCGAACCGGGGGTTGCGGTGGCGGCGATCGAGGGGTGCACGATCTGGCCGTCCTTGTCGGCCAGGATCGCCCCGGCGAGCGCGAGGTCGTTGTAGCCCGAGTTGACCGAGGAGCCGATGCACACCTGCGCGATCTCCGTCCCGGCCACCTCCTCGACGGGCACGACGTTGTCCGGGTTGTGGGGCTTGGCCACGAGCGGCCCCAGCTCGCCCAGGTCGATCTCGACCCGGTCGTCGTACTCGGCGCCGTCCTCGGGGCCCGACGTCGCTGAAGTCGTCCTCGCGGTCCTGGCGCTTGAGCCACTCGCGCGTGTTCTCGTCGGGCGGGAACACGGCCGGCGGTGGCACCGAGCTCGGCGATCATGTTGGCGATCGTGGCTCGCTCGGGGATGCTGAGGTCGGCGGTCCCGGGACCGGTGAACTCGAACACCTTGTTCTTGCCGCCGCTCGCGCTGAGGCGCCGCAGCAGCTCGAGGATGATGTCCTTGGCCTGCACCCAGGGGCGGTTCAGCTCGCCCTCGAGGTGGACCTCGACCACTTCCGGCAGGCGATCTCGTACGGGTGCCCGCCGAGCACCACGGCGACGTCGAGGCCGCCGGCCCCGATCGCGATCATCCCCATGCACCCCGCCTGAACGGTGTGCGAGTCCGCGCCGAGCATCGTCTGCCCGGGCTTGCCGAAGCGCTCCATGTGGATGTAGTGGCTGATTCCGTTGCCGGGCCGGGAGAAGTGCAGCCCGTACTTGCGCGCCAGCGCCTGCAGCATGCGGTGGTCGTCGGGGTTCTTGTAGTCGAGCTGGACGACGTTGTGGTCGACATACTGCACCGCGCGCTCGACCTGTACCCGCGGCACGCCCAGCTCCTCGAACTGCATCAGCGCCATCGTGCCGGTGGCGTCCTGGAGCAGCGCCTGGTCCATGCGGATCGAGATCGGCCGACCCGGCTTGAGCTCCCCCTCGACGCAGTGCTCCTTCAGGATCTGGTTCGTCAGGTTGAGCGGCATCGGGTCTCTCCTCCGTGGGTTTGCGTCAGGACCGGAAGGTACCCGTGGCGTGAGCTACGTGCACACCGCCGGCCGCGGCGCGGGCGGTGGCGGATCTGCGCTCCGTGTCCGCCCGCGCCTCGATCTCGAGGTAGGCGCCGACGGGGGCCGGGCCCTCGAAGGTGACGGCGATCGCCTCGGCGCCAGCTCCCGGGCCGCACGCGAACGCCATCGCCTCCGTGAGGGCCGTGGCCACGATCCCGTCATGAGCGAAGCCGCGGCGCTCCCCCTGGTGGTCCTGCTTGATGAAGCACCTCCCCGCAACCGCCCCCGAACCGGTCGGCTCGAGCTCGAGCAGGAGCCCGAACAGGTTCGTCCGCCCACAGCCAAAGCAAAGCTCGTGGTGGACGAGCGGCACTACTTGAGGCGAAATGCCTTGATGCGCACGTCGTACTGCTGGGCGTCGCGCGCGTACACGCCGTAGGCGAGCGCCTGGATCAGCGACAGCAGCGCGGTATGCGAGCGCACGAAGGCGGGCGTGTTCGACGAGTAGTAGAGCCGGATCCGCGCGAGCCGCGCCACCTCGGACAGGGTGGCGTCGGTGATCGCGAGCGTGGGCGCCTTGCGATGGCGGGCGAGCTTCATCGTCCGCGTGATCAGCGGGTGTGGCCGGCCGGCGGACAGCCCGACGACCAGCGTGCGCTCGTCGATCCGGCTCAGACGGCCGAGCGCCTCCTGGGAGGGGCTCGCCACGATCTCGGCGCGCAGGTCGAGCAGCATCAGCAGGTGGCGCAGGTAGCTGGCGAAGAATGCCATCTGATCGGTGCCCGCGATCAGGACCTTCTCGGCCGAGACGATCGCGTCGATCGCCGCCTCGACGTCGCCGCGGGCGAGCTTGTGCGCCGTGTCCTCGACGTTGACGTGATCGGCGGCCAGCGCCGCCTCGAACTCGGTGTGGTCGAGCGAGAACAGCGGAGCCGCCGCAGCCAGCGTGTCGCCGGCGCCCGGAGGCCGGCGCCGGTACTCGTCCCGCGCCGCCTGCTGGAGCTCCGGGAAGCCCTCGAAGCCGAGCGCCTGCGAGAAGCGCACGACCGTGCTCGAGGAGGTGCTGGCGCGCCTGGCCAGCTCCTCGGCGGTCTGGAAGGCGGCCTCGTCGAGATGATCGACGATGTACTGCGCGACGTCCTTCTGCGAGCGCGAGAAATCGTCGAAGCGCGAGCGGATGTACGTCGAGAGGGCCAGGTGGCCGTGGGGCGGCTCAGGCGGGGCGGTCGAGCTGGATGATGGCTTCATGGGCAGCGTCTGATTCGACGCCGCACCACGGCGTTCCTTCAGCTCCGGCGCCAACCTCCGGCCGCGCGCCGTGGCGCGGCCCGGGCCGCGCGCTCCATGATGTCCACGTTCGGAGCCCGGAACCCGAACCGCTCGTAGAGTCCGTGCGCGTCCTTGGTCTTGAGCGTCCAGGCAAAGCCCGCGTCGGGGCCGTTCTCGACCGCCTCGCGCACGAGCTCGATCCCCAGCCCCCGCCTGCGGTACGGCGCGAGCACGTACACGTCGCACAGATGCGAGAGGCCCACCCCGTCGGAGAGCACCCGCGCGAACCCGATCTGGCGCGCGCCGTCGTAGAGCCCGATCACCCGCGCCGCGTCGCGGATCGTCCTCACCACGGCCTCCAGCGTGCACCCCCGCGCCCAGTAGGACTGCTCGCTCAGATAGCGGTGGACGGCATCCGCGTCGACGCGGTCGCGGTCGTCGTCGAGCTCGAGACTCCCGGACAGCCTCCGGCGCAAGCTCCTACCTCAGCTCGCCGCCGCCCTGATGGTATTCCTGATTCTCCTTCCGCTCGCCCAGCACCTGGGCGATGATGTAGAAGATCAGGAGGTTCACGAACACGCCGATCCCCCCGAAGGTGGCGATCAGCGCCAGCGTCTGACCGAAAGCGGCGTCACCGGGGATCAACATCGTCCTGAAGCGTACCTGAAGCCGCCTCAGCCAGGCCCTGCGCGGCGCGGGGTATGCGAGAGTGGGTTCGAGTCCGAAGCTTGGCCATCCTCGATGACGCACGTGACACGCCACGACGGACCCGTGATCGCGCAGAGGGGCGGAGCGAACGTCATCCAGTGCCGCGCCTGCGGGTGGGCGCATCTGGATCCGATTCCCGAGCAGGCCGAGCTGGCGCTCATGTACGAGCGGCGCTACTACCAGGAGCATTACCCCGGGTGGCTCGAGAAGGACCGGAGCGAGCAGGCCTATTGGGACCTCGAACATGCCGACAAGCTGGCTGACTGGAGCGAGCTGCTGGGCCGGGATCGGGCGACGGTCGTCGATGTCGGCTGCTCCGGCGGACTGCTGCTCGA
Organism: uncultured Solirubrobacterales bacterium; assembly: GCA_963722995.1. Taxonomy (GTDB): domain Bacteria; phylum Actinomycetota; class Thermoleophilia; order Solirubrobacterales; family Solirubrobacteraceae; genus Palsa-465. The sequence continues at coordinate 76,575 of CAVROW010000012.1, read as the reverse complement.
ATTCGCCGCCGCCAACGGCTGGTCCGGACTCGGCATCGAGCCCTCGAGCGAGGCGGTCGCCGAGGCGCGCTCGCACGGTGTGGAGGTCCGGGCCGGCACCTACGGGGAGGTGGCGCTCGCCGACGGCAGCGTCGACGTCGTCCACGCAAAGCTGGTGGCCGAGCATCTGCCCGACCCACGTTCGCTGCTGGACTGGGCTTGGCGGGCGCTGCGCCCCCGCGGGTCGTCTGCATCCACGTGCCAAACGACTTCAACCCGCTCCAGCTCGCCGCCCGGGACGAGCTCGGCAAGCCCGATTGGTGGGTGGCTCCGCCGTACCACATCAACTACTTCAACTTCGGATCGCTCGAGCGGCTGCTCGACGCGTGCGGCTTCGATCCCGTCCGAAGAGACGCCACGTTCCCGGTCGAATGGTTCCTGCTCATGGGCGAGGACTACGTCGGCGATCCGCAGGCGGGAGCAGTGGTGCATCGCCGGCGGATGCTGCTCAAGACCCGGCTCGAGCGGGTCGGCATGCGCCGTGCGCTGCACGCGCATCTCGCCGAGCGCGACGTTGGACGCGAGGCGATCGTCTACGGGGTCAGGCGCGCTTGAGCCCCGCCGGCGGCGCCGCGGGCCGCGATGCCCGGCGCGCTGGTAGCTTCGCGTCCCACGGCCCGGTAGCTCAGTTGGTCAGAGCAGCGGACTCATAATCCGTCGGTCCTGGGTTCGAGTCCCAGCCGGGCCATCCGCAAAGAGCCAGCTGATCGCCCTTCGCCAGGCGCTGGTCCTCGGCGCCCGTGCGGGCGGTCGATCTCGACGCCGGCGCCGAAACGCGCCTCTGAGCGCAGGTGTGTCGCGTTAGTGATGATATGGATCGGTTTCGCGCCACCCCTCGGGTGACGGGGCCCTGGGAGGCCGGCGTGCGGATGCGCGGTGGTCAGGCTCCCCGGCGGCATATCCGGAACCCCGGCGTGTCAGTCTTATCCGTGAGCTGTCCCCCCATGCCGATCCCGTTCGTCTCCTGGACACTGAGTCCACCAACCGAGCAGGAGGTTGCACGGTGAAGTACGCACTACTCATCTACCCCGACGCAGAGCAGTTTCGAGGCGATGGCCCACGACGAGCAGGAGTCCGTGTCGCGCGAGTACTACGCGATTAGCGATCACCCGGCGTGCTACGGCGGAGCCCAGCTCCAGCCGGCGGAGACCGCCACCACGGTGCGCGTGCAGGACGGGAGAACCCTGACCACCGATGGGCCGTTCGCCGACACGAAGGAGGTGTTCGGCGGCTACTACCTGTTCGAGCTCGACGACCTCGACGCGGCCCTCGAGATCGCGGCGCAGGTTCCGGCCGCCCGGATGGGCGGCTCGGTCGAGGTCCGGGCGGTGGTGGAGCGATAGCTCCACTCGACCACATCTTCCGCGAGCAATGGGGCCGCGTACTGGCCTCGCTGGTCGGCTTCCTCGGCGACTTCGACCTCGCCGAGGAGGCCGCTCAGCAGGCGTTTGCGGTGGCGGCCGAGCGGTGGCCGCGCGACGGGGTTCCCGAGAACCCGGTCGCGTGGCTCCTCGCCACGGCGCGCCACCGTGCGATCGACCGCATTCGCCGCGAGCGCACGCTCGCCGCGAAGGTGCAGCTGCTGGACCCGCCGGAGCCCGCCATGGATGAGCTCGAAGACGTCCTCGATCGAGGATGAGCGGCTGGAGCTGATCTTCACCTGCTGCCATCCGGCCCTCGCCACCGAAGCCCAGGTGGCGCTCACCCTGCGGGCGCTGGGCGGCCTCAGCACGGAGGAGATCGCGCGCGCGTTCCTCGTCTCCGAGGAGACGATGAAGCGCCGGCTCTCGCGCGCCAAGACGAAGATCAAGCTGAGCGGAATCCCGTTCGCGGTGCCCGAGGACCACCTGCTGCCCGACCGCCTCGACGCCGTGCTCGCGGTCGTCTACCTGATCTTCAACGAGGGCTACGGCGGCCGCGTCGACCTGGCCGCCGAGGCGGTCCGGCTCGGCCGCCTGCTGGCCGGACTGCTGCCCGACGAGCCCGAGGTGCACGGCCTGCTGGCCCTGATGCTGATCCACCATGCCCGCCGCCGCGCGCGCTTCAGCGGCGAGGATCTCGTCCTGCTCGCCGACCAGGATCGCTCCCTGTGGGACGAGGCGGCGATCGACGCCGGACGGGAGGCGCTCGAACGCGCGCTCGCGCTGCGCGGGCGCGGACCGTTCGTGCTCCAGGCGGCGATCGCCTCGCTCCAGACCGACGAGACGGTCGACTGGGACCAGGTGGCCGCGCTCTACGCGCAGCTCGCCGCCGCCACCGGCTCGCCCGTCGTGGAGCTCAACCGAGCCGTTGCGGTTGCGGAGGCCGGCGCGCCGGCGGCCGCGCTCGAGATCGTCGAGGCGCTCGAGCTCGAGGACTACCGCTACCTGCACTCGACGCGGGCTGAGCTGCTCCGGCGCCTCGGAAGGCCGGGCGAGGCTCGCGAGGCCTACCGGCGCGCGCTCGCGCTCACGAGCGCCGAGCCCGAGCGCCGCTTCCTCGAGCGGCGGCTGCACGAGTTGTGATCGATCGTGTCATCACCGGACCGATTCGTTCTCGACGTCCGCGGTGTCTCGACCATCACATCCACCCCAAGGAGGACCGACGATGCCGCACGCCCCGCTCGAGGTAGCCCTCGCTTACTACGAGGCCTGGACAAGCAAGGACATCGACCGGGCGATGGCCTACATCGCCGATGACATCGTCTGCGAGGCCCCACCCGGCCGGATCGAAGGCGCCGAGGCCTATCGCGGCTTCATGGCGCCCTTCGCGCAGATCCTCGTGCGCGCGCAGATGATCGCCGCCTTCGGGGATGAGGAGAAGGCACTCGTCATGTACGACACCGAGACGATCCCGGTCACAAGCGCACCGGGCGCCGAATGCGTGACCGTGCGCGACGGCAAGATCACCCACAGCTGGTTCGTGTTCGACCGCGCGCCATTCGACGCGGCACGGCGGGCGGCCGGGTGAACGCTCGCGCCGCGGGTATCCTGGCCCGCCGATGCCTGACGGGCTGCTCGCGGTCGTGTTCGTGCTCGCCGCGGTGGCCAGCCTCTGCGCGAGCTGGCAGCTGGTCTCGCGGATCGAGCGGATCGGCGAGCGGCTGGGGTTCGGCGAGGCGCTGCTCGGCATGGTCGCCGCGCTCGCCGCCGACTCGCCGGAGATCACCGCGGCGGTGAGCGCCGTCGCGGGACACCAATCGCGGATCGGCGCCGGCGTGGTTATCGGCTCGAACGTCTTCAACCTCGCAGCGCTGCTCGGCCTGTCCGCGCTGATCGCGGGAGCGGTCGCGCTCCACCGCCGCGTGATCGCGCTCGAGGGCTCGATCGCGATGCCGATCGCGATCCTGTGCCTGGTGGTGGTCGTGGGCCTCCTGACGCCGCTCGCCGGGCTGGTGCTGGCCGCGGTCGTGCTCGTTCCCTACGCGTGCTCCTCGGGCTGCGGCGCGAGCAGATCGCGCGGCTGCCGCTGCCGGCGGCCTGGTCGGGGTGGCTGAGCGACGCCGTGGCCGAGGAGGGGCTGGAGGTCGAGGCCGGCGTCCTTCCCGGCCCTGCGGGGCAGACGGGACGCGCTGGTGGCGGCGGTCGCGCTGCTCGTCGTGCTCGGCGGCAGCATCGCCATGGAGCGGGCAGCGGCCACGTTCGGAACCCGCCATGGAATCCCCGAGATCGTCATCGGCGGGCTCATCCTGGCCGCCGTGACCAGCCTGCCCAATGCGGTCGCGGCGATCTACCTCGCTCTGCGCGGCCGCGGCGCCGCCGCGCTGAGCACGGCGATGAACAGCAACGCGCTGAACGTCGCGTTCGGCCTGCTGGCGCCGGCGAGCATCGCCGGGCTCAGCGCACGCTCCGGGCCGGCGACGCTGGTCGCCGCGTGGTACCTCGGGCTGACCGCCCTCACGCTCGCCTGCGCGTATATGTCCCGCGGCCTGCGGCGCGTGCACGGCACGGTGATCATCTGCGTCTACCTCGCGTTCGTCGCGGTCCTGCTCGCCACTTCTTGATTCACCCCGCGGGCGAGGGCGTGGGCTCCGCCGCGCCGACGCCGCGCGCTGCCGGCGGCCGGACCGGGCCGGCCGGGTGAAGCGGCGAGGGCTGGACGCGCAGGAGGCGCGCCGCCCACGCCGGCAGCCACCAGTTGTAGGCGCCGAACAGGCTGACCAGGGCTGGGACCAGCAGGCAGCGAATCAGCGTGGCGTCGACGAGGATGCCGGCGCCGAGGCCGGTGGCCAGGATCTTGATGTCGGTCTCCGGGCCGGTCGACATGGCCAGGAACGAGAGCACGAGGATCAGCGCCGCGCTGCTGACCAGACGGCCGGTGCGGCCGATGCCCTCGACGACGGCGGCGCCGGTGTCCCCGGTGCGGTCGTAGGCCTCGCGCATCCGCGACAGGATGAACACCTCGTAGTCCATCGAGAGCCCGAACAGGAACGCGAACACCATGACCGGCACCCACATGGTGATCGCGCCGGTGGCGGGGATGCCCCACAGCAGCCGGCTCGCGTGGCCGTCCTGCCAGATCCAGGTCATCACGCCGTAGGCGGCGGCGAGCGAAGCCAGGTTCATCACCACCGCCTTGAGCGGCAGCACGAGCGAGCGGAAGGCGCGCGCCAGCAGCACGAACGTGGCGAACGCGATCAGGCCGAGCATCAGCGGGAAGCTCCCGTAGACGTCGCCGGAGAAGTCGATCATCGACGCGCCCGAGCCGGCCACGCCGAGAACGCCGGGCGCGTGCGCGATCGCGGCTCGCACCGCGCGCACCGTGTCCTGGCCGGCGCCGATGTTCGTCTCGCTGCTCGGCAGGACGGTGACGAGAGCGGTCCCGTCCCGGCGCATATCGCTCGTAGACGGCGCGGTCGCCGCGTACACCCCGCGGACGTGGGACAGCCGCTGGGCCACCGCCGGCGCCGCCGAGTCCCGGGTGAGGACGTCGACCGGCGTGAGCGCCCCCGACGGGACGCCTCCGGCCTCGAGCTCACCGAGGGCGGCGTGGGCCGGTCCGGCCTGCGCGAGCGCTCGAGTGCTCGGCTCGCCCATGTGGATCGAGAGCGACGGGATCATCAGCGCCGCCAGCGTGGCCGTGCCGGCGAGCGCAACGAGGCCGCGGTGGCGGATCGTGAACCGCGCATACGCGCTCCAGGCCCGGCCGGGCTCCTCGTCGGTGCGAATACGCGGCCAGTCGAGGCGAGCGCCGGCCGTGGCCAGCACGACGGGAAGCAGCGTAAGGGCGACCGCCACCGAGATCAGCGGAATCAGCACGCCGCCGATGCCCGCACTGCGCAGGAACGGGACGGGCAGGACGATCAGCGCCAGCAGCCCGATGCCGACGGTCAGCCCGGAGAACAGAACCGCTCGGCCGGACGAGGCCATGGCCGCCTCCACCGCCTCGGCCCCGACGCGACCGTGGGCGCGCTCCTCGCGCCACCGCGTGACGATCAGCAGCGAGTAGTCGATCGCCACGCCGAGGCCGATGAGCGCGATGAGGAACTCCACGACCTGGCTGACCGCGGTCAGGTGCGTGAGCACATCCACCGCCAGGAACGTCGTCAGGATCGAAACGGCGGCCACGACCAGGGGCACCAGCGCGAGGAAGCTCGCGAATACGAACGCCAGTACCGCGAGGGCGCCCAGCGCGCCCAGCATGGACTCCGCGAGCACGCCGGCGCCGCGCGAGGGCTTGCTGTCGGTGAGCGCCGTGATTCCCGTGACCTGCACGCGCCAGTCCGCCGGCGCGGCCGCGCGCACGGCTGCGCCGATCCGCGCCGTCAGCGCGCCGCCCGCCATCGGGTTGCCGGCCGGCGTGAACACCAGCGCGTAGGTGCTCCGGCCATCGACGGTCGCGAAGGCTGCCGTCGTGCGTCGAGCCGTAGTCGACCACCCGCGCGCTCGGGACCACGCGGCGGGCAGACGCGAATGCGCGATCGAGCTGTGCGGCGATCCCCGCGACTGTGGACGGTGGTGCCGGCGGGGAGGGTGATGACCGGGACCGTGGGATCCTCGGCGCCGTTGCCCCGGTAGAGCGCCTGGATCTTCGCGTCCGTGCTGAACGCGGGGCCGGGCATGCCGAAGCTCGTGCTCAGCCGCCGGGTGGTGCTGCCGGCCGTGGCCGCGCCGGCGACCGCGAGCGCCAGCCAGCAACCGACCACGAGAAGCTTGTGGGTGAGGACGAAGCGGGTGAGTCTCTGCACGATCAGTCTCCTTCGCGAGCCGGACGGTGACCGTAAGCATGGGCGGGACACGCGGCCATGTCGTCGCCTGGCCGGAGGCAATCGCGCTACGCAATCTGGATGACCGCCCCGGCCGCGTACTCCAGATGGAGTAGTCGACGGCCTGCCTGTGGACGAAGACCGCCCCGACGGGAGTGGCTACGCTGGCGGGCGATGAACCTCGCGCCCGTGAGCCTCCCGGCCGACAAGACGCCGTCGGGGCCTCGGCGCGCGAGCCGTGGCCGGCTCGGGCCTCGCGTTCGACATCCTGCTCGCGGTGCTCATGACGCTGGTCACGCTCGCGGCGTCGGTCGCCGAGAGCCACCCCAGCAAGCAGTTCATTCCGGCCGGGCACCGAATCCCTGCCGCCCCCGCCGCTGCGTACGTGCTCGTCGCGGCGAGCGGGCTCGCGCTGGTGTGGCGCCGGCGCCGGCCGGACGCCGTGCTCGCGGCCTCGCTCGCCGCAGTCGTGGTCTACACGTGCCTGGGCTACGTCAACGGAGCGGCGATCCTCAACCCGATGCTTGCGCTGTACGCCGCGGCGGTGGCGCTGCCCACGCGCCGGGCGCTCGAGCTCTCGATCCTCACGATGGTCGCCCTGATGGCGGCCAGCGCCGCGTTCGACCCGCTCGGCGCGACGAGCGGCGGCTTCGCCCTGATCCCGTTCGAGGGCGCCGCGGCCCTGTTCCTCGGGCTGTGGGTGGGCAGCCGGCGGGCGTACACCCGCCGCGAGAACGAGGAGCAGGCGCGCCGCGCGGTCGACGCCGAGCGGCTGCGAATCGCTCGCGAGCTGCACGACGTGGTCGCGCACACGATGGCCACGATCAACGTGCAGGCAGGCGTCGCCGCGCACGTCATCGATCAGCAGCCCGACGAGGCCCGCCAGGCGCTCGGGCGCGATCAAGGCGGCCAGCGGCGAGGCCCTGCGCGAGCTGCGGGGGATCCTCAACGTCCTGCGCCAGGCCGACGAGGTCGACTCCCGGGCACCGGCCCCGCGTCTCGCGCAGCTGGAGGCGCTGATCGAGGGGACCACCCGCGCGGGCCTGCCCACGACCCTGACCGTGGATGGACCGCCGGTGGCGCTCGCGCCGACCGTCGATCTCGCGGCCTATCGGATCGTGCAGGAGTCGCTGACCAACGCGCTGCGTTACGCCGGCCCCGCGAGCGCCCGCGTGACCTTGTCCTACGAACCCGATGCGCTGGTCGTCGAGACCGTCGACTCGGGGCGCGTGCGGCCGCTCCGCCGCAGGGCGGCGGACACGGCATCCCGGGGATGCGCGAGCGCGCCGAGGCCGCCGGCGGCTCGCTCGAGGCCGGGCCCCGGCCCGACGGCGGCTTCCGCGTACGCGCCCGCCTCCCGCTCGAGCGACGTTCGTGATCCGCGTCCTGATAGCCGACGATCAGACGCTGATCCGCGCCGGCTTCCGCGTCCTGATCGGCTCGGCCGAGGACATCGAGGTCGTCGCCGAGGCGGCCGACGGCGCTCAGGCCGTCGCGCTGGCCCGGCGTCATCGCCCCGACGTGGTGCTGATGGACATCCGCATGCCCGACATGTGACGGGCTGGAGGCCACCCGCCGGATCGGTGCCGACGCCGAGCTGGCGGACGTCCGCGTGCTGATCCTGACCACATTCGAGAGCGATGAGTACGTCTACGAAGCGCTCCAGGCCGGAGCCAGCGGGTTCGTGCTCAAGGACATCGACGCGGCCGAGCTGCTCCAGGCGATTCGCGTCATCGGCCGCGGCGACGCGCTGCTCTCCCCCACGATCACCCGCCGCCTGATCGCCGACGTGGTCATGCGCCACCGGCCGACCGCCAGATCCGACGCCGCCCTGTCCGAGCTGACCGAGCGCGAGCGCGAGATCATGGCCCTGGTCGCCACCGGCCTGAGCAACGACGAGATCGCCGCCCAGCTCCACCTCAGCCCGCTCACGGTGAAGACCCACGTGAGCCGTGCGATGCTGAAGCTCGGTGCCCGCGACCGCGCTCAGCTCGTCGTGATCGCCTACCAGACGGGCCTCGTCACGGCGTGAGCGGGACAATCGCGGGCATGACCGATTTCCCCGCATCCCACCGTGACCTCCTCGACGCGCAGTTCGCCTCGCTGGCCACGATCGGCCGCGACGGCTTCCCTCAGGTGACCGAGGTGTGGTTCCTGCACGACGGAGGCGAGCTCAAGCTCTCGCTCAACACGGCGCGCCTGAAGACGCGCAACCTCCGCGCGCGTCCGCAGTGCAGCCTGCTCATCCTCGACATCGAGAACCCGTACCGGTATCTCGAGGTGCGCGGCACAGCGCGGTTCGAACCCGATGACGACTACGCGTTCGCCCGTGCCCTCGGCGCCAAATACGACGCCGACCTCAAGGTGCACGACCAGCCGGGCGAGAGCCGCGTGGCGGTCACGATCGAGCCGGTGAACGTATATGCCGTCGACATGACCGCGGGGTAGCTGCGTGGCTCCTCGCGCGCGCAAACGGCGGGCGAGCAAGGCCCTCACCGTGCGCCTGGTCAACCCGGTGGTGCGCCGCCTGCTCGAGTGGGGCGTGCCCGGCACCGGCGCGGCGCTGCTCGAGACGACGGGGCGCCGCAGCGGGCTCCCGCGCCGCGTCCCGGTCGGCAACGGGCTTCGCGGCGACGTGTTCTGGATCGTCACCGAGCACGGCTGGAGCGCGGACTACGTGAAGAACATCCAGAGGGAACCGCGCGTGCGGGTCAAGGTGGGCCGCCGCTGGCGCTCGGGAACGGCGCAGATCCTTCCGGACGAGGACCCGTACGAGCGGATGCGCATGCTGCGCCGCCGCACGAACGACGCGCTCGTGCGCGCCGTCGGCACCGAGCACGTGGTGATCCGGATCGACCTCGGGCCCTCGCACCTACGGGCCGGCAGCTAAACGCGGTTGGTGTCGCGCCGGTAGGCGAAGCCGGCCAGCACCGCGAGAACCACCGTCCACCCCGCGACGACGAGCCAGCCGGCGGTGCCCCAGGCGTGTCCGTCGACGGGCAGACGCCCGGCGCGCACGAGCCAGTAGGACGGGAAGCACTGACCGACGTCATGCAGGAAGCCGTGCGTCACCGGGAACCAGGTTCCGCTGATCAGCGCCAGCAGCGACACCGTCCCGCCCGTCGCCGGTCCCACCGCGTCGACGTTGATCAGATGGCCGAGGGCGATCCCGAGCGCCGCGAACGGGAGCAGCCCGACGAGGATCAGGCCGGTCATCTCGAGCCAGGTCTTCGCGGGCATGCTCACGCCGAGGGCGCGCCGGAGATGTAGAGCAGCAGCATGCTCGTGAGCGCCATCGCGTACGAGGTCAGCACCTTGGCACGGAAATAGGCGCGAACCGACAGCGGCGTGATGCGCAGCTGGCGGGTCCAGCCGGCCTGGCGCTCGCCGGCGATCCGGGCCCCGCAAGAGATCATCGACATCATCGTCCCGAACGAGGCCAGGCCGGCCATGTAGTAGAGCGGCGCCGAGATGCCGGTGTGCAGGAAGTCGTGGTCGGCGCGCTGCGGCGCCGCGATGACGAAGTAGAGGACGAGCGGGAACCCGAACGAGAAGACGAAGAAGCGCCGGTTGCGAAATGCCCGGAGCAGCTCGAAGCGCGCGTAGAGGACCCCGTTCACGCTCCCGTCCCCGTGGCCAGCTCTGCGTCGGGCTCGCCCGTGAGCTGCAGGAACGCCTCCTCGAGCCCGGCGCCGGCGATCTCGATGTCGCGCGCCGCCGGGTAGCGCTCGAGCAGTGCGCGGATCGCCCGGTCGGAGTCCGAGCATCTGAGGGTCACAGATTCGCCGTGGCGCTCGGCCGTGGACACCCCGGCGAGCGTCGAGAGCTCCTCCGCCGGCGCGCGCTCGAGCGTGGCCCGGATCGTGCGCGTGCCCACCCGCGCCTTGATCTCGGTGGTGGGGCCGTCGGCCACGATCCGCCCGTGGGCCATGAGCACGGCGCGATCGGCGTTCGCGTCGGCCTCCTCGAGGTAATGCGTGGCGAACAGCACGGTCTTGCCGCGGCCGGCGTAGCCGCGCATCGTCGCCCAGAAGTCGCGCCGCCCCTCCACGTCCATCGCCACCGTCGGCTCGTCGAGCACGAGCAGTCGCGGGTTGGCCACGAGCGCGGTCGCGAAGCGGACCCGCTGGGTCTGGCCGCCGGACAGCTTGTGCGTCCGCTGCCCGGCCGCCTGCTCGAGCCCCGCCACCGAGATCGCCTCGTCGACGTCGAGCGGGTCGGGGTAGAGCGCGGCCACCATCGACACGAGCTCCCGGACCGACAGGTCTCGGATCAGGGCCCCCGACTGGAGCATGCCCCCCACCAGCCCGGCGTCGACCGCCTCGCTGGGCGAGAGATCGAACAGCGACACGGTTCCGGCGTCCGGGCGGATGAGCCCGAGCAGCATGTCGATCGTCGTCGACTTGCCGGCGCCGTTGGGCCCGAGCAGCGCGACCGTCTCGCCCTCGGCGATGGTGACGTCGATCCCGCGGACGGCGTGCACGACGCCATGCGGAACGCGATAGGACTTGGTCAGCCCGGCGATGCTGATGCCGCTCACGCGCGGCGAGGCTAGCTGAAGCCGACGAGCACGATCCGGGAGCTGACGCTCGCGCCCGCGTTGGTCAGCGTCAGCTGCGCGCCGAGCTGGTTGCCGGGTGCGCGCGAGAGCAGCTCGCGGCCGCGGGCGGTGAGCGAGAAGATCAGGTATCCAAGCTCGTTGGCGCCGAGGTACTCGGAGCCCGTATGCGCGATCACGGCGTTACCTGCCTTCAGCGTGACGGCGATGTGACACGCCACCGTGTTGCGACAGGTGGTGAGGATTCCACCCACCCCGCGCGATGACACGTAATCGATCGCGTTGACGACGCTCAGCGTCGAGGCCTGGGCGGCACGGTGCGCGGGCGGACGGCCGCGGGTCGAGACGGCGATCACGTTCAGCTTCATCGCCGCCGTGGCCCCGGTGCCGTCCGTGGCCGTCGCCTGCACCGCCAGCCGGTTGCGCGTGGCGCGCGCCAGCAACGTGCGTCCCCGCGGGGTCAGTCGGTAGTACAGGAGACCAGCGGCCCCGGCGCCGACGTACTCCCGGCCCGTGCTCGCGACGAGCGTCCGGCCCGCGCGGAGCGTGAGCTTGATCTGACAGGCAGCGCCCGTGTAGCAGCCCACCGGTACCGCGGCGAGCCCGCCCGCGGCCGGCGCGAAGCTGCTCGGCCCGAGCAGGGAGACCCGCGGCGGTGTCGCCACTGGCGCGGAGGTGGCGAGCACCTGTCCGCTCGCCCCCAGCGCCTGCACCGCGAAGTACGGCGCGCCGTTGTGCACGACGATCCGCGTCGCGGCGCCCTTGGCCGGCGCCTGCGCGATCGGCGGCGAGCGTCGCGCCGGTCGGGTCGAAGCCGGCGAGCACGCGCCACGCGCTGACGCCGAAGGCCCCGCCTCCAGCTCGGCCGAGGCGGTGATCGCGCCGTTGGCCATCGGCGCGAGGCTGAGGGCGGGAGGCGTCGCCGGCTCGCTGCTCGTGATCGCGCCGCTCGACGTATCGGCGGTCGCGCCGTCCAGGTAGTCGTTGTCGATGTTGATCGTGACGCCGCCGTAGGTCTCGTTGTTGGCGCCCCTGTACTGGTGCAGGCGCTGCTGGTCTGACCAGTCCGACGACGGCACGTAGGAGTCGCTCGTCGTCTGCTGCGCCGTTCCAGTCGCGCGATCCAGATGTCGTCGGGCTCGACGTAGCTCGTGCCGTACTGGCCGACGAGGTCGGTGATGCCGGAGCAGGCGCTGCTGTAGACGCCCGACGAGATAGCCGTCGGCGTGCAGCTGCGAGGTCCACCCCGACAGGAACGCGAGCACCGCCGAGCGTGTTGGCGCTCGTGCGCGAGTAGCCCTCCATGTCGTCGTAGATCGGGTTCCCGGCCGGGATGCCGATCGCGGCGGCGTCGTTCACGGCATCGGTGGCGGCTTCGGCGCCCTCGGCCGAGGCCTGGCTGGGTGTGATCGACGCGCACCCGCAGTCGTTGCTCGGCGCCTGGAGCCCGACGTAGGTGGGGATCAGGTGCCAGCCGTCGGCCACCTGGGTGCTCACCCAGGCGCTGGTCAGGTTCGGGCTGCGCGCACGCGGCGTTGGTGCCGCCGATGTAGACGCCGACCGCTCGGTAGGGCGAGGAGCCCCAGGCCGTCATCTGGCTCTGCGAGGGCGCCTGGCAGGCATCGAAGCCCAGGCCGTTGTAGACGGCGGCCGAGGAGTGTGCGGCTCGGATCGACCGGACCCGCGCCGGCTTTGCCCGGGAAGGGCTCGCGGGGAGGACGCGACGGTGCAGTGCGCGTGTGACGAGGACCTTGGCCTGTGACCACGTCGCGGTCACGACCACGCCCGCCCCCGGCACGGCAAAGCTCGTCGCGCTCGCTCCGAGCGACGGCAGCGCGCCATGCGCTCCCGCGGCGCGGGGCGCGCGCGCTGCGAGTGGCTCGAGCAGAATGGCCTCGGTGCGCCCCGCGGCATGGGCGGGACAGCGCTCGAGCGGGGATGGCAGGCCGAGGTACAGGGCGTGGCGGTCGAAGCGCACGCACGTGCGAGGTTCGCGCGCCAGGTCGTACACCGGCCACGACTGCGGGACAGTCACGACGTACCCGCGGTAGCGCACGCTGCGCAGTGCCACCCGCGCCGACGCTCCCGCGGTAACCGACAGGAGCGCGAGCGAGATCACGAGCACGACGAAGCCTGCGGTCCGCCCTGTGCCTCCACGCTTCACTTGCCCACTCCTAACACGGCCTCAGGACGAAGGTAGCGGCACAGTCGCGTAAGAGTGAATTGTGAGAATCGCGACAAGCGCGCCGTGCGGTCCAGCAGTTCGCCGGACGATGCGACAATATTGGCGATGCTGCCGGGCCCGAGCGGCCCGAAGCACCGTCCCTCCGCTGCCCGGACCCGTGCCGGCCGGCGCTACCCCGAGCCTCTATGTCCACCGACACCTTCCCTGTGCTGACTCCGCCGCCGCCGACCGCGGACGCGGTCGCTCTCCCGGCGCGCGAGCGCCTGCGACTTCGCTTCGCCAGCCTGGAGCTGAGCCGATGGCACATCCTGGCGGCGCTGACCGCGCTCGTCGGCATCTCGCTGTGGCTCCGGACGCGGAGCTTCGGGACGTACTACTGGATCGACGAGGGGCTGTCGGTCGGCATCGCCTCGCACCATCTGACGCACATCCCCTCGCTGCTCGGTCAGGACGGCTCGCCGCCGCTGTACTACCTCGTGCTGCACGTCTGGATGGCGATCTTCGGGCGCGGCGAGATCGCCACCCACGCGCTCTCGCTGGTGTGTGCGCTGCTCATGATCCCCGTCGCGTTCTGGGCCGGCGCGAGCCTGTTCGACCGGCGCACCGGCCTGATCTGCGCGGTGCTCGCCGCCGGGCTGCCCTACCTCACGAGCTACGCGCAGGAGACGCGCATGTACGCGCTGATGGCGCTGCTCGCGCTGATCGCCTGTGCGTCGTTCATGCACGCGTTCGTACGGCGCAACCGGCGCTATCTGCCCGTCTTCGTGGTCTCGATGGCCGCCGCGCTCTACACGCACAACTGGGCGCTGTTCCTCGCGCGTCATGGCCGCCGCGGCGTTCCTGGTCTGCGTGCGGGCCGCGGAGCCCGAGGCGCGCCGGGCGCTGTGGCGCGACGGCCTGATCGCGCTGGTCGGCGTGACGGTGCTGTTCGCTCCGTGGCTGCCGACGCTCGTCTACCAGGCCAGGCACACCGGAGCGCCCTGGGACCTGCCGCCCGTGCTGTGGTCGCTCAGTCAGGGCCTCTACTCGCTCGTCGGCGGCCGTGGCGGCGCCACGGCCCTGCTCCTGGCCGGCGGCTCGGGGCTGTGGGCGCTGCGCCAGCCCGGCACGACCGAGGAGCGGCTGCGCCTGGCGGTCAAGGCGCTGGCGATCCTCGGCTTTGGAACGCTCGTGGTGGCGTGGGCCTACTCCAAGGTCACGCCCGCCTGGGCCATCCGCTACCTGGCCGTGATCGTCGGCCCGCTTATGCTGCTGTTCGGGCTCGGGCTGTCCCGCGCCGGTCGGTTGGGCCTCGTCGCGCTGGCGCTGCTCGCCTGCTGGTGGGTGCTCGACCCGGTCCCCAAGTCCCGCGACTCCAAGAGCAACGTCGAGGCGGTGGCCGCGCAGCTGCGCCACCACCTGGGCTCCGACCCGCTCGTGCTCTCCGCCCAGCCCGAGCAGGTGCCGACGATCGCGTACTACCTGCCGGCGGTCAAGCACTTCGGGACCCCGATTGGCCCCGTGGCGGACCCGGGCGTCGTCGACTGGCGCAGCGCGCTGGCTAAGCTGGAGCGGTCCTCGGTGCACGGGGTCCTGATGCCGATGATCGACCGCCTGCGGCCCGGGCCAGCGGATCGTGCTGGTGACCCCGACCTCGATTCAGAAGAGCCCGCTTTACCTGAAGCTGATCGGCCAGGACGGCTTCAAGTGGTCAAAGGCGCTCTACGACGACCCCCAGCTCAAGCTGCTCGAGACGACCAACCTCGAGTCGTGGAGCGCGGGCGTGGCCGTCCGCGCCTCGCTCTACGTCAAGCGCTAGCTCAATACGGCGTCGTCGCCGCGAGCGCGAGCGAGCGCTGGAGGTCGAACGGATCCGCCTGGTTGTAGAGCCAGGGACGGCCGATCCACAGATACGCGTCGACGAACCGTGCAGCCAGCGTGCGGGCCCGGCGCGAGAGGCCCCACCGGCGGCTGGCCACGTCGGTCGTCGGCGGGATGCCCAGCGTCACGCACCGGCGGGAAGCGCGCGAGCGGCACACCGGCGCGTTGTCGTAGTCGGAGCCGTGGTACTGCTGGTAGGTGAACGGGCGGCCGTTGGAGGAGGTGTTGATCACGAAGCGCCGGCCGCGCACGCCGGCGCGGGCGAGCGCGCCCACCAGCACCGCGCCGAAGCGAATCTCGCGCTCGGTGCTGTCGTAGTGCGTGGCGTTGAGCGCGAAGCCGCGCGCATAGCGGATCCCCGCCCCCAGCAGCAGCGAGACGTCCTGACGCACGGTCGGCCAGTCCCCGGCGCCGGCGTCGATGTAGACGGTGGTGTGCGGCAGCGCGCTGAACCGCTGCGCGGCGTAGCTCACGAGCTCGAGCGGCACGCGCGAGTGGCCCGGGCACGCAGGAGGCGAAGGGCAGGTCGGGCTGGAGGATGAGCGCCACCCGCGAGATCCGATGCCCGCGGCGAAGGCGTCGATCCACTGCCTGTAGCTGGACTGGTCGGCGGCGCTCGGCAGCGCGTGGCATGCCGCGTACTCCCACGGCTCGAGCCGGAAGACGGCCATCTGGGCGAGCGCGTTCGGGTTGCCGCCGGTGGCGTTGGCGATGTATTCGCGTGCCGTGGCGGCCGCCTGATCGGTGGGGTACCACGCGCCGAACCAGCGGACGCGCGGACGCAGGGCGATCAGCCCGAGCAGCCGCCGGTCCTCGCCTCGCGCCTGACGATAGGCCGGGAACACCTCATCGTCGTGGCCGCTGTAGTTGCCCCAGGGCAGCCCGGCCAGGGGATCGTTCGCTGAGGCTCCGGCGACGCCCGCGTTGGCGACGCCGGCGATCGCCGAGGAGCAGTTGGCGAGCCCGAGCACGAGCAGGACGGCGAGCAATGCGGCAGTGGAGAGAGAGCGCACGCTCCGTGGCTGGGCAGTTGGCCGCCATCCTAAACGCGGGTTTGGCGATTGCGCGCTTTTTGTCGGGTTTTCCGAGGCACCCGCGTAAGTTTCGGCCGTTGCCGCCATTTCTCCCGAAAGTGCGCGTTTTAGAGCGACACTGTCACCGCGACCCCCCGTCCCCTCGTGCAATCAGCCGCGATCTCCGACACCACTACCACCGCCCTAGCCGAGGCCGCGGAACGCGGGCGCGGCCGCTCTCTGACCTTCACCGGGACGGCCCATCTCGATCACGTCGGGGAGCTCGTCGGCGTCGTGCAGCACCTGTCGCTCGCGCGCTCGCTCCCGGAGATCCAGCGCATCGTCGGGGGCGCCGCCCGCCGTCTGATCGGCGCTGACGGCGCCGCCTTCGTGCTCCGTGAGGGCGACCAGTGCTATTACGCGGAGGAGGATGCGATCGCGCCTCTGTGGAAGGGACGGCGCGTCCCCATGCACAGCTGCATCAGCGGCTGGGTGATGCTCCACGCCGAGCCGGCGATCGTGCCCGACATCTACGCCGACGACCGCGTGGCCCACGCGGCCTACCAACCGACGTTCGTCAAGAGCCTCGCGATGGTGGCGATCCGCCGGCTGGACCCGCTCGGCGCGATCGGCGCGTACTGGGCCCAGCGCCACACCCCCACGCCCGAGGAAGTCGACGTGCTCCAGGCGCTCGCGGACTCGAGCGCGGTCGCGATCGCCAACGTGATGGCCTACCGCGAGCTCGAGGAGGCCCGGCGCGAGACGCTGTGCCGGCTCGCGCTGGCCGGCGAATACCGTGACGACGGCACCCACCATCACACCGACCGGGTGGCCCGGACCTCGCTCCTGCTGGCCCAGCAGCTCGGCCTCCCCGCCGCCCGAAGCGCGCCTCATCGAGCAGGCGGCCCCGCTGCACGACCTGGGCAAGCTCTCGCTCCCGGACGCGATCCTGATGAAGCGCACGCGGTTGACGGTGGCCGAGTACGAAGAGGTCAAGCGCCACCCGGTGACGGGCGCCGCGATCCTGTCGGGCAGCGGCTCGGCGGTCCTGCGCCTCGCCGAGGAGATCGCGCTCACCCACCACGAGTGGTGGGACGGCAGCGGCTATCCGAACGGGCTCAAGGGCGAGGAGATCCCGCTCAGCGGCCGCATCGTCGCGTTGGCCGATGTGTTCGACGCGCTCACCCACACCCGGCCGTACAAGCTCCGCTGGTCCTGCGAGGAGGCGATCGCCGAGATCTGCCGGCTCACCGAGCGCCAGTTCTCCCCGCCGTCGTGCAGGCATTCCTGAAGCTCGAGGCGGAGCACCTGGTCGAGATGCCGGCGGCGGCCGCGGCCTGACGCGCCGCCGCCCGTCCGCTGGTCCGGCGGGCACAATGGGATCCATGACCACGCTGGCTGGCCGCTACCGGCTCGAGGAGGTCATCGGCCGGGGCGGCATGAGCACGGTTTATCGGGCCACGGATCGGGTCCTGCAGCGGACCGTGGCCGTCAAGGTGATGTCCGCCGCGCTCGCCGAAGGCGATCCGACCCACGTCGCGCGCTTCGAGCGAGAGGCACGGGCGGCTGCCTCGCTCGTGCACCCGGGCATCGTCACCGTCTACGACACCGGCGTCGACGGCGATCAGCGGTTCATCGCGATGGAGTACGTCGACGGGGAAAGCCTGGCCGCGATCATCGCCCGCGAGGCGCCGCTCGAGCCCCGCCGCGCCGCAGCGATCGCCGCCGAGGCCGCGGATGCCCTCGACGCCGCGCATCGTGCCGGGCTCGTGCACCGCGACGTCAAGCCCGGAAACGTGATGATCGCGCGAGACGGGACGGTCAAGGTGCTCGACTTCGGGATCGCGCGGATCGCGGACGCGGCCACGATCACCGCGACGGCCTCCCTCCTCGGGACCGCCGCGTACATGGCGCCCGAGCACGCACTCGGGCAACCGGTCTGATGCGCGCTCGGACGTGTACTCGCTCGGGTGTGTGCTGTACGCGATGCTGACCGCTCGGCCCCCTTTCACCGCCGAGGTGCCCGCCGCCGTGCTCCATCAGCACCTGAACGCGGCTCCCTCGCCCCCCAGCCGGGCGAACCCGCGGGTTGGGCCCGAGCTCGACGCGCTCGTCCTCCAGATGCTCGCCAAATCGCCCGACGAGCGGCCCCGGAGCGCAGCCGAGGTCCGCGATCGCCTGCGGGGGGCTCCCGCGCCGGCCCCGCCCAGCGGCCGCGGCGGCCGCGACGGCGGCCACCGCGCGGCTCGACCCGACCGCGCCCACGCGTTTGCTCGGGCGCTCCGGGGCCCCGCCACCGCCACCCGCGCGCGTCGAGCGCGCAGGGGCAGCCTGGGTCCGCTTCCTGATCGGCATCCTGGCGATCGCGCTGGTCGCGCTGGTCGCGATCCTGGCGCTGTCGGCCGGCGGCGGGAATTCGGGGTCCGCCAGCCAGAGCACCTCGTCCTCGCACCCAGCGTCGACTCCGGCCACGCACAGCACCCCGGCCTCGCAGACGCAGACGAAGCCTCAGCCGACCACGAGCACGGCCACGGTGACGGTGACGAAGCCGGCGAGCACGTCGGCCACCACGCCCGCACCGCCCACCACGCCGGCGACGACGCCTACACCCGGCGCCGGTCCGCCCACCCCGCCCGGCCACGGCGGCACGCCGCCCGGTCAGGCCAAGAAGGCGAAGCGGGCTGCCGGTGGCTGACCATGGTCATCCGGCTGACCATGAACCTCCACTGAGCCGGGCGCGGGCGGATATCGTCCGGCCGCGTGTCCGCGCTCCATGACGTCGACGCCTCCTCGCTCAAGCGGGCGCTGAGGCGGGAGCTCAAGGGCGAGGTCCGCTTCGACGCCGGCTCGCGGGCGCTGTACGCCAACGATTTCTCGATCTACCGCTCGGTCCCGATCGGCGTCGTCGTTCCCCGCGACGCCGACGACGTGATCGCCGGCGTCGCCGCCTGCCGCGACCACGGGGCGCCCGTGCTGCCGCGCGGCTGTGGCACGGCGCCGAGCGGGCAGTCGACGAACGTCGCGGTCGTGTTCGACTACTCCAAGTACATGAACGAGATCGTCGAGCTCGATCCCGAGCGCCGGCGCGCCCGAGTCCAGCCGGGCGTGATCTGCGACCAGCTCAGGGATGCGGCCGAGCGCCACCACCTGACCTATGGCCCCGATCCCGCCACCCACGAGTACTGCACGTTCGGCGGGATGCTCGGCAACAACTCCTGCGGGACTCACTCGATCATGGCCGGCAAGACCTCCGACAACGTGATCGAGCTCGACGTCCTGCTCTATGACGGCACGCGCATGACCGTGGGCGAGACCGGCTCCGAGGAGCTGGCGCAGATCATCGCGGGCGGCGGGCGCCGGGCTGAGATCTACCGCAGCCTGCGCGACCTGCGCGAACGAGTGGGCCGATCGGGTGCGCGCCGAGTTCCCCGACATCCCGCGGCGGGTCTCGGGATACAACCTGGACGAGCTGCTGCCCGAGCGGGATTTCCACGTGGCGCGAGCGCTGGTCGGCTCCGAGGGCACCTGCGTGAACGTGCTCGAGGCCACCGTGCGGCTCGTGCCGAGCCCTCAGCACCGGCGCACGATCGTCTTCGCCTACCGGGACGTGTTCGAGGCCGCCGATCACGTGCCCGAGCTGATGGCCACGGAGCCGGTCGGGCTCGAGGGCTTCGACAGGCAGCTGACCGAGAGCATGGAGTTCAAGGGGCGCCTCGCGGCGGAGCGCGATTCGCTGCCCGAAGGCGGCGCCTGGCTGCTCGCCGAGTACGGCGACGACGATCCCGACGAGGCGACCGCGAAGGCCGAGCGGGCGCTCGCCTCGCTCGGCGAGCGGGGACCGCATCTGGACGCCCGGCTGCTGATCGATCGCCCCGAGCAGGCGCAGGTGTGGCGGGTGCGGGAGAGCGCCGTCGGCGACAGCCGGGCGCCCGGCTTCCTCGAGTCCGAGGGCGCCTGGGAGGACGCCGCCGTGCACCCCGAGAGGCTCGGCGCGTATCTGCGCGATTTTGCGCGGCTGCTCGACGACCACGGCTACCGGTGCGTCTACTACGGCCATTTCGGTCAGGGGTGCGTGCACACCCGGATCGACTTCGAGTTCAGGACGTCCGCCGGAATGCGCACCTTCCGCTCGTTCATGGAGAAGGCCGCGGACCTGGTGGTCTCCTATGGCGGCTCGCTGGCCGGCGAGTACGGGGAGGGCCACGGGCGCGCGGAGCTCCTGCCCAAGATGTTCGGCCCCGAGCTGATGGGCGCCTTCCACGAGTTCAAGCGGACCTGGGACCCCGCCGGGAAGATGAACCCCAACCGGCTGATCGGCGATGTCAAGCTCGACGAGGGGCTCCGCCTCGGCCCCGACTACCGCCCGCCCCAGCTGAAGACCCACTTCGCCTATCCGGAGGACGAGGGCTCGTTCGCGCGGGCCGTCGAACGCTGCTTCGGCATGGCCAAGTGCCGCAACCTCGGCAGCCTCACGATGTGCCCGAGCTTCCAGGTCACGCGCGAGGAGCGCCATTCGACGCGCGGGCGCGCCCGCCTGCTGCTGGAGATGCTCCAGGGCGATCCGCTCACCCAGGGCTGGCGCGAAGAGGCGGTCAAGGACTCGCTCGAGCTGTGCCTCTCGTGCAAGGGCTGCACCGGCGACTGCCCGGTGCAGGTGGACATGCCGACCTACAAGGCGGAGTTCCTCTCGCACTACTACGCGCGCCGGCGCCGGCCCGTGCACCACTACCTCATGGGTGGGCTGCCGTGGTGGGGACGCCTCGCGGCCCGTGCCCCGCGGCTCGCCAACGCGGTCAGTCACTCCTCCCGTCTGGCGCCCGCGGGCAAGCGGCTCGTGGGCCTGGCGCCCGAGCGTGCCGCCCCGCGGTTCGCCGAGGAGACCTTCCGGGCCTGGTTCGAGGCGCAGCGCCGGCCGCCGGCCGCGGGTGGGCCGCGCGTGGTGCTGTGGCCGGACACGTTCACCAACCTGTTCGAGCCCGACGTCGGCAAGGCGGCAGTCGAAGTGCTCGACGCGGCCGGGTTCGCGGTGGAGCTGCCGCCGCCCGGGCTCTGCTGCGGGCGGCCGCTGTACGACTTCGGCATGCTCGGTGCCGCCCGGCGCGCCCTGCACCGGCTGGTGGGGGCGATGGCTGAGCCGATCGCCGCCGGGGTGCCCGTGCTCGTGCTCGAGCCGAGCTGCGCGTCGGTGCTCCGCGACGAGATGCACAAGCTGATGCCTGACGACGAGCGCGCGGAGCGGCTGCGCGCGCAGACGGTACTGCTCGACGAGCTCCTCGCCGGGCGCGACTGGAAGCCGCCGCGCGTGGGACGGCGCGCGCTGCTCCACGGCCATTGCCACCAGGAGGCGCTGATGGGAATCACCGGCGAGCGGGACCTGCTGGCAGGGGCCGGAGTCGACGTGGAGGTGCTGAACTCCGGCTGCTGCGGGCTCGCCGGCTCGTTCGGCTATGTGGGCGGCGAGCAGTACGAGGTCTCGATGCGCGCCGGAGAGCGCGTCCTCCTGCCCGCGGTCCGCGACGCCTCCGAGGAGCAGCTCGTGGTCGCCGATGGATTCTCGTGCCGCTCCCAGATCGCTGCCGGGACCGGCCGGCGCGCGCTGCACAGCGCCCAGGTGCTGGCGCTCGGCTTGGGTCGTTCGGGAGCCGGGTAGGACGCCCCTCCAGAGGGAGGTACGACCATGTATAAGCAGGTTCTCGACCCGGTCTCCCACTCGCTGGGATTGACCTCGATCTTCGCGGTACTGCCGCTGCTGACGCTGTTCATCCTGCTCGGCGCGGTCCGGATGAAGGCGTGGCTGGCCTCACTGATCACGCTCGTCGTGGCCATCGTCGTCGCACTCGCCGTCTACTCGATGCCCGCCGGCCAGGCCTTCGACTCCGCCGCCGAGGGCGCGGCGTTCGGGCTGTGGCCGATCATGTGGATCGTCGTCAACGCGCTGTGGATCTTCAACATGACCGAGGTCACGGGGCACTTCGCCGTGCTCAAGCGCGCCTTCAGCGGCCTCTCGGCCGATTCGCGGGTCCAGGTCGTGATGATCGCCTTCTGCTTCGGCGCCCTGCTCGAGGCGCTGGCCGGATTCGGAACCCCGCCGGCGATCTGCGGGATCATGCTCGTCGGCCTCGGACTCAGCCCGGTCCGGGCGGCCGCGGTGGCCCTCGTGGCCGACACCGCGCCGGTCGCGTTCGGCGCGATCGCGATCCCGATCACCACGCTCGCCCAGGTGACTGGATTGCCGGTCCATCACCTCAGCCAGATGGTGGGCCGCCAGACCCCGTTCCTGGCCCTGCTCGTGCCGTTCGTGCTGATCTTCATGGTCGACGGCCGCCGTGCGCTGCGCGAGGCGTGGCCGGCGGCGCTGACCGCCGGGCTGGTGTTCGCGATCCTCCAGTTCGCCGTCTCGAACTACGTCTCGACCCAGCTCACCGACATCATCGCCTCGCTCGGCTCCGCGGGCGCGGTCGTGCTGCTACTGCGCGTGTGGTCGCCGCGCGCGCCGGAGGCCGCGGCCGCCACCGTGGGGGCGCGGCCCGCGATCGCCGGCGGAGCCGCCGCCGACCCCGCGCTCGAGCGCCGCATGCGTGCCGACCGGGGTGATCCGTTGCGCCGCAGCGACGTGATCATGGCCTTCATGCCCTACCTGATCATCATCGTGGTGCTCGGGATCACGAGCATCACGCGTGATCACCAAGGACCTCGACAAGGCGACGAGCGAGTTCCTGTGGCCGGGGCTGCATGTGCTGAACGCCAAGGGCAAGGCCCCGACGAGCGAGACGTTCAAGCTCAACTGGCTGACCGCCGCGGGTACCTGGCTGTTCGTCTCCGGCGTGCTCACGGCGCTCGTCCTGCGCGTCCGCCCCGCGCTCGCGGTCAAGACCTACCTGAGCACGCTGAACGAGATCAAGTGGGCGATCGTGACCGTGGCCGCGGTGCTGGCCGTGGCGTACGTGATGAACCTCTCAGGACAGACGATCACGCTCGGGACCTGGGCCGCAGGCGCGGGCGGGTTCTTCGCCTTCCTCTCGCCGCTGGTCGGATGGTTCGGCACCGCGGTGACCGGCTCGGACACCTCGACCAACTCGCTGTTCGGCGCCCTCCAGGTGGCCGCCGCGCACAAGGCCTCGCTCTCGCCGGTCCTGCTCGCGGGGGCGAACAGCTCGGGCGGCGTGCTGGCCAAGATGGTCTCCCCCCAGAACCTGGCCATCGGCGCCGCCGCGGTCGGGCTCGCCGGCAAGGAGGGTGACATCTTCCGCAAGGTGATCGGGTGGAGCCTCGCGTTCGTGCTGCTGATGGCCGTGCTGGCGCTGCTTCAGTCGGGAGCGCTGTCGTTCATGGTGCCCTAGGCTGGGCGCCGGCTCCGGATCGGGCCCGCTGAGCCGACCCGCGTCCGGCTCGCCTGGCCGGCTCAGCCGGGCTAATCCAGATATTCGTACGCGGGGAGCGTGAGGAACTGGATCAGGTTGCGGTCGAGCGCCACCCGCTCGAAGATCTCGCGCGTCTCGGCCGGGCGCCCGGCGCACCAGGTCTCCTCCCCCACGCTCTCGCGGATCTTGGCCGTCTCCTCGTCGAGGATCTCGCGGACCAGCTCACGCGTGACGACGCGGCCGTCTGAGAGCTTCGCGCCGTGGTGCACCCACTGCCAGATCTGGGTGCGCGAGATCTCGGCCGTGGCCGCGTCCTCCATCATCGAGTTGATCGCCGCCGCGCCGCGGCCGCCGAGCCAGAAGGACACGTACTGGAAGCCGACGCTCACGTCGGTGCGCAGCCCCTGCTCGGTGATGCTCCCGGGAGTGGCGACGAGGTTGAGCAGATCCTTGGCCGTGACCTCGACGTCGTCGCGCTTCTTCTCCAGCTGGTTCGCCTCGCCTTCGAGCCCCTGCTCGAACACCTCGCGCGCGACCGGCACGAGGTCCGGGTGCGCCACCCATGTCCCGTCATAGCCCTGGCCGAGCTCGCGCTCCTTGTCCTCGCGCACGCCCTGAAGAGCCTTCTCGTTGGCCTCCTCGTTGCCCTTTCGGCTCGGGATGAGCGCCGCCATGCCGCCCATCGCGTGCGCGCCGCGCTTGTGGCAGGTCGCGGCGAGCAGCTCGGTGTAGGCGCTCATGAACGGGACCGTCATGGTCACGTCCCCGCGGTCGGGGAGGATCATGTCCGGGTCCTCGGGGAAGCACTTGATGGCCGAGAAGATGTAGTCCCAGCGGCCGGCGTTCAGCCCGGCGGAGTGGTCGCGCAGCTCGTAGAGGATCTCGTCCATCTCGAACGCGGCGGGCAGCGTCTCGATCAGGACCGTCGCCTTGATCGTCCCGCGCTCGACCGCGAGCGCGTCCTGGGCGAAGTTGAACACGTCGTTCCACAGGCGTGCCTCCAGATGGGACTCCATCTTGGGCAGATAGAAGTACGGCCCGCTGCCCTTGTCGATGAGCCGGCGGGCGCAGTGGAACACGTACAGCCCGAAGTCGAACAGCGAGCCCGACACCGGCTCCTCATCCACCAGCAGGTGGCGCTCGGGCAGGTGCCAGCCGCGCGGGCGCACGAGCAGCGTGGCCGGGTTCTCCTCGAGGTGGTAGCGGCGGCCGTCGGAGCCGGCGTAGGTGATCGTGCCGTCGATCGCGTCGCGCAGGTTGATGTGGCCCCAGACCATGTTGCGCCAGGTGGGGGCGTTGGCGTCCTCGAAGTCGGCCATGAACCCGTCCGCGCCCGAATTGAGCGCGTTGATCGTCATCTTGCGGTCGGTGGGACCGGTGATCTCGACCCAGCGCTGCTGGAGGTCGTCGGGGACGGGCTTGACCTTCCACCGCCCGCTGCGGACCTTCTCGGTGTCGGATAGGAAGTCGAGCTTCTCGCCCTCCCGGATGCGCTCGCGCCGCTCCTCGCGCGCTTTGAGCAGCTCGCTGCGGCGTGAACCGAACTCGCGCTGGAGCGCGGCCACGAACTCGAGCGCGTCGGCGGTGAGGACCTCCTCGAACCCGGGCCGGCTATACCCCGTCAGCTCCAGGCTCTTCATGGATCAGCCGACGACGGGCAGGGTGCGCTCCTCCGACAGCGAGGTCAGCGCGTCCTGCATGTCGCTCGTCAGTTCCTCGTAGACCTCGTCCGGGTCGGGCTCGGGCCCGAACCGCTCGTTCAGGTCGATCGGGTCGAGTACCTCGACGGTGATCTTGGCCGGGAGGGGGAGCCGCATCGGTGCGTCGAGGATGTTTATGCCGAAAGGCGGCCCGATCGAGACCGGCAGCACCTTCAGGCGCGCCCGCTTGTCCAGCTGGAGGGCACGGGCGAGGCGCTCCCCGCGCGTCACGAAGAGGCCCGACTCCTGACCGCCGATCGACACCAGCGGCACGATCGGGACGCTCGGCTTCGAGCGCGAGCTTGATGAAGCCCTGCCGGCCCCCGAACTCGATCTGATCCGAGTGCCAGGACGGGCGGAAGGTCTCGTAGTCGCCGCCCGGATAGACGAGCACGGCCGCACCCTTCTCGAACGCCTTCTTTGCGTTCTCGTGCGAGGCGTTGACCGTGCCGAACGGGCGGATGCCGGCGCCCGGCCACTTCACGGCGAGGTCGTGCGCCAGCTGGTGGAAGCGCCGGTCGACTCCGAAGTAGTCGTAGAACGCCATCGTGAACACCATCGTGTCGGCGATCATCAGCCCGCCCGAGTGGTTGCCCACGATCAGGACCGGGCCCTCCTTCGGGATCCTCTCGAGGCCGCGCACCTCGCCGCGGAAGTAGTAGCGGAACAGCGGGCCCATCACCGACATGGCGCGCCGGATGTACCTGGGGTCCCACTCGTCGATGCTGCCCTCGGCGAGGCCGTGGCGCAAGCCCGCCACCTCAGAGACCCAATTCGTGGTGATCGCGGCCGCGCCGTCGAGCACCGCGGGCAGATGTCCGGCCAGCTTTCGCGCCGAGTCCAGCATTCTCGCGAGGAGCCTTCCCGCCCGACGACTTGCGTAACCGCGGGTTACTCCTCGGTAGCGAAGGACTCCGCGGCGCACAGCATGGCCAGCAGCACGGTCGCGGCAGCGGCGATCGACCACGCCGGCCACGTGCCGCCGACGAAGTACACGAACAGCAGCGCGGCGCAGAAGATCAGCTTGTGATCGGCCGCACTGCCGGTCATGCGCAGACGGAAGGCGGCGTTCCCGAGCAGATAGAGGACGACTCCCCCGCACAGAGCGAGACGCTCAGGTGCCGCGAGCGACGCGCTCACGTCGCCCCGGGCCATGAACTTGACCCCGACCGCGAACGTGATGATCCCCGCGACGATCAGCAGGTGCAGGTAGCTGTAGCCGTCGGCCGCGGCCAGCACTGGGTCGTGGTGGTTGCGAAGCCGCTCCTCGGCGGCGCCGGCGAAGCGGTCGAAGTACGTCCACCACATGCCCACGGTGATGAGCAGGCCGAGCGCCACGGCGGAGATCAGGGCGGCGTCGAGCGCGTGCCCCCGCGCGCTCACGCCGATGGCCACGATCGACTCGCCCAGGCAGATGATCACGAACAGGCTGTAGCGCTCGGCGAAGTGCGCCACCGCCACCTCCTGCAGCCCGCGCAGGCGCTCGCGGGTGAGCCAGGCGGGGCCCGCGTAGTCGATCGCCACCGCGACGGCCCAGAGGACGATGCGTGCGGTGCCGGTTGCGATCGACCCGCCGATCAGAAGCGCCATCCCGATCGCCACCGTGATCGCGAAGCCGGCGATCGAAGACCACGACGCGTTGCCCCGGCGCGAGGCGTCGGCGTACAGGCCGAGGTGCAGGAAGCGGACGGTGGCGTAGGAGACCGCGAACAGCGTCCCCGCCCCGTGGAAGGCGCGAGGCAGGGCAAGGCCGGCGATGAAGATGAACACGGTGGCGAGGAGCAGCGTCACGCGGAGCGCCCAAGAGTCCGGCTCGGAGGCATTTGCGGCCCACACGAACGCCGACCAGGCCCACCATACGAGCGCCAGCACGAGCATCGAGCGGCCGAACCCGGCCCAGGTGAGCTCGCTCGAGAGCAGCGTCGTCACCTGGGTGATCGCGAACACGAACACCAGGTCCCAGAGCAGCTCGACGGGGCCCGATCGACGCTCGCCCGCCGGCACCCCGCGCGTCGCCGTTCGTCTGCGGGGCGGCGTCGCTCACGCCGCCAGTATGTCTCTCAGCGCCGCGCGGTCTCCGGCGCGCGGCGGCTCCCGCGCTCCTCCTGGGCGAGGCGCCCGAGCGTCTGCTCGTAGTCGTCGTAGCGGCGGAACAGGCGCGTCCAGGCCCAGCCGGGCTTCGGACGGAGCTCCCGAGAGCGATCCGGATCGCCCGGCCGGGTGCGCGGCGCCAGGGCCGGCCGCGCGGCCACGAGCGCGCGATGGTCGGCGATCGCGAGCGCCAGAGGCGCATCTTCCTCCAGCAGGCTGGCCTCCAGGTGGCTGCGCAGGATCAGCAGCTCGCGCTCGGTGGCGCGGCGGGGCCGCGGGCGCCGGCGCCTGCGCCCTGGGGTCAGCGCGAGACGATCCCAGGCCCGCGCGAAAGCGATCAGGTCGGTCCGGCCGCCGGCCCGGTGGGCCGCGAGCATCGGGCAGATCCCGTCCCGGGTGCTATAGGCGCCGACGATGATCGGGTTGGTGTCGATGCCCTGGAGCATCGCGCGCTTGGTCCGCGTCGGCAGGCAGTCGATCGCCGCACGGAGGGCCTCGATGCTCGTTCGGCGCCTGGTTCGCATAGGGTTCCCCGCCTGGGGCGGCCCAGGCGGCGCCACTGTATCCGCCGGCGTCGAGCCGGACAAGCGATCCCCTGGTCGTGTTAGGAGACTTGCAGGAGCATCAGCGTTGAGTGAGCGGCTTCGCGTATTCCTCGGCGCCTTCGGCGAGCCCGGTCATGCGTTCCCGATGCTCGCGCTCGGGTCGCGGCTGGTCGAGCGCGGGCACGAGGTGGCGCTCGAGACCTGGACGCGCTGGCGCGAGCACGTCGAGGCGGCGGGCATCCAGTTCGTTCCGGCGCCCGAGTACCCGGTGTTCGCACCCGGGCAGGCGCCGCTGACCCAGCACGAGGCGACGATCGTCTCCGCGCACGAGACGAGGGCCACGCTCGCCGAGTTCACGCCCGACGTGCTCGTGCACGACATCCTGACGCTCGCGCCCGCGCTGGCCGGCGAGCTCGAGGGGCGACCGGTGGCGACGCTGATCCCACACGTGTATCCGGTCGTCGACGCCGGGTTGCCGCCATACGCGTTCGGGGCGCGGCTGCCCCGGACCGAGGTTGGCCGCCGCCTGTGGACGGGGCTCCAGCGGCGGATGGAGGACGGGCTGCGGCAGGGCCGCGTGGAGCTCAACGCGACCCGGGCGGCGCTCGGCCTTCCGCCGGTGACGCGCTTCCATGGCGGGCTCAGCCAGAGGCTCTGCATGGTCGGGACGTTCCCCCAGCTCGAGTACCCGCGTCGCTGGCCGACCGGGACCCACGTCGTCGGACCGTTGATGTGGGAGCCGCCGTACCCGGCCGTCGACCCGCCGCCCGGGGATGCGCCGCTCGTCCTCGTGGCGCCCTCGACCGCCCAGGACCCGTCGCACCGTTTGCTGCGAGCCGCCCTGGAAGGGCTGGCCGGGGAGCCGATCCGCCTGCTGGCCACGTGGAACCGCCGGCCCTTGCCGGGGCCGGCGCCGGTGGCGGCGAACGCGCGGCTGGTCGAGTGGATCTCCTACGCGAAGACGATGCCGCAGTGCGCGCTCGTCATCTGCCATGCCGGCCACGGCACGCTGGTCCGGGCGCTGGCCTCAGGAGCCCGGGTCCTGGCCGTGCCGCACACGGGCGACATGGCGGAGAACGCGGCCCGGGTCGACTGGGCCGGTGGCGGC
Source organism: uncultured Solirubrobacterales bacterium (assembly GCA_963722995.1). GTDB lineage: Bacteria > Actinomycetota > Thermoleophilia > Solirubrobacterales > Solirubrobacteraceae > Palsa-465. The sequence goes on along the minus strand of CAVROW010000012.1, from coordinate 47,931 downwards.
GTGCGCCTCCCGTGGCGGATGCTCGGCCCCCGAACGCTGCGGATGGCCGTGCGCCACGCGCTCGCCTCGGAGTCGCTGGCCGTCCGGGCAAGAGAGCTGGCCGAGTGGGCGGCCGCGCACGACGGGGCGGCGCGGGCGGCGGAGCTCGTCGAGCGGCTGGCGGTCAGCCCTCGCGCCGCTCCCGTAGGTACTCGATGAGATCTGCGGCGACCCCCTCCCGGAGATCGACGGGCTCGCCGTAGCAGGTGCGAAGCTCGACGACCGCGTGGTGGTCGGCGATCTCCACGGCGCGCCAGGTGGCGCCGGACTCGACCCAGTGCTCGAGCTCGGCCACCGTGATCGGGACGCGGCGCGCGGCGGCTCATCCTCCGGGGGCGCCCACCGGCGGGTTCGCGTGCGCCCACTCGGCGATCTCACCCGAGCCCTGGATCACGGCGTCGTCATCGGTGACCAGTACCGGCACCCAGTAGTTGCCCGTGAGCCGCTTGACCTCCCGCCGCCCCGGGGTCAGGTTGAAGAGCCCGGGCAGCATCCCGAGGCCGTACGCCTTGATGACCTCAGGCTGGTGGCCGGCGTCGACGAGCGCGTGATACGCCGTGCCGCAGGGATGGCCGCCCGGCCGCGGGGCGGGCTTCCAGGTGCCATAACAGACGTAGAGCTTCATAGATCGACTCTACCTGCGAGCTCTGGGGGTGGGACTCGAACCCACAACCTAACGGTTAACAGCCGTTTGCTCTGCCGATTGAGCTACCCCAGATCTGGGCGCATCGGACGCATCGATGTTAGTAGGGGACATCGATACCGGACACTGTATCTATCGGCCGGGCGGCTGCCCGGTTGAGCGAGCGCTTGGGATAAAAGTCGCACATAGTCAGAGTTTTCTCCCAAGCGCCTCCCCCGCGACGGGCACCGGCTCACCCCGCCGCTCGCCAGATCAACGACGAACCTCACACCGCCCGCTCGAGCTGCGTCACCACGCGGTGAATCGCCTCGAGCACCTGCTCGCGCTCCTGGGCCAGCGCGCCGATCACCCCCGCGCCTCCGCTCTCGGCCCCGCCGGCAGCACGGGCGCGGCGGATCGCCCGGTCGAGCCGCGCGCGTTCGAGCACGAGCAGCGCGTGCTCCAACCGCTCGGGGCTGACGCTGCCGGCACGGCCCGCGCGGGCGACGAGGTCGGCCACGACCCGTGCCAGCTCCTCGTCGTCCGGCGGCAGCGAGGCGAGGGGCGTCGCGGTCCGTGGCGCCAGGTGCCGCGCTGCCCGGCGCAGGACCTCGCTGGTGAGCAGCTCGTCGGGGTTGATTCGCGCCAGCGTGGCCGCGCCCGGCTCGGGCATGGCGATGCACAGGGCGAGGAACGTCCGCTCGGACCGCGCGCTCTGGTCGATCACGCGGATCGGCACCTGGCCGCCACCATTCGGCCCGCGGAACTCGGCCGCCGCCGGTGCCCCGGTGGCGGCCGCGGCGAGTAGCGCGCCGACCCGCGCCTCGGTCAGCTCGAGCCGGCTCGCCACGCGCCTGAGCAGCTCCTGGCCGAGCTCGTCCCGTGGTAGGTCCTTCAGTACAGGCTGGAGCTCCGCGAATGCGCGCGCCCGGCCTTCTCCGGAGCGGGTGTCGGCCCGGTCGAGGATCCGCTCGACGTGGAAGGCCACGAACGGCACCGACGCCTCGACCCGCGCGCGCAACGCATCCGCCCCCTGGCGTTCGATCAGCTCGGCCGGATCGGTCCCGTCGGGGAGCGCCACCACCCGCAGCTCGAGGTTTCGGCCCGCGGCCAGCCGGGCCGCGCGGAGCATCGCGTCCTGGCCGGCGCGATCGGCGTCGAGGCACAGCTCGAGCACGCGCGCCACCCGCTCGAGCTCCTCCACCTGCTCCTCGGTCAGCGCCGTGCCCATGATCCCGACCGCGTTCCGTAGCCCGGCCTGGTGGAGCGCGAGCACGTCGGTGTAGCCCTCGACGAGGATCATCCGGCCGGCGCGCGAGGCGGCGCCGCGCGCCAGGTCGATGCCGAACAGCTGCTGGCGCTTGTGGTAGAGCTCGCCGTCGGAGGTGTTCAGGTACTTCGGGTTCTGGTTCTCGCGCATCGCCCGTGCGCCGAAGCCGAGCACGCGCCCGCGGGCGTCGGCCGAGGGGAACATGATCCGCTCGCGGAAGCGGTCGTAGACCTGGCCGGGACGCGACTTCGAGCGCTGAACCAGGCCCACGGCGAGCAGCTCCTCGTCGCTGAAGCCGGCCCGCCGGGACGCGGTCAGGATGCGGTCCCAGGCGCTCGGGGCGTAGCCGACGCGGAACTCGCGCAGGACCTCCTCTCGCAGCCCGCGGCCGAGCAGGTATTCGCGCGCCGGCGCGGCCTCGCGCGCCTCCCAGAGGTAGCGGCTGTAGTAGACCGCGGCCCGCCCCAGCAGCGAGTACCAGCGTTCGCGGCGCTGCCGGCGCGCCGCCGCCCCCGGGTCCTCGTCCACCGTCTCCAGCTGCACCCCGAAGCGATCGGCCAGCGCCTCCAGGGCGCTCGTGAAGTCGAGCCCCTCGGTCTCCATCACGAAGTTGAACGCATCGCCCGAGGCCTGGCAGCCGAAGCAGTGATAGAGCTTGTCGTCCGGGCTGACGTGGAAGGAGCCGGTGCGCTCGTCGTGGAACGGGCAGATCCCGAAGTAGCTGTTGACTCCGGCCCGTCGGAGCTCGGTGCGCGCGCCGACGAGCGCCACCATGTCGACCGCGTCGCGCACGCGGTCGCGGGAGTCCGGGGTGTAGCGCGTCACGGCGCGAACGCCACCGGCACGGTCAGCTCCTCGAAGCGCCGGATGCAGAACCGGTCGGTCATGCCGGCCAGGTAGTCGGTCACTCTGCGCGACAAGGCCGTCCCGGGGAATCGAGTTGGGGATCTCCTCCGGATGGGCGCAGTAGTGCTCGAACAGGGTGCGCACGACGAGGTCGATCTTCGCATGCTCGCGCGTCGCCTCGGGTCCCAGGTACACCCGCTCGAACATGAAGTCCCGGAGCTCGGTCATGGCCGCCCCCGCGACCTCGCCCTGGACCACGTCGCCCGCCGCCTCCGAGTGCTCGACGAGGTCGTGCACGAGCGCGTCGATCCGGCGCGGACCGGTGTCCCCGAGGGTCTCGATCGCGCTCCCCGGCAGATCACGAGCGGCGATCACACCCGCTCGCACCGAGTCGTCGATGTCGTGGTTGATGTAGGCGACCCGGTCCACGAGCCGGACGATCTTGCCCTCGAGCGTGGCGGGTTCCTTGGCGCGGCCCGAGTGGCTGACGATCCCGTCTCGGACCGGTGCGGTCAGATTCAGGCCGCGCCCCTCGCGCTCGAGCACGTCGACCACGCGCAGCGAGTGCTCGTGATGCTTGAACGACTCGCCGAAGCGCTCGGACAGGCAGCGGTCGAGCGCGGCCTCGCCGATGTGGCCGAACGGCGGATGGCCGAGATCGTGGCCGAGGCCGATCGCCTCCACGAGGTCCTCGTTCAAGGACAGCGCCCGCGCCACCGTGCGCGAGACCTGCGTCACCTCGAGCGTGTGCGTCAGCCGGGTGCGGTAGTGGTCGCCGCTCGGCGCCACGAACACCTGGGTCTTGTGCTTGAGCCGCCGGAACGCCTTGCAGTGGACGATCCGGTCGCGGTCGCGCTGAAACGGGGTGCGCAGACCGCACTCGGGCTCATCGCGGGCCCGCTCGGCCGGATAGGACCGCGTCGCCAGCGGCGAGAGCGACAGCGCCTCGCGCTCGCGCGTCCGCGCCGCGAACCCCGCGGCGACCGGCCCGCCGGGATGCTCGTAGCCGGCCAGCAGGAGATCCTCGCCCACCCCCCGATTCTGACAGCGCACGCCGTCTCAGGGCGCGGCCGGTGGCAAAGACGTCACACTCCGCAGGAGCGGGCGCAGGCGCACGTGCGCGTGGTGCTCGGCCGTCTCGGTGATCGCCCGTTCGGCCTGGCGCAGGGCCAGCACGGACGCGTCGGGCGCCTCGGCCAGCGGTCTCCCCACCGCGCCCACGAGGAACGCGTAGGACTCCTCGCCGAGCGGGAACGACGCCGCCTCGCACGAGCTGCAGACGACGCCGCCGGCGGCGGCCGAGAAGCCGCGCAGGTGCTCGGCCTCGCCGCAGGCCGCGCACGAGCCGAGCTGCGGGAGGATGCCCGCCGCGAGCAGCAGCTTCAGGCGGAAGGCGAGGCCGTTGCCCGGATGCGCATGCCCGGCGTTGGCGTTGAGCAGCGCCAGCTCGTTCCCGAGCAGGCGAAACACCTCGGGGTGGGGCTCGGGCGTCTCGAACAGCCGCGCCACCGCGTCGCAGGCCCGGGCGGCGGCGTCGAGCGTGGCCGCGTGCTCGCGCAGGGCAGGGTGAGCGGCCACCGTGTCCACGCCGGTCACCGTGTGGAGCTCGCCGCGGCCGATGTGGAGCACGATGCGGATGCGGAAGAACGGCTCGAGCCGGGCCCCGAAGCGGCTGCGGGCGCGCCGGGCACCCTTGGCGATGGCGTTCACCCGGCCGTGGTGCGGCGTGTACACGTGGACGATCCGATCGGCCTCGCCGTAGCGGATCGAGCGCAGCACGATCGCCTCGGTCTTCAGTGTTCCGGGCATGCTATACTAAGTGAAGCTATGGCAGTCGTGAAGCTGTACACCACCGAGGCTTGTCCCTTCTGCGTAGGCGCGAAGACGCTGCTGGCCCGGCGCGGGCATCGCCTACGAAGAGATCAATCTGGCACGCGACCCGGACAGCCGGGACGAGCTCGCGCGCCTGACCGGGATGATCACCTTCCCGCAGATCGTGATCGACGGGCAGCCGCTCGGGGGCTTCGAGGAGCTGCGCGCGGCCGACCGCGACGGCCGCCTGAAGCAGCTCGCGGCCTAGCTTCGCGCCGCGCGCGAGGGCGCGGCTAGCAGGGCGGTGCCCGGCCCTGCGCGGGACCGGGACCGCGGGCCGCGGCTGGCACCGCTCGCACACGTACGTCCCGCGCCCGCCGACGACGATCTTGCGGATCTCCCGTCCGCAGCGCGGGCACGGCCGGCCCGCCCGCAGGTGGACCAGGAACTGGTCCTGGAAGGAGCCGCGCGCGCCGTCGATGTGGCGATAGTCGTCGATCGACGCGCCCTTGGCGTCGATCCCGGCGCGCAAGGCCTCCTCGATCCCGGCGTGCACCCGAACCCAGTCACCGCGGGTCAGCCGCCCGGCTGGGCGCAGCGGATGGACGCCGGCGCGGAACAGCGCCTCGTCGGCGTAGATGTTGCCCACGCCGGCGATCCGCCGCTGGTCGAGCACGAACGCCTTGACCGGCGCGACCCGTCCCCGGGCGAGCGCCCGCAGGTGCTCGGGGGTGAACGCCGCAGTCAGCGGCTCGACCCCGATGCGCTCATCCAGATAGGCCTCGCGCGCCGCGGCGCCCACCACCAGATGACCGGTGCCGAACCGCCGCGGATCGACGTACACGAGCCGGTGGCCGTCGTCGAGCTCGACGCGGACGCGCGTGTGCGGGGGGTCGGCAGCCGGGTCGAGCAGCAGCGTCCCGGTCATCCGCAGGTGCATGAGCAGGTGCCGGTCGCCCGACAGCGACCACACCAGGTACTTGCCGCGGCGCCCCAGCGCCTCGATCGAAGTGCCCCGAAGAGCCTCCTCGCACCGGGCCGGGCGCAGCCGGGCGGGTCCACCGGGCATCGAGGATCGAGGCGGCGACGATCGTCCGCCCCTCCACGGAGGGGGCCAGCTGGCGGCGGATCGTCTCGACCTCGGGAAGCTCGGGCATGCGGGGCAGCAGCGCTAGATGAACGACCGGCCCGGCAGCGAGGGCGCCTCGCCGTCTGCGAGCCAGGCGAGAACGCTAGCGCCCACGTCCGACAGGGGACCGTCGTGGCGGCGCGAGCCGTGGCCGGCGAAGCACGCCAGCAGCGGCACGTGCTCCCGCGTGTGGTCGGTGCGCGGCGAGGTCGGGTCGCAGCCGTGGTCGGCCGTCAGCACCAGCAGGTCGCGCTCGCCCAGCCGGGGCAGCCACCCCGCCACGGTGGCGTCGATCTCGCGCAGGGCGCCGATGGAAGCCGGCGACGTCGTGGCGGTGGCCGTAGACCTGATCGGTCTCGACCAGGTTCGTGAACACGAGCCCGCGCTCGAGCGAGCCCATCAGCTCGGTCGTCTGCGCCAGCGCTCGGGCGTTGGTCGCCCCCGGGTGCTGCACGTCGACCCCGACCCCGGCGAACAGCTGGCCGACCTTGCCCACCGTGTGCACCTCGATCCCGGCCGCCCCGAGCTCCTCCAGGTAGCTGCGCGACGGGGGCGCGAGCGAGAAGTCACGCCGCCCGTCGGTACGGGTGAAGGCGCCCGGCGCGCCGGTGAACGGCCGCGCGATCACCCGTCCGACCGCGTGCTCGCCAACCAGCCGGCGCCGGACCTCCGCGCACACGCCGTAGAGCTCGGCCGGGCTGACCAGATCGACGTGGGCGGCGATCTGGAGCACCGAGTCCTGGCTCGTGTAGACGATCAGCCCACCGGTCTCGAGGTGGGCGGCGCCGAAGCGCTCGATCGCCTCGATCCCGTTACAGGGTGCGTTGCACAGGACCTCGCGCCCGCTGGCGGCGGTGACCCGTCGAGAGCACCTCGCGCGGGAAGCCGTCCGGATAGCGCGGCAGCGGCTGCGACAGGACGACGCCCATCAGCTCCCAATGGCCGGCCGTCGAGTCCTTGCCGTAGCCGAGGGCGTGCAGCCGGCCATGGAGGGCCGGGGAATCAGCCGGTGGCGACGCCCTCCAGCGTCGCTATCGAACCGAGACCGAGCGCTCCCAGCGTCGGCAGCGTCGAGACCGCCGGCGGCCTGCGCCAGGTGCCCGAGCGTGTTCGCGCCGGCGTCGCCGTAGTCGGCGGCGTCCGGCAGGGCGCCGACGCCGCACGCGTCGAGCACGACGACGAAGGCCCGCCTTCGCAGCCGAGGAGCCACCGCGCGATTCTGGCACGGAGCCTAGGGTCGGCGGATCTGCGCCCGGGGGTGCGACTCGAAGTACACGTCGCGCAGCCGCTCGGGTGCCAGATGCGTGTAGATCTGGGTCGTGCCGATGTCGGCGTGGCCGAGCATCTCCTGCAGCGAGCGTAGATCGCACCCGCCGGCCAGCAGGTGGGTCGCGAACGTGTGACGGAGCGTGTGCGGGCTCATCCGGTGCTCGAGACCGGCGGTCCGCGCGTGGCGCTTGACGATCTTGTACAGCCCCTGGCGGGTCAGCGGTCCGCCCCTCAGGTTCACGAACATGTGCGGCTCGTCGCGCAGCCCGACGAGGCGCGGCCGGCCCTCGCGCAGGTAGCGCTCGAGCGATTCGCGAGCCGCGGCTCCGATCGGGACGATCCGCTCCTTGGAGCCCTTCCCGCGCGCCCGGACGATGCCGTCCTCGAGGTCGACCTCGGACAGCTCGAGGGTCACCGCCTCCGAGGCGCGCAGGCCGCAGGCGTACATCGTCTCGAGCAGCGCGCGGTCGCGCAGCGGCGCCGGCGTGCGGCCCTTCGGCTGGGCCAGCAGGCGGCCCACCTCGTCGCGGCTCAGCACCTTCGGGAGCCGCCCGCCGGCGCGAGGGCCGCGGAGCTCGCGCGCGGGGTCGTGGTCGATCGCCTGCTCGCGGCGCAGATGGCGGTAGAAGGAGCGCAGGCAGGCGATCTTGCGCTGGAGGGTGGCCGGCGCCACCGGCCTGCGCTCGCCCGCCCCGGCGGCGAGCTCGGACACGAACGCGTTCAGCTCGACCGGGCCGACCGTCAGCGGGTCGAGCCCACGACGGTCGAGGAACTCTCCGTACTGCTGCAGGTCGGAGCGGTAAGCCTCGAGTGTGTTGCGCGACAGGCCGCGCTCGAGCTCCAGGTGGGCCAGGAAGTCGAGCGTGAGGTCGATCAGCCTGGGTGTCGTCCCGGCAGCCTCGGTCGCAGACATGGCCCGCCTATTCGCGCTCGCCGGGGCGCCTCCTTCCGCCCGCGTTCAGCGACCGAGCCAGCGCGGACGTTCAGCGGCCGAGCCGCCGGGCGAGCCACAGCAGGCCGATCAGCGACTTGGCGTCCTCGCACTGATCGATCGCCTCCTGGAGGCGGTCGAGCGGCCACGGCACGATCTCGATCCGCTCGTCCTCGTCGGCCTCGCCGGGCTCGGGCGCCTCGGACAGGTCGCTCGCCAGGTACAGCCACACGCGCTCGTCGGTGAAGCCGGGGCTCGAGTAATAGGCGGTCAGCTCCTCCCACTGCGCGGCCTGCTTGCCGATCTCCTCGGCGAGCTCGCGCTTGCCGGTCTCGAGCGGGGTCTCACCGGCGACGTCGAGCTTCCCGGCCGGGATCTCGAGCGAGGCGGGCGCGCGGATCGCCTCCCGCGGCTGGCGCGTCAGCCACACGTGCTGCTCATCCACGGGCACGATCCCGACCGCCCCTTCGTGCCACACCTTGTCCCGGCTCACCTCCTTGCCGTCGGCGTGGCGGAAGCGCTCGACGCCCGCGCGGAAGATCTTGCCCTCCCACTTGGTCTCCTCGCCGATCAGCTCGAACTCGGAGCTCACAGCGCAGCCGCCTCGTCCACGAGCGCGAACGCCACCTCGAACATGCCCTCGAGCGCGTCGATGCTCACCCGTTCGTCAGGCTGGTGGTTGCGCTCGGTGCCGTTGGCCAGGTTGGCGCAGGTGAAGCCGCCGGCCTCAAAGGCGTTGGCATCCGAGCCGCCACCGGTCACGATGTGCCGCGGCTCGTAGCCGCAGGAGCTCAGCGCACGCTCGGCCAGCGCGATGTGCGGCGCTCGCGGCCGGGTCCGGTAGCCCTGGAACAGGTGCTCGACGGTCACGTCGAGGTCGCACTCGCCCGCGTTGGCGGCGTCCTGGAGGTGGTCGACCATCTCAGTGGCCACCGCCTCGACGCGGGTGTCGTCGAGGCTGCGCGTCTCAGCCGTGACGCGGCAGCGCTCGGGTACGACGTTGACCGCGGTGCCGCCGGTGATCGTGCCCACGTTGGCGGTCGTCTCCGGGTCGAGCCGGCCCAGGTCCATCGCAGCGATTCCGTGGGCCGCCGCGTGAATCGCGCTCCGGCCGGCTTCGGGGCGTAGCCCGGCGTGAGCGGCGCGGCCGTGGAAGTCGGCCACGATCCGGTAGTGGCTGGGCGAGGCGAGCACGATCTCCCCGATCGGCGAGGCGTGGTCGAACACGTACCCGAAGCTGCTGCGCAGTCGCCCCACGTCGAACTCCTTGGCGCCGGCCAGCGCAGTCTCCTCGCACACCGTGAGAACGAGCTCGATGCCGACCGCCGGCGGATCGGGCCGGGCGACGAGCGTCCGGACCAGCTCGAGCATCACGGCTACCGCCGCCTTGTTGTCGGCGCCGAGGATCCCCTCGCCGGCGTTCTCCCACCCGCCCTCCACGACCACAGGCTCGATCGGGGCCGTGAGCGGGACGGTGTCGAGATGGGCGCACAGCAGGATGCTCTCCGGGCCGCTCCCGGCGAGCCGGGCCAGCAGATTGCCGGCGTCCGAGCCCGCAGCACGCCCGGCGCCGTCCTCCTCGACGTCCAGCCCCATCCCCCGCAGCTCGCCTGTTGCCCAATCGGCGCAGGCGCGCTCGCGCCCCGAGGGGCTCTCGATCCGGCAGAGCGTCGGCGAACGTGTCGTGCAGCCGCGCGCGCTCGCCCTCGCCGGCTCGCCTCACGTCACGACGGCACGCGTGCCGTCCGCGCGCTCGAGCTGCTCACGTGCGCCGGCGTAGGCGCGCGCCGCACCCACGAACTCGCGGAACAGCGGCGCCGGCCGCTCGGGGCGCGACTTGAACTCCGGGTGGTACTGCGAGGCGACGAAGAACGGGTGCTGCTCGGCGGGAAGCTCGATCACCTCGACCAGGCGCTCGTCGGGTGAGGTGCCCGAGAACACGAGGCCGGCCGCCTCGAGCCGCTTGCGCAGGTGGTTGTTGACCTCGTAGCGGTGGCGGTGGCGCTCGTAGACGACCGGCTCGGCGTACAGCTCGCGGATCCTCGTCCCGTCGTGGAGCTTCACGGGATCGGCACCCAGGCGCATGGTCCCCCCCATGTCGGCGATCTCCTTCTGCTCGGGGAGCAGGTCGATCACGGGGAACGGCGTCTCGAGGTCGAACTCGGTCGAGTTGGCCCCCTCCATGCCGGCGGCGTTGCGCGCGAACTCGCAGACGGCGATCTGCATCCCCAGGCAGATGCCCAGATACGGGATCCCGTGCTCGCGCGCGATCTGCGCGGCTCGGATCTTGCCCTCGATCCCGCGGCCCCCGAACCCGCCCGGGATCAGGATCCCGCTCGCCTGCTCGAGCGTGGCCGCGACGGCGGGATCGCCCACCGACTCGGAGTCGATCCAGTCGATTTCGACCTTGCACCCGTGGTGCGCGCCGGCGTGGCGGAGCGACGCGGCGACCGACAGATAGGCATCCTCGAGCCGGACGTACTTGCCCACGAGCGCGATCCGCACCTCCTCGGTCGCCTCAGCCGCCCGGCGGGTGATTCCTCCCACGCGGTCAGGTCCGGCGCCGGCGCGTCGAGCCCGAAGTGCTCGCCGAGGATGAAGTCGTCCACCCCCTCGCGGTGGAACACGAGCGGCACCTGGTAGATGTCGGGGACGTCGTGCCCGGAGGCCACCGCCTCGACGGGGAGGCTCGCGAACAAGGCGATCTTGCGCCGGATGTCGGCCGACAGGGCGGACTCGGAGCGGCAGATCACCATGTCGGGCGCGATTCCGATGCGCCGCAGCTCGTTGACCGAGTGCTGCGTGGGCTTGGTCTTGAGCTCCCCTGCATGGCCCACCCAGGGGACGAGCGTCAGGTGGATGAACATGCACCGGCGCCGGCCGACGTCGACCGGGAACTGACGGATTGCCTCGAGGAAGGGCAGCGACTCGATGTCGCCCACCGTCCCGCCGATCTCGGTGATCACGAAGTCGACGTCGCTCGACTCTGCCATCAGCTTGATTCGGTGCTTGATCTCGTCGGTGATGTGCGGCACCACCTGCACGGTGGCGCCGAGATAGTCGCCGCGGCGCTCGCGCCGGATCACGCTGTTGTAGATCCCGCCCGCGGTCACGTTCGAGGCGCGGCTGGTGTTGGCGCTCGTGAAGCGCTCGTAGTGGCCGAGGTCGAGGTCGGTCTCGGCGCCGTCCTCGGTGACGAACACCTCGCCGTGCTGGTAGGGCGACATCGTCCCCGGGTCGACGTTGATGTAGGGATCGAACTTCTGGAGCTGGACGTCGAACCCGCGAGCGACGAGCAACCGCCCGATCGATGCCGCCGCGATCCCCTTGCCCAGTGAGGAGACGACTCCGCCCGTTATGAAGATGAACCGCGTCTCGCCTGGAGCCATCCGATCGACCTCGAGTCTAGTTGACGCTCTGACGGTAGCGCGGGGCTCGGATCGAACCGCGCGGATTGGCGGCGCGATCCCAGCGCTCTATGCGGCTTTCAGGAGCTCGCGCGCGTGGCGGCTCGCCGCGCGGTCGCCTTCGCCGGCGCCGAGCATCCGCACGAGCTCGGCCACGACCGCCTCGCCGGTGAGCGCGGTGACGCGGGTCGTGGCCGGGACCGTCGTCGCGTCCTTGGTGATCGTGAAGTGGCGCTCGGCCAGCGAGGCGACCTGCGGCAGGTGCGTGATGCACAGGACCTGGCGCCCGCGCGCGAGCTCGCGCAGGTGCTCGCCGACGGCGCGGGCGGTGTGGCCGCCGATCCCGGCGTCGATCTCGTCGAACACGAGCATCGGCCCCGGCCCGGGCCCCGGCCCCTGCGCCGGCGTCTGCCCCGGACGGGCCCCGTGGGCGACGCTGAGCAGCGCGAGCATGACCCGCGAGAGCTCGCCCCCCGAGGCGGTCTCGCGCAGCGGCGCCGGCGGGACGCCGGCGTTGGGCGAGATCAGCAGCTCGACCGAGTCCGCCCCCCGCGGGCCGCAGCCCTCGGGCCGCGGCGTCGAGCGCGACCTCGAAGTCGCGCGTCGGGCATCGCCAGCTCGGCCAGCCGCTCGCGCACCGCCTCGGCCAGCGCCGGCGCGGCCCGCTCGCGCGCCGCGCGCGCCGCGCTCGCGAGGTCGTCGAGCTCGGCGCGCGCCTGCGCCAGCTCGGCCTGCGCCGTCTCGAGCGCCTCGTCGGCGTGCACGAGCTCGTCGCGGCGCCGCCGGCAGCGCTCGGCGTGGGCCAGCACCTCGGCGACCGTCCCACCGTGCTTTCGCTCCAGCCTCGCGAACTGCGCCAGGCGCTCCTCGACCTGCTCGAGCCGCCCGGGCGCCGGATCCAGATCGCTGAGCCGCGCCCGAAGCTCGCCGGCGAGGTCCTGGGCCTCGTAGAGGAGCGCCTCGAGCCGCGCCGCCAGCGGCTGCAACTCGCGATCGATGACCGCGGCGCCCTCGAGCGGCCGCGCCGCCTGGGCCAGCAGGGCGCAGACGCCGCCGTCGTCCTCGGGGCTGAGCGCCTCGGCCCCGCCGGCGACGGCCTCGCGCAGCGTCTCCACGTGGCGCAGCCGGTCGCGCTCGGCCGCCAGCGCGTCCGCTTCCTCCTCGCTCGGCGCCACCGACTCGATCTCCTCGAGCTCGAACGCCACCAGGTCGAGCTCGCGCTCCCGCGCGCCTGCGAGGTGGGCCAGCTCAGCCATGCGCGCCTCGAGCTCACGGACGCGCTCGTACGAGCGCGTCAGCTGTTCCCGCCGCGCCGCCTGCTCCGGGCCGCAGTGCGCGTCGAGGATGTCGAGCTGGGCGGTCGAGAGCATCAGCCGGCGGTGCTCGTGCTGGCCGTAGAAGGCGAGCAGCCGGCTGCCGAGCTCCCGCAGATCGGCCACCGTGGCCGAGCGCCCGCACACGTACGCCCGAGTCCGCCCGTCCGGCCACACGCGGCGCGCGAGCACGACCTCGTCGGCGTCGTCGGGGAGGAGCTCGGGGCGCGGCATGTCGGCGGGGAGCGAGAACGTGCCCTCGACGAATGCCTCCGCGGCGCCGGCGCGCACGATGCCGCTCCGCGCCCGGCCGCCGAGCAGCAGATCGAGCGCGTGCGCGAGGAGCGTCTTGCCCGCGCCCGTCTCGCCGGTGAGTACGTTCAGACCCGGCCCGAGCCTGAGCTCGGCCCGGTCGAGCAGCAGCAGGTTCTCGACGCGCAGCTCGTGGAGCATCGCCTGGGTGTACCACCCCGGGGTGACGGATAAGAACCCCGCCCGCCCGCCCGCGCCTGCCCGCCCGAGGCCGCTCAGCGCGACGGCGCTACGGTGCGCTCGCCAGCCGCCCGAATTTGGCCCGCAGCCGCTGGTAGAAAGTCGCGCCGGCCACCTGGGCCAGCGCGCCCTGATGCTGGACGAAGCGCGCCTCGATCTTCTCGCCCGGCGGGAGCACGCACACCGGCCGTCCGTCGACGGTCACGTCCACCGGCTCCTCGCGGGAGCGGTTGTGCACCGCCAGCACATCGCTCGGGGCGACCACGAGCGCCCGCGCGGTCAGGGAGTGCGGGGCGATGAACGAGACGACGAATCCCTCGACCCCCCACGCCATCACGGGGCCGCCGTTGGCCAGGTTGTAGCCGGTGGATCCGGCGGGAGTGGCGATCGCCAGCCCGTCGCACCGGACCCGCCCCACCTCGTCGCCGCCGACGGCGTACTCGAGGTCGGCCACCCGGCCTCCCCGCTGGCGGTGCATCGAGACGTCGTTGATCGCGAGCCACTCGCCGGCGCTTCCCGAGATCCCGATGGCGGGGAGCGAGAGCACCTCGAAATCGCCCGCGAACGCCATCCTCAGCCCCGCCTGGGCATCCTCCCGGTCGACGGTGGCGAGAAAGCCGATCTCGCCGTAGTTGACGCCGAACACGGGGACGCCCGGTGCCGGCGTAGGTGCGCAGCGCGGTCAGGACCGTCCCGTCGCCGCCGAGCGCAAAGCAGATGTCGACATCGGCGTGGACGTCGGCGTCGAGCTCGAGCCCGGGGGCGGGCTTCAGCTCGTGCTTTCGCGTCTCGCCGGCGTCGAGCCTGAGCACCGTCCCGGCCTCGCGTGCCGTCCGCATCAGCAGCTCGAGGGCAGGGCCGGTCTCGGCCGGCCGGCGGTGGGTCAGCACGGTTGCGGTCTTGGCTGGATTCACGACGCCGGCTCCACACGGCGCCGCGGCCTGCTCGAGATCGGCGATCGCCCCCGCTCGCGACCCCTCCGCGAGCCACGCGAACGACTCCAGGTTCCCCTTGGGTCCCGGCAGCCCCGAGCTCGCGTAGCCGAGCACGGCCGCACCGAGGTCCCCCGCAGCCTCCCCGACCGATACCAGCGCCGCGCGCCGCAGCACGGGATCCCGGACCACGCCACCCTTGCCCACGCCCTCGCGCCCGACCTCGAACTGCGGTTTGACCAGCGCCAGGCAATCGAACGCTCCGGCCGCGCACGCCAGCACCGCCGGCAGCACCTTGGCCAGCGAGATGAACGACACGTCGAGCACGATCAGCTCGGGGCGGTAGGGAAGCTCCTCCGTCCGCAACGAGCGGGCGTTGCGCCGCTCGATCACCGTCACCCGAGGGTCCGAGCGCAGCCGCCAGTCGAGCTCGCCGTAGGCCACGTCGAGCGCCACCACGTGCGCGGCTCCCCGCTGGAGCAGGCAATCGGTGAAGCCGCCCGTCGACGCCCCGACGTCCAGGGCCTGGCGCCCGCGGACTTCTACTCCGAACGCGTCGAGGGCGTTGGCCAGCTTGATCCCGCCGCGCGAGACGAACTGCGCGCGGCGCCGCCACCTCGAGCTCGACGTCCTCGCGCACGAGCTGGCCGGGCTTCTCCGCCCGCCGGCGCTCGGGAAGGAGCATCACGTCGCCGGCCAGGACCGAGGCGGCCGCGCGGGCCCGGGACGGATACACCCCGCGCCGGGAGAGGAGGCTGTCCAGCCGCACGCGCTTCATCGGGGCGGAACGGTACGGCACCGGGCACCGTGACAAACATCACAGTGGCGCGCGGGCCAGCCGCGGAAGCATTAACTCGAGTTCGGAGCGCCGCCGGACGCGGCGAAGCCGAAACCTCCTCCGAACCACGAAGCAGACATATCTCTCCTCCCTGGAACGGCCCGCCCTCGGCGGGTCGTTCTGCGTGCGCGGCGACCCGAGGCTATACCGCGGCCGACAGGGTCTCCTGCGCCCAGCGCAGGGCATCCATGTACGCGATCCCGACCGCGGCGCGGTGCGCCTGAACGGTGTCGGTGCCGAAGTTCGCCACCTCGTAGTCGATCACGGCCTGGAGGATGGCGCCGGACGGGCCCTCCCGGTGCATGAGCGCGCTCGCAACCGCATCGGCCAGCGGCAGCTCGCCCACGATCGTCGTGAGCGGGCGCTCGAGCAGCGCATCGGCCACCGACAGGAGCCCGATCGTGAACAGCTCATCGGGGCCTACGTCGCCCCGGCTCATACCCAGCAGCTCGCACATGCGTGCCCGGGTCAGCGCGGTCACGGCCAGCTCGCGCGGCGTGCTCGGGCCGCCGGTCAACGCGATCATCAGCGCCCACCGTGACACCCCCCGGGCGCCGAGCATCATCACCGCCTGCTTGATCGAGCCGACGTTGCTGCGCAGCCCGAAGTAGGCCGAGTTGATGTAGCGCAGGAGCTTGACGCTGAGGCCGACATCGTGGTCGATGACCTGCTCGAGCTCCTCGATGGTCGCCTTGTCGCCCTGAAGGCGGACCAGGGAGACGAGCGTGCTCATCCCGGCCACCGGCACGTCGCGGACGCCGTTCATCCGCGGCGTGTTGAAGAACTTGCCGCTGAACAGCATGAAGCCGAGTCCCTTGGCGGCCTCGTAGGCCTCGTGGTCGACCAGCCCGATCGCCAGCGGCGTGGCCTGGCCGGCGAGGATCCGCTTGACCGCGGGCACGGCGTCGCGCTGATCCCAGAGCGAGAGGTCGATCTCGACCGTGCCGAACAGCTCGAGCAGCTCGGGATCGATGTCCGGGTCCCGGAAGGTCGTAGAGGGCGAGCGCGTAGCCGCGGCTGGCCAGGCCGTCGAGCACGTCGCGGAGCTCGGGATCGGTGGCGAGCTCGTGCGAGACGCGCAGCATCACCCGGTCCGGCCGGACGGGCGGGATCCCCAGCGTGAGCAGCAACTCGCGGGAGACGGGCAAGTGGGCCAGGCTCTCCCCCACGAGCTCTTGCAGCCCGACCACGGTCAACACGTCGCCGAACAGGCGGGTGGCCGAAGGCTCGTCAGCGCGGCGGGGATAGGCGCTGGCGTAGGAGACCCGGTAGCCGGTGACCCGCATCTCGCGGTCCACGACCGGCTGGCGCGAGATGAACACCTCGCGCGGCTGCTCGACGGTCTGGGCGGCGTCGGCCTTCAGCGGCTGTACGGGCATCACGCGCAATGTCGGCAAGCCCGTGCAAAACCTGGAGCCGACTAGACGGCTATCCGAACGCGGCGCCGCTCCACTCCGCCACGGCGGCCTCGATCCGCTCGGCGATCCGCTTGCCGGTGAAGCCGACCTCCTGGTGCAGCAGCTTCGGCGCACCGTGCGTCACGTAGCGGTCGGGCAGTCCCACGCGCAGGATCCGCGGCGCCAGGCCGGCGTCCGCCAGGCTCTCCCACACCGCCGAGCCGAACCCGCCGGCGAGAACGCCCTCCTCGACGGTCACCAGCAGGTCGTGCTCGGCCGCGAGCTGGGCGGCCAGGCCCACGTCGATCGGCTTCGCGAACCGGGCGTCGGCGACGGTCACGAACATCCCGCGATCGGCCAGGATATCCGCTGCTTCCAGGGCTTTCCCGACGCCCGTGCCGTAGCCGAGCAGGGCGACGCGCTCGCCCTCGCGGAGGATCTCCCCCGTTCCGATCTCGATCGCCTCCGGCTGCTCGGGCAGCGGCACGCCGGCGGCTTCGCCGCGCGGGTAGCGGAGCGCCACCGGCCCGTCGTCATAGACGAGCGCCGTGTGCAGCATGTGGACGAGCAGCGCCTCGTCGCGCGGTGCCATCAGCACCATGTTGGGCAGGCAGCGCAGGTACGCGATGTCGAAGGCCCCGTGATGAGTGGGACCGTCGTCGCCCACCAGCCCGGCGCGGTCCATCGCGAACACCACGTTCAGGCGCTGGAGGCAGACGTCGTGGACGATCTGGTCGTAGGCGCGCTGGAGGAAGGTGGAGTAGATCGCGGCCACCGGCTTGGCTCCCTGAAGCGCCAGCCCGGAGGCGAGCAGCACCGCCTGCTGCTCGGCGATCCCCACGTCGAAGTACCGGTCGGGAAGCTCGTGCTGGAGGATGTTCAGTCCGGTCCCGGAGTTCATCGCGGCGGTGATGCCGAGGATCCGCTCGTCGCGCCGGCACTCGGCCACCAGGGCGTTGCCGAACACCTGGGTGTACTGAGGGGGAGCGGGCTTCCCGAAGGTCGGCTTGCGCTTGGGTGCGGCGGGGGCGCCGTTGCAGATCGACTGCGGCTTGGCCGCATGCCATTTCTCCATGCCCTCGAGGCCGCCCTCCTCGGCCGGAGCGAAGCCCTTGCCCTTGACCGTGGCGCAGTGGATGACCACCGGCCGCTCGGCGGTGAGCGCCTCGCGCAGGGCCCGGCGCACCGCGCGCACGTCGTGGCCGTCGATCACGCCGATGTAGGCGAAGTCGAGCTCCTCCCACCACATGTCCGGGGCCCAGAACGCCTTCAGGGATTCCTTGAGGTGCGGGCCGAAGCGCTCGAACGCCGCCCCGATCCCGGCCGGGAGCTTGGTCAGCCCCTCCTCGACCTCCTCGCGGGCGTGCCACAGCTTGGGGTTCAGCCGCACGCGGTTGAAGTAGCGCGACAGCGCACCCACGTTCGGCGCGATCGACATCCCGTTGTCGTTGAGGAGCACCACGATCGGCGTGCCCTGGCCGCCGGCCTGGTGAACGGCTTCGAAGGCCACACCACCCGTCATCGCCCCGTCGCCCACGACGGCCACCACGTGCGCATCCTCGCCGTGGCCCCGGCGCATGGCCTCCTTGATCCCGACGGCGTAGCCGATCGCGGTCGACGCGTGCCCGGCGCCCATGATGTCGTGCTCGGACTCGTGCATGGCGCAGAACGGGGCCAGGCCCTCGTACTTGCGGATCGTCTGCAGGAGGTCGCGCCGGCCGGTCAGGACCTTGTGCGGATAGGCCTGGTGGCCGACGTCCCACAGGATCTTGTCGCGCGGCGAATCGAGCACCGAGTGCAGCGCGACGGCGATCTCACAGGTCCCGAGGTTCGCCCCGAAGTGGCCGCCGATCTCCCCCACGGTGTTGATGATGTGCTCGCGCACCTCCTGGGCGACGGCCTGGAGCTCTTCGTCGCTCAGACCGTGCAGGTCCTGAGGCTTGTCTATCCGTTGAAGAAGGTTGGGCATCCGGACCTTGGCTCTGGAAGTTGGTGATCAGAAGGTTCGAGCGAGGATGAAGTCGGTGATCGTCTGAAGCTCCTGAGAGCTTGCCGGAGCCGCCTGCGCGAGCGCCGCGCGCGCCCGGTCGTGCGACTGCTCCGCCAGCTCGCGGGCTCCTTCGATTCCGAACTCGGTCACGTACGTGCGCTTCCCCAGCCGCTCGTCACTGCCCTGCTGCTTGCCGAGTGTCTCCTCCGATCCTGTCACGTCGAGAATGTCGTCCACGATCTGGAAGAGGACCCCCAGCTCGCCGGCAAAGGCCCTGAAGCTCGACATTGTGCCAGCTTCGAACGACCCGGCGAGGAGCAGCACGCACTCGATGCTAGCGGCGATCAGCCGCCCTGTCTTGAGCTCGTGTAAGCGTCGTAACCCGTCCGCGCCGGCCGGGGCGCGGCCGGATACGTCGATGTACTGGCCGCCGACCATGCCGCGCACGCCGGTCGCGCTGGCGAGCTCCCGCGCGGCGGCGATCATGTTGGCGGGCTCGGCCTGCTGCTCGGACAGGAGCAGCGCGAAGGCCTCGGCGTACAGCCCGTCGCCGGCCAGGATCGCCACATCCTCGCCGTACGCGCGGTGGCACGTCGGCTTGCCGCGCCGCAGGTCGTCGTCGTCCATCGCCGGCAGGTCGTCGTGGATCAGCGAGTAGGTGTGGATCAGCTCGATCGCCGCGGCCAGCGGCAGGACCCAGGCCCGCGGGCGCTCGATCGCCTCGGCGGTCCCCAGCGCCAGCACCGGTCGGATCCGCTTGCCGCCCGCCAGCAGCGAGTAGCGCATCGCCTCCTCCAGGCCGGCGGTGGCGGGCTCGCTGGAGAACGCGAGGCCCTCGAGATAGCGATCTACCTCGACGCGGAGATGCTCTGGGTAGGCCGGCGCGGGGAGCGCGCGGTGCACTACGCGGCCGGCAGCGGCAGCTGGCCCGGCAGATCCGGCAGCGGCTCGAGCGCTGCACGGACTTGCTCGTCGACCTGGGCGCTCGCTTCGGCGGCCAGGTTCGAGCACTCCTCGATCAGGGTCAGTGTGGCCTCGGGATCGAGATCTCCGGTTCGCAGCCGCTGAGCCGCGTCGTGGAGCCGCTCGCTGAGCTCGGTCAGGGCGTCGGTCACGAGACGGAGAGTACAGCCCGCGGACCCGTCAGCCTGTGAATCCGGATTCACGGGGAAGGCGGGGTCGAAAAGGGGACCCATTTTCCCGTTATCGACCGCCCCCCACCGCCCAACGCCCACCGCCCCCCACCGCCCAACGCCCAACGCCCACCGCCCCCCACCCCGGCCGGCGCCGGGCAGCGGCCCCCGACGGCGGCGCCCTCAGAACCGCAGCAGCGCGCCGACGCCCCGGAACGGGCCGAGGTCGGCGTGGTGGCGGATCACCATCACCTCGGCATCCTGAGCCAGCGCTGCCTCGACCGCGGCCTCGCGCAGGTGCTCGACGTCCTCGAGCGCCGACCCGTCGGCGGGACAGCTCCCGTCGGCTTCGGAGGTCAAGAGCCCGCAGCTCGGGCAGCGGTGGGCCTGACCGTCGAAGTCCGGCGCGAGCAGCAGCTTCTCCACGCGGCGCTCGTTCAGCGCCCGCAGCGTGTCCTCGACTCCGCCGACGGCGCGCCCGCCGCCGCCAACGCCGGCGCGCAGGCGGTCGAGCGCCTCGCTCTCGCGGTGCTTGTCGTCCTTCTCGACGAGCGGTTCGAGCGCGGCGCGCACCTGATCGGCGTTCGCGCTCGCCACGTCGACCTCGACCCGCCCTTCGACCAGGCAGCCGCGGACCTCCTCCGAGAGCATGCCCTCCAGCCGGGGAACGATCTCGGGCGGGCCGCCCAGCGCGAGGCGCTCGAAGCGCCGGCGGCGCCAGCTGCGGTCGAGCAGCTCGGCCACGCGCCGCAGGTGATCGTCGACCTCCTTCTCGACGCTCCGCTCGTAGCGGGGCTGGGACCAGCCGCCCTGCTCGTGCTGGCCGTGGACGTCGTCGTGGAACGAGCGCCGCTCCTCGAGCGCGGCGGCGGTGCCGCCGAACATGCGCGCATCGCGGCGGCTGGCGAGCACCGACCGACCAGCTCCGCTGGCCGACCGCCGCGACCATCGGCTCCACGTACGGGCTGTGCTCGATGACCACCCGTCCCGCCACCGGCCGGGGCAGCTGGACCGTCTCGAACAGCTCGTCGCGGCTCGAGCAGAAGACGGCGAGCGCCCGGGCACCCTGGAACGGGCGGCTCGCGCGAGAGCAGGTAGTCGCGCACGCGGTCGAGGTCCTCGCGCAGCGCGGTCTTGTCATCGTGGCTCAGGTCGCCCATCCGGTCGACCTCGCGCGCGGCGCCGTCGATCAGCGA
Organism: uncultured Solirubrobacterales bacterium; assembly: GCA_963722995.1. Classification (GTDB taxonomy): domain Bacteria; phylum Actinomycetota; class Thermoleophilia; order Solirubrobacterales; family Solirubrobacteraceae; genus Palsa-465. Next base: position 27,315 of record CAVROW010000012.1, on the reverse strand, counting down.
GCGGATCTGCGAGGCGCGGGCGGGCGCCGTGGCGAAGCGCTCGGGGTCGAGATCGAGATAGAGGCTGATTACGCGGTGGCCCTGGCTCTGCTCGACCAGACGCCGGGCCGCCTGCTCGACGGTGCTCACTGAAGGCCAGGACTACCCGGCGCCCCCCGCGCAAAAACGAATGCGCTGGGACTGCGCTGGTGCTCCGTTCCGAAAATACCTCGTCATTCGAGGCGCCCCCGGCGGCGCCTGCCTTTGTCCTCGGATCCTCGTCTAGCTGGCTAGGTGCTAGGCCACGATCGTGAAGCGCAGGCGCAGCGGCTTGGACTGGGCCCCGGTGCTCGGCGTCGTGGCGATCACCGTGACCGTATAGGTCCCCGGCCGCAGCCTCCGGCCGCTCGCCATCGCTCCCCGGAACACCCACCGCCCCGAGCCCGCCCCGGCGGCGACCGTGTGCGTGCCCAGGGTGATCGTGCGCGTACAGCGCCGGTGGTGGCGGTTGCGGCGGTTCTGGGCCACGCAGGCGCCGCTGCCACCCCGCCGCCCCGGCGCCTGGTCGGTGAACACGAACCGGAGCTGCGCGGGCTCGCTCAGCGACCAGGAGAACGTCGTCCCGACCGGCGGCCTGCCCCGGCGCCGGCCTCGTGGGGGCTCGCGCCACCGGCGGTGCGCCTGCTGGAGCCGCGCCACGGCCGGCGGCGGGACGTAGACCGCGATCGTCCGGGTCTGCGCCTGGTTGCCGAACACGTTCGTGGCCACCGCGGTGATCGTGTTGAGGCCCGGCGTCAGGCCCACGACGGCGCTCCAGATCCCGTTCGCGCCGACGGCGACGGGGTGGCCGTTCACCGTCACGCCGCTCAGTCCGGTGGCGTCGCCGGCAATCCCCGTCACGGTCGCGGTCGGCTGTGCGGTGTCGATCCCGCTCTTGGGGGAGAACATCAACACCGCCGGGCGATAGGCCACCGCGGCGGCGGCGGCGTCGACCTGCAGCTGGGCCGCCGAGTATCCGCTGGAGTAGGTGAAGCCGAGCGGCACCGATCCGTGAGCGGGGACGGTCAGCGCGTAATGGAGCTCGACCCAGCTGACCGCCGCCGGCGGGGTCGTGTCGACCTCGTTGTTGGTCGTGGCCACGATCTTCTCGCTCGACGGCGGGGTGGAGAACGTGACCTGGCCCTGCGGGCTGGTCTCGCTTCCGTCCGGCACCGACGCGGAGCCCTTGACGAAGAACGAGCCCGGGCCGGGCGCGGTCGGCCCCGGCAGGACCTGGCCGGGCGTCGTGTAGGCCTGCATGCCGGCACCCGTCCACGGGAAGTCGAGCTGGCCGTCCTGGTTGCGGTGGTAGAAGTCGTTGTCCTCGAGCACGTCGACGCTGTGCGCGGCGCCGTCGGTGCTCTGGAACCACTGGATGACCTTGGCCACGCGCCCGGCCTGGCCCTGGACGATGTGCATCGTCACCTGGACGCCGGTGGGCACGAAGCTCGAGCAGCTCGCCGACGTCGGCGGGAACACCCCGCCGGGGCTGCAGCGCACGACCTCGTCGGTCTCGCTCAGCGACACGTTGCCGGTGACGGGATCGACCGAGTACGAGTAGGTGAGGGTCGGATAGCCCGAGTTGGCCGCAGTGTTCAGCCCGTTGATGCCAAAGGCGTTTCCGGCCACGTAGGCATCCACGCCGTCGACCTGGAGCTCCGAGCGCGTCGGCGGCGCCTGACCGGCCTTGGTCCCGCCGTTGGCCCACGAGAACCATGCGTTGCAGAAGTCGATCGACTCGTTGCTGAACTGGTTCAGCCCGCCGTAGGTGACCGGGTCGTAGGCGTAGGACTGGCTGATCGAGCAGCCGCCGAGGCTTGCGTACTCGAATGCCCCCGCCGGCTGGGAGGCGTACAGGTAGTAGTACTCGAGGTCGTTGGCGTTACGGCCGCTCGGCACCCGCGACTCGTACGCCTGCCCGATGTTGAGCACCGGGCCCGCGTAGGGGGAGGCACTGCCGGGCGGATAGTCGGTGCTGTTGCCGGCGGGAACTGCCCGCAGCACGCAGGTCTCGCGTGAGATCGGGCGCAGCGACCCCGAGAACGAGAAGGCGCCGTTCTGGTCCACTGGAACCGAGGTGACGAGCGTCTCCGATCCGCCGCCGGCGAAGCACTTGATGTCGACTCGGTCGTTCGAGCTCGAGCTTCCGTTCGAGGTCCCGGCGAGCGAGATCTGCTCGGCGTTGGAGTCGACCTGGTTGTCGATCAGGTAGCTCCCCTGGGGCGAGGTGACGGTCAGCGTCGAGCTCGTCACGGTGGCCGCCGCCGGCGCGGCCGCGACCAGGCACAGCGCGATCAGCGCCGCGCACGCGCGGATGAACCTGAAAACGGTATTTCTCACTGCACCCCCATCGTTTACTCCCCTACGCCGACCATGATGCCGCAGGCAGGCTCGCGATGCGATCCGGTCCGCTCACGCCGTCCCGTCGAGCGCGGCGTTGACGAGCGCATCGGCGCGCGCGTTCTGGGCCCGCGGGACCGTGCGGAACTGCCACCGGCCGAACTGCTGCAGGAGCCCGATCGCCTGCTCGTAGAGCGGCCTCATCGCCGGATGCTTGACCTTGTAGGCGCCGGTCAGCTGCCGCGCCACGAGCTGGGAATCGCCGATCAGCTCCACCTCGCTGGCGCCCAGCGCCCGCGCCCGCTCCAGCCCGCGCAGCACCGCCCGGTACTCGGCCACGTTGTTGGTGGCGACGCCGATCCGCTCCGCGACCTCGTCGAGAACCTCTCCGTCGGCGCCGGAGATGACGACGCCGATCGCCGCCGGCCCCGGGTTGCCCCGCGCGCCGCCGTCGACGTGGAGAACGAGCTTCACGCCCGGCCGCTGGCGGTCACTCGCTGGCCAGCTCGGGGATCTCCCCCGTCACCCGCGGCCGGCGCCGGTCGCGCACCTCGCGGTTGCCTCCGCCCGTGGAGCTGCGCTCGCGCCGCGACGCGTGGCGGCGGTCGACGATCACGGTCACGTTCGGATCGTCGGCGTAGTAGCGCTCGAGCTTCTCGAACAGCTCGTCGGACAGGGCTTCGGGAACGACGCAGTAGATCACGGCAATACTCGGCGGTAGCTCATGTGAAGGCGGCCCGATGGTAGCCCGCTCCCAGAAGGGCCGCCATCAGACGTTTGTCCAGTGCATCGGGGTCCGAGGCGAGCGTCGGCGATGTGGTCGCGGTCCGTCCGGCGTTCAGCCGGCGAGCGTCAGCGAGCCGCTCTCGTCGGAGAGCGCATTTGCCTCGCGCTCCTCCGGCTCCAGCTCATCGAGCTCCACTCCCTGGTCGGCGACGCGGACCCCCGGTACGTCGTCGGAGAGATCGATCTCGTAGCGATACCAGCAGAGCTCCCACGCGACGACGACGTTGACGACGCTCGGCCCTATCGGGCGCACCGACACCTCCGGCGGCCCCAGCGACCGCGCCACGCCCGCCACCGTGCGCCGGTGCTCGGACTCGTTGAAGACATCGACCGCTGAGGCGATCTTGTGCTCGTCGCTCGTGGGGACGGCATGGACCCGGCGCGGCTCGCGCACGCGGGGCTTCAGCCGGTGGCCGCTCCCGCTCCCGCTCCGCTCCCGGGCGCGCCGGCGCGGCGGCGGCGGCGGCGGGCCGCCCAGCTCTCTTCCTCCTCGAGCTCGTCGGCCGCACCCAGCTGCGTCTCGGCCTCGGGCGCGCGCTCGCGGCGCCGGCGCAGCCGGCCGATCAGCGAACGGCGACGATCGGAGCCGCCGCCGCGCCCATCCACCGGGGGTACCGTGCCCTCGCGAATCCAGCCCTCCTCGAGGGCTCGACTCGTGCACAGCTCGCACACCGAGCGGCGCGCGCCCCCGTCGAGGTAGACCTGAGCCCGCTCGCCGCGCAGCAGCGTGCGGCCGCAGACGTCACACGCCGTATAGGCCGTCGAGGGCCTGATATCCCTGGTAACCACGCGCCCCGAGAGTACACGGACGCGCGGCCGGGTTCCTAAGCCTTGACGGCCTCCTTCTCGGCGCGCGCCTCGTCGACGACCTTGTTCGCCAGGTGGCCCGGGACCTCCTCGTAGCGGAGGAACTCCATCGTGAACTCGCCCTGGCCACCGGTGATCGAGCGCAGGTCGGGGGCGTAGGAGAGCATCTCGGACATCGGCACCTCGGCCTTGACCTCGGTCATGCCGGCGCCCACCGGCTCCATGCCCAGCGGCCGCCCGCGGCGCGAGTTGAGGTCCCCGATCACGTCGCCCACGGCGTCCTCGGGGACGCTGACCGTGGCGAGCATGATCGGCTCGAGCAGCACCGGCGCGGCCTGCTCCAGCGCCTGGCGCATGGCCAGCGAGCCCGCCACCTTGAACGCCATCTCCGAGGAGTCGACGGTGTGGTAGGAGCCGTCGTACAGGCGCACCCGGACGCCCTTGACCGGGATAGCCGGCGACGACGCCCTCCTGCATCGCCTCGAGCACCCCCTTCTCCACCGCGGGGATGAAGCCGGACGGGATCACGCCGCCCTTGATCGCGTCGACGAACTCAAATTCCTGATCGCCCCCGAGCGGCTCGATCTCGATGTGGCAGTCGCCGAACTGGCCCCGGCCGCCCGTCTGCTTCTTGTGGCGTCCATGGGCCTTGGCGGGCTTGCGGATCGTCTCCTGGTAAGGCACCCGCGGCGGCTTCAGGTTCACCTCGGCCCCGAACCGCGACTTCAGCCGCTCGACGATCACCTCGACGTGCACCTGGGAGAGCCCGGCGACGATCTGCTCGCCGGTCTGCGGGTCGCGGTGCAGGTCGATCGTCGGGTCCTCCTCCTGGAGGCGGCGCAGGGCGGTGAACACCTTGTCCTCGTCGCCCTTGCTCTTCGGCTCGACCGAGAACGCCATCACCGGCGCCGGGAGCTTGATCGAGGGCATCGAAATCGGCTCGTCGCGCGCGGCCAGCCAGTCGCCGGCCTTGGTCTCCTTGAGCTTGGCCACGGCACCGATGTCGCCGGGCCCGAACTCGTTTGCGTGTCCCGTGTGCGTGCCCTCGAAGGTGACGAGCGTGCCCACGCGCTCCTTCGTGTGCGTCCGGGTGTTGAGGACCTGGCTGTCCTGCTTCATCACGCCCTGGTAGACGCGGAACAGGTTGATCCGGCCCGCGAACGGGTCCGCGCGGGTCTTGAACACGTACGCGAACAGCTCCTTGTCCTCGACCGGCTCGAGCGTCACCTCGCCGACGTCGAGGCCGCCGTGCTTGACCGGCGAGGGCAGGTCTTCGACGATCGCGTCGAGCAGGCGGTTGGTGGCCAGGTTGCGCGTCGCCACGCCGCAGGTGACCGGGAACATCGCACCGTGGTTGGTGCCGTCCTTGAGCGCGGTGACGATCTCCTCGTGAGAGATCTCCTCCCCCTCGAGATAACGCTCCATCAGCGCGTCGGAGTTCTCCGCCACCTCGTCCATCAGCTTCTCGCGGTACTCCTGGGCCTGGTCGAGGAGCGCGTCCGGGATCGCGATCTCCTTGCAGTTCTCGCGTGACGCATCGGCGTACTCGTAGGCCTTCATGTCGACGAGGTCGATCACGCCGGAGACCTCGTGCTCGGAGCCGATCGGGATCTCGGTGGCGACGACGTGCTGGCCGAAGGCGGACTTGAGCGAGTCCAGGGCGCGGAAGAAGTCGGCGCGCTCGCGGTCGAGCATGTTGACGAACAGCAGGCGCGCCAGGTCGAGCTCGGCGGCGCGCTGCCACAGGCGGGTGGTGTGGACCTCGACGCCCATTACGGCGTTGACCACGAAGATCGCCGACTCACATACGCGCAGCGCCCCCAGGGCGTCGGCGACGAAGCTCGAGTCGCCGGGAGTGTCGATCAGGTTGACCCGACGCTCTTCCCACTCGAACGAGGAGAGAACGGCCGAGATCGACATCTGGCGGGCCTTCTCGTCGGGATCGGAGTCCGACACCGTGGTCCCTTCGGTAACCGATCCCATCCGGTTGATCGCGCCCGCTTGGAAGAGCAAGGCCTCGTGTAGCGACGTCTTGCCAGTGCCGCGGTGGCCGACGAGGGCCACGTTGCGGATGCGATCCGCGGCCTTGTGCATGCGATTCTCCTTCCCTCGGGTCCAGTGACGCGACGATATCGCTTGCTGTTCGGGGGCGCGCATGCGCGCCCCCGCCGGCGGCGCATGCGCCGCCGGGGCCGTGCCGCATGCGGCACGGCCTGCTAGTCCAGCTCGCCCTGGAGCTTCGAGCGCAGCCGCAGCACCGCCTTGGTGTGCAGCTGTGAGACCCGCGACTCGGTCACCCCGAGCACCTCTCCGATCTCGCGCAGCGTCAGGTTCTCGTAGTAGTAGAGCGCCACGACCAGCTTCTCGCGCTCGGGCAGGGCGGCGATCGAGTCCGCGATCCGGTCGCGGAGCTCGGACTGATCGACGAGCTGCTGGGGGTCCGGGGCTCCGCGGTCGGCCAGTGTGTCGAGCAAGGAGACCTGGTCACCCGTCGAGTCCGACACGTTCCAGAGCTCGTCGAGCGCGACGATCGTGGAGTTGGAGATCTGGAGCAGCGCGTCCTGGAAGTCGGACACGCTCATCTCCAGCTCGCCCGCCATCTCCTCGTCGCTCGGCGCACGCTGGAGGCGCGCCTCGAGCTTCTGGTTGGCCCGCTCGATCTCCCGAGCTCGGGCCCGGACCGAGCGGGGCACCCAGTCGAGCGTGCGCAACTCGTCGATGATCGCCCCGCGGATACGGGTGATCGCGTAGGTCTCGAACTTGATCTCCCGCGTGAGATCGAACCGCTCGATCGCCGAGATCAAGCCGCCCAGCCCGTAGGAGATCAGGTCGGCCTCCTCGACGTGGGCGGGCAGGCCCGAGCTCATCCGGCCCGCCACGTACTTGACCAGCGGCGAGTAGGCCACGACCAGGCGCTCGCGCGCGCGATCGTCCCCGGTCGCCTTGTAGCGCCGCCACAGGTCCTGAAGCTCGATCGCTTTGACGTTCGTTTCCAGTTCTCCCCCCGGTGCTCAGGCTCGGGGATGCGCGCGCGCGTACGCAGTCCGCAGCCGCGACGCCTCCACTCGAGTGTAGACCTGCGTGGTCGAAATGGCCGCATGCCCCAGCAATTCCTGGATCGTCCGCAGATCCGCCCCACCCTCGAGCAGGTGGGTGGCGAACGAGTGGCGCAGGGCGTGGGGTGGGTGTCGCCGACCGCCGGCCGGCGCGCCGCCGCCTCGCGGGCCCAGCGGCGCAGGCGTCGCCGGACGTCCGAGGTCGAGAGCCTCCGGCCCGCCTTGGACAGGAACAGGCCGGAGCACTGGCCCGTGTCGAGCGCCGGGCGAGCGCGTGCGAGGTAGCGCTCTAGCGCACGCAGCGCGTGCTCTCCGGCGGGGACGATGCGCGTCTTGCCGCCCTTGCCCTCGACGCGCACCGTCTCGGCGTCGAAGTCGATCGAGTGAAGGTCGAGCGAGACGAGCTCCTCGGCGCGCAGCCCGCACGCGTAGGCCAGCTCGAACAGCGCCCGGTCGCGCAGCTCGAGCGGGCTGCCCGCTGGGATCCCGTCGAGCAGGTCGGCCGCCTCCCCGGCCTTCAGCACCCGAGGCAGGCGGGTCGGGCGCTTGGGCGAGGACAGGAGCTCGGCCGGATTCTCCCGCCGGGCCCCCAATTCGACCTGCGCCCGGAACAGACCGCGCAGGGCGGCCAGCTTACGGGCGACGGTGGTGGCGGCGTTGCCCTGCTCGGAGAGGCCGGCGGCGTAGCGGCGTAGCGCCCGGACCTCCACGGTGGCAGGATCGAGCCCGTGCGCGGTCGCCCAGACGCCGAACTGCCGGCAATCGATTGCGTAGGCGGTGCGGGTCTTGTCCGCCACCGCGCGGCGGACAAGATCCTGCTCGAAGGCGGTGATCGCGCCCTGCCAGGCCGGTCCCAGGGTGGCCACTAGGCGACGTCGACGAGCGTCCCGATCGGGGTGTACTGGTAGACGTCGTGCGCCTCCGAGTACGGCATCTCGACGCAGCCCAGGCTCTGCGCGCTCCCGTAGGAGGCGCGCTCGAACCCGTGCAGGGCGTCTCCGCCGTTGAAGTAGCTGACCCAGGGAACGCCCGCGTCGTTGTAGTGGCTCCCGTCCGGGTTGGTGCCACTCATCGTCACCGACGGCGAGTGCTCGAACACCGCGAACACACCCTGTGCGGTCGGCGCCGCCGGGATCCCCGTGTTCGCGGGCCCCGTGACGACGGTGTTGCCGTTATGCCAGACGTTGATGCTCTCCGGGCTGGCCTCGCTCACTTGCACGAACGTGTAACCGAAGGAGGACCCGTGGCCGGCGACCGCCGCGCCGATCAGCGCCTTCCAGACGGCCGGACCGGCGACCCCGTCGGCGGTCATGCCCTGGTCGTTCTCGAACGCCATGATCGCGCCCCGGGTCATCTCGCCCGAGGTGCCGGGCGCCCACATCGCCTTCAGGGCCGAGGGCACGCTGCCCCACCGCCATCCGAAGGAACCCTGCGGCGGCTTGATGGCGGCCACCTCCTGCGCCGCTGGCGTCGCCGCCACGTGTGCCCCGTTGAACTGGAGCGGCAGGTAGCCGAGATTGGCGAGCAGCTGCTGCAGGCGCAGGGTCGAGCCGGTCGGGACGCTCCACGTGCCGACCGACGGGTTCGCCGCGCCGGCGAGCTGCACGCCACCGGGCAGCGGGATGTTGACCTTCGCCCCCAGCCCGTAGCCGTAGCCCTCGGGACGGAACACGATCGCGTGGGCGTTCAGCGCATGCCACGTCCCGGGCGTGAGCGGGTTGACCGGAGGCAGCGAGCGACCGAGCGCCTCGGTGACGGGCTTCGAGAAGGTGAGCGTGATCGCCGTGGCCGGGCCGATCGTCGTGCCGGGTGGCGGATAGGCGACGGCCGAGGCCTTGGCGCCGGCCGGGAACCAGCTGACCAGCGTCGGAGAGGCGATCTCCCACGAACGGGGCGCGCCACCCACCCAGACCGAGCCCGCGGACGCGGTGCGGTCGAGCGTGATCTCGCTCTGCGGCGCCGGCAGCACCTGGCGCTGGAGGTGGCCTTGGGCGCCCGAGGCGACAACGGCGACCGGCGTGTCGAAGCGGATCCGCAGAGGCGCGCCGCCGGCGAGCGTCACGTACTGCGCGGTCGGCCGGGCGCTGGGGGTTCTCAGGCTCAGCGTCAGATGCTCGGTGCCGCCGCCGAGCCAGCCGACCGAGCCTGAGCGCTTCACGGTCACGTAAACGGTGACCGGCTGTCCCGTGGCGATCAGGTGCGCGGGCCAGATCTGGTCGCCCCTGAGGGTCACCGGCAGCGCGTGGCTGTCGCGCCCGGTCGTGGCGCTCACGTTCTCGATCGAGCCGCCGCCGAGCGGCAGGCTGACCCGGGCCAGCGCCGTCGAGTCGCTCGAGAGCCCGGCGCGCGAGGTGGCGAGGGCGATCGCGCCGACCGCGACCGCGGCGAGGACGAGCACGAAGACGGCACCAACGACGTACCGGCCCGGCCCGCGGTGCCGGGGCGCCGTGGCCAGGCCGCGACCAGCCCGGGGGGGCCGCCCCCTCGCGTCAGCCGTCGGGCGTAGGTATGAAACGGGCGCCACTCGCTGCAAATCCTACCGGGCAGGGGCGGCGGTCAAGCAAGCGCGCGGGACAGGATCTGCAACGGCTCTTTCATGCAAGCGCTCACGAGCGCGAGCGCGCGAGCGCTCGCACGAGCGCCTTGAGCGCCTCCGGCCGGGCCTGGTGGGCGGTCTCGGCGCGAGTGGCGGAGGAGCTCCTCGCCGCCGGTGGGCGGGGACCCGCTTGGGCCCCCGCCCGAGCGCGGGCTACTTGTAGGTGCCCTTGTAGTGGAACACGTACTGTCCGGTCGTCGGGTTACCGGAGCCGGTGAACGTGGCGATGAGGCTGTGGCCCTTCTGCGTGCCGGTGCCCTTGGTCAGGTTCAGCTTCCCGTTCGAGACCGTCGCCGTCGTCGCGCTGGTGATGGTCAGCGTGGCTGAGCCGGTCCCTCTCAGGCTGCCGGTTGCCGTGAACAGAATCACCGGGTTCGTGGTCAGCTTGAGGCTGCCCGGCGTCGAGGGCGAGGCCTTGAGCCTGTACGTCACCGCGCCGGCACCGAACAGCCTGTCGGTGTTGTCGCCGGCGAGGTACTCGTATGCGCCGGCTGTATGGGTGGTGCCGACGTAGGCGGTCCCGCTGTCGGCCTTGCCCTTCTTCGGCTTGGCCTTGCCGGTGGCGGCGAACGCGGTCGCCCCCATTGCCAGCATCGCCACCGCGCAGACCATCCCGACGAGCGCGCTGAGCGCGCGGCTCTTCTTGAACATCTCGAGGTCTCCCCTCTTGTCGTTGAAGCGGCGCCCCACGGCGCCGCATCCTAGTTAACGCGTGATCGCGCCTTCCGATGCGCTGGAGACCAGACGGGCGTACTTGGCCAGCGCCGGGCCCGGGTAGGGCCGCTCGGGCGGTCGGTAGGCCTGGGTGCGCTCGGCCAGCTCCTGGTCTGAGAGCGCCACGTCGAGCCGGCGCGCGTCGACGTCGAGCGTGATCTCGTCGCCGTCGCGGACGATCCCGATCGGCCCGCCGTTGACCGACTCGGGCGCGATGTGGCCGACCATCAGTCCGTGCGTGGCGCCCGAGAAGCGCCCGTCGGTGATCAGCGCCACCTCCTCTCCCAGCCCCTCGCCGACGAGCGCCGCCGTGACCGCGAGCATCTCGCGCATCCCGGGACCCCCGGCCGGCCCCTCGTTGCGGATCACGACCACGTCGCCGGCCTCGATCGCGCTGCGGGTGACCGCGGCCATCGCATCCTCTTCTGACTCGAACACCCGGGCCGGCCCGACGTGCTTTCGCCGCTCGTGGCCGGCGAGCTTGACCACGCAGCCGTCGGGGGCCAGGTTGCCCTTGAGGATGGCCAGGCCGCCGGTCGGCTTGATCGGATCCTCGAGTGGGCGCACGACCTGCTGTCCGTCCGTCTCCTGCGCCGCGTCGGCGATCTCGCCGATCGTCTGCCCGGTCACCGTCTGCGCCTCGCGGTGCAGCAGGCCCGCCTCCCCCAGCCGCTTCAGCACGAGCGGGACCCCCCCGGCAGCGTACAAGTCGGGGGCGACGTATCTGCCGCCCGGCTTGAGGTCGCACAGCAGCGGGGTGCGCTCGCTGATCCGGTCGAAGTCGTCGATGTCCAGCGGGACCCCGATCTCCTTGGCGATCGCGAGCAGGTGGAGCACGCCGTTGGTCGAGCCGCCGCTGCAGGCGATCGCCGCGATCGCGTTCTCGAGCGACTCGCGGGTGATGATCTCGCTCGGGCGCTGGCCGCGGTCGAGCACCTCCATGACAAGGCGGCCGGCCTGCGCCGCGACGTCGGCCTTGCGCGGGTCGGTGGCGGGGACCATGGAGAGGCCGGCGGGCGAGATGCCAAGCACCTCGAAGGCCATCGCCATCGTGTTCGCGGTGAACTGCCCGCCGCACGCGCCGGCGCCGGGCGAGGCGACGTTCTCGATCTCGGTCAGCTCCGCGTCGGTGATCCGCCCCGCCGCGTGCGCGCCCACGGCCTCGAACACCTCCTGGATCGTGATCTGCTCACCCTTGTAGGTGCCGGGGTAGATCGAGCCGCCGTAGAGCATCAGGCTGGGCAGGTTCAGGCGGCAGAGCGCCATCACCGTGCCGGGAATCGTCTTGTCGCAGCCGCTGATCGCGATCACGGCGTCGAACCGGTGGGCGTCGCACACGAGCTCGATCGAGTCGGCGATCACCTCGCGGCTGACCAGCGACGCCCGCATCCCCGGGGTGCCCATCGTGATCCCGTCCGAGATCGCCACCGTGTTGAGCTCCATCGGCGTTCCGCCCGCGGCCCGGATCCCCTCCTTGACCTTCTGCGCGAGCGCGCGCAGGTGGAAGTTGCACGGCATCGTCTCGATCCACGTGTTGGCGACCCCGATGATCGGCTTGCTCAGCGCCTCCTCGTCGTAGCCGATGCCCTTGAGGAAGGCGCGGGCCGCCGCCCGCTCGGGCCCTTCGGTGAGCGCGCGGCTGCGGTGCTTGGGGTCCAGGGAGCCGGACATGGCGGGCGCGAACTGTAGCCGAGCGGCTACTGCGGGAAGGGCGCGCGGGTGGCGGCGTCGCGCATCCGCGCCCGCTCCCACTGCTTCAGGCGCCACAGGTCGCGCGTCAGCTGCGCCGGGTCGAGCTGGCGGCCGGGGAGGTGCATGTTCGCGCTCGACGAGCAGCCGGCGCTCGTCGCCGGTCAGCGCCATCCACTTGGCGAGCACGTCGTCGGAGTCCGGCAGCCGGGCGCTGCCGTAGGGCCGATCCTGATCGAGGAACTCGACGCAGTACTCGCCGAGCAGCCTGTGCGTCTGGGCCAGGTAGGCGACGATCGGCCGGTGGGGATAGATCAGGTAGGCGTAGGCCGCGCCCCCCGTCCCGCCGGCCTCGTCGGGCCCGTCGGCCTGGGTGCCCCACACGCGCAGGAACCCCAGGTCGCGGTACATCGCCCACTCCTCCTCGTTCACGCAGGAGCGCAGCAACGCTCGCGCTCGCTGCTCGGCGCGGCGCTCGCGCCCCGGGTCATAGGAGACCGAGGGCGCCCGCTGGCGCCGGGCGCGGTGGCGGCGAGAAGCCCTCCTCCAGGCGCGGGATGATCAGGTCCGAGAGCAGGGCGATCGCAACGAGCGCGGTGGCGGCGAGCGCGAGTACCACTGCGTGGACGCCGGGCCTATCTGCCGCCCGCCGCCCGCGGAAAGAAGATCACGCGGTCGGCGTCCCTGGGTATCTCGTCAAACGAGCGGACCATCCTGGACTCGCGCCGTCCGCGCGGTCCGGTGACCGGTACGGCCGCCCACAATCCCGCGTCGAGCTGGCGCCGGAACTCCTCGACCATGCGCTCCTCGTCCTCGGCGCGCTCGACGTCGCCTTCCGCGATCAGGACCTCTCCGTGTCCCGGCTTCATCCGTAGGAAGCGCACTCGCCGGATTATGACAAAAGGGCGCGGGCCGCCCGCCCCCCTCTTGCGGCGACCCCGAGCACGTCGACCGGCCCGGCGCCGGCGCCGGTCTCGGTGAGCCCGTCCCGCACCGCCTGCGCCGCCAGCTCCTTGGCCCGGGTGGCCGCCTCCAGGGGGTCCTCACCGAGGGCGAGACGGGCGGCGAGCACCGACGAGTGCGTGCATCCGGAGCCGTGAGCCGCCCCGGATGCGTAGCGCGGGCCGGGGAGCGGGACGAGCCGTTCGCCGTCGAAGAACGTGTCGGTGGCGTGCTCGCGGTGCCCGCCGGTGACGACGACGATCGCCGGGCCGAGCGCCTTGATCGCCCGGGCGAGAGCTTCGACGTCGTGGCCGGCCGCGTCTCCGGCCAGCACCCGCGCTTCAGCGAGGTTGGGCGTCACGACGGTGGCGCGGGGCAGGAGCCGCTCGATCAGGCGCTCGCAGGCGGCCGGCTCGAGCAGCTCGGCGCCCGACTCCGCCACCATCACCGGGTCGAGGACGACGGGCACGGCTTCCGGGAGCTCGTCGAGCGCGACGGCGACCGCGTCGATCGTCGCGACGGTGCCGAGCATCCCGATCTTGACCGCGTCCACGCCGATGTCGGACTGCACCGCCCGGACCTGGGCCAGGATGATCTCGGGCGGGATCGGGTGGACGGCGGTGACCCCCACGGTGTTCTGGGCCGTGATCGCCGTGATCGCCGAGGTTCCGTGCACGCCGCACGCCGCGAACGCCTTGAGGTCGGCCTGGATGCCCGCGCCACCGCCCGAGTCCGAGCCGGCGATCGTGAGCACGCACGGGATGCGAGGGGTCATGGGTTCGAGGGTAGTGCCGGCGCTCACGTCTCTGCCGCCACCGTCCCGCGATGCGCTTGGGAGATAACTATGCCTATGTGGATCACGTGGTATCGTCCCAAAGCCGCGGCTACGGGATCACGTGGAACCGCCCGCCGGCGCCCCGGCGCACGTAGCCGGCGAGCTCGAGCGCAGCGAGCGCCGTGAGCCCCTCCTGCGCCGCCACGCCGGCGCGGTGCAGGGCGCCCGCCGTGTCCGCCCCGTCGCCGATCGCCGCGAGCAGCCGGCGGAGCTCGGGCGTGAGCGCGGCCCGCGCCTCCGCGGCCGCCCCGCGCACGCCGGCGCCGAACAGCTGATCGAGCACGTCCTGCGGCCCGCGGACGACGTAGGCGCCATCGGCGAGCAGCCCGTTCGACCCCGCCGCGGCCGGCGCCGTGATCCGCCCGGGCACTGCGCCCACCGGCCGGCCGAGCTCCGCGGCATAGCGCGCGGTGAGCAGCGCGCCCGAGCGCTCGCCGGCCTCGACGACGACGGTGCTCGCGGCGAGCGCGGCGATGATGCGGTTGCGGGCGCGGAACGTCCAGCGCCACACGGGCGCGCCGGCGGGGAGCTCCGACACGGCCGCTCCGCGCGCCACGATCTGCCGGTGCAGCCCCCGCCCCCGCGCCGGGTAGGCGCGGCCGGCCGGACCGGGCATGACGGCGACGGTGGGGGCGCCGGCCTCGAGCGCGCCGGCGTGGGCGGCGGAGTCGATCCCGAGCGCCATGCCGCTCAGCACGGTGAGGCCGGCGCGGCTCAGCGCCCGGCCGAGCGAGCGGGCGACGTCGAGGCCGTAGTCCGAGGCGCGGCGGGCGCCGACTATCGCCACCGGATCCTCGGCGAGGAGCGCGAGCAGGCGCTCGGCCCCGCCGGCCACGAACAGCACGGCGGGCGCGCTCTCCAGCTCGCGCAGGCGCGCCGGGTAGCGCGGATCGCAGCGGCAGATCGCCTCAACGCCCGCCTCAACGCCCGCCTCGCCCGGCACCGGCCCCGGCCCCGGCCGCCGCAGCGCGCGCGGCGTCGAACCGCGCGTGCTCTCCGGCGATCTCGTCCCGGTTGCGCCCGCCCACGGCGGCGATCAGCTCCGCGTCGCCGAGCGCCAGCACCCGGTCGATCTGCCTGCGGGCCTTCTCCAGGTGGCCGGCCAGGCGCGCGATCAGCCAGGCGCGCCGCAGGCACGCCTCGCAGGCGCCGCTCATGCCGCGAGCGCGCTGTCGTCGGGGCCCCGCTGGCGGAGGCTGAGCGCGGCGAGGAGATCGCCGCGGGTCACCCGGTCGTGGTGCTCGAGGTCGGCGATCGTGCGCGCCACCCGCATGATCCGGTGGCGGCCGCGGGCGCTGAGCGCGCCCAGCGCGTAGGCGCGCTCGAGCACCTCGGCGGCGGCGGGCTCGAGCCGGACGTGCCGGCGTACCTCGCGGGCGTCCATCTCGCCGTTGCAGCGCGCGCTGCGCCCTCCCAGGCGGGCGCGCTGGCGCTCACGCGCCGCCGCCACCCGCTCCCGCGCAGTGGCCGAGTCGGTGACGGCGGCAGCGTTCAGCTCGGTCCCGGTCGGCCGGTCGACGTTGACGAGCAGGTCCATGCGGTCGAGCAGCGGGCCGCTCAGGCGCCGGCGGTGGCGGCGCAGGTCGGCCTCGAGGCAGCGGCAGCGGTCCCCCACGCCCGGCGTAGCCGCACGGGCAGGGGTTGGTGGCGGCCACGAGCATGAACCGGGTGGGGAAGATCAGCGCGCGCTGACCGCGCACGATCGTCACGCTCCCGTCCTCGAGCGGCTGGCGCAGGGCGTCGAGCGCGGAGCGCTGGAACTCCGAGAGCTCGTCGAGGAACAGGACCCCGTGGTGGGCGAGCGTGGCCTCCCCGGGCCGTGGCGTTACGCCACCGCCCACCAGCCCCGACGGCGAGATCGTGTGGTGCGGGGCGCGGAACGGGCGGTTGGGGATGAGCCCGCCGGTGTGGACGCCGGCGACGCTGTGCAGCCGCGTGACCTCCACGGCCTCGGCGCGCGTCATCGCCGGGAGGATCGACGGGATCCGCCGCGCCAGCATCGTCTTGCCCGTGCCGGGCGGCCCCTCGAGCAGCAGGTTGTGCCCGCCGGCGGCGGCGATCTCGATCGCCAGCACCGCGGCCGCCTGACCGCGCACGTCGGCCAGGTCGGGCCCGGCCACGAGGCCGTGACCCGCCGGCGTCGATGCCGGCAGCGGCGGCGGCGCGCCACCGCGCAGCAGCTCGGCGGCGTCCTTCAGGCTCGAGACGCCCGCCACTTCGATCCCGTCGACGATCGCCGCCTCCCGCGCGAGCCCGCGGGGGACGATCAGGCGCCGCAGGCCGGCCCGCCTGGCGCCCTCGGCCACGGCGAGCGCGCCCGGAGCCTCCCGCAGCTCGCCGCCGAGCGAGAGCTCTCCGAACACCGCGTAGCCGGCTCGCGACGTGGGCGGGGACCTGCTCGGAGGCGACGAGCACGGCGAGCGCCAGCGCCGCGTCGAAGCCCGGCCCCGCCTTGCGCAGGAAGGCCGGCGCCAGGTTGGCCGTGATCCGGCGCTTGGGGAACTCGAAGCCGGAGTTGAGGATCGCCGAGCGGATCCGGTCGCGCGACTCGCGGACGGCCACGTCGCCCAGCCCGACGATCGTGAAGGCGGGCAGCCCGGAGCGGATGTCGACCTCGACCAGCACCCGGCGCGGATCGACGCCGTCGATCGCGAACGTGGCGATGCGCGCGAGCATGGCTCCGACGCTACGCCGGCGCCGGTGACACGTGGGCGACGCCGTGCAACAATTCTGCGCACGGCGCCGCCCGGTGGCTGCGCAGAGTTGGCACATCGCGTCACCCACGTGTCACGGGAACGCGCGTAGCGTCGGCGGGGTGTCCAGCGACCTCCGTCAGCGCCTCGGCCGGATCGGCGAGCAGCTCGCCGCCGAGCACCTGAGCCGGCGCGGGTTCGAGATCGTCGAGCGCAACTTCCGCACGCGCTGGGGCGAGCTCGACATCGTCGCCTTCGACGGCCACACGCTGGTCTTCTGCGAGGTCAAGACCCGGCGCCTGTCCCACGCCGGCGCCGAGCCACTCGACGCGGTGCACATGCGCAAGCGCTCGCAGGTGCGCAAGATGGCGGGACAGTGGCTGCTGGAGCGGACCGACCGGCCCTACGCCGACGTCATCCGCTTCGACGCCATCGGCGTGACGTTCGACTCGGTGGGGACGCTGGTGCGCATCGCCCACGTGGAGGATGCGTTCTGACGCGGCTAGCGCGACTCGGCGGTCGACGGTCGACTAGAGCGAGAGCTGCTGGTAGGCGGCGGACTGGAACGACAGGCGGTGCAGCGGCGAGACGCCGAGGCGCTCGATCGCGTCACGGTGCTCGGGCGTGGCGTAGCCAACGTGCTGGGCGAAGTCCCAGCCCGGATGCGCGAGGTCGGCCCGGCGCATGTAGCGGTCGCGGGTCTCCTTGGCGATCACCGAGGCAGCGGCGATCGCAGCGCTCTTGCCGTCGCCGCCGATGACCGCGCGCTGCTCGTGGTCGAGCGCGGCCACCGGGAACCCGTCGCTCAGGCAGATGCAGGCCGGGCAGGCGACCCGCGCGAGCGCTGTGCGGAGCGCCGCCAGGTTGGTCACGTGCAGGCCGCGGGCGTCGATCCCGGGTGCGCAGCGGGTGATGATCGCCACCCGGGCGGCGATCCGCATGATCACCGGGAACAGCTCGGCCCTGCCCTCGGGTGTGTGCTGCTTGGAGTCGTTCAGCGCCCGCAGCGCCCGGACCTCCCCGGGGCCGATCCGCTCGAGGTCGAACAGCACCGCCGCCGCCACCAGCGGCCCCGCCAGGCACCCGCGTCCGGCCTCGTCCGCGCCGGCGACGAAGCGCACGCCGAGGTCCCGGTCGAACGCGAACAGCCGCCGGCCCCGCGCGACCCGCTTGCGCGCCTTAGAGGAAGCCGATCCGGTCCGGCGGCCAGTAGGTGAAGAAGGCGACGCCGATGATCCATCTGCCCGGAACCGGGCCCCAGTAGCGGCTGTCGTCTGAATCGCCACGGTTGTCGCCCATCATGAAGTAGTCGCCGGGCGGAACGACGATCGGAGTCGGGAAATTGCAATCTTCGCCTTCGGTGCAGGGCGCGATGTAGGCGTCCTTCTCGCGGACTCCGTTGCGGATCACGTGGCCGTTGATGAGCTGGATGCGGTCGCCCGGGAGGCCGACGACGCGCTTGATGAACGGCGTCTGCTGAGACTCGGCGGCCGTGGAGCGATCGCACGCCTGCGGGTGGCCCGAGCCCTGGTTGGGATCGCCGCACACGGGCGGCTGGGGGTCGGCGCCGGCGGGAGGATGGAACACGACGACGTCCCCGAGGCCGGGCGTCGTGCTCAGGCGGTTGGTCAGCACGCGCTGGTTGATCTGCAGCGTCGGGATCATCGAGCCGCTGGGGATGCGGAAGGGCTTGACGATGAACGCCTGGATCAGCAGGGCGAGCACGACCGCGATCGCCACCGTGAGGACCAGCTCGATCAGGCCCTTCATCGCGCGTCGTCCAGGTCGGCGCCGGGCGTCACTCGGCTTCGGAGCCGGCGGCTGGCTCCGCCGGGCTGGCGTCGGCGGACGCCGTCGGGGAATCGTCCTGCACCGGCGCGGCGGGCTCCCCAGCCGCCGCCTCCTGCTCCTCCGGTGCGGCCTCCCCAGCTGCCTCCTGCGCCTGCGTCTGCGCTTCGGGCTCGGCGGCGCCGGCGTCCGCGGCGGGCGCGTCCTGCGCCTCGGCCGAGGTCTCGTCGGCTTCGGCCTCGGGCCCGTAGAGCAGCTCGCGCTGAATCGCCTCCTCGGGACCGGTGTTGCGCCGCTCGCGCACCCGGGCGCGCTTGCCCACGCGGCCGCGCAGGTAGTAGAGCTTGGCGCGGCGGACGTCGCCGCGCGCCGCGACCTCGATCCGCTCGATCTTCGGCGAGTGAAGCGGGAACGTCCGCTCCACGCCGACGCCGAACGACTGCTTGCGGACCGTGAACGTCTCGCGCGCGCCGTGGCCCTGGCGCTTGATCACGACCCCTTCGAAGACCTGGGTGCGCCGGCGCGTCCCCTCGATCACCTGGAAGTGCACGCGCAGCCGATCGCCGGCGTCGAACGTCGGTACTCGGCGGAGCTGAGCGCGCTCCAAGCTGTCGATGACGCTGCTCATGGCAATGGGCTGGAGCCGGCAGCACCGGCGATCGCGCTGGCGGGCTCAGAGCGTCCACCCTCCACGCGGCTGGCTATGGTAGCGGACCGGTTCCCGGAGCCCCCCGCTCCGCCCGGGCCCGGCTCTGCTCCAGGCGCCACTCCCGGATGCGGGCGTGGTGGCCGGAGAGCAGCACCTCGGGCACGCGCCAGCCGCGGAACTCGGCCGGCCGCGTGTAGTGCGGGTACTCGGGGGCTCCGTCGAGCGCGCGGCTGAATGACTCCTCCACCGCCGAGTCAGCATGCCCGAGCGCGCCCGGGAGCTTGCGCAGCACCGCGTCGCACAGCACCATCGCGGGAAGCTCGCCGCCGGCCAGCACGTAGCGGCCGATCGAGACCTCGTCGCTCGCGAAATGCTCGATCACGCGCTGGTCGAAGCCCTCGTAGCGCCCGCACAGCAGCGTCAGCGCCGGCGCCGCCGCCGAGCTCCTCGACGAGCTCCTCGTCGAGCACGCGCCCGGCCGGCGTGAGCGCGATCACTCGCCGTGCTCGAGCGCAGCTCGACCGGGTCGACGCCGTAGCGGGCCCGCAGCGCGGCCTCCACCACGTCCACGCGCAGCACCATGCCGGCGCCGCCGCCCATCGGCATGTCGTCGACCTGTCCCGCCTTCAGCGGCGTGTGATCGCGGTAGTTGACGTAGTCGAGCCGGTGCCCGCCGGCGAGCGCGTTGGCCACGTGGCGCTGGCGCTCGAACCACCCGAAGGCGTCCGGGAACAGCGTGAACACGTCGATCTCCATCTACGCCTCGCCGAGGAACCGCAGGTCGACGTCGATCTCCCGGCGCTCGAGGTCGACCTCGCGCACGGCGTCGGCGACGAGCGGGACGAGCAGCGCGGCGCCGCCGGCCTCGCGCGCCACCTCGAGCACCTCGCAGGACGGAAGCGCCAGCAGCTGCTGGACGGTGCCCACAGCGCGTCCGCCGTCGTGCACCAGACAGCCCTCGAGGTCCCCTGCCCACCACTCGTCCGGTCCGAGCTCGGGCGCGTCCTCGCGGGCCACGAGCAGCTCCGCCCCGCGGAGCAGGACAGCCGCGCCGCGGTCGTCGTATCCCTCGAGCCGGAGGATCGGGCGCGCCTCGGTGCCGGCGCGGCGCGTGATGCGCAGGTCCCGGTCGGCCACGTGCACCCGTGAGCCGGACGTCAGGAGCTCGGGCGCCGGCTCGAGCACGTGGAAGCTTCCGTCGAGCCCGTGCGGGCGGCCCACGATCCCGGCCCGCAACCAGGCGGGCGCGGCCATCAGGAGTCGACGATGTCCACGAACACGCGGCGCCGGTGCCCGGTCGCCGCGGTCTTGACCACCGTGCGCAGAGCCGAGGCGGTGCGGCCCCCGCGCCCGATCACGCTGCCGTAGTCCTCGTCTGCCACCGACAGCTCGAGCACGGTGGCGCCGTCGTCCTCCTGCACCTCGTTGACGCTCACCTGGTCGGGGTTCTCGACCAGACCGCGCGCCAGATACTCGAGCAGCTCCTTCACGAGCGGCCGCGCGCTAGTTGATGCCCTGCGTGCGCAGCAGCTTGCGGACCGTGTCGGTCGGCTGGGCCCCGCGGGCGAGCCAGTCGCGCACGCGCTCCTCGTCGAGGACGATCGTCGAGGGGTCGGTCTGGGCGTTGTAGTGACCGACGGTCTCGATCACGCGCCCGTCGCGCTTGGAGCGCTGGTCGGCCACGACCACGCGCCACACGGGATTCTTGCGCCCGCCGATGCGGGTGAGCCGGAGACGTACCGCCATAGCGACCGACGAGGTTAGCGTGCCGCGGACACGGACGCGATCAGCGCGCCTGGCGCATGAGCGCGCCGAGGTCGGGCATCCGCCCCTGCGCCACCTGGCGCATGACCTTGCGCATCTGCTCGAACTGCTTGATCAGCTGCTTGACCGCCTGCACGTTGGTGCCCGAGCCCCTGGCGATGCGCAGCCGGCGCGAGCCCTTGATCAGCTCCGGGCGGCGGCGCTCCTCGGGCGTCATCGAGAGGATGATGGCCTGGATCCGGTCGAACTCGCGCTCGTCGACCTTGACCCCGCGGAGCTCCTTGCCCATCCCCGGGATCATGCCCAGCAGCGACTGGAGCGGGCCCAGGCGGCGGATCTGCGCCAGCTGGTCGAGGAAGTCCTCGAGGTCGAACTCCTGCTTGCGGAACTTGCGCTCGAGCTCGGCCGCCTGCTCATCGTCGTAGGCGTCCTGCGCCTTCTCGATCAGGGTCATCACGTCGCCCATGCCGAGGATCCGCTGGGACATCCGGTCGGGGTGGAAGCGCTCGAACTGGTCGAGCTTCTCGCCCGTGGAGGCGAACAGGATCGGCTTGCCGGTGATCGCCTTGACCGACAGCGCGGCGCCGCCGCGGGCGTCGCCGTCGAGCTTGGTCATGACGACGCCGTCGAACTGCACGACCTCGGCGAACTGCTCGGCCACGTTGACGGCGTCCTGGCCGGTCATGGCGTCGACGACGAGCAGGATGTCGTGGGGCTTGACCGCCTTCTTGATGTTGGCCAGCTCGGCCATCAGCGCCTCGTCGACGTGCAGGCGGCCGCTCGTGTCGACGATCAGCACGTCCTTGCCCTCGGACATCGCGCGGTCCCGGGCCCAGGCGGCGATCTTGACCGGGTCGCGATCGGTGCCCTGCTCGTACACGGCCGCGCCGGCCTGGGTTCCGACCTTGATCAGCTGGTCGACCGCGGCCGGGCGGTACACGTCGCACGCCGCGACCGCCACCGAGGAGCCGTGCTGCTCGCGCAGGTAGCGGGCGAGCTTGCCCGTCGCGGTCGTCTTGCCCGAGCCCTGGAGGCCGGCCATCACGATCACCGTCGGGGGGCGGGGCGAGAACGAGAGCTCACGCGAGGCGCCGCCCATCAGATCGGTGAGCTCGTCGGAGACGATCTTGACCACCTGCTGGCCGGGGTTGAGCTGGCCGATGATGTCCGCGCCGAGCGCGCGCTCCTTGACCGCGTTCGTGAAGCCCTTGACCACCTTGAAGTTGACGTCGGCCTCGAGCAGCGCCAGGCGGATCTCGCGCATGGCGGCGTTGATGTCGTCCTCGGTCAGCGTGCCGCGGCCGCGGACGTCGGCCAGCGTGGCCTGGAGCTTCTCGGCGAGGGAGTCGAACATCTCGCCCCCAGCTTATCTCTAGCCGGCGATGCCATTTGGGTTCGCTATCCGCACCTGAATGGCATCAGTCGTTCACGTGACCAGGGCGCGGGCGAACTCGTCGGCGTCGAACGGGCGCAGGTCATCGAGCTGCTCCCCCACCCCGATCAGCTTGACCGGGATTCCCAGCTCGTGGGCGATGGCGAGCGCGATGCCGCCCTTGGCCGTGCCGTCGAGCTTGGTCAGCACCAGGCCGCTGACCGCCACCGCCTCGGAGAACAGGCGGGCCTGGCGCAGCCCGTTCTGGCCGGTGGTGGCATCGACCGTGAGCAGCGTCTCGTGGGGCGCCTCGGGGATCTGCTTGCCGATCACCCGGCGCACCTTGGCCAGCTCGGCCATCAGGTCGTCCTGGGTGTGCAGGCGCCCGGCGGTGTCGATGATCACCACGTCGGCGCCGTCGCGGCGCCCGGTGGCGATCGCGTCGTACGCCACGGCGCCGGGGTCGGCGTCCGGGGGCCCTTGACGAATCCGACGCCGGCGCGCTGGGCCCACAGCTCGAGCTGCTCGACTCCCGCCGCCCGGAACGTGTCGGCGGCGCCGAGCACGACGCCCAGGCCGAGCTCCCGGCTCAGGTGCCAAGACAGCTTGCCGACGGTGGTCGTCTTGCCCGTGCCGTTGACGCCGGCGACCAGGATCACGGTCGGCTCCGGCCTCAGGTCGATGTGGTCATCGCCGGTCTTGGCGATCTCCGCCAGCAGCTCGATCAGCCGGTTGGTCAGCGCCTCGCCGCCGGTGATCGACCCGGCGGTGGCTTCGCGCTCGAGCTGCTCGACCACCTGGGCGGTGGTGCGGGCGCCCACGTCGGCGTAGATCAACGCCTCCTCGAGCCGCTCCCACGTCTCGTCGCTCAGGTCTTCGAACAGTGTGGCCTGGATCTCGGAGGTGAGCGCCTGGCGGGTCTTGCGCATGTTCTCGCGCAGGCGCCGGAACATGCCCCGCCGGCGCTCCTCCCGGACGGGCTCGCCGCCCTCCTCGCGCCGGCGGCGCGCCATCGACGATGAACAACTCGCGCCAGTCGCGGGCCACGTCGCCTCAGGCCGCCTGCTCGGCCGCCGGAAGGCGGCGCGAGATCACCTTGGAGATGCCGTCGCCGCCCATCGACACTCCGTACAGCGAGTCGGCAGCCTCCATCGTGCGCTTCTGGTGGGTGACCACGATGAACTGGGCGTAGCTCGAGTAGCTGCGCAGCAGCTGGAGGAAGCGGTCGATGTTGAGGTCGTCGAGGGCCGCTTCCACCTCGTCGAGGATGTAGAACGGGCACGGGCGGGCCAGGAACACCGCGAATAGGAAGGCGAGCGCGGTCATCGACTTCTCCCCGCCCGAGAGCAGCGACAGCCGCTTCATGTCCTTGCCCGCGGGCGTGATCTCGATCTCGACCCCGAGCAGGTCCTCCTCGGGCTCGAGCTCGGCCTCGGCAGCCGCCTCCACGGCGTCCTCGTCAGCCTCGATCGGCGCGGGCGCGTTCCCGTTGCCCCCGAGAATCATGGCCCGCCCACCCGGCCCCGGGCTCTCGGCCACCAGCCGCAGGCGGCCCCGACCGCCCGGGAACAGCTGCGCCGCCACCTCCTCGAAGTTGCGCGCCGCCGCCGCAAACGTCTGCTCGAACGTCTCGCGAATCTGGCGGTCGGTGTCGGAGATCAGCTTCTCGAGCTCGCGCAGCGCCGTCTCCAGGTCGCCCCGCTGGCGCTCGAGCTCCTCGACGTGCTCGACCGCCTCGGCGTACTCCTGCTGGGCGAGGGGGTTGACCGGGCCGAGCTGCTCGCGTCGCCGGGCGAGCCGCTCGAGCCGGGTGGTGAGCGCCGCGCGCTCCTCGGCGGGGAGCGCCTCGGTGGCGGGCTCGGGCGCGAGCTCGAGCCGCGCCGCCAGCCGGCCGAGCTC
The DNA here is from genome assembly GCA_963722995.1 of uncultured Solirubrobacterales bacterium. Taxonomy (GTDB): domain Bacteria; phylum Actinomycetota; class Thermoleophilia; order Solirubrobacterales; family Solirubrobacteraceae; genus Palsa-465. The sequence continues at coordinate 3,367 of CAVROW010000012.1, read as the reverse complement.
CTCCTGGATGTCGGCCGAGCGGTCGCTGAGCCGCTGGACGCGCACCTCGACCGCGGTCAGGGCCTCGCTCTCGCGGTGTAGCTCGGCGTGCAACCCCGCCTCCTGCTGAGCGCACGCCCGGAGCTCCCCGGCCAGATGCTCGCCCGCCTGGCGATCCTCGGCCAGCGCGGTCTGGAACCCGGTGCGCCGCTCGCCGATCGCCTCGGCCAGACCCTCGAGCGCCTCGATCACCCCTGCGAGAGCCGGCGCGAGCCGCTCATCGCGGTCGATCGCTCCGCGCAGGCGCTCGGTCCGGCTCACGCGTTCGGCGCGCTCGCGCTCGGCGCGCTCGAGCTTCGCGCGCTCGGTCGTGAGCTCGGCCTGGAGAGCGAGCGACCGGGCCGCGGCCGGGCTGTCGTCCGGCGCCGAGCGGCGGCGGCCGATCGACGCCTCCAGGCGCCGCTGCTCCTCCGCCGCCTCGTCGCGCGCGCGGACCGCGTCACGGTGCCTCGCGACGGCCCGATCGCGCTCGGCGTCCGCCTCCGCCGACTCGGCCGCGCGGCGCTCGAGCTCGGCCGCGGCGGCCCGCTCGGCTTGTGCGGCGGCCTCGGTGGTGCGGATCAGCTCCTCACGCCGGTTGCGCTGGGCGAGCACGCGCTCCTCGCCGGCGGCCGGCGCCTGGCGAAGCTCGCGGCTCGGGGCCGACCACACCCGCCCGGAGGCGCTCACCGCGACCCCGGCAAAAGAATCCGGCACGCCGTCGAGCGACTCGACGAGCCAGGCGTCGCGCAGGAGCACGCGCGCGAGCGCCACCGCGTCGGCGGGGCCCCGAACCAGGTCGAGCAGGCGCGTCGCACCCGGAATCGGCGGCTCTCCGGTGCTCTGCGGTCCATCGGACAGCGCGACCAGCGCACGCCCTCCGTCCGGGCCGGCGCGCTCGAGCATCCGGGCCGCCTCCGCGCGATCGCCCGCGATCGAGGCGCGCAGGCGGCCGTCGAGCGCTGCCGCCAGTGCGAGCTCGTACCCGGGCTCGACCTCGAGGCCGTCGGCCAGCGTCGCGGCGCCACCGAGAGCGGCCGTCTGGCTGCGCAAGAACTGGTTGACCGCGGCCAGCTCGCCGCCCACGCGCGCTGACTCCCTCCGGGCCGCCTCGACCGCCCGCTCGGACTCGCGCACGAGCGAGCGCGCGCGCTCGAGGTCGGCCTCGGCCTGCTCGCGCCCCCGGCGCCGCTCCTCGAGCGCCGCCGCGGCGCTCCCCACCGCCTCGCCGGCGGCGCCGAGCTGGGCCTCCAGGCCGGCCAGCTCGCGCGCGAGCTCGGCCTGGCGATCCGCCTCGAACGCGGCCAGCTTGGCCTCGAGCGCGGCGATCCGCTCCGGCGCCTCGGGATCGGCCACCTCGGCCGGAGCACTCGCCTCCAGCACTTCCAGCAGCTCGCGGCTCCGGCGCAGCCGGGACTCGATCCCGCGCTGGGCCGTGCGCACGGCGTCGGTGCGATAGCCCACGCGCTCGGCGACGGACTGGGCGCGAAAGGCGCGGCGCGAGAGCTCCTCATGGTGCGCGCTGCGGGCCGCGAGCGCCTCCTCGGCCGCCTCGCGACGCGCCGCCACCTCCTGGAGCCGGCGTTCGACGCCCGCGCGCCGCTCCCTCGCCTGCGCCGCCTCCGCCTGGGCGGCGGCGAGCGCCTCGCGCTCGGCCCGGGCGCCGTCCCGGACGAGCTCCCACTGCGCCTCGAGCGTCTGGCGCTCCAGCCGGGCGTGAAGCTCGGCCGCCTCGGCCTGGCGCTTGAGCGGGCGCAGGCGCGAGCGCGCCTCGCGCTCGACGTCGAGCGCGCGGTCGAGGTTGTCCTGCGTGCGGGCGAGCTTGAGCTGGGCCCGGCGGCGGCGCTTGCGGTGCTTGCCGAGGCCGGCCGCCTCCTCGATCAGCAGCCGCCGGTCGCGCGGCTTGGAGGTCACGAGCGACTCGACCCGGCCCTGCGAGATGACCGAGTGCATCTCCTTGCCCAAGCCGGTGTCCGAGAGCAGCTCGATGACGTCGACGAGGCGGCAGCGAGCGCCCGCCAGCCGGTACTCGCCCTCGCCGTTTCGATCCAGGCGCCGCAGAACCGAGACCTCGGGGGCGCCGAGACCCAGGGCCCCCTCCCCGTCGTCGAGCACGAGCTCGACCTCGGCGCCGCGCGCGGCCTGGCGGCCGGGCGCCCCGCCGAAGATCACGTCCTGCATCGACTGGCCGCGGACGGCGATCGGGGACTGCTCGCCGAGCGCCCACAGAACCGCGTCGGTGATGTTCGACTTGCCCGATCCGTTCGGGCCGACGACCACGCTGACGCCCGGCCCGAACTCGAGCCGCGTGCGGTCAGGGAAGGACTTGAAGCCCTTGAGGGTGATCGACTTCAGGTACATGCTGCTCGTGCGCTAGTCGAGTGCGTCGAGGGCGGCCTGGGCGGCCTCCTGCTCGGCGTCCTTCTTGCTCCGTCCGGTTCCGCGACCGACCTCAACGCCCTCGATCGTGGCGCTGATCGAGTAGACGCGATCGTGCGGAGGGCCCTGCTCGCCGACGACGTCGTAGCTGACCAGCTCGCCGCGCCGGGCGAGCCGCTCCTGGAGGGCCGACTTGTAGTCCACCGGGTGCTCGAGCGCGTCGCTGACCTCCGGCTCGAACGCCTCCACCACTGCCTCCGCAGTCCGCTCATATCCGAACTCGAGATAGCACGCGCCGATGACGGCTTCGATCACCGACGCGAGCACCCGCTCGGTCCCGATCAGCGCGTGGACGTTCGATCCTGCGCTCTCCGGGGCGGCCTCGCGCAGCCGCTCGGGCACGCCGAGGCGCTCGGCCACCGCCCGGCAGGAGCGGCCGGACACGGCCTGGGCGCGGATCTTGGTCAGCCGGCCCGCCCCGAAGCGGTCGGCCTCCAGGCGGGGATACAGGTCGGCGGTCACGGCCAGGGCGAGCACGCTGTCGCCCAGGAAGGCCAGTCGCTCGTAGGAATCGGAGCGCCGGGCGGTCCACGAGGCGTGGGTGAAGACGCGCGTGGCCAGATCGTCTCCGAGCTGGTCGAGCAAGGCCTGGAGCTTGTCGTGCGGCTGGCGGGTTTCGGGTTCCTGCCGGGAGGAGATCGGACAGCCCTCCTGGTCGTTTGCCACCCTGCTACCCGCTTCCCGCCCGCGGCCAGCGGTCCGGCGTCCGCCGGGCTTGGGGAGCCTCGGACGGGCGCGCCGGACGCTCACTCAGCGTCTGCGCCCGGGGTCGTGGCCGCGGAGGAGCGCGCCCCGCCCGCCCCGCTGGCGAGCACGAAGTCCACCGCCTGCCGGACGCTCAGGATCTTGGCCGCCTCCTCGTCGGAGATCTTGACGCCGTAGGAATCCTCGAGCTCCTGCACGAGCGTGT
>CAVROW010000011.1:0-476509 GCA_963722995.1 uncultured Solirubrobacterales bacterium | reverse complement strand
ACCTTAGCCTAGATCTCTTGCTAGGACGCTCGGCACCAGAACCGCTAGACCCCACTTCCGGCATCCGGCGACGGCGCAATGGCCTCCGGCGCGTTCGCTGGCGCTCGGAGCGACCCGCGGCAGCCGGAGCTAGAACGAGAGCTTGGCGGACGGCCGACGGGGGAAGCGTCCCGGTATTGCCGCGGCGCAGCTCATCTTCGGCATCGCCGTACTCGCGGTTGCAGCCGTATGTGTGTTTGGACGCGAGCTCGTCGTCGTGCGGTGCGAGGATCGCCTGGCTTCCGCTTGATCGAGCAGCAGTTGGCGACGTTCGTGTGCCGGGCAGAGCTCCCAGCTGTATCCCGGCGCTCTCGTGCGAGAAGGAGCGGCGACACTCCCCTCCAGCGGCGTCAACCCTTGAGCTTCGAGACCGACTTGCAGGCGGCGGTCAGACCGTGAACGGCCCTCGCCGAGCCGATGGCCGAGCCGCCGAACACGAGCGTGTCGCGGCCGGTGAGCCCGGTCTGCTTGAACTTGATCGTTCCGGTCCAGTGGGCCGCCTGATCGGTTCCGCCGACGATCGTCATTGACCCGGTCACCTTCAGGTAGCCAAGGGAGGGGTTGTACTTGCCCGCCTTGGCGCGGTACTTGACGCACGCGATGCCCAGCGCGTGGTCGGAGAACTTGACCACGGCAAGGCTCCCGCCATCGGTGACCTTCGCCACGTAGGTGCCGCCCTTGGCGATCTCCGGATATGGCACCCCGGTGACCGCGGCCAGCACGGCTGCGGCGGCGCGCGCGCCGGCCGAGAGTTTGGCCGAGAAGTGACCCTTGGCGCCGTCGGAGCCGAAGTTGGTATTGACGACCTTGACGGTGAATCCGGTGTGCGACGTGGCGGATGCAGGCTTTGCGATGTTTTGGGCCTGGGCGGAGAACGCGCCGGTCAGGACCAGAACCAGCGCGATGGCGGACACCGTCGCTGACGCGCCGGCCAGCCCGATTGGGGTGGGCAGACGGGAGATCCTCATGGCCGAACCCTACCTGGCGCCGGCGAGGCGAGGAGCCCTGCCGGCTACCTACTCCCCACGGGGATCATCCGCCGCCCGACCGGCTCATCCTGGCGGCAGGCGCCCTTCCGCGCGGCGCGCGGGACGGCGCTAGCGCTCGGAGGACGGTCGGCGTAGGGTGGACGTACCAACGAGCCAGAGGAGCAGAGCATGGCGATCATCGAGAACCGCACCACGAAGCAGGGCGAGGATGCCGCCGCGATCGCCGAGCTCGATGAGGTCGTCGAGCGCCAGAGAGCGGCCTTTCTCGCCGACCCTTTCCCGTCGCTGCAGGAGCGCCAGGCCCTGCTCGCGGCGGTGGCCGGGATGCTGCTGAGTCACCGCGCCGAGATCCAGGAGGCGATGAACAGTGACTTTGGTGTGCATCCGCCGCTGGCCGCCGATCTGATCGAGGTGCTGGGGCCGGCGGGGCGGGCCGGGTACGCAGCAGAGCAGCTCGGCGGCTGGATGGCGCAGGAGCCACGACACGTAGATCCGGCGTTGTTCGGGTCCGGGAGGGCCTTCGTCCAGCCCCAGCCCAAAGGGGTGGTCGGCAACATCGTCCCGTGGAACTTTCCCTTCGATCTCTCGGTCGGCCCGCTGATCGAGATGCTGGCCGCCGGGAACCGCGTCGTGATCAAGCCATCGGAGTACACGCCGGCGTGCGGAGAGCTCCTGCGCACGATGGTTCACTCGACTTTCGATCGCGACCGCGTCGATGTGGTCGTTGGCGGCCTTGAGCTGGCCCGTGCCTTCACCCGGGTGCGCTGGGACCATCTGCTCTACACGGGCAGTCCGGCGATCGGACGCGAAATCGCGAAGGCGGCGGCTGAGCAGCTCGTTCCCGTCACCCTCGAGCTGGGCGGCAAATGCCCGGCGATCATCGCCGAAGACAGCGTCGATGCCGAGTCGGTCAAGCAGGTGCTCGGAACGAAGGCGCTGAAGAACGGGCAGATGTGCATCTCGGTCGACTACTGCCTCGTGCCCCGGGAGCAACTGGAAACCTTCGCGCAGCTGGCGGCCGACTACGTGCGCGAGTCGATGCCCGGCTACTGCCGCTCGGACAGCTGCACCGGAATGATCTCCACCCGCCATCTGGAGCGGATCCGGCGGCTGCTTGCGGACGCCCAGGCCAGCGGCGCCGACGTGAGGATGCTCGAGGACGCCGATGAGGTTGATCCGGCGACCCGGCAGCTGCCGCTCTCGCTCGTCATCGACCCGCCCGATCACCTGGGCCTCATGCAGGAGGAAATCTTCGGCCCGGTCCTGCCGCTCAAGCCCTACGACACGCTCGACGAGGCGATCGCGTTCGTCAACGACGGCGAGCGGCCCCTAGCGCTCTACGTATTCGCCAAGGACGGGAACGTCGCTGATGACGTTCTGCGCCGCACCACCTCGGGCGGCGCGTGCGTCAACTCCGCCGCGGTCCACGGCGCGCTCCCCTCTCTGCCGTTCGGCGGTATCGGCCAGAGCGGCTCAGGCCGCCACCATGGGCTTGAGGGCTTCCGGGAGTTCTCCAACCTCCGCGGGGTCTTCGTGCGCGGCGAGGGCGACCTGATCGAAGCCTTCGCGCCCCCTTACGGGCCAACCGCGCAGGCGGTCGTCAACGCAGCCTTCGAGGGTGCCTCCTGACCCGGCGGGAACGTAGCGGCCGGGGCCGACCACAGCGTCCGCCTCGAGTCACCTGGGGCGTCCGCCTCGAGTCACCTGAAGCCGTCGCGCCGCGCCGCCGAGCGCGAGGGCCCGCGGTCGATCCAGACGACATGGTTCTTGGCGTCGAGGGAGGCCGCCGGATCCGAGTACGTGATGCCCGTTCCCCTGAACATGCCGCACGCGCCGCCGGGGTGGCGCTCCGCGCCGGGCCGGGCGTGCCAGCCGACGAAGCCGAGCCGATCGAGGGCGCTCTGCGTGTCGTCGATCAACGTCTGGGCCGGAATGCAGTCGCGGCTCAGCCACACCGCGTTCAGGTCGCGCACCAGCGTCTCGACACGGGCCGACGCTTGGGTGTACGAGCGCGGCAGAGGCGACATGGTGAAGTGGCGGCACTGCGCGGGGTCGCCGGACGCCTCGAACACCGCAACGTAACCGTGCGGGTCCGTGCACGCGACCAGGCTTCGACCCGCAAGGGCGGAGCTCGGTGCCCTTCTGGCGAACGTGTCGCGGCAGGCGGCCTCCGGCGAGCGTCCGGCGGCTTCGACATTGAAGAAGGCGGACGCGTTCGTGCCCGTGCCCTCGTAGCAGGCGATGCCGCCAGCGACGAGTGACGTCTGGCCGCTGAGCGTCGCGGCGACTGCCGCGGCGGCGCCGAGCGTCAAGATGGCCAGGGCCGCGATCAGCATTCGCCGGCCGCGCCGCGGTCTGATTCGCCGGGCCCGCGGGGCGTCTGCTGTGGCGGTGCTTCGAAGGCGGTCGGCGACCGCCGTTTCGAGCGCGTCACCCAGCGCGTCGATGAACGGGATGTCACTCATGATGAGGCCTCCATCAGCTGGGTGAGCCGAGCCAGGCCGCGATGGACGCGCACCCTCGCCGCACCCTCTGTGCATTGCAGCCTGGCCGCGATCTCGGCGTAGTCGAGCTCGGCGACGATGCGCAGCTCGACGGCATCGCGCTCTGACTCCGGGATCCGGCCCAGCGCCTCGGCGAGCTGAGCGCGATACCCGTTCGTCACGACGAGTTGCTCTATCGCGGCGGCCGACTCGTCATCGACCGCCGGGATCTCAACGCCAAGCCTACGGATCGCACGGAGCTCGGTCTGCTGGCGTCGGAAGTACTGGGACAGCTCTATCCGTGCGATCCCGTAGAGCCAAGCGCCGCCGGGTCGGCCCTCGTCGCGGAAACGATCTGCCGACTCGAACGCCACCGCGAACGTCTCCGCCAGGAGGTCGGCGGTCACGTCATGGCTGTGGACGCGGCGGTAGAAGTACGCCGCGAGCGTGGTCGCCCACCGGTCGTACAACTCGCGAAATGCCTGCGGATCGCGCGCCGCGGCCATGATCAGCTCTGCGTCGGATCTCACGCCGCGCTCCACACGAGAAGGATGCCGCCCATGTCACCTGTACGTCAGATTGCGCCTGTCGTGTTACATGGCGTCCCGGCGCGAGCGGCGGCCGGCAGCTTCGCCTGAGCGCGCGCTAAATGGCGAACCCGTCCTAGCCGAACCCTGATCGGCTCGCCGCACGGCCATGCTCGGTCTAGTCAGGCGGGCCGGAGCCGGGCAAGACGGCGCCCGTGGTGCGACGTCGAGGGCACGGCGCGGTCGGGAGGCCGCTGTGTTGCCAGGCCTCGAACCCACCGATGACGTCGCCGGCTCGGTAGAAGCCAAGCTGGACGAGGTTGCTGGCGGCCAGAACCGACGAGTAGCCGTGGTCGCAGATCAGGATCAGCTGCTGGCCGAGGCCACCGAGATATGGGTTGCGCCACGGGCTATCCAGGGCGACCCGCCACTCGAGCACCGTACGCGGGATGTGCAGGCTCCCAGGGACTATGCCGTAGAGCTCGCGTGCATCCCGGGAGCGGATGTCGACGATGACCCCACCCCCTCTGCGCAGGCCGAGAAGGCCGCCGACGGGTCAAGCCGCGTGATCCGCTCGGCTGCCTCGGTGAGCAGATGATCGAGCGAGCACGGGCCGCCGCTCCGAGTGAGCTCCGATGTCGGCCGATCCGCGCGCGCGCGACGCCACGCTCTTCCGAATTCGCAGCTGCGAGGTGAGGGCGGGCGCCGGGCACGGAACGAACCGTACCGGCTTGCCTCGAGCCCCTTCGTCGGGCCCGGCAGCCGAATCCCGCTAACCGTTGGATTCCGGGGCGTCGAGCGGCGTGTGCCGCGGGACAAGCGTCTTGACCGTCGGTCAATAACGCAGTAGGATCCCTGGAGTTATCGACCGAAGGTCAACAAGGTGGTGGACTTCATGAATCAGGCCGCCGTCGAGCTCGCGAGGGAGCTGCCCATGATCATTCCGGTGGTGGGCAGCCTGGTGGTGACGGGAGCGGCATGGACGGCCGCGCGCTTACGCGATGCCGCCGCGCCGTGGTGCAGCCGCGCCCTGGTCCTCGCGATGGGCGCCGCCGTCGCGTTGGTGTCCTACTTCACCCGCGAGAACGACGTGACCGCCGGCCGGGCATTGCACGGGGCCGTAATCGCTGCCGTGGGCAGCGCGTTGGCGCTCAGCCTCTACCACGTCTTGGTCGGCACATCAAGCGACCGCTTGTGTGGGCCGGGTGTTGGCTTGCCAGCCTCGTGCCGCTCTACTACTACACCTTCATCCTGCTGGTGTATGTCGAGGCTTACACGCGTTGCGCGCCCGGCCAGTACGAGTGCCCAATCTGACCTTGTCGGGAAGCTGACCGAAACGCGCCGGCCACGTCGAGGTCGTGGCCGATCACCCGCTAGCGTCCCGGCTGTGCAGTTCAGCCGCGAGTTGCGCAACGACGTCCTGGCGGGGGACATCACACTCTCCGTCAGGCTTTGGCAGCGGCCAAAGGTCAAGCAGGGAGGACGCTACCGGGTCGGACTCGGTGCGATCGAGATCGATGCCATCGAATTGGTCCCGTTCGCGGCGATCACGAGGGCCGATGTCCGGAGAGCAGGCGAGCTCGACCGCGAGGCGCTCCGCCGGCGCGCTGCACACGCCGGCCCAATCGACGAGGACACGCTCGTCTATCGAATCGAGTTCCACGCGGTGACCCCGGATGAGTGACTCGCGCGCGACACCGATTTAGTTCAAGCGCTCGCGGGCAATTCACCGACAGACGCCGGTGTAGCGCGGGCCGGCGACGAACTGCTCCCACTCGGCACGGGTGAGGTTTCGGCCGGCGAGCGCGCAGGCGCGCTGCTCCCAGGCGGTGAGCGACATCGGCCACGTGTAGGCGCGACCGAGGCTCGTCGACGACGAGCAGACCGGCTCGGCTCGGCTCGAACACCGCCGCCGCGGTCGCGCCGGGGTCGATGCCCAACCGGGTGCCCTCCTGCTCGAGGCTTGCGGTGAACCAGACCTTGACCGTGCCGTCCTGCGCACCGGTCGTCACGAAGCGCTCGCCGCTCGGATCGAACGCGACATCGGCGATCCCCACGGAGTCGGCTATCAGTGGCGACGCGAGTCGCTTACCGGTGTGCGGATCCCATAGCTCGACGGTTCCCCCGAGAGTGCCGGCGGCAAGAACTGACCCTCCGGGCGCGAACGCCAGCGACACAGTGTCGTCGCCCGGATCCGACAACGTGCGCAGCACATGCCCGTCGGAGGGGTCAAACACGCGGACTCCACCGGTGAGCAGGCTCGCCGCGAGCAGCCTTCCGTCCGGAGAGAACGCAACCACATCGGAGCCGTCGAGTCCGTCCCCGGCGCCGACCTGGGCAGGCGGCCCGACCATGCCTCCGCCGGCCACATCCCAGATCGCCATCATCGCGATCGGCGATACGAGCCTGTGCCCGATCGTGACGCCCTCGCTCTTGTCGCTCGCGGCCAGGCGCTGTCCGTCGGGGGAGAACGCGAGCGCCTGGATCGCCTCGGTCTGCCCCCGCGCCGGCGCGAGCCCGGCAAGCGAGCGCTCCAGCTGCGGAGCGCCGCTCAGGTCCCACAGCTGGACGACGCCCGCATGTGCTCCGACAGCGAGCATGCCGCCTCCGGGTGACCATGCCAAGGCCGTGATCGGCCCGCCCCACGAGCCGATCGTGAACGACGCCTCGGGCCGCAACGTATCGGTCGAGAACACGCCGACGGTTCCGGGGCCGGTGGCCACCGCGAACGCGCTGCCGTCCGGCGCCACGGCGAGCGGCGGACGCCCGGGTGACACGGAGTCGCAGCACGGCAACTCGCCGCTGAGGCGCGCGCTCTGTCCGAACCCGCGGGTACCGGTGAGGTCCCAAGCCATCACCACACCCCCGATGCTCGCCGTGTAGAGCGTCGCTCCATCCGGGCTCACCTGCGCGTCCTGCACGTGCGCGGAGGGGCCCGCGAGAACCGCATCCTCTGCGCCCGAGCGCGGATCCCAGACGATGACCCGGCCATCGTCGCCGACCGTCATCACCGTAGCGCCGCCCGGCGCGTAGATCGCGCTCGCCACAGCCGCCGCGTGTTCACCGATGCCCTGATGGGGCAGGCCGGTGCTGGCGTCGAGGAAAGAAACCGCGCCGTCCTCGGAGCCGATCGTGACCGTGGTCCCGTCGGGACTGATCGCGGCCGCCGATGGCAGGAGCGGCACCGGGCTGGATCGGCACTGCCCGGACTCGACGCAGGCTGGAGGCGTCGTAGGTCGTGATGTCGTGCGCGGTGACGACCATCAACAGCGCTCCACCGTCGATCAGGCGCACGGCCAGCAACGGGCCTGCCCCGAGTGCAACCGTTCCGAGCTGCTGACCGCTGGGCATGGCCCAGCGAGCGAGGTAGGCCTGCGTCGGCTGGCCGGCCGTATCCATCAGCCAGTACGCGTAGTACACGGTGCGCCCGTCGGGCGCGATCAGTGTGCTTCCCTCGGGAATGTCCGACGCCAGGTCCTGTGTGTACGGTGGCGCGATCGAGAGTTGCCGGCGCAGGGCCATCGTCCGGGCGTTCCGTACGTCGAGGAACGGCTCTGAGGAGTAGACGAGGTAGGCGCCGTCGGCGGAGAAAACAGGTGGCTGGTCGCCGGCGAAGTCGCCGAGCTGCCGCGCCTGTAGCGTGCGGCTGCGGGTGTCATAGAACCGCACGCTGCCGGCGACGGTGTCGGACACGGCCAGCGTGCGTCCGTCTGGACTCACCGCGACGTGCGGTGTGGAGTTGGTCGGGAGCGAGAACGTTCCCAGCACGGCGGGGCTGCGCAGCAGGGTCGAAAGGAGCGTTCCTTCGGACTGCGGCGAGCGGTCGAGTGCCACCGCCTCCCGGGCCAAGAGCGCGGCGACGTCGAGCCTTGGTTCGCCGACTGCCTCCGCGCTCAGCTGCCGTCCCGAGCGCGGCGTGTGCTTCGGCGAGCGCAAGCCTGGCGTCGCTCGAGGCACGGCGCGCACCCAGCACCGCGACCACACCGGCGACGACGGTGAGGACCAGCAGTACTCCGGCTCCGATCAGCAGCGCTCGCAGCCGGCGATTCTGCGCACGCTGGCGCCCCGTCTCCCGCTCGGCTTCCAGCTGACTCGCTGCGATGAACTCGCGCTCCAGGCGGTCGGTGCGTCCGGCATGCTGCGAGCGGAACTCGATCGCCGCCGCCAGTCGCGCTCCCCGGTAGAGCTCTCCCGGGTCCCGTCCGCGGGCCTTCCATTCGTGCGCCGCCACCCTCAGGTGCGCGTGCAGCTGGCGGCCGACTCGGTCCTCCTCGAGCCAGCCGCGGTAGCGCGGCCACTCCCGCAGCAGCGCCTCGTGCGAGAGCTCGACCGTGCCTGCGTCGACGGTCACCAAGCGCGCGTCGATCAGCGCGCCCAAGACGCGCTCCGCGCCGGCGATGCCCTCGATCTCCGGCAAGGGGACGAGCCTGCCGTTCCGGGGCGCCCTCGCCCAGGTCCGCGAGCCGCAGCAGCAGGTCCCGAGCGACGCGTTGCTCGCTTCGCGACAGCCGCATGAAGGCGGCTTCGGCCATGCGCGCCACGCCGGTACGCACGCCCCCAGTGGCCCGGTAATCCTGAAGACGGAGCACACGGCCGTCGCGTGCCCGCCACAACTCGAGCAACGTCGTCGAGAGCAGGGGCAGGCTGCCCGGCTCATCGGCGACCTCGGCCACCAGAACATCCACCAGGCCGTCCTCCACATCGAGTCCCGCGCGCGCCGCCGGGCGTTCGATCGCCTCCCTGAGCTCCGCACGATCCATAGGGCCGACCAGCGCATGGCTTCGGCTTAGCAACTCGGCGAATCGCGGATACGCGCTCAGTCGCCCATAGAAGTCCGCGCGCAGCGTGCACACCACGAGCACACGTCGCTCGTGATCGCCGGCCGCCGCCACCAGCCGCTGCAGGAACTCGCTTCGCTCGGTCTCGTCCTCGCAGACGGTGAAGAGCTCCTCGAGCTGGTCGATGCCCACCACGAGTCGTTCACCTCGAGCCAGCTCGGCCGTCGCCTGATCGACCCGTCCGCCGAGGACCCGCTCGAGCTCGCGAGCTGGATGCTGACCAGGTCGCAGCAGCACCTGTCGCCAGCCGGAGCTGCCCGGGAGCCCGCCGGCGCGCAGAGCGGGGAGAACCCCCGCCCGCAGCAGCGAGGACTTTCCGATTCCGGACGGGCCCAGGATTCCCGCCAGCGGCCACTCGGCGAGCCGTGCCACAAGTTCGGAGACGACCCGGTCCCGGCCGCAGAAGAACTCGGCATCTGAGCTCTCAAACGCAGCCAAGCCCTTGAACGGGCACACCACGGCCGTCGGCGGTGCCTCCGCGCCGGCTGCCTCGTCGAGTCCAGCGTGGTGGTCGAGGATCATCCGCTCGAGCTCTCGCAGCTCCGCGCCCGGGGTCAGCCCCAGTTCGTCGCGGAGCAGTGCGCACGCCTCCCGGTAGACGGCGAGCGCCTCAGCCTGCCGGCCGGAGCGATACAGGGCCAGCATCAGCTGGGCTCGCAGTCGCTCTCGCAACGGCGCCTCGGCCGTCAACCGCTCGAGCTCGCCGACGACCTCGGCCGCGTGCCCGAGCGCCAGTTCGGCGTCGATCCGCTCCATCTCCGCTAGGAGGCGGAGCTCCTCCAGCCGCCGGACCTCGGGCTGCACGCCGTCGACCGCCGCGAGATCGGCGAGCGGCGGCCCGCGCCAGAGATCGAGCGCGGCGCGCAGCCGCACCGAGGCTCCCGCCGGATCGCCTCCCGCGAGCAGGCGCCGGCCTTGCTCGAGCAGCGACTCGAACATGGCCGCGTCGAGATCTGCGGGCTCGACCTTGAGAACGTACCCGCCTGGGCAAGTGAGGAGCATCTCGCCGCTTCGGTCCCCGAGCGCGCGGCGCAGGCGCGAGACCGCGACGTGCACGGCGTTAGCCTGGCTGCCCGGCCCGGAGCGGCCGAACAGCTGTTCGAGCAAGCGGTCGGTGCTGACCGTCTCGTTCGCGTGGACCAAGAGAATGGCGAGCAGCGCACGCTGACGTTCTCCGCCGAGCGTGAGGGCGGTCCTATCGCGGTATGCGCCGAGCGGTCCGAGGATCCGGAACTGCACCGCCGCGGTCGCCTGCGCGCGCATCGCGCCGATTATCAGCAACGCAGAGCGCAGGCGCAACAGCAGACGCTTACGTGTCCTGTCAGCGACCTGTCAGCGCCTTGTAAAGGGCGGTTCCGATACTGGCCAAGCGTGGCCGGGCGGCCAGCCGTGTACGTCCGCGCACTGCCACGAGGTCCCGATCTGGAGGTGTGAGGTGCGACGAGTAGCCGCTTCGTGTCGATGTGTCAGAGCCATTGCTCGCGGCTCGCGGGCCGTCATCGCCGTGATCCTGCTGGCCGGCCTGGCATCGGCCTGCGGCTCGAGCTCGTCGCCTGCGGGCGCGAGCAGCAGCGGCGGCGGCGTATCGCCATCGGGCGCGCCCAACACCGGGGTTGGCCTGACCGCTGCGACTGCTCCTGCCGGGACGAAGACTTCGGGCGGCACCGTGTACTTCACGGAGGGCGCCAGTGCGGCGCCGAACTACATCTTCACGATGACAAGCGCTCAGGTCTGCGGGACCAACAACAACAACCAGCTGTCCTACATGCTCGACCGGCCGCTCTATTGGTACGGCAACAACTACCGGCCGACCGTCGACTACAGCTACTCGGTGGCGAATCCGCCGGTCTGGAACAAGACCGATACGCAGGTGACGATCAGGCTCAAGCCGTGGAAGTGGTCCGACGGAGAGAGCGTGACCTCGCGCGATGTCGAGTTCTGGATCAACATGTACAGGGCCAGTCCGAGCACGAACTATTGCGGCTACGTGCCCGGATACTTCCCGGACAACATCAAGAGCATCTCGACGCCGAACTCCTCGACGGTCGTGCTCGACCTGACCCGGTCCTACAACCAGACCTGGTTCCAGTACAACGAGCTGTCGCAGATCTTCCCCGTGCCGCTGGCCTGGGACCGGACCTCGCTCTCGCAGCCGGCGCCCACCACCGACAACGGGCATCTTCCGGACACGACGAAGGCGGGCGCCGAGGCGGTGTACAAGTTCCTGGACACCCAGGCAAGGTCGGTCGGCAGCTGGACGGGCTCGCCGATTTGGGGCGTCGTGGACGGACCGTTCAAGCTGCAGAGCTTCACGGCGAGCGGTCAGGTCACCCTGGTCCCGAACCCCGACTACTCGGGCTCGCCGAAGCCGACTATCTCGAAGCTGGTGGAGTTGCCGTTCACGAGCGACACCGCGATCTTCAACGAGATCCGCTCAGGCGGCCCGAGCGCGGTCACGATCGCAAGCCTGCCCTCGCAGTACGCGCCACAGATCTCCTCGCTCAAGAGCGAGGGCTATGACTACAACCCGGCCGCGAGCTACTCCGTCAATTACTTCCCGTTGAATCTGAACAACCCCGTGATGGGTCCGGTGTTCAAGCAGCTCTACTTCCGCCAGGCCTTCCAGCACATCATCGATCAGCCGGGGTGGACGCGAGCGTTCCTCTACAACACCGCCAATCCGACCTACAGCCCGATCCCGCCTGCGCCGCCGAGCCCGCTGGTGAACTTCAACGCGAGCGCGAACCCGTACCCGTTCAGTACCGCGACGGCGACGTCGATCCTGAAGGCGCACGGATGGAAGGTTGTTCCGGGCGGCCAGACGACGTGCCAGACCCCGAGCCTGTGCGGCGCCGGCGTCAAGGCGGGCCAGCCGATCTCGTTCAACCTCGACTACATGGCGGGCGTGGCCACGCTCCAGGCCGAGATGAACGACCTCCAGGCCCAGGCCAAGAGGGTCGGGATCACGATCAACCTGACCAGCCACCCGTTCGACACGGTGATTGGCACCGCGATCGCCTGCCAGCCCGCGCAGCCGAACTGCAAGTGGACGGCTGAGAACTGGGGCGCGGGCTGGATCTACGGGCCCGACTACCTGCCCACCGGGGAGTCGCTGTACGCGGGGGGAGCCGTGGCCAACTACGGCAGCTACGACGATCCGCACGCGACGGCGCTGATCGACCAGACCATCTTCGGGCCCGAGAGCACCGAGAAGCAGGCCCTGAGCAGCTATGCGGCCTATATGGAGCAGCAGCTACCTGTCGTGTTCGGGCCGACATCGATCGGAACCTACACCGGTGACGCGGGCACCCTGGTGAGCTCAAAGCTCGGCGGCTACGCCGCAAACGCGCTCGGCTTGATGAACCCAGAGGATTGGTACCTGGTCAAGTAAGGAGGCTCCTCGCCGCCAGCCGCCGCGCGGCGTCTACTTTGGCTCGCGCGGCACCGGGGCCGCGGGTGCGCGCTTCAGCGGTTGAGCTACGAACTCTGCTCGACGCCGGAGCACCGGCGGATCCCTAGGTTCCTTTCACGACCGCCGAGGTCCCGATCACGAGTCCCGAGGAGCTCAGCGCCTGCACCTCGACGTACGCCTCGTGCGCAATCGAGATCGATGTCTCAAACCCTCGCATGGTCACCCTCCGGAGCGGCCTTAGCCTGTTCGCTGACCGGCCCCCAAGCACCCGCCAGGCCACCACGTCGGTCGCGCCGTTCCAGCTCGCCCAGACCGTCGTCCCGGAGGCGCGCGCGGAGGCCGCGACGGAGGGTGGGGCGGCCGGCAGTCCGGTCCAGGGCGTGCGGTAGACACGGGCCGTGACGTTCGGCTGCACGAAGTGGGCGTCGAAGATCGCCCGGCCGCTCGCGTACTCGGATATGTAACCGGCCCCTCCCCAGCTGATCAACACGTGACCATCGGGGAGCTGGTCGTAGTTGCCCTGCGCCTGAGCCAGCAGCGGCGGGGCGTGCAGGAACTGGTGGGCGACGCGTACGGTCCTGCGCGCGAGGTTGACGAACAGCTTCAGTCCGCGCGACTCGCTGTGGACCACGGGCGGGCCGGCGTTGTCGTCGAACATGGTGATCACGCCGTCGTGCGCCGCTTGCACGCGGATGTCGTGCTGGAGGGCCCAGTAGACGCCGGGCCCGAGCCTGAAGCTCGAGCGCTTGCCCCCGAGCTGCCAGATCATTGCTCCGGACTGCCTGCTCAGCTTGTAGCCGGCCCAGGTCTCACGCGCGGAGATGACGAGGTTGCTGTCGCGGTCGACATCGATCGAGTTGACGTGAAAGTAGTCGAACACCTCCCGGGGGTTGCCGGGCAGCGGCGCGTAGGACGAGCTGACGGGCACGTGATCGAGGCTGTTCCACTGGAAGAGCACCAGGCCCGTGGGAATGTCGATCTCCTGGATGACCGAGTCGAGCACGAGCTGACGCCGCGGCCCGTGGATCGAGGAGGTGTTCCACCACACCTGCTGCGATGAGGTGATCAACGCGCTGTCCTGCGAGGTGATCAGGAACTCGTGCGGGTCGGCCTCCAGGCCGTTGCCCGCCCGCACCGTGCCGATCTGCTGGTACGCACTGTTGTAGATGACGTCCGTGCCATAGCCGGTGCCCAGCACCTGGTAACCCTGCCACCACGTGAGCGCCGGCCGGCCTCGATAGCGCTGCACCCGGAAGTCATTGGCGAAGTCGTCACCGCTCATCCGCTTGAACCAGACCAGGTTCCCGTGGGAACCGAGAATCATCGGGCCGTCCTGAACCGGCCCGTACTGCGGGGCGACGAACAGCAGGCCCGGTGCCGTGGCGCGCGAGTTCTTGTCCACCGTCACCGCGGCCGGAACGAGGTCAGGCCGCGAGTGGAAGTGCAGGACGTCCCCGCGCGTACGGCCGTACACCGGCCAGTGCTCGATCGGGAACGGCGGCGCCTCACGCGCGACCGTGAAGCGGTAGCGGCCGTCCTGGGCGCCGAATACGTTCAGGCCGGTCGTGACCGTCACGACCTCTCCGTCGGCAAACGGCTTGGCCGGCAGAAAGCT
Source organism: uncultured Solirubrobacterales bacterium (assembly GCA_963722995.1). Classification (GTDB taxonomy): domain Bacteria; phylum Actinomycetota; class Thermoleophilia; order Solirubrobacterales; family Solirubrobacteraceae; genus Palsa-465. The sequence goes on along the minus strand of CAVROW010000011.1, from coordinate 462,606 downwards.
GCCACCGCGCCCATCCGAGTCGGCCTCGATCCGGCCGGTGTGCATTCCGGTCCTCGAGCCGACGACGCTGATCGCGCCCAACGCGCCGGCGGACACGCCGCGGAACGTCAGCTGGGTGTTCGGCGAAGCCACCCGATCGCCCGCGATCGGAAAGACGTAGACCCTCGGGGAGGGGGGCCTCGCCGCGGACGCCGGCGTAGCTGCCGAGGCCCAGGCCACCAGCACGGCGCTGCATATCGCCAGCAGCCCCAGGATCAATATCCGCCCCCGGCGTCCGGACACCGCGGGCCCAGTAAAGCAGGCGCCGTGCGGCCGGCGCTACTCCAGCACCACGGGCTGGCCCGGGGCGGGTGCGGCGAATGGCCGGCGCCAGCCGGAGAGCGCCATGCCCACGGCGGGAACGAGCGCCACGACGATGAGCACGAGCGCCCACACGAAGGTCGAGCCGAAGGCGTGGGCCAGCGGTGTCACGGCGGCTGCGTGCGCACCCGCCGGCAGGTGCTGCAAGGTGGCGATCCCGCCCGAGCCCGAGCCCGCGGAGCGCCGGCCGAGGACTCCGCTGAGGTTGCTCGTGATCGCCGACGCGAGGATGACCGACAGCACCGCCGTGCCGATCGAGGCTCCGCCCTGGCGGATGATGTTCATCGCCGTGCTCGTCCGCGCGATCGCGGCGGGTGGCACCGCCTGCATCGCGGCCGTCATGTTCGGCATCATCGCCAGCCCCATTCCCAGGCCCTGGACGAAGTTGGCGCAGCACAGCAGCACGTAGGACGTGTGCGCACCGACGAATACGAACGGGGCGAGCCCGAGGGCCACGAGCGGGAGGCCGGCCGCGGGAAGCCACGTCGGCCCGTAGCGATCGGTCAGCCGGCCCGCCAGGGGCATCAGCAGCATCGCGCCGAAGCCGCCGGGCGCCATCAGTAGCCCGGCCGACAGCGCGGACTCGCCACGCACGGCCTGGTAGTACAGGGGTACCAGCAGCATCGACCCGAACACCGAGATGGCGAACAGGAGGAACGTCCCCGCCGCTGCGCCGGCCCTGGTGTGCGCGAACGTCCGGAGGTCGATGAGCGGGTTCGGGCTGCGCCAGCTGTGCAGGAACCAGGCGACGATGAGCACCACGCCGGCGATCGTGGGACCCCATGAGCGCACCGATCCGAATCCGTAGGTCGAGGACTCGGCCAGGCCGTAGATGAACACGGCGAGCCCCGGTGAGAGCAACAGCATCCCGAGCCAGTCGAGACGATGGGCCGGCTGCGACTGATCGGGCTCGAGCACTATCAGGCCGAGGATGAACGCGACGATCCCGATCGGGAGGTTGATGAAGAAGATCCAGCGCCAGGAGACGTCGTCGACGAGCCAGCCGCCGAGGATGGGGCCCATGATCGGCGCCAGCAGCATCGGCACGCCGAGTACGCCCATCACGCGACCCATCCGGTGAGGGCCGGCCTTCTTGGTCATGATCGTCATGACCGACGGCATGATCATCCCCCCGCCGATGCCCTGGAGGACGCGGAAGAGGATGAGTGACGCGTCGCTCCACGCCAGCCCCGAGAGGACCGAGCCGAGCGTGAACAGCACGAGCGAAGACAGGTAGATGCGCTTTGTCCCGAACCGGTCCGCGGCCCAGCCGGTCACGGGAATGACGGCGGCGAGCGCCAGTGTGTAGCCGGTGATGACCCACTGGATCGTGGTCAGCGGCGAATGGAACGCGACGGCCAGGTGATCGATGGCCACGTTGACCACGGTCGTGTCCAGGATCGACATGATCGCCCCCAGCAGCACAACGCCGGCGACGACCAGCGTGTCGCGGTCAAGCCCTTCCGCCTGCGCGGCTCGTGCGGGTGTCTCGGCCATGAGCCCATCCTAGAAGACCCGTTTCGCGCGCTTATCCTCCGCGCGGCGCCGGGAGGGTCCGCGCGGCGCCGGGGAGCGTTCGTGTTAGCCGGCGTCGGCCGTGGGAAGGGACAAGCATGGCTATCCACGGCGAGTCGATCGTGATCGGCGCGGGGCCCAACGGGCTCGCCGCGGCGATCCGGCTCGCGGAGGCGGGCGTGTCAGTGACCGTCCTCGAGCAGGCCGATCGCCCCGGTGGCGCCGTCCGCAGTGAGGAGCTGACGCTGCCCGGGTTCGTGCACGACACGTTCTCGGCGGTCTATCCGGCGACGGCGGCATCGCCGGTTTTCGCACGGATGCCGCTGGCCGCCCACGGCCTCGAGTGGGTACATCCGGAGGTCTGCATGGCCCATCCGCTGCCCGACGGCGGTGCGATCGCGTTGCACCGCGACCTCGACGCGACCGCCCTATCGCTCGATCGCCACCACGCGGGCGACGGGGCCGGGTGGGCCGGCTTCACGGCCCCGTACCTAGCCGCGTTCGACGCGGTGCGAAGCATCATGCTCGCGGCATTTCCGCCGGTGAAGGGCGTACTCGAGCTGTGGCGGCACGCGGGCCTCCGGTCCACGGCCGGGTTCGGACTCCTGCTCACCGGCTCGGCGCGAGCGCTTGGACGGCGCCTGTTCGAGGGCGAGGGATCCCGGGCCTGGCTCTACGGTTCGGCGATGCACGGAGATGCCCCGCCGGGTGCGGCGGGATCCGCCATCTCGGGGTTCTATTTGAACCTGCTCGGCCACGCGGTCGGCTGGCCCAGTCCGAGAGGCGGCTCGCAGCGGCTCACCGACGCGCTCGTCGGCCACCTGGAGAGTCTCGGCGGGCGGGTGTGCACCGCTGCTCGGGTCAAGCGCATCCTCAGTCGTGGTGGTCGGGTGTGCGGGGTCGAAATCGCGGGCGGGAACGAGCTGGCGGCCTCGACCGTGGTGGCGGACGTGATGCCGCACGCGTTGGTGACGATGACCGGGGACGCCCTGGCCGCCTGGTACCGCGCCGCGCTCCAGCGCTACGTCTATGGTCCAGCGACGGTCAAGGTCGACTGGGCGCTCGGTGCGCCAATCCCGTGGCAGGCCGCTGACGCGCGCCTGGCCGGAACCGTCCATGTCGGAGGCAGCGAAGCGGACATGCTCAACTCGATCGCGCGGGCCGAGAAGGGGATCCCGTCACGGCCGTTTCTGCTCGTCGGCCAGCAGAGCGTCGCCGACCCCTCGCGAGCGCCTGAAGGCAAGCACACCGCCTGGGCGTACACGCACGGCCCCCAGGGAACCGACGCCGAGCTGTCCAACGAGGGTCACATCGACGCGATCGAGCAGCAGATCGAGCGTTTTGCGCCGGGGTTCCGCGGGCGGATCCTCGCCCGCCATGTTCTCGGGCCGAGCGCTCTCGAGGCGCGCAACCCGAACCTCGTCGGCGGCGATGTGGGCGGCGGCAGCTTCCGGCTGCGCCAGGCCGTGTTTCGCCCGGTGCCGACGCTCTCGCCGTACCGCACGCCGTTGGACGGGCTGTTCCTGGGAAGCGCCGCGACTTTCCCTGGCGGCGCCGTGCACGGCGTTCCCGGCGACGCTGCCGCCCGGGCCGCGCTTCGTCGCCTGGGTGTCCGGGAGCCAGGGTCGTGAAGCGTCTCCCGAGCTCGCGGTTCTGTCGCGCGAGCATCACATCGCGCTCGAGCTCGCCCTGCGGCTCAGGCGAGTGGGCGAGGATGATCCCGGCCCGTTGATGCGCGATGCCGTCGCGTTCTGGCATCGGGAGAGCATCGAGCACTTTCGCCTGGAGGAGGACTTCGTGCTCCCATGCCTGGCCGAGCACGCGAGCGCGGACGATCCGGACATCGTCCGAATCCGCCGGGACCACGCCGCCCTTCGCGAGCGCTTCGCCCGGCTCGAAGGCGGGGACACGGATGCGACCTTGTTACGGGAGCTGGGGGAGTCGCTCGCCGCGCATGTGCGCTTCGAGGAGCGGGTGCTGTTCCCGCGGGTCGAGGCCACGCTCGATCGCGACGAGCTCGCGCGCCTGGGCCGGCGACTGCGGCCGTGAGACACCGGGTCGCGGTCGCTACCGTTATCCCGCGCGCATGCGGCTCGAGCTCGACCAGATCCATGACTTCTACGAGCACTGCTACACGTCATCCTCCGACGGTGAGAAGTGGGCTCGGTGGCGCGCGCTCGGGGCGGTAACCAAGGCCGAGCACGTGGCGAGCCTGCTCGAGGGTGCGCGCATCGGCGCTGTCGAGACGGTTGCTGAGATCGGCTGCGGGGACGGAGCGGTGCTCGAGGAGCTAAGTCGCCGCGGTGTTGGCCGGGAGCACGTCGGGATGGACATCTCGAGCAGTGCCGTAGCGCTTGCCGCCGCCCGCCCGGGGATCGCTCGTGCCGAGCGCTTCGACGGGTCGCGCGTCCCGGCGGGGAATCGCACCTATGACCTCGTGCTCGCCACGCACGTGCTCGAGCACGTGCCGGCGCCCGAGGCGTTCGTGGTGGAGCTGGCGCGGATCGCTCGTCGCGCGCTGGTGATCGAGGTCCCGCTGGAGCGCAACCTGTCCGCCCGCCGTCCCGCCGCCCGCGCCGCGTCCGAGGCGGCGGGTCATCTGCACGACTTCGACCGTGCCGGGGTCCGGCACATGGTCAGGCGGTCTGGGTGGCGGATCGTTGCCGAGCTTCTCGATCCACTCCCGCTCGCCGTGCACGCGTTCGCAGCGGAGACGGCGGCCGCGCGGGCGAAGGCGCGCCTCAAGTGGGTCATCCGCTCCGGACTTGCGGCCTCGCCTTCGGTTGGCGCCAGGCTGATCACGCTTCACTACGCGGTGCTCGCAATCCCGCAGTAGGGGTTGGGCTTTCAGGCGGTGCTCAAGGAGATACGGCGCCTCGAGACGCGTCGCTAGCGCGGATCGTGCGGGGGCTCACTGGCCACGGGCGAGCAGGCGCTTGCTGATCGGCAGCGCCGCCCACCGGGGGATGCGTCGATTCGGCGCGAACGCCGCGCTGACAAGCGGGCCGCCGGGAATGACCGAAACGCGTCCTTTGTCGGCGGCGCTCAGCGCATCCCGCGCCACATGCTCTGCGGGCACGAACGTGAACTTGGGCAGGCGCTGGGCGAAGTAGCCCGCGTCGTTCGCTCCCTGGAACTCCGTCTCAACCGGCCCGGGGCAGACGGCGGTCACGGTCACGCCCTGGTCCTCGACCTCGGCGTGAACGGCCTCGGAGAGCAGCAGGACGTGGCTCTTGGCGGCGGCGTATCCGGCGTTGAATGGCAGCGGCTGAAAGGCCGAGGTCGAGGACAGGTTGATGATCGCGCCCCGTCCGCGCTGCACCATCCCCGGGAGGTAGCGCGCCATCAGGTCGACCACCGCCTCGACGAGCACCCGGACCTGGCGGATCTCGTCCGTGCGGTCCGATTGCGCGAACGGGCTGAACACTCCAAAGCCGGCGTTGTTGACGAGTATCTCGACGACGGCGCCCAGCTCCTCGAGGCGGGCGGCGAGCCGGTCCCGGTCCTCGGGCACGCCCAGGTCGGCCGCGATCACGACTGCCTTGCCCTCGCCGCCCAGCTCGCCGGCCAACGCGTTCAACCGGTCCTCGCGCCGCGCCACCAGCGCCACCCGGTGGCCCCGCTGGCACAGCTGGCGGGCGAACGCCTCACCGATACCCGACGAGGCGCCGGTCACGAGCGCAATCGAATCGGCTTGGGGTGTTGGAAGGCTCATCTGCTTGACGCTCCCGGAGGTCGTGGGTCCCGGACGGCGGCGCCATCCTTCCGCATCTCTGACCGGCTGGTCAAGCGCCTCGCCTGACTTTGGTCGCTGCTCGAGGCCGGCGCGCCCGCTGCTCGTGGCGGCCCGCCGCTGCTAGATTCCCTGTCCTCCACGGTGGGCGTAGCTCAGCTGGTAGAGCTCCTGGTTGTGGTCCAGGCGGTCGTGGGTTCGAGTCCCATCGCTCACCCTTCGCGGAACGCCCGGATAGCAGCAAGTGTTCACGGGTCCGCCTGACGACTTGGCCGGTCTAAGACGTCCGACTCGTGCGCGCCCTGGCGCCGGCGTCCCCTCGACGGTAGGCTAACCGGCCCGGCCGCAAACCTAAGAGATGGTGAGGATTGTTCCGGCTCGCACGGCGCCTCGCCGCTACGAACGTGGGGTGGCAAGTCGTCGCGCGTTAAGCATCGTCGAAGGGAATATGTCGGCCGCCCCCTCCGTGCACGGATTCGAGCCGAGGGACCGGCGCCGTGCTGAAGGCGTCGGCTCTGTCGGAGGACCCGAGCGCGAATCTCCAGCTCGCGCTGGGCATCGAACTCGCTGTGCTGCCGCCGTACCTGTACGCGCTGTGGTCGATCAAGTCTGCCGGCGAGGGTGCTTCGCAGGCCGCCGCCGAGGCTGCCTATGCCATCAGGACGGTCGTCTATGAGGAGATGCTGCATGCCGGCCTCGTCGCGAACCTCCTGAATGCGCTCGGCGTCCGTCCGGATCTGACCGCCCATCTGATGAGCTATCCCGGTCCCCTTCCCGGGCATGTCACCGAGCCTCCTTGGGGCTATGAGGTGGGCCTCGGTCCGCTCTGCGCCACCGCCCTCGGCACGTTCCTGCGGATCGAGCGCCCCGTGTGGGATCCGCCGCCCGGCCTGGATCAGGGGTGGATCACGCTTGGTCAGTTCTACGGGACGCTCACGCCAGCAACTACGGAAGCTGCCCGAGCCCGCATTCGGCGGTGGCCATCAGGTCCCGCTCAGCGACAATCCGGGGCCTGGCGAGATGGTCCAGGTTGTCGACCTCGCCTACGGCCCTGAACGCGATCGAGACGGTCGTCGACCAGGGCGAGGGCCACCGTCCAAAGAACCCCTCCGAGCCGGCAAGTCCCAGACCCGATCCCGCGGCGCAAAGCGACGACGACCACGAGGTGGCGCATTACTACCAGTTTCAGACGCTCGCCCAGTACTTCACCGACGGTCTCATCGATTCCCGCCGCGACGTACATCCCGTGATCGCCAACCCGCGCGCCGAGGACTACACGCCCGAGCAGCAAGAGGCCAATCGCGCCTTCAACGACGTCTACACCTCGATGCTCGATCGCCTCCAGGCCACGCTTGCATCCGACGCCCCGCAGATGTTCGGGGCGCCCACCGAGCTCATGCTGAGGCTCGGACAACTACGCCGCCGCGCTCCGCGCCACGCGGCACCGTCCCCGGGACGAGCTACCTGGCTGGCCCAACCTTCGAATACCTCGGTCCGGGCGCGGGAGCGGCGCGCTGATGGGCCTGGCCGAGCTTCCCCGCCTGTACTTCAACGGGTTCACGTACTGGAACCCCAGCACGATGAACAACAACGACTCCCAGCCGACCTACGACCCGGCCACGGCCACGTCTGAACTGGTCGTGGCTCGAGCGCCAAGGCCTCAGGGACCCGGGGCAGTTCGACGCCTATGTCACCCAGCTCGGCATCGTGCCAACGGCCAACGCAGGGCTCGACCCGGCCATCGACCCGACGACGCCGCCGGCGGAGTGGAACTTCTACGGTGACAACTCGAGCGGCTTCGTCCAGCCGGACGAGCCGGTGATCGCGTGGCCGGAGAAGTTCAGCAAGCCCAACGGCGGCATGTCCGTCACCGGCTACACCAACACCGAGGGCGACGCTGGTGTCCTCCGGTGATCCCTGGATCGGGCAACCGGTCCGCGTCAACGTGGGCCTGGATCCCGCCAAGCTCGTGGATGTCGATCCGATCTGCCCCTGGAGCTCGCAACTGTTTCTCGACACGCTCACGATTCGGGGGCACCGCAGGTGGTGGCGGGCTGCCGGGCGCCTCCGCGGGACGGGCGCACTCGCGGTGGGTGTTCTTCAGGCGCAACCTCAACCTGCTCAGGTGACGTGATCATTGCCGGCATCGCTTCGGCGATGTTCCAGCTCGGTCTGCCGAGCGAGACCATCTCCTTCTTCGATCGCTCGCCCGCGCCCGGGTCGCTCGGCCGCCGAACTCGAGGCGGCCTGGCCGCGCCGGCGGTGAAGGGTCTCTTGGTCCGCTACGTCACCTACCACACGGTGTACTTCCAGGGCGACGCGTTCACCGTCCACAAAGCGCCTCGATTGGAAGGGAATCACCGCGATCTACGCCGAATACGCTGCGCTGCTCGCCGCGTATGAGCGCGGTGAGCTGCAACACCCCCGCCGCTACCGGCCAACCGTGCCTACAGCAACACGGTCGGGTGGCTGGCACCGTGGAGCAAGGGCGACATGCGGAGCATGGCGGTCGGGCGCATTCTGCACGGCGGCGTTCCGGTGCAGCCCAGGACGGCGCGCTCAAGCCGACGCCCGTGGGACCGGCTGTGTTGGAGTACGCAGTAGACCCGATCGACCCCACGATGGTCAGCCGTGTCTCGATCGATCTCGGATCGACGATCCCGGAACGCGATTCCTCATTGGCGAAGGTCGACTTCGGCCTGATGCAACTCGCGCTGCGTGGCCGGCGGCGACGACTGCGGCCCGACGCCCTTCGCAGAGATCCCCTATACCGGCGGATACGACGCCGGCGCGTACGTCACCACCGCCGGCGTGGTGGACGTTCCCTCGACGCGGTTCCTGCATCCGCTCACCGTCGCCGAGCTCCAGAAGCGACTGGTCGTGAGCTTCATCGATCCGCTGACCGGGACGGCGAAGCCGGGCTGCGCGAGGCCGACTTCACCGCCGAGAGCGACGATCGCGGCGTGTACCTCAACGAGCCCGGGGCCGAGTGGTCGTGCTCGAGACGCCTCGATCACCGTGCAGGTCCGTTATCGGGGCGGCAAGCCGCCACCGGGAACGATGCTGCGGATCGCCCAGTACTCACCCGATCCTCTGGGGTTCGGGGAAGGCGGTTGGAGGCTCGTCTCGGACGTCCCCGACGCGCAAGCACAGGCGCCGTTCGTGCGCCTGCGGGCGGACGGGAACGTGATCGACGGGGGGTATGTCACCGTGCCCGGTCCCCCATCGCGACGACGGTGCGCCGTACGCCTCGGTCGTCTTCGGCGTCTCGGCGCTCCGTCCCGGGCCACCCGTCATCGAGTTCGCGCCGCTGCCTCCGAGCCTCGTCAGAGCAGGCTCCGCCGTCCGCGGGTGACCGTGGGCGCGATCACGCAGCAGTTCTTCGCCAACGTGCGTGTGCTCCCATTCCACAACGCGATGGCGATCGCGTTCGAGAACTGGCTGCGTACCGGCCCCAGTGTGGACCTCGCCACCCAGCGAGTGTTCGACGCGGTCTTTCGCACATTCTTCACGATGTATCCGGCGATGCGCTTCATCCGTGACCCGTTGCAGTTTCAAGCGTGGCGCGGGCGAGTCTGCGCGCGTCACCGATCCGGCGGGCTTCGAGACGGCGGCGTACATGCCGGTGACGAGATCGCTCTCCTCCGGCCAGACCCGGATGCTCCAGCTGTGGAACGCGTATGCCAATGGAGCGCTGCCGACACCGGTGAAGGGAGAATCGGTTGGCCGTCGCGGATGATCTGAGGGGGTCGCTCCCCACTTATCTCCCGGCCGACCGCCGCCAGGCGATGTCCGACGGCCAGACGCTTCCGGACCGCCAGCGCGGCACGGCGCTGTTCGCCGACATCGTCGGCTTCACCCCGCTCGCCGAGGCGATGGAGCACTCGTTCGGCCCACAGCGCGGAGCCGAGGAGCTCGCCGCGTACGTCAACGGCATCTTCGACGCCCTCGTCGATGCCGTCTCGCGCCATCACGGCAGCATCGTCACCTTTGGCGGAGACTCGCTGACGTGTTGGTTCGAGGACGGGCGGGAGTGCTCCGCCGTGGCGTGTGCGCTCGAGATGCAGTCGGCGATGGACCAGTACCGGCCTCTCGACGCGTCCATAGCGAGCGATGACCCTGTGCTGCTGAAGGTCGGGCTCAGCCACGGTGATGCGCGGCGCCTGATGGTGGGCGATCCCCAGGTTCAGCTGCATGATGTCCTGGCCGGGGCGGCGGTGGAGCGCGCGAGCGCGGGAGAACAGCTCTGTCGCCCGGCCGAGGTCGTGATCGATGCGCGCTATGGCCGGCAGGCTCGCGGATGCCATCACGGTCCAGGAGACGCAAGCGGGCTTTGCGCGTGTCACCGGGCTGCAGCGGCCGGTCACCCCCGATCCCTGGCCCGTTCCCGTCGTCCGACCGTACGACGACTACGTGCTGCAGCCGTGGCTGGCGCCCGCGGTGTACTCCCGCGTACGCGCCGGGCAGGGTCAGTTCCTGGCCGAGTTCCGCCCCGTGACGGTCCTGTTCGTCGCCTTCGGCGATATCGACTTCGACGACTCACGGGCCGGCGCCGCGCTGGACGCCTTCATCCGGAACACCCAGGAGATCGTGCTCCGAGACGGAGGGTCGGTGTTCACGGTCAGCACCGGCGACAAGGGCAACTACCTGCTCGCTGTGTTCGGGGCGCCCGTGGCGCGCGGCGACGATCTGCGGCGGGCGGTCGGCGCCGCGTATCACCTGGGCCAGGCGCACCACGGCGAGCTTGCGGATCGGCGTGCACGCCGGGCGGGTGTACGCGGGGCTCTACGCTGGCCGCTGGCGCTCCGCGTACACGGTTCTCGGAGACACGGTCAATCTCGGGGCTCGCCTGATGACGCGGGCCGGCCGCGGGCAGATCCTCATGAGCTCTGCCGTGGGCGCCGCACTCGACCGACGGTTCTCGATTCGGGCCCTCCCGCCGATCGACGTGAAGGGGCGGCGCGCGCCGGTCGCGGTGTGTGAGCTCCTGGGCCCGGCGACCGCGGGGCGCAGCCTCACCGAGCCGCGGTACGCCCTGCCGATGGTCAACCGCGAGCGCGAGCTGCGCTCGATCGACGAGGCACTCACCTCGGCCAGGGCGGGCCGGGGATGCGTCCTGTCGCTCACTGCCGACCCCGGTCTCGGCAAGTCACGGCTGATCGATGCGGCGATCGGCCGCGCGACGCGTGAGGGGTTCGTGAGCTTCGCCGGCGCCTGCCAGCCCTACGGCGGTCGGATTGCCTATCTGCCCTGGCAGCCGATCTGGAACGGCCTGTTCGGCCTCGCCGCCGAGGCACCGGACGCGGTTCGCCGTGAGGCGCTCGCCTCCGCGCTGGCGACGTTCGCGCCCGACGCGGTCCCCCTTGCTCCGCTGCTGGCGACCGCGCTCGACCTGGGAATGGAGGACAACGACGCTACCCGCGGGATGCCGGCGCCCGTGCGCAAGCAGTTGCTCGAGCGCATCCTCACCGGAGTCCTGCGCGGACGCGCGGCCGGGGGACCCGTCTGCATCGCGCTCGAAGATCTCCACTGGGCCGACTCGTTGTCGCGCGACCTCCTGGCCGCGATCGCGGGCGCGGTCGACGACTTGCCCATACTCATCCTGCTCGCCTACCGCCCGCCCGAGGCGGAGAATCCGATGTCGTTCCCGGCGCAGCGCGAGGTTGAGCTGGCGGAGCTGGGCGAGGAAGAGGCGTCGAGGATGGCGGTGATGCTGCTCGCCCACATGCTCGGTCGCGAACCTCAACCCGCCACCGTTTCCGCCATCGTCGAACGTGCCAACGGCAACCCCTTCTATATCGAAGAGCTCGTCCGCGAGGTGGTCGAGCGGGGCGAGCACGTCTGACCTGCCGACCAGCTTGCAGAGCGTGATCCTCGCGCGCCTGGATCGTCTGTCGGAGTCCGAGCGCCTGACGGCGCGCGTGGCGAGCGTGATCGGCCGCCGGTTCCGCGACCCAGTGGCTGATCGGGGCGTACGGGAACATGCTCGAGCCCGGGCGGATCGAGCAGGACCTGATCGGCCTGAACAGCTCGGGCCTGACCGTGGCCGACACTCCTGCGCCCGACGAAGCGTTCCTGTTCCGCCACATCATGGTCCGCGACGTCGCCTACGAGACGCTCAGCTTCCACCTACGCCAGGACCTGCACGAGCAGCTCGCCGCGTACCTCGAGCAGAGCAGCGATGCGCTCCCGATTGCCCTGATCGCCTACCACTACGCGCGCAGCGCCAATTCGGCCAAGGAAGCCGTCTATCGACGCCTGGCGGCGGAGCTGGCGATCCGCAACGGCGCCTATGGGGATGCGCGAGCGCACGTGCAGCGCGCCTCGGAGATCGTCGCGCGGCCAACCGAACGGCCACGACAAGGTGGAGCAGGAGCTCGAGCTCGCGCTGTTGTTGGGCAGCATCCTGCTCGTCACCGACGGGCAGGGATCGGCCCAGGCCAAGGCGATCTATGACCGGGCCCGGATCCTCGCGGGTGCGCTTCCGCCGGGGCCGGCCGTTGGGCGTGCGATCTTCGGCCTGTGGACGTACTACCTGTTCCAGGGACTGATGGGACCCACGGCCGAGCTGGCCGACGAGGCCGTCGCACTGGCCGAGCGCTCACCTGACATCGGCGTGCGCATCATGGCTCACCTGGCGGTCGCGCAGACGCACATGTGGACGGGCCAGTGGGACAGATGCACCGAGCACTTCGAGCGGGTGCTCGAGCTCTACGATCCGGCTGACCACCAGACATTCGTCACCCACTACGCACAGAACCCTCGCTTCACCGCATCGAATTCGGGGTTCTGGGGGGAGTGGATGCTCGGCAACCCCGAGCGCGCTGCGGTCGTGGCCGAGGAGGCGATCGCCGAAGCGCGCGAGCTGCACCACGAGTTCACCTACACGATCGCCTTCCTAGGCCGACCGCTGGTGGCCTGGTTCCGCCGTCAGAACGACATCTTCGTGAACAGCGTGGGGGAGTACGTCGCCGACCGCTCAACGGTCGGGCAACCCGTTCTACATCGCGCTGTCGCTTTCGTTAGATGCGATGGCGAAGATCGTGCGAGGCGAGTTCGATCTCGGCTTGACTCAGCTGAGGGCGCAGTACGACACCATGCAGGCGCTCGGTTCGACGCTCTGCGATCCTCTCGTGGTCGCCCTCCTGGCCGAGGGTTACCTGAAGGCGGGCGCGCTACGAGGAGGGCATCGCCCTGCTCGACGAGACGATGCCCCGCTTCGACGAGGATGGCCGCATCAGCCACGTGCCCGACCATCTTCGGCTGCGGGCTGAGCTGCTGATCGCGCGCGACCCCGCCGCCGAGGAGGAGGCGCTCGCGCTGCTTCGACGCGCGATCGAGGTGGCCCGCGCCCACCAGGCGCGCTCGCTCGAGCTGCGCGCGGCGCTGTCCGCGGCGCGCGTGCTCGCCGGCCGGGGGCAGGAGGAGGAGGCTCGCGCGCTCGTCGCGGCCGCGTACGCCGGCTTCAGTGAGGGCTTCGACGACCCCGACCTGCAGGCAGCCCGCGACCTGCTGAGCTGACCGCCGACGAAAGGAGCAGACGATGAACTGGGACAAGCTGCGCGCTGCCCTGCAGGGCAACCTGGTACTGCCGGGGGAACCGACGTACGACCTGCTGCGCCGGCCGTTCAACCAGCGCATCGACCAGCACCCGGCTGCCGTTGCGCGCTGTGTATCGGAATCCGACGTCGTCGCCTGCGTGCGGTTTGCCGCCGAGGCCGGCGTCGGGCTGACGTGCCGGTCGGGCGGCCACGGCGCCGAGGGCTACTGCTCGGTCGACGAGGAGCTGATGATCGACCAGAGCGCGATGCAGGACATCCGCGTCGACACCGAGCGCGGCGTGGTGCACGTCGGAGCGGGCTCCTCGTGGGGACAGGTCGACATCTCCACCTATTCCCGCGGACTCGCGTCGCCCGGGGGCGGCTGCGCCGCGGTCGGCGTCAGCGGCCTCTCGCAAGGGGGCGGATTCGGACCCATCGCGCGAACCTGGGGACTGACGGTCGACAACATCCTCGCTGCGCGCATCGTCACGTCTCGGGATCAAACCGTGCTCGAGGTCAGCGCCACCGAGAACGCGGACCTCTTCTGGGCGCTGCGCGGTGGCGGTGGCGGCAACTTCGGTGCGGTCACACAGTTCACCTACCAGCTGCGTCCGATCGACCGCATTCTCCTCGGCGGGATGCTGGTCTACCAGTGGTCCGACGCGAAGGCGGTGTTCCAGTTCTATCGCGATTGGATGAACAGTGAGAACGACGAGCGGCTCACCCTGCTCCCGATGTTCTTCTTCGCCCCCGGCAACAGCCCAATGGCGGGCATCAGCGCGTTCTACAACGGCGATGCCGACGCTGGTCTCGCCTATGTACAGAAGATTCTGGCCGCAGCCGACATGCCGGCTCCGGTGAACGGTCCGGTCGAGCAGGCGCTCGTGCGGGGGACGCTTCCCGCCTACACGGGGACCGAGTCGACGACGGCTTGGCCGGGATCGGGGCAGTACTGGCGCAGCGGGTTTCTCCAGAACGAGTTCCCTGACGAGGCCATCGACACCTTCCTGAGCTGGTTCGCGAAGTGCCCGCTCCCGCCCGACCGCGCACCCCGCGGTCCGCAAACCGGAATCGGCAAGCAAGACGATCTGAGCTTTGGGTTCATCGAATCACTCGGAGGTGCGATCGAACGCGTTCCCCGGGATGACACGGCGTTCTTCTGGCGCGATCTGCGCTTCTCATTCACCTTCATCGGGATTTACGATCCCGCCGACGTCGAGTGGGGCAAGCAGACCCGAGAGTGGGCCGACGCCTTCCGCCAGGCGATGGAGCCCTACCTGTCCGGTGGCGTCTACGTGAACTACATGCAGGCCGATCTGCCCGACTGGCAGCACGCCTACTACGGGGAGCACTATCCCGCGCTGCGATCGATCAAGCAGGAGCACGATCCCGGTCACCTGTTCCGGTTTCCGCAGGATCTTCTCCAGCCACCCGGCGCGTCGTCCAGCGCCGCTGCGCAAGAGTGACGGACGGCTCTGGCTACCTTCCCCGGGCTGGCAGCCGGGCGACTAATCCTGCGTCACGGCGGTCTGGGCGAGTGCCTCCTCGAGGGCGCCCTTGCCCCCGGGCTTGCCGGTGATGGCCAGCTCCGGAGACCACGTGGGAACTCGGCCGGCGAGCGCCGCAGCGCGCTTGCGGCCCGCGACCTCTATTGGTGCACGCTGACGGAGTTGGGCGAGCAACCGAGTGCTGTACTCCTGCGGCGACTCGTCGGGCCCGATCGCTCGATCGAACTCGAAGAACTCCACCTGCACGTGCGGGCGCTCCCTCGGGAACCGCGGGATCGCGGTGGTGCCGTTGCAGGCGACACCGATGATCCTCGCTTCCGGCACGGCGCGCGCGAGATAGCCGATGCCGCTGCGCGCCCGCAGCACCCGGCCGAGCGAGCGGGTGCCCTCGGGATAGATCCCGATACAAGCCCCCCTGCGCAGCTCATCGATGGCGCGGTCGAGGGCTCCGGCGTCCCCCGAACCACGCTCGATCGGGATCTGGCCCATCCCACTGAGCACCGCACCGAGCAGCTTGTTATTCCACATCGAGGACTTTGCGAGCGCCCGGATCTGCCGGCGCGGCATCGCCGCGATGCCGGCCGCCACCGTGTCCCAATAGCTGTCGTGGTCGCCGACGATCAGCAGCGGCCCCTCCAACGGCAGCAGCTCTAAACCCGTCACTCGCAGTCCGCCCCACCACACGACCCCGGGCCAGGAGGCAGTCATCACGCCCCGGTAGGCCAGGGTGATCGGCTCGATGCGCTCGGACATCCTCAGGCAGGCTACCCGGCTCCAGCCTACGATCCCGTCCCCGCAGCGCGGCGGTCTCGCGCAACGATCTCCGGGCCGATGTGTTGACTAGCCTGTGGCGGAGAGTCAGACCGCGACCTAACGATCAGAGGAGCCGTCTTGAAGAAGCTAGTCGCAGCCATCGTGAGCCTCGCCATCTTCGCGCCGAGCGCGCTGGCGAGCGCGTCCCACTTCCTGAAGGTCTCGCCGAACAACACGAGTCCCGGCACGACCGTAACCGTCTCCGGCTCGGTCGGCAGCGGCTGCCGGAGCGGCCATAAGGGCGACAGCGCCACGATCTACTCGAAGGCCTTCAAGGGCGCGACCAAGCACAAGTTCGCTGGAGTGCCGTCCGTGTCCGCGTCGCTCAATCACGGCCGCACCTTCAAGGTCAAGGTCAGGCTCAGCGGCTCGGTGAGCTCGGGCACCTACACCGTCTCCGGCCGCTGCGGCGGCGGCAAGTTCGGGCAGGCCACGCTCACCGTCGGCCAGTTCTACTAGGCCGGCGATTCGGCCGCGGCGGCCGGGCACGGCCCGGCCGCCGATCTGGGGGAGAATCGACGGATGCCCGCATCCGCCCGTGAGCGCTTCTCGGCTCTGCTCCAGACACGCGCGACGCTGCTCGCCGACGTCGATCTCGACGCCGGCGACGAGGAGCGCCTGCTCGTCCGCAGCGACCTGAGCGGGACGATGCAGCTCTACGAGCTGCGCGCCGGGCAGCTGATCGAGCTGACGGCGCTGCCCGAGCCGGTGGCGACCGCGCACTACATCCCGGGTGCCCGCCGCGCCGTGCTCGAAATCGATGCCGGCGGCAACGAGCGCCACCAGCTCTACCTGCTCGACCTGGATGCTGCCGCGCAGGCGCCGGCGGCGAGCTTCGAGCGGCTCGAGGGGATCACCGGCGACGCCCGCTTCGGACATCACTTCGCGGGCGTCTCGCGCGATGGCCGCGTACTCGCCTACCTCTCCAACCGCGCCAACGGCGTCGACTTCGACCTCTGGGTGTACGACCTCACCCGCCGCGAGCATCGCTGCTGCTACGCGTCGGGCGAGTACTGCCAGCCCGGATCGGGATTCTCTCCCGATGGCCGGTTCGTATCCGTGCTCCGGCCCGGCAGCCGTCCGCTCGACAACGACCTCGTGCTCGTCGAGCACGCGACCGGCGCCACGCGGACGGTGCTCGAGCACCCAGACGAGGCGGCGCTCGTCGGCCCGCCCGCCTGGATCGGCGCGGACGCCTTCTACGTCTCCTCAAACGTCGGGCGGGACTTCGCCACGATCCTCCGCTACGAGCTCGAGGGCGGACGCGCCACCCCGTTGCCCGGGGTCGGGGAGGACATCGACGCGGAGGTGGTCGCGAGCGCGGCCGGTGAGCGCGTCGCGGTCATCGAGAACCGCGGCGGCGCCAGCGCCATCCGCCTGCACGGTGCCTCGAGGGCCGAGGTCGCGCTGCCCGAGCCGGGCGTCGTCTCCTCCCACGCCGTCCCCGCCCCGCTGTTCTCAGCCGACGGACGCCGGCTCTACTTCACGCTGTCCACACCCCGCCTGGCCGGCGACGTGTTCGCGTTCGACGCCGGCACCGGCGCGAGCCGGCGGCTGACGAGGAGTCCGGCGGCGATCGCGCCGGAGGAGCTGACCAGCGCGGACGTCATCCACGTCGAGAGCTTCGACGGCGAGCGGATCCCGTTGTTCATGTTCCGCCCGCCCGCGGGCGCGGGCGAGGGGCCGCCGCCCGTGGTCGTGGTCGTGCACGGCGGCCCGGAGTCTCAGGCGATGCTGACCTTCAACCCGGTGATCCAGGGACTCGTCGCCGGCGGCTACGCCGTGGCCGTACCCAACGTGCGCGGATCGACCGGCTACGGCAAGCGTTACGCGTCGCTCGACGACACCACGCGGCGCCTCGACTCGGTGCGCGACCTCGAGGCCGTGCACGGCGGGCTCCCCGGCCTCGGATGCGATCCGGGGCGCGCCGCCCTGTGGGGCGGCTCGTACGGCGGCTACATGGTCCTGGCCGGGCTGGCCTTCCAGCCCGAGCTCTGGGCGGCCGGCGTCGACATCGTCGGCATCTCGGATCTGGTCACGTTCCTCGAGAACACCTCCGATTACCGCCGCGCGCACCGGGAGCGAGAGTACGGCTCGCTCGAGCATGACCGCGAGTTCCTGGCCGCCGCCTCGCCGCTGCGGCGCGCCGAGGCGATCCGTGCTCCGCTGTTCGTGATCCATGGCCGCAACGATCCGCGGGTGCCGGTGAGCGAGGCCGAGCAGCTGGTGGCGAATCTGCGCCGGCGCGGCGTCCGCTGCGAGCTCGCCATCTATGAGGACGAGGGCCACGGCCTGGCGCGCCTGTCCAACCGGCTCGACGCCTACCCGCGCGCGGTGGCGTTCCTGGACGAGGTGCTCGGCGGCTGACTCCCGGACCGCGTGTGCACCCCGCGATGCGCGGGAGGTTTGTCAGGATTGTTCTAACAAACCCCGGACGCGTGGGCCCGAATCGCCCTCGCCAGCGCCGGCACGTCTACCTCGCCCGTGGTGTCGACCTCGATCACCGGACCTAGACCGAGCGGGTCGAGATGGGCGTCCCAGAGCTCCTCGAACGGCCGCTGCGCGTCGAAGTAACCCGGATCGCGGAGCTTGCTTCGGGCCTCGTAGCGTGCCGCGACCACCGAGCGCGGGGCCATGCAGCGGATCTCGACGAGCGCACCCGGAAGGGCTCGCAGCAGCGGAACCGTGTAGTCGTAGAAGGTGCTGTCGAGCACGGCCCCGGGGCTCGAGCGGGCGACTGCGAGCATCGCCAGCACCGAAGCGCGCCCGAGCCGGCGGCTCTCCATGACGGTGCGTGGCCTCCCGAGCGCGTCCATCAACGCTTCCTTGATCGTGTCCTTGGCGATCAACGCCGACTCCGAGCTTGGCCGCGAGCGGCCCGGCCAGTGTGCTCTTGCCCACGGCCGGGGGCCCGCCAACGAGCACGAACATGGCCGTCGGCTCCGCCTTCACGGCGCGGCCGCGAGCCTTCAGGCGGAGAGCCGCGCCCAGACGGCCTTGCCGTCCCGGGTCGGCTCGACGCCCCAATCCGTGGCCAGCGCGCCGATCAAGTGCAGACCCCGCCCGAACAGGGCGTGGGGCCCAGGGTGCCGGAGCACCGGCCGCTCGAGGCTCGAGTCCTCGACCACGATCGCCAGGCCCTCGGCGTCACACCGCACCGTGACCGAGAACGGCGTCCCGGCGTGCCTGACGGCGTTGCTGGCCAGCTCGCTCACGACGAGCAGGACGTCGTCGAGCAGCTCGGGGTGCCCGCCCCATTCGGACAGCGCTTCGCCGGCCAGCCGGCGGGCGTCGCCGGGCGCGGCCAGCTCGGGCTCGAAGTGCGCGGACAGCTCGAGCGCGCGCACGGGGGGCGCCGGCGGGTGCAGGATGGCTGAGTGCAGGTGGCAGACGTGCTCGAGGGCACTGGCGTGCTCGGGGCCGGCGACCGAGTCGCTCCGGTAGCCGCACAGGAGCGAGAACGGCAGCTCTTCCCCGAGCTCGTTCCACAGCTGCTCGAGCTCGATCGCGCCGAGGACATCCCCAGCGTCCCACAGCAGCGCCACCATCTCGCCGAAGGCCAGGACCGGCGCCCCCCGCTCGCCGGCCGCCCGCACGGTGGCGCCGATCACGCGGTGAAACGCGTCGCGCCGCACCCGCCCGCCGGTCATGAATCGGGCCAGGGTGTCGCCGGCGTCGAGCAGCCAGAGCGCGTCGTCGAGACGGAGCTGGAGGGGATCGAGCCCCTCCTCGGCGAGCCGGTCGTAGAGGGCACTGCGATGAGCCTCGGTGGCGATCACGATCGCGGTGGCGCCGTCGGCGAGCGGGCCGGCGAGGTGATGCGCGAGCGCGGCCGTCAGCTCATCGTCGCAGTCGTAGAAGAGGACGGCGTGCGCCGCCCCGAGCGACCTCGACATCTGCTGTTGCCACCGCCACCTGAGCCTTCCCATCCGACGCCACCCGGTCCGGCGGATGCTTACCCGCGGCGGCGCCGGAGCTAACCCTTTCCCTGGACCGCCTCTCCCGCGCCCGAACTGCCCGCTCGCCGACGGTGCTAAGAATCGAGCCGGTGATGAGCAGCCTGACCACCCCCGGACGCATCGCGCGGACGTGAGCTCGCTCGAGGCACCGGCCGCCGAGAGCACCGCCCAGCCGGGTCTCAGGGAGCTCTCGGCCCAGCTGCGCGAGCGCCTCGCGCTGGTCCGGCAGGGTGGCGACGAAGCCGCGCGCCGGCGCCACCTCGACCGGGGCAAGCTGCTCGTGCGGGATCGAATCGACCTGCTGCTCGATCCCGGATCGCCGTTCCTCGAGCTCTCGCCGCTCGCGGCGTGGGAGCTCTACGACGACGCCGTGCCCGCGGCCGGGATCGTCACCGGCATCGGCCGGGTGGAGGGCACCGAGTGCGTGATCGTCGCCAACGACGCCACCGTGAAGGGCGGCACGTACTACCCGATGACGGTCAAGAAGCACCTGCGCGCGCAGGCGATCGCCGCCGCGAACCGGCTCCCGTGCATCTACCTCGTCGACTCGGGCGGGGCCTTCCTGCCGATGCAGGACGAGGTGTTCCCGGACCGGGAGCACTTCGGGCGGATCTTCTTCAACCAGGCGACGATGTCCGCGGCCGGGATCCCGCAGCTGGCCGCGGTCATGGGCTCGTGCACGGCCGGCGGGGCCTACGTCCCGGCGATGGCCGACGAGACGGTGATCGTGCGGGGGCAGGGCACGATCTTCCTGGGCGGGCCGCCGCTCGTGAAGGCGGCCACGGGCGAGGTCGTCTCGGCTGAGGAGCTGGGCGGCGGCGAGGTCCACGCCCGCCAGTCGGGCGTGGTCGATCACCTGGCGGCAGACGACCGCGATGCGCTCGCCATCCTGCGCTCGATCGTGCGCACCCTGGACCGCCGCACGCCCACGCCGTTCGAGCGCGCCGCGCCCGAGGAGCCGGTCGAGGACCCCGACGAGCTCTACGACATCGTGCCCGCGGACGTGCGCACGCCGTATGACATCCGCGAGGTGATCCGCCGGATCGTCGATGGCTCGCGCCTGCGCGAGTTCAAGGCGCTCTACGGCGAGACCCTGGTCTGCGGGTTCGCCCACATCTGGGGCTATCCCGTCGGAATCCTCGCCAACAACGGGATCCTGTTCTCCGAGTCGGCGCTCAAGGGCGCGCACTTCATCGAGCTTTGCAACCAGCGCCGGATTCCGCTCCTGTTCCTGCAGAACATCGCCGGGTTCATGGTCGGGCGCGAGTACGAGGCCGGGGGCATCGCCAAGGACGGCGCCAAGCTCGTGACCGCAGTCTCGTGCTCGACCGTGCCCAAGCTGACCGTGATCGTGGGCGGCTCGTTCGGCGCCGGCAACTACGGCATGTGCGGCCGCGCCTACGACCCGCGCTTCTTGTGGATGTGGCCCGGGGCGCGGATCTCGGTGATGGGCGGCGAGCAGGCCGCCACCGTGCTCGCGACCGTGCGCCGCGACGGGATCGAGGCGCGCGGCGGGAGCTGGCCGGCCGACGAGGAGGAAGCCTTCAAGGAGCCGATCCGCGAGCAGTACGAGCGCCAGGGCTCGCCGTACTACTCGACGGCGCGGCTGTGGGACGACGGCGTGATCGATCCGGTGGATACCCGCCGCGTCGTTGCGCTCGGGCTCGCGGCGGCCGCGCACGCGCCGGTCGAGCCGGTGGCGCTACGGGGTCTTCCGGATGTGAGCTCGTTCGGGACGCTGCTGATCGCCAACCGGGGCGAGATCGCGCTGCGCGTGATCAGGGCGGCGCGCGCGGCCGGCCTCCAGACGGTGGCCGTCTACTCGGACGCCGACGCCCGGGCGCCGCACGTAGCCGCCGCCGACACGGCGGTCCGGATCGGACCGGCCCGCGCCTCGGAGTCCTACCTGTCGATTCCGGCGCTGCTCGCCGCGGCCCGGCGGGCGGGCGCGGACGCCGTTCACCCCGGCTACGGGTTCCTGTCCGAGAATGCGCGGTTCGCGCGGGCGTGCCGGGAGGCCGGGCTGGTGTTCGTGGGTCCGTCCCCCGAGGTGATCGAGCGGATGGGCTCGAAGAACGAGGCGCGCCGCGTGGCGGCGGGCGCGGACGTCCCGGTGGTGCCGGGATTCGCCGTCGATCGCGACGACCGGGTGCTCGAGCGGGCGCGCGAGCAGATCGGGTTCCCGCTGATGGTCAAGGCCGCCGCCGGCGGTGGCGGCAAGGGGATGCGGATCGTACGCTCGGCCGAGGAGCTGCCCGAGGCGCTCGACGCCGCGGCGCGCGAGGCGCGCTCGGCCTTCGCCGATGACTCGCTGCTGCTCGAGCGGTTGCTCGAGCGCCCGCGCCACATCGAGGTGCAGGTCCTGGGCGACGAGCACGGGAACGTGGTCCACCTGTTCGAGCGCGACTGCTCGGTGCAGCGGCGCCACCAGAAGGTGATCGAGGAGGCGCCGGCGCCGACGATCGGAGCCGAGCTGCGCGCACGGCTCGGCAACGCCGCGGTGCGCCTGGCGCGCGAGGTCGGCTACGCCAACGCCGGCACGGTCGAGTTCCTGGTGGCGGGCGAGGAGCTCTACTTCCTGGAGATGAATACCCGCCTGCAGGTCGAGCACCCGGTGACCGAGGCGATTACCGGCCTCGACCTGGTCGGCCTGCAGCTGCGCGTCGCCGCGGGCGAGCCGCTGCCGTTCGCGCAGGATGATCTGCGCGCCGCCGGCCACGCGATCGAGGTCCGCGTCTACGCCGAGGATCCGGCGGCGGGCTTCCTGCCCGCGTCCGGGACCCCGACCCGGGTCACGTGGTCGACGCGTGCGCGCGTGGAGTCCGCGCTCGAAGCCGGCGTCGAAGTGGGTACGACGTATGACCCGATGCTGGCCAAGGTGATCGCGCACGGGCCCACGCGCGAGGCGGCACGCGCGTGGGCTGCTGAGCGCGCTCGACGGCTCGGCCATCCTCGGGCTGACGACCAACCTCGGGTTCCTGCGCGCGCTCGTCGCCTCCGAGGAATTCGCGCGCGCGGAGGTGGACACGGCCTGGCTGGACCGCAATCCCGGCGCCCACGCCTCGCCAAGCTCGCTCCCGGCGGCGCTCGGAGCCGCGTGGGCGCGCGCGGGGGCAGGTCCGGACGAGGCCGGTGACCCGTTCGCGTGCCCGGACGCCTGGCGGCTGGGCGGCCCGCCCGCGCCGATCCGCGTCGAGCTGGAGGCGGGTTCGGAGCGGATCGCGCTCGCGGTCGAGCGCGGCCGCGGCGCGATCGTCCACGACGGCCACGACGTCGCGGTACGGGCCCTGCGCGAGGAGCCGGGACGGCTGCTGCTCGAGCTCGATGGGGTCGCGCACGAGTTCCACGTCGAGCTGGGGCCCGACGCCGTGGAGGTCGTGCACGAGGGCGCGCGGTGGGAGTTCCGCGAGCCGCTGGGGCGCGCCGACCGCCCGCAGGCGATCGGCGACGGGGCGCTGCTGGCGCCGATGCCGGGCACGGTGCTGCGGGTGGCGGCCGGCGCGGGCGACGCGGTGAGCCAGGGCCAGGTGCTGCTGATCCTCGAGGCGATGAAGATGGAGCTGGCCCTGACCGCGCCGTTCGACGGCACGGTGGCGGAGCTTGAGGTGGAGGAGGGCGATCAGGTCAAGGCCAGGCAGCTGCTGGCGCGCGTGAGCGAGGATGGCTGACCGCGTCACCGTATACGAGGTCGGCCCCCGCGACGGGCTCCAGAACGAGGCGGCGACGGTGCCCGCCGAGGTCAAGGTCGAGCTGATCGAGCGGCTGGTCGCGGCCGGGCTCCCGGCGGTGGAGACGACGAGCTTCGTCTCGCCCAAGTGGGTGCCGCAGCTGGCCGACGCCGCCGAGGTGATGGCGGCGGTGGCGCGCCGGCCCGGGGTCCGCTACCCGGTACTCGTCCCGAACCCGGCCGGGCTCGAGCGAGCGCTCGCGGCGGGCGCACACGAGGTCGCGATCTTTGGGTCGGCCACGGAGACCTTCGCCCGGCGCAACCTCAACCGCAGCGTCGAGGAGTCATATGCCATGTTCGCGCCCGTGGTCGAGGCCGCGCGCAACGCCGGGCTGCGCGTGCGCGGCTACCTGTCGATGGTGCTCGGGGATCCGTGGGAGGGAGAGGTCGCCCCGAGGCAGGTGGCGGGTGCGGCGCGGCGGATGTTCGAGCTCGGCGTCGACGAGCTGTCGCTCGGGGACACGATCGGGGTCGGGACACCGGCGCACGTGCGCCGGCTGCTCGAGGCCGTCGGCGCGGAGCTGCCCCTGGACGCGCTCGCCGTGCACTTCCACGACACCTACGGCCAGGCACTGGCCAACGTGCTCGCGTCGCTGGAGCTCGGCGTCCGGACGGTCGACGCCTCGGTGGCGGGCCTGGGCGGCTGCCCGTTCGCCCGCAGCGCCACCGGCAACCTCGCCACCGAGGACCTCGTCTACATGCTGAACGGGCTGGGCGTCGAGACCGGCGTCGATCTGGAGGCCGTGGTGGCGAGCGCGTGGTGGATCAGCGCCCGGCTGGGGCGCGAGCCGGTCGGGCGGGTGGCGCGGGCGCTCGGCGACCCGGCCGCAGCGCGCGCGTAGCCGCCGACCCCTCGACGTTCAGGCGCGGCAGCATCCGCTCTACCGGCGCGGGCAGCGAAGCACCATCCAGCCAGGGCTCGCACGTCTCTGATCTCCCGGGGCGGGTCTACCCGGCGGAAGCGCTCGCGGACCGTCCGATCGGATGGACTGCGAGTGCCTGAACCGCCAGCGCCGTCGCGGTCGCGCCGGCGAAGGCGGCGCCGATGCCGGCGGGGACGATCAAGAGCGCCACGACCTCGACGAAGGCCACGAACGCGGCCATCCCCGCCACCGCGCCGCGCAGCAGGGCCGTGGCCGCCTCGCCGCCGTGCTGGCGGTGAGTGAAGACGGCGAGCATCGACGCAAGCACGGGCAGGGCGGCGAGCATGCCGCCGACGAGCGGGCCGAGGGTGGCCGCCGCGGTGCTGAGCGAGAACACGAGCAGGGCCACGAGCGCCATGCGCGTGAGCAGGTCTCGGACGAGCGGGGGCGGTGGCGACTCGAGCGCCGCCGCGCCCGTCCCGCCGGCGGGCAATCCTCGATACGCGAGCGCCAGCGACGCGGCCGCCGCCAGCAGGCCGGCGGGCGGTCCCGCGCCGCCCGCCATCAGGCCGCAGGTGAGCGCGGCCGCGGCCGCGCACGCCCAGCCAGTGGTCAGGCTCGCGGGCCAGCGCCGCCGCTGCGCGGAGCGGGCGTATCCGAGGACGAAGGCGCTGAGGGCGACCAGGCCGAGAAGCGTGCCCTCGGCCGTCCGCGCGGCGAACGCCGCGCCATGGCCGAGCGCAGTGATCAGCAGCACGGGGCCGACGATCGCGGGGAAGGCGCTGATCACGCCGCCGGTGCGCGGGCCCCAGCGGCGCGCGGTCAGCGTCGCCGCCGCCGCCAGCGCCGGAGCGCCCACGACCTCGATCAGGGTTTCGAGCACGTTCGGAGGCTAGCTGCGCCGCGACGGTGTCCCCCCGCATCGCGTAGGCTGAACACGCCATGCCCGCCCTCGAGCTCGCCGACATCACCCTGCCCGACCACGACGGCAGCGCGGTGCGCCTGAGCGAGCTCTGGGCCGAGCACCCGGTGGCGCTCGTATGGCTGCGCCACTACGGCTGAACGTTCTGCAAGTCACACGCGGTCCAGTTGGATCGCGCCCGCCCCGAGTTCGCGGCCGCCGGCGTCGATTTGGTGCTGATCGGCCAGGCCACCCCGCGCCACGCCGCTCACTTCCGCCGCCGCCAGGGCCTCGACGTGCCGGTCCTGGCCGACGAGAAGCGGACCAGCTACAAGGCGATCGGCGCCAAGGTGGGCGGCGTGAGCGACCTCCTCGGCCCGACGGTGGTGGCGAAGGGCGCGATCAACACCGTGCGGCATCGCGCGCTCCAGAGCCGCACGATCGGCAATCCGGCACAGCTCGGCGCCGCCGCGCTGATCGCACCCGGCGGAGAGATCGTGTTCAAGCACATCGCCGGGGACGCCGCCGACAACGTCGAGCCGGAAGCGCTTCTGGCTGCGGGCGCCGGCGCGCGGCACGGCTAACCCACACCCTTCTCAACGCACAGGCGCTGGAGGCGCTCCATTGCCTCGCCGGCGCTGGCCGGCAGCACGGCGAGCGCGTCGGCGGCGGCGCGCAGGTCGCGCATGGTCACATCGCGCGCCTCGAGCGCGAACCGGCCAAGCCATCTCACCGCGGCCCGCTCGTAGCGGACCGGGTCTCCGGCGCGCAGGACGAGGCAGATGCGAAGGGCGTCGTCGAGCGCGATCTGCGGGAGCTCGCGCGCAGCGGTGATCACGAGCATCTCGTTTCCCGTCTCGAGAGCGCGCCTGAAGCGGGCGTATGCGGTACCGGCGCCATCCATACGAACATATGTTCGCATGAGGCGCGGCGCGCCGCAACCCACTCGACTCCGCAACCCGCGCTACACCCCGCTCGTCCATACTGGCGAACGAGGCGTCGGCAGGTTAGGCTCGCGACTTCTGAAGGAGGCGAATTCGCATGGCGGTGAAGGCTGCAGAGGTCGAGCAGGAGACGATCGACGCGGTCTGCGAGCGCGTACGCGACCGCTTTCCTGACGACCAGGCGCCGATTTGCGAGTCGTTCGTGCGCCAGTACTACCACTGGGTCCCGGCCGCGGATCTGGCTGAGCGCAGCCCGCTCGACCTGTACGGGGCCGCGGTGGCGCACTGGAACCTGGCCCAGCAGCGCGCCGCCGGCGAGGCAAAGATCCGCGTCTATAACCCGGAGTTCGAGCAGCACGGGTGGCAGTCGCAGCACACGGTGATCGAGATCGTCTCGGAGGACATGCCGTTCATCGTCGACTCGGTGACGATGGAGCTGGGCCGCCAGGGCTATGCGATCGACCTGGTGATCCACCCGGTGATCCGGGTCAAGCGCGACGGCAAGGGGCGGGCCGTCGAGATCCTCGAGCCCGGCGCCGACGACGACCACGAGGCCCGGGCCGAGTCGATCCTCCATGCCGAGGTCGCTCGCGAGCACGACACGAAGCTGCTCAAGGAGCTGCGCGACAACATCGAGGAAGTGCTCGCTCAGGTGCGGGCCGCGGTCGAGGACTGGCCGGCGATGCGCGACCGCTGCACCGAGCTCGCCACCGCCCTGCTCGACCACCCGCCGCCGGTCGAGGAGACCGAGAACAAGGAGGTCACCGCCTTCCTGCAGTGGCTCGCCGATGACAACTTCACCTTCCTCGGCTACCGCGAGTACTGCCTGGACGAGGAGGACGGCGAGGCGGTCGTGGAGGCTGAGCCCGACACCGGGCTCGGCATCCTGCGCGGCAAGCCGAAGAGCCCGCGCACGAAGCTCGGCGACAAGGGCCTGGCGCTCGGCAAGGCCCCGCACGTGCTGCTACTGACCAAGGCGAATTCGCGCGCCACCATTCACCGTCCGGCCTACCTCGACTACATCGGGATCAAGAAGTTCGACACGGACGGCGAGGTGGTCGGCGAGCGGCGCTTCCTCGGGCTCTACACGACCGCCGCCTACAAGGCCAGCCCGCTCGAGATCCCGCTGCTCAGGGAGAAGGTCGAGGCGGTCCTCACCCGCGCCGGCTTCCCGCGCGCCAGCCACGACACCAAGGCACTGCTGGACATCCTCGAGTCCTATCCCCGCGACTCGCTCTTCCAGATGGAGGCCGACGAGCTGTTCGACGTCGCCATGGGGATTCTCGGGCTGGGTGAGCGCCAGCGGCTGCGCCTGTTCGTCTGGCGCGATCCGCTCGAGCGCTTCGTCGAGTGCCACGTGTGCATCCCGCGCGATCGCTTCAACACCGAGAACCGCTTGAAGGTGGGGCGCATTCTGTGCAAGGCGGTGGCGGGAACCCAGGTCGACTGGTCGCTCCAGCTCACCGAGTCCCTGCTCGTCCGCGTGCACTACATCATCCGCTGCGGCGACGGGCCGCCGAAGGAGTTCGACATCTCCGAGGTCGAGACCAAGCTCGTCGAGGCGACGCGAGCCTGGACCGATGACCTCAAGGACGCCCTGCTCGAGAAGTACGGCGAAGAGCAGGGCACCAAGCTGTTCAAGCGCTACGAGAATGCCTTCCCGCCCGGCTACCGCTCGGATTGCCTGGCCCGGTTCGCGGTCGGCGACATCGAGCGGATCGAGGAGATGAACTCCGGCACCGAGCCGATCATCAGCCTGTACCGGCCGCTCGAAGCGCCGGAGGGACTGATCCGGGTCAAGCTGTTCAGCTCCGGCGGCGTGCTGCTCTCGGACGTGCTGCCCCGCTTCGAGCACATGGGAACCAGGGTGGCGGACGAGCGCCCGTACGAGATCCGCCCGGCCGATCGCGACCCCTTGTGGATCTACGCCTTCGGGCTGCGCGGCGACGCCGAGGACCTCGAGCACGTCCGTGGCCCGATGCGCGAGGCCTTCCTCGGCGTGTGGCACGGCGAGCTCGAGGACGACGGGCTGAACGCGCTCGTGCTCAAGGCCGAGCTCACCGGGCGTCAGGTGACGATCATCCGCGCCACCGCCAAGTACCTGCGCCAGGCCGGGATCGCGTTCTCCGACGCCTACATGGAGCGCACGCTGATCGCCCATCCGGACATCGCGCGTCAGCTCGTGGAGCTGTTCGAGGCGCGCTTTGACCCGGAGGTGGGCAAGGACGAGCGCGAGCAGCGCAGCGAGCAGGCGCGGGAGCAGATCGAGGCGGCGATCGACGAGGTCGAGAGCCTCGACGAGGACCGAATCCTGCGCGCCTTCCTGAGCGTCATCTGCGCGATGCTGCGCACGAACTACTACCGCGTCGACGATCAGAAGCGCCTCCGGCAGTTCCTCTCGTTCAAGCTCGATCCGCAGCAGGTGCCGACGCTGCCGCTGCCGCGCCCGAAGTTCGAGATCTTCGTGTACTCGCCCCGGGTCGAGGGCGTGCACCTGCGGGGGGAAAGGTCGCGCGCGGCGGGCTGAGATGGTCGGACCGACCCGAGGACTTCCGCACCGAGATCCTCGGGCTGATGAAGGCCCAGATGGTCAAGAACGCGATGATCGTGCCCGTCGGCTCCAAGGGCGGCTTCGTCGTCAAGCGCCCGCCCCGCGGCGATCGCGACGCCCTTCAGGAGGAGGCGATCGCCTGCTACAAGACCTTCCTCTCGGGGCTGCTCGACCTCACCGACAACATCGTCGATGACAAGGTCAAGGCGCCCCCGCGCGTCGTCCGCTACGACGAGGACGACCCGTACCTGGTGGTGGCCGCCGACAAGGGCACGGCCTCGTTCAGCGACATCGCGAACGGCGTGTCCGAGGACTACGGCTTCTGGCTCGGCGACGCCTTCGCCTCCGGCGGCTCCAAGGGCTACGACCACAAGGTGATGGGGATCACGGCGCGCGGCGCCTGGGAGTCGGTCAAGCGCCACTTCCGCGAGCTCGGCACCAACATCCAGGACACCGAGTTCACGGTGGTCGGCGTCGGCGACATGTCGGGCGACGTGTTCGGCAACGGAATGCTGCTCTCCAAGCACATCAGGCTGCTTGCCGCCTTCAACCACATGCACGTGTTCATCGATCCCGACCCGGACCCCGCGGCGAGCTTCAAGGAGCGCAAGCGGATGTTCGACAAGGGGCGCTCGGCCTGGAGCGACTACGACGAGTCCAAGCTCTCCGAGGGCGGCGGGATCTACGAGCGCACGGCCAAGTCGATCACGATCTCCAAGCAGGCGCGCGAGGCGCTCGGGATCGAGCAGGAGAAGCTCTCGCCCACCGACCTGATCCGCGAGCTCCTGAAGGCGCCGGTCGACCTGCTCTGGAACGGCGGCATCGGAACCTACGTGAAGGCCTCGAGCGAGTCCCACGCCGACGCCGGCGACAAGGCCAACGACGCGGTGCGCGTCGACGGCAAGGATCTCCGCGCACGTGTCGTGGGGGAGGGCGGAAACCTCGGCTTCACCCAGCTCGGGCGGATCGAGTACGCGCGCGAGGGCGGGCCGGAGTGCGACGGCGGGCGGATCAACACCGACGCGATCGACAACGTCGGCGGCGTCAACTGCTCAGACCACGAGGTCAACATCAAGATCCTGCTCGACGGGCTCGTCTCGGGCGGCGACCTGACCGAGAAGCAGCGCAACGAGCTGCTGTTCGAGATGACCGACTCTGTGGCTGAGCAGGTCCTGTACGGGAGCTACACGCAGACGCAGGCGATGAGCCTGGCGCTGGCCCAGGCCGCGCCGATGGTCGACGTGCACGGGCGCCTGATCCGCCACCTCGAGTCGGTGGCGGGGCTGAACCGCGAGATCGAGTTCCTGCCCGACGAGGACGAGATCGCCGAGCGCAAGTCCGATCACCGGGGGCTGCGCGCGCCCGAGTTGGCCGTCGTCATGGCCTACTGCAAGATCCGCTTCTACACCCAGCTGCTCGAGTCCGACCTCCCCGAGGACGAGTACCTGCGCCACGACCTCGAGCGCTACTTCCCGGCGCCCCTGCCCGAGCGCTACAGCGGGCAGATGGGCGAGCACCGGCTGCGCCGGGAGATCATCGCCACCGTGTTCGCCAACCAGCTCGTCGACCGCGCGGGCACGACGTTCGCGTTCCGCCTCGGCGAGGAGACGGGCGTGCAGCCCGCCGCCCTCGCTCGCGGCTACGCGGTGGCGCGCGAGGTGTTCGACATGCGCTCGTTCTGGATCGCGGTCGAGGAGCTCGACAACAAGGTCGACGCGAACGTCCAGATCGAGATGCTGATCGATGCCCGCCGGCTCGTCGAGCGCTCGACGCGCTGGCTCGTGCGCGCGTATCCGGAGGAGGTCGACATCGCGGTGACGATCCGCTACTTCGCGAGCGGCGCCAAGGAGCTCGCCGAGGCGATGCCCGAGGTCCTCCAGGGCGTCGACCGCGAGGCCTATGACGAGCGCCTCGATCAGCTGGAGTCGGCCGGCGTGCCACGGGAGGTGGCCGCGCGCTCGGCCGCGATGCCCTACCTCCAGACGGTGTTCGACATCGTCGAGGCGTCGAAGTCCACGCACCGCAAGCAGGAGATGGTGATGCAGGTGCACTTCCTGCTCGGCGCCCAGCTCGACCTCAACTGGCTGCGCGACCGGATCATCGAGCTTCCGCGGGCCAACCGCTGGCAGGCGCTGGCGCGAGCCTCGCTGCGCGACGAGCTGTTCACGCTGCACCGCGCGCTCACCCAGGAGGTGCTCCAGGTGGCCGGCCGCACCTCCGACCCGCAGGATGCGATCGACAAGTGGCACGAGCGCAACGAGGCCTCGATCGAGCGGGCGCTCAGCATGGTCGCCGACGTGCGCGCGTCGCGCACCTACGACACGACGACGCTGCCCGTCGCCCTGCGCGAGGTGCGGAGCCTGATCCGCGGGGGCTCGCTCGACGGCGGGTCGCGCACGGGCTCGGCGACCATGGCGGGCAGTTAGGCGCGCTCGCGCCGTTGCCCGGGATCGGTCCGCCTTTCCCGACGCGCCACTTCGCGTACATCACGAGCAGCAGCGACAGGTCGACCGTCCCGGCCAGGAAGAACGCGACCGGGCTCGTGAGGAGCCGGCCGGCAAGCCGCGAGAGCATCGCCTCAAGCTATCGTGGTGGCGCGATGAGCACGGTCAAGACCAACGTCACCGAGCTGCCCGACTCGCGCGTGCGCGTGGAGGCCGAGGTGGCGGCCGAGGAGGTCGAGCGGCGCGTGCAGGAGACCGCCCGCCAGCTCGGGCGCCAGATGCGGATCCCGGGCTTTCGCAAGGGCAAGGTCCCGCCCCCGGTGGTGATCCGCCGGCTCGGCCGCGACGCGGTGCTCGACCAGGCGGTCGAGGACGCGATCCCGGGCTGGTACGTCGACGCCATCGACGGCTCCGGGATCACTCCGGTGGGCCGTCCCAAGCTGCAGGTCGGCGAGCTGCCCGGCCACGGTCAGCCGCTGTCGTTCAGCATCGAGATCGGCGTGCGCCCGCGCGCGAAGCTCGGCCAGTACAAGGGGCTCGAGGTCGGCCGGCGCGAGCCGGTCGTCGAGGACGCCGCGATCGAGGAGCGGATCGAGCAGATGCGCGACCGCTTTGCGACGCTCGAGACCGTCGAGCGCCCCGCCGCGGAGGGCGACCACCTGGTCGTCGACTACGTGGGCCGCGTCGACGGCGAGGCGTTCGAGGGCGGCACCGGGCGCGACCAGCTGCTCGAGCTCGGCGCCGGCCGGCTCGTCCCCGGCTTCGAGGAGCAGCTGGTCGGCGCTGAAGCAGGTTCCGAGCGGGTCGTCGAGGTGGTGTTCCCGGAGGGCTATCCGGGCGGCTTGAGCGGCAAGACCGCCCAGTTCGAGGTCACCGTCCACGAGGTCAAGGCCAAGCGCCTGCCCGAGCTCGACGACGACTTCGCCACCGATGCCGGCGGCTTCGACACGATCGGTGAGCTGCGCGACGATGTCCGCCGCCAGCTCAGCGAGGAGGAGTCCCACACGATCGAGCACGAGTTCGAGTCCGCCGTGCTCGAGGCCGCGGCCGCCGAGGCCGAGCTCGAGATCCCCGAGGAGCTGATCCACTCGCGCGCCCACGAGCTGCTCGAGGACACCTTCCGCACGCTGGCCCGGCGGGGGATCTCCAAGGAGGCCTACCTGCAGATCACCGACCGCGACGAGGAGGCGCTCGCGCACGAGGCCGAGCCCGAGGCGGCGGACGCCCTGCGCCGCGAGGCTGTGCTGGCGGCGGTGGTCGAGGCCGAGAGCATCGAGCCCGGCGACGAGGACGTGATCGAGGCGCTGAAGCCGACGGCCGAGCGGGAGGGCAGGCCGGCGGAGGAGCTGCTCGAGCAGCTGCGGGGGAGCGGCGGCCTCGAGCCGGTCCGCGACGAGGTAGCCGCGCGGCAGGCGCTCGAGCTGCTGGTCCGCGAGGCCAAGCCGATCAGCGTCGAGCAGGCGAAGGCGCGCAAGAAGCTGTGGACCCCCGGCAAGGACGAGGAGGAATCGGCCCCTGCCCAGGGTTCCGGACAGCTCTGGACGCCCGGCAGTTAGCCGCGGGCCGCGCTCAGGGCGGTTGCTACATTCGGCAGGAATCCGCCCGAGGAAGCGAAAGAACGAGGACGATGAGCCCACTCGTACCGATGGTCGTCGAACAAACCTCCCGGGGGGAGCGGGCGTTCGACATCTACAGCCGGCTGCTGAACGAGCGGATCATCTTCCTCGGGACCCCGGTCGACGACCAGATCGCCAACCTGATCGTGGCCCAGCTCCTGCATCTGGAGTCCGAGGACCCCGACAAGGACATCTCGATCTACGTCAACTCGCCGGGCGGGTCCGTGTACGCGGGTCTGGCCATCTACGACACGATGCAGTTCATCAAGCCCGACGTGCAGACGATCTGCGTCGGAATCGCGATGTCGATGGGCGCGCTGCTGCTGGCCGGCGGCGCCGCGGGCAAGCGGATGGCCCTCCCCAACGCGAAGATCCTGATCCACCAGGTGTCCTCGAGCTTCCAGGGCCAGGCCACTGATATCGAAATCCACGCGAAGGAAATAATCGACGTCAGAAGGCGCCTCGATGAGATCATTGCCCACCACACGGGGAAAGATCTTGAGAAAGTTCGCAGCGATACCGAACGTGACTACTTCATGAGCTCAGAAGAGGCCAAGGAATACGGAATCATCGACCGGGTGATCTCCCAGCACTAAGCGGCTAGGCTTAGGGCGACTCTGGGAGAGGGCAACAGATGGCGCGTCCCACGGACTCCAACGAACAGCTTCTCTGCAGCTTCTGCGGGAAGTCCCAGCGGCAGGTCAAGAAGCTGATCGCCGGCCCCGGCGTCTACATCTGCGATGAGTGCATCGATCTCTGCAACGAGATCATCGACGAGGAGCTCACCGCTCCGCCGAGCTTCGACATCGAGAATCTCCCCAAGCCGCGGGAGATCTACGACGTCCTGAACGAGTACGTAGTGGGCCAGGAGCAGGCAAAACGCACGCTCTCGGTGGCCGTCTACAACCACTACAAGCGCGTCCAGATGATGCAGTCCGATGACAACGACATCGAGCTGCAGAAGTCGAACATCCTGCTCCTGGGGCCGACCGGCTGTGGCAAGACGCTGCTCGCCCAGACCCTGGCCAAGATCCTGAACGTCCCGTTCGCGATCGCCGACGCCACCGCGCTGACCGAGGCCGGGTACGTGGGCGAGGACGTCGAGAACATCCTGCTCAAGCTGATCCAGGCCGCCGACTACGACGTCAAGAAGGCCGAGACCGGGATCATCTACATCGACGAGGTGGACAAGATCGCGCGCAAGGCGGACAACCCGTCGATCACGCGCGACGTCTCGGGCGAGGGCGTCCAGCAGGCGCTGCTGAAGATCCTCGAGGGGACGACGGCTTCGGTGCCGCCCCAGGGGGGCCGCAAGCACCCCCACCAGGAGTTCCTCTCGATCGACACGACCAACGTCCTGTTCATCTGCGGTGGCGCGTTCGCCAACCTGGACAAGGTGATCGAGCGGCGGATCGGCCATCAGGGCATCGGCTTCGGCTCCTCGATCCAGTCCAAGGAGGAGCGCGACACGGGCGAGATCTTCGAGCACTGCCTGCCCGAGGACCTGATCCAGTACGGCCTGATCCCCGAGTTCATCGGCCGCCTGCCGGTGATGAGCGCGATCCACCAGCTCTCGCGCGACGAGCTCATGCAGATCCTGACCGAGCCGCGCAACGCGCTCGTCAAGCAGTTCCAGCGCTTCTTCCAGTTCGACGGGATCGAGCTCGTGTTCGCCGACGAGGCCCTGACCTCGGTGGCGGACAAGGCCCTCGAGCGCGAGACGGGCGCGCGCGGCCTGCGCTCGATCATCGAAGAGGTCCTGCTCGAGGTCCAGTTCGAGCTCCCCTCCCGCCGCGACGTGCGCAAGTGCGTCGTCACGCGCGACACGATCCAGAAGGGCGTCTCGCCCACGCTGGTGACGGTCGCCGCCCCCGAAGAAGAGGCGGCCTAACCTGGGCGCCCGCGCCTGCGGCCGCGGTCATCCGTGGGGCCGGTTGCGCGGCGCATGCCGGCGCCGGCCGCTCTGCGAGGCCGGATGCCGAGCGGGCCGCAGCCGCACGGGCCTCCCTGCCGCGCGCCCGGAGCGCTCTCGCGACCCGCGTGCGCCGATCACCGGCCCGCAATCTCGCGTCCGCGGCGCTGAGGAGGGTCCGGTTTCCGACCCTTCACGCCACGCGTTCGGCCGACGGGCGAGGTCGGCGCGTAGGGTCGCCGGCGCAGGCGAAAAAAAGGGCCCCCGTCAGACGGGGGCCCTGATGCTGCCCGGGAGGCTCTCGCATCCTCCCGGACAGCGGTCTGAGGCCGATATACCCACGCCGAGGGCCGCCGTAAACCAGTCCGCCTAGACTCACCCGTCTGATGTCCGACCTGGAGTCGAAGACCCGCTACGACCCCTCCGAGGTGGAGCCGCGGATCGTCGAGCGCTGGCTCCAGTCGGGGATCTTCCACCCCGAGGCGGAGGGCGATCCGGCCGAGAACTACTCGATCGCGATCCCGCTCCCCAACGTCACCGGCGTGCTCCACATGGGACACGCGCTGAACAACTCGATCCAGGACTGCCTGATCCGCTACCACCGCATGCGCGGCCAGCGGGCCAAGTGGATCCTCGGCACCGACCACGCGGGGATCGGCACCCAGATCCAGGTCGAGCGCGCGCTCGCCGCCGAGGGGACGACGCGCCAGGAGCTCGGGCGCGAGGCGTTCGTGGAGCGCGTGTGGCGATGGCGCGATGAGTACGGCGGCCAGATCATCGGCCAGCTCAAGCGCCTGGGCGCCTCGCTCGACTACGAAGACGAGCGCTTCACGCTCGACGAGCGCTACGCCCGCGCGGTCCAGGACGTGTTCGTCGCCCTGCACGAGAGGGGCTACATCTACCGCGACCGCTACATGGTCAACTGGGACCCGGGGATGGGCTCGGCGATCTCCGACCTCGAGGTCGAGGACCGCGAGGTGCAGGACACCCTGTACTACGTCGACTATCCGCTCGACGCGGGCTCGGGCGCGATCACGGTGGCGACCGTTCGCCCCGAGACGATGCTGGCCGACACCGCGATCGCGGTGCACCCCGACGACGAGCGCTACGCGCGGCTGGTGGGCGAGAAGGCGATCCTGCCGCTGGTCGGGCGCCGGCTGAAGATCATCGCCGACGAGTACGTCAAGCCCGAGTTCGGCACCGGCGCTCTGAAGATCACCCCGGGCCACGACCCCAACGACTTCGACATCGGCCGCCGCCACGGCCTGGCCGAGATCGGCGTGATCGGCGAGGACGGCCGGATGACCCCGCCGGCGCCCGAGCGGTTCGTGGGCATGACCACGCTCGAGTGCCGCGAGGCGGTGGTGGCCGAGCTGCGCGAGCAGGGGCTGATCGCGCGCACCGAGGACTACGTGCACGAGGTCCCCTACTCGCAGCGCTCGGGCGAGCGGATCGAGCCGTTGATCTCGCTCCAGTGGTTCATGCGCATGGACGAGCTGGCGGGGCCGGCGATCGACGTGGTCAAGCGCGGGCAGGTCCGCTTCTGGCCCGAGAACTACACGCGCGTCTACCTGAACTGGATGGAGAACATCCGCCCCTGGTGCATCTCGCGCCAGTTGTGGTGGGGGCACCGGATCCCCGTGTGGTACCGAGAGGACGAGCTCCACGTGGGCACGACCCCGCCCGAGGGCGAGGGCTGGGAACGCGACCCCGACGTGCTCGACACCTGGTTCAGCTCCGGGCTGTTCCCGTTCGCGGCCCTCGGATGGCCCGAGGACACGGCTGAGGTGCGGGCGTTCTATCCCACCGACGCGCTCATCACCGCGCGCGACATCATCTTCCTCTGGGTCGCGCGGATGATCATGCTGGGGATCGAGTTCCGGGGTGAGATCCCGTTCTCGGACGTGTACGTGCACTCGATCATCCAGGCGCCCGACGGGCGGCGGATGTCGAAGTCGCTCGGCACCGGGGTGGACCCGCTCGGGCTGATCGAGGGCGGGCCGCGGCCGCCGGTGTTCGAGGCGGGCGGGGACTTCCCCGGTTACGGAGCCGACGCCGTGCGCTGGGGCCTCTACGCCATGTCCTCGGCCCAGGACGTCCGCTTCAGCGAGGACAAGATCGCGCAGGGACTCCAGCTGACCAACAAGCTGTGGAACGCGTCGCGGCTGATCCTGCTCGGCGTGAGCGATGACGCCCGCGCCGCGGCGACCCCGGCGGCGGTCGAGGACCGCTGGATCCTCTCGCGCCTGGAGCGCGCCCGGAGCGAGATCAACCGCCGGATCGAAGGCTTCGACTTCGCCCATGCGGCGCTTGCGCTCTACGACTTCGTCTACGGCGAGCTGTGCGACTGGTACCTCGAGCTGATCAAGCCGCGCCTGCGCGCCGGTGAGGGCGAGCTGGCCGCGACGCTGCTGCACGTGCTGAGAGAGACGCTGGCCCTCGCGCACCCGATGATCCCGTTCGTCACCGAGGAGATCTACGCCTACCTGCCGGGGACCGAGGGGCTGCTGGCCGCCGGGGTGAGCCTGGAGCCGGCGGCGCGCGACGAGGACGCCGAAGTGGTGCTTGCGCGCGTGATCGAGGCCGTCACCGCGGTACGCGCGTGGCGCGATACGGCCGGGGTCAAGCCCGGCGCCACGGTGCCGGCCCGGCTCGCCGCCGTGGGCTACGAGGACACCGGTGCGCACCTGGCGCGACTCGCCCACCTGTCGTTCACCGCGGACGGGGCGGAGCCCGTGGCGAGCGTGCCCGTGCCCGGTGGCGCGGTTGAGGTCCTGGGCAGCGAGCACGTCGACCTCGAGGCGGCCGAGCGCAAGCGCGCGGCGCGACGGGCCAAGCTCGAAGCCGAGATCGAGCGGGCCGAGCGCAAGCTGGGCAACGACGGGTTTGTGGCCAAGGCGCCGCCCGAGGTCGTCCAGGCCGAGCGCGACAAGCTCGAGCGCCTGCGCGCGGAGCTGGAGGCGCTGTGAGGCCGGGCGAGGCCGAGCGCTACCTGCTCTCGCTCGAGCTGTTCGGGATGCGCTTCGGGCTCGACCGGATGCGGCGGCTGATGACCGCCCTCGGCCACCCCGAGCGGCGCTTTCAGTCGATCCACGTCGTGGGCACGAACGGCAAGTCCTCGACCACGCGGATGATCGCCGCGATCTTGCGTCGGCACGGGCTGCGCACCGGGGCCTACCTGTCCCCGCACCTGATCTCGTTCGGCGAGCGCATCCGGATCGAGGACGAGGACCTGGCACCCGAGGCGTTCGAGGCCGCGGTGGCGCGGGCGGCGCGGGCGGCCGAGCTCGTCAACCGCGGGCTCGACGAGGACGATCGGGTGACCCAGTTCGAGGCCCTGACTGCGGCCGCCTACAGCGAGTTGGCGGCCCAGGGCGTCGAGGTGGGCGTGATCGAGGCCGGCCTCGGCGGCCGCTACGACGCCACCAACGTGATCCCCTCCCGCGTCCAGGTACTGACCAGCGTGGGGCTCGAGCACACCCGTTGGCTCGGGCCGACGATCCACGCGATCGCCGGCGAGAAGCTCGACGTCGTCCAGCCCGGCGCGACGCTCGTGCTCGGCGCCGGCCTTCACCCGGATGCGCTCGCGCGGGCCGAGGCGGTGGCGGCCGAGCGCGGCGCGCGGATCGTCCGCGCCGGCGTCGATCCCGGCGTGCCGGTAGCGGCCCTCGGGGCCTTCCAGCGCCGCAACTTCGCGCTCGCGCGCGCCGCCGCCGAGGCCTACCTGGGCGAGCTCGACTCAGGCGCGGTGGCGGCCGCGGCGCGCGAGGTGACCGTGCCCGGACGCCTCCAGGTCGTCGCCGAGGAGCCGCTCACGCTGCTCGACGGCGCCCACAACCCCGAGGGGATGGCGGCGCTCGCCGAGTCTCTGCCCGAGCTCCGGGCCGGGCACGATCGCCTCGTCGCGGTCGTGTCGATCCTCGACGACAAGGACGCTGCCGGCATGCTCTCCGCGCTGCTGCCCTGCGCCGACGCGCTCGTCGCTCACGGCCAGCCGCAACCCGCGCGCGCTGCCCCCGCCGACGATCCAGTCGCTGGCCCACCAGCTGGACGGACCGCCGTCGGAGATCGTCCGCGATCCCCACGCCGCGGTCCGCCGCGCCCAGGAGCTCGCCGGCCCCCGGGGCGCCGTCCTGGCCACGGGCTCGATTTACTTGATCGCCGATCTGGTCCGCCCGGAGGCCGCGGGCCGCGCCTCAATCCTGTGAACGAACACGACGAGCAGCCGCACTTTCTCACTATTATCGGCCTCGTCGCGCTGATCGTGGCGGTCGTGATCCTGGTCTTCTTCGGCTTGGGCTACCTGCTGGGTCGGGTGTTCCTGTGAGGCGTGAGACCCCGGGAACGCCGGTTGGTGTGACTGTCTGACCGCCCCCACCACTACACTGGCCCCCTTAACCATGAGCGCATACGCCGTCTTCGGCATCCACAACACCGGGCTCAACCTCGCGGTCAAGATCGTGATCTTGTTCCTGGTGGTGATCTGGTTGGCGCTGCTCTACTGGACCTACGCCGACGGGCGCCGCCGGATCGGCGACCCGCTGCTGGTCGGAGTCGCCACCGCCACGTCGTTCGTGTTCCCGTTCATCGGGACCGTCGTCTACATGATCGTGCGCCCGCCCGAGTACCTCAGCGACGTGCGCGAGCGCGAGCTCGAGATGCAGGCCGCCGAGGCGCGGCTGGCCGAGCTCGGCTACCACCTCTGTCCTCACTGCGACTTCGAGGTGGAGAAGGACTTCCTGCGCTGCCCCAACTGCATGCGCAAGCTGAAGGATCCCTGCCAGAACTGCGCCAAGCCGCTCGACCCTGCGTGGCGGGTGTGCCCGTACTGCGAAGCCGAGGTGGGCGGAATCCAGGCATCGTCCTCGCGCCGCCCGCGCCGCCGGCGGGAGACCGCCGCCGCGGATGCGCCCGTGGCGGGCACCACCGGGCTGGTCGAGCGCACCCCGGCCGAGCGCGGCGGCCCGTCCGCCCCCTGACCCTGTAACGACACCCCTCGAGGAGCCATGGAGCGAACGCTCATCCTTGTCAAGCCCGATGCCTTCGAGCGCAACCTGACCGGCGAGATCATCGCCCGGTTCGAGCGCAAGGGCCTGCGGTTGGCGGCGCTCAAGCTGATGACGATGAACCGCGAGCTCGCCCAGCAGCACTACGCCGAGCACGAGGGCAAGCCGTTCTTCGAGGAGCTGGTGAGCTTCATCACCTCGGGCCCGCTCGTGGCGATGGTGCTCGAGGGCGAGTCGGTGGTGAAGGCGGCGCGCCAGGTGATCGGCGCCACCAATCCGCTCGAGGCCAGCCCCGGCTCGATCCGCGGCGAGTCTGGCCATCTCGGTCGGGCAGAACATGGTCCACGGCTCGGACTCACCCGAGTCCGGCCAGCGGGAAGTCGGGCTGTTCTTCCCCGAGCTCTGATTCTGGCCTCGGGGTCGCCGCAGCGGCGGGCGATCCTCGAGCAGCTGGGCGTGGCGTTCTCGGTCGTCGTGCCCGGCGTCGAGGAGCTGGAGGCCGGGCCGCCGAACGAGGTCGCGGTCGAGAACGCGTACCGCAAGGCGGCCGCGGTGGCGGGCGACGTCGTGCTCGGCGTCGACACGGTCGTGAGCGTCGGCGCGCGGATCTACGGCAAGCCCGCCGGCGCCGAGGCGGCGCGCGCCACGCTCTCGGCGCTGTCCGGGCGCCGGCACGTCGTGACGAGCGGCGTGTGCGTGATCGAGGGCGGGCGAGCCCGCACGGCGGCCGCCACCACGATGGTGTCGTTTCGCTCGCTCAGCGCGGAGCTGATCGACTGGTACGCGGCGGGCGAGGAGTGGCGCGGCCGGGCCGGCGGATACGCCATCCAGGGTCGCGGGGCGGCGCTGGTGGCGGGCATCGAGGGCGACTACTGGAACGTGGTCGGGCTCCCTGTGGGGACGCTGCTCGAGCTGCTCCCCGACCTCCTGCCGGGCGGCTGACGGCGCGCCGCGTGCCGGCAACCAAGACTTAA
This sequence comes from uncultured Solirubrobacterales bacterium, assembly GCA_963722995.1. Taxonomy (GTDB): domain Bacteria; phylum Actinomycetota; class Thermoleophilia; order Solirubrobacterales; family Solirubrobacteraceae; genus Palsa-465. The sequence continues at coordinate 422,239 of CAVROW010000011.1, read as the reverse complement.
CTTGCACTTACCATTTTCCAGCGCCTTTCCGTCCAGGGAAGGGCGTCTGGCGGCCTCTTCTCGATACACTCAGCCCCGGACGTGGTTGGTGGCCCCGCCCGGGCTCTGCATCTCGCAGCCCCGTCCCCACGTCCGTCCTTCCTATGGGCTTTTTCACGTACCTAACCGGCTTCGGTGGCCGCGACATGGCGGTTGACCTCGGGACCGCGAACACGCTCGTGTACGTCCGCGGGCGCGGGATCGTGCTGTCCGAGCCGAGCGTCGTGGCGGTCGACTCGCGCACGGGCGAGGTGCACGCGGTCGGCATCGAGGCCAAGCGGATGCTCGGCCGCACGCCGGGGACGATCCAGGCCATCCGGCCACTGAAGGACGGGGTGATCGCCGACTTCGAGGTGACCGAGGAGATGCTCCGGCACTTCATCCAGAAGGTCCATCAGAACCGGTGGGCGCACCCCCGCGTGGTCGTGTGCGTGCCGAGCGGCGTGACCGGGGTCGAGAAGCGCGCGGTCGAGGAGGCGTGCCTGTCGGCAGGCGCCCGCCAGGCCTACCTGATCGAGGAGCCGATGGCGGCCGCGATCGGCGCCGGCCTGCCGGTGGGCGAGCCGACCGGGTCGATGGTCGTCGACATCGGCGGCGGCACGAGCGAGGTGGCGGTCATCTCGCTCGGCGGGATCGTCGTCTCCCAGTCGATCCGCGTCGGCGGCGACGAGCTCGACGAGGCGATCATCAACTACGTCAAGCGCGAGTACAAGCTGCTCATCGGCCAGCAGACGGCCGAGGAGGTCAAGCTCGAGATCGGCTCGGCCTACCCGATGGGCGAGGAGGTCCAGGCCGAGATCCGGGGCCGCGACATGGTCTCCGGCCTTCCCAAGACGGTCGTGCTCACGAGCGAGGAGATCCGCGGCGCGCTCGAGGAGCCGGTCTCGCAGATCATGGACGCGGTCAAGGAGACGCTCGACCGAACCCCGCCCGAGCTCGCCTCCGACATCATGGATCGTGGCATCATGCTCGCGGGAGGTGGTTCGCTGCTCCAGGGGCTCGAAGAGCGCCTGCGTCACGAGACGCAGATGCCCGCGCACCTGGCCGAGTCACCGCTGACCTGTGTCGCGGTAGGGTCGGGGAGGTCTTTGGAGGAATTCGAGGCCATCACACGTTCCAGCAAGAATTCACGTAATCGGCGGCGCCGGTACTAGCGTCCCGGTCCGGTCCGAGCGAATCGTCAAGACACCTCTCTCGTGCATGGTGACAAGCAAGTTCGGCGGCGGCGCGCGATCCTCGGGGCGCTCGTCGCGGTTTCCCTGATCCTCCTCACGGTCTACTTCGGCGAGTCGCCGAACAGCCCGTTGCACACGATCCAGCGCGGGATCGTCGAGGTCTTCTCCCCGGTTCAGGAGGGCGCGAGCAAGGCGCTGAAGCCGGTGCGCAACATCGCCGGCTGGTTCTCTGACACCTTCCACGCCAAGTCCCAGCGCGACCAGCTGCGAAGCAGGTCCAGTACTACCGCACGCAGCTCGCGCTGGCCCAGACCGCGCTGGCCCAGAACCACCAGCTGACCAAGGAGATCGGCCTCCAGGACACGCTCGGCCTCCAGAACTTCCATCCGGTGGCCGCCAACGTGATCGGCCGCGACCCCACGCTGTGGTACGCCACGATCGAGGTCGACAAGGGCTCCGACGACGGCGTGCACGTCGACGACCCGGTGGTGGGCGACGGCGGGCTGGTGGGCAAGGTCTCGACCGTGGCGCCGACCGTGTCGGTCGTCACCGAGATAACCGATCACTCGATGGCGGTGGCCGCGCAGGTGCAGGACTCCTCGGCCGACACGGGGATCCTGGTGCCGGCGGTGGGCAACCCCAACCAGCTGCTGCTCCAGAACCTGCCGTCGACCGCCCCGGTGCAGAACGGCCAGCAGGTGGTGACGGCGGGCTTCAAGTACAGCCAGCTCGAGTCGCTCTACCCGCCGGGCATTCCGATCGGAACGGTGTCGAACGCCAGCCAGGACGAGCTGCTCTCAAACCAGCAGGTGCAGGTCAACCCGGCCGTCGACCTGCGCCACCTGAGCGTCGTCCAGATCCTGACCAGCCCCCGCGCGGGCACCGAGCGGGCGTCGCTGCCGGCAGGATGAGTCACGGCGCCTTCATAAAGGCGAGCCGGGACGGCGAGCGGAGGCGGCCGTGACCGAACGGGTGCGCCTTCCGCTCAGGCTGATCGCGCTGGCGCTCGTCGCCGTGGTCCTCCAGGAGGCGGCGATCTCGCAGATCTCGGTGTTCGGGGTGAGCGCGGATCTGACCCCGCTCGTGGTCATGTCGGTCGGACTGCTCGCCGGCTCGATGGCGGGCTCGCTGATGGGCTTCGGCACCGGGCTGTTCGTCGACCTCGTGCTCGTCCAGACGCTCGGGGTGACCTCGCTGCTCTACATCGCGATCGGCTACTGGTCAGGGCGCCTGCGCGAGCTGCGCGATCCGGCGCACGGCCTCGTCCCGCTCGCCCTCGGGGCGGTGGCGACGCTGTTCGCCGGCATCGGGATGGCGCTCATCCAGTTCCTGCTCGGCGTCAGCTCACCGGTCAGCCTGCTGCTGCTCCAGCAGATCTTCATCACGATGCTGGTCAACACGCTGATCGCGCTGCCGGTGTACGCGCTCGTGCGCCGGGTCATCCAGCCGGCGCTGCCCCAGGATCCGCGCCGCCGTCGCCGGCGCGCCTACAGCACGGGCGGGCTCAGCCCGCTGCAGCGCCCGTCCGACCGGCTCGGCCCGATCCCGCGCGCATGAACCGGCTTCCGGACGACAAGCGACTCCAGTTCGTCCCCCAGGACCAGCGGCCGCCGCTGACCCCGCGGCTCGCGCTGCGCGTGGCCATGGTGGGGATGTTCGCGCTGGCGATGTTCGCGATCATCTTCTTCCGCCTGTGGTTCCTGCAGGTGCTCTCGGGCAATCAGTACCTGGCTCAGGCCAGCGTCAACCGGGTGCGCGACCTCGACATCCCCTCACCGCGGGGACAGATCCTCGATCGCAACGGCGCCGTGCTCGTGAGCTCGACACCGGTCCCGGCCGTCGTGATCTCGCCGCCCGACCTGCCGGTGCCGATGACCACGGCGCTGCTCGACCACCCGCCGGCCAAGGACGCCGCCGTCTACGACCGGCTGGCCGGGATCCTCGGGATCTCGCCGGCGCGGGTCCAGTGCCCGATCGACGGCGCCGGTATCGCCCACATCTCGACCATCGCCTGCGCGGTGGCGCAGGGATACGCGGCGCTGCCCTACTCGACCGTCACGGTCAAGGAGAACGTCTCCAAGTACGTCCAGTACTACCTCCAGGAGCGCCAGAACGCCTTCCCGGGCGTGCAGGTCGAGCAGGTGTGGCTGCGCAAGTACCCCTACAAGGGGCTGGCGGCGCAGCTGTTCGGAACGGTCGGACCGATCAGCTGCCTGTCCAAGACCAACTGCGAGCTCACGCAGCCCCACTTCCGGGGCGCTCCCCGCAGCGCGATCGTCGGCCAGTCCGGCCTCGAGTACTACTACGACCAGTACCTGCGCGGCAAGGACGGCGCCGACCGCGTCCAGGTCGACGCCCTGGGGCACTTCACGGGCGACCTGTCGGAGACTCCGCCGACGCCCGGCTACTCGCTCAAGCTCTCGCTCGACCTGAACCTCCAGCGCGTGGGCCAGCAGGCGCTCCAGCAGTCGATCGACTCCAACTACCCGTCCAACGGCGGCGCCTTCGTGGCCATGGATCCCGACAACGGCCAGGTCTACGCGATGGGGTCGCTGCCCACCTTCGACCCGAACATCTTCACCGGGCCGATCCCGGAATCGGTCTACAAGCAGCTCAACAACAGCGCGAGCAACTTCCCACTGATCAACCGCGCGATCCAGAGCGCGGGCCCGACCGGCTCGACCTTCAAGCCGATCACCGCCACCGCGGCGATGCAGAGCGGCGTGTGGAGCCCCGAGGACACCTACGACGACACCGGCCAGTTCTGCATCACCGGCCAGTGCCGCCACAACGCCGGCGGCGCGGTGGATGGCGTGCTCGACATGGTCAACGCCCTCCGCGTGTCCTCGGACGACTTCTTCTACAACCTGGGCGCGATGACGAACGCCGACCCGGCCACCCACCCGGACGGCGGCGCGCTCCAGCATTGGGCCCACCTGCTCGGGATCGGGGAGAAGACCGGGATCGACCTCGGGGGGGAGGTGGCCGGGAACCTGCCCTCGCCCGAAGTGGCGGGCCGGCATCAGACAAGGTCGAGCTTCAGTGCGAGAAGCAGCGCCATGTCCCCAGCTGCGGGATCGCCGACGGGCGTCCCTGGTCGATCGGCGACAACATCAGCCTCGCCGTCGGTCAGGGTGACGTGCAGGTCACGCCGCTCCAGCTCGCGACCGTGTACTCGGCCATCGCCAACGGCGGCACCGTCGTCCGCCCCCACATCGGTCTCGACGTCCAGGATCCGGACGGGACCCTGCGCCAGCAGATCGATCCCCCGCCGGCGCGCCACGTCAACATCAACCCGACCTACCTCGACACGATCCGCGCCGGCCTCCGCGCCGCCGCCTCGCAGCCCGGAGGCACCTCGGCCGACGTGTTCAGCACTTTCCCCGAGCAGGTGTACGGCAAGACCGGCACCGCGCAGTACAACGGCCAGCAGGACTACGCCTGGTACGCGTGTTTCGTCCCCAGCTCGGCCACCCGGACCCCGATCGTGGTCGTGGTATGGGTGGAGCAGGGCGGCTTCGGCGCGGTGGGCGCGGCTCCGGTGGCGCGCGAGATCCTGTCCCAGTGGTTCTTCGGCAACCCGGGCAAGTACGTGGCCGGGAGCTCGCAGACGCTATGAGCGTGATCCCGTCAGGCGTGCCCCTGCGGGGGCCGGTGGAGGACTCGGCGCCGAGCCGGCCGCATCCGCTCCTGTTGTTGGACCCGATGCTGCTGCTGGCGGCGATCGGCCTGATCGTGTGCTCGCTGGTCACCCTCAAGGGCGCCACCCGGGGGTCGATCCCGGGCAGCCCGCTCTACTACGTCGAGCGTCAAGGGATCTACGCCGGCCTTGGCCTGGTGCTGGCGCTGATCCTGGCCCGGATCGACTACTCGCGGCTGCGCGAGTACAAGCTCGGGCTCTATGGCGTGATGATCCTGCTCAACCTGGCCGTGTTCGCGACGCCCGCGATCCGCGGCTCGCGGCGCTGGATTCCACTTCCGTTCCTCCAGCTACAGTCATCGGAGTTCGGAAAGATCCTGCTCATAGTCTCCCTGAGCGCGTTCCTGGTGGACCGCTCGCGCCGGCTGCACGAACGGCGGACGACCGCCCGCATCATGTTGCTGGCGCTCGTGCCGGCGATGATCGTGATCCCGCAGCCCGATCTGGGCACGGGCCTCGTCTACGTCGTCGTCGGGTTCACGATCCTGTTCGTCGCCGGGACCTCGTGGAAGCAGCTGACGGCGCTGTTCGCGATGTTCGTGGCCTCGGTGGCGATCGTGCTCGCCGGGGCCCCTGCGCTGGGCGTGCACGTCCTGAAGCCCTACCAGGTGCAGCGGCTGACCGGGTTCCTGAACCCCTCGCACGATCCGGGCAACCAGACCTACAACATCACCCAGTCGCTGATCGCGATCGGCTCGGGGGGCAAGACGGGGCGCGGACAGGCCGGCGCGAGCCAGACCAACCTGCACTTCCTGCCCGAGAACCAGACCGACTTCATCTTCGCCGTGGTCGGCGAGACCTACGGGTTCGCCGGCGCGGCGTTGGTGCTGTCCCTGTACGCGCTGCTGATCTGGCGCTGCATACGGATCCTCACGATGGCCAAGAACCTGTACGGCACGCTGATCGCCGGCGGCATCCTCGCGATGCTGATGTTCCAGGTCTTCGTGAACGCAGGCATGACCATCGGGATCATGCCGATCACCGGCGTGCCGTTGCCGCTCATGAGCTACGGCGGCTCCTCGGTGATAGTCACATTTATGTCGATTGGCCTCCTACAGTCGATCTACATCCAGGCACGGATGACTTCGGCGGGGAAGAGCCGGGCAATACTGCAGTGATGCCGGCGCGAGCAATGAACGCAGCCGGTCCGAGATCGCCCCGCACTCGCAGTGCGCGCGGCGAAGAGCGCTCCGCACCCCCGGTGCGCGCGGCGCTGAACCCAACCGCCGCGCGCCTGCGCGCGGCCAACACTTACAAAGGAATGAAGTTCATTGAAGAAGCTAGTACTGGTGAGCGTGGACCGGGGCGAGACCCGGGTGGCGCTACTCGAAGGGTCCGGCAACGTCTCCGGCCGGGGCAGCGGCAGCTCCTCCGGCTCACGCCGGCGCCGTAAGCGAGGCTCGCGCGTCAGCCCGGGCTTCCAGGTAGCCGAGCTCTACCTGGAGCGCCGCGGCGCCCGCTCGATCGTCGGCAACATCTACAAGGGCCGGGTGGACAACGTCCTCGCCGGGCTGGAGGCCGCGTTCGTCGACATCGGCCTCGAGAAGAACGGTTTCCTGCACGTCGACGAGATCGTGCTGCCGGGCGTCGAGGCCCCGCGGCGCGGGAGGGGCGGCGGGCGCGAATCGCGCCAGATCACCGACATGCTCAAGCCGGGCCAGGAGATCGTCGTCCAGGTGGTCAAGGACCCCTTGAAGAGCAAGGGGGCGCGCCTCTCGATGGACCTGACGATCGCCGGCCGCTACATGGTCTACGCGCCGTTCGGCGAGGGGATCGGGGTCTCGAGGCGTCTGGATGACTCCGAGCGCGAGCGGCTGCGCAAGGAGGCGGCCAAGCTGGACCTCAAGGGGGCCGGCGCGATCATCCGCACCGCCGCCCAGGGGGCCAAGCGGGCCGACCTCGAACGCGAGCTGCTGTACCTGTTCAAGCTGGGCGAGGTCCTGCAGAAGCGCGTGGAGGAGTCGCCGGCGCCGGCGCTCGTCTTCCAGGAGGCCGACCTGTCGGTGCGCGTGGTGCGCGACATCTACTCCTCGGCCTTCGAGCGGGCGATCGTCGACGATCCCAAGCAGCACCACCGGCTGCTCTCGTTCTTCTCGCGCACGGCGCCCGAGCTGGTCGAGCAGGTCGAGCTGTGGCAGGACGAGGAGCCGCTGTTCGAGGCCTTCGGAGTCGAGGACGTGCTGGCCTCGACGCTCTCGCGCCGGGTCGATCTGCCGAGCGGCGGCTACCTGATGATCGACTACGCCGAGGCGCTGACCGTGATCGACGTCAACTCCGGCTCGTTCATCGGGCGCGGCAAGGGCGCGCGGCTCGAGGACACGATCACCAAGACCAACCTGGAGGCGGCCGACGAGGTCGTGCGCCAGCTCCGGCTGCGGGACATCGGCGGGATCATCGTCATCGACTTCATCGACATGGCCCGGGCCCGCAACCGCGACGCCGTGCTGAAGACGCTGCGCAAGGCCCTGGACGAGGACCGCACGAAGACCTTCGTGGTCGAGATCTCGCCGCTGGGTCTGGTCGAGATGACGCGCCAGAACGTGACCGACGGCGTGCGCGAGATCATGACCCGGCCGTGCCCCACCTGCGACGGCGAGGGCGTGATCAAGTCCGAGGAGACGCTCGCGATCGAGTTCGAGCGCCGGATGCGCGACCTGGCCGGCGAGACCAAGGCCGAGGCGCTGCTGATCCAGATGAACCCGCGGGTCAGCGCCGAGTTCACTCGCGACGAGGCGCGGGTGCTCCGCGCCGTCGAGGAGGAGACCGGGAAGGTGTTCGTGTTCGAGGGCTCCGAAGGGCTGCCGCTCGACCACTTCGCGGTCGTGCAGGAGGGCTCCCGCGACCAGGTGCTCGAGCGGGCGGTGCCCTTCCGCGCCGGCGAGGAGGTGCACGTCGAGATCATCGAGCCGCACATGTACAGCCCAGGCGACGCCGTGGCCAAGGTCGACGGTTACATAATCTCGGTCCGGGGAGCGGGGCGCTACGTGGGCGAGAAGCACCTGGTGCGGATCGAGGACGCGGGGCGGACCGAGGCCGTGGCCTCGCTCGTCGACGCGCCGGAGCCCGCTCCCGAGGATGGCGCGGGCGATGGCCTAGAATCAGGTACTCGGCGCCGCGGCCGCAGAGGCGGACGGCGCCGTTCCGGCGCCAGGGCCGGGTCGGCTTCCAGCTCGGAGTAAGCATGTACGCGATCGTCAAGACAGGTGGAAAGCAGTACCGGGTGCAGCAGGGCCAGTCGCTGCTGGTCGAGCGCCTGCCCGTGGGCGACGGCGACTCGGTGGAGCTGCAGCCGCTGCTGGTCGTGGACGGCTCGGACGTCTTCGACGGTGACGGGCTCTCCGGCGTGACCGTGTCGGCCCGCGTGGTCGGCCACGAGCGCGGGCCGAAGCTCCGCGTGGTCAAGTTCAAGCCCAAGCGCGGCTACAAGCGGCGCACCGGCCACCGCCAGGAGCTGACCCGGATCGAGATAACGGAGGTGAAGCGTGGCTCATAAGAAAGGCCTCGGCTCTTCCAGGAACGGGCGCGACTCGAACGCCAAGCGCCTCGGCGTCAAGGTGTTCGCCGGTCAGACGGTGACCGGCGGGGAGATCATCGTGCGCCAGCGCGGCACGCGCTTCAAGCCCGGCGACGGCGCCGGCATCGGCAAGGACGACACGATCTACGCCCGCTCGGCGGGGACGGTGGCGTTCACCCGCGGCCGGCGCGGGCGCGTGATCTCGGTCGAGTCTCCGGGCGACGCGGCGTAGCCGGCGCCGGACCGGATCCGGCGCAACGGCCCCAGGGATGACCGCGCGCGCAGCGCGCGGGCCCCTACCCGACCTCTGAGGTGCACAGGGGGCACCGGCGCGCCTTCAGCGGAATCGCGCTCGTGCACTCCGGGCACTCCTTGGTGTCCGGGTCGGCCTGCGCCCGGCGCTCGAGCAGCTTCGTGATCGGCGTGACCACGAAGAAGTACATGACCGCCGACGACGGTCGAGGAACGTGAACAGGTTGTTGACCAGGTCGCCGTAGAGGAAGTGGCTGTGGTTGACCGTGAACGACAGCGCCTCGAAGTTCGGCTTACCGAAGATCAGCGCGATCAGCGGGGTGAAGATGTCGGCCACGAGCGCCTTGACGACCGAGGTGAAGGCGGCGCCGACGACGAAGCCGACGGCGAGGTCGACCGCGTTGCCCCGGATCAGGAACTTTTTGAAGCCGGTTAGTAGCGACATCGTTGCGATCGACGTCTAGTTTCGTCACACGCGGGGCGGGATCCTGCGGGGATGGGTCGGGTGAAGCCATTTGGTCCGCGCTCAGCGGCACCAAATGGCATCAGCCGTGGCGGGGGCGCAGTGGGGGGTGATCGGCCTGCGTCAGTTGCGCGATTGTGGGGTCAGCGAGAGCGCGATCAAGCGGTGGCGGGCGGCGCGGCAAGCTCCACCTCGTCCATCCGGGCGTCTATGCCCTGGGCCATCCGTGGATCCCGACCGAGGGACGGATGGTGGCGGCGATCCTGCACGCGGGCGAGGGCACCGTGCTCAGCCACGCCACCGCCGCGTGGTGGTGGGGGATCGTCGAACGGGAGCCGGCCGTCATCCACGTCAGCACGACCGGCCGGGCCAGGTCCACCGACGGCGTCATCGTCCACCACCCCCGCCGGATCGACGCCACCGCGCACCGGCGTTTCCCGATCACCACGGTGGCGCGGGCGCTCGTCGACTATGCGGCGGGGTCACGCGACGTTCGCCAGGCGCTCGCCGAGGCCGAGTACCGGCGGCTGCTGAACGTGGAGGAGGTCCTGGCGCTGTGTGTCCCGGGCCGGCCCGGGGCGCAGGCGGCTGCGACGCGCGCTGGCGCGCCACCAGCCGAAGCTGGCCCTCACCCGCAGCGACACCGAGCGGCGGTTCCTGCGGCTGTGCGAGCGCGCCGGGCTTCCGATCCCGGAGGTCAACGCCCCGGTCAGCCGGATGCGGATCGACATGGTGTGGCCGGCGCTGGGACTCGCGGTCGAGCTCGACGGCTACGAGGGCCATCACACGCCGGCGCAGATGGAGCGCGACCGCCGGCGCGAGCTCCACGCGCGTCGGACCGGCCTGACGCTGATCCGCTACACCTGGAGCCAGGTCGCCGGCGAGGCGGACCTGGTCGAGGCCGACGTCAGTTCGGCTGTGCGGTCGGCCGGATGAGGATCTCGTTGACGTCGACGTGCGCCGGCTGCTCGAGCGCGAACATCACCGCCCGCGCGACGTCCTCGGCGCGCAGCGCGCCCTCGCCGGCGCCCTTCGAGAAGAACGGCGTGTCGACCATCCCGGGCTCGATCACGGTCACACGCACGCCGGTGTCGTTGAGCTCCTGGCGCGCCGACTCGCCCATCGCCGTCACCGCCCACTTGGTCGCGGAGTAGAGCGATCCGGGCAGCGCCCGTCGGCCGGCGACGGAGCCGGTCAGGACGAGGTGGCCGCGGGATTCCTTCAAAGACGGCAGCGTGGCTCGGATCGTGAGCGCGGCGCCGTACACGTTGGTCAGGATCATCGAGCGCCAGTGCTCGGGCGACTCCTTCAGGAACCCGCGGGCGGCGCCGAAGCCGGCGTTGGCAAACGCGCAGTCGAGCCGGCCGTAGCGCTCGAGGGCGGCCGACACCATCGCCTGCTGCTGCTCCCACTCGGTGACGTCGCACTCGACGGCCAGCCCGTCGAGCTCGCCGGCGAGGGCTTCGAGGCGGTCGCGAGAGCGGGCGGCGAGGACGACCCGCCAGCCGGCGCCGGCGGCGGCGCGCGCCGTCGCCTCGCCGATCCCGCTCGAGGCGCCGGTGATGAGGATCACGCGCTCGGGCATGGCAGCATCATGGCGAATGCAGGATCGAGCGCGCATCCACGTCCAGGCCGGCGCCGGCGGCGACGGCTGCCTCAGCTTCCGGCGCGAGGCGCACGTGCCCAAGGGCGGGCCGAACGGTGGCGACGGCGGGCGCGGTGGCGATGTCGTGCTCGTGTGCGACGACTCGCTCCGGGATCTCGAGCGCTTCCGGCGCTCGGCCCACTTCAAGGCGCGCCGGGGCGGCCACGGGCAGGGCGCGCTTCGCCACGGCCGCGACGGCGAGACGCTGGAGATCCATGTTCCGCCGGGGACGACCGCGACCGTCGAAGCTGACGGGACCGAGCACGACCTGACGCGGCCCGGCCAGCGCGCGGTGATCGTCCGGGGCGGGCCCGGCGGACGCGGCAACAAGCGCTTCGCCGGCCCCACCCACCAGACGCCCCGGTTCGCCGAGCGCGGGCTGGCGGGGGAGGACTCGTGGGTCACGCTCCGGCTCAGGCTGCTCGCCGACGTGGGGCTGGTGGGCCTGCCCAACGCCGGCAAGTCCTCGCTGCTGGCGCGGCTGACCCGCGCCCATCCCAAGGTGGCCGACTACCCGTTCACCACGCTCGAGCCGGCGCTGGGAACGCTCGAGACCGAGGAGCGCCAGCTCGTGATCGCTGACATCCCCGGGCTGATCGAGGGGGCGAGCGCCGGCGCCGGCCTGGGGCATGAGTTCCTGGCCCACGTCGAGCGCACGCGGCTGCTCGTGCACGTGCTCGACCTCGCCCCGCTGGACGGAAGCGATCCGCGCGCCAACTACGCCACCGTCGAGCGCGAGCTGAAGCTGCACGATCCCCGGCTGTCCGCGCTGCCCCGGCTGCTCGCCCTCTCCAAGGCCGACCTCGTCGATCCGGACGCCCGCGCCGCCGCGCGCGCCGAGTGGGCGCAGCGGCTGGGCATTCCGGTGATCGTCACCTCCTCGGTGGCGCGGCTCGGTTTGGATGAGCTGAGCGTCGAGCTGTCGCGGCGCGTCCCGATGGAGGAGGCGGCGGCGGCGAGCGATGCCGGCGCGCCGCTGGCCGAACATCAGGTGTTCCGTCCCGCGGCGGACCGGGCCTATGAGGTGGAGCGCACCGGCGCCGGCTTCCGCGTCAGCGGCAAGGGGATCGAGCGGCTCGTGGCCCGCTACGACCTCGACAACGAGGACGCGCTCGCCCACCTCGAGCGGCGGCTGCGCGGCATCGGCGTGCTCGGCGCGCTCGAGGCGGCCGGGTTCGAGCCCGGCGACGAGGTCGAGATCGCGGGGATCGCGTTCGACCTCGATCCTGAGTAGTAGGATCGCGGCCCCCCAGGAGGAGAGGCCGCATGGTTCGAAGGGTCGTGCTCGCCGTGATCGTTCTTGCCGCCGGCGCGGTGAACGCCAACGCCCGGGTGTCTGCGCGTCGGGACCTACCACGGGATCCGCGGCCAGTTCAAGACGATCCAGGCCGCGGTCAACGCGGCCAAGCCCGGCGACTGGATCCTGATCGGTCCCGGCGACTACAAGACCACCTCGAGCCAAGCGCCGGCCGGGGCCAGCGACACGCCCGCCGCCGTGCTCGTGGTCAAGCCGCACCTCCGGATCCGCGGCATGAACCGGAGTACGGTGGTCGTGGACGGGACCAAGCCCCACTCGGGCCGCTGCAGCTCGAGCCCGGCCGCCCAGAACCTGGGAGCCGGCGGCTCCGGGCTCAACGGGATCATGGTCTACAAGGCCGACGACGTGTGGGTCCAGAACCTCACCTCGTGCAACTTCCTCGCCGGCAAGGGCAACGCCGGCAATGAGGTCTGGTGGAACGGCGGCGACGAGAGCGGAACCATCGGCGGCTGGGGCTTCAACGGGTCCTACCTGACCGCCACCTCGACCTACTGGGGCAACGATGAGTCGACCGCCGCGCAGTACGGCATCTTCTCCAGCAACTGGAGCGGCGGCACCTGGTATCAGGACTACACGAGCAACTTCAACGACTCCGGGTTCTACATCGGAGCCTGCCAGCAGGTGTGCGACCAGACCGTCGACGACGTGTGGTCGGAGTTCAACGCGCTCGGCTACTCGGGCTCCAACTCGGGCGGTCAGCTCGTGGTCGAGAACTCTCAGTTCGACAACAACGAGGACGGGTTCGACACCAACAGCCAGAACGGTGACAATCCGCCGCCGCAGAACGGCGCGTGCCCGAACGGGGGCACGAGCCCGATCACGGGCACCCACTCGTGCTGGGTCTTCATGCACAACTACGTGCACGACAACAACAACCCCAACGTGCCGAGCTCGGGCTTGGCCGCCGCGGGGCCGGTGGGGACGGGCATATCGATCTCTGGCGCCCGCAACGACACCGTCATGGACAACCGCTTCGAGCGCAACGGGGCGTGGGGCACGATCTTCGTCCCCTTCCCCGACAGCGGTCCGCCGTGCACGGGGGGCACCGACGCGGGCGGGCAGCTCTGCCTGTACGACGAGTGGGGCGACGCCCTGATCGACAACACCTACGCCGGCAACGGCTTCTTCGGCAACCCGACCAACGGCGACTACGCCCTCACCAACTTCGAGCCCGGCCCCACCGACTGCTTCGCCGGCAACACCGAGGAGAGCGGCGGCGCGGCCAGCGGCACTCCGTCCTACGCCGAGCAGCTGTATCCCACCTGCAACGGGCAGACGGTTCCGCCGAGCGACACCAACCCGCAGTCCGCGGTGTTCACCGAAGAGGTGGCGTGCGACTCGACGCTGTACCTGCCGCTGGCCGGCAAGGCGCCATGCTTGCCCACCGACCACTATCCACGCCTGACGACGGTGATCATGCACCCGCTCCCGGCCAACCTGACGACCATGCCGAACCCGTGCGCCGGCGTGCCCGCCAACCCATGGTGCACCGCGGCCAAGCGCAAGCCGGCCAAGCGCCGGCCGGCCAAGCGGCGGCCGGCCCAGCGGCACACCGCCACCGCGCCTTCGTTCACCGGATAGCGCGCCCGCGGGGCCCTAACCTGTCCCGCGCATGACCTCCCTGGTGGTGAAGCTCGGCTCGAGCATCGTGGCCGACGACGGCGGCGCGGTCCGGCGCGAGAACCTCGCGGCGATCTGCGACCAGATCGCCGAGCTGCACCGCGCCGGCACGTCGGTGATCGTGGTCACGAGCGGCGCGATCGCGCGCGGTATGGGCGTGATGTCGATCCCGCTGCGGCCGCGGGCGATGGACGAGCTCCAGGCGGCGAGCGCGGTCGGGCAGGGGCGGCTCTACCAGGTCTACGACGAGCTGCTCTCGGCGCGGGGGGTGCCTACGGCGCAGGTCCTGCTCACGTTCTTCGACATCAGCGCCCGCACGCACTACCTGAACGCCCGCCAGACGCTGCGCAAGCTGATCGAGTGGCGCGTGGTGCCGGTGATCAACGAGAACGACACGACGACGACGGATGAGATCTCGTTCGGCAACAACGACTTCCTCGCCGCCCAGGTGGCGATCCTGCTCGGGGCGGAGCTGCTCGTGCTCCTGACCGACGCCGAGGGCGTGTTCACGGCCGACCCGCGCGCCGACCCCGACGCCCGGCTTGTGCCGGAGGTGAGCGAGTTCGACGAGCTCCGGGGCCTCGACATCGGCCACGCGACCTCGCTGCTCGGCTCGGGCGGGATGCGCTCGAAGGTGGTGGCGGCCGAGATGGCCACGGCCGCCGGCATCCCGACGGTCGTCGCCGGCGGGCTGAACTCGGGCACGATCCTCGCCGCCGCCCGGGGCGAGCCGACGGGCACGCGTTTCGCCGCCCGCGAGGGCCGTTACTCGAGCTTCAAGCTGTGGCTCAAGTACGCCAAGCCCACGCGGGGGCGGATCCTGGTCGACGCCGGCGCGGCGCGCGCTCTGCGCGAGGGGGGCACGAGCCTGCTGCCCGTGGGGATCGTCGACGTGTCCGGGAGCTTCGACGCCGGCGACGCGGTTGAGGTGGCGCACGACGGCCAGACCGTGGGCAAGGGGATCTGCAACTACTCGGCCGAGGAGCTGCGCAAGGTGCAGGGGCTGAAGTCGGCGCAGGCGCGCAGCGTGGTCCCACGCGCCACCGAGGAGGCGGTCCACCGGGACTACTTCGTGCTCAACTAAGCTGTCCGGATGGCCACCACGACTGGGATCTCCGTCGCCGAAGTCTGCGCGCGGGCCGAACGGGCCTCCCGCTCGCTCGCGACGCTGTCCTCGGGCGTAAAGAACGCGGCGCTCGAGGAGATCGCCGCGGCGCTGATCGAACGCACCGAGGAGATCCTCGAGGCCAACGCGCGCGATATGCCAGCCGCTCGCGAGGCCGGACTCTCGCCTGCCCTCATCGACCGCCTGGCCCTGAGCACGCGCCGGGTCGCCGAGATGGCGGCGGGCGTGCGCAACGTCGCCGCCCTCCCGGACCCGGTGGGCGAGGTGATCGACGGGCACCGGCTCGCCGAACGGCCTCGATGTGCGCAAGGTGAGGGTGCCGCTGGGGGTGGTCGCAGTCGTCTACGAGGCTAGGCCGAACGTGACCATCGACGCGGCGGCGCTGTGCCTGAAGTCGGGCAACGCGATCGTGCTGCGCGGCTCGAGCTACGCCGCGCACTCGAACGTCGCGCTGGCGAGCGTCGCTTCGGAGGCCGCGTCCGCCGCGGGCCTGCCCGACGGTGCGATCTCACTCATTGCCGGCGGGGCGCGCGAGGAGCTGGCCGAGCTCGCCACCCAGACGGGCGTCGTCGACCTGATCATCCCGCGCGGCGGCGAGGGGCTGAAGGCGGCGCTGAAGGGCGTCGCCACCGTCCCGGTGATGTTCGCGGCCTCGGGCAACTGCCACGTGTACGTCGATGCGAGCGCGGACCTCGAGGCGGCTGAGGCGATCGCGCTCAACGCCAAGCTCCAGCGGCCGTCGGTGTGCAACGCCGCCGAGACGCTGCTCGTCCACGCCGATGTCGCCGAGCGCTTCCTCCCCTCGGTGGCGCGCGCGCTCAGCGAGGCCGGGGTCACGCTGCACGGGGACGCCCGTGCGCGAGCCGCGGCGCCCGGCATCCCGATCGACGCGGCGACCGACGAGGACTGGGACACCGAGTACCTCGACCTCGAGATCGCGATCGGCGTCGTCGATTCGACGGCGGCGGCGATCGAGCACATCAACGCTCACGGGAGCGGGCACTCGGAGGCGATCGTCACGCGCGACACCGATTCGGCGCGCGCCTTCCAGCGCCAGGTGGACGCCGCCTGCGTATACGTCAACGCGTCGACGCGCTTCACCGACGGCGGCGAGTTCGGCATGGGCGCCGAGATCGGCAACTCCACGCAGAAGCTCCACGCCCGCGGGCCGATCGGATTGCGCGAGCTGTGCACGTTCAAGTACCTGATCGAAGGCGCAGGGCAGATCCGCCCGTAGCCGGTGCGCGTCGGAATCCTCGGCGGGACGTTCAACCCGCCACATCTCGGACACCTCGTCTGCGCCCAGGAGGCGTACGTTCAGCTCGGACTCGACCGGGTGATGCTGATTCCTACCGGCATACCGCCCCACAAGGCCAACGAGGAGGAGCCGGGCGCGGCGCACCGACTGGCGCTCTGCCGCTTGGCCGTCCGCGGCGACGAGCACCGCTTCGAGGTCTCCGACATGGAGATCGAGCGCGCGGGTGCGTCGTACACGGTCGATACGCTTGAGGAGCTACGTGCATCGAAACCGGACAGCGAGCTGTTCCTGATCCTCGGCGGTGACATCGCCGCCGGGCTGCCCCGGTGGCATCGCGTCGAGCGGGTACTGGCTCTGGCCACCGCCGTGGTGGCCGAGCGGCGGGGGACGCCGCGGTCCTCGATCGAGGACGCGCTCGAGAGCTGTGCGGGCGGGCGAGCGGGCGCGGTTCTTCCCGATGCCGCCGATCGGACTGTCCTCGACGATGATCCGCGAGCGGGTGCGCAGCGGGCAGTCGATCAAGTACCTCGTGCCAGACTCAGTCGATACCTACATCCAGCAGCATTCGCTCTACCAGGGGGTAAGCCACAGTTGATGAGTCCAGAAGAGATCGCATACGCCGTCGCCGGGTTCGCCGCGGACCGGAAGGCGCTCGACGTCGTCGCACTCGATCTCAAGGAGATCATCGGCTACACGGACTACTTCGTGATCTGCAGCGGGCGCAGCGAACGCCAGACCAAGGCGATCCACGACGCGATCCACGAAGGGATGAAGTTCGAGCACGGCATGCTCCCCCGTCGGGTGGAGGGTCTTCCCAGCGCGCGCTGGATCCTGATGGACTACCTCGACGTCGTCGTCCACGTGTTCACGCCGGAGACGCGCGAGTTCTACCGGCTCGAGCAGCTGTGGGGCGAGGCGCCCGCGAGGACGTTCGAGCCGAGCCCGGCCTGAGGCGCTCAGAGCGCGGACAACAGCTTCGGCGCGACTTCCTTCTTACGGCTCATCACCCCGGGCAGCTCGATCACGCTGTCGTGCGGCTGCTGGCCGAAGGCCCGCGCTACCCCGTGCGCATCGCCGGCCACGAGCAGCTGCGTCCCCTTGCTGAGCACGTCGGTCACCATCAGCGCGTAGACGTGAAAGCCCCTCGCCTCGCGGGCGTGGCGGAGCGCCTCGAGCAGCTCGTCCTTGCGGTCGAGCAGGCCACTGCCGATCACCTCCACCTGGGCGATGCAGATCGTCTGGCCGCCCTGCACCTCGTACTCCTTGGCGTCGCGTGAGATCAGCTCCTCGGTGCCCACCTCGGAGACGTCGGTGGTCGCCTCGAACATCTCGCGGCCGAGCTCGCGGGCGTCGAGCGCGAGCACCCGCTCCAGGTACTCGACGACGGCGTGGTCGCGCTCGGTGGTGGTGGGCGAGTTGAGGATGATCGTGTCCGAGAGGATGGCGCCGAGGAGCATGACCGCCGTCGAGCGGCTCGGCTCCATGCCGTTCTGGCGGAAGCGCTCGACCACGAGCGTGGCGGTGGAGCCGACCGGATCGAAGGTCGCCGTGACCGGGACGCGGGTCTCGATCGAGCCGATGTGGTGGTGGTCGAGGATCTCGAGGATCTCGGCCTGCTCGACGCCCAGTACGGCCTGGCCCGACTCGGCATGGTCGACGAGCACCACTCGACGGCGCGCCGGCGAGACCAGATCCGACCGGGTCACGAGCCCGATCGGACGGCGCTGCGCGTCGATCACCACGCTCGCGCCGTAGTGGCTCTCCTTGATCTGCTCGGAGACGTCGGCCACCAGGTCCTCGGTCGTGACGGTCAGCGGCTCGCGCTCCATGAACGCCCGGCACGGCGCGGCCAGCGTGATCATGCGCGCCGACACGTACGTGTCCAGCGGAGAGACCACGACCGCCGTCCCGCGCTCGCGCGCCAGCTCGAGGATCTCGTCGGAGGGCCTGGAGTCGTTCGAGAGGACGAGCAGCGCGGCGCCCAGCGTCCAGCGCCAGGCGCTGGGCGTCGTCGCGGTTGCCGATCACGGCGATGTCGCCCTTCGAGATGCCGGACGGCGAGGAGACGTCCATCGAGTGCACCCACACGCGGCCGGCGAGCTCGGCGTCCTCGCCGAGCAGCACCTCGCCCTCGAGCACCGCGGCGATCGCGCGCACGTGCGTGGGTGCGTCCTCGAGCGTCGAGGTCTGGCGCGACTCGCGGATGTAGCGCCGGGCGAGGGCGCGCTCGGTGACCACGCCCGAGAGCGCCCCCTGCCCATCGACGACGGGGACGACCTCGAGCTGTGCGCGCGCCATCTCGAGCCCCGCCTCGCGGATCGGCTGGTCCTCGGCGGTCACCGGGAAGCGCGACTTCATGACGTCGCAGGCCCGCAGCATCACGTGCGGCAGGAAGCCGGGCTCTGCGGCGCCGCTGCGCTCGAGCAGCCAGCGCGTCTGGGTGTTGCAGTCTCCCAGGCGGACCGGGAGGTAGTCGTTGCGAGGGTCGAGGCGCCCCTTGAGCTCGGCGTAGCCGATCGCCGACGCGATCGAGTCCGTGTCGGGGTTCCGATGACCGCTGACGTACACCTTCGGCACGGTGGCGATTATCGCGCGGCCGCGGCGGCGTGACACGCCAGGCGCCGCACGATACGTTGCGCAGCGATCGCCATCGACAGGAGAGAGACATGCCCGCCGCGCCGCAGATCCTGCCCACGCAGATAACCGAGGGCTCCGCTCCCGGGCTCCGCTACCGCCTCGAGGGCGAGCTCGTGCCGGTCCTGCACATGGCGCTCGACGGCACGATCCCCGTGTACTTCGAGCACCACGTGCTGCTGTGGAAGTACCCGAACCTCCAGGTCGGCCTGCACCCGCTGAAGAAGGGGCTGAAGCGCCGCGTGTTCGGCGGCATGCCGCTGCTGCTGCTGGAGGCGCAGTCGCCGGGGGAGATCGCCTTCAGCCGCGACGCGCCCGGCCACATCGCCGCGCTGCATCTCCAGGGCGGGCAGGGCATCGTCGTGCGCGAGCACCAGTTCCTGGCCGCCACCGGCGGCGTGCAGTACGACTACAGCCGGATCAAGGGGTTCGCCAACATGCTCTACGGAGGCGGCTTCTTCGTCGACGAGTTCTTCGCCGCCGACCACGAGGGCGTGGTGTGGGTGCACGGCTACGGCAACGTGTTCGAGAAGCTGCTCGAGCCGGGGGAGTCGATCGACATCGAGCCGGGGGGATGGGTGTACCGCGACCACTCGGTGTCGATGAGCCAGGAGGTATACGGCTTCAAGACCGGGTTCCTGGGCGGTGGCGCGGGCAATCTCGTGTTCAACCGCTTCACCGGGCCGGGCCGGGTGGGCCTCCAGAGCGCCTACTTCCATCCGCCGGTGCAGGAGGGGGCAGGCGGGGCGGCCCAGCGCGACCAGGGCGGGGGCGGGCTGCTCGGCGGGATCGTCGGCGGGCTGCTCGACAACTGATGTTCGCGCCCGGTCATCTCGCGGCCAATCCGCTGCCCACCGGCATCGTGGGTGCGCTCGGACTCGGCGGCTACCAGCTGCTGGCCGACGTGGCCGGGGTGGGGGCCGGTCGGCTCGGCTCGCACGCGTTCCTGCTCGTGGCGCCCGAGCCCGATCCCACGCTACCCGACGCCGGCACGCAGATCTCGCTGCACCAGCCGCGCCTGCGCGACGAGGCCGAGGCGGTCGCGTTCACCCAGCTCGCCGCCCAGCTCGGCTACCTGCGCCTGTCGGGCTACCGCTTGGGGCTCGAGCGCGCGGGTCTGCGCAGCAAGGTCAACGTGATCAACCCGGCGACGGGCGCGATAGCCGCCACGATCCCCGACAAGCAACCCGGGCGGCTGCTCGGGGGCGGGATGAACGCGTCCCGGCTGCTCGCCGGCGTACGGTCGCTGCCGCCGGCGGGCAAGCCACCGGACACGACGAACCCGGAGCTGCTGCGGGAGGTGCTGCTGGCGCTGGCGCTGCGCGACGAGACGCTGAGCGGCGCCGAGGCGGCCGAGCTGGCCGACCGGGCGCTGGCGCTCGTGCAGTCGGGCGCCGCGGCCGATCCGCCGGCGGCCCTGGAGGCGGCTCGCGACGGTTAGGCCGGAGGGGTGCGGCGGTCGATGAGCACCTGAACCCCGTCGAGGATGCAGTCGATCCCCGCGAGGAACATCGCCCGCTCATCCGCGGGCTCGTGGGCGTCTGACCAGGCCAGGCGGTGCAGGCGGGGATAGGTGGTCTCGTCGACCAGGAGGCGGAGGATCTGCTCGAAGCTCGCCGGTGGCTGCCCCGGGGCGGCCGCGGCGGCGCGGCGGGCGTCGTAGGCCATGCGGGCCTCGCTCAGCGTGTAGGAGCTGAGCAGGCCGATGATCCGCAGCCGCTCATCGTCGGGCAGGCCTGTGCCGTCCATGGCCTCGAGGCCGCGCTCGACGAAGGCCAGCGAGTTGGGGGCCATCGGGGGGGCGGCCATCGGCATCTGGGTTAGCCAGGGGTGGCGGTCGAGCATGTCGCGCTGGAGGACCGACCACTCGCGCATCCGCG
Organism: uncultured Solirubrobacterales bacterium; assembly: GCA_963722995.1. Taxonomy (GTDB): domain Bacteria; phylum Actinomycetota; class Thermoleophilia; order Solirubrobacterales; family Solirubrobacteraceae; genus Palsa-465. The sequence continues at coordinate 401,615 of CAVROW010000011.1, read as the reverse complement.
CGCGCCACCCCTCTCCGGTCAGCACGAGGGTCTCGGCGCCCTGGGCGCTCGCGTTCCACATGAGCTGGAGGAGCTCGTCCTTGCTGTTCACGTACCGGTACAGGGACATCGTCGTGAATCCGAGGCGGGCGGCCACGCCGGCCATCGACACTGCCTCGAGCCCGCCGGCGTCCGCGAGCGCCATGGCGGCGTCGACGATGTCCTCGACCGTGAGCCCCGGCTTCGGGCCCCGCCGGCCGCGATCGCGCTTACCCCACAGGATGTCCAGCCCGGGGGGGAGGGCGGGGGGCGCCGGGCCGGCGGGCGGGTCTGGGTCAGGTGCGTGCGGCATCTCCTCTTGACTATAACTGTGTATGGCGTATATAGTGATGTGTATGCGATACACAGTTGATGTGCACGGCATCTGCAAGTCCTTCGGAGACCAGGTCGTGCTCGACCGGGTCGACCTGGCCGTCGGGCGGGGCAGCGTGCTCGCGCTGCTGGGACCCAACGGGGCGGGCAAGACCACGCTGGTCAGGATCCTGGCCACGCTCGTGCGGCCGGACGCCGGAACCGCCACGGTCGCCGGGCACGATTTGCTGAGCGAGCCGGTGGCCGTCCGGCGCTCGATCAGCCTGACCGGGCAGTTCGCCGCCGTTGACGACGTGCTCACGGGCCGGGAGAACCTTGCGATGATGGCCCGCCTGCTTCGGGTTCCCCGCCGCGAGCTCAGCGCGACAGTAGGCGAGCTGCTGCACCGCTTCGGCCTCGCCGGGGCAGCCGATCGCAGAGCCGGCACCTACTCGGGCGGCATGAAGCGCCGACTCGACCTCGCCATCAGCATGATCGCCCGTCCGGCCCTGGTGTTCCTGGACGAGCCGACCACGGGCCTCGACCCCCGCAGCCGCGAGCAGCTGTGGAGCACGGTCAGGCAGCTCGCGGCCGACGGCGTGACCGTCCTGCTGACCACGCAGTACCTGGAGGAGGCAGACCAGCTCGCCGACACCGTCGCGATGCTCGACCATGGGCGGGTCGTGGCGCGCGGCACGCCCGACGCGCTCAAGGCCGAGCTGGGTGGCGAGGTCCTCCGGCTTCAGTTCGCGGACCTCCGCACGGCCGGCCGGGCCGCGGAGCTGGTGGACGCCACCCGGATAGACGACCGCCTGTGCGTTCTCGAGGTCGGCACCGACGGCTCAGCCGCCAGTGTGCGCTCCGTGCTCGGCCGCCTCGAGTCGGCGGGCGCGCCCGCGGTCAAGGTCTCCGTCCACCGCCCCAGCCTGGACGACGTGTTCCTTTCCCTCACCGACAAGGAGCTGGTCTCGTGACCCTCGCAGCGACCGTGTTCGACAGCCGCGTGATGATCGCCCGGTGCCTCCGGCGCTCCTGGCGCGACCCCGAGGCGTTCCTCACCGCCCTCGTCCTGCCGGTCATCCTGATGTTGCTGTTCGTCTACGTGTTCGGCGGCGATCTCCAGACGGGCGGCGCGTACGTCGACTACGTCGTCCCTGGCCTGATCGTCCTGTGCGCCGGGTTCGGCGCCGGCACGACCGCTGTGGCCGTGGCCGGAGACATGGCGGGCGGGATCGTCGAGCGGTTCAGGAGCATGCCGATCAGCGGCTCGTCGATCCTGGTCGGCCAGATCGTCGCCAGCCTGGTCCGCAACCTGATCGCGACCGCGCTCGTCGTCGGCGTCGCGCTCGGGATCGGCTGGCGCCCGAGCGCCTCGCCGCTGCACTGGGTGGGCGGCGCCGCGATGGTCGTGCTGTTCGTGCTGGCGCTGTCGTGGTTCGCGGCCGCCGTCGGGCTGCTGGTCCGGAGCGTCGAGGCGGCCAACTCGGTCACCTTCCTGTTGATGTTCATCCCCTACGTGAGCACCGCGTTCGTGCCCGCCCGCACGATGCCGGCGGTGCTGCGCGCGTTCGCCGAGCACCAGCCCTTCACTCCGATCATCGAGACGATCCGGGGGCTGTGGATGGGGCACGTCTCGACCGGCGCCGGCCTCGGCCACGAGGCGGTGCTGGCCGTCGTCTACTGCCTCGCCATCCTGGCGGTCTCGGCGACGGCCGCCTCGTGGCTGTTCACGCGCCGGACCGCCGCCTGGGAGCGTAGCTCGGGAACGCAACGATCCTGGCCTCCCGTGGCTACGTCAGCTGGCCCTAGGGCGCGAAAACCCGGTGACCCGGGTGCGGAGGTGGAGCTAGCCGGGCTCGAACCGGTCCGGACGACGTCGCCGGTCTTGGGCTGGATGCCCGACCCCGGTGCAGTGGAGCTAGCCGGGCTCGAACCGGCGACCTCTTGCATGCCATGCAAGCGCTCTCCCAGCTGAGCTATAGCCCCGCGGGTGCTCAGAAGCGTAGCGAATCACCTCGGCGGGATGAACTCGGGAACGTCGAGTGCATCGCCCTCGTCGGGCGGAGGGGGACGGCGCGCGTCGCGGGCCGGCGCCAGCCCCAGCTCGGCCTCCTTCTGCTCGGCCTGCGCCACCAGCCGCGCGTGGACCTGCTGGACGTCACCGAGCAGGCGCTGGGCGTTCGAGCGCAGTGAGTTGCCCATCTCGCGCAGGTTGGAGACGATCTCGAGGCCTTCGGCGCGGATCCCGTCCGCGGTGGCGCGGGCGTCCTGGATCAGCGCGCGGGAACGTTCCTGCGCCTCGCCGAGGAGCTCCGCCGCGGTCTCCTCGGCCCTGGCCACGATCGCGAGCGCCTCCTCCTCGGCCGCGGTGACGCGGTACTCCGCCGCGCGCTGACCCTCGGCGATCCGGGCGCGGACCTGCTCCTCGGCCTCCGCGCGCAGCCGGGCCGCCGTCTGCTCGGCGGCGGCGACGATCGTGCCCACGCGCTCGGCGGCGGCCGCAGCGGTGCTCGGGACGGGCCGCTCGGAGGGGCTCTCGCTCACGAGGAGATCGTAAGTAACCTGCAAGCTCGTGGCTCTCTCCATGGATAGACGACATTCGAGCCGGCCGGCGGCGCTGTCTTCTCTCGCTCGCTCGCGTACCTTCCAGGTACGCCACGCTCGCTGCGTCCTTGACAGTCATCCGCCGGTGGCGCCTCTCGGTGTCGCCGTACCCATCGAGAGAACCACGCCCGAGCGCCGCTATGACCCGAAGACGATCGAGCCCAAGTGGCAGGAGCTGTGGGAGCGCGAGCGCACCTGGGAGGTCTCGAACGACGTCGACCCGCACGATGACGACGCCTCGTATGTGCTCGAGATGCTGCCCTATCCGAGCGGCGAGCCGCACATCGGCCACCTGAAGAACTACGCGCTGGGTGACGCGATCGCCCACTTCCACCGCCGGATCGGCCGGCGCGTGCTGCACCCGATGGGCTATGACGCGTTCGGGCTGCCGGCGGAGAACAACGCGATCAAGACCGGGGTGCACCCGCGCGAGGCCACCGACCGCTCGATCGCCGCCTACCGGCACTGGTTTCACCGCTGGGGGATCTCGATCGACTGGAGCCGCGAGTTCGGCACCCACGAGCCGGGCTACTACCGCTGGACGCAGTGGATCTTCCTGAAGCTGCTGGAGCGCGACCTGGCGTACCGCAAGGAGGCGGCGGTCAAGTGGTGTCCCAACGACGCCACCGTGCTGGCCAACGAGCAGGTGGTCGACGGCCGCTGCGAGCGGTGCGGGGCCGAAGTCGAGCTGCGCCAGCTCGAGCAGTGGTTCTTCCGCATCACCGACTACGCCGACCGGCTGCTCGACGACCTGGACCGGATCGACTGGCCCGAGCACGTCAAGATCATGCAGCGCAACTGGATCGGGCGCAGTGAGGGCGCCGAGGTGATCTTCCGCTGCGAGGACGTGGCGATCGACTACTCGGTGTTCACGACCCGGCCCGACACGCTGTTCGGCGCCACCTTCTTCGTGATGGCCCCCGAGCACCCCGACGTGCTGCGCCTGGCCGACGGCACCGACCATGAGGACGAGGTCCGCGCCTACGTCAACCGGTCGCTGACCGAGTCGCTGGAGGATCGCGGCGCCGCCGACAAGCCGAAGACGGGCGTGCCCCTGGGCCGCACGGTCACCAACCCGGTCAACGGCGAGCAGATCCCCATGTACGTCGCCGACTACGTGCTGATGGAGTACGGGACGGGCGCGGTGATGGGAGTGCCCGCGCACGACCAGCGCGACTACGAGTTCGCGCGGACCTTCGACCTGCCGATCGTGCAGGTGGTGGCAGATCCCGATGAGCCGGCGCCGGAGGGAGAGGCGTTCATCTCCCACACCGCCAACGAGCAGCTCGTCAACTCGGGCGAGTTCACTGGCATGAACGCGTTGGAGGGCTACCAGGCGATCGTCGACTGGCTGGATCGCGAGGGCAAGGGCCACGCGTCTGTCAGCTACAAGCTGCGCGACTGGCTCGTCTCCCGCCAGCGCTACTGGGGCTGTCCGATCCCGGTCATCTACTGCGAGCGCTGCGGCATGGTCCCGGTGCCGGAGTCCGAGCTGCCCGTCGAGTTGCCGGACATCGACGACTACCAGCCGAAAGGGCGCTCGCCGCTGGCCACGGCCGAGGAGTGGGTGCACGCCCGCTGCCCGTCCTGCGGCGGGTCACGGCCGGCGCGAGACCGACACGATGGACACGTTCGTCGACTCGAGCTGGTACTTCATCCGCTACTGCGACGCCCGCAACGACCAGGCGCGCCTGGGATCCGCGGATCGCCAACTACTGGATGCCGGTCGATCAGTACATCGGCGGAGTCGAGCACGCGATCCTGCACCTGATGTACGCGCGCTTCTTCGTCAAGGTGTTCGCGGACATGGGCCTGCTCGACCTCCAGGAGCCCTTCCAGGCGCTGTTCACCCAGGGGATGATCCTCGGCGCCGACGGCAACAAGATGTCGAGCTCGAAGGGCAACGTGATCCCGCCCAACGAGATCATGGAGCGCTACGGCGTCGACGCGGCCCGCTGCTACGTGCTGTTCATGGGGCCGGCCGACCAGGACGCGCCGTGGTCGGCGACCGGGATCGAGGGCGTACACCGGCGGCTGCTCTCGCGCTTGTGGCGCCTGGGCGACGAGCTGGGCGACCCCGAGGCCGGGGCCGAGCAGCCGGCCGACGCCGAGGGTGACGCGCTGACGCTGATCCGCAAGGCGCATTGGTCGATCGACAAGGTGACGGGCGACATGACCGACCGGTTCGCCTTCAACACGGCGATCTCGGCGATCATCGAGCTGATCAACGACACCTACCGCTACGCCGACGCCGACCCCGCGGCGCGCCGGTTCGCCGCCGCCACCGCGGCGTCGCTGGCGTTCCCGTTCGCGCCCCATCTGGGAGCCGAGGTGTACGAGCTGCTGACCGGCCGGCGGGTGTGGGAGGAGCCGTGGCCGGACGCCGACCCGGAGATGCTCCAGGCCGACACGTTCGAGCTCGTCTGCCAGGTCAACGGCAAGGTCCGCGACCGGGTGGATGCGCCGACCGGCGCCGCGAGGGAGGAGCTCGAGCGCCTGTGCATGGACACCTCTGGCGTGCGCAACCACCTTGACGGGCGCGAGATCGCCAAGGTCATCGTCGTCCCCGACAAGCTGGTCAACGTCGTCGTCCGCTGAGTCCGTGTACGTCGCCGTGGTCGGGCCCGGGGAGGCTTCGCCGGCGCAGGCGCGGGACGCCGAGCTGATCGGCCGCGGGCTGGCCGAGGCGGGTGCGATCGTGGTCTGCGGCGGCCTCGGCGGCGTGATGGCCGCCGCCTGCCGGGGCGCGGCGTCGGCCGGCGGGCTCACCGTCGGGATCCTCCCGGGCGGCGAGCGCGGGTCGGCCAACGAGTGGGTGCGGGTGGCGATCCCCACCGGCTTGGGCGAGCTGCGCAACGGCCTCGTCATCCGCGCCGCCGACGTCGTGGTCGCCGTGGGCGGCGCCTACGGCACTCTGTCTGAGGTCGCGCTCGCGCTCAAGACCGGCGTGCCGGTGGCCGGCCTCGGCACGTGGGACATCGAGGGGGTCCACGCGGTCGCCTCGGTGCAGGAGGCGCTCGCGCGGGCCATCCAGCCCCGCGCCTAGACTGACCCGCGATGCCGACGTTCAAGGCCGCCTACCTGATCCACGGCGACGATCACGGCCGCATCGCCGAGCGTCGCGCCCGCCTGCGCGCGCTGGGCGAAGCCGAGAGCGGAGCCCAAGGGGTCGAGCTGCTCGAGGGCGACGCGGCCACGCCCGAGACGGTGGCGGCCGCGCTCAACGCGATGACGTTCGCGCTCGGCCGGCGGTTCATCGTCGTGGACGGCGTGGAGCGGTGGAAGGACAAGGACCTCGACCCCGTGGAGGCGGCGCTGGGGACGCCGCCGCCGGATACGACGGTGGCGTTCTTCGCGCGCGAGGACGGCCGGATCAAGGCGCCGGCGCGCCTGCACGAGGCGGTCAAGCGCGCCGGCGGGCAGATCGACGCCGAGGAGACGGTCAAGCCGTGGGAGCTGCCCAAGTGGGTGATCGCGCGCGGGCGCGAGCTCGGCCTCCGGCTCGAGCCGGACGCGGCGCGGGCGCTCATCCGCCACGTGGGCGAGCGCCAGCAGCGGCTGCTGCGCGAGCTCGAGAAGCTGGCGCTCGGGGCGGGGCCCGGCGGCGGGACGCTGGACGCGGCCGAGATCGAGGCGCTGAGCGCGCCCTCGGCCGAGCGCAGGGCGTGGTCGCTCGCCGACGCGCTCGTGGCGGGCGACGTGCAGGCGGCGACGCGGATCTACCTGGCGCTGCGCGCCCAGGGCGAGCGCGTGCCCGGCCTGCTCTACTGGATGGCCGGCCGGATCCGGACCGCGCACGAGATCGCCGCCGCGCTCGACGCGGGCACGCCGGTGGCGCAGGTCAAGCGCGGGCTGCGGATGCCGTCCCGGGCCGCCGACCGGCTGATCGCGGACGCCCGTGAGAGCGGCGCGGCGAAGCTCCGCGAGGCGCTCCAGCAGATCGCCGACCTCGAGCTCGCCTCCCGTGGGGGAGGGGCGGGCGCGGCGAGCGAGGACACGGTTGCGCTGCGCACGATCGCACGCGTCGCGGGCTAGCTGGGTGCCCGGATTACGACGCTTCGCCTGAGGTTCCTCGGAAAAACCACGCTCCGCCTGAGGTTCCTCGGAGTTATTCCGAGGAACCGTTGCACGGGCTAGTCGCCGCGATTCCGAGGAACGCTCACGCGCGCTCTCGCCGCGATTCCGAGGAACCTCAGGAGCTTCGCCGCGATTCCGAGGAACAGCTCGCGGCGAGCTTCGCCTCGGCGATTCCGAGGAACCTCACGGCTCCGGCCCGCTCCGAGGTAAACGGGGCCCGAGGCGGGGGATATCCGAGGGACCGTGGTGGCGGGGGCCGGTGAGCCGGGGCTAATGGTGACTCAGAACCGGCGCTGGCTAAAGCGCGTGGATGATCAGGAGCGCGGCGAGGACCGCGATCACGAGCACCGCCACCGCGATCGCGCGTGTCGTCCAGTCAGCCTTGACCGGCGAGGCGCGGCTCGCGCCACGCATCACCATCGCGGCTCCGCGGGTGGCGATCTCGGCGTCGCGCTCGGCCTGGACCTGCTGCGCCGTCTGCCGCTGCGATTCGAGCTCCGACTGGGCGCGGTCGCGCGCGGCCAGCGCCTGCTCGCGCACGGTGATCGCCTCATCACGCGCGCGTGCCGCGGCGTCGAGGCTGCCGGGCCATCTCCGCGCGGGAGCCGAGCGCGGCCGAGCGCTCGTTCAGCGCCTCGTCGCGCGCCTTCAGCGAGCGCGGCGTAGGTCGCCTGCGCATCCTCGCGCGCCGCCTCGGCGCGCGCGGCGGCGATCCGGGCGTCGTCGCGCTCCGCGGTGGCGGCGCCGAGCGCCAGGCGCAGCTCGTCGCGCTCGGCGAGAGCGCGGTCGCGCTCTCCCTGCGCCTCCTGGCGCGCCGCGTCGCTCGCCTCGAGCTCCTCCCTGAGGCGGTCGGCCTCCCGGCGCGCCTCCGCCAGCTCGTCGCGCCGCGGCGCGGGGCGCCCGCGGCGGGTGCCCGGGCGGCGCTCGACGACTGCGGGGATCCGGGTCGGGGCAGCCCCGCGACCACTCGGCGCCGGCAGTGCGATCGCGATGTCGGGCGCGACCGCGAGCTCGGCCCCGCGCACCTCCGCGCCGTCCACGCCGCAGGGGAATGACGCCTCCCACGGCTCGCCGTCCTCCGCCGACCACGGCTTGTGCTCGAGGTCGGCGAGTGCGCGGCGCCGCTCGTCGCCGGCCTGCAGCATCAGGGTAGGACGGACGAAGCGCCGGCCGCGCACGCCGAACCAGCGCCCGTGCACCGCGAGACGATCACCGCCATCTACCTCGAACCGGTCGAGCTCGAAGAAGATGCGGTTTGTCTGGGTCCCCGCCGGCCCGGTCACGCGCGCCATCGACGCCACAAGCTACCCCGGGAGCGGGAAAACCGCACTAACGCCAGCGATCCTGCGCCGGCGGGCGGGCTCAGGCCTCGGGCGCGCCGCGCCGCAACCGCGCCGCGCGGGACTTCTTGCGCGCGCCGTTGTTGCGATGGATCGCGCCGGCCTTGACAGCCTTGTCGATCGCCTGCACGAGCGTGCGGTGCTCAGTGTCGGCGGCCGCGTCGTCGCCGGTGGCGGTGGCGGTCTCGAGCCGCCGGAAGTAGGTCTTGATGCGCGAGGTGTAGCGCCGGTTCTCGGCCCGCTCGCGCGCGGCGCGCTCGATTCGCTTCTTCTGTGAATGGATGTTCGCCATAGCAGACCAAAGGCCGCGGGGGAGGGGCCGCGGCCGTCCGTACTATAGCCATCCGGTGTCGACCGAGACCATCGCCGCGCAGGGAAACCCACCCACGCCGCGCCGCCGGATCGCCGTCAACACGGCCATCTTCGCGGTTGCCACGGCGCTCTCGCGGGTGGCCGGCCTGGGGCGAGAGGTGGCGGGGGCCGCGTTCTTCGGGACCTCGGCGGCGATGTCGGCGTTCACGCTCGCCTCCCAGGTTCCCAACCTGTTCAGCAACCTGTTCTCCCAGGCGGCGCTGTCGGCGGCATTCGTGCCCGTGTTCACCGACTTGATCCAGCAGGGACGTAAGCGCGAGGCGTTCCGGGTTGCCGCAACGCTGTTCTGGGTCATCCTCGTGGCGCTGGGCGCGCTGACGCTGCTTTGGATGGCGGTGGCGGGGCTCGTCGTGCCGGCGTTCACGGGCGCCCACATCTCGAACCTGCTCACGGCCGGGCTCTCGCGCGCTGCTGTTCCCGGTCGTGCTGCTGCTCAGCCTGACCGGCCTGCTCGTGGGGATCCTCCAGTCCTACGACGAGTTCTCGATCCCGGCGCTCACGCCGGCGGTGTGGAACCTCATCATCCTGGTGCTGCTGATCGTCCTGCGCCCTCGCTTTCACGGCGCGGACCGGGTGTACGCGTACGCGATCGCGTGGCTCGTGGCCACCGTGGTACAGCTGCTGATGGTCGTGTGGGCGATGCGGCGGGTCGAGTTCCGGCTGGCCTTCCACGTCGACTGGCGCGATCCGCGCGTGCGCCAGGTGCTCGTCCTGTTCCTGCCCGTGACGATGAGCATCGGGATCGTCAACCTCGACATCTTCATCAACGCCGGCTTCGGGTCGCTGGTCTCGAACAACGCCCCGGCGGCGATCAACAACGCGTTCCGGCTCTACATGCTGCCCCAGGGGATCTTCAGCGTCGCGGTGGCGACCGTCCTGTTCCCGACGCTGAGCCGCCTCGCCGCGGCGCGCGACCCGGCCCGGATGCGCCAGACGATCGGCAACGGAATGCGCCAGATCAACCTGCTCCTGATCCCGTCCGCGGCGCTGATGGCGGTCCTGGCCACGCCGATCGTCCGGCTCGTCTACCAGCGGGGGAGCTTCGGTCCGCACTCGACCCATCTGGTGTCGGTGGCGCTGTTCTGGTTCGCGTTCAGCCTGCCTTTCGCGGGGGTCAACCTGCTGCTCACGCGCGCGTTCTTCGCCGTCCAGCGCCCGTGGATCCCGACCAAGCTGGCGGCGATGAACATGGTGGTCGACGCGGTCGTCTCGATCGCGCTGTACAAGCCGTTCGGGATCGCCGGCCTGGTGATCGGCACCGCCGCCGCCAACCTGGTCATGACCGCGCTCCAGCTCTACCGGCTGCGGATCGGCCTGAACGGCCGGCTCGAGCTCGGGCAGACAGCGATGATCACGGTGCGGATCCTCATCGCCACCGCGGTCATGGCCGCGACCGGATGGGGCGTGTGGGCGGGGATCGACCACCTCCTGGGCCGCTCACTCGCGGCCCAGATCGTCTCGGTCGGGGTGGCGCTGGTTCTCGCCCTCGTGCTATACGGGAAGATGGTGCTCACCATGCGGATTCCCGAGGCCCGTCAGATCGAGCAGCTGATCCGCAGCCGGGTGCGCGGGCGATGAGCGACCTCGGGGATCTCTACCGCCGTCACTTCGAGGATTCCCAGCGCGAGCGCGCGCTGCTGAGCGCGGTCGGCTTCACCACCGCGTTCGCCACCGCGCGCGGGATCACCCACGCGATCCGTGCCGGGGTGGGTCCGTTCCAGAACATGAGCGCCGGTGGGACCCACATACACCACTCGACGTTCGGGATCTTCGGGCTGCTCGGGCTCGGCTACGCGTGGACCTACCGCTGGGGCATCGGCCCGCACCCCGGCGGACGGTGGCCCTCGCGCGTCACCGCGACTCTCTACGGCGTGGCCTCGGCGCTGACGTTGGACGAGTTCGCGCTGTGGCTCGACCTCGAGGACGACTACTGGAACAAGCGTGGCCGGAAGTCGATCGACGCGGTGGCGATCTTCGCGGGGTTGCTCACGATGGGGGTCGCGGCGCGGCCGGCGCTCCAGGAGCTTGGGCTGCTGCCCAAGCTGGTCAAGGACGCGGCCTGAGCGCGGGCGCGCGGCAGGATGCCGCGCGCAACCGGCAGGATGCCGCCCATGGCCGCTCGGCTCGGCCCGCTCGGCATCCAGCCTCGCCACGACCGGGCCGGCCGACCGTCGTCCAGCTGGACGACGCGCGCCGCAGGCGCGCGGCCCCCTAATACCCTTGAAGGCATGGCCGATCAGGCCCACATCCGCAACTTCTCGATCATCGCCCACATCGACCATGGCAAGTCGACGCTGGCCGACCGGATCCTCGAGCTCACGCACACGGTCGACCCCCGGTCGATGCGCGCCCAGGTGCTCGACTCGATGGAGCTCGAGCGCGAGCGCGGGATCACGATCAAGGCCCAGGCCGTGCGCGTGTTCTACGAGGCCGGCGATGGGCAGACCTACCAGCTTCAGCTGATCGACACGCCCGGCCACGTCGACTTCACCTACGAGGTGTCGCGGTCGCTGGCGGCGTGCGAGGGCGCGCTGCTCGTCGTCGACGCGTCGCAGGGAGTCGAGGCGCAGACGGTGGCGAACACGTACCTGGCGATCGACGCCGGACTCGAGCTGATCCCGTGCCTGAACAAGGTCGACCTCCCCGGCGCCGAGCCCGAGCGGGTGGCCGCCGAGGTCGCCGAGCTGCTGGGGGAGCCGGCGGAGAGCGTGCGGCGGATCAGCGCCAAGACGGGCAGCGGGGTCACCGACGTGCTCGATGAGCTGATCGCGCGGGTGCCGCCGCCGGCGGGAAACCCGAACGCGGCCCCGCGGGCGCTGATCTTCGACTCCGAGTTCGACCAGTACCGGGGGGTGATCGCCTACATCCGCGTCGTCGACGGGACGTTCACCAAGGGCGAGGCGATCCGCGCGATGCAGGCCGGGACCGAGGCCGACATCGACGACATCGGCTTCTTCACCCCGCAGATGACCTCGGCCCAGGCGCTGCACGCCGGCGAAGTCGGCTTCCTGATCACCGGGATCAAGGACGTGACCAAGCTGCGGGTGGGCGACACGCTCACGACGGCGCGCGGGGCGGCGAGCGAGCCGCTGCCGGGCTACCGCGAGGTCAAGCCGATGGTGTTCTGCGGCCTGTTCCCGATCGACTCAGACGACTATCCCGATTTGAGGGACGCGCTCGAGAAGCTGACGCTCAACGACGCGGCGCTGAGCTGGGAGCCGGAGACGAGCGACGCGCTGGGCTTCGGGTTCCGGTGCGGCTTCCTGGGCCTCCTGCACATGGACATCGTGCGCGAGCGGCTCGAGCGCGAGTACGACCTCGAGCTGCTGGCGACGATGCCGAGTGTCGAGTACGAGGTGACGCTGACCGATGGGAGCGTTCTACCGGTCCACAGTCCCAACGACATGCCCGACCCCGCACGCGTGGCCGAGGTGCGAGAGCCCTACATCCGCGCGTCGATCCTGACCCCGAAGGAGTACGTGGGTCAGATCATGGAGCTCTGCCAGGACCGCCGCGGCGAGCACGCGGGCATGCACTACCTGAGCGCCGAGCGCCTGCAGATGACCTATGACCTGCCGCTGGCCGAGATCGTGCTCGACTTCTTCGACCAGCTCAAGTCGCGCACGCGCGGATATGCGTCTTTGGACTACGAGATCATCGGCTTGCGCCCCTCCGACCTGGTCAAGCTCGACATCCTGCTCGCGGGCGATCCGATCGACGCCCTGTCGATGCTCGTGCACAAGTCGAAGGCCTACGACGCGGGCCGGACGCTCACCGAGAAGCTGCGCGAGAAGATCCCGCGCCAGCAATACGACGTCCCGATCCAGGCCGCGATCGGGGCCCGGATCGTGGCCCGCGAGACGATCAAGGCCTACCGCAAGGACGTGATCGCCAAGTGCTACGGCGGCGACATCAGCCGCAAGCGCAAGCTGCTCGAGCAGCAGAAGAAGGGCAAGCAGCGGATGAAGCAGGTGGGCCGGATCGAGGTGCCCCAGGAGGCGTTCCTCGCGGTGCTCGAGCTGGGCGAGAAGACGGGCGCGCGCTAAGGCAGCCAGCGCCCGTAGGCGTGGTGCATCGTGCGCCGGTACTGGCGCATCGAGCGCCGGTAGTAGTACGGCCGGCGATGGCCGAAGGCCAACCACGCGATCGTGATCATCAGCGCCCAGAACGTGAACACGCTGACCACGACCACGATCGCGGCCACCGCGATCGCCATCGCCATCGGGACGAGCACGATCAGCGCCGGCGCCGGCACCTGCTTGATGCGCGCCAGCGGGGCTGTGCGGCGGCGAGCCGGGGCGCTGCCACTGCGGGGGAGGTCGGCGACGAGGGCGTCGAGCTCGCCGTAGGTCCGGGCCCGGAAGACCGCGCCCAGCCGCTGCTCGAGCTCCTCGGCGAGCAGGCGACCCTCGCCGGTGGCCTGGCGCAGCCGCTCGGCCACCTGTTCGCGGTCTGCGTCGGATGCCCGGAGAGTCGACCGTTTGCCCACGTTGAAAAGGCTAGCGCGCGGCCGGCGGGCTCACAAGAGGCCCGGATCGGTGAGAATCCGCGCCCATGGACCTCGGCCTGCGCGACCGCGCGTGCGTGATCACCGGCGCCTCGCGCGGGATCGGCCGCGCCACCGCGCTCGCGCTGGGGGCCGAGGGAGCCTCGCTGCTGCTGGTCGGCCGCACCGAGGAGGGGCTGGCGGAGACCGCGCGCCAATGTGACCGGGCGGAGATCCTGGCGCTCGACGTCACTGCGCCGGACGCCGGCGAGCGCGTGCTCGCCGCCTGCCTCGGGCACTACGACCGGATCGACGCGCTGGTCAACAACGCCGGCGCGAGCGCGGTGCGCCCGCTCGAGGAGCTGACCGACGCCGAGTGGCAGGAACAGTGGGAGCTCCACGTGATGGCGCCGATGCGGCTGATGCGCGCCGCCGCGCCGGCGATGGCCGAGCGGGGCTGGGGGCGGATCGTCAACGTCAGCTCCTCATCGGGCAAGCGCCCGTCGTCCACCAACGCGGCGTATTCGGTGACCAAGGCGGCCGAGCTCTCGCTCTCGCGCGCGTTCGCGGACAAGTACGGCGGCGAGGGGGTGCTGGTCAACGCGATCGCCCCGGGCCCGATCGGGGGCGAGCTGTGGCTGAGCCCGGGCGGGCTCGCCGACCAGAACGCCGAGGCGCAGGGCATCTCGCGCGAGGAGGTGCTGGGGGCGGCGGCCAAGCGGACGCCCCGTGGGCGGCTCGGCACCGAGGAGGAGATCGCCGCGGTGATCGTGTTCCTGTGCTCGGAGCCGGCGTCCAACGTCCTCGGCGCCGCCTGGTCGGTCGACGGCGGCACCGTCCCGGTCATCATCTAGCTCGATGACGGTCGACACACAAGCGGTCGGGAAGAGCTACGCGCCCGGATATCTACGCGGTGGGCCGCGAGAAGATCCGCGAGTACGCCTCAGCCGTGGGCGAGACCAACCCGCTGCACCTCGACGTCGAGGCCGCCCGCGCCGCCGGCTACGCGGATGTGGTGGCGCCCCCGATGTTCGCGGTGGTGTTCGCCAGCCGCTCGGTGATCCCGGCGTTGTTCGACCCCGAGGTGGGGATGAACTTCGCGATGATGGTGCACGGCGGGCAGGAGTTCAGCTGGGGCCCGGTGGTGGTCGCCGGCGATGAGGTGACGACGACGACGAATGTCAAGGACATCTCCGAGCGGGGCGGGATGGCGTTCTACGTGTTCGAGTCGGTGTCGGAGAATCAGCGCGGCGAGACCGTGTGCACGGGCGTGTGGACGAACATCGTCAGGGGGGCCTCATGAACGCCGGCGAGCAGTTCGAGCTCAAAGTGACGCCCGACCCGTACGTGACCGTGCGCTACGCCGGCGCGTCCGGGGACTTCAACCCGATTCACATCGACGAGGAGTTCGCCAAGCAGGTCGGGCTCCCGGGCCGCATCCTCCACGGCCTGTGGACGATGGCTCAGGTGGCGCGGGCGCACACCGACGCCGCCGGCGGCCCGCACACGCTCAAGCGGCTGTCGGTGCAGTTCCGCGGGATGGGCCGGATGGGCGAGGAGATCGTCGTCACCGGCACGGTTCGCGAGCTCGAGGGCGGTGTGGCGAGGGTCGAGTCCGAGGCGGTCCAGGCAGGGCACCGGATCATCCGCAACGGCGTCGCCGAGCTGGCCACCGAGTAGCCCCCGAGCCCCTCTGGGCTCCGACCTACAATCACCCTCGTGCTGAGCGAACGCCAGGAGCTCGTGCTGCGCAAGGTCGTCGAGGAGTACCTCGACGGTGGCGCCCCGATCGGCTCCAAGGCGCTCGCCGCCGAGGTCCAGTGGGGTCCCTCGACGATCCGGGGCGAGCTCGCCAACCTGGAGGAGCTGGGGCTGCTCGCGCATCCCCACACGTCCGCGGGGCGCGTGCCGACCGAGGCGGGCTACCGGTATTTCGTCGATCGCCTGCTCCCGCGCGAGGACGACGCCCCGGCGCTGTCGCTTACGCTCGTCCGGCGCGAGCTCGATGAGGCGATGCGCGTGACGACCGAGACCCTCTCGCAGGTGACCGACCTGCTGGCGATCGTGACCGCGCCGCCGATCGAGACCTCGACGATCCGCCACGTCGAGGTGCTCCTGCTCCAGCCGCAGGTGCTGATGGTCGTCGTCATCACCTCCACCGGGGGGGTGACCAAGCGGCTCTTCACCTTCGCGCGGCCGGTCGACCCGGGGCTCGCGGACTGGGCCGCCAGCTACCTGAACGAGCGGCTCGTCGGATTCGGCCTCGGCGCGCGGATGCTCCATCAGCGCCTGCACGACGCGTCGCTGTCGGGCACCGAGTCGGAGTTCATGGACGCGCTGGCGCCGGTGTTCACCGAGCTGGAGGCGAGCAGCCAGGTGACCCTGTACGTCGAGGGCACGGGCCGGCTGCTGAGCGCCGAGCGCCTCGGCGACATCTCCGATCTCAATTCGCTGATGGACATGCTCGAGCGGCGCGTGACGCTGCTCGAGGTGCTGCGTGCGGCGCTGGCCAGGCGCGACGTGCTCGTGCGGATCGGCGCCGAGAACAGCTATCCGGCGCTGCGCTCGGTGGCGCTCGTGGCCGCCGGCTACGGCCTGCCGCAGCGAAGCCTCGGCACCGTGTCGGTGATCGGCCCGCTGCGCATGGACTACGGGCGCGCGATTCGCTCGGTGCGCCAGGCGGCGGCCCAGCTCTCGAACTTCATCGCCGACGTGTACGACGAGCGATGAGTGCCACCCGCGACTACTACGAGATCCTCGGCGTCTCCCGCGACGCCGACGAGAACACGATCAAGAAGGCGTTCCGGAAGCTGGCGCTCGAGCTCCATCCCGACCGCAACCGCGACGACCCCGAGGCGGAGGAGAAGTTCAAGGAGGCGGCGGAGGCCTACGAGGTGCTGTCTGACCCGGAGCGGCGCGCCACCTACGACCGCTACGGCCACGAGGGCCTGCGCGGGGGCGGCTATGCCCCGAACTTCGACACGTTCGGCTCGGTGGCCGACATCTTCGAGGCGTTCTTCGGCGGCGGCGGGTTCGGTGGCGCGTTCGGAGGGGGCGCCCGGCGGGGCGGAGCGATCCAGGGCGGCGACGTCGCGGTCAGCGGCGAGATCACGCTGAGCGAGGCCGCGCGCGGGACGACGATCGAGGTCTCCTACGAGGCGGTCTCGCCATGCGAGCACTGCCACGGCAACGGGGCCGAGCCGGGCACGCCGATCGACACCTGCCCCCGGTGCCAGGGAACGGGGCAGCTCCGCGCCGTGTCACGCACGCCGTTCGGGCAGGTGGTGCGCGCGACCGCATGCGACACGTGCCAGGGCGACGGCCGGGTGGCGCGCAATCCGTGCAAGGTGTGCCGCGGGCGCGGTCGCAAGGTGGAGCGGCCGAAGGTATCGGTGGAGGTACCCGCGGGAATCTCCGACGGGCAGCGCATTCGCATCGCCGGACGCGGCCACGCCGGCGAGCGCGGCGGGCCCGCCGGCGACCTGTACGTGCTCGTCCACGTGCGCGAGGACCAGCGCTTCGTACGCGACGGCGACGACCTCGTGACCGTGGTCGACGTCTCAGCGCCGCTGGCGGCGATCGGCACCACGGTCGAGGTCCCGACGCTGGAGGAGCCGACGGAGCTGGAGATCCCGGCCGGGACGCAGCCCCACGAGACGCTGGTGATCCGCGGCGCCGGGATGCCGGCGCTGCGCGGGCGGCGCACGGGAGACCTGCGCGTCGTCGTCAACGTCGTCGTGCCCCGGCACCTGAACCGGGAGCAGCGCGAGCTCTACGAGCAGCTCGCAGACTCGATGAGCGACCACAACCTCCGCACCGAGCAGGGCGTGTTCGGCAAGCTCAAGCGCGCCTTCGGCGGCTGACCGGCGCACCGTGGTCAGGCTGGCCATCCGGGTCGCGCGCGACCAGGCGGAGGTCGTGCTGGCGGAGCTGATCGAGCTCGCGCCGGGCGGGGTCGAGGAGGTCCAGGTCGGGAGGGACGTGATCGAGTACGCGGTGTACGGAGCGCCGGGCGAGCTGCCGGCGCTGCCCGACCTGCGGGCCGCCGCCGGCGCGGCCCTCGTCGAGGTGAGCACGTCGGAGATCCCCGATGACTGGCACGAGCGGTGGCGCGCGTTCCACCGTCCGGTCGAGGTCGGCGGCCGCCTCACCGTACGGCCGCCCTGGGAGGCTCGGAGCACCAGTTCGATCGACTTGGTGATCGATCCCGGGCAGGCGTTCGGCACGGGCGCTCACGCCACCACGCGGCTGTGCCTGGAGCTGATGCTGGGGCTGGAGGCGTCCGGCGAGTTCGTCGACCTGGGGTGCGGCTCCGGAGTGCTGGCGCTCGCCGCGGCCCGGCTCGGCTGGGCGCCCGTGGTGGCGCTCGACAACGACGAGGCATGCCTGGAGGCGACCCGCGCGAACGCGCGGGCCAACGGCGTCGCGGTTGAGGTTCGCCGGCACGATCTGCGCGTCGATCCTCCGGCGATTGCCCGAACCGTCGCCGCCAACCTGCTGGCGCCGCTGCTGCTGGCCTGGGCGGAGCGGCTCGACCGACGCGCCCGACCGGCTGATCGCCGGCGGCCTGCTCACGAGCGAGGTCGATCGTGTGGCGGCGGCCTTCGCGCAGCGGGGATTGGTCGAGCGCGAGCGGCGCAGAACGGGGGAGTGGGCGGCGGCGCTGCTGGTCCGAGAGTGATGGCGGACCTGCGCGCGCGGCTGAGCGCGCTCGTGGGTCTCGAGGTCCCGGACGTGCCTGAGCTCGTCGTCCATGGCGAGCGCCGGCGCGAGGGCTACCTCGAGCACGCGGTCAGCTACGGCGCCGTCCCCGCGCTGCTGCTTGCGCCGGAGGAGCCCTCGGGCGCCGCCGTGCTCGTCCACCACCAGCACAGCGCGCAGTGGCATCTGGGCAAGTCGGAGGTCGCGGGCCTGGCCGGAGACCGCTGGCAGGCGTTCGGACCGGCGCTGGCGCGCCGGGGCGTGACCGTGCTCGCACCCGACGCGATCGGGTTCGAGGACCGCCGTCGCGGTGGCCCGGGCACGGACGAACGCGCCTCGGACGGCAACGACTACTTCGCGACGATGGGCCATCGCCTGGTCCAGGGACGCCCGCTGATGGGCAGCGTGCTCACCGACGCCGCGGCGGGGCACGGGGTGCTGAGCGCGCTCTCCGGCGTCGACCCGGCGCGGGTCGGCGTGCTCGGGCATTCGATGGGCGGCGCCACCGCGCTGTGGCAGGCTGCCCTCGACGAGCGGATCAACTTCGTTGCGGCGAGCGGATGTGCCTGCACGTATCGGGATCGGATCGCTCACGGCGTCGGGATCGAGGCCGCGCAGGCGGTCCCCGGGGTGCTGGAGCTCGGAGATCTCGACGCAGTCGCCTCGCTCGTGGCGCCGCGCCCGCTGCTGATCGCCTCGGCCGACGGCGACAAGTACTCGCGCGACGCGCCGGCGATCGTGGAGGTGGCGGCGCGGGCCTACGAGGCGCTGGGCGCGGGCGAGGCGCTCCGCCACGACCGGGCCCACGGGGGCCACGCGCTCACGCCCGAGCGGTTCGCGGCGATCGTCGACTGGGTCGCAGCCCGGGCCTGAGCGGGCGCTCGCGGGTGCGCGGGGCCGCCCGCCCGTCGCCGTCCGCGCTACCGTGCCGCCGCAGTGGCCCCGTTCGCGGTCAAGTTCCTCGGCTGCAAGGTCTCGCAGGCCGACGCCATGCTCGCGCGCGACGCGCTCCTTGCCGCCGGCCACATCGAGGTCCCGGAGGCCGAGGCCGAGCTGCACGTGATCAACACGTGCTGCATCACGAGCGAGGCCGAGAGCAAGTCGCGCCAGTCAGTCCGGCGCTCGCTGCGGACGGCGCGCGAGGTGTACGTCTCGGGGTGTGCGGTCAACCTGCGCGCCGAGCAGTTCGCGGAGATCGACCCGCGCGTGCGGCCGTTCGTGGGCACCGCGGACGACGTGGCGGGGGCGATGGGCGGCTGCGCCGATCTCGAGCACGACCTACTGGTGCGGGAGCACCGGCCGGCCGAGGCGGCGCGGACGCGCGGATTCATCAAGGTGCAGGACGGCTGCGACAGCCAGTGCGCGTACTGCATCATCCCCACCGTGCGCGGCGGGGCGCGGTCGCGCCCGGCGAGCGCCGTGCTGGCGGAGGCCCGCAGGCGGGTCGAGCAGGGGCAGCCGGAGATGGTGCTGACCGGGATCAGCGTGGGTGACTACCGCGACCCCGAGAGCGGGATGGAGCTCGGCGATCTGATGCGTGAGGTGGCGCGCGTAGGCGGAGTGCAGCGCGTGCGCCTGTCGAGCGTCGAGGTGATCCACGTGCGGGAGTCGCTTGTGCGGGCGCTGGCGAGTGACCCGAAGGTCTGCCCCCACCTGCACGTCCCGCTCCAGTCCGGCGACGACGACGTGCTGCGGGCGATGGGCCGCCACTACACGGCGGACGAGTACCTGGAGCACGTCGCGGCCCTGCGCGAGCAGGTGCCGGGCGTGAACCTGACCACCGACGTGATCGTCGGCTTTCCGACCGAGGACGAGGCGGCGTTCGAACGGACGTTGCAAGCGGTGGACGAGGCCGGGATCACTCGGGTGCACACGTTCTCCTACTCGCCGCGGCCGGGCACGGTCGCCGAGCGGCTCGGTGACCGCGTCGCCCCCGAGGAGAAGAAGCGCCGCTCCCGGGCGATGCGGGGGCGATCGGAGCTCCGCTCACGGGTGCATCGAGCCGGGAAGCTGGGGGGTGGCGAGCGCGTGCTCGTCGACAAGGTGGCGGATGCTCGCTGCTCGGGCTACACCGGCGACTACACGCGCTGCTATCTGCCCGCCGGCGCGGCGGAGCGGGGCGAGCTCGTGAACGTCGTATGTCTCGAGCTGCACGCGGACGGCATCGCGTGTGGGCCTCGCGCGGGCGCAGGGCTATCCTGATCCTGTGGCCGTAATCGACCAGGTCCGCACGGACATGACCACCGCGATGAAGGCGGGCGAGAAGCAGCGCGTCGGCGCCCTGCGGCTGGTGCTGTCCGAGCTTCAGAAGGCGGTCAAGGACGGCCAGGACGACGAGCTGGCGGTGCTGCGGCGCGAGCGCAAGCGCCGCCTGGAAGCCGCCGCGCAGTTCCGGGACGGCGGGCGGCCCGAGCTGGCCGACCAGGAGGAGTCCGAGGCCAAGCTGATCGAGACCTATCTGCCCTCCGAGCTCGGCGACTCAGAGCTCGACGCGCTGGTCGCGGCCGCCATCGCCGACACCGGCGCCACCGGGCCCAAGGACATGGGTCAGGTGATGAAGGCGGTGATGGCCAAGGCCGGCGGCCGCGCCGACGGCAAGCGCGCCTCCGCGCGCGTACGCGAGGCACTGGGTCTGGGTGCGTAGGCAGATCGAGCTCGAGAACGCCGTCGCCGCCGAACTGGCCGGCAGTGAGGACGCGGTGCTCCGGGCACTCGAGGGCCACCTGCAGTGCGAGGTCTACCTGCGTGGCAACGTGCTCACGCTCGACGGCGAGGCCGACGCGGTCGCCTCCGCCGCAGCCGTCGTGCGCGAGCTCTCCGAGCTGATCGCGCAGGGACACGAGATCGCTCCGGGGACGATCGAAGCGGTCAGCCGAGCGCTCGACCAGCACGAGTCGCCGGCGAGCATCCTCGAGGACGTCGTGTGGCGCCACCGGGCGACGAAGGTGGCGCCGAAGACGATCAACCAGAAGCGCTACGTCGACTCGATCCGCACCAACACGATCACGTTCGGCATCGGCCCCGCGGGCACGGGCAAGACGTTCCTGGCGGTGGCGCTGGCGGCCGCGGCGCTGAGCCGCCGCGAGGTCAACCGGATCATCCTGACCCGTCCTGCGGTCGAGGCGGGCGAGCGGCTCGGGTTCCTCCCGGGCGACCTGATGGCCAAGGTCGATCCCTACCTGCGGCCGCTGTTCGACGCCCTGCACGACATGCTCGAGCCCGACCGGGTCTCGCAGCACTTGGAGCGCGGGGTGATCGAGGTGGCGCCGCTGGCGTTCATGCGTGGCCGGACGATCAACGACAGCTTCATCATCCTCGACGAGGCCCAGAACACGAGTCCCGAGCAGATGAAGATGTTCCTGACCCGCCTGGGCTTCAACTCGAAGGTCGTGGTGACGGGCGACATCACGCAGATCGACCTGCCGCGCGAGCAGGAGTCGGGGCTGGTCGTGGTGGCGGACATCCTGGACGGCCTCGAGGGGATCGAGTTCGTGCGCTTCGGCGAGGAGGACGTTGTGCGCCACAAGCTCGTGCGGCGGATCGTCGCCGCCTACAACGAGCACGGGCAGCGGCTGGCGCCAGAGCTGCGGCCGC
Organism: uncultured Solirubrobacterales bacterium; assembly: GCA_963722995.1. GTDB lineage: Bacteria > Actinomycetota > Thermoleophilia > Solirubrobacterales > Solirubrobacteraceae > Palsa-465. The sequence goes on along the minus strand of CAVROW010000011.1, from coordinate 380,111 downwards.
GCAGGCGGGCGTGAGCCTCGACGTCGAGGTGATCGGCCTGGACGCGCTGGCGGCGGGCGGGCCGACCGCGGCGGAGGTGCAGGAGCTGTGCGCGCTCGCGCTGTCCTCGGCGGCGATCGAGGAGGGGCACATAGCCGTGGACTTCGTCGACGAGGAGCGGATCCGCGACCTCAACCGCGAGCACCGCCGAATCGACGAGCCGACCGACGTGCTCTCGTTCGGCATCGACGAGGACGGGCCGGCGCTCGGGCCGCGCGAGCTCGGCGACATCGTGATCTGCCCCGAGCGCACCGTCGACGTGCGCGAGGCGGTCGTGCACGGCGCCCTGCACCTCGCGGGCATGGACCACGAGACCGACGACGGTGAGATGCTCGCGCTTCAGGCCGAGCTGATGCGCTGGCTCAAGTGAGCACGCGGTCGGGCTTCATCGCGGTGGCCGGGCGGCCCAACGTGGGCAAGTCGACGCTCGCCAATGCGATCGTGGGGGCGAAGATCGCGATCGTCTCCGACAAGCCACAGACCACGCGCCGGGCGATCCGCGGAGTGGCGACCGGACCGGATTGGCAGCTCGTGCTCATCGACCTCCCGGGCGTGCAGCGCCCCCGCGATGCGCTCACCGAGCGGATGCAGCGCCGCGTGGAGCGCGAGCTCGAGGATGCCGACGGGTGCCTGTTCGTGGTCAACGCCGAGCAGGGGATCGGTCCGGGGGACCGGTTCATCGCCCGGCTGCTCGGCGGCGCGCCCGGTGCCGGTCGTGATCGCGGTCAACAAGGTCGACCGGGCCGGGCGCGATCAGGTGGCGGCCACGTTGCAGGCGGCGGCGGATCTGGAAGTGGCCGACGAGGTGTTTCCCGTCTCCGCCCGCACCGGGGCCGGTGTGCACCATTTGGTCGACCATCTGGTGCACCATCTGCCCGAGGGGCCGTTCTACTTCGAGACGACGCAGCACTCCGATCAGTCCGAGCCGGTGCGGCTGGCCGAGCTCGTGCGCGAGCAGGTGCTGGCGCGCACGCGGGAGGAGGTCCCGCACGCCGTCGAGGTGGAGGTCGAGGCGATCGAGCACGGCGCCGACCTGGTCCGGATCGAAGCTGTGCTGCTGGTCGAGACCGAGTCGCAGAAGGGGATCCTGATCGGCGCCGGCGGGCGGATGATCAAGGCGATCGGGACCGCGGCGCGGCGGGCCCTCGAGCGCGAGCTGGACGGGCGCGTGCACCTCGACCTGCGCGTCCGGGTCCGCCGCCACTGGCGCGCCGACGACCGGATCCTCGACCGGCTGGGCATCGAGTAGCGTGGCCTCGCCGCCTCGGATCACCGTCGTCGGCTCGGCGAACACCGACCTGGTCGCCCGCTGCGAGCGCCTGCCGCGGCCGGGCGAGACCGTGACGGACGCGGTGTTCGAGCGCGGGGCGGGGGGCAAGGGCGCCAACCAGGCGGTGGCGGCGGCGCGGCTCGGGGCCGCTGTGCGATTCGTCGGCCGCGTCGGCCGCGATGACCTGGTGCTGCGCTCGCTGGAGCGCGAGGGCGTAGACGTCAGCGGTGTGAGCCGCGACGACGGCGAGACCGGGGTCGCATTCGTCCTGGTCGACGCGGAGGGCGAGACCGTGATCGTGGTGGCGCCGGGCGCGAACCGCCGCCTGAGCCCTGAGGAGGTGGACGTCGGCGAGGCCGATGCGGTGATGTGCCAGCTCGAGATCCCGCCCGAGGTCGTGCGGGCGGCAGCGCAGCGCGCGTCGTTCTTCTGCCTGAACGCGGCGCCGGCCCGCGGACCGCTGCAGTTCGAGCCCGACCTGCTCGTGGTCAACCGCTACGAGCACGAGAAGGTGGGCGAGTACCGAGGCCTGGTGGCGCTCACGCTCGGGGCGGAGGGCGCGGTGCTGCTCGAGGGCGGGGAGGAGGTGGCCCGCGCCCGGCCGCCGAAGATCGACGCGGTAGACGGAACGGCCGCCGGCGACGCCTTCTGCGCGGCGCTCGTCGTGGCGCTGTTGCAGGGGATGGACCGGGCCGACGCGCTGGCGCGGGCATGCGCCGCGGGGGCGGTGGCCGCCTCGCGCGCCGGGGCGCAGGCGTCGCTGCCGAGCGCCGCCGACGTGGACGAGATCCTCGCCCGGTGATCCGTGCGGTGCCTCAGCCCTCGAGCACGCCGTGCGCCAACATCTCCCGCGCGGCGCCGGCCGCGATCTGCGCGAGCGCTGCGACATCGAATGCGCGGCGCTCGGCGATCCGCCGTACGATCTCCGACAGGGTGCGCTGTCCGTCGCAAGCGAACAAGACCTCGAGCGCATCAGGATCGACGGACGCGCTCACGCCAAGGCCGTCGGCCAGCTCGACCATCGCCGGACGCGCCACGAAACCTGTTTGACGTCGCTGGAAGCGCTGCGAGACGTTGATGCCCTCGGGCAGGGAGAACCGCCTCTCCAGGAGCGCTCGATCGTCCAACGCGTGGATCAGATCCTGTCCGCTGAATAGCCGGAGCAGCTGCTGCCCGGCGAGGTCGCCAGGGGCCGATCCGGCTTTCACGGCGCTCACCCACGGCGTGCCGGAGCCGCGGCGGAGGACGACCGCGCCGAAGCTGATCGCCCCGGTTCCCGTGGTCTTGTAGTAGGCAAGCCAGCGGGCCACGGTCTGGCGCAGCGACGCCGGATCGAGGTAGCGGAGCGGTGGGACATTCCAGCTCACCGCGTAATCGAGTGGGTCGAGCGTCTCATAGCAGAGGACGAGCGCGTCGCAACCTGTCTCAGCCACCCAACTGGATGGCGCCGCGGCCCAGTCATCCTCGGAGGCGTGCGGCCAGCTGCAGAGCAGGATGGCAAGCCCGTCCGGATCGAGATGTCCCGGGGTTGCCTGACAGAGCCTTTCGGTCAGTGCGCCCCCGGGCATGCCACTGTCGCGATATGTGAACTCATCATCCGGCGACACCAAATATGGGGGATTGCTCACCAAAAGGTCGAAGCTGCGTTGGTCAACCGGCTCGAGCCAGTCGCCTTCGATCAACTCGATGTTGTGAACGTCGTTGAGTCGGGCGTTGAAGCCGGCGAACATCAGCGCACGAGGATTGATGTCGATGGCGGTGACCTGGTCGCAGTGGGCCGCGCCGAGGAGCGCGAGGATCCCTGAGCCAGTGCCCAGGTCGAGCATGGAGCGCCGCCGACCCCGAGGCGTCAGCCGCGACAGCGTAAGCGAGGGCCTGGTGAACGGGCCGACTCCCTGACGCTGCTGCGGTGGCCCGGCATCGCTGGCCAGCAGCAGGCCTTCCAGCGGAACGAGCCGGTAGTCCGCGATCACCTCATCTCCCTCGCGGGTCACGAGACCGGTCGCCTGCACATCTTCCAGAGCGACCGGAGCAAGTGCCGTCCTGGCCTGGGCAACCGCGAGAGGACGCCCCAGTGCCAGCAGCTTGACTAGCGCGGCCAGCCGATCGTCCGTGCCATCGGACGGGATCTCCTCGCCAGGCGGCAGAAACATAGCCAGCCGCCGCGGCTCAGCTACCGCGTCAGCTGTGTAGCCAGCCCCCGCGAGCGTCGCCCGCAGCGCGCTCAGGACGCAGGCATCGGCGGCCCGCAGAGGAGCCGCCACCTCATCGTGCCCCGGTTTCTGGGACTACTGCTTAGTTGAATCAACCTTGAGGAACAGTCCGCCGCCCTTGACGTCCTGGGCCTGTGCCTCATCCGGCTCCAGGTCCTTTACGGCATCTTCGGGGCGGTGCAGCTCAGCCTCTTTTGCCTGCTGGTCTTGCCTCTTGTGCTCATCCATCGGAAACCCCCGGTTGTTGAGTGACCGCGTATGCGGAATGCCCTCGTCGAACATCTTCCTCCGTGCGCCGGCACTTGTCAATCGGGCCGGAGTCGCTACAGCTGAAGCTGCTGACTTGACAGGTCCTCCTCCTCGAACTCTGCTGTCGTCAGCGAGACGATTACATGGGCGCCCCCTGGCTCGTGCCCGTGATTGGACTCGGTGCCCAGCGGCGACGCCGGCCCTAGAATCGCCCTTGATCGACTCGAGGTTGTGCCGTGGACGACGCTGATATCTCCTACGACGAGCGCGGGCTGGTCCCGTGCGTCGTGCAGGACTGGCGCACGGGCGAGGTGCTGACGCTCGCCTACATGAACGCGGAAGCGCTGCGGCTGACGCGCGAGACGGGCGAGGTCCACTTCTTCAGCCGCTCGCGCCAGGAGCTCTGGCACAAGGGCGCCACGTCCGGGAACACGCTGAGCGTGAAGGCGATCCGCTACGACTGCGACGGTGACGCGCTGCTGGCGCTGGTCGAGCCGGCGGGTCCGGCGTGCCACACCGGCGAGCGCACCTGCTTTCACCGCGGCGAGCTCACGCCGCCGGCGCCGCATGAGGTCCTGCCCGGGCTGGAGCGGACGATCGCGTCGCGGGCGGTCGAGCGCCCGGACGGGTCCTACACCGCGAGCCTGCTGGCGCGGCCGGGGAGCGCCGGCGAGAAGGTCGAGGAGGAGGCCGAGGAGGTTGCGCGCGCCGCCCGCGAGGAGTCAGACGAGCGCGTCGCCGAGGAGGCCGCCGACGTGATCTATCACCTGGCCGTGCTGCTGCGCGGCCGCGGCCTGACGCTGGCCGACGCCGAGCGGGTGCTCGATGGCCGTCGCCGGCGCTGAGATCGTCGGCGACCCCGTCGCTCGAGGAGGTGCTCGCGCTGGCGCGCGAGCACAACCTGATCCCGGTCCGCGAGACGTTCATCGACGACTGCCAGACGCCGGTCTCGGCGTTTCTCAAGCTCCGCGACGTCGGCCCCGCGTTCCTGCTCGAGTCGGCCGACCAGGGCCGCGTCGGGCGCTACTCGTTCATCGGCTACCGGCCGCGCAAGGTGCTGCGCTGGTCGCTCGGCGATCCCGGCGACCCGTACGCCCTGGCGGCGGCCGAGCTCGACCGCTTCGACCCGGCGCCGCTTGCGGACCTGCCGCCGTTCGCCGGTGGCGCGGTCGGCGTGTTCGCCTACGACCTGGTGCGCACGGTCGAGCCGCTGGGCGAGGCCGGACCCGGATCCGATCGGAGCGCCCGACCTGGCGCTGATGCTGACCGACGCGCTGGTCGTGTTCGACCACCTCAAGCACACGGTCACGGTGCTGGCCAACGTGTACACCGAGGAGGACCTCGAGGCGTCCTACGCGCGCGCGCTCGAGACGATCGCCGAGGTGCGCTGGCGGCTGGCCGGCCCGGTCCCGCGGCCGGCGCGTCCTCCGGCGGCGAACCGCGCCGCGCCGCGGTTTCAGTCGAACATGGCGCGCGAGCAGTTCGAGGCCAACGTGGCGCGGATCATCGAGTACATCCGCGCCGGCGACGCCTACCAGGTGGTGCCCTCGCAGCGCTGGTCGGCGCCGGTGCCCGTCGAGGCGTTCTCGATCTACCGCGGGCTGCGCGCGGTGAACCCGAGCCCGTACATGTACTTCCTCGACTTCGGCGACTTCGAGGTGGCCGGCGCCAGCCCCGAGCCGCTGATCACGGTCGGCGGCCGAACGGTGGCCACGCGCCCGATCGCCGGCACGCGCCCGCGCGGCGCCACGGCCGAGGAGGACCGGCGGATCGCCGAGGAGCTGCTCGCCGACCCCAAGGAGCGCGCCGAGCACGTGATGCTCGTCGACCTCGGGCGCAACGACCTCGGCCGGGTGTGCGAGTACGGAAGCGTGCGGTCGAGGACTTCATGGCGGTCGAGACCTACAGCCACGTGATGCACATCGTCTCGAGCGTCCGCGGGCGCCTGCGGGAGGGCATCGGCGCGCTCGACGCGCTGCGCGCGGTGCTCCCGGCGGGCACGCTGTCCGGCGCCCCCAAGGTACGGGCGATGCAGATCATCGACGAGCTCGAGCCGGTCAAGCGCGGCGGCTACGGCGGCGCGATCGGCTACGTGAGCTACGCGGGCGACCTCGACACCTGCATCCACATCCGCACGGTCGTGGTCAAGGACGGGGTCGCCCACATCCAGGCCGGCGGCGGCACGGTGGCCGATGCCCAGCCCGAGTACGAGTTCCGCGAGTCCGAGGCCAAGGCGCGGGCCGTGCTCGAGGCGATCGAGCTGGCGGTGGCGCAGTCCGACTGGCCCTGAGCGGCTGGCGTTACCGTTTCGCCCCGTGCGGGTCCTGGTCCTCGACAACTACGACAGCTTCACCTACAACCTCGTCCAGTACCTCGGCGAGCTCGGGGCGGAGCTCGAGGTCGTGCGCAACGACCACGCCACCGTGGAGGCGCTGCTCGTCCGCGGCTATGACCGCCTGATCGTCTCGCCCGGCCCGTGCACGCCGAACGAGGCCGGGATCTCGCTCGAGGCGGTGCGGCGCTTCCCGGTGGCGGGCGTGCCGACGCTCGGCGTGTGCCTGGGCCACCAGGCGCTGGTGCAGGCCTGGGGCGGGCGCGTCGTCCGCCACGAGCCGGTCCACGGCAAGACGACGAAGATCGAGCACGACGGCCGGACGATCTTCCGCGGGCTGCCCGCGCCGCTCGAGGTCGGGCGCTATCACTCGCTTGTCGCCGATCCCGAGCTGCCCGAGTGCCTCGAGCGCTCCGCCTTCGGCGGACGAGGTGGTGATGGCCGTGCGCCACCGCAACCTCCCGGCGGAGGGCGTGCAGTTCCACCCCGAGTCGGTGCTCACCGAGCAGGGGCGCGCGCTGCTCGGCAACTTCCTGACGGGCGCAGCGATGAGCGACCTGCTGACGCGCTCGATCGACGCCGTCGCGAGCGGAGAGGACCTCAGCTTCGACGACGCCAGCGCGGTCCTGTCGGAGATCATGGCCGGCAACGCCACCGAGGTCCAGATCGCGGGGTTGCTCATCGCGCTGCGGACCAAGGGCGAGACGGTGGACGAGATCGCCGGCCTGGCGCGGGCGATGCGCTCGTTCGCGACGCCGGTGAGCGTGTCCGGCGAGGACCTGCTCGACACCGCGGGCACCGGCGGCGGGCGCCGGACGTTCAACGTCTCCACGACGGCGGCGCTGATCGCCGCCGGCGCGGGGTGCGCCGTGGCCAAGCACGGCAACCGTTCCGCGACCGGGCTGTCGGGCTCGGCCGACCTGCTCGAGGCGCTCGGCGCCCGGATCGACCTCGCGCCGGACGCGGTGGCGCGCTGCATCGAGGAGGTCGGCTTCGGGTTCATGTTCGCGCCCGCCCACCACCAGGCGACGCGCTACGTGGTGCCCGTGCGCAGGCAGCTCGCGGTGCGCACGATCTTCAACTTCCTCGGACCGCTGACGAACCCGGCCGGCGCCACCCGCCAGCTCGTCGGCGTCTCCGACGGCGCATACCTGGACACGATGGCCGGCGCGCTGGCGCGGCTCGGGACGCGCCACGCGCTGCTCGTCTCGAGCGAGGACGGGCTCGACGAGCTCAGCATCTGCGCGCCCACGCGGGTGGTCGAGGTCGCGGGCGGGGAGCTCGAGCGCTACACGGTGGCGCCCGAGGACGTCGGCCTGTCTCGGCGCGCTGGATGCGATCCCGGGAGGCGACCCGGCCGATAACGCCGAGATCGCCCGCCGGATCCTCGCCGGCGAGCCCGGTCCCGCGCGCGACCTGGCCGTGCTCAACGCCGGCGCGGCGATCTACGCCGGCGGTGGCGCGGGGTCGCTGGAGGGCGGGCGTGCGCGCGGCGGAGGCGGCGATCGACGGTGGCGCGGCCGCGGAGGCCCTCAAGCGGTTCGTGGCGCGGACGCGGGAGCTGGCGCCGTGAACCGGCTCGACCCGATCATCGCCTCGACCCGGGAGGAGAACGCACGCCGGCGCGCCGCCGTGCCGGAGGCCGACCTCGAGCGTGCCGCGGCAGGCCGCAGCGACTTCCGCCCGTTCGCCGCCGCCCTCGCGGGAGGCCCCGGCCTGTCCCTGATCGCCGAGCACAAGCGCCGCTCCCCCTCGGCCGGCCTGATCCGGGACGACCTCGAGCTCGCCGACGTGGTCGCGGCGTACGAGCGCGGTGGCGCCAGCGCCCTCTCGATCCTCACCGAGCCGACCAGCTTCGGCGGCTCGCTCGACGACCTGCGAGCTGCCCGCGCCGCCGCCACCCTGCCGATCCTGCGCAAGGACTTCATCGTCGATCCCTACCAGCTGCTGGAGGCGGTGGCGGCGGGCGCCGACGCCGTGCTGCTGATCGTCGCGGCGCTCGCGCTCGAAGAGCTTGCGGCGCTCCACGCCCGGGCCCGGGAGCTGGGGCTGGCCGCGCTGGTCGAGGTTCACGACGCCGGCGAGCTCACGGCGGCGCTCGAAGCCGGCGCCGAGATCGTCGGCATCAACAACCGCGACCTGACCACGCTCGAGGTCGATGTCCGGACCACGCTCGAGCTCGCGCCGAGCATCCCCGCCGGCACGACGATCGTCGCCGAGTCCGGGTTCACCCGCCGGACGCAGCTCGACGAGCTGGCCGAGGCCGGCGTCGACGCGGTGCTCGTCGGCGAGGCGCTGATGCGCGCGGATGACATCGAGGCGGCCTGCCGGGCGCTCAGCGCCCGCAGCCCTACGATGTGGACGTGACCCGGATCAAGTTCTGCGGCCTGACCACGCTTCCCGACGCGCAACTCGCGGTCCAAGCCGGCGCCTGGGCGATCGGGCTGATCTTCTGGCCGCATTCGCCGCGGCGCTGCGAGCTCGACGCCGCCGCCGAGATCGCCGGCGCGCTGCGGCGCCGGGTCGAGGTTGTCGGCGTGTTCGTCAACGCCGACACTCGACCACGTGGCCCAGACGGCCGACGCGGTCGAACTGACCATGCTCCAGCTCCACGGCGACGAGGGCCCGGCGTTCTGCGCCGAGGCGGCACGACGCACCGGCTGCAAGGTGATCAAGGCCGTTCGCGTGCGCAGCGGCGCCGACATCCAGGCGCTCGGCTCGTTCCACACCGACTACCACCTGCTCGACAGCTACGTGGCCGGCCTGCCCGGCGGGACGGGCGAGACGTTCTCGTGGGAGATCGCCCGGGCCCACCGCGGGCCGGCTCCGATGATCCTCTCGGGCGGCCTGGATCCGAGCAACGTGGCCGGCGCGATCGAGGCCGTGGGGCCGTTCGCGGTCGACGTGGCGAGCGGCGTGGAGTCGAGCCCCGGGCGGAAGTCGGCGGCGAAGCTGGAGGCGTTCGCGGCGGCGGTAGTGGGTCCGGTGGCGGTAGGGTGACCGCGGTCGAGCATCGCTTTGGCCCGTACGGGGGGCAGTACGTCCCCGAGACGCTGATGCCGACGCTGGCCGCGCTCGAGGCGGCGTGGATCGAGGCGCGCGATGACCCGGGGTTTCGAACCGACCTGGCGAACCTGCTGCGCGACTACGTCGGGCGCCCCTCGCCGCTCTACCACGCCAAGCGCCTGTCCGAGGCGGCCGGCAGCGCGATCTACCTCAAGCGCGAGGACCTCAACCACACCGGCGCGCACAAGATCAACAACGCGATCGGCCAGGCGCTGCTCGCCCTGCGCATGGGCAAGCGGCGGATCATCGCCGAGACCGGGGCGGGCCAGCACGGCGTCGCCACCGCCACGGCGTGCGCCCTGCTCGGGCTGGAGTGCGTCGTCTACATGGGGACCGAGGACATGCGCCGGCAGAAGCCGAACGTCGAGCGCATGGGGCTGCTGGGCGCGCGCGTGGAGCCTGTGCAGGCCGGCGCACGCACGCTCAAGGAGGCCGTCTCGGCTGCGATCCGCGACTGGGTGGCCAACGCCGGCGACACCCACTACATCATCGGCTCGTGCGTCGGGCCCGCCCCGTATCCGGCGCTCGTGCGAGACCTCCAGCGCGTGATCGGCGACGAGGCGCGCGCCCAGCTGCTCGAGCGCACCGGCCGGCTGCCCCGGCGCGTGATCGCGTGCGTGGGAGGCGGCTCGAACTCGATCGGCGTGTTCACGCCATTCGTGGCGGATGAGGGCGTCGAGCTCGTGGGGGTGGAGGCGGCCGGGGCGGGAATCGACACCGGCCGCCACGGCGCGCCCCTGACCGCCGCCGGGCTACCGGGCGTCCTGCACGGCGCGTACTCCGCCGTCATGCAGGACGAGGACGGGCAGATCCTCGAGGCGCACTCGATCTCCGCCGGGCTCGACTACCCGGGCACCGGGCCCGAGCACGCCTGGCTGCGCGACTCGGGCCGCGCTCGCTACGTCGCGATCACCGACGCCGAGGCGCTCGAGGCGTTCGAGCTCACCTCGCGGCTCGAGGGCATCATCCCCGCGCTCGAGAGCTCGCACGCCCTGGCCTGGGCGCTCGCCAATGGCCCGAGCGAGCTGGATCTGGTGTGCCTCTCGGGTCGCGGCGACAAGGACCTGGCGGAGGCGCTCTCGCACCTTGAGCGGGACTGAGCGGATCGCCGAGGCATTCGCCGCGGCGCGCGCCAACGGCCGCCGGGCGGCGCTGATGCCGTACATGATGGGCGGCTTTCCCGACTTCGAGACCTCGGGCCGGATCGCCGCGGCGTACACCGACGCAGGCGCCGACCTGATCGAGCTCGGCGTGCCCTTCTCGGACCCGCTCGCCGACGGCCCGGTGATCCATGGCGCGGCCACGGCGGCGCTCGCCGCGGGGGTAACCGTGCCGAACGTGCTCGAGATCGCGCGCTCGATCTCCGGCCGTGTGCCCGTGGTCGTCATGTGCTACGTCAACCTGATCTTCGCCCGGGGCCTGGAGCGGTTCGCCGACGCGCTGGTGGACGCGGACGTGAGCGGGCTGATCGTCCCCGACCTGCCACTCGAGGAGGCCGGCGAGGCGCTTCGCGTGTGTGACGAGCGCGGCCTGGCGCTGGTGCCACTCGCGGCGCCGACGACGCCCGAGGAGCGCATGGCGCAGATCGGAGCCAGGGCGCGGGGATTCCTGTACACGGTCTCGCGGGCCGGCACGACGGGTGAGCGGCGCGAGCTCGACGGCTCGCTCGACGGGTTGCTTCGCCGCGCCGCAGCCGCCACCGAGGTGCCGGTGGCGGTCGGATTCGGGATCGGGAACGGCCGCCAGGCGGCGGCCGCGGCGGACGCCGGCGCCGATGGCGTGATCGTGGGCAGCCGGCTGGTTCGCGCCGCCGCCGAAGGCGAGGATCCGATCGGCGCGGTTAGCGGGGTGCTAAGCGAGCTGGCCGGCGCGCTTCGCAGCTGACGCCTGGGCTAGCATCCGCTGCCATGGGACTGATCCTGAGTGCCACCGCCGCCTTGTGTGCGTGGATCGTGCTGTGGGCGGCCATCGGCTCGAGTGGCTTCGACGCGATGCTGCTGGTGGTCGGAGTGGTCGTGCTCGCCAACATGGTGCGCGTCCTGCTGCCGTTCCTCCCGGGCCGGCGGGAATAGCCGCCCGGCCATGCGCACGAGCCTGCTCGCGCGGGGCCGGAGGCTCCGGGTTGGCGCCTGCGCCGCGCTGGCGGTCGGCGTGGGCGGCTGCACGGCCGCGTCGAGCACCAGCGTCACCGTGGCCGGCCACTCCCTGACGATCTACGCGAGCCTTCCGCCCGCCGGCACCGGCACGACGGAAACCGATGACGTGTACTCGGCGGAGCAGCTCGCCCTCCAGCAGTCGGGGCGAATCGGGAGCTACACGGTGCGGCTCGCGCCCCTCGACGGCAGGGAGGCCTCCGACAACGCGCGCACCGCGATCCAGGACGCGAACGCGATCGCGTACCTGGGGGAGCTGGCTCCCGGCGCGTCCGCCGACTCGCTCGGAATCACCAACGCCGAGGACCTCCTCCAGGTCAGCCCCACCGACACCGCGGTGGCGGAGACCCAGTTCACGCCCGCGATCCCGGGCTCGCCCGACCTCTACTACGAGTCGCTGAAGACCTACCACCGCACATTCGCGCGTGTGGTGCCGAGCACCGCGCTCGAGTCGCGGGCGCTGGTCTCGCTGATGCAGTCGCTCGGCGTCAGCCGCCTCGCGGTGCTCGACGACGGCAGCGACTACGGCAAGGCGCTCGCGCTCGAGGTGAGGGACGCCGCCGGCTCGGGAATGTCGGTGACCTCGTCGAGCACCGGCGCGGGGGCCGTGCTGTTCGCCGGAAGCTCGGCGAGCCAGGCGGCGAGCGCGTTCGATCAGGCGGTGGGGAGCAATCCGCAGGTCAAGCTGTTCGCGCCCTCGGCGCTTGCCACCGGGCGCTTCGTGGCCTCGCTGACGCCTGCCGCGCAGCGCGCGCTGTACGTCACCGAGCCGGGCTTCTACAAGGATCTCCCTCCGGCGGCCCGGACGTTCCAGTCCGACTTCAGGGCCGCGTTCGGACATGCGCCGGCGCCGCAGGCGATCTTCGGATACGAGGCAATGGCGTCGGTACTGGCCGTGCTGCGGGAAGCGGGCGCCGCGGCCGGTGACCGCGCCACGGTCGTCCGTGATTATCTCTCGCTGCGAAACCGCCAATCGGTCCTGGGCACGTACTCGATCAATGCGAACGGCGACACCAGCCTCGATGCCTTCATCGCCGGCCGGGTGCAGCGTGGAGCGCTGGTCGCCTTCAAGGCTCTCGCCGGCCAGGGGTGAGGGGCCGCCGCGGGACACGGCCGATGAGCCGGACCGGGGCCGCGCTTGGGCTGTTGCTCGCCGGGGCGCTCGCCGGCGTGAGCGGGTGCGGCGGTTCCGCCGCGCCGGCCGGTGACCGAATCGACGGCCGCACCCTGACGATCTATTCGAGCGCGCCGTTGTATGGCGCCTCCGCCGACGAGGGCAACGCGATCGTCGACGGCGAGCGGCTCGCCCTCAGCCGGGTGCACGGGCGGATCGGTCGCTACCGGATCGTGCTCGTCTCGCTCGACGACGCCACCTTCAAGCGCGGCGGCTGGGATCCCGGCCAGACCACGCTCAATGCGCGAACGGCCGTGGCCAATCCGAGCACGATCGGCTACATCGGCGAGCTCGACTCGGGCGCCAGCGCGATCTCGATCCCGATCCTCAACCGGGCGGGCATTCCCCAGGTGAGCGCGGCGAGCACGGCCGTCGGACTGACCTCGAGCGCGGCCGGCGCCTCGCCGGGAGAGCCGCAGAAGTACTACCCGGCGGGGATCCGGACGTTCGCGCGCGTGACCCCGAACGACACCGTTCAGGCGGCGGCCCAGGTCCGCCTCCAGCAGAGCCTCGGCTGCAACGAGACGTTCGTGCTCGACGACGGCAGCGTCGACGGCTCCGACGCCGCCACCGCCTTCCAGCTCACGGCGCCGGCGCTGCATCTCCGGCTGGCGGGCGTTCAGACCTACGATCCGCACGCCACCGACTACACCTCGCTCGCCCGCACCGTCGCGCAGTCCGGCGCCGACTGCGTCCTGATCAGCGCGGCCGGCGAGACGGGCACGGTGCCCCTGACCGAGCAGGTGGCGGCAGCGCTGCCGAATGCGCTCCTGTTCGGGACCGCGGGACTGGCCGAGGCCAGCTACATCGACCCGGCCCGCGGCGGGATTCCATCCGCGCTCGACGGCCGCATCATGCTGACCGCCTCCCCGCCTGGCGATCGCGCCTTCCTCGCAGCCTACGAGCGGCGCTTCGGCCCGCCGCAACCGGATGCCGTGCTCGGGTACGAGGCGATGAGCGTGCTGCTGGACGCCATCGCGCGGGCGACCGGGAACGGACACCACCACGCCAGTCGCGCGCGGGTGCTGCGCGCCCTGTTCGCCACGCGCAACCGCCGGGGTGCGCTCGGCCGCTACAGCATCGACTCAGGCGGCGACACCACGCTGCGCAGCTACGGCGCCTATGGCGTCAGCAATGGCGCCCTGCAGTTCCTCAGGGCCGATCCGGACTTGAGGCGTTGACGTTGGGTTAGGGTCGCGCGCGGCCGTCCCCGACCGGCACTACGCTCAGCGCCCCGGGCACCGGAGACTCGGGTTGAAGCGTTCAGGAGGCGTATGCGCTCGGTCGGGAAGGCGGTGACGGGTTGCCTGGGTCTCGCAGCCGCATTGGCTGTGGTCGCCTGCGGGGCGGGCAGCACGACGGGCGCCAGCCGCACGGACACGAACCCGGTCAACCTCGAAAGCCGGACCGTCGACATCTACTCGAGCCTCCCGCTCCAGGGCGCCCTCGCGCCGCAGGCGGAGGCGATCGTCAACGGAATCGAGCTCGCGCTGGCGCAGGCGCGAGACCGCGCCGGCAGGTGGAACGTCTACTACCGCTCACTGATCGACTCGACCGCGGGGGACAGCGACTGGGACCCGGGTGAGACGGCGGCCAACGCCCGGCAGGCCGCCGAGGACCCTAAGGCCGTCTACTACGTGGGCGAGTTCAGCTCGGTGGCGAGCGAGATCTCGATCCAGATCCTCAACCAGGCGAAGGTCCCGCAGGTCAGTCCCGCCAGCACGTACGTCGGGCTGACCACGAACCTGCCGGGCAGCGCCTCCGGCGAGCCCAGGAAGTACTGGCCCGGCGGCGAGCGGACGTTCCTGCGGATCGTCCCGATCGACTCTGTTCAGGCGGCTGCCGACCTGATCGCGATGAAGCAGGCGGGCTGCCGCAAGGTGGCGCTGGCCGACGAGGCCGATCCGTACGGCACCGGTTTCGCAGCGCTGCTCCAGGCCGAGAAGGGCGGCTACGGGGTGACGTTCGCCAGCACCACGACGATCGACCTCGACAACACGAACCTGCAGGCGTACGCGCACGGGCTCAAGGCGCAGGGCGCCGACTGCTTCTTCTTCGCCGGCGACGCGCCCAGTGCCGCGGTCCCGCTGACCGAGGCCGTCAACCACGCGCTGCCGAAGGCCAAGCTGTTCGGCCCCGACCAGATGTGCGTCGGCGCCTGGACGGACCCGCGCCTAGGGGGCGTGAGCGCCGCGATCGATCCGCTGATCGAGTGCACGATGCCAACGCTCAGCCTGACCTCCTATCCCGGCGGCAGGCAGTTCCTCGCGGCCTACAAGGCCAGGTACGGCGACGGCAATCCGGACCCCTACGCGATCTACGGCTACGAGGCGATGAAGCTCGGGCTCGACACGATCGCCGGCCTCGGCCGCTCCGGCGACAACAAGGTCGCGGTGCTGAAGGCGCTGTTCGCGGTCCGCGACCGCACCTCGGTGCTCGGCACCTACGGGTTCGACGCCAACGGCGACACCACGCTCAAGTCCTACGGCCTGTACAAGGTCGGCCCGAGCGGCGACCCGGTGTTCTACAAGACCGTCGATGCGGCAGGGGCGATGTCCTGACCTAGGCGGCGCTGGCGCGCGGGACGCGCGCGCTGCCGCCGGCGCTTGAGCTCGAGCAGACGCTGGTCGGCACGGTCGAGCAGGCTCTCGATCGTCGTCCCGTCTTCGGGAAAGACGGCGACGCCGGCGCTCGCGCCGAGGACCTCGATCCCTGCGGTCACGCGGCCGACCGCGGCCATCGAGCGGCTGGTCAGCCGCTCGGCCGCGTCGGTCTCCGGCGCCAGCACGCAGAACTCGTCGCCGCCGAGGCGCGCCACCGTATCCTGATCGCGCATGGCCCGCTCGAGCGCCGCGGCGACGTCGCGCAGCAGGTCGTCACCTGCGGCGTGCCCGAAGCGGTCGTTGAGCAGCTTGAACCCATCGAGGTCGAGCATCAGCAGGCAGAAGCTGCCGCCGGAGCGCGTGTGCCGGGCGATCTCGTACTCGACGCGCTCGAGCAGGGAGCGCCGGTTGGCCACGCCGGTGAGCGGATCGCGAAGGGCGGTCACGCGTAGCGCATCACGCTCGCGGCGCAGCCGCTCCCGCATCGCGATCAGGATCGCCACGCTGGCCGCCGGGACGAGGAGCGCAAGCGCCAGCGGCGGGTGGCGGCCGGCAGCCGCGAACACCGGCACGCCGGCCGCGAGCAGGAGCACGGTGGCGGCGGCGATCGAGCCGCCCCGCCGCGGGATCGCCGCGGCGGCCAGGAGCATCGCGGGGATGCACGCCCAGAAGGCGTCGCCGGTCACGCCGGGCAGTGTGGCGGCCGCCTCGGACGGCCAAAGCGGGTCCTACACGACGAGAACGGGGGCGGGCCGGCGCGGCTTTTCCTCGCGCCGGGCCTCCTGCGCCACCGCCGCCGCCACGGCCGCCACCACCTCGCGGTTGAACACCGAGGGCACGATGTAGTCCTCACGCAGCTCGTCAGGGCCGACGATGCCGGCGATCGCGTGCGCCGCCGCCATCTTCATCGGCTCGGTGATCTGGGTGGCGCGAACGTCGAGCGCGCCGCGGAAGATGCCCGGGAAGCACAGGACGTTGTTGATCTGGTTGGGATAGTCCGAGCGGCCGGTGGCGAGAACACGGGCGTAACGGGCGGCCTCCTCGGGCGCGATCTCGGGATCGGGGTTGGCCATCACGAACACCAGCGGGTCGGGATTCATGCGCCCGAGCGCCGCGGCGGGAATGGCGCGGGCGCCCGATACCCCGACCAGCAGGTCAGCGCCGTCGAGCATCTCGGCGGGCGGCCCGGAGCGGCGATCGGGATTGGTCGCCTGCGCGAGCGCACGCTTGGCCGCCGGCATCGTGCCGTCGAGGTAGTCGGGGCGGTCGGTGTGCACCGCCCCGCGCGAGTCGCAGCAGACGATATGGCCGACGCCGGCGCCGAGCAGGATCCGCGTTACGGCCACGCCCGCGGCGCCCAGCCCCACGATCACCGCCCGGGTGTCCTCGATCCGGCGGCCGGTCAGCGCGGCGGCGTTGATCAGCGCCGCGAGCACGACAACCGCGGTCCCGTGCTGGTCGTCGTGGAACACGGGGATGTCGAGCTCGGCCTTCAGCCGCTCCTCGATCTCGAAGCACCGCGGCGCCGAGATGTCCTCGAGGTTGATCCCGCCGAAACCGGGCGCGATCGCCTTGACCACGGACACGATCTCGTCCGGGTCCTTCGTGTCGAGGCAGATCGGGAAGGCGTCGACGCCGGCGAACTCCTTGAACAGCATCGCCTTGCCCTCCATCACGGGCATCGCAGCGCGAGGGCCGATGTCGCCGAGCCCGAGGACCGCGGTGCCGTCCGACACCACCGCCACCGTCCCCTGCTTGATCGTGTACTCGAACGCAAGCTCGGGATCACGGTGGATCGCGCTCGAGACGCGGGCGACGCCTGGGGTGTAGGCCATCGAGAGCTCCTCGCGCGTCGCCAGCGGGGTCTTCGAGCGCACCTCGATCTTGCCGCCGGCATGCATCATGAACGTGCGGTCGATCGCCTCGAGCACGTGCGCGCCGTCGACGCCGTCGATCGCGTCGGTCAGCGACGGCCAATCGCCGGCGGCGGCGGTCTCGACGGTGATGTCGCGGATCGTGTTCGGTCCGTCGATCGCGACCAGGTCGATTGCGCCGATCGTCCCGCCGGCGGCGCCGATCGCCGAGGCGACCTTCCCCAGCATCCCGGGCTGGTGGGCGATCTGCACACGCAGGGTGAGGCTGAACTGGGCACTCGGTGTGGGCGGCATCCCGCCAGATAGCCTGCCACAACCATGCCCGACGAGCTTTTCCTGATCGACGGCAACAGCCTCGCCTACCGCGCGTTCTTCGCGCTGCCCGAGTCGATCGCCACCTCGACCGGGGTGCCGACGAACGCGATCTTCGGGTTCGCCTCGATGCTGGTCAAGATCCTCACCGACTACGGCCCGAAGGCGACGGTGGTCGTGTGGGACGCGGGCTGGTCGGGACGCAAGGAGCTCTACACCGAGTACAAGGCACAGCGGACGACGCGGCCGGACCTGCTCAAGGAGCAGTGGCCGGCGTTCGAGCCGCTCGTCGACGCGTTCGGGTACGGCAACCTGCGGGTGGAGGGCTACGAGGCCGACGACGTGATCGCGTCGATCGTGGAGCGGGCGCGGGCGGCGGACCCGCCGATCCCGGTGATGGTGGTGACAGGCGATCGGGACGCGTACCAGCTGGTGGACGACGGCGTGAGGATCATGACGACCTCACGGGGGATCACCGACACGCGCGTGTACGACCGGCAGGGCGTCATCGACCGCTACGGGATCGCCCCAGAGCTCGTCCCCGACTTCATCGGGCTCAAGGGCGACACGAGCGACAACATCCCCGGCGTCCCCGGGATCGGGGACAAGACCGCGGCCGAGCTGCTCCAGCGGTTCGGGTCCCTGGAGGCGGTGCTCGAGCGGGTGGATGAGGTCTCGGGCGCCAAGCGCAAGCAGAACCTGACCGTGCACGCCGACGCCGCGCGGGTGTCCAAGGAGCTGGCCACGGCAAAGCGCGACATCCCGCTCGAGCTCGACCTGGCCGAGTTCGTCGCGCGCGAGCCGGACCGCTCGCGCCTGCGCGAGGTGTTCCGCACCTACGAGCTGCGCGAGCCGCTCCGGCGGCTCGAGGAGGCGCTCGGATCGGCGGACGCCGCGGCACCCGCCCCGGCGGGCGAGCAGGAGCTGACCGCGCGCCTGCGCCGGACCGGCCTCGACGCTCTGCGCCGGCTGCCTGCCGGCTCGGAGGTGGCGCTGGCCGCGCGGGCGCCGGCGACGCCGGACGGAGCGCTGTTCGCGGCCGACGGCGCGTGGACGTGGGCGGTGTACCCGGGCGCGGCCGAGGTTCTGGCCGGGGGAGGGGGAAGGCCCGAGGACGTGGTGGCGGCGCTGGGCGAGCGCCCCGTCGTCGCCCACGACGCCAAGTCGCTGGGGGAGGTGCCGACGCGCCTGGTCCACGACACCGAGGTCGCCGCCTACCTGCTCGAGCCCGCCGCGCGCGCCTATCCGCTGCGCGAGCTGGCGGCCGATCGGGGGTTCGCGACGGTGGGCGTCGAGGACGAGGCGGCGGTCGACGCGCTGCTGGTGGGGGCGCTGGCGGCGTGGCAGCGCGAGCAGATCCGGGGACGGGGGCTGACCTGGCTGCTCGAGGAGGTCGAGCTGCCGCTGATCCGGGTGCTGCGTGAGATGGAGAAGGTCGGCTCGAAGCTCGACACGGCGCGGCTGCGGGACATCTCCGAGCGCGTCAAGGCGGAGGCCGATGCCCTGGAGCGCGAGATCTTCGACATGTGCGGAGTGGAGTTCACGCTGGGCTCGCCCAAGCAGCTCGAGGAGGTGCTGTTCGGGACGCTCGGACTGTCGCGCAAGCGCCGCGGCAAGACCGGCTACTCGACCGACGCGCGGGTCCTGCAGGCGATCCGCCACGAGCACCCGGTGATCGAGAAGATCGAGCGCTGGCGCGAGCTCAACCAGCTGGCCAAGACCTACCTGGACGCCCTGCCGGCGCTGATCGCCGGCGACGGGCGGATCCACACCACGTTCAACCAGACCGCGGCCACCACGGGCCGGCTGTCGTCCAACAACCCCAACCTGCAGAACATCCCGATCCGGACGCCACTGGGGCGGGAGATCCGGGCCTGCTTCGTGGCCGAGCCGGGGGATCTGCTCGTGTCCGCCGACTACTCGCAGGTGGAGCTGCGGCTGCTGGCGCACATCGCCGGCGAGGATGCGCTCAAGGAGATCTTCGTGGCGGGAGAGGACGTGCACACCGCGACGGCCTGCCGCGTGTTCGGGGTGACACCGGAGCAGATCGACCCGGGCATGCGCTCCAAGGCGAAGATGATCAACTACGGCATCGTCTATGGGCTGTCGGCATGGGGGATGGCCGACCGCCTCGACATCCCCCAGGAGGAGGCCGATGAGTTCATCCAGCGCTACCTGGCCGGGTTCCCCGCCGTGGCGCGGTGGATCTCGGAGACGATCGAGCAAGGGACCGAGCACGGATACGTCTCGACGCTGTTCGGGCGCCGGCGCCAGGTACCAGAGCTGCGGGCGCGGCGCTGGGAGATGCGCCGGCAGGGGGAGCGCTTCGCGGTCAACATGGTGATCCAGGGCACCGCGGCGGACATCATGAAGGTGGCGATGGTGCGGTGTGACGCGGCGTTGAAGCAGGCCGGTCTGCGGACGCGGATGATCCTGCAGATCCACGACGAGCTGCTGTTCGAGGGGCCGGCGGTGGAGGCTCCGGAGGTCCGCGCGCTGGCCGAGCGGGAGATGGCGGGCGCGTTCGAGATGGACCCTCCGCTCGCGGTCGAGGCCGGGGTGGGGGCGGATTGGCTGGCGGCCAAGTGAGGGTGCTCCTGGCCATCGCGGCGGCGATCGTGCTCGCATCCGCCGCGCCGCCGCGTCGAAGGTCCTCGTCGAGCGCGACGTGCCCACGGGGGCGCCGGCGGCTGTGGCGGTTCGAGCGGTTCCGGCGGCCGGGGCGGCGCGGGCGCGGGTCGACTGGCACGGCGGCCGGGTGCTCCATTCGAGCCGCGGCCATGTCATCTTCTGGGCCCCGTCGGGGTCGGGGCTGGCGTTCGACTCGGGCTACCTCGCGGTCATCGACGCGTTCCTGGCGCGGGTGGCGGCGGCCAGTCACAGCCCGGGGAACGTTTACGGGCTGACCGGGCAATACGGGGACCGGGGCGGCCGGGCCGTGTACGCGTCTCAGTTCCTGGGCGGCGTGGTGGACGGAGATCCACTGCCCGCGAACGGCTGCCACGAGCCCTCGAGCGCGCCGCCCTGGCGGGTGTGCCTCACCGACGCCCAACTCCAGTCAGAGATCGAGCACGTGGTCGCCGCCGAGCGGCTCCCGCGCGGGCCGCGGGACATCTACTTCCTGGTCCTGCCCGACGGGTTCGGGACGTGCCTGGACTCGAGCTCGTCGAGCTGCGCGCTGGGTGGCCCGGACAACGGCTACTGCGGCTACCACCTGGTGACCGGCAACGGGATTCCGTATGCGGTGATCCCGTACAACGCAGTGTCGGGACACTGCCAATCCGGGAACCCGCGCCCCAACGGCAGCGCCGCCGACCCAGCGCTCTCGACGCTGACCCACGAGCAGGCCGAGATCGTCACCGACCCCGAGGGCGACGCGTGGAGCGCCTCCGACGGGGAGGAGATCGCCGATCTGTGCCTGTCGAACTTCGGGCGCAGGCTCGGTGGCGCCGGCGGCGGGGCCTGGGACGAGGTGATCGACGGCGGCCACTACTGGTTGCAGGAGCTGTGGAGCGACGCGAGTGGACGCTGCGCGGCGCGGGCGGCGGCGGACCGCGTGTCGGTGAGCGGTCCGCGGCGGGTGCGAGCGGGCCGGCGGGCTGCGTTCGCGGCGCGGGCGTCGGCGGCGGCCGGGCGCCGAATCGTGGCGTGGCTGTGGTCGTTCGGCTCGCGGCGCCCCCGGGCGTCGCACGTGTGGCGGCGAGCGGGGCGCTACCGGGTCGTGGTGCGCGTCACCGACAGTTGGGGCAACTGGGGGTTCGCGGTGCGCGTGCTTCGCGTCACCTGATTCGCGGTGCGCGTGGGTCGCGTCACGTGATCGATCTTAGGTCTCAGGGACCCAGGATCGATCAAACAGACGCGAAGGCCGGCGCCGGCGCCTGGCCGACGAAGCGCGGGTGGGCGACCTCGAGGTAGTGGCCGAAGGACCAGTCGATGAAGCGCTGGGCCTGCATGCGCCCTTGAGGCCGGTTGCCAGCACGCGGCGGCGCCACCCGCGGGATCAGGCGCTGGACCCGGAGCATCCAGCGGAAGGGCAGGGCGTGGCCGGCGGAGAACGCGTGGTAGCGCTGGAGGGCGGTCGCCCGGCTCTGGCGACCCTCGACCACCGCGCGTAGCTCGCGCCCGCACGCGATCCCGAAGTAGAGCGCGGTCCGGATCCCCTCGGCGGTGAGCGGGAGGCAATGCCCGGCGGAGTCGCCGGTGAAGAAGATGCCGTCCTCGGTGGCGTCGCGCAGGGCGTGGGGGATCCAGTTGCCCTGGTAGCGGACGGCGGCTTGCGAGAGGTCGGTGGCGAGCTTGACGGTCGGATCGCGCACGTGGAAGCGGGGGTCGAAGGAGCCGACGCCGATCCGCACCTCCTCGCCGGCGGGGAAGCTCCAGCCGTAGCCGGCGGGGACGTAGGAACGATCGATCCAGATCTCCATCTCGCGCCCGGACGCGTGCGGATGAACCTCGAGCCCGCGCGAGAGCAGCGCGTCGGGGGGCTGGATGTTCGCGCCGGCGCCGAGCACGCGGCGCCACCCGAGGCCGTCGACGATCAGCGGAGATCGGATGTCCCCCCGGTCGGTGTGCACCGTGTCGCCCGTACGACCGTCGACCTTGGCCGTCTCGAAGTCGAACGAGCCCTGCGCCGCCAGCGCCTCGCACAGCGTGCGGTAGTCGAAGGTCGAGAACGTCCACGGGAGCCCGTAGCGGACGGTGGTGTGCGGCGTGTGGATGACGAGCTCGTCGAACGTCTGGCGCAAGGATTCCTGCAGGTCGAGTGCGGTCAGCCAGCCGGTTGGGATTCCGCATGCCGACGTCTGACGCTCACCGATCTCGTAGCGGTCGATCACGAGCACGTCGGCGCCGCTGCCCGCCAGCTCCCGCGCCACCGCCAGGCCGGCGAAGCTCGCGCCGCAGATCAGGACGTCGCAGTCGCGGTCGCAGCGGGGTGCGCTCATCCCCGCGCTTGGTGGCTCTCCGCGGCATTAGCGTTTGATGATACGGGCGCCCTCTCCGCGAGCCATACGGCTATCCTGAGCCGGGAGGTATGTCTTCGACCACGACTCTGTCCCCACCCGCCGACCTGCCGAACGCGAAAGTAGTCGAGGGGTCCAACGGCCTCCTGCTCGAGATCGACGGTCGCATTGTCCCGAATTACGACGCCACCCTCCACCCGTTCCAGGAGGGCGACGTCGTCACCGGGCACGTCGTTCGCATCGACAACGACGAGGTCCTCGTCGACATCGGCTACAAGTCCGAAGGGGTCATCCCCGCGGGTGAGCTGTCGATCCGCAAGTCGGTCGACCCCGGCGAGGAGGTCTCGCTCGGCGAGGAGGTCGACGCGCTCGTCCTCACCAAGGAGGACCAGGACGGCCGCCTGATCCTGTCCAAGAAGCGCGCCCGGTTCGAGAAGGCGTGGCGCCGGATCGAGGGCGCCGCCGACTCCGGCGAGCCCGTGCACGGCACCGTGATCGAGGTCGTCAAGGGCGGCCTGATCATCGACCTCGGCGTCCGCGGCTTCCTGCCCGCCTCGCTGGTCGACATCCGCCGTGTGCCGAACCTCGACGAGTACATGGGCGAGACGATCGAGTGCAAGGTGATCGAGCTCAACCGTTCGCGCAACAACGTCGTGCTCTCGCGCCGCGCGGTCCTGGAGGAGCAGCGCAAGGAGGACCGCGAGCGGATCCTCGACCGGCTCCAGCCCGGTCAGGTGGTCGAGGGCACGATCTCCAACATCGTCGACTTCGGCGCGTTCGTGGACCTCGAGGGGATCGACGGGCTGATTCACATCTCCGAGCTTTCCTGGTCGCACGTCAACCACCCGAGCGAGATCCTCTCGATCGGTGACAAGGTCACCGTCAAGGTGCTCGACATCGACCGCGACCGCCAGCGCATCTCCCTGGGGCTCAAGCAGACCCAGGAGGATCCGTGGCAGCGCGTCGTCGACACGTACAACATCGGTGACGAGCTCGAGGGCACGGCGACCAAGGTGGTCACGTTCGGCGCGTTCGTCGAGATCCTCGACGGCGTCGAGGGCCTCGTCCACATCTCCGAGCTCGCCCAGCACCACGTCGAGAACCCGCGCGAGATCATCCAGCCCGGCGACCCGGTGCGCGTGAAGATCCTCGAGATCGACTCCGAGCGCCGCCGGCTGTCGCTGTCGATCAAGCGCGTCGAGGGTCAGGTTCTGCCCGTGCGGCCGATCACCCCGCCCGCGGAGGGCACGGATCTGGACGACGTCCCCGAGCTGGGCCTGTCCGAGGACGTATTCGCGCCCGCCGGCGCCGGCGCGGCAGCGCCGGACGCGCCGACGCGCCGGAGGATGGCGCGGACGAGAGCCCCGCCGCCGAGGCCGAGACTGCCGAGGCCGCCGGCCCCGAGGCCGACGGCGCCCCGGAGGCCGGGACGGCTCCCGAGGCCGACGCCCCCGGCGCGACCGAGGCCGGCGCGACCGAGGCCGACGGCGCCCCGGAGGCCGGGACGGCCACCGAGACCGCCGTCCCGGAGGCCGCCGCCCCCGAGGCCGACGCCGCCGAGGAGTCGATCCCGGCCGAGGACGCGAGCGGCGCCACCGAGGTCAGCGCCGCCACCGAGGAGGCGGAGCCGGACGCTCCGCCCGCGCGAGTCGCCCGAGGCGCCGGCCGCCTGAACGCGCCACCCCGGCGCACCCGTATCAGCGTCTCGTGGTCCCCTTCATCGGGCTCACCGGCGGGATCGCCGCCGGCAAGTCGACCGCGCTCGACGCGCTGGAGCGCCTCGGCGCGGCCGTGCTCTCGAGCGACCGGGTGGTGCACGAGCTCTATGACGACCCGCCGGTCCGCGACGCCGTGGTCGAGCGCTTCGGGCCCGCGGTCCTGTCGGACGGCGCGGTCGACCGGGGGGCGGTGGCCAAGCGCGCCTTCGCCACCGACGAGGACCGGGCCTGGCTCGAGGGGATGCTGTGGCCGCGGGTGGGAGAGCGGATGAGGCGCTGGCGCGAGGAGCTCGATCGCGCGCCGGAGCCTCCGCGAGCCGCCGTGGTCGAGGTGCCGTTGCTGTTCGAATCGGGCATGGACGACGCGTTCGACGCCACGATCGCGGTCGTGGCCGACGAGGACGTCCGGGCTATCGCGCGCGGGCTCGCGCGGACATCAGGCGCTCGAGGCGCGCTCGGCCCGCCACCTCTCCCAGGAGGAAAAGGCGCAGCGAGCGACGTACGCGGTGGTCAACGACGGCTCGGTCGAGCAACTCGAGTCCAAGTTGTCCTCGATCCTTGAGATGCTGGGCCCGTGACCAGTGGAGTGGCCACCCGCAGTCAGGCCGTCCGCCGGAGCGCGGCGCGGCGCCGCGCGGCCCGCCGGCGCCGGCTGGTGGCGCTGGTCGTCCTCGCGGCGGTCCTCACCGGCGTGGTCCTCGCCCTGCCGCTGGCGCGCAAGGCGGTCAACGACCTGACGCTCCCGCTCGCCTACTCGAGCGTGATCCGCCAGCAGGCAGCCGAGAAGCACCTCGACCCGGCGCTGATCGCCGCCGTCATCTACGCCGAGACCAAGTTCGACCCGCGCTCCTCGTCGGCCGGCGCGCTCGGGCCGATGCAGATCATGCCGGCGACCGCGGCCTACCTCGCGCACCGCTCGGGCGCGAGCACGTTCACGACCGCCGATCTCAACACCCCCCAGGTCAACATCGCCTACGGCTCCTACTACCTGCGCTACCTGCTCGATCACTACGACGGCAACGAGGTGCTGGCGCTCGCCGCCTACAACGGCGGAATCGCCAACGTCGACAGATGGGCGGCGTCCGCGCGGGCGCGCGGGGACGCCCTGGCCATCGACGCACATCCCGTTTCCCGAGACGCGCGACTACGTGACGCGGGTCCTGCACGCGCAAGTGGAGTACCGCCAGAAGTACGCGGCTCAGCTGGGTTACGACTAGAGACTGACGCCGAGGGCGCCGCCGAAGCGACGCCCTCGGAGCAGCCTCAGGACTGTGACGGCGTCAGGTCTGCTTGACCTTGACCGCCACGTTGTGGAACGTGTTCTTCTTCGGGCTGACCTTGTTCGCGTCGTTCTTGGTCGTAGATCCCGAAGTGGCAGTTGCTGATCGTGTTGCCGGTGATCACGATGCCCTTCAGCTTCGCGACGTCGCTTCCGACCAGGATCCCCACGGTGGTGCCCTTGGCGAATCGGTCGCCGAACTCGGCCTCGGACGGATGTCCGCGACCCGTCGTGGCTCAGCTTGTTGTTGATGATCTTGTTGCCGTTCATGTCCGCGGCCGGAGCCGTGGGCCCGTGCGTGGCTGTGGATCGTGACGCCGGCGCAGGCCGTTGCCGTTGGCCGTGTTGCCCTCGATCAGGTTGTCGTAGACGGCCGCGCCCGGGCGCGCCGCCGGCCAGCAGGATGCCCGCCGCCCTCGCCCTTGGTGCCGTTGCCGTTGGCCACGTTGTCGATGATCGTGTTGCCGTAGATGCCGGCGATCTTGGGCTGCGGCTTGCCGCCGGCGGCCGCCTTCGGCGCTGTGCCCGGCCAGCGTGATCCCGCAGTCGAGCACGTTGCTCGATCGCGCGTGTTGTGCGAGATCAGGTTGTGGGCGGTGGGGCCGCGCTTCGTCGCGGCGAGTCGTAGGTAGTCCCGCCGGCGTTGTGCGTCGACCATGTTGCCGCTGACCAGCGAGTGCGTCACGCGCCATCAGGTGGATTCCCTCGCCGCAGTCACCGGGGACGTGCTACCGGCGGCGGAGCGCACTCGCCGGTCGGCGCCTTCGCGAACTTGCGTCCCGGTCGTTGTTCGTGACGACGTTGTTCGAGATCTTGACGTGCGAGGTCTTCTCGACGACGATGCCCTCGAACGTCGCGCCCTTCACGGTGAAGCCGCTGACCGCGGCCCCGGCGGCCTTCGGCCGCGGATGTACGAAGCCGTTGTTGCGCGGCCCTTGAGGTCAACGACGGGCCCGCCGACGCCGATGACGCTGATGTCCTTCGCTGATGGATCACGTACTGCGAGTACGTGCCCTTCTCAACGATGATCGTGTCGCCCCGCCTGGCCTTGGCGACCGCAAGCTTGATCGTCGAGCACGGAGCCGTCTGCGGTGCACGGATTCGCGTTGCTGCCCTTCTCGCGACGTACAGCGTCTTGGTGGCGCCGCGATGCCATCGATGGCCGACCGAGGACGCCGGCGACGCGACGGCGCACGGCGACGCACCGCGGTGCAGGAGTACCTCGCTTCGACAACACTTCCCCTCTCTGTGGAGATGTGATCGTGGCGTACCGTCGGGCCATCCGTAAACGCAGCAGCGTGCGAAAGTTGCGAAGTCGCGCGGTTCGACCGTCGGACCGAGTGCCGCGTCGATGCAACCGGCCAGTCGCACCGCCGCTCCGCCGCTGCGGTTCCGTCCGCCCCCGCCGCTACGCTAAAAGGTCCCTCCGATGCCCCAGTTCGAACTCGACGCCGCCTACAGCCCGACCGCCGATCAGCCCGGTGCGATCGCCGGCCTGGCCGAGGGGATCAACGCCGGCGAGCGCTACCTGACGCTGCTCGGCGCCACCGGCACGGGCAAGACGATGACGATGGCGGCCACGATCGAGGCCGTGCAGAAGCCCGCGCTGGTGATCGCGCACAACAAGACGCTGGCGGCGCAGCTCTGCAACGAGTTCCGCACCTACTTCCCGCGCAACGCGGTCGAGTACTTCGTCTCCTACTACGACTACTACCAGCCCGAGGCCTACGTCCCGAGCAAGGACCTGTACATCGAGAAGGACTCGGCGATCAACCAGGAGATCGACCGGCTCCGCCACTCCGCCACCGCCGCACTGTTCGCCCGGCGCGACGTGGTGATCGTGGCCAGCGTGTCCTGCATCTACGGCCTGGGCTCGCCGCAGACCTACGACGAGAACCTCCAGACGCTGCGCAAGGGCGAGTTCATCGACCGCGACGCGCTGCTGCGCAAGCTCGTCTCGATTCAGTACTCGCGCAACGACACCGCGCTGTCCCGCGGCACCTTCCGCGTCCGGGGCGAGACGCTCGAGATCTTCCCCGCCTACGCCGAGACCGCCTACCGGATCGTCCTGTTCGGTGACGAGGTCGAGCACCTCCAGCACTTCGATCCGCTCACCGGCGAGCTGATCGAGGACGACCTCGAGCACGTGGGGATCTGGCCGGCCTCCCACTACAACGTGCGCGAGGGGATGATCGAGGACGCGGTGGCGGAGATCGGGCGCGAGCTGAACGCGCGATGCGCCGAGCTCGAGGCGCAGGGCAAGCTGCTCGAATCCCACCGCCTGCGCCAGCGCACCCAGTACGACATGGAGATGCTGCGCGAGCTCGGCTTCTGCTCGGGGATCGAGAACTACTCGCGCATCCTCGATGGGCGCGCGCCGGGGTCGAGGCCCTACTGCCTGCTCGACTACTTCCCCGAGGACTTCGTCTGCTTCATCGACGAGTCCCACCAGACCGTGCCCCAGATCGGCGGCATGTACGAGGGCGACCGCTCACGCAAGCAGACGCTGGTCGAGTTCGGCTTCCGGCTCCCGAGCGCGATGGACAACCGCCCGCAGACCTTCCAGGAGTTCCTCTCGATCACGCCGCAGCTCGTGTTCGTGTCGCGCCACGCCCGGCGAGTACGAGCGCAGCCATTCGCCCCGGATCGTCGAGCAGATCGTCCGCCCGACCGGGATCATCGATCCCGAGATCGAGGTCCGGGAGACCCGCAACCAGATCGACGACCTGATGAACGAGATCCGGACCCGGGTGGATCGCAACGAGCGCACGTTCGTCACCACCCTGACCAAGAAGATGTCCGAGGACCTGACCGACTACCTGCTCGAGATGGGCTTCCGCGTCCGCTACCTGCACTCCGAGATCGACACGCTCGAGCGGATCCAGATCATCCGCGAGCTCCGGCTGGGCGAGTTCGACATCCTGGTCGGCGTCAACCTGCTCCGCGAAGGCCTCGACCTGCCCGAGGTCTCGCTGGTCGCGATCCTCGACGCCGACAAGGAGGGATTCCTGCGCGGGGAGACCTCGCTGATCCAGACGATCGGCCGCGCCGCTCGCAACGTCGAGGGCCGGGTGCTGATGTACGCCGACAAGGAGACCGCGGCGATGCGCGCCGCGCTCGGCGAGACCGACCGCCGGCGCGCCATCCAGCGCGCCTACAACGAGGAGCACGGGATCACGCCCGAGACGATCGTCAAGGGCATCTCCGACATCGCCGAGTTTCTCCAGTCCGAGTCGAAGGTGCCACGCTCGCGCCGGCGCCGGCGGCAGACCGACGCGATGCCGCCCGAGCAGATCGAGAAGACGATCGTCGAGCTCGAGGAGGAGATGCTGGCCGCCGCCGAGGAGCTGCGCTTCGAGTACGCGGCCAAGCTGCGCGACGAGATCCGCGACCTCCGCCGCGCGCTCGATCAGGCGGTCGCAGCCGGACGACTCGCGCCCCGCGCATAAAAGCGAGGCCGGATGGCGAGCGCGCGGGAAGCCGAGGGATACGCGCCCACGCGGTGAGCGGCCGGGGCGTTCGGTAGGCTGGCGGGCGCCGCCGCCCAGCCCTGACCCGGAGGTAGTTCCGTGGCTCTTGACCGCCAGAGAATCGAGCGCAAAGACTTCCCCATCGGCCGCCGGGGGTACGACCCGGACGCCGTCGACGCCCACCTGGCCGCGCTCGCCGACGAGCTCGACGAGTTCAAGCGCTCCTCCCGCCGTCGCTCGGACTCGCTGGCCGCGGCGGCGAGCGAGCAGGTCCGCTCGATCGTCGAGGCCGCCGAGACGAGCGCGTCCGAGATCCAGCGCCAGGCCGAGGACGAGGCACGCGACATCCGCGCCGAGGCGAGCAGCGAGGCTCAGTCGACGCGCGAGCAGGCCACATCCCAGGCCCGCGAGTACGTGGGCAACGTCAGCGAGTCGACCTCGACCATGCTCGAGCGCCTCGACGCGATGCAGAACGAGCTGAACGCGCTGTTCGAGTCGCTGCGCACGGGCTCGAACCGGCTGGGCGCCGACCTGCAGCTGCTCGAGCGAAACCTGGATGAGGTGCGGGACGCGGTGGCGCCGCGACCGCGCTTCGAGCCCGAGCAGGCGGCTCCGGCCACGCCGTCCCCGGCCGCGCCGTCCCCGGCCGCGGTGCCGGAGCCCGCGGGCGCTCCGACGGCGACGAGCTCCGAGCCCGCCGCGCCACCGCAGCCCGCATCACCGGCCTCGGCGACCCCGCTCTCGCCTCCGCCCGCCCCGGCCACACCCGCCAACGGCAACGGCAACGGCGCCGAGCTCGAGGTCGACCGCGGCGCTCGGCCCCACGGCGACGTGCTCGGCGAGGCGACATCGGACGTTCCCCCGGCGCCGGGCGCGGAGGCGGCGGACGGCGTAGCCAAGCCAGGACTCCGAGAGCGCGCGGCTGGTGGCGCTCAACATGGCCATGGACCACAAGCCGCGCGAGGAGACCGAGCGCTACCTGGCCGAGAACTTCAGGCTCTCGGATCTACGCGGGCTCGTCGACGACGTGTACTCGTCGTTCGAGGCGTAGTCGGGTCGCGGCTCGAGCCCGCGGAAACCCGCTCGTAGCGCGCTCACATCGATACGAACGTCCGTTCGATCCACTAGACTCGGGCCAGTGGATCAGCTGATCGTCTCGGGCGCGCGGGAGCACAACCTCAAGGACATCACGGTGGCGATCCCGCGTGGGTCGCTGACGGTGATCACCGGCCTGTCGGGGTCCGGCAAGTCCTCGCTCGCCTTCGACACGATCTACGCCGAGGGCCAGCGGCGCTACGTCGAGTCGCTGTCGGCCTACGCCCGTCAGTTCCTCGGGCAGATGGACAAGCCGGACGTGGACTCGATCGAGGGCCTCTCGCCGGCGATCTCGATCGACCAGAAGACCACCTCGCGCAACCCCCGCTCGACCGTCGGCACGGTCACCGAGATCTACGACTACCTGCGCCTGCTGTGGGCGCGGATCGGCCATCCCCACTGCCACATCTGCGGCCGGCCGATCACCGGCCAGTCGGCCGAGCAGATCATCGACCAGGTGATGGAGCTGCCGGAGTCGACCCGCTTCATGGTTCTGGCCCCGATCGTCCGCGGCCGCAAGGGCGAGTACGGCAAGCAGCTCGAGGAGCTGCGAAACGAGGGCTTCACCCGGGCCAAGGTCGACGGCGAGCTGCGCCGGCTCGACGAGGAGATCGTGCTCGACAAGAAGTTCAAGCACGACATCGCGGTGGTCGTGGATCGGCTCGTGATGAAGGGCGAGCTGCGCAAGCGCCTGGCGGACTCGATCGAGACCGCGGTCGCGCTGGCCGATGGCCTGGTGGAGATCGAACTCGTGGATTCCGGCCCGCCCACGCCAGATCCAGACCTACTCCGAGAAGTTCGCCTGTCCGGTCCACGGGCCCAGCCTCGTCGAGCTCGAGCCGCGGATCTTCTCCTTCAACTCTCCCCACGGGGCCTGCCCGCGCTGCACCGGCCTCGGCTCGCAGATGGAGATCGACCCCGAGCTCGTCGTTCCCGACCCGACGCTGTCGCTCGCCGAGGGGGCGATCGCGCCGTGGGCGGCGAGCGCCTCCGACTACTACGAGCAGTTGATCCAGTCGATCTCCGAGCGCTACGACGTCGATCTCGAGACTCCCTGGGAGGAGCTCCCTGAGACCGAGCAGGACTTCTTCCTGTACGGCACCAACGGCGAGCGCGTGCAGGTCTCCTACCGCAACCGGTTCGGCCGCCGGCGTTCGTACTCGACCACGTTCGAGGGCATCGTCCCCAACCTCGAGCGCCGCTATCGCGAGACCGAGTCCGACATGGCGCGGGAGAAGATCGAGGAGTACATGACGCTCCGGCCGTGCCCGGAGTGCAAGGGCGCGCGGCTCAAGCCCGAGTCGCGTGCGGTGCTCATCGACGACACGCCGATCCACAAGTTCACCGCCCTCTCCGCCCGCCGGGCGCTCGAATGGATCACCGCGCTGGAGCTGAGCGAGCACGACTACCGGATCTCCAGGCTGGTCCTGCGCGAGATCCAGGAGCGCCTCCAGTTCCTCGACAACGTCGGCGTCGGCTACCTGTCGATGGATCGCGCCGCGGCCACCCTGTCGGGCGGCGAGGCGCAGCGGATCCGGCTGGCCACCCAGATCGGCTCCTCGCTCGTCGGCGTCCTCTACATCCTCGATGAGCCCTCGATCGGGCTGCACCAGCGCGACAACGAGAAGCTGATCGCCACGCTCGAGCGCCTCCGCGATCTGGGCAACACCGTCCTGGTCGTCGAGCACGACGAGGGCACGATGCGCGCCGCCGACCATCTCGTCGACATGGGCCCGGCGGCCGGCGAGCACGGCGGGCACGTCGTCGCTCAAGGCACCGCGGCCGAGATCGCCAAGATGCCCGACTCGCTCACCGGCCAGTACCTGGCCGGCACGCGCCGGATCGACGTCCCCAAGAAGCGCCGGACCCCGAGCGGCTACGTCTCGATCAAGGGCGCCTCGGAGCACAACCTGCAGAAGATCGATGTCGACATCCCGCTGGGCGTGCTCTGCTGCGTCACGGGCGTGTCGGGCTCAGGCAAGTCGACGCTCGTCAACGAGGTGCTCTACAAGGCGGTCGGCAACCGGCTGCACAAGACGCGCCAGCGTGCCGGCGCCCACAAGCGGATCACCGGCCTCGAGCAGCTCGACAAGATCATCTCGGTCGACCAGTCGCCGATCGGCCGCACCCCGCGCTCCAACCCGGCCACCTACATCGGGCTGTTCGACCAGATCCGCGACCTGTTCTCCAAGACCCAGGAGGCGCGGGCGCGCGGCTACAAGCCCGGCCGGTTCTCGTTCAACGTCAAGGGCGGGCGCTGCGAGGTGTGCCGCGGCGACGGCCAGATCAAGATCGAGATGCACTTCCTGCCCGACGTGTACGTGCCCTGCGAGCAGTGTCACGGCAAGCGCTACAACCGCGAGACGCTCGAGGTCCGCTTCAAGGGCAAGACGATCGCCGACGTGCTCGAGATGCCGATCGAGGAGGCGCTCGAGTTCTTCGTCCACATCCCCAAGATCCGCCGGCGGGTGGAGACCCTGAACGACGTCGGGCTCGGCTACATGCGGCTCGGCCAGCCGGCCACGACGCTGTCGGGTGGCGAGGCGCAGCGGGTGAAACTCGCCGCCGAGCTGTGCAAGGTGGCCACCGGCCGGACCCTGTACATCCTCGATGAGCCAACCACCGGTCTGCACTTCGCCGACACCCAGCGCCTGCTCGAGGTGCTCGACCGGCTGGTCGCCGCCGGCAACACGATCGTCGTGATCGAGCACAACCTGGACGTGATCAAGGTCTCCGACCGGCTGATCGACCTCGGCCCCGAGGGCGGGGAAGAGGGCGGCCGGCTGATCGCCGCCGGCACCCCCGAGCAGATCGCCCAGGAGCCGAGCTCCTACACCGGACGGTTCCTGGCCGAGTTCCTGCCGGCGCCGAAGGCGCGGCGCGCCACGCCCGCCCGCCGGCCCCGATCGCGCCGCAAGGCCACCGCCGCTGCCAGCTGACCGGCCAAGCGCGCCGCTCAGGCTGTGGGCGCAGAAGTGGCTGTGGTATGAGGCCAACTCGCTGCCGTGGAACCGCGCCCGGATTCACTACGAGTTCATGCGCCGCGGAGCGTTCGTCCGCTGGCCCGTGCACGGCAACGTCCTCAGCGCCCTGCGCGAGGGGCGCCTCGAGATCGGGGCGAACACGCTGTTCGAGCCGGGCGTCTGGCTGACCGCCCCCGGCCATGCCCGCATCCGGATCGGCGAGGGCACTTTCCTCAACCTCGGCGTGATGGTGGCCTCGATGAACCTGGTCGAGATCGGCGCCCACTGCATGTTCGCCAACGGCTGCTTCATCACCGACGCCTCGCACCGCTATGAGGACCCCGACCAGCCGATCACCTGGCAGGGCTTCACCACCAAGGGCACGACCCACATCGGCGACAACGTGTGGTGCGGCGCCCACGTGGTCGTGACCACGGGCGTGACGATCGGTGAGCGGTGCGTGATCGGCGCCAACTCGGTGGTCACGCAGAGCATCCCGCCGTTCTCGATCGCCGCCGGCGCCCCCGCACGGGTACTGAGGACGATCGAGTACGAGTAGGCGCTGCACCCGGAGCCGTCCACGCCGGCCCCGGGTGCTGCTTGTCGAGAGCTTCTGTCTAGCTGGTCGGGATCCCGTTGGCCGGGGGCGCCGGCTGCTGGGTCGTGTACGGCGTGATCGCGCTGCCCGCTGTCGGCTGCGTGGTCAGTACCGGGCCGAACGCATCGATGCCGGTCCCGATGACCTTCGCCATCTGCACGCCGCCGTAGCCGCCGTGTTCGGTCTTGCTGTAGCGGAAGGGCACGAGCCCGGGGCCGGTCCAGTTGGCGCCGTTGTTCTCGACGGCGTTGACGAGGGCCTGGCGCGTCAGGTGCTTGCCCGCGGCCTCGAGCGCCTGGACGAGCGTGTAGGCGTTGGCCATGCCGTACTCGACGTTGCCGTCGAACGGCGCGCTCGCGTCGTACTGGGCGTGGACCTTCATGAACAGCTGGATCCACGGGTTCGCGGTGTCGCTGAACGACGGCAGATACCCATCCGTGATCGCCCCGTCGATCAGCGCATCACCGGACGCCGCGCCCTTGGAGATCGACTTCAGCAGCGCGCCCACGGTGGTGGGATCGATGCCCACGTTGGACACGATGAGCTGGGGCTTGTAGCCGATCTTGAACGAGGTCAACTGGGCGATCGCGGTGTAGATCGGCACCGTGAAGTCGACCATGATCTTCGCCTTGGACTGCGCGATCGCCGCCACCTGCGGCGTGAGCGAGGTCGTCCCGGACTGATAGGGCTGCTTGGAGACGATGTCGCTCGCCGGCACCTCGTCCTGGATTCCGGCCAGACCACCCTGTCCGAAGTCATCGTCCTGATAGAGAACCGCGACCTTCTGGCCGGCGAAGTGCTGCTTGATGTACTGGCCGAGGACCTTGCCCTCGATCGTGTAGTTCGGCTGCCAGCCGAACGTGTAGGGCTGGGTCGAGCCGTTGTCCCAGCACGGGCACCCGGAGGCGACGAACATGTCCGGGACCTTCTCCGCGTTCAGGAAGCCCACCACCTTGGTGTGAGTCGGCGTCCCGAGGCCCTCGAAGATGCCGAACACGTCGCTCTGGAGCACCTCCTGGTGAACGACGTTCACTGTGTTGGTCGGGTTGTAGGCGTCGTCCTTGATGATCAGGTTGATCTTGCGCCCGAACACGCCACCGTGGGCGTTGACGTACTTGAAATACGCCTCGGACGCCGGGGCGATCTCGCTGTAGCCCGGCGCCGCCGGCCCGGTCAGGGGCTGGTGCGTGCCGAACGTGATGCTCGTTGCCGTGACCCCCGGCGCGGTACCCGCGCCGCCACTGCCACCGCTCCCGCCCGACCCGCCGCTGCTGTTGCTGGATGAGCCACAGGCGCCGATGGTGAGCGCGGCGACGGCTGGCAGTGCGACGTAACGCAGCAGTCGATTGCCGCGAAGCCTCATATGGATGAACCTCCAGGTTGTTGTGTGTGTTGAGGACAGTCGGGGGGCACGCCCCCCGACGGCTCCCCACGACAGCATGCTCGGTGCAGCCCTATTTCGATACGTCCTCCGTTCAGTGTTTCAAATACTAGGCTTTTTGTGATGACCGTCGCAAGCGGTGAAGAGCGTCCGGCCGCGCGCCGAGGCCGACCCGCGACCGCCTCGCGCGAGGACGTGATGCGGCTCGTGCGCGAGCAATACCTGTCCGGCGAGCGCGTGGATCTGACGGTGGTGGCGGCCCGGCTCGGCCTGGGGCGGGCGACCATATACCGCTGGTTCGGCTCGCGCGAGCTGCTGCTCGGCCAGGTGATCGCCGACGAGCTGGAGGCGCTCCACAAGCGCAAGCGGCGCGAGGTGCGCCGGCGGGGCGCGCAGGGAATGCTCGAGGTGTTCGATCGCATCAACCGCACCCTGACCCGTTCCACGGCGCTGCGCACCCTGCTCGAGCAGGAGCGCGACAGCGCCATGCGCCTGCTGACATCGAGCGGTGGCCTCGTCCAGCCCCGCGCCGTGGCCTGCACGAAGGCGCTGATCGACGCCGAGGTGCAGGCTGGCCGCTACGAGGCGCCGGCGGACACCGAGGCGCTGGCCTACGCGGTCGTGCGTCTGGCTGAGGCGTTCCTGTACAACGATGTCGCGATTGGGATCCGCGGCGACTACGCGCGCCTGCGCGAGGTCGAAGCGGCGCTCCTGGGCATCCCGCATCGCGAGAAGCGCGGGCGACGAGCCGCAGCGTTCATGAGGCCACCCGCGGCTTCTCGACCGGCGAGGGCTCCTCCGCGAAGCCGCGGCGGGCTCCCTGCGCCGGCCCGCCCCTGAGCGTGGCCCGTCAGCCACCCGCAGCCGGCACGCAGCGCGCCCTGGATGCCGCTCGGCCACACGAGCATGGCCAGGATCAGCACGGCGCCGTAGATCCGCGAGCGGCAGGTTGGCCGACACCTTGGTCGAGAACGAGAACGCGTGACCGAGGTCGTTGGACCAGTTCGGGAGCAGGACGAGCAGCGCGGCGCCCCAGATCGCGCCCATCAGCGAGCCGAGGCCGCCGATGACCACGCCGGCGAGGAGAAAGAGCGAGAGCTGGAGCTGGAAGGAGCCGGGCGCGGCGAGCTGGAGGACGAGCGCGAGCACGCCCCCGCCGAGTCCGGCGCAGGCTGCGCTTACGATGAACGCACGCGTCTGGAGCCGGCCCGTGCGCAGCCCGC
This sequence comes from uncultured Solirubrobacterales bacterium, assembly GCA_963722995.1. Lineage (GTDB taxonomy): Bacteria > Actinomycetota > Thermoleophilia > Solirubrobacterales > Solirubrobacteraceae > Palsa-465. Next base: position 344,138 of record CAVROW010000011.1, on the reverse strand, counting down.
ACAGCGAGGCCGCTATCTCGTCGTCGCGCACGCCTCGCCAGGCGCGCCCGACGCCGCTGTGGTTGAGGTTGTAGAGCACGAAGAACACGATCAGCGCGCACAGGCAGCCGATCCACGCCTCCCAGCGCTCGAGCGGGAAGTTGGAGCCGAGCCAGCCCGGCGGCGTCGGCGGGTTGATCACCAGGCCGTTCTCGCCGCCGAGCGTGGTCGGGGAACTTGTCGGCGAGCGCGGGGAGGCCCACGGCGAAGGCGAGCGTCGCGCCGGCCAGGTAGGGCCCGCGCAGGCGGCTCGCGGCCGCGCCCACCGGGACGCCGATGACCGCGGTCGCCGCGGTGGCCGCGGCCAGCGCGGGCGCCACCGACCAGTCCTCCTTGCCGACCAGAAGCGCGACGGTGTAGGCGCCGACCGCCATCAGCGCGCCGTGGCCGAGGGAGATCTGCCCGCTGGTGCCGGCCAGTACGGTGAGACCGGCCAGCGCCGCGAAGTAGTAGGTGCCGTTGGCCAGCTGCAGGTTGTTGTACGGGCTGAAGCTCTCGGTGACCAGCAACAGGATGAGCGCGGCCAGGGCCGCGAGCAGCATCGAGCGCAGCAGCGTGTTTCGGCGCACTACGGCGGACGAGCCTCATACCCGCCGCTCCGCGACCGGAGAGAACAGCCCGTTGGGCCGGACCAGGAGCACGAGCACGAGGATCACGAGCGCGGCCAGCGGGACCAGCGCCGAGCCCTCGTATCCGGCGACGTAGGAGAGTGCGAGTCCGAGCACCACGCCTCCGACCACCGCGCCCGGCGGGCTGTCCAGGCCGCCCAGGATGGCGGCGACGAAGCCGCTGATCAGGATCGGGTCGAAGTTGTTCGGACCCACGAACGTCGACGGGGCGACGAGCACGCCGGCCAGCGCGCCCGCCGCCGCGGCGAGCGCCCAGCCCAGTGTCAGCATCGTCCCCACCCTGACTCCCAGCAGGCGCGCCACCTCGGGCTCGAACGCGGAAGCGCGCATCCGCAGCCCGAGCGAGGTGCCCCGGAACAGCAGCGCGAGCACCACCGCCACCGCGATCACCACGAGCACGATGAACGTGTCGTTGGGCGCGAAGGCCAGGTTCGTGTGGCCGACCCGGTATCCCCGCAGCGAGAAGGCAGCCGGGTAGGAGCGCGGGGTGTTGCCCCAGATCATGCCCGCCACCGCGACGAGCACGGTGTATAGGCCGAGGGTCAGGATCACCGCGTTCAGCGGCGGCGCGTTCTCGACCGGGCGGACGAGCACGCGCTCGACGATCGCCCCGAGCAGCAGGCCGACGAGCAGCGCGACGAAGAAGCCGACCCAGTAGGAGCCGGTCGAGCTGACCACGGCAGAGGCGATGAACGTGGTGAACATCAGCATCGCGCCCTGGGCGAAGTTGACGATCCGGGTCGCGCGCCAGATCAGCACGAGTGCGAGCGCCACGGCCGCATCGACGGCCCCGTCGGAGATGCCGCTCAGCGTCAGGTCGATGAACTTGGTCACGCGATCAGAACCCGAGGTAGGCGTGACGCAGGCGCTCGTCGGCCACGAGCTCCTCTGGCGAGTGGTCGGCCACGACCTTGCCGAGCCCGAGGACGATCCCGCGGTTGGCGATCGACAGCGCGCTGCGCGCATTCTGCTCCACCAGCAGCACGGCCAGGCCGAGCGTGTCGGCCAGCCGGCGGATCATCCCCATGATCTGCGCGACGAGCAGCGGGGCGAGGCCGAGCGAGGGCTCGTCGAGCAGCAGCGCGCGCGGGCGGCCGACCAGCGCGCGGCCGATCGAGAGCATCTGGCGCTCACCCCCCGAGAGGCTCGAAGCGCGCTGCTTGTCGCGCTCGCGCAGGCGCGGGAACAGGTCGTAGATCTCCTGAAGCGAAGCCGCCTCGCGCCCGCGCCAGAGGCCGCCGAGGCGGAGGTTCTCCTCCACGGTGAGCTCGGCGATCACGCCGCGGCCCTCGGGCACGAGCGACACCCCGCGGCGCACGATCTCCTCGACCGGCCGCCCGGTGATGTCCCGGCCGTCGAACAGAATCGTCCCCGCCGAGGGCCGCACCAGTCCGGTGATCGTCCGCAACAGCGTCGTCTTGCCGGCGCCGTTGGCCCCGAGCACGGCGGTGACCGAGCCCTCCGCGACCTCGAAGGACACCTGATTGACCGCCCGCACCGGGCCGTAGTCGGTCGTCAGCCCATTGATCTCAAGCACTCGGCGCGCCCTCCGAAGCTGCGTCCTCGGCTTCCCGCCCCAGGTAGGCCTCGAGCACCTTCGGGTCCTGCCGGACCGCCGGCGCCGGCCCATCGGCGATGACCCGCCCGAAGTCGAGCACCACGACCCGGTCGCAAACCGAGGTGACGAGGTCCATGTGGTGGTCCACGAGCAGCACCGCGATCGAGTTCCCGAGCGAGTCGATCAACCTGGCCAGGTCGGACATCTCGCTGGCCCCCAGCCCGCCGGCGGGCTCGTCGAGCAGAAGCAGCTCGGGCTCGCACGCCAGCGCCCGCGCCAGCGCCACCCGCTTCTGGACCGCGTAGGGCAACGTCGGCGGCAGGCGGTCGGCCACGTCTTCGCATTCGAGGCGCTCGAGCGCGACGCGGGCGCGTTCGGCGAGCCGGCGCTCGTCGATATCTGACCAGGGCAGCGCGAGCATCGCGCTGAACAGGTTCGCGCGCCGGAACCGGTGCGCGCCGAGCATCACGTTCTCGAGCGCGGTCAGCTGCGGGAACAGGCCCACCCCCTGGAGCGTCCGAGCGATTCCAAGTGAGGCGAGGCGGTCGGGCCGGACGGCGTTCAGCGAGGTGCCGCGCCAGCTGAGCGTGCCCGCGAGCGGTTTGACGAAGCCGCAGATGACGTTGAACAGGGTGGTCTTGCCCGCGCCGTTGGGCCCGATGACCCCGAGCACCTCGCCCTTGTTGAGCTCGAGCGAGACATCCTCGAGCGCCTTGATGCCGGCAAACGTGACGCTGATCCCGCGCACCGACAAGCCACCATCCGTGGACTCCACCCTCGTCTCCACGCGCGCAAGCTACATCACGGCCCGGGTGTTGCCAATAGCGATACGCCCGAGCCTAAGAGTTCTTAATAACGATCCCTTCCATGATGTTGGCCACGCGCTCGGTGGCGTCGATCGCCGCCTCGAGGCGCTCGAACACGTCCTTCCAGCGGATCACCACCATCGGGTCGATGCCGCCGTCGAACAGCGAGGCGACCGCCTCCCGCACGATCCGGTCGCCCTCGTTCTCCAGCCGGTTGATCTCGACCGTGTAGTGCGAGATGTCTCGGAACGCGCGCAGGCGGGGAATCGCCTCCGCGATCTGATGGGCGGCTTCCTTGAGCACGTGGGCCAGGCGGATGGCCTGATCCATCGGCGCCTCGATCCGGTACAGGCCGAGATAGTCGGCGACCTCCTCGGTGTAGTCGACGATGTCGTCGAGGGCCGAGGCGAGCGCGAGGATGTCCTCTCGGTCGATCGGGGTGACGAAGGTCTGGTTGAGGCGGTGGACGATGTCGTGGACGATCCGGTCGCCTTCGTGCTCGAGGTCGAGGATCTCGGCGGCCAGCTCCTTGTTCTCCGGGTAGTCGGACAGGAGCCGGTCGAGCAGCTCGGCCGCCTTGAGGATGTTCCGGCCGGCTTCCTCGAACAGCTCGAAGTACACCCGGTCGCGAGAGGCGAATACCTGGGTGACGCGTGGCATCGGCCCATGGTATTCGTCGCGGCAGTCAGCGTGCTGCGCTCACGGCTGCGTCTCCAGCGTGTTGCGGAAACGTGCGAGCTCCTCGTCGTCGATCGAGTACGTGTGCTCGGGGGCGGGGAAGGCGCGGCTGCGCACCTCGGCCGCGTACTCGGCCACGCCGGCGACCATCTGGGCCTTGATCTCGCCGAAGCGCTTGGCGAACCGCGGAGCGTGGCCGTCGTAGATCCCGAGCAGGTCGTGGAACACGAGCACCTGGCCGTCGGTGGCGGGCCCGGCGCCGATCCCGATGACCGGCACCTCGAGCTTTTCGACCACGATCTCCGAGACCGCGGCCGGGATCGCTTCGAACACGATCGAGAAGCAGCCGGCTTGCTCGAGCGCGAGCGCGTCACGTGCGACGTGAACTGCCTTCTCAGCTGTGCGGCCCTGGGCCTTGTAGCCGCCGAGGGCGGTCGCCGTCTGCGGCGTGAGGCCGACGTGGCCCATCACCGGGATGCCGGCGTCGACGATCGCGCGGGCGCGCTGCACGCTCGTGCCGCCGCGCTCGAGCTTGACGGCGTCGCAGCCGGCCTCCTTGACGAACCGCTGGGCGGTGGCGATGGCCTGCTCGTCCGAGGCCTCGTAGGAGCCGAACGGGAGATCGCCCACGAGCAGCGGCGTGCGGAGGCCGCGGCGGACGGCACTCGCCAGCATCAACATCTCGTCGGTCGAGACCGGGACGGTGCTCGGGTAGCCGAGCACGGTCATCGCCCCCGAGTCGCCGACGAGCACGACATCGACGCCCGCCTCCTGGGCCACCTGGGCCGAGGGATAGTCGTAGGCGGTGATCATCACGATCGGCTCGCCGAGCCGCTTTTTCTCGGCCAGCCGCGGGAGGGTCATGGGCAGCGGCTCCTGGAGGCTGTGCGGAACCGGGGTGCGGGGGGTTGCGGACATGGCTCTGGTCCTCTCTAGGCGGCCGGCGTGAGCAGGGTCTCGACCTGCGCGTCGACGGTGATGATTTGGTTGGTCTGGTTGACGTGGACCACGCGGGGGGTGTAGTGGTCCAGGTCCTCGGGCGTCGTAGATTCCATAGGAGATCACGATGATCGTGTCGCCCTGGTGCACGAGGCGGGCGGCGGCGCCGTTGACCTTCATCTCGCCCGAGCCCGGCGCGCCGGCGATCGTGTAGGTCTCAAAGCGCGCGCCGTTGTCCACGTCGACCACGGCGACCTGCTCGAACTCGCGGATGTCGGCGGCCTCGAGCAGCTCGGGGTCGATCGTGATCGAGCCGACGTAGTGCAGGTCGCAGTCGGTCACCGTCGCCCGGTGGATCTTCGATTTGAGCATCGTTCGATGCATGCCTCAGCGGCTCCCGTCCGTGATCGTGTGGTTGTCGATGAGTCGCGTCTCGCCGACGCGGGCGGCCACCACGGCGAGCGTCTCGCCGTTGATGTGGGTGACCGGCGCGAGCGTGCGGGGGTCGACGAGCTCCAGGTAGTCGGGTTCGATCTGCGCCGCGCGCAGCTCGGAGAGGGCGGGCGTCCGCGCCTTCGCGGGGTCACGCTCGCCTTCGGCCACGGCCTCGTCGATGGCGTTCAGGGCGCGATGCAGCGCGGCGGCGCGAGCGCGCTCGCCGGGAGAGAGACGCGCGTTCCGGCTCGACAGGGCAAGTCCGTCGGGTTCGCGTGCGGTCGGGCAAACCGCGACCCGCACGGGGATGTTGAGGTCCCGGACGACCTGCTCGATCACGAGCGCCTGCTGGGCGTCCTTCTGGCCGAAGTAGGCAACGTCCGGGGCGACCATGTTGAGGAGCTTCGTGACCACCGTGGCGACGGCGTCGAAGTGAGCGCGGCCGCGGGCGGCGCCCTCGAGCGTGTCGGTGAGCGTGGAGACCGACACGGTGGTGGCGAAGCCGGCCGGGTACACCTCGGCTTCGGGCGGGGCGAACAGGTAGTCGACGCCTTCGGCCTGCGCGAGTGCCGCGTCGCGCTCCTCGTCGCGGGGGTAGCGATCGAGGTCGGCGGCCTCGTTGAACTGGGCCGGGTTGACGAACAGGGACACGACCGCGAGGTCACACTCGGCGCGGGCCCGGCGCATCAGCGACAGGTGGCCCTCGTGGAAGGCGCCCATCGTCGGGACCAGCCCGATCGTGCGGCCACTCACGGCGGGCCGGCTGCAGCGCCGCACGCAACTCGGCCACGGTGCGCACGGTGTTCATGCGGGCTGGGCCTCAGGGTCGCGAGCGAGCTCGCGGGTCGCGGCCGCGAGCGCGTCGAACAGGCCGACGAGGTCCGGCGCGCGTTCGTGCAGCGCCGCTCGCTGGAGATCCACCGTCGGTTCGTCTCCGCGCGCCACCGGGCCGGTCAGGGCGCGCGCGCCGAGCGCGGCCCAGTTCTCGACGGTGGCGCGGACCAGGGGCACGAGCAGCTCGCGCTCGACGCCGGCGGTACGCGCCAGGCGCTCGGCCGCCGCCTCGAGCGTGACGAGGAAGTTCGATGCGATCGAGGCCGCGGCGTGGTAGGCGGCGCGGTCCTCGTCCGCGATCTGGATCGGGTGCATGCCGAGGATGCCGGCGAGCTCGGAGGCGAGCTCGAGGGCGCGCGGGGTGCTGCCGGCGATCGCCGCGCCGGCGTCGGCGAACCGGGGCGGGACGCCGTCGGTCACCGTCATCAGCGGGTGCAGCGAGAAGCGCTCGTGGGGGGTCAGGGCCTCGAGCGGGGTGACTCCCGAGCAGTGCCCGACCACTCGGCCGGGCGCGAGCCGGCGCCGCGGCGGCCGCGATCTCCCGGTCGGGGACGCACAGCAGGACGACCTCGGCGCCGGCGCCGTCCGCTCCGCGCGCGAGCGGCCCGGCGATCTCGTAGCGGCCGTGGGCGAGCGCCTCGGCCAGCGCGTTCCCGAGCCGGCCCCGGCCAACGATGGCCAGGCGGGTGCAGGCAGGGGTGTCCTCGGAAGGAAGGGAGGGGGTCCGTTCCAGTTCCCGCATCGGAGATACCGGTCGGTGGGTGAAGTTGCGGTGCTGTTGGCTTCGAGGTCCGTCCTCGGGCGAGTGACGGCCTCGGCACCCAGGATACCCGCGCGCGAGGGCCCGAATCCGCGTGTGCGTCAACTCGAATCCGCGTGTGCCCCATCTCACACGGGGGGCGTGTCGAGAAACGGGCCCATATTTCCCGTAACTCGACACGCCTCTGCCGGAGAGACCTCGCTGGTTGCGGGAAATCGGCGCCGGAGCCGTCAGCGCCCCGGTTTACCATCGCCGGCGTGAGGACTGCCGCCGAGCGCCGCGACGCGTTGAAGGTCGTCTACGAGGAGGCCCGCGGGTGCGTTCGCTGCCCGCTGCACACCACGCGGAGCACCGTCGTGTTCGGCGCCGGCAACGCCGATGCCGACCTGATGTTCATCGGTGAGGCGCCCGGGGCCAACGAGGACCGGATGGGGCTGCCGTTCGTCGGGCAGGCCGGGAAGCTGCTCGACAAGCTGCTCGGCGAGATCGGGCTGGCCGCGGAGCGACGTGTTCATCTGCAACACGATCAAATGCAGGCCACCCAACAACCGCGATCCCCACCCCAACGAGATCGCCGCCTGCCAGGACTACCTGCGCCGGCAGGTCGACCTGATCGAGCCGACCGTGATCTGCACGCTGGGCAACTTCTCGACCAAGCTGCTGCGGGAGGACACGGTGGGCATCTCGCGCCTGCACGGGCGCGAGGAGGAGCGGATCATCGGCACTCGCGCCGTGCGCCTGTACCCGCTGTATCACCCGGCGGCGGCGCTGTACACGCCGTCGATGCTCGAGACGCTGCGCGCCGACTTCCATCGCATCCCCGCCCTGCTGGCGCTCGGGCCGCCCGAGCAGCCGGAGCCGGTCGAGGAGCTGCCGGAGCTCGAGCGAGCTCGGAGCCGAGCTCGAGGAGCTCGGGGACGTCGAGGCGCCGCCGCGGCTCCTCGAACCCGAGCCGGCAGCGGCCCAGCTCGGCCTGTTCTGAAGACGGCTTACGCCGTAGATGCCGGCACCAGGTCCGCCTCGGCGGCGGCGGGGTCCCGCGCGGGCGGCGGCGCGGCCGGTGGCGGCTGCTCGCGTCGCAGCGCGAGCCCGAACGCGAGCAGCGCGCCCACGGCCTGGACCGCGAGCACCACGGTGGCGAACCCGGCGGGCTTGCGCGACGCGCTCGAGAGCAAGAACGGCTCCGCCACCGCCACCGCGCCGAGTGCGATCAAGAACCAGGTGCGCTTCAGCGCCAGCAGGTACTGGACGGCCAGGTACGTCGCGGCGAGCAGGGTGAAGGCCACGCCGAGGATCAACAGCGAATCGACGGCCAGCAGCCGCTTGGGCCCGAACGCCACCCGCAGGAGCAGCCTCGGCGCCGCGCCGTAGATCAGCAGGCAGGGCACGGCGGCCACGCCAATGATCGCCAGCGCCTTGGCCAGCACCGGGCGCGTGTCCTCGCCCGCGGCCCGCCGGCGCGAGACCTCAGGAACGAGGTAGAAGCCGGCTCCCATGGCCACCCAGATCACCACCTTGGCGGCCACGCCGGTGGCGCTGTACGAGCTCGCCACCGCGCTCGTGAACCGATGCTTGGCGGCGATGATGTCGATGTTCTGGAGCACCGCGATCACCGCCAGGGCGGCGATCGGAGCCCAGGCGCGGTAGACGTGGACGCCGAGCCCGAGCGCCGGCGGCTCGTCGCGCTTGGCGCGCCCGAGGTGGCGCCGCAGCGGGATCGCGCAGTAGACCATCATCGCCACGAACGACAGCGGCGTTCCGAGGTACGCGCCGGTGACGCCGAGGCCGGCGGCGGCCAGCACGGCGCCGACGACGAGTCGGGCGGCCTGCTCGCCGATCAGGCTGATGCCCACCGCCTTGTAGTCGCCGAGACCCTGGAGGACGCCGCGCATGATGCAGAGCAGCAGGTACAGGCAGCCGGCGGGGATGCCGAGCGCGGCCGCCCAGTCCTGCTTGACGCCCACCGCTTGGGCGATGGGGTGGCGCACGAGGATCGAGACCACGGTCATGAGCGCGGTGAACACGAGCAGGACCTTGGTCCAGTTGCGCACCGTGGCCGCCAGGCTGCCGCCGACGCCGAGATGGCCGAGCACCGCCTCGCGCGCGGTCGCCACCTGCATCGCGTAGCCGGCGACGGCGAGGATCAGGAAGTAGCTGACGAGCGCGGCCAGTGAGCCGTAGTCGCTGAGCAACCGGGCGAACACGATCGTCGAGCCGAGCGCGATCACGTTGTTGACCACCATCGCGCCGGCCAGCCCGGCCGCCTTGGCCGTGTCGGAGCCGCGCAGATTGGCGAGCTGGGGCTCGTAGCGCTGCCGGAGCGCGCCGAGGCGTCCGGTCCGCGCGTGCTCGTCGGGCGCGCGGTTCGGTCATCGCGATGACGGTACCGAACGCGTCGCACGACCGTCGGAGCTCTACCCTCAGAGCACCGCATGCGACGGCGCCACGAGACGACCAGTCCCGAGCAGACGGAGGAGCTCGGTGCCCGGCTCGCCGCCACGCTCAGCGCGGGCGACGTCGTCCTCGTCGAGGGCGACCTGGGCGCCGGCAAGACCACGTTCGTGCGCGGCGCCTCCCGGGCGCTTGGCGTCGCGGCGCCCGTCACGAGCCCCACGTTCACGATCGGGCAGCGCTACGAGGCGCCGGTGCCCGTATCGCACCTGGACCTCTATCGCGTCGCCGACCTCGACGAGGAGGAGGACCCGGAGCTGCTCGCCGACTACCTGGGGCCGGACGCGATCGCGTTCGTGGAGTGGCCGCGCGACGCGCAGGGCACGGTGGCGCGGTTCTCCCGGATCGCCGCGCGCGTTCGCATCGAGCACGGCGGTGGGGACCGGCGGTGCGTGGAGATCGAGGACGCCCGGTGAAGATCCTCGCCCTCGACACGGCGACGCCGCGCCACCGCGGTGGCGCTGTGCGGCGCGGACGGCATCACGCTCGAAGCCCGCGAGGACCCGGTTCCGGGTCAGCGCCCGGGCCACGCGACGAGGTTGATGCCGCTCGCCGTAGATCTCCTCGAGCGCGCGCGCATCGGCTGGGATGAGCTCGACCGGATCGCGGTCGGCGTCGGCCCGGGGACGTTCACCGGCCTGCGAATCGGGATTGCCACAGCGCGGGCGCTGGCGCGAGCGCGGTCGATCCCCCTCGTCGGGGTCTCGACGCTCCGGTCGCTGGCGCTCAACGCCGGCGGCCTCGAGGAGGCGCCCGGGACCGTGCTCGCCGTGATCGACGCTCGCCGGCGCGAGGTGTTCGTCGCCGGCTGGCGACGCGACGCGATCGCGGACTCTCACGAGCTGCTGCCCGCGCGCGTGATCGGCACCCGGCGCGCTCGGCGAGTTGCTCGACGGCCTGCCGGCGCCGATCCTGGCGCTCGGGAACGGAGCGCTAGCATTCCGAGAGGTTCTCGAGCGCTCGGGCGCGCTGGTTCCGGAGCACGACTCCGAGCTTCACCGGGTTACGGCCACCAACCACTGCAAGCTCGCACAGCGGATGTCGGGTGAAGCGCCCGAGCAGGTGGATCCCTGCTACATGCGCCTTCCGGACGCCGAGATCGCCCGCCGCAACGCCCACACCCGATGAGCACGAACTCCGTCACGATCCGGCCGCTCGGCTATTCGCACCTGCCGCAGGTGATCTCGATCGAGCGGCGCGCGTTCCCGACCCCCTGGTCGCTGGCCATGTTCGTGCTCGAGCTCTCGAAGCCCTCCGGCGTGTGCCTGGCCGCCTTCACGGCGGGCGAGGAGGAGACACGGGCAGGGCGCGGGCGACCCGAGCGAGTGGGCGGCTACCTGATCTGCTCGCGTTACGCCGATGTGTGGCATCTGATGAACATCGCCGTCGACCCGGCGCTCCGGCGCCGCGGCGTCGCGACGGCGCTGCTCGAGCAGATGCTCGAGCGGGCGGGCCCCGAGGAGTCCTACACGCTCGAGGTTCGGCCCTCGAACACGGTCGCGATCGCCCTATACGAGCGGTTCGGATTCCGCGCGGCCGGTACGCGCCGGCGCTACTACCAGGACACCGGCGAGGACGCGGTGATCATGTGGCGGACCGCCCAGGCAGCCTCGGCCCCGAGTCAGACAACGTGATCCTCGCGATCGAGACCAGCTGCGACGACACGTGCGCGGCGGTGATCACCTGGGAGGGCGCGATCCGCGCCAACGTGATCTCCTCGCAGGGAGTGCACGACCGCTACGGCGGCGTCGTGCCCGAGATCGCCTCGCGCCACCACTTGGATCTGATCGGGCATGTGGTCGACGACGCGCTGAAGCGCGCCGGCACCTCGCTCGCCGAGCTCGACCTCGTCGCGGTCACCGCCGGGCCCGGTCTGGTCGCTGCGCTGCTCGTGGGCGTATCCACGGCCAAGGCGCTGGCCGCATCCTTCGCCCTGCCGCTGGCGCCGGTCGATCATCTGCACGGTCACGTCGCGGCCGGCTTCCTCGCGCCCGACCCGTTCGAGCCGCCGTTCCTCAGCCTGGTCGCGAGCGGGGGGCACACGCTGCTCGCGCGCGTGCAGGATCACGGACCGGAGCTCGAGGTGATCGGCCAGACGCTCGATGACGCCGCAGGCGAGGCGTTCGACAAGGGCGCCCGGCTGCTCGGGCTCGGCTATCCCGGTGGGCCGGCGCTCGAGCGGCTGGCGCGCGACGGAGATCCCGGGGCGTACGAGTTTCCGACCGGCGCACGGTTGCGCGGACTCGACTTCTCGTTCGCGGGGCTGAAGACGGCGCTTCTGTATCGCGTGCGCGACCTCGGCGAGGCGGAGGTCGAGCGCCGGCGCGCCGACCTCGCGGCCTCCTACCAGCGGGCGATCGTCGAGGCGCTCGCCATCCGCGTGGAGCGTGCGCTGCTCCAGACCGGTCTCGACCGGCTCGCGGTGGGTGGCGGCGTCGCCGCCAACGGACCGCTGCGCGAGCGCCTCGGCGCGCTCGGCGTGGAGCTCGACGTGCCCTCCCGTGGCGCTCTGCACCGACAACGCGGCCATGATCGCCAGCGCCGCCAGGTTCGTCACGGCGCTTCCCTTTCCGGAGTACCTGTCGCTCGACGTTTATGCGACAGGAGAACGGGCTCTCGTGGCGCGATGAGGAACGTCGTCCTCTATGGCCGCGACGGATGCTGCCTGTGCGACGACGCGCGCGCGGTGCTCGAACGTGTGCGGACGCGATGTGAATTCGTGTTACACGAACGTGACATAGATACGGACATCGATCTCCTGCGCGCCTATCTAGAGCGCATCCCAGTCGTTACGATCGACGGAGTGGAGGAGTTCGAGCTGTTCGTTGACGAGGCGGAGCTGGAGCGGCGGCTCGCGGGAGTGGGCACGGGATGAGCTACACCGTCGGCCGGGGAAGCGAGATCAACGAGCCAGGCGTGGAGAAGCCGGGAGACAAGCTGTCGCTAGGTGTGGCCGCGCGGCTTTCGCGCTATCTCCAGGTGCTCACGCAGGCGCGCAAGATGGGCAAGGAGACGATCTCCTCGCAGGAGCTCGCCGATTACACGCACGTGAACTCAACCCAGATCCGCCGTGACCTGTCGGGGTTCGGCAAATTCGGCAAGCGTGGCGTCGGCTACAACGTCGAGTCGCTCGTCACCCAGATCCGCAAGATCCTGCGGACCTCGGGGCAGCACAACATCGCGCTGTTCGGCGCCGGTCATCTCGGCACGGCGATCGCCACCTCGGACATCTTCGCCGACCACGGATTCCGGGTCGTGGCCGTGTTCGACGCCGATCCCCAGAAGGTGGGGACGCAGATCGGGTCGCTCGCGGTCCGCCCGATGTCCGAGCTGCGCCGCGCCGTGGAGGACGAGGACATCGTGGTCGCCGTGCTCGCGGTGCCGTCCGCAGCCGCGCAGGCGCTGGCCGACGACCTGGCCGACGCGGGCGTCAAGATCATCTTCAACTACTCTGAGGCCTTGCTCCAGGTGCCGCCCGAGGTGACGGTGCACACGTCGAGCCCGGCCGTCGATCTGCTCTACGCCCTGTACTTCTATCTCACCTGATTCAAGCTCGGGACGTGCCCCTCGATCTGGAAACCGCTCGCGCGGCGTTCGACGCGTCGACCGACTTCACCGTGGGGGTGGAGGAGGAATTCGCCCTGCTCGACCCGAGCGGGCTGGAGCTCGTCCCACGCTACGCCGAGCTGCGCAGCGCCGCTGACGCCGACCGGGTGCTCGCCGGCTCGGTTTCGGGCGAGCTGATCTCCTCGGAGATCGAGATTCGCTCGGGCCGCGGCGAGGACTTCGCTGCGGCGGTGGCGGCGCAGCACTGCGCGCGCCAGCGGCTGTTCGCGCTCGCGGCCGAGCACGGCATCGCGCTGGGGTCGACGGGCACCCATCCCTGGTCGGACTACCGCGAGCAGGAGATCATCGCCACCGAGCACTACCGCCGCGTCGAGCAGGGGCTCCAGTACGTGGCCTGGCGCAACAACACCTTTGCCTTGCACGTCCACGTCGGCGTCCGGGGCGCCGACCGGGCGGTGCAGGTGTGTGACCGTCTGCGGCCGGTGCTGCCCATCCTGCTGGCGATCTCGGCCAACTCGCCCTTCCTCGACGGGCGCGTCTCCGGACTGCACAGCGCGCGCTCGCAGATCTTCACCAAGAGCTTTCCTCGCTGTGGCGTGCCCGACGCGTATGGCGACTGGGAGACGTACGCCCGGTACATCGAGTTCCTCGATCGCACCCGCTCGATCGTCGAGTACACGCAGGTGTGGTGGTCGATCCGCCCTCACTTCTCGTTCGGGACGGTCGAGGTGCGGATCTGCGACACCCAGATGGGCGGCGGCGAGTCCGACGCCCTGGCCGCGCTCATCGTCGCATGCGTGGCGCAGGCCGCACGCGATCTCGACGAGGGGGTCCCGTTCGAGGATCCGGCGCGGCGCTTCGTCGAGGAGAACGTCTGGCGCGCGATCCGCTACGGAGTCGAGGGCGAGCTGATCGACCTGGCCGACGGCGAGCTCTACCCGGGAGGCGAGGCGCTCGACCGGCTGCTGGGCTGGACGGCGCCGATGCGCGAGGAGCTCGGGCTCGACGTAGATCTGCCCCCATTGAACGGCGCCCAGCGTCAGCTGCGGATGATCGAGGCGGGGATGAGCCTGGCCGAGGTCTACGCGGCGACGGTGGCGCAGACGCGAGAGACGTATGCTCCGAGCACCGTGGAGGTGACGCGATGCGGCAGGTGAGCTCATGAGCACGGGCGCGGCCGGCGCCGGTGCGCCCTCGGAGGAGGAGCTCCGCGAGGCCTACGAGGCCGAGCTCAAGAGGGTGCGGGTCGAGCACGTGCTGATCGAGCACGTGGTGGCGATGATCAACATCGGGATGCTGCGCACCGGGCTTGCGCCCGGTAGCGAGGACGAGCGCGATCCGGCACAGGTCAGGCTGGCGATCGAGTCGATCCGCTCGCTCATGCCCGTGCTCGAGCAGACCGCGCCGGAGCAGGTCGGACAGATCCGCGCGGCGCTCTCGCAGCTTCAGCTGGCGTTCGTCAAGATCGGTGGCGCGGGGGAGGCCGGTAGCGGCCCGGGCGATCCCGGCGGTGGCCCCGGTGGCCCCGGCGGTGGCCCCGGCGGCCCAGGCGGCGGTGGCCCGGGCGGCCCCGGCGGTCCGCCACCGAAGCCACCACCCGCGGGCGAGCCCCAGCAGCCCGGCGAGCCCGGCCCCGCCCAGCGCAGCGGCCGGCTCTGGGTCCCGGGGCAGTAGACCGGATTACAGAGCGGCGTTTCAGGGCCGGCGCTGCTAGACTCCCGCGCCGTCCTAATCCGGGCCTCCGCACGCTTCGCCGGGCGGCGGCCTTTTTCAGTTATCGGCTGCGCTCCCCGCGCGCCTTCTCACCTCAGACGATTCCTCCGGAGGACCTTCTTGTCTAGCTTCCTAGCGCACCACGGCGTCATCATCGCGCTCGTCTGTGCTGCTGCCGCCGTGGTGTACGGCGTCCTGACCTCGCGTGTGCTGCTCGCTCTCTCGCCTGGAAACGAGGCGATGCGCGCGATCTCCGCGGCCGTGCAGGAAGGCGCACGCGCGTACCTGAACCGGCAGTACACGACGATCGCGGGCGTCGGTGTGGTCGTGTTCATCCTGCTCATCCCGCTCCAGAACATCCGGGTGGCGATCGGCTTCCTGATCGGCGCCGCCCTTTCCGCGTCAGCGGGATACATCGGCATGAACGTCTCCGTGCGCGCGAACGCACGCGTCGCCGAGTCCGCTCGCAGCGGCGTCGCGCGGGCGCTCGACGTCGCCTTCCGCGGCGGCGCCGTTACCGGGCTGCTCGTCGTCGGCCTCGCGCTGCTCGGCGTCGCCGGCTACTACGGCGTGCTCACGTGGATCGCCGGTGAGAGCACCCGGCACGCGGTGGACGCTCTGATCGGACTCGGCTTCGGAGGCTCGCTGATCTCGGTGTTCGCGCGTCTGGGCGGAGGCATCTTCACCAAGGCGGCCGACGTGGGCGCCGACCTCGTGGGCAAGATCGAGGCGGGAATCCCCGAGGACGATCCGCGCAACCCGGCGGTGATCGCCGACAACGTGGGCGACAACGTCGGCGACTGCGCCGGCATGGCCGCCGACCTGTTCGAGACCTACGCCGTGACCGCCGTCGCGGTGATGCTGCTCGGCGTTCTGCTCTTCCACCAGACCTCGGCCGTAGCCACCTACCCGCTGGTCCTGGGCGCCGTCTCGATCCTGGCCTCGATCATCGGCACGTTCGCCGTCAAGTCGCGCGCGGGCAACGTCGAGCGCGCCCTCTATCAGGGGCTGATCACGTCCGGCCTGCTCGCCGCGCTGGCCTTCATCCCGATCACCTACTGGATGATGCGCAAGCTCACCTACATCGCGGGGACGACCGGCCCCCACTGGTGGAAGTTCTATCTGTGCGCGCTGATCGGCATCGGGGTCACGGCCTGCCTGTTCGTGATCACCGACTACTACACCTCGACCCGCTTCCCGCCCGTCAAGAGCACCGCCCGCGCGTCCCAGACCGGTCACGCGACGAACATCATCCAGGGCCTCGCCCAGGGCTACCAGGCCACGGCGGCCCCGGCGATCGTCCTCGCGCTGGGCATCCTCGGCGCCTGGAAGCTCGGCGGCGGCGGGACCGTGGGGATCTACGGCATCGGCGTGGCGGTGATGGCGCAGCTGTCGCTGACCGGCCTGATCGTCGCGCTCGATGCCTTCGGTCCGATCACCGACAACGCCGGCGGAATCGCCGAGATGGCGAACCTGCCCGAAGAGGTACGCAACGTGACCGACCCGCTCGACGCGGTCGGCAACACGACCAAGGCCGTGACCAAGGGTTACGCGATCGGGTCGGCCGCGCTGGCCGCGCTCGTGCTGTTCGATGGCTTCTCGCGCGAGGTGGGCAGCAAGTACAGCTTCCAGATCGGGAACCCACCGGTGCTGATCGGGCTGCTCATCGGCGGCCTCATGGTCTACCTGTTCGCCGCCCTCTCGATGGAGGCCGTGGGCCGCGCCGGCGGCGCCGTCGTGGAGGAGGTCCGGCGCCAGTTCCGTGAGAAGCCCGGGATCATGGCCGGGACCGATCAGCCCGAGTACGGAGCCGCGGTGGCGCTCGTGACGCGTGCCGCACAGCGCGAGATGATCCTGCCCGCGCTGATCCCGATCCTGATCCCGCTGATCGTCGGCCTGATCAGCGTCGAGGCGCTGGGCGGCCTGCTCATCGGCGTGATCGTCGTCGGGCTGTTCGTGGCGATCTCGATGACCTCGGGCGGTGGCGCGTGGGATAACGCCAAGAAGCTGATCGAGGACGGTGCGTTCGGCGGCAAGGGCTCGGAGGCACACGCCGCGGCGGTCACCGGGGACACCGTGGGCGATCCGTACAAGGACACCGCGGGCCCGGCGATCAACCCGATGATCAAGGTCGCGAACATCGTGGCTCTGCTGATCATCCCGATCATCACCTAGCGAACCCCGCCGGGCCAAGTCTCCGACGCGAGCGGGACCTGGCTCATCGAGCAGGCGAACCTGACGCCCAGCGCCTGCGCTTGAGCGCGCGCAGGTTCGCCTTCGCGCTGGTCGCCTGCGCGGTCGGCGCCGCCGGGATCACCACCGGGATCATCCTCGCGACCGGCGGGGATGCTCGTCACGAGCGCGCGCACCCGGCTCGGATCCGAGCCGACACGGTTGGCGCCGCAAGGGGCCCGCAGCCGCGATCGACTGCCCCGGCGGCCGCATCCAGGCCCGCGCGGCCGGCCCCGCCGCCGTCGCTGGTGAGCCGTCTGTCGCCGAGCCAGCTCATGGGACAGCGCGTCGTCTACGCCTACGCGGGCTCGACGCCGCCCCCGGCGCTGCTGGCGCGGATCCGCGCGGGCGAGGCGGCGGGCGTCATCTTCTTCGCGTCCAACGTCCCCGACCTCTCGACGCTGCGCGCCGCGATCGACGCCATCGATGCGGCGAACCGGCAGAGCCCGGTGCACGCGCCGCTGCTGCTGATGACCGACCAGGAGGGAGGCGTCGTCCGCCGGCTTCCAGGGCGCTCCCGTGGCGTCGGAGAAGGCGATCGGCGAGAGCGCCGATCCGAGCGCGCTCGCGGGAGAGGCGGGGGCGGGCGCGGGCGAGAACCTCGCCGGCGCCGGCCTGAACGTCGATCTCGCGCCGGTGCTCGACGTGTTCCGCACGCCGGGCAACTTCATCGACGAGTACGCGCGCTCGTACGGTTCGGACCCGGGCCTGGTGGCCGAGCTCGGCGGGCGGTTCATATCGGCGCTCCAAGGGACGCGCGTCGCTGCCACCGCGAAGCACTTCCCCGGACTCGGGGCCGCGGCCGCGGCTCAGAACACCGACGAGGCGCCGGTGGCGCTCGAGTTGTCGAGCGCCACGCTGCGCGCCGTCGACGAGCTGCCCTACCGGGCGGCGATCGCCGCGGGCGTCAAGCTGGTCCTGACCTCGTGGGCCGTGTACCCAGCGCTTGACCCCGCCCGGCCGGCCGGGCTCTCGCCGCGGGTCATCGACGGCGAGCTCCGCGGCCGGCTCGGCTTCCACGGGGTGGTCATCACCGACACGCTCGCGTCGGGCGCGCTGGCGGCGTTCGGCACGATCGGGCACCGCGCCACTCTCGCCGCGCAAGCGGGGGCTGATCTGATGCTCTGCTCGGCGCTGAATCCGGACGAGAACACGCCGGAGCTCGGTGCCGCGGCGTTGCGCGGGCTGCTCGGCGCGCTGTCCGCCCATCGCATCAGCCGCGCCGACGCGGAGCGCTCCGCCGCGCGGATCCTCGCGCTCCGGATGAGCTTGCGCTGAGCGCACGGGGGCGGGGCTGGGCCGGCTCGGCCCGTGCGCACCGAGCCCCGGCGGCCTCTAGAGTCCCGTACATGTTCATTCTGATCGTGGGATCCGGGCGGGTCGGCTCCGCCGTGGCCAAGCGGGCGCTCGACGCCGGCCACGAGGTCTCGGTGCTCGACAGCGACCCGCTGTCGCACGAACGGCTGGACAAGGACCAGTCGACGACCTGGGAGGACGCCGGCGGGCGGTTCACCGTCGGCACGGCGCTGGAGATCGACGCGATGATCGAAGCGGGCATCGAGGATGCGGACGTGTTCCTGGCCGCGACCCGGGGCGACAATACGAACCTCGTGATCGCACAGATCGCCCAGCGCCGGTTCAAGGTCCCGCGCGTGGTCGTTCGCGTCGCGGATCCAGGCCGGGCCGGCTGGTACGCCGAGCAGGGCCTGCTCACGATCTGCCCCACCCAGGTGGCGATCGACCAAGCCACCGAAGTCGCACTCGCGTGAGGAGACCGGCCGTATGTACGTGATCATCGCCGGCGCCGGCAAGGTGGGTTGGAACCTGGCGCGCGAGTTGATCGCCAAAGAGCGTGAGGTGACGCTGATCGAGTCCGACCACGCGCGCTACCGGGTGGTCGAGGAGGAGCTCGAGCACGCGGTTCAGTACGGCGACGCCACCGAGCTGTGGGTGCTCGAGCGCGCCGGCATCCAGCGCGCCGACCTGGTGATTGCCGTCACCGGCGATGACGAGGACAACATCCTCATCTGTCAGGTGGCCAAGGAGAAGTACGGCGTCCAGCGGATCGTCGCCCGCGTCAACAACCCCCGCAACCTCCAGCATTTCCGCCTGCTGGGCGTGCAGCCGGCCGTGTCCGCCACCGACCTGATCCTCCGCCTGATCGAGCACGAGGTCCCGGAGTACGGCCTCGTCCAGCTGCTCGCCCTCGAGGAGGAGCATCTGGAGATCATCGAGGTAGAGGTCGGTGCGGGCTCGACCGCCGCCGGTCGCCGCGTCCAGGACGTCGCCCTGCCCGACGGCTCGCTGATCATCTCCGTGCTCCGCGGCGGCGCCGGCTTCGTTCCCAAGGCCGACTCGGTGATCGAGGCCGGCGACCAGGTGCTGCTGATCCTCGATCCGGGTCTGGAGTCGCAGATCACGCCGCAGTTCGCGCCCAACGGCGCCGGCCCCGGCGCCTGATGGCGCTGCGCCAGGTGCAGTACGCGCTGATCGGCGGCGGTCTCGCCTCGGGCAACTGCGCCCGCTGGCTGCGCGAGTCGGGAGCGGACGGCGACATCCTCCTGATCGGCCGCGAGCCCGACCTGCCCTACAACCGCCCGCCCTGCTCGAAGGGCTACCTCCAGCACAAGGAATCCCGCGAGGACACGCTGTTCCGGCCGGCGTCGTGGTACGAGGAGCAGCGGGTCGAGGCGCTCACGCGAGTGTCGGTGACAGGCCTCGACGTGCAGGCGCGTCGGATCCGCCTCTCGAACAAGGACGAGGTCAGCTTCGAGAAGGCGCTGCTCGCCACCGGCGCCGGAGTCCGGCGCCTCCCGGTGCCGGGCTCCGAGCTCGAGGGGATCCACTATTTGCGCACGCTCGGCAACAGCGACGCGATCAGTAAGGACGCCGCCGGCAAGCGCGTGGTGCTGATCGGCGGCTCCTACATCGCCAGCGAGGTCGCGGCGTCGCTCACCGAGCTCGGCAGCTCGTGCACGATGGTCATGCTCGAGTCGCTGCCGCTCAGCCGCGGATTCGGCGAGCAGGCGGGGCGGTACTTCGCCGATCGGCTCGGTGAGCACGGGATCGCGTTCCACGGCGACGACGAGCTCGAGCGCTTCGAGGGCGCCGATGGCCGTGTGAGCACCGTGGTCACGAAGTCCGGCCGGGAGCTCGGCGCCGACGCTGTCGTGATCGGCGCGGGCGCGGCTCCGGACGTGACGCTGGCGCGTGCCGCCGGGCTCGAGCTGGGGGAGAGGGGCGGCGTCCTCCTCGACAGCCGCCTGCAGACGTCCGTGCCCGGGATCTTCGCCGCCGGGGACATGGCCGAATACGAGAGCGTCGTGCATGGCGGGCGCCGGATGCGCATCGAGCACTGGGATGTCGCGTTCAGCCACGGAAAGACGGCGGCGCTCAACATGCTGGGCCGCGATCACCCGCACGACGTGGTGCCCTACTTCTTCTCCGACCTGTCCGACTGGGCATCGCTCGAGTACGTCGGGCCGGCGCTCGAGTGGGACCACGAGGTCGTCCGCGGCTCGATCGACGCCGGCGAGTTCAGCCTCTGGTACCTGCACGAAGGGCGGCTCGGGGGCGCCCTGTCGGTCGGTCGCTCAGACGATCTGGAGCATGCCCGTCGGCTGCTCGGCTCCGATCTCGGCGACCAGGTGGACCAGCTCCAGGATCTTTCGAGCGACCTCGCGTCGCTCTGACTCACTTGACCTGACCCGGCCGCCCGAGGCTGCGGGGCAAGGACTCGAACCTTGAATTCCAGGGCCAGAACCTGGCGAGTTGCCGATTACTCCACCCCGCAGTGGTGGCGACAAAATGGCCTGCTAGCAGGCCAGTGCGCGAGTATAGCCCGCCCCCCGACGGCTCCCCGGCGGCTCCGCGGCGGCTCAGGCGGCGTGTGGGAGCTCGACGCCGTGAGCGATGGCCCGCGCCAGCTCGCTCACGTCGAGCGGCTTGGGGAGGTAGCTCTGCGCGCCGCGGCCGAGCAGCCTGCCGGCGCCGGCCGACGCCGGGCCGCTGACGATCACCGGCACCGAGCGGGTGCTCGGATCGGCCTGGAGGCGGGCGAGGACCTCCTCGCCACCGATGCCGGCGACGTCGAGATCGGCGAGAACGAGATCGGGGCGGTGCTCGCGGGCAAGCTCGGCGCCGCGGACGCCGTCGGTGGCGACGAGCAGCTCGACGTCGGCCCGGGCGCGGACAGCGTGCTCGATCAGGGCAGCGCCGGCCAGGTCGCTCTCGATGCAGAGGACCTTGAGGGTCGGGCGCAGCTCGAAGTGCTCAGGGCTCATTTCCATTGGTATCGGATACTCCACCGCCGGCCATACCCCTTCTGGACATCCGGCCGAGGCGAGAACTTCGTCAGCTTGGATCGACGAACTCAGGCGGCTGCTTGGTCATGCCGGCGCGTACGGCCTCGAGCTGGTTGGGCGAGCCGATCAGGCCCACCTGGAGCTCGGCTTCGAGCGCGAGCGTCTGCTCAGGCGGCGCGTTCCAGGACTCCTCGAGCAGGCGCTTGGCCGCGCGAAGGGCATCGGGCGAGCGACCGGCGATCTCGGTGGCGAGGGCTTGGGCGGCGGCGAGCGGATCCTCGGCGACGTGCGTGACCAGGCCGAGGGCGTGGGCCTCGCGGCCGCTGATCACGCGTCCGGTGTACGTGAGCTCCTTGGCCACGTCGATCCCGACGAGCCGCGGCAGCGTCCGGGTGATCGACATGTCGGGGACGAGCCCCCACTTGATCTCCATGAGCGAGAGCCGGGCGTCGGGTGCGGCAAAGCGGATGTCGGCGCCGAGCGCGATCTGGAGCCCGCCGCCCAGGCAGTTGCCGTGAATCGCCGCGATCACCGGCACCGGGAGGCGGATCCACTCATAGCCGGGGCGCTGCACGAAGTTGGGGCTGCCGCCACCATCGCCGCGGACGCGGTCGACGAGGACGTCGAGACCGGCGGCCATCACGCTGGGGAGGTCGAGACCGGAGCAGAAGCTCGGTCCCTCTCCGTGCAACACCACGGCGCGAACGCCCGGCTCCGATGCCAGCCGCTCGGCGGCCTCGATGATCGCCTCGAACATGGGCAGGTCGAGCGCGTTGTGCTTCTCGGGCCGGGTCAGGGTCACGGTCGCGACGTGATCGGCGACGTCGACCCGTACGCGGGTGGCGGTGGTGGGGGGCGCTTCGCTCATTGCCGGAAGGCTATCCCTCGAGCACGGCCTGGTCTCCGAGCGCCACCTCACCAGGCTCGAGCACGCGCCCGTAGATCCCGAACGGGAGCGGCTCGGTGGCCTCGACGCCGCCGCGATATCCGCCCAGGATGTCGAGGGTAGGCAGGTCGATCTCGCCGCTGTCGGGATCGCGGCTGGTGATCAGGCAACGGCCGACGTGCCCGCGCCAGGCGATCAGCGCGCCGCCGACGCGCATCCGGCGCCCGACCCAGGCGTCCTCGGCGTGCGCGTCCACGTCGTCGACCTCGATCAGCATGCGAAACCGGCGCGCGTCGAGCTCGTCCTCGCCCGCCTCGGCGGCCAGGCGGTCGAGCGACGCCCGCGAGATCAGCGATGCCGCTGCCTGCGCGCCCCGGTCGACAGCGCTGCCGTCGACCGGCTCGACGACTCGCAGCGGCCGGCCGACGTGCTCGCTGAGCGCCGCCGACCACTCTCCCTCAAGCGCCCGCGCCTCGATCTGGCGCGAGAAGAACCGCGTCTGGATCCGCTCGCCGAGCTCGACCGTCCCGCTCACCTCCCGACCGCTCGGGAACGTCAGCGTCAGCCGCCGGTCGGGATCCGAGTAATCCGCGAGCACCGTCTGGAGCTCACCGAGGACCTTGGCGTTGACCATTCGCGCGCGCGCGTCGACGACGTAGAAGCGCCGGTTCTCCCGCACGCCGTGGCGCTCGAGCGACACTCGCTCGACCAAGCGCAGCCGCGTCCCCTTGACCGGGGCGATCGACAGCCGTCGGACGGTGATGGCGGCCACGGGTGGCCTACGCCGCGCTGGCCTGCTCGGCCCAGTCGCGGTAGAGGCGCCAGTAGCGGCCCTGGGCCTCGAGCAGCTCGTCGTGCGTTCCCTGCTCGACGATCTGGCCGTGTTCGAGCACCACGATCCGGCCGGCGTGACGGATCGTCGAGAGCCGGTGGGCGATCACGATCGCCGTGCGACCGGCCACGAGCCGGCGCAATCCCTGCTCGATCAGGCTCTCGGTGTGAACGTCGACGTTCGATGTCGCCTCGTCGAGCACGAGCAGCCGAGGATCGGCCACGAGCGCGCGCGCGAACGCGATCAGCTGGCGCTGGCCGGCCGACAGCTGCACGCCGCGCTCGCCCACCTCGGTGTCGTAGCCGTGCTCGAGCTGGCCGATGAAGCTCGCTGCGCCGACGGCCCGCGCCGCCGCAGCGACCTCCTCGTCGGTGGCGCCGGGACGGCCGAAGCCGATGTTCTCGCGCACGGTGCCGCTGAACAGGAAGGCCTCCTGGGGCACGATCCCCATCTGCGAGCGCAGCGAGTGCGCGGTGACGTCTCGCACGTCGTGGCCGTCGACGAGCACCGCGCCGTCGGTCGGGTCGTAGAACCGGGCGACGAGCTTGGCGAAGGTCGACTTGCCGGCGCCCGTGGCGCCGACCAGCGCCACCGTCTGGCCGGGCGGGATCACGATGTCGACGTCGCGCAGCGCCCACGCCGTGTCCTCGCCGGTGCCGTACTGGAACGAGACTCCGTCGAAGCGCAGCTCGCCCCGGACGCGTGGCAGCTCGACCGCGCCCGGCGCGTCCACGAGCTCGGGCGCCTCGTCGAGCAGCTCGAAGATCTTGTCGAGCGCCGCCATTCCGGACTGATAGGTGGTGTAGAGCTGCGAGAGCTGCTGGATCGGGTCGAAGAAGTTGTTCAGCGCGGCGATGAAGGCGAATACGACACCGGTCGAGGCGTGTCCGCTGATCGCCTCGATCCCGCCGACCACGAGGATCTCGACCGTGACCAGCGCCGAGAGGAACTCGACGGCGGGGAAGTAGGCGGCGTTCAGGTTGACCGTCGTCATGTTCACGGCCCGGTTCTCCTCGTTGAGCTCCCGGAAGTGCTCGATGTGACGGCGCTCCTGGCCGAAGGCACGCACGACGCGGATCCCGGACAGCGTCTCCTGGAGGTAGCCCGTGATGGTGGCGATCTTCTCGCGCGTGGCCCGGTAGGCGCCGGCCGAGGCGATGCGGAAGGCCAGGCCGCCGACGAACAGCAGCGGCAGGGCGAGGAACGTCAGCAGCGCCAGGTGGGCGTCCAGGACGACCAGGATCACGACCACGCCGACCAGGGTCAGCCCCGACTGGAACAGCGTCGCCATGCCGTCCTCGACGAGCTGGTCGAGCGCCTCGACGTCGTTGGTGATGCGCGAGATGATCACGCCGGCGCGGTTGCGCGAGTAGAAGCCGATCGACAGGCGCTGAAGATGGGTGAACAGCTGTATGCGGAGATCCTGGAGCGTGCGCTGGCCGACCCAGCCCACCAGGTAGGTCTGGGCGTAGGACGCCACCGCGTAGACCACGGCGGACAGCAGGAACACGCCGACGATCAGGTCGAGCGCGCCGGTGTCGTGGCGGCTGATCCCGTCGTCGATGGCGAGCTTGGCGAGTGGCGCCGGCGCCAGCGCGGCGGCGGTCGCGCTGATGAGCGCTACCAGCATCGCCGCCACGCGCCACCGGTAGGGCGAGAGCAGCTCGAGCAGTCCGCGCAGCTTGCGCGCGCGGCCCAGCGTGCGGCGCTCGCGTCTCACAAGCCCACCGCCCCGATCGCCTTGCGCGTCATGAACACCTGGTCGGGCATGCCCTTCTCGACGATCTCGCGGTAGAGGGGTGAGGTGTCGAGCAGCTGCTCATGGCTTCCGTGCGCGGCGATCCGGCCGTCCTCGAGCACGACGATCTCGTCCGCCAGCGCGATCGTCGAGAGCCGGTGGGCGATCACGATCGTCGTCCGGCCGGCCATCACCTCGCGCAGGGCGAGCTTGATCTCCTGTTCGGTGGAGGCGTCGACCGAGGAAGTGGCGTCGTCGAGGATCAGGATCCGCGGATCAGCGGCGATCGCGCGGGCGATCGCGATCCGCTGGCGCTGGCCGCCGGACAAGGTCAGCCCGCGTTCGCCGACCAACGTGTCATAGCCCTTCGGCAGCTCCCGGATGAACTCGTCCGCCTGAGCCAGCCGCGCCGCCCGCTCGACTTCCTCCCGCGTCGCCTCCGGACGGCCGTAGGCGATGTTGTCGTGCACCGTGGCGGAGAACAGGAACGGGTCGTCGGTCACCAGCGCGATCGCGTGTCGGAGGCTGCCGACGTCGACCGTGCGGACATCGGCGCCGTCGATCGACACCGACCCGGCGCTCACCTCGTACAGGCGCGAGAGCAGCGACACGAGCGCCGTCTTGCCCGAGCCCATCGCCCCCACGAGCGCCACCGTGCGTCCGGCGCCGATCTCGAGGTCGATGCCGCTGAGCGCCGGCCGAGGGGACCCTTCGAAGGTCAGGCCAACGCCCCGCAGAGACACCCGGCCGGCCCCCTCCGGGAGCGCCGGCGCCCCCGCCGGCGCCTCGATCCGCGGCGCCCGGTCGAGGATCTGGAAGATCCGCGCGCCCGAGGCGGTGGCGCGCTGCGCCGCGCTCAGCATGTAGCCGAGCGTCCGCATGGGCGAGATCAGCATCAGCAGGTAGGCGTAGAAGGCGGTGAACTGGCCGATCGTGAGGCTTCGGTGGATCACCTCGCGTCCGCCGATGAGGAGGATCAGAGCCAGCCCGAGGTTGGGCAGGAAGCTGATCAGCGGCGTGTAGCGGGCCTGGATCCGCGTGGCGTAGAGCTGCTGGTCGAACACGCGCTGGACCGAGTGCTGGAAGCGCTCGAGCTGGCGCTGCTCCTGCGCGAACGCCTTGACCACCCGAATGCCGGAGACGTTCTCCTCGGATTCGGCGGTGAGCTCGGCGATCCGCTGCTGGGCCTCCTGGAGCGCCGGTCGCGAGCGCCGGCCATAGCTCCACGCGATCAGGACGACGAACGGCACCGGTGCCAGCGACAGCGCCGCCAGCTCCGGCCGGAGGCTGAACATCGCGACCGCGGCCAGGCCGATCGTGAGCAGCGACTGTGCGATGAAGATCAGCCCATAGCCCAGGAAGAAGCGGACCGACTGCAGATCGACGGTGGCGCGGGACATCAGCTGGCCGGTCTGCTGGCGGTCGAAGAAGCCGAGCTCGAGCCGCTGGAGCTGCTCGTAGAGCAGGTTGCGCAGGTCGCGCTCGACGCCCAGGGAGACGCGCCCGGCCACCAGGCGCCGCGTCGCGCTCAACCCGAGCCGGGCGACACCGGCCACGCCGATCGCGATCGCCCAGTCCACCAGGGCGTGGCGGTCGTGGAGGCGGACGGTGTCGATCGCGCGGCCGGTGAGATACGGGATCAGCACGGTCATCACCATCGCGCCGAACGCGAGCAGGAATGACCAGATCACCGCCCTCCGGTACGGGCGCAGGAATCTGATTAGGCGTGCGAACGTCCCCATCTACTTCATTTAGTGTAGTAGGGGTCTCGGCTCAGCCGGTGAACGCCGGCGCCGTGCGCCGCGCCGGCCGCCGCGCGCGTCGGCGGCGCTTGGGCTTGGACTTCTTCTTCTTGCCCGTGCCGCGCTTGTGCGTCGCCGGCACCGGCTTCACGCCGGCGTCCGCCGGCACATACACGGGCTGCCCCGGCTCGCCGGTCTCGAGCGCCAGCAGCGCCTGGTTGGCGTGATTGTCGGCGAAGTAGGACTGGTTGGCGACGATCAGCTCGGTACCCAGGAACGCGACCCCCGAGGGGGAGTCGAACGGGACGGCGGAGTTGTTGGCGCCGGTGTACTGCTGACCGAAGCGCGCGAGCTCCACGCCCGAGGGCGAGAGCTCGACGATCTGGTTCGAGGCGCCGACCAGCGCGAGGTAGATGTCGCCCGAGCGCGCGAGCGCGCACCCGTCGGGCGCGTCGGCCGGCCCGCTCTCCCACAGCTGGTGCAGGGGGCCGGGCCCGCCGTCGGAATCGATCGCCACCGTGTACAGCTTGCCCGTGGTCGGGTTCGGGGTGCCGAGGCCGCCGTTGGAGGCCTGATCGAACAGCAACGTGCGGTGGTCGGGCAGCATCGTGATGCAGGCGGTGCCGAACGGCCCACCGTCGAGCCGCCGGTCGGCGAGCCACACCCGGGCGGGGCCGCCGCCGGGCGGGATGCGCCAGATCACCGCCTGCTGGTAGTCGGTGACGTAGAGGCTCCCGTCCGGGCCCCAGGCGGCGTAGTCGGGCATTGGCGCCAGGTTGAGGAGGGCCGGCGAGCACGGCTGGCCCTGGGTCGGGCCGCAAACGGGGAGGTCGGGAACCTGGGAGTACAGCGTCTGGCTGCCGGTGCGCGGGTCGAGGCGGAGGATCCGCCCGCTCGTCTTGTCGAGCAGCAGCAGGCGACCCGCGGCGTCGTTGGCCGCCACCTGCACGCCGTGGGGCTGCGAGAGGTTCTGGCCCTGCACCGTCCACGAGCGCAGCAGCGCGCCCGCCGGGCTGAACTCGAACACCTTCGAGGGCAGATCGTCGCCCGCGGGGTTGTCGTAGGTGCCCTCGTAGACGTTGGCGCCCATCACGTGCGGGAGCGCGGGGAAGTAGGGGCTGGGGACGAGCGTGAGCACGGAGACCTCGCCGCGAGCCGCCGCGAGCGCGAGGCTCGCGGGTGCCGCCAGCGCGATCGCGCAAGCCAGGGCGACCGCGCGCAGCGCGCTCCGCGCCTTCATCGCGGCTCACCGAGCCGCGCCAGCAGATAGGAGCGGAGCATCAGCTTGCTCTCCTCGAGCAGCGCGCGGTCGCCCCGGTGGTCGAGCCGGAAGGCCTCGCGCAGCAGGCCGTCGCCGGCGAGCACGACCATGCGGGCCGCCAGGGCGCGCCGCTCCGAGGAGCGATCGGGCCAGTGCCGGGCCAGGATCCGCTCGATCGACGCGGCGATCGCCTCGCGCGTCGGCCGGGTGGCGTCGCGCACCGCCTCGGTGCGCAGCCCGCCGTACCAGAGGGCGATGAAGCCGGGCCGCGCCCGGAAACCGGCCGCCAGCGTGTCGATCACGAACGCGCCGGCATCGGGCAGCGACTCGAGCTCGTCGGCTTCGGCGGCGCCGGCCACGAGGTCCTCGAAGTCGCTCCAGTAGCGAACGGCGAGCGCCTCGACGATCGCCTCCTTGTCCGGGAAGAACCGGTACACCGACCCGATCGGCACGCCGGCCGTCTCGGCGACCCGAGTGGTCGTGAACGCCTCGGCGCCGCCCGCCGCCAGAACCTCGTCGGCGGCGTCGAGCACGCGGCGCAGGCGCTCGCGGCTGCGCGCCTGCGTGGGAGCGTTCCGGAGCTTGTCGTCCGGCCTGCGGTGTTTGCCTGTCACCGATCGGTTCCCTCTTGAAAGTGAACGATTCCTCACGTTAGCATCGCGCCGGTGGCAGGCACACCGGTTGACGAGGCGCGCCGGCGGATAGCGTCCGCGGCGCGTCGGCTCGCCGCCGAGGGCCTGGTTCACGGTACGGCGGGCAACATCTCCGAGCGCCTCGACGAGCTCGTCGCGGTGACCGCGACCGGGGGCGACTTCGCGACGCTGACCCCCGAGCAGGTCGTGCTCGTCGATCTCGACGGAGATCCGGTCGAGGGCGATCTCGTTCCCACCTCCGAGCTGGCGCTCCATCTCGGCATCTATCGCCACTACGAGGCGGGGGCGGTCGTGCACACGCACGCGCCGTTCGCCACCGCGGTCGCCTGCGTGCTCGAGGACGAGCTTCCGGTCGTGCACTACCAGCTGCTCGCGCTCGGAGGCCCGGTCAGGATCGCGCCGTACGCGACGTTCGGGACGGTCGAGCTGGCCGAGCGGACGGTGGCCGCGCTCGAGGGCCGCTCGGCCGCGCTCATGGCCAACCACGGGGCGATCGCCTACGGCCCGAACCTCGACGCCGCGGTGGCGCAGTCGAGCCTGCTCGAGTGGGGATGCACCCTCTACTGGCGTGCGTCGGCGATCGGCGTTCCCCGCGGGCTCGACGTCCGCCAGCAGCAGGAGTTCGTCGAGACCGTGAGCCGGCGCGGGTACGGCATCACCCAGGCCAGGCCGCGATGAACATCGTCACGCTCGGCGTGCACGTCGTCGATGTCCTCGTGCGGCCCGTGGAGGAGATCCCCAAGGGCCAGGGCGGTCAGCTCGTCGAGCAGATCCGGATCACGCCGGCCGGCCCTGCCGGCGGCACCGCAGTGACGCTGGCCAAGCTCGGCGCCGCGGTCCGCAGCGCCGGTGCGATCGGCTCCGACGAGCTCGGCGATGTGATGATCGAGCTCCTCGGGCGCTTCGGCGTCGACCCGTCGCTGCTGCTCCGGCGCGATGACGTGCAGACCTCGGCGAGCGTCCTTCCGATCCGGCCCGACGGGTCGCGACCCGCGTTTCACGTCGTCGGGGCAAACGCCACCTACTCTTCGGCCGACGCGCCATGGGAGGCGCTCGAGCAGGCCGACTACCTGCACCTGGGCGCCCCCGAGTTCATGGGCGGCGAGGAGGCGGCGAAGATCCTCTCCTTCGCCCGCGAGCACGGAACCGTCACCTCGGCCGACATCCTGGCCCCGGCCGAGCAGGCGGCGGCGATCCTCGACTGGATCGCACCTGCCTTCGAGCACCTCGACTACCTGCTGCCCAACGACGAGCAGGTGCTCTCGCTCTCCGGCGAGCAGGAGCTCGAAACCGGCTGCCGGGCGCTGCTCGGGCGCGGCATCGGCTGCGTCGCCGCGACGCGCGGGGCCGAGGGCGCGCTCGTGGTCGACGCTGAGGGCACCCACGCCGTGCCCGCGCATGCCGTCGACGTGGTCGACACGACCGGCTGCGGCGACGCCTTCTCGGCCGGGTTCCTGCGCGGGCTTGCGCTCGAGCGCAGCCCCCGGGACGCGGCCGCGCTAGGTTGCGCGGTGGCCGCGCTGGTGGCGCAGGGACTCGGCTCGGACCACGGCGATTTCGATCTGGCGGCGGCCGAGGAGCTCGCGTCCGCCGCACCCACACGAGGCACATAGGCAACGGAGGCGCCCGCCACCATGAACGACGAGCAGAGCCAGGACCAGACCAAGACGACCCGCCGGCGCTTCGTCGGGGGCGCGCTCACCGCGGGCGCGGCGCTGGCGCTGCCGGCATCGGCCGAGGCGGCCAAGAAGAAGCACAAGGCCAAGCACCACAAGAAGCGGCGCAAGCACCAGGTGCACAAGGTCGACGTGGCGGTGGTGGGCGGCGGCTTCGCCGGGCTCACCGCGGCCTTCAACGTGGCGGGTAGGGGCCACTCGGTCCGGCTGCTCGAGGCGCGCAACCGGGTGGGTGGCCGCGCGTGGAACCACGACCTGGGTGGGGGGAAGGTCTCCGAACGGGGCGCGACCTTCGTCGGACCAACCCAGGACCGCCTGATGGCACTGGCGGACAAGATGAAGGTGGGGACCTTCCCCACCTACGACGACGGCGACGACCTGTACATCAACAACGTCGACAACCCGGGCGGGCTGATCAAGCCGATGACCTACAGCGACAGCGGGCCGACCGGGACCGCGCCGCCGGATCCGACGATCCTGGTCGACCTCAACAATGTCGTCACGAACCTCGACAACATGTCCAAGTCAGTGTCCGTCGAGTCTCCTTGGAGCGCGAAGCAGGCCGGATCGTGGGACAACCAGACGCTCCAGTCCTGGATCGACAGCCAGAGCTCGAATCCGCGCTTCAAGGCGCTCGTCCCGGTCGCCACGCGACCCATCTTCGGTGCCGAGCCGCGCGAGCTCTCGCTGCTGTTCGTGCTCTTCTACATCGCCTCCTCGGGCAACCCGCAGAACCCGGGGACGTTCGAGCGCAACTTCGACACCCGGGGCGGCGCCCAGCAGTTCCGTTTCATCGGCGGCTCGCAGGAGATCGCGATCCAGGTCGCCGAGCACCTCGGACCGAAGCGCGTGCTGCTGAACTCGCCGGTCAGCCAGATCGTCCAAGGCAAGAGCAGCGTCACGCTCCACTCGCCGCACCACACGGTCGTGGCCAAGCGCGCGATCGTCGCCATCCCCCCGGTGCTGGCCGGGCGGATCCACTACGAGCCGGGGCTGCCGGCGGCGCGCGACCAGCTCACCCAGCGCTACCCCCAGGGGACGCTGACCAAGGTGGCGGCCACGTTCCCGACGCCGTTCTGGCGCGACGCGGGCCTGACCGGCCAGATCCTCGACACGGGCGGCCCGATCAGCGCCAGCTTCGACGACTCGCCGCCGGACGGCTCGCCGGGCGTGCTGTTCGGGTTCGTCGGGGGCGACAACGCCCGCACGCTCAACGCGATGTCGCCGGCGGGGCGCCAGTCAGCCGTGCTGAACCAGATCGAGGACTGGTTCAGCTCGCAGTCCGCGGCACTGGGCGCGGCGGCGCGCAAGGCCAACGGCTACTTCGACACGATCTGGTCGAATGAAGTGTGGACGCGCGGCTGCCCGGTGGGCATCCCGACGCTCGGGACGCTGACCGCCTATGGGCCCGCGCCTGCGCACGGCGGTGGGAAGGATCCATTGGGCGGGGACCGAGACCTCCGACTACTGGAACGGGTACATGGACGGAGCCGTGCGCTCCGGGGAGCGGGCGGCGACCGAAGTCCTCGCGTCGCTCTGATGGGCGAGCACGAGATCACCCGTCGGGGTTCGTCGCAGGGGCGCTCGCGGGCGCCTCGACGGCCACGCTCCCGGCGGTTGCCTCGCGCTCGACCACACGCCAGGGCGCGCACGGTCGACGTCGTCGTGGTCGGCGGTGGCTTCGCCGGCCTCGCCGCGGCCAGCGACATCCATCGCGCCGGGCACTCCGTCCTCGTCCTCGAGGCCCGCGACCGGGTCGGCGGGCGCGTGTGGAACCACGATCTCGGCGGCGGACACGTCTCCGAGCGAGGAGGGACGTTCGTGGGGCCGACGCAGGACCGGGTGATGGCGCGGGCGCGCTCGCTCGGCGTGCGCACGTTTCCCACCTACAACAAGGGCAACGTCGTGTTCGTCTCGAGCCAGGGCCGACGCACCTATAGCGGCTCGAGCCCGTTCTCGCCGGCGCCCGCGACCGACCCGCAGGTCGCCCCCGACCTGTTCGAGGTCGTGCTCGAGCTCAATGCGATGTCGGCCGACGTCCCGGTGGAGGCGCCCTGGAGCGCCTCGAGCGCCCGCGCCTGGGACGCCCAGACCCTCCACGGCTGGATCGAGAGCCGTCACCCGACGCCGCAGTTCCGGGAGATCGTCCCCGCGGCGACGCGCCCGATCTTCGGCGCCGAGCCGCGCGAGCTCTCGCTGCTGTTCACGCTGTTCTACATCGCCTCGTCGGGCGACGCGAGCAACCCCGGGACGTTTCAGCGCAACTTCTCGACCGAGGAGGGCGCTCAGCAGTCGCGCTTCGTGGGCGGCTCGCAGCTGATCGCGCTGCGGCTGGCCCACCGGCTGGGAGACCGGGTCCAGCTGAGCACGCCGGTGCGGAGGATCGACCACGGCAAGCGGGCGCGTGACCGTGCACTCCGACCGGCTCACGGTCCAGGCCAAGCGGGTGATCGTGGCCATGGCCCCCGTCCTGAGCGCGCGGATCCACTACGACCCGGGGCTGCCGCGTGGCTCGCGACCACCTCACCCAGCGCTATCCGCAGGGGACGCTGACCAAGGTCGCCGCGGTCTACAGGACGCCGTTCTGGCGCCACGAGGGCTACAACGGCCAGGCGCTCGACACCCGCGGCCCGGTCAGCCAGACGTTCGACGACTCGCCACCGTCGGGCCGGCCCGGCGTCGTGTTCGGCTTCGTCGGCGGCGACAACGCGCGCAGGTACAACTCGATGACCGCCGGCCTCGCGGCGCACGGCCGTGCTCGAGCAGTTCGCGCGCTACTGGGGCGCGCAGGCCCGCCACCCGATCGCCTTCTTCGAGACCAACTGGTCGGGCGAGGTGTGGACCAGGGGCTGTCCGGTGGGCATCCCGACGCTCGGGACGCTCAGCACGTACGGGCCGCACCTGCGCGCGCCGGTGGGCCGCATCCACTGGGCCGGGACCGAGACCTCCGACTACTGGAACGGCTACATGGACGGCGCCGTGCGCTCGGGCGAGCGCGCCGCGCGCGAGGTCCTGGCGGAGCTCTGAGTGATGAAGCTCCTGACCCGCGAGATGGAGCGGATCGCGCCCCCGGCCGGGTCGCCGAGCGAGGATCGGGTGCCCGAGTGGGTCGCCACCGGGACCCCCGAGCCGCTGCGCAGCGGGCTGATCGACGCCCTCGGCAGCGACCGCGTGCTCGCGCGCGCGACCGACCTGGTCAAGTACGCCTCCGATGCCAGCCCCTACCGCCTGATCCCCCAGGCGGTCGTCATGGCGCGCCACGTTGGGGACATCGTCGCGTTGCTGGCGTTCGCGCGGCGGACCGGGACGCCGCTCGTGTTCCGCGCCGGCGGGACCTCACTGAACGGCCAGACCCAGACCGATTCGGTGCTCGTCGACGCCCGCCGCCACTGGCAGCGCGTTCAGGTCGAGGACGAGGGCCGGCGGGTGCGAGCCCAGCCGGGAATGGTGCTCGGTCACGTCAACCGGCGCCTGGCCCGCTACGACCGGCGCGTCGGGCCGGACCCGGCCTCGACCGACATCGCCTGCGTCGGCGGCGTGGTGGCCAACAACTCCGGCGGGATGCGCTGCGGGGTCATCGCCGACTCCTACCGCACGATCCGGTCGATGACGTTCGTGCTGCCCAACGGCGCGGTCATCGACACCGCCGCCCCGGACGCCGAAGCAGCGCTTCGCCGAGCTCGCGCCCGCGCTCGCCGAGGGCCTCACGCGC
The DNA here is from genome assembly GCA_963722995.1 of uncultured Solirubrobacterales bacterium. GTDB lineage: Bacteria > Actinomycetota > Thermoleophilia > Solirubrobacterales > Solirubrobacteraceae > Palsa-465. Next base: position 310,693 of record CAVROW010000011.1, on the reverse strand, counting down.
ATCCGAGATGAGCTCCGCGAGAACGGCGAGCTCGCCGACCGGGTGCGGCGCAAGTTCGAGATCAAGAACACGACCGGCTATCGCCTGTGCGCGTTCCTCGACGCCGACACGCCGCTCGAGATCTTCCGGCGCCTGATCATCGGCTCGGAGGGCACGCTCGCGTTCGTGGCCGAGGCCGTGTTCGAGACGGTCCCGCACCCCCGCCACACGCTCACCGGAATGCTGCTGTTCGAGTCTGTGGACGCCGCGGCCGAGGTGGTCGCGCCGCTCGTCGAGCAGGGGACGAGCGCCACCGAGTTGCTGGTCGCGCCGACGCTGATCGCCGCGGCGTACAACATGCCGGGGGTGCCGGAGTCCTGGAAGGAGCTCCCGCCCGAAGCGGCCGCGATCCTGGCCGAGTTTCGCGCCGATGATCCGGCGGAGCTCGACGGCCACGAGCGCGAGGCGCTGGCGCTGCTCGAGGGACGGGCGACGATCGAGGCGCCGCGGTTCTCGCGCGATCTCGACGAGACGAGGATGTTCTGGCACGTGCGCGAAGGGCTGCACGGGTTGATGGCGGCGATGCGCCCGCCCGGCGCGTCGCTGATCATGGAGGACGTGTGCGTACCGCCGGCCCGCGTCGCGGAGGCGGCCAAGGACATCCCGGAGCTGCTGCGTAAGCACGGGTTCCTGTGGGGCGTGGCGGGTCATGCCTCGGCCGGGAACCTGCACTTCACGCTCACCCCGAACTTCGAGAAGCCCGAGGACCTCGAGCGCTACCAGGCGTTCATGGATGACCTGGTCGCGCTGATCGTCGACAAGTACGACGGCTCGCTCAAGGCCGAGCACGGCACCGGCCGCAACATGGCCCCGTTCGTCGAGAGGGAGTGGGGCCCCGAGGCCACCGAGCTCATGTGGCGGGTCAAGCGGCTGGCCGATCCCGACGGGATCCTCGGTCCGGGAATCGTCCTCAACCGGGATGCGGACGTCCATCTGCGCCACCTCAAGTCGACGCCAGAGATCGAGGAGGTGGCCACGAAATGCATCGAGTGCGGCGCCTGCGAGCCGGTATGCCCTTCGCGCAACGTCACGACCACCCCCCGGCAGCGGATCGTGCTCAGGCGCGAGATGGCCCGCCAGCCGGACGACTCCCCGGTGCGCCGCGCGCTGCTCGAGCAGTACGAGTACGACGCGATGCAGACGTGCGCCGCCGACGGGACCTGCGCGCCGGCTTGCCCGGTCGGAATCGACACGGGCAAGCTGATCAAGCAACTGCGCGAGCGCTCCCACGGCGAGCGGGCGGAGCGGGCCGGCGCGGCGGCGGCACGCGGCTTCGCGACCGTCGGAGCGTGCCGCCCGGGGCGCGCTTCGCCTGCCCTTGCCATCGCGCGGGCGCATGAGTCCTCCGGCGGCGGCTCCTGCGCACCTTCCGTTCACGGTGCGCGAGGGCGCCGCGGCGGTGTACCTGCCGGCGTGCGTCAACCGCATCTTCGGCAATTCGCGCGACGCGGCGCCGCACCCGACGGTGCCCGAAGCGCTCGTGGCGATCTCTCAGCGCGCCGGTCTGCCCCTGTGGATCCCCGACGAGGTCGCCGGGCACTGCTGCGGACTGCCCTGGAGTAGCAAGGGCTTCTCCGACGGGTACGAGCTGATCTCCCGGCGGACTGCGGCCGCGATCGATCGCTGGAGCGAAGGCGGAGCGCTCCCGGTGGTCCTCGACGCCTCCTCGTGCAGCCACGCCCTGCGCGAGGCGAGCGTAGCCGTGCTCGACTCGATCGAGTGGGTCCACGACGAGCTGCTGCCACGGCTCGAGCTCCGGCGCACACTGGGCACGATCACCGTGCATCCGAACTGCTCCGCCGGCCACCTCGGACTCGGCCCGAAGCTGACCGCGATCGCCTCCCAGATGGCCGAAGAGCTAGTGATGCCGCCGGTCACCGGCTGCTGCGGGATGGCCGGCGATCGCGGCTGGCTGCACCCGGAGCTTCCCGCTTCGGCGTTGCGCGACGTCGCCCGCGAACTCGACGGCCGCCCGCTCGACGCGTGCGTGTCGAGCAACCGGACGTGCGAGTCCGCGCTCCAGCAGGTCACCGGGCGCGACTACCGCTCGTTCGTGCTCGTGCTCGAGGAGCTCACGCGGGGGTGAGCGGCCCGCCGGCCGGGCTGTGCGATTCGTGCCGCCATCAGCAGGTGGTGCGCAACACGCGGGGCTCGTCGTTCTCCCTGTGCCGGCGGTCGAAGACCGAGCCCGAGCGCTTCCCCCGCTATCCGCGGCTGCCGGTCACGAGCTGCCCGGGCCACGAGCCGGCGGCCCCGCTGAAGCGCGATCACTGCGGCGGCTGAGGGCTCAGCACGAGGACGTTGCTCCCGTCCTGCGACTGCACGTTCTGCTGCTGGAACAGCGCGCTGCCCGTGATTACGTCGACGAGCTCGGCCTCGGGCGCCTTGTCCATGTCCGCGACGCTCGGCGGCAGCGGGCCGGGCAGCGTCTCGTCAAGCGGCTGCTGGAGGAAGCGGCCCAGGCTGTCGCGCTGGAACACGACCGCGAGGTCCTCGGTCTTGGTCGTAGTCGGCGGGTTCGGCTGGGCGCACAGGCCGGTGCACGTCTGCACGTTCGCGCGGCTCGGGGGCAAGATCGCCACGACGTTCTGGATGCCGGAGATGTACTTGAACGTGTAGAGCGAGAGCTCGAGGGCCTCGCGGCGGAGCAGCAGGAAGCGCGCCGCGGACGGGCTCCCGCCGGCGATCGAGCAGCCGGGTCCGAGTCCGCACAGGTTGTAGATGGCCGTGTTCCCGCCGACGGCTGAGAGGGCCCCCGTGGAGGGATCGCGCAGAGCGATCTCGCTCCCGCTCCCCGAGCCCGAGGAGCTGGGCCCCGAGATGTTCTGGACCGTGACCACGGCAAGCTGCGTGGCGGCGCTGGCGCGGTAGAAGGGGGAGAGCTCGTCGGCGATCTCGCGCTCCCCTGCCAGCCCGTGGTCCGGTGGCGACCAGGCCGACCATTGGACGCTCGAGCCTGAGCTGCGGGACGAGGCCGCAACGACAACGGCGACGACGACGGCGCCCACCGCGATCCCGATCAGCATCGCGGTGGCGGCGAGGAACTTGTGCGAATGGGGCGTCGCCGGCCGGGTTCGTCCACTGCTGCGACGCACCCGCGCCGCAGCGGGGAGCGCCCGGTCGGCCGTGTGCTCCTCGCTGGCCTGCATGAGCTGCCGGCGCTGGTTCACACCTTCGGCCATGTCCGGTCGTCCATGAGGTCGATCTCGGGCCGCGTCAGGCCGACCGCGTTGAGCATGTCGATGACCTCGTCGCCATGCATCTCCCTGCGCTCGATCAGCGTGTCGGCGATCCGCTCGACCTGGTCGCGGTTGCTCGAGATCAGCGCGTAGGCGGTGACGTAGGCCTGACCGAGGATCTGCGCCGCGGCACGGCGCTTCTCCCGATCGCCCAGGATCGACGCCACCGGATCGCCCGTGAACGCGGCGCCGCCGCGCGATCGGTTCATGATCGCGTTTCCGATCCGCTCGAGTCGCCTGAATACCTGGTCCAGGTCCTCGTCGCCCTCGAGGCTGCCGCCGATGTGCACCGGGTCGGGCCCCATCGCCCAGTAGCCGACCATCGCCGCCGCCGTCATCGTGGCGCTGCCGACGTCGCCGCCGACGCCCTGCGAGTTCTCGCCGTAGAACACGTGCTCGGCGGCCATCGCGCCGAGGGTCATGATCAGCGTGCCCATCACGTGGCTGCGGAAGTGCGAGAAGCGCTCGTCCTTCTCCATGCTCTGGTAGTGCCCGAGCGACCCGCCGCGCTTGCGGATCGATAGGCGAGTGGAGAGGAACTCCTTCTCCAGGAACACGTGACCGGCCGCGGCGTGGCCGGCCTCGTGGATCGCCACGGCGCGTGTCTCCTCCTGGATGTACTCGATGTTCTGCGCCGTACCGGTCTCGACGGTGGTCATCGCCTCGACGATGTCGCGCCAGCCGAACTCACGGCGGCCCTCCGAGTGCGCGAGGGTCAGCGCCATCGAGCAGCACTGCTCGATCATCGCGGGGGAGTAGCCGCTGGTGATCCGCGCCAGCTCGTCACGGCGGTGCGCGGTGTCCAGGTTGGGCTCGTGGGCGACCTTGGCCAGGTACAGGTCGAAGATGTCCAGACGATCGTCCTTGGTCGGCGTGCGGAACCAGATGTGCCGTCCCATCCGGCCCGGGCGGGTGAGCGCCGGATCGAGCACCTCGATCGGGACGTTGCAGGCGCCGATGAAGTAGATCTGCTCGGGGCGGACCCGAGGCGGGGGCATGCGCAGGGAGATCTTGCCGACCTTGCTCGGAACGATGAACATCGCATCGAGGAACGTGTTGACCCGGTTGGTGAGGAACTTGCGCATCGCGGGGGGCTCGTCGATGCCGTCCATGACCACGAGCAGCTGGTTCAGCGCCTGGCCCTGGTAGCCGCCGAACATCCCGGGGATGATCCGCTCGATCTTCCCCCGGACCGCGCCCAGGAGCGGGCCGTAGGTGTGCTCGGACTGTGCAGCGCGGCTCGCGAACAGCATCTCCCGCCAGGCGCGCGACTCCTGCACGAGGTCGCCGCTCGGCGTGAGCGCGCCGTTGGAGCCGAAGAAGCAGAGGTCGTGGATCGACTGGGGCTCGGTCATGCCGGAACCGCCCTGGAGCGCCTGGCGGCGCATCCCCACGGCATCGATCTCGTCGATGAACACGATGCACTGGCCGCCCCATTTGCGAGCGAGCTTGCGCGCCTTGTGCGCGAGGAACTGCACCACGAGCGCGTCCATCCCCATGAACATCTGCGCGAAGCCCGACCCCGGGATCGTCACGAACGGGCAGTTGAAGTTCGTGGCGATCGCCTTCGAGATCATCGTCTTGCCGGTCCCGGGGGCTCCCAGGAAGAGCAGGCCCCGCTCGCGCTTGCCGCCCGCCTTCTCGAACTCCTCGCCCGACTGCCACAGGGTGATCACGCGCGTGATCTCGTCCTTGGCCTCCGCCTGGCCGCGCACGTCGTCGATCCGGACGCCCCAGCTCGCGTCGCCCGGCTCGTAGCTGCGGATCCCGCGCACGGCCATGAACAGGAACGGCCCGAACAGGATGAACACGTTGATGAACAGCAGCAGCGGCAGCTGCACGAACACCAGCGCCAGCTGGGGGAGGGTGTCCGGCGGGAAGATCTGACGCAGTCCCGCGAATGGGTTGAAGAACGAGCCGCTGACTCCGGAGAACGCGAACAGGAGCTGGCACAGGGCGAGCAGAAGCAGGATGAACCCGATCAGGACCGGGACCCGCCGGAGCTTGGTTCGCCAGTACCAGTAGCGGCGGCGGGCGACGAGATCGTCGTGCTTGAGGCCCTCCTCGGCTCCGTACAGGCTCGGCCACGGGATCAACCGGCGGACCACGACCTCGATCAGGCCCCGGAAGATGACGACCGCGGCGATCGTGATCAGTAGCGAGAGGACGAGCCCGAGATGATCGGACTCGTACAGGATCAGGAAGAAGGCGGGGCTCGTGAGCAGGGCTACAGCCGTCGCCACGCGGGTCAAGCGCCGCCACTCGTGCGCAAGCGCCGAGCCGTGCTCGTTGATCGACCCCCTTATCCCCGGGCTCTCCTCGACGTAGGCCATACGCTCGCCTCAGGGTACAGGGGCGGCGAGGCGGGCTGCGACGGTGGCGGCGGGGGCTGTCGGACGGCGTTCTGGCCGCGAGTGCACGGATTTTGTGAGTACGAGCTCTGTCCAGGCGCCGTTTCGGCGCGACCCGATGAGGGAAAGCCAGATCTCTGGCCTGAAATCCAACGACAGGAGCGTCTAATGGCATTGGGCACTTCGCTTTTTCTGATCGCAGTCGGGGCGATTCTCCGCTTTGCGGTGACCGTCACCACCAAGGGCTTCAACATCCACACGATCGGCATCATCCTGATCGTCGTCGGGATCGTTGGCCTGCTGATCTCCCTGCTGACGATGACCCTGTGGGCTGACCGCCGGCGTCGCGTCGTCTCCGACGAGCGGGACTACGACTACCGGGCGCCGCGCAGCGTGTCCTAGCCTCGCGCGCAGCGTTCACGCGCGGGCGTGCGCGAATGGTGGATTTCCGGTCAGCCGCGGGTAGTTCGTAGCGGTGTCCACCACCACTGATCTCGAGCGCTACCGCCACATATCCGCGCTCGGGCACGGCGGGATGTCGACGGTGATGCTGGCCGAAGACACGCTCCTCGGCCGGCGCGTCGCGCTCAAGCGCCTGCACGCGACCGAAGACACCCGCGGTCTGTCGCGGCTGCGCCGCGAGGCGCTGATCGGCGCCTCGCTCAGCCACCCGAACCTCGTCCCGATCTACGACATCGTCACCGTCGAGGAGGGCGAGCAGGTGATCGTGATGGAGTACGTCGAAGGCGAGACGCTCCGCGACGCGGTCCGGCGCGGGGGGCGGCTCGAGGTGGCGCGGGCGCTCCGGATCCTCGAAGGCGTGGCCGCCGGGCTCGACGCGATCCACGCGCAGGGAATCGTCCACCGCGACGTCAAGCCGGCCAACATCCTGCTCGGCCGCGACGGAAGCGTGAAGCTCGCCGACCTGGGGGTCGCCTCTGCGCCCGATCGGACCCGGATCACGACCGAGGGGGGCGTCGTCGGGACGTTCAGCTACATGGCCCCCGAGCAGCTCGGCGGGACGCGAGCCACGCCCGCGGCCGACATCTACGCGCTCGCCGCGGTGGCGTTCGAGGCGCTGTCCGGACGCAAGGCGCGCAACGAGCCCAACCCGCTCGCGCTGGCCCACGCGATCGCCACGAGCCCGCCGCCCGACCTGCGCGCCGCGTGGCCGGACGCGCCGGCAGCGGCGGCCAAGCTGCTGACGCGCGGCATGTCGCGCAAGCCCGGGGATCGGCCGCGGAGTGCCGGCGAGCTCGTGGCGCGGCTGCGCCAGGCGCTCGTCCCCGATGTCACCGAGGCCGGTGCGGTCGCGGTGGCGCCCGGCAGCGCGCCGGCGGCCCAGGCACCGGCGCCGGCGCGCGCGAAGCCGAAGCCCGCTCCCGCGCGGGCGGCGAAGCCCAAGCCCGCTCCCGCGCGGGCGGCGAAGCCCAAGTCCGCTCTCGCTCCTGCTCCCGCTCCCGCGTCCCGGCGGCCGCGTCCCGCACGCCCGCCGGAGCGCCCGGCGCCGGCGGCTGACGCACGGCCGAGTGATCGGCGCCGCCGGGGCCTGATCCTGGCCGCCGCGATCGTCCCGCTTCTCGTCGTGGCCGCCGCGATTGCCGCGATCGCGTCCGGTGGCGGCGGCGGCTCGAAGCCGGCGGCGCATGCGATCCGCCGGCACGCATACCCGCGCCGCCGTGAGCACGTCGAAGCCGAAGCCGGCTCCGGCTACGTCTTCGGCAGTGCCGAAGACGAGCGCTTCGTCATCCTCCAGCGCATCGAGCTCGACCAGCGCGGCCTCGTCCACCGCCGGCGGCGCCGCGGGCGGGGCGCTCAGCTCGGCCGGTCCCGTGAGCGCCAGCTCGGCCGGTCCTGTGGGCGCGGTCGAGCGCTTCTACACGCTCGCCGCCGAGCACGACTACGGCTCGGCCTGGGCGCTCGCCGATCCCGCCTTCCAGCGCCAGCTCCACGGCTACTCCGGCTTCCAGTCGACGTTCTCCGCCAGCCGCTCGATCTCGTTCGACTCCGCGCGCACGGTCAGCCAGTCGGCTTCCGGCGCCACCGTGGCCGTGCAGACGACCTCGGTCCGCACCGACGGCACGCAGCTCTGCTCGGGAACGGTGCAGCTCGTCCCCGGTGGCGGGGCCTGGCTGCTTCACCGGATCGGCATCGGGTGCCACTGAGTCCACCGGCTCGCTGAGTCCACCAGCTCACTGAGCCCGCCGGCCGCTCGAGGTTCCTCGGAATTCCCGGCGGAGCGCTTGAGGTTCCTCGGAATTCTTTCGGACTATCTGAGGTTCCTCGGAATAGTCCCGAGGAACCTCAGGCGGTTGAGGTTCTTTCCGAGAAACGTCGAGGTGATGGGCCTCGGCGGCCCGTCCCGTCAGAGGTTGACCGCGACGTACTTGGTCTCGAGGTACTCCTCGATGCCCTCCGAGCCGCCCTCGCGTCCGAAGCCGGACTGCTTGATCCCGCCGAACGGAGCGGCGGCGTTTGAGACCATGCCCTGGTTGAGGCCGACCATGCCGGTCTCGAGCCGCTCGACGACGCGCAGGGCCCGCTTGAGGTCGCTCGTGTAGACGTAGGCGACGAGGCCGAACTCGGTGTCGTTGGCGGCCGCGATCGCTTCGTCCTCGTCGTCGAACCCCTTGACCGGCGCCACCGGGCCGAAGATCTCCTCCTTGAGCAGGCGCGCGTCCTCGGGCACGTCGGTCAGGACGGTCGGGTCGTAGAAGTAGCCGGCGCCGTCGCGCGTCTGGCCGCCCACGACGGCCGTCGCGCCGCGGCCGACCGCGTCCTCGACGAGGTCGGCCACCTTGCTGCGCTGGTCGTCGTCGATCAGCGGCCCGACCTCGACGTCGTCCTCGGTGCCGCGGCCGACCTTCATCGAGCCGAGCTTCTCGGCCAGCTTCTCGGCGAACTGCTCGGCGACCGGGCCGGCCACGTGGAAGCGGTTGGCGGCCGTGCACGCCTCGCCGACGTTGCGCATCTTCGCGATCACCGCGCCCTCGACAGCGGCGTCGATGTCGGCGTCGTCGAACACGATGAAGGGCGCGTTGCCGCCGAGCTCCATCGAGAGACGCAGGAGGTTCTGCGACGCCTGCTCCATGAGCTTGCGGCCGACCTCGGTCGAGCCGGTGAATGACATCTTTCGCAGGCGCGGGTCCGACGATCAGCGGGCCCATCGTCTCGCCCGAGGACGACGCGGTGATCAGGTTGAGCACGCCGCCTGGGCAGGCCGGCCTCCTCGAGGATCTTGGCCAGCATCAGCATCGACAGCGGCGTCTGCTGGGCGGGCTTTACCACCATCGTGCAGCCGGCGGCGATCGCGGGGCCGATCTTGCGCGTGCCCATGGCGAGCGGGAAGTTCCACGGGGTGATGAGCAGGCACGGACCGACCGGCTGCTTCATCGTGAGCAGGCGCCCCTGGCCGTTGGGCGCCACCGCATAGCGACCGTTGATGCGGACGGTCTGCTCGGAGAACCAGCGGAAGAACTCGGCGCCGTAGGCGATCTCCGCCTTGGACTCGGCGATCGTCTTGCCCATCTCGAGCGTCATCAGCAGGGCCAGCTCGTCGGCCCGCTCGGTGATCGTCTCGAACGCGCGGCGCAGGATCTCGCCCCGCTCGCGGGGCGGCTGCTGCGCCCAGTCCGCTCCGGCCTGGACCGCCGCGTCGAGGGCGGCTCGGGCGTCCTCCTCGGAGGCGTCGGCAACCTCGCACAGCGACTCGCCCGTCGCCGGGTCCTCGACCTGCAGCGTGCCCTTGCCGCCGTCACGCCACTCCCCCCCGATGTACAGCTGCTTGGGGGTCTGCTCGACGACTTTCTGCTCTTCGGAGGCGGTGATCGTGCTCATGGCTGGACCGTACCCAAACCAGGGTCCGCGCAACGGTCCGTGATCGATTTGGTCCGCATAGCGACCCATATCGATCACTCGCGGCTTGGCCGGCACCCGGAGGCAGCTCGCCGGCGCCCGTCTCGCCGCTTGGCCGGCGGCCGCCCGGAGGCAGCTCGCCGGCGCCCGTCTCGCCGCTTGGCCGGCGGCCGCCCGGAGGCAGCTCGCCGGCGACCGTCTACGCAGCAGACCGAAGGGCAGCGGGCTCGAGCGCCGCGTTCAGGACTTCATCGACCGTCATGGCGAAGTGGAACTTCATCGCCTCGCGCACCTCGGCGGGCACGTCGTCCAGGTCGCCGCGGTTGCGCTCCGGCAGCACCACGTCCGTCAGGCCGGCGGCGTGCGCAGCCAGGACCTTCTGCTTGACGCCGCCGATCGGCAGCACGCGGCCCTGCAGGGTGACCTCTCCGGTCATCCCGACCGTGTGGCGCACGGGGCGGCCGCTCAGCAGTGAGGTCAGCGCCGTCACCATCGTGACGCCCGCGCTCGGCCCATCCTTGGGGATCGCGCCGGCGGGGACGTGGACGTGGAACGAGCGGTCCTCGAACGTGCTGGGCTCGACATCGAGCTCGGCCGCGTGGCCGCGAACGTAGGACAGCGCGATCTGCGCCGACTCCTTCATCACGTCGCCGAGCTGGCCGGTCAGGGTGAGGCCGGGCTTGCCCTGCATCCCGGTGGCCTCGACGAACAGCACATCGCCGCCCGCGCCGGTGACGGCCAGGCCGGTCGCCACGCCGGGCACCGCGGTGCGGATCGCCGACTCCTGGAAGTGGCGCTGGCGACCGAGTGCGTCGCGTACCGCGTCGAGGTCGATCGTCACCGGCGCCTCGACGGCGCCCGAGGCGATCTTCGTTGCCGTCTTGCGCAGCACCGTCCCGAGCTCGCGCTCGAGCTGGCGGACGCCGGCCTCGCGCGTGTATTCGGTCGCGATCGTCCGCAGGATCTCATCCGCCACGGAGACCTCCTCCGGCCGGAGCCCGTTGCGCTCCAGCTGGCGCGGCCACAGGTAGCCCCGGGCGATCGCCGTCTTCTCGGAGGTGGTGTAGCCGTCGAAGCGGATCACCTCCATCCGGTCGAGCAGCGGGCCGGGGATGGTGTCGGCCACGTTCGCGGTGGCGATGAACATCACGCCGCTCAGGTCGAGCTCCACGTCCAGGTAGTGATCCCGGAACGAGTGGTTCTGGGCCGGGTCGAGGACCTCGAGCAGGGCCGAGCTCGGGTCGCCGCGCCAGTCGGCGCCGACCTTGTCGACCTCGTCGAGCATGATCACCGGGTTCATCGTCCCGGCGTCGCGCAGCGCGCGGACCAGACGGCCCGGGAGGGCGCCGATGTAGGTCCGGCGATGGCCGCGGATCTCGGCCTCGTCGCGGACGCCGCCCAGCGACATGCGGACGAACTCGCGGCCGGTGGCGCGGGCGATCGACTCGCCGATGCTCGTCTTACCGGTCCCGGGCGGGCCGATCAGGGTGAGGATCGCGCCGGAGCGCTTGTCCTCCGTGATCCCCCGCTCGACGCGGAGCTTCTTGACCGCGATGTACTCGACGATCCGGTCCTTGACGTCCTCGAGGCCGGCGTGGTCGGCGTCGAGCACCTCGCGCGCGTGCTCGGGCTCGAGACGCTCATCGGAGCGTTTGCTCCACGGCACGGCGATCAGCCAGTCGAGATAGGTGCGGATCACGCTCGACTCGGCCGACTGCTCGCCCATCCTCTCGAGTCGCCCGAGCTCCTTCTCGGCCTGCTCACGGACGTCGTCGGGCATCCCGGCCTCTTCGATCTTGGTCCGGTACTCCTCGACCACGGAGGCGTCGTCCTCGCCGAGCTCCTTGCGGATCGACTCCATCTGCTTGCGCAGGAAGTAGTCGCGCTGCTGCTTCTCGGCCCCGGACTCGACGTCGTCGCGGATGCGCTTGCGTACCTGGAGCTCGGCCAGCCGCTCGCGCTGGTAGCCGAGGGCGAGCTCGAGCCGCTCGCTCACGTCGAGCGTCTGGAGCAGCTTGACCTTCTGCTCGTAGTTGAGGTCCGGGCTGTAGCCGGACGTGTCGGCGAGCGTGCCGGGCTCGGTGATCGCGCGGACGAAGGCTTGGATGCGACCGTCGTCGCCGCGCAGCTCGAGGATCTCCTCGACCACGGCGCGGTACTCACGCTCGAGGTTGCGGGTGCGGCCGTCCACCGGGACGGGATCGGGCTGCTCGTCGACCTCGACGTACAGCCGACCGTCGGGCTGGGTCTGGGCGGCGCCGGCGACGCCACGGTGCAGGCCCTGGAGCGTCACGGCGCGGGCCCCACCCGGAAGGCGGACGCGGTTTGCCACCTCGGCGACCGTGCCGACGGCGGCGAAGTCCTGCCCGTGACGGGGCACGAGCAGCACGCGCTCCTCCTCGCCGGCGTCAACCGCGAGGGTGAGCGACATACCTGGGAAGACGACTGTGTCGTCCATCGGGACCAGGAGAAGGCGGCTCATCAGGTGTTCACTTTCAGTAGGAGCTTACGTTTCGTAAGGAGATCATAGCGCAAGCGCGCGGCACGATCTCAGTGTGGGCCACTGAGATTATCCGATAGGTCCGACGGGCCGGGGCGGCGCCGGCGGCTCGGCGCTCAGCGCCGGCCCGAACGGCGCGCCGGCATGAGATCGGTGATCGTCCCCTCGGCCATCTCGGCCGCGAACGCCACCGTCTCGGACAGCGTGGGGTGGGGGTGGATCGTGAGCGCGACGTCCTCGGTGTTGGCGCCCAGCTCGAGCGCGAGGACGGTCTCGGCGATCAGATCGCCCGCGTTCACCCCGGCGATCCCGACCCCGAGCACGCGCCGGCTCCCGGGCTCGTAGAGCACCTTGGTCATCCCGTCGCCGCGGCCGAGCGACAGCGCCCGTCCGGAGGCGGACCACGGGAACACTGCCTTCTCGTATTCCACGCCGTCTTCCTTGGCCGCCGTCTCGGTCAGCCCCATCCACGCCACCTCGGGGTCGGTGTAGGCGACCGAGGGAACCGTCAACGCGTCGAACTGGACGTCGTGGCCGGCGATCGCCTCGGCGGCGACCTTGCCCTCGTGGGTGGCCTTGTGCGCCAGCATCGGCCCGGGGACGATGTCGCCGATCGCGTAGATCGAGGGCACGTTCGTGCGCATCTGCTTGTCGACGGGGATGAAGCCGGCGTCGTCGACCTCGACTCCGGCCGCCTCAGCTCCGATCGCGCCACCGTTGGGCTTGCGTCCGACCGCCACCAGCACGCGGTCGAAGATCTCGGTGTCGCCGCTCGAGAGCTCCACCGCCAGGCCGTCCTCGCGTGCCTCGACCGACACCACGCGCATGCCCAGGTGGATCGTCTCGTAGCGCTTCTTGATCCGGTCGTGCAGCGGCTTGACGAGGTCCGGGTCGGCCCCGGGGATGAGCTGGTCGAGCAGCTCGACGACCGTGACCTTCGAGCCGAGCGCGTCGTATACGGTCGCCATCTCCAGGCCGATGATCCCGCCCCCGATCACCAGCAGCCGCTCGGGAATCTCCTCGAGCTCGAGTGCGCCGGTGGAGTCGATCACCCGCGGATCGTCCTCGGGCAGCCCCGGGATCGACGCGGCCTGTGAGCCGGCGGCGATGATGCAGTTATCGAAGGAGATCGTCCGCTCGCCGACCGACACGGTGTGCGGCCCGGTCAGCTCCGCGACCCCGTGCACGACCTCGACCTTGCGCTGCTTGGCCAGCCCGCCGAGGCCGCCCGTCAGCTTGCCCACGACCGACTCCTTCCACGAGCGCAGCGCGTCGGGGTCGATCTTGGGCTGGCCGAACTCGATGCCGTGCGCGGACATCTCGTGGGCCTCGGCGATCACTCGAGCGGCGTGCAAGAGCGCCTTGGAGGGAATGCAACCGACGTTCAGGCACACGCCGCCGAGGCGCTCGTGGCGCTCGATCAGGACGGTCTTCAGCCCCAGGTCGGCGGCGCGGAAGGCCGCGGTGTAGCCGCCCGGGCCCGAGCCGATGACGACGAGTTGGGCGTCGTGCTCCCCGGCGTCCTCGTCCTCGTCCTCGGGCGGCGGCTCGCGCTCTACCTTCGGCTCTTGCTCGGTGGGCGAGGCGCCGTCGGACTCGAGCGTGAGCAGCACGCTCCCCTCGGACACGCGATCGCCCAGCTTGACGCTGAGCTGTTTGACCGTGCCGGCCTGCGGCGCCGGCACGTCCATCGTGGCCTTGTCGGACTCGAGCGTGACGAGCGGATCCTCGACCGCCACCTCGTCGCCGGCCGAGACGTGGATCTCGATGATCGGGACGTCGGTGAAGTCTCCGATGTCCGGGACCCGGACCTCCGTGGGGTCCGAGCTCACAGCAGCGCCCGCCGCAGGTCCGAGAGCACCTTCACCAGGTGCACGACGAACCGGGCCGCCGCAGCGCCGTCGATCACGCGATGGTCGTAGGAGAGCGACAGCGGCAGCATCAGCCGGGGCCGGAACTCGCCCCCGTCCCACACGGGCTTCGTCGCGGAGCGGGTGGCGCCGAGGATCGCGACCTCGGGCGCGTTGACGATCGGCGTGAACGAGGTCCCGCCGATTCCGCCGAGAGATGAGATCGTGAATGTCGACCCTTGCATGTCGGCGGGGCCGAGCTTGCCGGCGCGCGCCTTACCGGACAGCTCGGTCAGCTCGCGCGCGATCTCGAACAGGCCCTTCTCGTCGGCCTGCTTGATCACCGGCACGACCAGGCCGCCGGGCGTGTCCGCCGCGAAGCCGATGTTGTAGTAGCGCTTCAAGACGAGCTGATCGCCGTCGAGCGAGGCGTTGAAGTCGGGGAACTCCTTGAGCGCGGCCACCGAGGCCTTGATCAGGAACGCGACCATCGTCACCTTGACGTCGGACTGCTCGGAGTTGAGCTGCTTGCGCCACGCCTCGAGCTCGGTGATGTCCGCCTCGTCGTTGTGGGTGACGTGGGGGATCATGACCCAGTTGCGAGCCAGGTTCGGCGCCGAGATGCGCTTGATCCGCGAGCGCTCGACGCGCTCCACCGGGCCGAACTTCTCGAAGTCGATCTGAGGCCACGGCGGCAGACCCTCGATGCCGGGGCCGCCTGCGCCCGCCGGGGCGCCCGCGGGCGCCTCCTGGTCAACCCCGCCTCCGCCCTCGGAGAACTTCTCGACGTCCTCCTTGGTGATCCGCCCCTTGCGCCCGGTGCCGGTCACCTTGGTCAGGTCGATGCTTCAGCTCGCGGGCGATCCGCCGCACGGACGGGCTGGCGTAGACCGGTCCGCCCCCGTTCTCGTCGGCCGACGGTGACGCGTGCTCGCGCTCGGGCGCGCGCTCGTGCTCGGGGGCGTCCTCGCGCTCGGGTGGGCGCGCCTGCTCCGGGGCATCCTGCTCCTCGGCCTCGGCGGCGCTCCCGATGGCGTCCGGGGCACCGGCCTCGGCGGGCGCTCCCTCGGACGCGGCCGCGGAAGCGTCGGTCCCCGTGGGCGCGCCACCGTCGTCGGTCTCCATCTCGAGCAGCTTCGTGCCCTGCGAGACCTTGTCACCGACCTCGACCAGCAGCTCCTTGATCGTCCCCGCGAACGGCGCCGGCACGTCCATCGTCGCCTTGTCGGACTCGAGCGTCAGCAGCGGATCGTCGGCGGCGACCTGGTCGCCGGGCGAGACGAGGATCTCGATGATCGGGACCTCCTCGAAGTCCCCGATGTCGGGAACCTCGACCGGAACCGCCTCGGTCGCGCTCATACCGCCGTCGGGATCGGCGCCTGCGGGTCGATCTCGTAGCGCTCGATCGCCTCGGCCACGCGCTCTGGCGCGAGGTCCCCGGCGTCGGCCAGCTCCTTGAGCGCGGCCACCACCACGTAGTGGCGGTCGATCTCGAAGAACCGGCGCAGCGCGCTGCGGTAGTCGCTGCGCCCGTACCCGTCGGTCCCGAGCACGCGGTAGGAGCCGGGGACCCACTGGCGGATCTGGTCCGCCACCGCGCGCAGATAGTCGGTGGAGGCCACGACCGGCCCGCTGCGACTCTCGAGCTGCTCGGTCACGTACGCCCGGCGCGGCTCCTCGAGCGGATGGAGCATGTTCCAGCGCTCGACCTCGATCCCGTCGCGGCGCAGCTCGCTGAACGAGGTCACGCTCCACACGTCCGCCGCCACCTCGAAGTCCTCCTCGAGCAGCTCGGCGGCGGCCAGCACCTCGTTCAGGATCGTTCCCGACCCGAGCAGCTGCACGCGCGGGCCGTCGCTGCGCTCGCTCTCCCGCACCGGATGCATCCCGCGCAGGATCCCCTCCTCCGCCCCCTCGCGCATCGCGGGATGGTGGTAGTTCTCGTTCATCAGGGTGATGTAGTAGAAGACGTCCTCCTGCTCGGCCAGCATCCGTCGCAGCCCGTCCTGGACGATCACGGCGACCTCGTAGCCGAACGCGGGGTCATAGGCACGGCAGTTGGGGACGACGGAGAACAGCAGGTGGCTGTGGCCGTCCTCGTGCTGGAGCCCCTCGCCGTTCAAGGTCGTGCGGCCCGGCCGTCCCGCCGAGCATGAAGCCGCGCGTGCGGCTGTCGCCGGCGGCCCAGATCAGGTCGCCCACGCGCTGGTAGCCGAACATCGAGTAGTAGATGTAGAACGGCACCATCGGCACGCCGTGCGCGCTGTAGGAGGTGCCGGCGGCGATGAACGAGGACATCGAGCCCGCCTCGGTGATCCCCTCCTCGAGGATCTGGCCGTGCTGATCCTCCTTGTAGAACATGAGCTGCTCGGAATCCTGGGGCTGGTAGAGCTGCCCGACCGGCGAGTAGATCCCGACCTGCCGGAACATCCCCTCCATCCCGAACGTGCGCGACTCGTCGGGGACGATCGGCACGATGTGGCGAGCGATCTTCTTGTCGCGCAGCAGGGCGGCGAGAACGCGCACGAACGCCATCGTGGTCGAGATCTCGCGCTCGCCGGTGCCCTCCAGCTGGCCCTTGAACGCCTCGAGTCCGGGCACCTCCAACGCCTCAGCCTTGCGACGACGGACCGGCAGGCTCCCGCCCAGCGCCGCCCGGCGCTCGCGCAGGTACTCCATCTCGGGCGCGTCGTCGGGCGGCTTGTAGTACTCGGCGGCTTTGACCTGCTCGTCGGTCAGCGGCAGCTCGAAGCGGTCGCGGAAGGCGAGCAGCGCCGCCTCGGTCATCTTCTTGGCCTGATGGGTGATCATCTGGCCCTCGCCGGAGACGCCCATCCCGTAGCCCTTGATCGTCTTGGCCAGGATCACCGTGGGCTGCCCCGAGTGCCGGACTGCCTCGTGATAGGCGGCATACACCTTCTGCTGGTCGTGGCCACCGCGGTTGAGCAGCCAGATCTCCTCGTCGGACATGTCCTGCACGCGCTCGAGCAGCACCGGGTCACGCCCGAAGAAGTGCTCGCGCACGTAGGCGCCGTCGCGCGACTTGAACGTCTGGTAGTCGCCGTCGACGCACTCCTCCATCACGCTCACGAGCCGACCATCGGAGTCCTCGGCCAGAAGGGAATCCCAGCGCGAGCCCCAGATCACCTTGATCACGTTCCAGCCCGCGCCGCGGAAGTCCGACTCGAGCTCCTGGATGATCTTGCTGTTGCCGCGCACCGGTCCGTCGAGGCGCTGGAGGTTGCAGTTGACGATCCAGATCAGGTTGTCGAGCCGCTCGCGCCCGGCGAACCCGATCGCGCCCATGCTCTCGGGCTCATCCATCTCGCCGTCGCCCAGGAACGCCCACACCTTGCGCCCCGCCGTGTCGGCCAAGCCGCGCGCCTCCAGGTACTTCATGAACCGCGCCTGGTAGGCCGAGGTGAGCCCGCCGATCCCCAGCGACACCGTCGGGAACTGCCAGAACTCCGGCATCAGCCACGGATGCGGATAGGACGAGAGGCCGGCGCCGTCGACTTCCTGGCGGAAGTTGTCGAGCTGCTCCTCCGAGAGCCGCCCTTCGAGGAAGGCGCGGGCGTAGTTGCCGGGGGAGGAGTGGCCCTGGAAGTACACGAGGTCGCCACCGTGCTCGTCGCTGGGCGCGTGCCAGAAGTGGTTGTAGCCGACCTCGTAGAGCGTGGCCAGCGACTGATAGCTGGCGATGTGGCCGCCGATCTCCGAGGACTCCTTGTTGGCGCGCACCACCATCGCGATCGCGTTCCAGCGGATGATCGAGCGCAGGCGCCGCTCGAGCGCGGGATCACCCGGGAGCTTCACCTCGCGCTCGGCCGGGATGGTGTTGACGTAGGGCGTGCCGAGGGTGGCGATCGGGCCGGTGCCGGCGTGCTGGGCGCGCTCGATGACGCGGGTGAGGATGTCCCGCGCACGCTCCGGACCGTCGTGGGCTACGACCGCCTCTACGGCCTCGATCCACTCGCCCGTCTCAGCCGCATCGATGTCCCCCGAAGCGCCGTTGGAGCTGGGACTCTGGACTCGATCGGTCACCGGTTCGACTATACCTCCGGAGATGAGCACGATCGCGGACTCTGCGCTGGCATTTCGCGGGCCGGCCGCGCTCGCCGAGCTGGTGCGTTCGGGCGAGGTTCATCCCCGCGAGCTGGTCGAGCTCTGCCTGCGCCGGATCGAGTCGCTGGACCCCGCCCTGAACGCTTTCCGCGTGACGCTCGCCGAGCAGGCGCTGGCCGAGGCCGAGGCGGCGGATCGCACCGGCGCGCTGGCCGGTGTGCCGGTGGCGATCAAGGACGACGTGGCGCTCGCCGGCCAGGTCGCCACGAAAGGCGCGAAGAGCTTCGGCCCACCGGCGCCCGCGGACGGCGAGATCGTCCGTCGCCTGCGCGCCGCCGGCGCGATCCCGATCGGGATCACGAGAGCCCCTGAGCTGCTCATCTTCCCGTGGACGGCGAGCGATGCCGGCGGGATCACCCGCAACCCGTGGGACGTGACGCGCACGCCGGGCGGCTCGTCGGGCGGCTCCGCGGCGGCGGTCGCCGCCGGGATGGTCCCGGTCGCCACCGCGTCGGACGGCGGCGGGTCGATCCGGATCCCCGCCGCTTGCTGCGGGCTCGTGGGCATGAAGCCGACCCGGGGCCGTGCCTCCGATCAGCCCGGACGCGACGGCTGGCTCGGCCTGAGCACGTTCGGGGGGCTGGCGCGCACGGTCAGCGACAGCGCGCTGATGCTCGGCGTCATCCACGGCGTCGACTTCCTCGAAGCCGCACGCCGGCCGCCGGCCCGGCTGCGGATCGCCGCCTCGACGAAGCTCCCTCCGACCCTGATCGCCAAGCTCTCGGCCGACCAGCGCGGCGCCTGGGAGCGCACCCGCGAGCTCCTGACCGAGCTCGGTCACGAGGTGGTCGAGCGCGACCCGTCGTACGGTCTGGCCGCGCTCGAGTTCGTCCAGATGTGGCTGCGCGGCATCTACGAGGACACGCTCGAGGTGCCCGAGCCGGACAAGCTCGAGCGCTCGACGCGGCAGATGGCCGCCGCGGGGCGGACGCTCGTCCCGCCCCGGCGGCGTGCGCGGCTGCTCGCCGGGCGCGAGGCGACCACGGCGCGGATCACCGCGCTGTGGGACGAGGTCGACGTCCTCCTCACGCCCGGCCTCGCCACCACCGCGATCGCCGCCGAGGGCGGCTACGGCCGCGCCGCGCCGATCGCGATCGATCGCGCCTCGCGGATGACGCCGTTCACGTCGGTGTTCAACCTGACCGGCCAGCCCGCCGTCACGCTGCCGGCGGGCCTCGGCGCCGATGGCCTGCCGCTCAGCGTCCAGCTCGTCGGCCGCCACGGCGCCGAGGACACGCTGTACGGGCTGGCGGGACAGATCGAGGCAGCTCGGCCGTGGGCCGAGCGCCGGCCGGGGGTGTCCTGAACGTGCCCCTCTACGACTTCCGCTGCCGAGGCTGCGGTGAGGTCTTCGAAGAGTTCGCCCGGCCCGGGGAGACGGCGCCCTGCCCGGGGTGTGGATCGGACGACGTCGAGCGGGTGCTGAGCGGCTTCGCCGGGCCGTTCACGGTGGCGCCCCGCGGCGTGGCGGCGCGGCGCTCCAACGCGCAGCGCCGCGCGCGGGAGGAGCAGCGCGCCGAGCGGATCGCGCGGCGGAAAGAGCAGACATAGGCGGCCTGCGGGCTCCGACCGTCGCCGGCGTTCTCGCCCGCCTGCACGAGCAGAGCGCGCGCGAGGATCCGCCGGCGGTGGCGCGCGTGCGGGCGCGCGAGGTCGAGCTCGGCGAGAAGGTGTACGGGCGCGAGCGCGCCGAGCTCTACGGCGTCGCGCCGCTGGCGATCAAGCGCGAGGTGGGCGAGCTGCTCTACGCCTTTGCGCTCGCCCGCCGCCCGGGGCTGATCGTGGAGTTCGGGGCTTCGGTTGGGCTCTCGACGATCTACCTCGCGGCAGCGCTCCGCGACCTCGGCGCCGGCCGTCTCATAACCACCGAGCTGAGCTCCGAGAAGGCGAGGATCGCGAGCGGCAACATCGAGCAGGCCGGGCTCGCCGATCTCGTCGAGCTCCGGCCGGGGATGCGCTAGAGACGCTGCGCGATCTCCCGGCGCCGGTCGAGCTGTTGTTCCTCGACGGCTGGAACGACCTCTACCTGGACGTGCTCGCCGTGGTGGAGCCGCGTCTGGCCGACGCCGCGCTCGTGATCGCCGATCTGAGTCCCGACGATCCCAACCTCGACCGCTACCGCGCGCACATGGACACGCCCGAGCACGGCTATGTCACGGTGACCGTGCCCCTGGACGCCGGCGTGGTCGTCTCGTTCCGGATCATTTCGTCGTGACGCTGTCGAGGTTCTCGTGGCCCTTTCGGACCGCATCCTCGTCGGGAGCGGGGCTGCGAGGGGCGGGGTCCTGAGATGGATCCGTGGCAGTGCGGCGGTCGTCCTGGCCGCGCACCGGGTTCTGTGTGTCTGGTGTCTTGGTCATCGCCTCAGTCTCACCCCGTTCACGGCGCGCAAACATGGGTAGGCGCTCGTTCATGCGCGAGATCGTCCCCGGCATCTTCCACTGGACCACGTTCCACGAGCCGATCGGAGCGCGGGTGAGCTCCTACTACGTCCAGCCCGCGGGGATCGTGATCGACCCCAAGATTCCGGAGGATGGGCTCGATGCCCTGCCCGGAGAGCCCCAGCAGGTCGTCCTCACCATCGGGCTGCACCACCGCGACGCGCCGCGCTTCGCTGAGGCGTTCGGCATTCCGATCCGCGCCTCGCGCGAGGCGGCCGAGCGTCTGCGCGGGCGCCTCGAGGTGGAGGAGTTCACGGCCGGAGAGGAGATCGCCCCCGGCGTCACCGCGATGCACATCGGCAAGCTCGCCGACGACGAGGGCGCGCTGCACATCGCCGTCGAGCAGGGGGCGATCGCCTTCGCCGACGGACTCGTCCGCTATGGCGGCGCGCTCGGCTTCGTCCCCGACGAGCTGATCGGCGAGCGCGCCGACCGGGTCAAGGAGGGCCTCAAGGACGCGTTCCGGGGGCTGCTCACGCGCGACTTCGATCATCTGCTGTTCGCCCACGGCGACCCGCTCATCGGCGGTGGCCGCGAGGCGCTGCGCAAGTTCGCCGAGAGCCCCGTCGGCCACGACGACTTCGGCCAGGCCCTCTAGCCAGACCTCTCAGCCGAGCCGGTCCGCCACCTCGCCCAGCCGGGCGACGCCGCTCAGCGTCCTCGTGGAGCAGGTACTGGCACATCACGCGGCTGACGCCGGCGTCGGCCAGGGCTCGGAGCCGCTCCGCGGCCTCCTCCACCTTTCCCACCACCCACGACTCGGGCGGGTCGGCGAGCAGCGCATCCCCGTCCTCGCTCATCTTCTCCGCCACTCGCCGGACGCGGTCGCGGACCTCGTGATCGTCGGCGCCGACGATCACGCATGTCATCACCGAGAACGGGATCGGCTCGCGGCCGGCGCGCTCGCACGCCTCGGTGATCCGGCCGCGTCGCTCGCGGATGTCCTCGAGCGTGGGGAAGGGGGTGTTGTACTCGTCGGCGAAGCGGGCGGCGAGGCGCGCGCTGCGAGCGCCGGCGTTGCCGCCCATGATCAGCGGCGGGTGCGGTCGCTGCACCGGCTTGGGCTGCGCGTCGAGCTCGTCGAGGCTGTAGTGGCCCCCCTCGAACGAGGCCTCCTCGGTACCCCAGCTGCGCACCACGACCTCGAGCTGCTCCTCGAGGATGTCCATCCGCTCACGTGTGGGCGGGAACGGGAACCCGTAGGCGCGGTGCTCTCGCTCGTGCCAGCCGGCGCCCAGGCCCAGCTCCACGCGCCCGCCCGAGATCTGGTCGGCGGTGGCCACGAGCTTGGCCAGGTTGGCCGGGTGGCGGAAGGTGGCCGGTGATACGAGCGTGCCCAGGCGCAGCGTCTGCGTCACCGCAGCGAGCGCGCACAGCGTTCCCCAGGCGTCGAGCGAGCCGCGCTCGGGGTGGCGGCCGTCGAGGTTCAGGTAGTGGTCGGAGCGAAACAGCGATGGGATCCCGTGCTCCTCGCACGCCCGCGCCAGCGCGACCCAGTGGTCCCACTCGACGCCCTCCTGCCCCTCGATCATCAGGCACAGATCCACCGCGCGGATCCTATTGCCCCCGCGGTTTCTCGGAATAATTACGAGGAAGTCGAATGGTTAGGCTCTGCGACGACATGTCGGTGCTGACCCGGTCCGCCCGTGCGGTGATCGAATCGGATCGCCCGGCTCACCTGGTGACGCTCAACCCGGACGGCAGCCCGCACGTCACGCTCGCCTGGGTGGCGCTCGACGGCGACGAGATCCTGATCGCCAGCCTCCGCCGCTTCCGCAAGCTCCGCAACATCGAGCGCGACCCGCGCGTGTCGGTCTCGATCGAGGGGCTCGGCCTGCACCCGATCGGGCTGCGCGAGTACCTGGTCGTGTACGGGACGGCGCGCATCGAGGAGGGCGGCGCGGCCGAGCTCCTGCGCCGCCTGGCCCGCGTCTACATCGGGCCGGATTCCGGCTTCCCGCCGGACCCGAACCCGCCGCCGGGTTGGATCACCCGGATCATGCCGGAGCGGCTCGGTGGCGCCGGGCCGTGGCTCGGCGGCGAGTAGGCGCCCTCACAGGATGTGCTCGGAGCGCAGCGCGCGCGCCCGCGTCCACAGCTCCGCCGGCAGCGGAGCTGGCACCGGCCCCCAGCGCGCGCCGGCCGCCTCGGCGAACGCGTCGCGGACCTGCTCGACGGTGACGCCCTCGAGGCCGACCAGCGTCTCGGGGCGCCAGCTCAGTCCCAGCGCGCGCTGGACCCGGTCGAGCGAGGCCCGCAGCCCGTCCGCCCCGCTGACCACGACCACCGCCTCCGCCCAGGCGCCACCGCGGATCACCCGCTGCGCCAGCCCGCCGACCTTGCCCCCGCCGGCGATGATGCTCCACGTGCCGGCGCACCACTCGCCCTCGAGCTCCCCGGTCCGGGCCTCGATTCCGAGCCGCCCCAGCGCGTCGAGCAGCACCGCGGCCAGCACCTCGTAGCGCTCCTGGGTTCCCGCCATCGGCGCCGCAGTCGTAGCCCAGCCGAGGCAGGCGGTCCCGGGGCCGATTGCGGCGGCGCGGCCGCCAGCCAGGCGGCGCACCGGCTCGAGCCCCTCGGCCCGGGCCACCGCGGCGGCCCGGGCGGCGCCGGGCGAGAGCAGATCCAGACGGCCGAAGGACAGCGCCGGCGGCGGCGACCACACGCGCACCGCCTCCGCCCCGCCTCTCAGCAGGGCATGCGAGCAACCCCACGTCGAGCGCGGGGTCATCGCAGCGCTCCGTATAGAGAGGGGGCTCAGCCGAGCTTGATCGCCTTCTCCACCGCCTGAGCCAGCAGCGACTGGCCGGCGATGCTCGGGTGGATGCCGCACTTGCCGGTCGAAAGCTGCGTCAGCAGGCCGGCTTTGCAGGTGTCACCCCCCGAGTGGGCCGCGGCGGCGGCGAGCTCGCCGTAGCCATCGGCGATCTCCACGTGGTACGGCTTCGCGGCGTTGTCCTGCACGCGGTTGAGCAGCGCCGCCTGCGAGCTGAAGGTGGCCGACGCATAGTCGAGCGAGTAATAGTTGACGATCACGATCTGGCCCTGGTAGTGGGCCCTGCTGCGGATGTCGGACAGGATCGTGTGGATGTTCTTCGTCACCGTCTTCGCCACCGCGTTCAGCTCGGCGGCGCTTGCGCACGAGTCCTTGGTCGTCTCCTGGCAGACGAAGAAGTCGTTGGCGTCGATCATCAGCGACACCAGGCGGACGTCGTGGTGGGTCTTCAGATACGACAGCGCGTACGCGAGCTGCGAGCCCTTGTAGCTGACATGCAGTGGGAACGACGGGCGGTAGTTGGCGCTCGAGTGCGACGGGTTGTTCTCACACCCGTTGCTCGGCGCGGACGTGTCGATCAGGCTCGACGAGGTCTCGCCCGAGCACGCCGCGTTGGCGACGCGCAGGCGCAGCGCGGTGCCCATCAGCTCGGGATATCCGACGAAGCTCGTCGCATCGTGGTAGTTGGGCGCGGGCACGACGTTGGGCTCCATGTAGCCGAACGTGACCGAGTCCCCCAGCGCCAGGTACTGGCTGCCGGGAACCACCGGCAGGCTCTTCACCGCGGCCGGCTTCTTGTGCTTGGCCGGCTTCTTCGCCGCCAGGGCCGGTGCGCTCGCCAGAGCGAACGCCACGAGCAGCAACAGCACCGCGTAGACACGCCTCATCTCATCTCCCTTCGTGTGAACCTCGCGCGAACAACGGGGCAAATCGTACTCACGCCGCGGCCTCGAGGAGCTCGATCCGGTTGCCCCACGGATCGGATGTGTAGAACCGCCGCAGGCCCGGGATCGCGTCGTCCCACACCACCTCGGCGCCCGCGTCGGTCAGTCGCGCCGCCATCGCGTCCAGCTGGCCGGCGAGCACTGCGAGCGCCGGGTGCGCCTTGCGGGCCGCCATGAACTCAGCCTCGACGCCGACGTGGAGCTGCTGCGCGCCGACCGCGAACCACACCCCACCGCGGGCGCGCAGCGCGGCGGGCTTCTCGACCTCGTCCAGTCCCAGCAGCCCGCCGTAGAACCGGCGCGCCTCGGCTTCGCACCCGGGCGGGGCCGCGACCTGCACGTGATCGAGCCCCGCGATCACGGCTCGCTCGGGCGCAGCAGATCGCGCTGGTCGATCACCTCCTGCGCGACCTCGGCGAGCCGCGCGTTGCGGTTGCGGGCGGCGCGCTGGAGCCGGGCGAACGCGTCCTCCTCCGAGAGCCCGAGGGCGTCCATCAGCAGCCCCTTGGCCCGGTCGATCAGCTTGCGCTCGGCGAGTGACTGTCGGGCCCGCTGCACCTCGGCCTCCAGCTCCAGCATCTCGCGGTGGCGCGCCGCGGCGAGCCGGATCGCGGCGTCGAGCTGGCGGTCGTCGATCGGCTTGGTCAGGTAGGCGGACACCCCGCTCGAGACCGAGCGGTCGACCAGTCCGGGATCCTCGACCCCGGTCAGCACCACGACCGGTCGCCGCAGCCCCTCGTCGGCGAGCGCCTGCGCGGCGCCGAGACCGTCGAGCCGCGGCATGTCGATGTCGAACAGGTAGAGGTCCGGGCGGTGCGCGCGCGCTGCCTGCACGGCCTCGACCCCGTCGCGGGCGGGACCGATCGGGTCGTGGCCGAGCCGGCGCAGGCGCTCGGCCAGCGCCAGCGCGATGATCGGCTCGTCCTCGGCGATCAGGATGCGCATCGATCCGCGTCGAAGCGGACGCACGCGCGGGTCCCGGCCGCTTCGCCCGCCGACAGCGTGAAGGTCCCCAGCAGGCCCCGCTCGACGATCTGGCGCACGAGCTGGAGCCCGAGGCGCTCCTCGCCCCCGTAGAAGCCATCGCCGGCGTCGGTGACCTCGAGCACGGTCGGGCCACGACCATGCAGCTGCACCTGGATCGGCGGACGCCCGTGCTGCGCCGCATTGGAGATCAGCTCGTTGGCCACGATCCCGAGCTGCTGCGCGCACCCCGGGGCGAGCTGATGCGGCTCGATCTGGAGCTGCGCGTCCACGGCCGCGGCGCCGGCCACCGCGGCCAGCAGGGCCGGCGCGCTCACGGCCTCACCGCCTCGCTCCGCCAGCAGCCTGTGCACGGCTGCGATCGAGCGGATCCGCGCAGCGGTCTCGTCGAACTTCTCCGCGCCGTCGCCGTCGGGCCGGCCCAGCATGAGGATGTCGGCCACGGTCTGCAGGCTGTTCTTGACTCGGTGGTGGGACTCGGCGAGCAGCGCGTGCTCGAGCTCGGCGCGCTCGCTGGCGCGTGCTCGCGCCGTCGCCTCGCGCCCCACCATCCACGCCAGGGCCAGCGCCAGGACGGTGGCAGCGACGAGCAGGGCCAGCCGCATCGCGACCTCGGGGGCGCCGATCGGCGCCGGCGCCAGGCCCATCACGACCGGGTAGCTGACGGCCGCCACCGCCAGCCACAGGACACGGCGCCAGGAACGGTGCACGGTGGCCAGGAACGGCGCCACCAGGAAGAGCAGCAGGTCGAAGTCGGCGCGCGCCCCGGCGATCACCACCAGCGCGCAGGCGAACGTGATCAGCCCGGCCGACCACAGGTCGAGCAGCAGCCGGCCGCGGGCGGCGGCCAGCCACCGGCGCCACGGCACGAGCGTGAACCCGGCGTTCGCCGCCGAAGCGGCTGCGGTCAGGCCCAGGAGCATCTCCGGGTGGCGCGTGCGCATGCCGAGCGCGAGCGCCGCCGCGACGGCGGCGATCGACAGCCAGCCGAGCCAGAACCCGGCCCTGAGTGCCCCGAGCCTGGCCTCGAACTCGGCGGCGCGCACCTCGTTCATAGCCCCCAGCGTACGCCAGTGCTACCTTCCCGACGGCGGCGTTCACGCTCGACGCCGCTCAAGGTCACGGTCGCCTGTCCCGTCGTCCTGCCCAAAGGAGACCTACCGTGGCCCGCCGGTGGTCCACAAACGAGGACCGGATCTTGTCGAGCCTGTACCCGCAGGGCGTCCCCATCCGCGCGCTCGCGCGGCAGCTCGGGCGCTCCGAGGACGCTGTCTCCGAGCGCCGCCGGGCTCTCGGGCTGCCGCCGCGCCCGCGCTCGCGCCCGTGGACCGAGCGTGAGGATGCGCTGGTGCGAGCATCGGCCGCGGCCGGCGTGCCGGCGGCCGCGCTGGCCCTCCGGCTCGGGCGCGATCCCGAGCAGGTGCGCCGGCGCCGCCGGCTGCTGCTCGGCTCAACGCTCACGCCCCGGCCCTACACCGCGCCCGAAGACGAGGCCATCCGCGCCTGCTGGCGCGCGGACGGGGACGTCCAGGCCCTCGCCGAGGAGCTCGACCGCTCACCGGGATCGGTCCGCCTGCGCGCCCAAACGCTCGGAGTTCACAGTCCCCGGCGCCGCCGCCGCTGGCACGACTACGAGGACGCCGCGGTCCGCGACGGCTACGCGCGCGGACTTACCTGCCGCGAGATCGCCACCGAGCTTCCGGACCGCAGCGCGGCGGCGGTCGCGGCCCGGGCCGCGAAGCTCGGCCTCGCGACTTACGGCCGCGCGTGGACACGCCAGGACGACCGCAGCCTGCGCACCCTGATCCTCGAGGGGATGGAGCTCGAGCGCTCGGCACAGATCCTGGCGCGTACCCCCGACGCGCTCCGCGCCCGCGCGCGCAAGCTCGGCGTCGAGCTGCCGCGCTCGCAGCGCGCGCTTCAGAGCGCCCGGCGCTGGACGAGGGCCGAAGACGAGCAGCTCCGACTCCACGCCGGGCTCAACCCGGCGACCCTGGCCGACCTGCTCGAGCGCTCGCCTGAGGCGGTCACCCAGCGCCTGCGGCGGATCGGCCTGCGCGAGACGCGCGAGCGCTCGCCGCACCACCCCGTGCCTGCGCGCAACGGGCTCACCCCCGGCGAGCGCCTGACCGTGATGCGCGAGCTGCGCGGCGGCGGGCCCCGGCGCCAGCTGGCGCTCGCCCGGCGCCTGGGGCGGGCACCGGCGGAGATCCGGGCGCTCGCCGCGCGCTACGGTGACGGCCCACCGTGACGAGCACGCGCTCACCGCGACGCATCGGGTTGGGGCTCGGGGTGCTCGTGGTGCTGTCGGCGATCGTCGCCGGAGCGCTCCTCACCCAGCCCTCCTCGAAGTCCGCCGCCGGCGGCCTGGCCTCGAACCCCAACCTGGACCCGGGCGCGCCGCTCTCCAGGCCGGCGCCCGACTTCACCTTGACCGACGAGCTCGGCCGGCCGGTTTCGCTGCACAGCTATCGCGGCCGGGTCGTGATCCTGGCCTTCAACGACTCGGAGTGCACGACCGTGTGCCCGCTGACCACGACCGCGATGCTCGACGCCAAGGCGATGCTCGGGCGGGCTGGCTCCCAGGTGCAGCTGCTGGGGATCGACGCCAACCCGACGGCCACCGCGGTCAGCGACGTGCGCTCCTACTCCGAGCTCCACGGGATGCTGAGTCAGTGGCACTTCCTGACCGCGCCGTACCCGGAGCTCAAGCGCGTGTGGCGCGCCTACGACGTCGACGTGCAGATCGAGGCCGGGCAGATCGACCACACGCCGGCGCTGT
The DNA here is from genome assembly GCA_963722995.1 of uncultured Solirubrobacterales bacterium. GTDB lineage: Bacteria > Actinomycetota > Thermoleophilia > Solirubrobacterales > Solirubrobacteraceae > Palsa-465. The sequence continues at coordinate 282,807 of CAVROW010000011.1, read as the reverse complement.
ACGTGATCGACCCCGAGCAGCGACTGCGCCGCGTCTACCTGACGCAGATGTCCTACGCCACCGTCCCGCAGCTCGGCCAGCTCCTGGCCCAGGAGGTGGCCGGTCTGCTGCCCGGGCATCCGCACGTCGACGCCAGGCTCTCGTACGCGCAGATCCCCGGCATCACGCCGACCCAGCACCTATATGCGCCGCGCGCCGGCGGCGGGACGGTCCGCCTCGGACCCACCGGAGGCCCGCGCCTGTTCTTGTTCTTCGCCACCTGGGATGCCGAGGTCACCGATCTCTCCCGCCAGCTCGACGCCCTGAACGGCACGGGGCTGCCCGGGCTCACGGCCGTGGATGAGGCGAGCGTCGAGCCCTCGCCGGGAGCGCTGCCCCGTTTCCTCGCTCGCCTGAAGGCGCCGCTCGACTACCCGGTCGCGCTCGACCGCACCGGACGCGTGGCCGACGGCTATGGCGTCCAAGACGAGCCTTGGCTCGTGCTCGTGTCGGCCTCGGGTCAGGTCCTCTGGTACTACGACGTATCCACCTCGGGGTGGCTCGGCACGAGCGCGCTACGCCGGCAGGTCAGCGCCGCGCTGAGCGCTCCCCCGGTCGGGCTCCCAGCGCCGCGGTCGCGCGGCGCGAGCTCGCCGGCTCGCCCGCGCCCCTGGCCGCGCTCCACGCCCAGGCCGGGCAGCTCCTGGGCGGGTCGCTGATGGCTCGGATCCGTGCCCTGCGCGGGTACCCGATCGTGGTCAACGCCTGGGCGTCGTGGTGCACGCCGTGCCGCCAGGAGTTCGGGCTGCTCGCCAATGCGGCCGCGCGCTACGGGCGGCAGATCGCCTTCCTCGGCGCCGACACCGGCGACTCTCCCGGAGACGCGCGCTCGTTCCTGTCCACGCACGCGGTCAGCTACCCGAGCTACCAGACCACCGTCACCCGCCTGGCCGCGCTGGCCAGCGTCGCCGGCCTGCCGACCACGATGTTCATCGACCGCGCCGGGAAGCTCGTCTACGTGCACACCGGCCAGTACGTCTCCCAGGGGACACTCGACCAGGACGTCGAGACGTACGCGCGGTGACGCATCCCGCTGCCGCCTCCCGAGGGCTTCCGGTTCGGGCACTGGACCGATGCGCGCGCCCGCACGGGCTGCACCGTCGTGCTCGCGCCTGCGGGCAGCCGGGGCGGCGTCGACGTCCGGGGCGGCGGCACCGGCACCCGCGAGCTCGAGGGGCTCTCGCCCCTGGCCAACGCCGAGGGGCCATCGGCGGTGCTGCTCACGGGCGGCAGCGCCTACGGCCTCGCCGCGGCCGACGGCGTGATGCGCTGGCTCGAAGAGCGCGGGATCGGCCGCCCGACGCCGGGCGGTCCGGTTCCGCTCGTCCCCACCGCGGTCGTCTTCGACTTGGCCGAGGGGCACCGCGGGACGCGGCCCGGAGCCGAGCACGGCTACGAAGCGTGCGAGCGCGCCGCTCCCGGCGTTCCGAAGCGGGGCCGGGTCGGCGCGGGGGCGGGAGCCGCCGTGGGGAAGCTGTTCGGCCGCGAGCGCGCGTGCGCCGGCGGCGTCGGGTATGCCGCGGCCTCGCTTGCCGGCGGCGCCACGGTGGCGGTGATCGCGGTGGCCAACGCGTTCGGAGACGTGCTGGAGGAGGACGGCTCGCTGCTCGGCGCCCCGCGGGGCGAGGACGGCAAGCTGGTGCGCACCGCGCGGGCGATCCACGAGCTGCCCGAGCCGCCCTACGTGGCCATGCGCGGCCCGACCAACACCACGCTCGCGTGCATCTGCACCGACGCCTCGCTCGACAAGCGCGGCTGTGGGATCGTCGCCCGCATCGCGGCGGGGGGTATCGCTCGGGCCGTGGATCCGGCCTACACGCCGATCGACGGGGACGTCGTGTTCTGCCTCGCCTCCGGCGCGGAGGCACCGCTGCCGCCGGGCCCCGCGGCGTCCTGGGCGGTGACCGTGGTCGGTGCGCTCGCGGGAAGCCTGACCGCCGCGGCGATCCGCGACGCGGTCCGCTCGAGTGGCTGACTACGTCGCCGTGAGCGACACCCGCGCCCACGCGGTGTTGACGTAGCCCTTCGGGTTCCACACGTGCGCCGGGTCCTCCGGCTGGGTGCTCCCGGCGCTGTCCCATGCGCGGGCCACGATCTGCGCCCGCCCCGGGGCCACCGCGACGACGGCGCGCCACCGCCGCCACGCCCACGGTCCGGCGTCGGCGAGCAGCTCGGCCCGGAGCCAGGACGCCCCGCCGTCGCTCGAGACGTCGACCCGCTCGACCCGCCGGTCGTCCCCCGCGAACGCGTAGCCATAAAGCTCGACCTCGCCCGCCGCCACCGTCGCGCCGTCGGCCGGCTCGAGGATGTCGGCGCAGAGCGGGACCGCGCCGAGCGCGATGCCGCTGCCCGGAGGGACCGCGCGGGGGTCGGCGTCGGGCGGCAGCAGCCGGTAGCTGCGCGCCTGGAAGTGGTTGCCCGAGGGCTCCGCCAGGGCGCTCACGCGCTCGAGCCACTTGACGCTGCGCGCGCCGACGTAGCCGGGGACGAGCGCGCGCACCGGCGCGCCGTGGTGGGGCGTGAGCGGCCGGCCGTTCATCTCCCAGGCCAGGAGCACCTCGGGGGCCCGGGCCTTGTGCACGGGGATCGATCCGCCGAAGCGCTGCGGCGGATCGGCTTCGGCCGAGACGTCGGCGCCGAGGAACGCGATGTGGCGGGCCTCCGGGCCCAGCCCGGCGAGGCCCAGCACGTCGCGCAGCGCGGCGCCGCGCCACGTCGCGGTCCCGATCGCGCCCGGACCCCAGGGCGCCTCGCCCGGGATCGCGCGAACCGCCATCAGCCCCGTGCGGCGGTTGCCGGCGCACTGGAGGGTGGCCACCAGCGCGCGCTCGGCGAAGCGCTCGCGTAGCTCCCCGAGCGAGAGCTCCAGCGCGCGCTCGACGAGTCCATCCACGCGCAGCCGCCACCGTTCCGGGTCGAGGGCGGGGACTTCGCCGTGGTTGCGGACGTAGAACGCGTCGAGCGCCGTGACGTCGCGGCGCGCGAGCGCCCCGGGCGGGGACTCCGCGTTCAACGGCGAGTCCTCGTGCACGATCATGTCGCCCCGCTTGCCCGCCGGCACCATCGCCCCGACGGTACCCGGGGCGCCCGTGGAACACTCTCCCGATGACGAGCCTCGGCGCCACCGGCGAGCCGCGTGCGCTGCCCCGCGCGCGGGTCTCGGTCGGGCCGGCGATCCTGGCCGGCGCCGCCTGCCTGGCCCTGGCCGCCGCGCTGAATGCGGTGCTGACCCATCAGGTCGGGCTCTCCGGAGACGAGCCGTACTACTCGCGGATCGCCGCGCACCCGGCGGGAGCGCACAACTTCCCGTATGCGTTCCGCATCGGGCTCCCGTACCTGGTCCACGCGCTGCCGTTCTCGCAGGCGTCCTCATGGAAGCTGCTCGCGCTGCTCGGCGCCGGCGCCGCCGGCGGCGCGATGTTCGCGCTGCTCTGCGACCTGGGCGCCGAGCGCGGGCTGGCGCTGGCGCTGGCGGCCGGCTTCACGATCTCGCCGCCGCTGCTCGTGGTGCTCCTGCGCAACGGACGCGAGGTCGACGTGGCCGCGATCCTCGTGATCACCCTGGGCTGCCTGTTCATCGTCCGCCGCCGGCGGATCGCGCTCGCGGCCACGCTGCTGGTGGCGACCACGATCCACGAGTCGTGTCTTTTCCTGATCCCGCTCGCCTACGCCGTCTGGGCGGAGCGACCGCTCGACCGCGCCGCGCTGCGCGACGTGGCGCTCGTGGCGGTGCTTCCAGCGATCGTGTACGTGTATCTGCGCAGCTCGATCGTGGCCGTCGGCGAGCGCTACCAGCCCGGTTACGGGGGTCCGTTCCTCACCGAGCGGATCGACGTGCTTCGCGACGCGCTGCGCGGCCACGGCTGGGCCACCGAGCTGCGCCGGATGGCGATCGTGTATGGCCCGCTGTGGCTGGCGGCCCCGTTCGCGCTGCCGCGGATGCGCTTCGCGCGCCGCGGAATCGTCCTGTTCGCGCTGTGCCTCGGCTCGATGACCTTCGCGCTCGACTGGGGACGGATGGTGTTCTTCGCCGCACCGGTCGTCTACGCCGCGGCCGCGTTCGTGCTCCGCGACCGGCGGCGGCTGGCGATCGCCGCCGTGGCCGGGCTGCTCGCCCTCGACCTCGGGTACGCGGCGTACATGCAGGTGCACGGCGTCAAGCACGGTCTCGACAGCACGGCGCCGCCGGCGCGCGGGCCGGTGTACTGAGCAGCGATGGCGGCTCGCGTGACCGAGGAGATCGTGAGCTGGGAGGGTTGCCCGCGCGATCCCGTGCTGATCGGGACCTTCGGGGCGGTGCGACCGAGCCGCCTCCTACCATCGGCCCGCGGAGGCCATGCCGAACTTCAGTCTGCTCAAGCGCGTCGCGCTGCTCGCCTGCATCGTGCTCGCCGGTGCCGTGCCGCTCGCTGCGGCCAGCCCGCCGCGGGGGCACCACCACGCCAAGCCGCGCGTCGGCGGGAAGGTGCACAGGGCGTGGCCGCACACCGGGCGGCCGCCTCGCTCGGCGTTGGCCCGCTGGCTGGCGCGCCAGGTGGGGCCGACGTCGGTCAAGCCGTGCCGCCGGCGCGTCAAGCACAGGCTGGTGCGCTGCCGTCGGGCCAAGCCCCGGCGCAAGGGCGCGGTCGGCTCGAACCGCACGCTCACGATGGCGGCGCTCGAACCGGGCACGGACGGGCTGCGGGCGGCGCCCCAGGCGGTGGCGGCCGTGTCCACGGGCACGAGCCCGCTCCAGCTCGTGCGCTCCTACAGCATCCCCACCGACGACCCGTCCTATCTGCGGCTGCTCAACTGGTCCTGGACCTACGACTCGGCGATGACGGCGGCCGCGTTCGTGGTCTCGGGCGCGGGGGCCGAGGCCGAGCAGCTGCTCGACCAGCTGAGCGCGCTGCAACACACCGACGGCTCGATCGAGATCGCGTTCGACGTCGCGAGCGGCCAGGCCGAGCCGGTGTTCCGCTCGGGCACGATCGCCTCGGTCGGGCTGGCGGGCGCGCTCTACGACCTGACCGAGCGCTCCTCTCGCTACGTGGCGATGGAGCAGCGCGCCGCCGGCTATCTGATCTCGCTCCAGAGCTCGGCCGGGCTGGTCAAGGGCGGCCCGGACGTGAGCTGGTACTCGACGCAGCACAACCTGCTCGCGTACTCGTTCCTCACGCTCCTCAGTGCCGAGGAGGCAGCGGACGGGAACCGCACGTCGGCCGTTACCTACGCGGATGCGGCGAGCAAGATCGCCAACGCGATCGACAGCGACCTGCTGGTGCACAGCGGCTCGGACACGTACTTCATCGAAGGTCTCGGCGACAACGTCCAGGCGCTCGACACCGACGCGCTCGGGGTGATGTACCTGGCGAGCCGCGGCGAGACCAGCCTCGCCCAGCAGGTCCTGAGCTACGCGCAGAGCGCGTTCTCGCTGAGCGGACGCTCGATCGCGCTCTCGAGCGACCCGGCTACGTACAACATGACCTACTCGGCCAAGGGGCCCTTCTCCGGGTTCAAGCCCTACCTGGGCTCGGGGGCCCCCGACGTGCTCTGGACCGAGGGCACCGCGGAGCTGATGCTGGCCGAGCGCACGCTCGGCCAATCGACCTCGGCGCTCACCCAGTCGCTGAACGCGATCGCGGCGGTGACGCCGGGCGGCAGCGCCGCTCCAGGCGGATCGCGCGACGACGAACCTGGCCTACGCCGCCGAGTACCACGTATGGCCGGCGGCCGCGGCCGGAGCGTGGGTTCTGCTCGCCGAGCGCGCCGCCACGCTGTTCCGCTGAGCCGGACGGGGGGCGCGTGAGCGGCGGCTCGGGCGCCGGCGCCGATGCTGCCTTCGGGTCCTCGGCGCCGTTCTCGCTCGGGGTGGAGGAGGAGCTGTTCCTCGTCGACCCGGTCACAGGGCGCCAGACGAACACCTCGGCGGCCGTCCTCGCGCGGCTCGGCGAGGTGGAGGGCAAGGTCGAGCGAGAGCTCCACGCGTGTCAGGTGGAGCTGATCACCGAGGTCTGCCGGTGCGCCTCCGAGGCGGTGGGCGGACTGGCGGCCCTGCGACGCGCCGTGCTCGCCACCGGCGGGGGCCTGCTCGGCGCGGGCACGCATCCCGCCGCGGGCGAGGACGACGCCGAGATCACCGACAAGGAGCGCTACGAGCGGATCCGGCACCTCCTCGGCGACGCGGCGGCCACGCCCGTGGGCGGCCTCCACGTGCACGTGGGCATGCCCGACCCCGAGACCGCGATCCGCGCCTTCAACGGCCTGCGCCGCCACCTGCCCTTGCTCCAGGCGCTCGCCGCGAACTCGCCGTTCCGCCACGGGCGCGACACGGTGCTCGCCTCGGCCCGGGAGGTCACGCTGCGCGGCTGGCCTCGCTCCGGCGCGCCCCGGGCGATGGCCTCCTTCGAGGACTTCTGCGAGATGACCAGCGTGCTGGCGCGCGCCGCCGACGTCCCCGACTACACCTGGTTCTGGTGGAAGCTGCGGCCTCACCCTCGCCTGGGCACGGTCGAGATCCGCGCGCTCGATGCCCAGGCGTCGTTGGCCGACACGAGCGCGCTGGTGGCGCTCGTGCACTGCCTGGCCAGGGCCGCGGCCGACGAGGCGGGCGCCGCCGACCCTCCTCCCGAGGTGCTGGAGGAGGGGATCTTCCGCGCCGCACGCTTCGGCGTGCACGCCGAGCTGCCGACCGTCGACGGCACCCTGTCGCCGGTGCCCGACCTGCTTGAGGAGGCGATGCGGCGCGCCGCCGCGTACGCGGGCGAGCTCGAGCTGCGAGGCCGAGATCGCGCGACTGCCCGACCTTGTGCGCCGCGGCGGCGGCGCCGGGATGCAGCGCGACTGCTACGAGATCGCCGGCCTCGACGCGGTGCTGCGCGAGCTGATGCGAGTGACGGCGACGGCGCCGTGATCGTGTCGCGCGCGGGCGCAAATCCGCCGGGTGCGGCAGCCACGTGAGCGAGCTGGCGGCGCTGCTCGTGCTCGCTGCGAGCCTCGGCGCCGCGATCGGCCGGCCACGCTGGGCGCCGGACTGGGCGGTGGCGACCGCGGGCGTGGCGCTGCTGCTCGTCCTCGGCGCCGTGAGCCTCGCCGACGTCCGCCACACCGCCGCGCGCTTCGGTCCCACGATTGGCTTCCTGGCCGCGCTGCTCGTGCTCGGCGACGGCTGCCGCCGAGCGGGACTGTTCGACGCGCTCGGCCAGGTGATGGCCGTCCGCGCGCGCGGGCTGCCCCGCCGGCTGCTGGGGCTGGTGTTCGCCGTCGCCGCCGGAACGACAGCGGTGCTGAGCCTCGACGCGACCGTCGTCCTGCTCACGCCGATCGTGTTCGCGACCGCGGCGCGGCTCCGGACGAGCGCCCGGCCCCACATCTACGCCTGCACCCACCTGGCCAACAGCGCCTCGCTGCTGCTGCCGGTCTCGAACCTCACCAACCTGCTGGCCTTCCAGGCGGCGGGGGTGTCGTTTGCGCGATTCGGGGCGCTGATGGTCCTTCCCTGGCTGGCCGCGATCGGCGTCGAGTGGGTCGTGCTGGCGCGCATGTTCGCCGGGGAGCTGGCAGGCATGGCCGCCCACCAGGAGCGAGCCGGCGCCCCCGTCGCGCCGCGCCTGCCGGTTTTCGCGTGCGGCGTGCTCGCGGCCTCGCTCGCCGGCTTCGGGCTGAGCTCGCTCGTGGGAATCGCCCCCGTGTGGGTCGCCGCCGCCGCCGCGCTCGCGATGGCGGCGCGTGTCCGACCCGCTCCGCTCGAGCTGGTACGCGCGAGCGAGCCGGCCTTCCTGGTATTCGTGCTCGCGCTCGCCGTGATCGTCCGCGGCGCCGGTGAGCACGGGCTCTCCTCGACCGTCGCCTCGCTCCTCCCGCACGGGACGGCTCTGCCCGCGCTGCTCGCGATCGCCGGGGTGAGCGCGCTGCTGGCCAACCTCCTCAACAACCTCCCGGCCACGCTGATCGTGCTGCCGGCGGTGGCGGCCGGAGGTCCGGGAGCGGTGATGGCGATGCTGATCGGGGTGGGCGTGGGGCCGAACCTGACCTACGCGGGCTCGCTCGCCACATTGCTGTGGCGGCGGATCGTGCACGCGCACGAGCAGACGATCCCCGTGGGCGACTTTCTGCGCCTGGGGATCCTGACCGTGCCGCCGGCGCTGCTCGCGTCGACGGTCGGCTTGTGGTTGGCTCTAAAGGTGATCTGATGCACGCGCTCGTGTGGATCTCGGTGCAGACGTGGGAGGCCTGCGTCGAGCAGGCTCGTGAGCTGTTGCCCGCCGAGGCTGAGGTGACGTTGCTGCACGTGGCCGACGGCGACGTCGAGGAGCTCGCCGCCGGCGTCCAAGCCGGCCTGCTCGGGCGCCACCGGCACGCTCCGGAACCGGGGCTGCGCGCGATCTCCGACGCGGAGGCGAGCGCGCTCCTGACCGCCGCCCGCGATCGCCTGGGGCGGCCGGCGCGCACGGTGGCGCGGCGCGGGCGGCGCCGAGCGCGTGGTCGTGGAGATGTGCGCCGATGCGCAGCTGCTCGTGCTGGCTCGCGACGGCGGGCCGCAGCTGGGTCCGAAGAGCCTCGGCCCGCGCGGGCGCTTCGTGGTCGACCACGCTCCCTGCGCCGTCGCGCTCGTGTGGCCGCAGGTCCCGCCCGGCCCGGAGTCGATCCCGCTCGCGCCCGAGCACGACCGGTCCCGGCGGTAGGGTGGCGCGCACCCGATGGCCTTCGACCTGACCATCGACATCGAGAACAACCCGGGCGCGCTGGCCGGCGTGGCGGCGGCGATCAGCGACGCGGGGGTCAACATCGCGGCGGCGACGTGCATGGGGTCGGGCGAGCGGGTCGAGCTCCACGTCCTGGTGCCCCACGCCGAGGCGGCCCGCCATCTCCTGGCGATTTCGCACATCGCGGTCACGCGCGAGCGGGAGGTGGTGGTCGTCGACGTCGAGGACGTACCCGGTGTGCTTGCCGACCTGACGCGCAGGATCGCGGGAGCGGGCGTGAACCTCGACCTGGTCTACGTGGCGACACGCAACCGCGTCGTGTTCGGCACTCGCGACCTCGGTGCTCTGCGCCGCGCCCTGGACGGGGCGCGGTGAGCGGCGCGCTCGCGCCTCTCCACGTACGTCTGAATTCTGACGATCAGTTCAAGAGGAAACCGGCTCAAGCCGAATAGGCGGCCATGACCTCCTCGCGTACTCGCAGCTCTTCCAGCTCCTCCGTCTTCGCCCGAATGGGTATCACCGCCAAGCTCGCCGGGATGGCCGGGCTGATCGGCGCCGTAGCCGTTGTCTGCGTCGCTCGTGGCCGCGCTCGGCCTCACCTCGGCCCGGACGAAGTCCCAAACCTCGCAGAAGACCTTCAACGTGTTCCGCGCCGAGCGCGACGCGTACGAGGGGTGGCTGACCGACGACGACCAGTCGAACATGCTCGCCGCGCTCGCCGCGCTGCAGGATCACAGCCAGCTGCCGCTGATGCGCACGACGGCGGGCCAGGTGACCCAGGGCTATCAACAGGCCGTGAGCAGCCTCAACGAGCTGACCGCGCAGGGGCCGACTCGCGGCGATCCGCGCAGCGGCGGGCAAGACCCTGGCCGACGTTCAGACCTACAACGGCTTCACCGGGCAGGTGCTGTCCGCCTCGCTCGCCTTCCAGGCCCAGCGGGCCGTGAAGGTGATGACCGTCGGGAACGTCAACATCTCAAACCAGACCCAGGCCGACTTCAACGCCATCGGGCAGCAGATCACCACTCGGGCGGCGGCGATCACCGCGTCGGTGGGCACCAGCGTCAGCAGCTCGATCACGATGCTGCTGGTGATCGCCCTCGTCGGCATACTGCTCGCGGTCGTGTCCACCGTCCTGGTGCTGCGCTCGATCAAGCGCCCCCTGACCGCGGTCACGCGGGCGGCGGAGCGGCTGGCCGAGGGCGATGCCGACGTCGCCGTGGAGGTCGAGTCGCGTGATGAGATCGGCCGGATGGCCCACGCCTTCGGCGGTTCGGTCGAGTACCTCCGGAACATGGCCGAGGCCGCCGGCGAGATCGCTCGCGGCAACCTGGCGGTCGAGCTCGAGCCGAAGTCCGAGCACGACGCCCTGGGCCACGCGTTCAACGAGATGCGCGCTCGGATCGCGGCGATCGTGAGCGAGATCTCCGCCAGCTCGCACACCGTCGGCGTCGCCTCCGAGCAGGTGGCGAGGACCGGCGAGCAGGCCGGGCTGGCCGTCACCGAGATCGCGGGCGCGATCAGCTCGGTCGCCGAGGGCGCCGAGACGCAGGTCCAGTCGCTGGCCCAGGCGCGGGCGTTGACGCAGGAGATGAGCGCGAGCTCCCAGGCCTCGGTCGAGGACGTGAGCGAGACCGCGAACGTCGCGCGCGAGACGAGCGAGCTCGCCAAGTCGGGCGCCGAGGAGGTGACCGCGGCCACCGAGGCCATGCGCGCGGTGCAGGCTTCGAGCACGGAGATCTCCGAGACGATCGAGGAGCTCGGCGGTATGAGCAATCAGATCGGCGGGATCGTCGACACGATCACCGCGATCGCCGAGCAGACGAACCTGCTGGCGCTGAACGCAGCGATCGAGGCCGCTCGCGCCGGCGAGCAGGGCCGCGGCTTCGCGGTCGTCGCCGAGGAGGTGCGCAAGCTGGCCGAGGAGTCGCAGACCGCGGCCGCCTCGATCGGCTCGCTGATCTCCCAGATTCAGAACGGCACCAACCGCGCTGTCTCGGTGGTGACCGATGGGTCGCACCGCGCCGAGCAGGGCGTCGAGACGGTCGAGCGGGCGCGTGACGCATTCATGCGCATCGACGCCGGCGTGCAGAACATGACCGACCGCGTCGACCGGATCAGCCTGGCGGTGAGCCAGATCGCCGAGGCCGGTCAGCGGGTCCAGGAGAGCATCGATCAGGTCCTGGCCGTGGCCGAGCACTCGTCGGCTTCGGCCGAGGAGGTCTCCGCCACCACGCAGGAGACGAGCGCCTCGACCCAGCAGATCGCGGCGTCCGCCGGCGACCTGCACCGCACGGCGGCGCAGCTCCAGGATCTCGTCGCGCACTTCACGCTGGCCGCGGCCGAGTAGCCCTCGGGCCACTACGCGGGTAAGTCGGCGCGCCAGGCTGCGTGCTGCGCCGACATCCCCGGACGATCGCCTCAAACGTGGCTTCCGATCCCCTTGCGGCACGCCGGCGGCCGTCACGGATAAGTGCGCGCCGCCGCCGCCAAAATCACGCGCGCGGAACGAACTCGCGCGCGCGGAGACTGAGCTCGCGCGCGCGATCGGTGCGCCGGGGGCGATGGGCTGAGATGGCGTGCTCTTACGTCCGTCATCCGTCCATTACCGCTCCAGCCCGACGCGATTTCAGCCGATCCTCGATTCGATGTCCGGGTCTCGTCATCATCTCGAAGATGTGCTGCGCCGCAGTGGCGGCCGGATGCGCGGCGAAGTGCCGCTGCCGGTGGCCGACCGCGCGCTGCGGATCCTGTTCCTCACCTCCGCGCACAACAGCCTTAGCCAGCGCGCCTACATCGCGCTGAGCGAGATGGGTCACGACGTCACCGTCGCCGTGGTCGACTCGAGCGAGGCGATGGAGGCGGCGGTGGTGAGCGAGCAGCCCGAGCTGATCGTGTGCCCGATGCTCAAGAAGTTCATCCCGGAGTCGGTGTGGCGCGACCACCGCTGCCTGGTCGTGCACCCCGGCCCGCGCGGCGACCGCGGCCCCTCCTCGCTCGACTGGGCGCTCGAGCTCGGGATGGCCGAGTGGGGCGCGACCGTCCTGCAGGCGGACGCCGAAGCCGACGCCGGCGACATCTGGGCCACGCGCAACTTCCCGATGCGCAACGTCGGCAAGAGCAGCATCTACCGCCACGAGGTCCGCCGCGCGGCCGTGGAGATGCTGGTCGAGGCGGTGCGCAACGCCACCGACGAGTCCTTCTCGCCCGCAGCCGCTCGACTACGACGATCCGACCGTTACCGGCCGCCTGCGGCCGCTGATCAAGCAGCCCGACCGCGAGATCGACTGGCGCAGCGACTCCACCGCGGCCGTGATCCGCAAGGTGTACGCGGCCGAAGGCCATCCCGGCGTGCTCGACACGGTTGCGGGCGCCGAGTTCCACCTGTTCGGCGTACATGCCGAGCGCACGCTCCGCGGCCTGCCCGGCCAGATCATCGCCACCCGCGACGGCGCGATCTGCCGCGCCACGATCGACGGCGCGGTGTGGCTGACCCACCTGAAGGCTCCGGGCCAGTTCAAGCTCCCCGCGACGCGCGCGCTCGAGCTCGCCGGTTGCGAGCTCGACGTGCCGGAAGTGCCGGTCGCGCTCCACGCGCCGATTCCCGCCGGGCACACGTACCGCGAGATCTCCTACGAGGAGCGCGCCGGCGTCGGCTACCTGAACTTCAACTTCTACAACGGCGCGATGAGCACCGAGCAGTGCCGCCGCCTGCGCGAGGCCTACCTGTACGCGCGCAGCCGCAAGACCAAGGTCATCGTGCTGGCGGGTGGCGCGGACTTCTTCTCCAACGGCATCCACCTGAACGTGATCGAGGCGGCCGAGGACCCGGGGGAGGAGTCCTGGTACAACCTCCACGCGATCGACGACGTCGTGCGCGAGATCGTCGAGACCGACTCGCACCTGGTGATCTCCGCGCTGTCGGGCGACGCCGCCGCCGGCGGCGTCCCGTTCGCGGTCGCGGCCGACCACGTGGTGGCGCGCGAGGACGTCGTGCTCAACCCGTACTACCAGCACATGGGCGGGCTGTACGGCTCCGAGTACTGGACCTACCTGCTTCCTCGCCGCGTCGGGCATGAGCTCACCGCCGAGCTGACGGGAGCGCCGTTCAACCCGATCGGCACGCGCCGCGCGGTCGAGATCGGCCTGATCGACGCCGCATTCGGCGACAGCGCCGCGAGCTTCCGCAAGCAGGTGCGCGGCCTGGCCGAGCGGCTCGCCCGCCACCCCGACATGGGCCACTGGCTCGAGGAGAAGCGCAGCCGCCGCACGCGTGACGAGCAGCTCAAGCCGCTGAGCGCGTACCGGACCGAGGAGCTGGCCAAGTCGCACGAGTGCTTCTTCGGTGGCCGACCGCAGCTACCACGAGGCACGCCGGCGCTTCGTGCACAAGCTGGGCGCCCCCTGCGCCGTCCCCGTCCCGCTGCGCCCCGCGGCGCGAGTCCGAGCGCCCAGCCGAGCTCCGCGCCGCCGGGAGCGCAGGCTGATGAGCGCGCTCGCCGAGGAGGCCGCCGCCGCTCTGCCCAGCGGCTGGCCCGCGGCCTCCGAGCGCGAGGCGCGCCGCGGCCCGATCGGCTGGCTCGGGGATCGCTGGCTCGCGCTCAAGCACGCGCTGCCTCAGGGCCAACTGCTGCCCGAGCACGTGCTGCGCCGCCGCCACCGCGGCATCGTGATCCTGCTCTGGTTGCACGTTCCCGCCCTCTTCGCCTTCGGGCTGCTCATGCACCACCGCCTGGCGAGCGTCGTCGCGTGGGTCAGCTTGATCGTCGCTGTCCGGCCTCGGCGCGAGCTTGGACCGCTTCAACATGAAGGCGCGCGTGATCGCCGCCTCGTTCGGGCTGATCTCGTGCTCGGCGGTGCTCGTCGACTTCTGGAACGGGATCACCGAGGCGCATTTCCACTTCTTCGTGATGATCGGCGTGCTCACCCTGTATCAGGATTGGACGCCGTTCCTGGTCGCGATCGGCTACGTCGTGGTGCATCACGGACTCGGCGGCGTGATCGATCCGACGTCGGTGTACGGCGACAACAAGGAGGCGATCAAGAACCCGTGGGAGTGGGCGGTGATCCACGGCGGGTTCGTGCTGGCGGCGAGCGTCGCCCACATCGTCGCCTGGCGCACGAACGAGAACCAGCTGCTGCGCGATCCGCTCACCGGCCTGCCCAGCCGGGTGCTGTATCTCAACAACCTCAAGCTCGCGCTCGGGCGCGCCGCGCGTACATCCGGCCGCTCCGTCGCGGTGCTGTTCCTCGACCTCGACCGCTTCAAGGTGATCAACGACAGCCTCGGCCACGGCGCCGGAGACGCGCTGCTGACGGCGGTGGCCGAGCGGATCGGGCACACCCTGCGCCGTTACGAGACGCTGGCCCGGTTCGGAGGAGACGAGTTCGTGATCCTGTGCGAGGACATCGCGGACGAGGGCGATGCCCTTGCCGTCGCCGAGCGGGTGCTCAAGTCCTTCAGCTTGCCGTTCCAGCTCGAGCACGGCGAGGCGATGGCGGGAGCCAGCATCGGCATCGCGCTGAGCTCGGACGATCTCCACGACCCGGAGGACCTGATCCGCGACGCCGACGCCGCGATGTACCGAGCCAAGGCGGCGGGCGGTGGTCGCGTCGTGCTGTTCGACGAGCTCACGCGGGAGCGCGCTGTCGCGCGGCTCGAGGTCGAGAACGCGTCTGCACAAGGCGCTCGAGCGCGAGGAGTTCCGGGTCTTCTTCCAGCCCGAGATGGCGATCGACGGCAAGCGGATCACCGGGGTCGAGGCACTCGTTCGCTGGGAGCATCCGGAGCGGGGCCTGCTCGGCCCGGGAGAATTCATCTCGCTGGCCGAGGAGACCGGCTTGATCGTCCCGATCGGCAGCTGGGTCCTGCGCGAGGCATGCCTTCAGGCCGTCGAGTGGGAGCAGCTCCATCCCGACGCCGAGCCGCTGATGATGCGCGTCAACGTCTCCGCCCGGCAGCTCGCCGAGGAACGGCTGCCAGAGACCGTGTCCAACGTGCTGCTCGAGACCGGGCTGGATCCGTCCCGCCTCTGTCTCGAGGTGACCGAGAGCCTGCTGATCGAGGATCCGGACGCGTCGATCCTGACCCTCACCAAGCTCAAGCAGCTTGGCGTCAAGATCGCGATCGACGACTTCGGCACCGGCTACTCCTCGCTCGAGTACCTGCGCCGCCTGCCCGTGGACTGCGTGAAGATCGACCGCTCGTTCGTACGCGGCCTGCCCGACAACGGCGAGGATCTCGCGATCGTCAATGCCGTGATCGAGCTCGGCCACGCGCTCAGCCTGTCGGTCACCGCCGAGGGCGTCGAGACTCCCGAGCAGCTCGTCAATCTTCGCTCCGCCGGCTGCGACACCGCCCAGGGCTTCCTGTTCTCGCGTCCGGAGCCTCCCGAGGTCGTGGTCCAGCTGTTCGACCAGGCCGGCGTGCTGGTGGACAGCGCGCCCGTCGCCCGCCAGGCGCCGCGCGCGCGGGCGGCGGACCAGCGGGCGGCGAACGGATGCGCCGTACGGCGATGGCCTGCAGCGCCTCCTTCGCAGCGACGGAATTCCCGGTAGCCGACGCCGCCGGGCCAAGAGCTCGCTGGCCGCGGGTGTCCGTGCCGCCGCTCGCGCCTGGACGAGCGAAGCCTGATGCTCGAGACGCTCGAGCGCCGCCGGACTCGGGCGCTTCGCCTGCTGATCTTCGCCGCCCTGCTCGAGGTGACGCTGATCCTTCCGTTCGTCGACCACCTGGCCGACGCGCACCCCACCATCCACTTCACCCAGCACGGCCTGATCTTCCTGGGTGGCGTCCTGATGGGCATCGCGCTGCGCGACGCCTACCGGCTGACGCACCCCTGAGGGCGAGACCGGGGCCGGCGTGACGAAGCTCCTGGTCACCCACGCGGCGCACATCGTGTTCGTGCTGATCGGCGTGGTCGCGTTCTTCTGGACGGCGTACCGCAAGCCCGCGGGTGACGCCGTCCCCGTGGACCCCCGCCCGGCACGGCCGCAGCCCCCGGCGGCGACCGCCTCGCTCCCGGTCGCGCGGCGTGCGCTGATTGCGCTCGGCCCGCTGCTCGGCGCGCTCGGCACGGGCGCGATCCTCTACGGCGTGAACGTCGGCGGCGGCGCGGTACCTGGCGCGGTGATCTGGGCGCACGCCGGCGTCTCGCTGCTCGCGCTCCTGCTGGTGGGCTACAAGGTGAGCGCTCTGCGGCGCGCCCGCATCCGCCGCGGGCTCAGCCTGAAGCGTCTGTCGGTGCTCGCCTCGATCGTGCTCGGCGCCCTCAGCGTGCCGCTGCTGATCACCGGCATCGACCTGCTGTTCGCACCGCGGAGCTCGTCGTTCGCCGCCTACGCGCACCTCGTCGCGAGTGCATGGTGGAGCGGGCTGCTGATCTGGCACCTGCGGCGCTACCTCGGGCCTGCGCTGCGCGCCGCGCTCGGACGCCCGGTCGAGGCGCCCGCGCACTTACCTGTCGGGTAATCGCCGGTCGTCCTGACGCCGTGTAGCTTTGGCAGGATGGCGGCTACGGCTTCCGCCCCCGTGGGCGAGCTCCTGCGCCACAGCGTGCCCGCCGGCGGGCAACGCCGGCGTCCCCTGTCGATCGACGCACCCCGTCTCGCCGCCCCGATGCGAGCCCTACTCGCCGATCACGGTCCTGCGGCGACGCGCCGGCGCCATCTTCTCCGTCTGGCAGGCGGGTGCACGCCACGGCGCGCAGCTTGTCAACGAGCCCTCGGCTTGGGCGATGAGCTCGCTCAGCACCCCGGATCCGGCCGGCGCTGAATCGTTCTACGGCGCGATGTTCGGTTGGGAGGCGAAGCAGTTCGGGCCCGGGATGACGCTGCTGCGTCTTCCCGGCTACGTCGGAGGAGAGCCCGGGCAGCCAGTTCCACGCGACGTGGTCGCGGTCATGAGCGCTGCCGATGCGCAGGCCGGCTGGAACGTCGGCCTGTGGGTCGACGACGCGGACGCGACCGCGGCCAGGGCGCGCGAGCTCGGTGGCGCGGTGCTCGTCGAGCCCCACGAGATGCAGGGCTTTCGCAACACCGTCGTCGCTGATCCGAGCGGCGCGGTGCTGTCGGCGAGCCAGCTCCTGGGGCACCCGTGACCGCGTGACGCCGCCACCGGATCCCTCGGACACGAGCCCGAGGACATAGGAGCCGGGTCAGCGGAACGCGTTCAGGAACCGCAGGGTGGCGCGCCGGGTCCTGGTGAAGCGGCGGTCCGCCAGGCCCACCCCCTGGACGACCCCGCCGTGGACCTCGATCAGCCCGGTGCTCGGCCCGTTCCCGACCAGGTACCACGTGGCGGGGCCGAGCTTGAAGCCGCGGCCGAGGTGGAGCCGTTTCGCCAGGCGCTTGGTGAACCGCGTCCCCGGGCGAACCCCGTGTAGGCCGTAGCGGTGATTGAAGGACAGCACGAACACGATGTGCCCGGTGGCGCCGCGACGCTGCTTGCGCGCAATCAGGCGGAGCAGGGCGGGGGAGGGGTAACCGCCTCGGATGCCGACAGGCGAGAGGCAGAAGTAGTCCCAGTAGCGCCGGCCTCCGGTCGACCAGCGGAACCTGCGGTGGGCGGTCGAGCGGGCCATGCCAAGGCTCACAGGGCCGATCGCGCGCCCGGTCAGGCGGCCGGTGGCCGCCGGGCATCCGAGCAGGCTGGAGAAGTTGCCGGTGTTGCCCGACAACGACGGCACGGGCCCGACGAAGCCCGGGGGGCCGACCACGAGCTCGAACGGCGGCGCCGCGTCGATCAGGTTGAACAGCGTGGTCGCGGATTGCGGTGAGCTCGAGCTGGCGGTGAAGGCCGTCACGCTGTAGAGCGGCGTGCCGTCGCTCGGGTTGCCCACGTCGGCGCGCGGGATGTGCAGCGTGATCGTCCCGGTGGCGGCGTCGTAGGACCCTGTGATCCGGTGGGTCTGCGGGTAGCTCAGGTACTTGGTGTGCTCGCCCGCGTTCGCCGGCGGGATCCCGGCGCTGTCGCCGTCGAAGAACGTCGGCTGACCCGCCCCGCCCGCACCCTGGTTGTTGTCCATCCCGGCGTAGTAGATGTGGCCGTTGCCGGTCGTGCCGGGCTGCACGACGGTCCAGCGGATCATCCAGCTCGCGTCGGGACCGCCCACGGCGCTCGGCACGGTGAGGCTGGCGAGGCTCTTGACGTGAATCGTCGCCACCAGGTCACCGGCGGTGCCGTTGGCCAGCGAGTCCCCGGTCAGGTCGAGGTTGTCGGGGGCGGCCACCCGCGTGCCGTTCGCGGAGTAGTCCGCGTCGCCCGTGGCGTCGGTCGTGGAGCCCATCGGCACCCCCGGCCCGCCGTTCTGATCGACGCTGCCGGCCGACGCGAGCAGGCTCGGGCCGCCGATCTGCCGGCTGATGACCTCGGGGCCGGCGTCCTCGCCGGCGGACGTGTCCGCCGAGGTGTCGAACACGTAGGAGACCACCGCGGCGCCCTGGTTGTCGATCGTCACCTGCAGGAAGTCGCCGAGGCTGCGGTCGCCGCCCGTGGCGCAGCCGATGCCGTTGGTGCAGATCTGGCCGTGCTTGACGTACGTCTCGCTGACGTCGGACGTGGTGTACGCCGGGCTCGGCGCATTGGCGTTCAGGCTCTGCGCCATCTGCACCGACCATTCCGCGTTGCGGAAGCTGCCGGCGCCGTACACCGTGCAGGTCCCGGATCCGCTGGCGCACGTTCCCTGCTCGCTCAGCTCGTTGGTGTGGTACCAGGCGACGTCCACGCGTCCGCCTGAGCCGGCGACGATCCACGGGAAGGTGTTCGTGCCGGCGCTGGCGCCGGAGCCGGTGATCCGCTGCGGCGCCGACCAGGTCAGAGCGGCGGGGTTGGAGCCTGCGGGCTCGAGCGAGTGCACGACGTAGATCTGCTCTGGGGCCGTGAGCGCTCCGAAGTTCGGGTCAGAGCTGCTGGCGTGGTCGATCGGGCCGGCGGTGAAGGTGACGTACAGGTAGCCGGCTGAGTCACGGGCGATCGTGGCGAAGTTCTCGCCCGCCAGCTCCTCGGGGTTGCCGCTCGAGTCGACGCAGCTCGGCATCGGGACAGAGCGCGGCGTCGAGGTTCGGGCTCTCGGTCCAGGTCGCGGTGGCTCGGGGGGCCCGCCGTGATCCTTCCCTCGGACACCTGGACGCCCGGCGTCCCGCTGCTGCCGTTGGTGGTGGTGTGGGCGATGTACACGTTCCCCGTGGCCGGGTCGGCGACCTGGTTGCCCGAGATGCCCTCGTTGCCGGTCACGCAGTTGAGCAGCCCGGCCCCCAGGCAGGTGCTGTCGGGGCTCGTGTTGAGCACCGGGGTGAACGTCGTGCCGTCGTGGGAGATCGTCTCGACCAGCTGGTTGCCGCCGCTGGCAGAGCTGTCCACTGCGTCGTAGTCCTGGTACAGGTTCAGGTTCCCGCCGGCGAGCGATCCCGGTGCCGGCGAACCACATCCGATCGTCGGGGGCGTTCGGGGCGCCCGCGCAGTTGGTCGACCAGGTGGCGCCGCCGTCGGTGCTCACGCTGTTGGAGATGTTGGTCAAGCCCTGGAGGTCGGAGAAGTAGAGGGCGTTTCCCGGATCGAGGAACAGGTCCGTGTCGCCGCCGCCCACGCACGTGGTCGGCTTGCCCGGCCCGACGTTGCCGGGGACGAGCTGGTAGGAGTTGCCGCGGTCGCGCGAGGACCACACGAAGCTCTGCGTGGTCGAGAATCCGAACGGGATGCTCGAGTAGATCACGCCGTTCGAGTCGACCTTCACATCGGGCTCGAACCCCGGCCGTTGCTGATCGACCACGACCGCATGCGAGAAGGCGATCGGCGCCGCGGCGGCAGTCGCCCCGCGGCCAGCGCACGGCCACTGCTCGCGCCCGCCGCCCCGATGCCGAGGATCGTCAATGCCACGAAGACCGTCGCCATGAGCGGCGCCGACCCGCGCCTCGAAACACGAGCCCAACCGACGCGACCAGCCATACCCAGCCTCCCGTACCGCACGAAAAAACGGAGCGTACTACCGCCTCGGCTGTGGTGCTGAAGTAGGCGCGCCTCAAGCGCCGGCGTAGGCCACGATCAGATCCGTGGCCACGCCGAGCAGGAAGCCCGCGGCGAGGAGGTAGAGCCCGAGCGTCCGGTGGCCGTACCGGCGCACCCCGTTCCAGATCTCGCCGACGACGTACAGGATCGCGCCGCCCGCCAGCGCGTAGAAGCAGAGCTCGAGCGGATCGGAATGGACCTGGTAGCCGACGAGCGTCCCGAGCAGCGTCGGGCCGCCGCCGATCAGACCGACGAGCCCCAGCCAGCGCCACGACGGGCGCAGGCCGCCGAGCGGCCCGACGATGCCGAATCCCTCGGTCGTGTTGTGCAGGGCGAAGCCGATCACCAGCACGGTGGCCAGGGCGATCGCGCCCGAGCGCGCCGAGACCCCGATGGCCAGCCCCTCGGCGAAGTTGTGCAGGCCGATCGCGACGGCGATCGTCATCCCGGTGCGCAGGGCACGCCGGCGCGCATCGAGTTCCTGGGCGGCCAGCTCCTGCGCGCTGAAGGCGCCGCTCACGCTCCCGCCCGCGATGGGTGGGCGCGGAGCGGCGCGTGGGCATCACGCGCTCGACGAGGGGGATCCCGGCCGTTCCCGCCACGAACGCGCCGGCGAGCAGCGCGAACATGCCGAGCACGTGCAGGAAGCCCTCCTTGCCGGCCTTGAAGCTCTGGAGCGCCGTCGCCACGATCGACTCCGCGTGGCCGCCCACGTCCATGAAGATGAACGCGAGGATCCCCACGGAGAACATCGCCAGCCCGACCCGCAGCCGCGCGTCCAGGCCGGCGATGCGCGCGGCCGGCAGGCCCAGATAAATCGTGAAGCCGGCGATCGCCCCCAGCAGGACCGTCTGACCGAAACCCAACAATCCACCTCTTGCGTTAGGGAAGCCTAATTAGGCTACCCTAAGCGTCCGCCCGGAGTCACACGCGGTGCCAATCGTCACCCGGTCTGCATGCTCGCCGACAGGCGCTCGAGCTCTGCCGGGTCGAGCTCGAGCTTCGCCGCGGGCAGGATCTGCTCCAGCTGGTCGGTCGTGCGCGCGCTCGCGATCGGCGCGACGATGCGCGGCTGCGCCAGCAGCCACGCGAGCGCCACCGACGCCACCGTGACGTCGTGCGCGCCGGCCACCTCGTCGAGTGCCTCGAGCACCTGGCCGCCGCCGTTGTCGAGATACCTGCGCGCCGCATCGGCTCGGGGTGACTCGATCGCCTCGCCCCCGGGCCGGTACTTGCCGGTGAGAAACCCCTTGGCCAGGGAGAAATACGGCAGCACGTCGAGATCCCACTCCTCGGCCACTGGGAGCAGCGTCCGCTCGAACTCGCGCTCGACGAGGTTGTAGTGAGGCTGCAGGACCATGAACTGGGCCAGGCCGTGCTCGCGCTGAAGCTCGAGCGCGGCGCGCAGGCGCTCAGGCGAATAGTTGGAGGCGGCGATGTGGCGCACCGTCCCCTGCCGCACGAGCGCATCGAATGCGCGCAGCGAGTCCTCCAGCGGCGTCTGCTCGTCGTCGAAGTGCGCGTAGTAGAGGTCGATGCGGTCGGTCTGCAACCGCTCGAGCGAGGCGTGGGCCTCCCGCTCGATCGTGTCCGGGCGCAGGTTGCGCACGGCGTCGTCGCGGCCACCGCCGACCTTCGTGGCCAGCACGATCTGCTCGCGGTTGCCGCGCTCGGCGATCCAGCGCCCGATGATCGTCTCCGAGCGCCCGTGCTCGACCAGATACGAGTTCGCCGTGTCGATGAAGTTGCCCCCGGCGGCCAGGTAGGCGTCGAGCACTTCGTGCGACTGCGCCTCATCGGCCGTCCACCCGAACACGTTGCCACCGAGACAGATCGGGAACACGTCCAGGCCGGTGCGTCCGAGCGTGCTCATAGGTGAGCTCCCATGAGCGAGAGGTCAGCGGGCGAGAGACGGTCCGCGGCCGTCTTCTGCTGGTGCCAGTAGGGATAGATGAGCGGGGGCCGGCTGACCTCCTCGAGGCGATCGACCTCGTCGTCGGCGAGCTCGAGCTCGGCCGCGGCCAGGTTGTCCGCGAGCTGCTCGTCGGTGCGCGCGCCGACGATCACCGAGGTGATCCCCGGGCGCCGCAGCAGCCAGGCCAGCGCCACCTGGGCGGGCGAGACGCTGTGCCCCTCGGCGATCTCGACCAGCACCTCGATCGTGTCGTAGAGCTTGTCCTCGTCGTAGACCGGCGGCTCGTCCCACTCGCCGGCGTGCCGCGAGCCCTCGGGCGGCGGCTCGCCGCGCCGGTACTTGCCGGAGAGCAGCCCACCGGCCAGCGGGCTCCAGATCAGCAGCCCGAGGCCCTGGTCGAGCGCCGAGGGCACGATCTCGTACTCGGCCGAGCGCTCCTGGAGCGACAGGTAGACCTGCTGGGAGACGAACCGGGGCAGCCCCGTCCGGTCGGCGACCCCGAGCGCCTTCATCACCTGCCAGCCGGCGAAGTTCGAGCAGCCGACGTAACGGACCTTGCCGCTCTGCACGAGGTGCTCGAGCGCCGCCAGCGTCTCCTCGAGTGGTGTCTGCCCGTCCCACTCGTGCACCTGATACAGGTCGATGTACTCGGTCCCGAGCCGGCGCAGGCTCGCCTCGCAGGCCTCGATCAGATGCTGGCGCGAGAGCCCGGCGTCATTCGGCCCCTCACCCATGGGGAACCGGGCCTTGCTGGCGAGGACGACTCGCTCGCGCCGCCCCGCTAACGCCTGTCCGACGATCTCCTCGGCGGCCCCGTCCGAATAGACGTCGGCGGTGTCGACCACGTTGACCCCGGCGTCCAGCGCCGTGTCGATCTGCCGGCGCGCCCCCTCCAGATCGGTCTCGCCGACGTCGCGGAACTTCCCGCGGCCGGCGAACGTCATCGTCCCGAGGGTCAGACACGAAACTCGCAATCCGCATCGGCCCAGCTGCCGGTATTCCATGCCCGCCTCCTCGCGATCGTTGACGTGCGCGGTTCTAGCAGCCCGGCGGCGGCTGCGCTCCCACCACCTGGGGGGTTCTCCGGGGCCCGGAGTTGCCTGCGCCGGCCGTGCGATCCACACTGCGATGTCCATGTTCGAGGGCCTTCCGCGTGCCGTGTGACGGCGATCTGCTGCTCACCGGCGCCACCGGCTTCGTCGGCATGGAGCTGCTCGGCCGGTTCCTGGAGCGCAGCGAGCGGCGGATCATCACGCCGGTGCGCGCCCCCGACGACGCCGCCGCCGCCGAGCGGGTGCGCCGCACGCTGCGCGGTCTGTTCGGCTCGCGGGCGAGCTCCTACGAGCGGCGGGTGTTGCCGCTCGCGGCGGATCTGAGCGCTCCCGGCCTCGGCCTGTCCTCGGCGTGCCGGGAGGACATTGCCGCCCGCGTGCAGGACATCGTCCACGTCGCCGCTTCGGTGTCATTCGCGCTGCCGTTGCCCGAGGCCCGCGCGATCAACGTCGCGGGCACGCGGCGGTTGCTCGAGCTGGCGACGCGAGCGCACCAGTCGTGGCGGACTGCGCCGCTTCGCACACGTCTCCACCGCCTATGTCTCGGGCACCCACTGCGGGCGCTTCCACGAATGCGACCACGATGTGGGGCAGGGCTTTCGCAACGCCTACGAGCAGTCGAAGTTCGAGGCCGAGCGGCTCGTGCGCGCCGCTGAGTTCCCGACCACGATCCTACGACCGAGCATCGTAGTCGGCGATCGGCGCAGCGGGTGGACGGCAGCGTTCAACGTGCTCTACTGGCCGCTGCGCGCCTTCGCCCGCGGGCTCTATCCGGCGGTTCCGGCCGTGCCGTCCGCACTCGTCGACGTGGTCTCGGTCGACTACGTGGCCGACGCGATCCACGCACTGTGTGTCTCCGGCGCCGCCGACGGCGAGACCTACCACCTGACGGCCGGGCCGCTGGCCTCCAGCTTCGCCGAGATCGCCGAGCTCGCCAGCCGGTACTTCGAGCGCCCCCCACCGCGGGTGCTCGATCCGGTCGAGTTCGCCCGCTACGCCGACTCGCTCCCCGACCGCCAGGGAAGCGCTCTGCGCGAGGGCGCGGCGTACTTTCCCTACTTCGCGGTACGCACCGAGTTCGACAATGCCGGCGCACGCGCTCAGCTCGAGCCCGCCGGCATACGCGCCTCGCCGCTGGCGAGCTACCTCGAGCGCCTGCTCGACTTCGCCACTCGCACCCGCTGGGGCAAACGCCCGGTGAGCCGGGTCGAGGCGCTGTCGGCTTAGGAGGAGTTCTCGGCCCGGACGCTCTGCCAAATCGCCTGCAGGGTGTCGCCGGCGTGCGTACCGGAAAGGTTCTTCATGTGACTTTCCGCTGGCGCGTTAAACCGCCGTATAGCTGCACTTTCCTAGCGGTGTCGCGGCGCCGTCCGCCGGCTGGGGAGCCGGATAGGTGAGACGGAGCGTGACCGTGCAGTTCTCGGTGATGTTGGCCGCCGTCTGCGCGGTCGCGCTCAGCGGGCTGCTGGTCGTGACGGTCGCGGTGGGCAGCCTCCAGGGCGCCGAGACGCAGCGCGCGCAGTCGAGCGGCGCGATCACGACCGCTAACGAGCTCGAGGGATCGGTGGTCGATCTGGAGACAGGGTTGCGCGGGTACCTGCTCGGCGGGAGCCCAGTCTTCCTCCAGCCCTACCGCAGCGCGCTCGCCCACTACCCCGCGCTGGTGAAAAGCCTCGAGACGGCCACGCACCCGGTCGCCGATGCGCACCGGATCAGCCTCTCGATCGCCTCCTCCATCCAGGCGTACGTGGACGGATGGGCGCAGCCGATCATCCGCCGGGCTCAGCGCGATCTCGCGGCCGCGCGGAGCGCCGAGGCCGGCGGTGGGGGAAAGCAGCGCGTGGACGCCATGCGCGCGCAGTTCGCGACCCTGCTCGAGCGCGAATCGGCGGTTCACTCCGGTCAGGTCGCGCAGGTCGGGAGCCTGTCCCGCTTCGCCCTGGTCGCGGGCATCGTGACCGCGGCCCTGTTCATGCTCGTGATCGCCGCGTTCGCAGCCCGCACGCGGATCTACGTGGTCGCGCCCCTGCGCCGGCTCGCCGCCGCCGTGGCCGCGGTCAGGCAGGGCGATCTCTCGGTGCGGGTGCCGGAGGGCGGCGCCGCCGAAGTCGGCGCGCTCGTCGACGGGTTCAATCGCATGGCTGAGGGGCTCGAGCAGCAGCGGGACTCGCTCGCCGACCACCGGGACGAGCTCGAGCTCCAGAAGATCGAGCTCCAGGGAGCGCTCGGATCGCTCGAGGAGCGAAACCGCCACATCGAGCGGCTGCGGCGCTTCGGCGATCGGCTCGCCGCCGAGGAGTCGGTGGAGGCGGTCGGCGCCGCGGTGCTTCAGGCGATGGCCGACGCTTCTCGCAGTGAGGTCGGCGTGGTCTACATGCTGGACCAGGACGCCGACGCCTTCGTCGCGGTCTCCTCGCGAGGGATCGAGCTCTCGGCGCTTCCGGGCACGGTTGCTGCCGATCAAGGGCTCGCGGGCCGAGCTTTGGCCGAGCGCCGCGGAGTCGGCGCCGCCCGCGGCGAGGCGACGATGAGCGTCGCCGGGCTGGCGCACTGCACGCAGGTTCGTCACGAGCTCCACGTGCCGATCCTCCACGGCGAGCGAACCGTCGGCGTGGTCAGCCTCGGGCGCCTGACGGATCGCCCGTTCTCCGAGGCGAGCGTGGGTCTGCTGGATGCACTCGCCGAGCGGGCCGGCGTCGACTGCGCGCAGGCGCTGGCAACCAGACAGCTGCGCCGCACCGCACACGAGCTCGGGGCGATCCTCGAGACGACCGACCAGGGCGTCTACGGCGTCGACACGACGGGGCGCATCATGCTGGTCAACCGCGCCGCGCTCGAGATGACCGGCTTCTCACGCGAGGAGCTGCTGGGAGCCGACTCGCATCTCGCGCTCCACCACACCCGCGCCGACGGCGCGCCCTACCCCTTGGCGGCGTGTCCGCTCCACGCAACGCTCGAGACCGGTGAGGGAACGCGCGTCACCGACGAGCTGTTCTGGCGGCGCGACGGAACGTCGTTCCCGGTGGAGTTCTCCTCCTACCCGTTGTTCGAGGGCGAGCAGATCGCGGGCGCGGTGGTGACGTTCCTGGACCGGACCTCGCACCGCCAGGCCCAGCGCCACCGCGACACTCAGCACGCGCTGGCCCGGGTGTTCGCCGAGGTCCCGTCGCTGACCGAGGCCCGGCCGCGGATGCTCCGCGCGGTCTGCCAGGGGCTGGGGTTCGATGTCGGCTTGACTTGGGAGCCGACCGAGGATCCTGGGACGCTGCGCGCGGTCTCGAGCTACGCCGCGCCGGGCTACGAGCAGTTCGCCGCGGCGCTCGGCGGCGAGCAGCTCGCCAGCGCCGACACGCTGGCCGGGCGGACGGCGCAGGCTCTCGACCCGCTCATGTGCAGCGACCTGGGCCGTGAGCCGCCTCGCCCCGGGGGATCGCGCGATCCGCGAGTGCGCACCGCGATCGGCCTGCCGGTGCGGGCTCGGAGCGGCTCGCTCGTGGCCGTGGCCGAGTTCTTCAGCAGCCGGGACGCCACCGAGGACGGGCTCCTCGACACGCTGCGTGCGATCGCCAGCCAGGTCGCCCAGCACGTCGAGCGCCAGCGGGCCGAGCAGGAGAGTCAGCGGGTGAAGGACCAGATCGTGGCCAACGTCTCGCACGAGCTGCGTACGCCGCTCACCGCGATCGACGGATGGGTCGAGGTCCTGCTCGACGAGGAGCCCGGACCGCTGACCGACGACCAGCGCCGCTTCCTGACGATCGTCAAGCGAAACAGCGACCGGCTGATGCGCCTCGTGGGCGACCTGCTCGTCGCAGGCCAGATCGAGGCCGGCAGGCTGAAGCTCGAGCTCGAGACCGTCGACATGGCCGAGCTCGCCCAGGAGATGGCCGAGCTGCACGGCGCCGGCGCGCAGAGCAAGGGCATCGGCTTCTCGATCGAGGCCGAGCACGTGGCCGTGGTGCGCGGGGACCGTCAGCGCCTCTCTCAGCTGCTCAGTAACCTGGTCGGCAACGCGATCAAGTTCACTCCCGAGCACGGCTCGGTCGGGCTGCGCGTGGAGGCTCAGGACGGTGTCTGCCGGGTGAGCGTGAGCGACACGGGGATCGGGATCGCGCGCGAGGAGCGCGAGCGCCTGTTCGAGCGCTTCTACCGCGCCCCGGGCGCCACCGCGCGCGGGATCACCGGCACCGGGCTCGGCCTCGCCATCAGCAAGGCGATCGCCGAGAGCCACGACGGCCGGCTCGCGCTCGCCGACCGCGGCGGCCCGGGCACCGTGTTCGTGGTCGAGCTGCCCCTGTCCACGCGCGAGGAGGCGCTGACATGACCGATACAGCCCGCACGCCGGTGATCCTCGTGGCCGACGACGAGGAGGACCTGCGCGAGCTGGTCGCCTACCGGCTGACGCGCTCGGGCTACGAGGTGATCGCCGCCGAGGACGGGCTCCAGGCGCTCAGCCTGGCGCGCGAGCAGCCTCCCGATCTGATGGTGCTCGATGTGATGATGCCGCGCCTGGACGGATATGAGCTCACGCGCCGCCTGCGCGCGGAGGAGGCGCTGCGCGCTGTCCCCGTGATCCTGCTGACGGCACGCAGCCAGGAGAGCGACGTGAGCCGCGGCTTCGAGGTGGGCGCCGACGACTACCTGAAGAAGCCGTTCAGCCCCGATGAGCTGGTTGCCCGTGTAAGAGCGGTGCTCGGCCGCCGATAACACGGGAAGTGAGCCTCCTCGACCTCATCGCCTTCGCCCTGAGCGCGTTCAGCCTCCTCATGCTCGGCGTGCTCGTGGCCCGCCGGGCCCGCCTCGCGGGCGCGAGCAACGGCGCCGGGGGATCCAGGATCGGCTCAAGGTGATCGCACTCGAGCTCGTGCACTCGGGCGTCGAGCCGCCGGTCGACCTCGGCGTCGAGGAGAAGGAGGCCCTGGCCGATTTGCTCGGGCGCTATGCACGGGCAACCCGCGGGCCGACGCACGAGCGGATCGTCGCCTACTTCGAGCGGGAGGGAACGATCGAGCGCGAGCTCGCGGCGCTGGCGAGCGCCAAGCGCGTCTGGCGGCGGGCCACCGCCGCGTTCCGCCTCGGCGACATCGGAAACGCCGCTGCCGTGACCGCGCTGGTCGGCGCCCTCAGGGACCCCAGCCGCGACGTCCGCATCGCCGCTGTACGGAGCCTCGGGCGGCTGCGCGCCCCAGAGGCCGGCGCCGAGCTCGTGGCTGCGGCTGCCGGTGGGCGGGTGCCCGCCGCGCTCGCCCGGTGGGCCCTGCTCCAGATCGGGATCCCGGTGCTGGCGCAGATGCGCGGGCTCCTGAGGAGCGCCGACGAGCGCGAGCGCGCCGGCGCGCTGCAGCTGATCGGCCTGCTGGGTGCTCCCGCCGACGCCGCCGCCGCGCAGGAGCGGATGCGCGACAGCTCCGCGCTCGTCCGCGCCCAGGCTGCGCTCGCGCTGGGGCGTCTCGGCAGCGCGCGCGACCTGCCGGCGCTGCTGATCGGCCTCGAGGACCGGATTCCCGCCGTCCGGGAGGCGGCGGCGAACGCGCTTGGACAGCTGCGCGACCCGCGCTCGCTCGACGCGCTGGTGGGGCGCGTAGAGCAGGACCAGTTCGATGTCGCGCGTGCTGCCGCCCACGCGCTGGCCGATACCGACCCCGCTGCGGCGGCCGAGCACGCCGGCACGAGCGGCTCGGTTCACCTGCTCGAGGCGGTCGATCTGATCGGGGTCCGATGAGCGTCCTCGACACGCTGCTGCTGATCGTCGGCACGATCACGATCGCGTACTTCGCGATCCTCAACGGGCTCTATCTGACGTTCACCGCGATCGCGTGGCGCTCGCTCGGCGCCCATCTGCGCGGCCGCGCCTACAGCGCGCTGGAGGAGGCGTTCGAGTCGCCGTTCACCCCGGGCATCACCGTCGTGCTGCCGGCGTTCAACGAGTCGGCGGGGATCGTCGAGAGCGTTCACTCGCTGCTCGCCCTGCGCTACCCGACCTACGAGGTGGTGTTGGTCAACGACGGCTCAACCGACGACACCCTGGCCCGCCTGGAGGGCGCATTCGACCTCGTGCCCGCCCACCGCGCGCTGCGCGAGGCGATTCCGATCCAGCCCGTGCGCGCCACCTACGTGTCGCGCCGGAGTCCCAACTTGTGGGTGCTCGACAAGGCCAATGGTGGCAAGGCGGACGCGCTCAACGCGGGCATCGCCGCCTCGCAGCACCCGTACGTGTGCGCGATCGACGCCGACGCGCTGATCGAGACCGACGCCCTGCTCCGTGTGGCCGCGCCGATGCTCGACGATCCCGAGCACGTGATCGCGACCGGCGGGATCGTGCGCATCGCCAACGGATCGGAGATCGACCACGGTCGCGTGACGGGGGTGCGGCTCCCGCGCAATCCCCTGGCCGTGCTCCAGGTGATCGAGTACTTCCGCGCCTTCCTGATCGGTCGCGTGGGTTGGACGCGCCTGAACGCGCTGCTGATCATCTCGGGCGCGTTCGGACTGTTCCAGCGGGCGGCGATCGAGGAGGTGGGCGGCTTCGCCACCGACACCGTGGGGGAGGACATGGAGCTCGTCGTCCGCCTGCACCGCCACTTCCGGGCGCGCGGCGTTCCCTACCGGATCGAGTTCGTGCCGGACCCCGTGTGCTGGACCGAGGTTCCCGAAGACATGGGAAGCCTCTCGCGTCAGCGGCGGCGATGGCACCGCGGTCTGGGCCAGACCCTGTGGCGCCACCGCCGTGGGATCGGCAATCCCCGCTACGGCGCGTTCGGACTGCTCGCACTGCCCTACTTCCTGTTCTTCGAGTTCCTAGGACCGGTCATCGAGACGCTCGGGAGCGCGCTAACCGTTCTCGCGTTCGCAGTCGGCGACCTGTCGCTGACGTCGTTCGTCAGCTTCCTGGTCCTGGCCTTCCTGGTCGCGACGCTGCTCTCGATCGCCGCGCTGGCGCTCGAGGAGTTCAACTTCCGCCGCCACCAGCGCACCCGCGACGTGGTGTCGATGGTGCTCTACACGATGATCGAGAACCTGGGCTACCGACAGCTCAACGACCTCTGGCGCGTGCTTGCGCTGCTCGACCTGGCCCGACGCAAACAAGGCTGGGGCGCTCAGCGCCGCCGGGGGATCGGCAACCTCGCGGCGCCCGACGGCCGGACGCCATGAGCTGAGGAGGCGTGCGGCGCTCAGGCTTGCGCGCCGCGGTCGCGCTGGGCTTGCGCGAGGGCGATCGCGCCGAGCACGCCGGCCCGGTCGCCGAGCCCGGGCGCCACGATGTAGGAGTCGATCTGCTCGCCCAGCTGCGGGGTCTCGAAATAGCCCGCGACGAGCTTGCGCACCCCGCCGCGGACCCGCTCGAGCAACGACGCCTGCTCCATCACCCCGCCCCCGAGGATCACGCGCTCGGGCGAGGCCACCATCACGATATTGAGGATCCCGAGCGCCAGGTACTCGGCCTCGAGCGTCCACGCCGGATGCTCGTCGGGGAGCTCCTCCGGGGGCGACCCCCACCGATCGGCCATCGCCGGGCCGCTGGCCAGGCCCTCCCAGCAGTCGCCGTGGACAGGGCAGCTTCCCGCGAAGGGGTCGCGCTCGCGGTCGTGCGGAATGCGGATGTGGCCGGCCTCGGGGTGGACCAGGCCGTGCCACGGCCGGCCGCCGAGCATCAGCCCGGCGCCGATGCCGGTTCCGACCGTCACGTAGCAGAGCGATCCGGCGCCCTGGCCGGCGCCCCAGCGGTGCTCGCCGGCGGCCGCCGCGTCGACGTCGTTGTCGAAGACGACCGGAACACCGAGCTCGTCGCGGATGACGCTCGCCACCGCCACGTGCTGCCAACCGGGCTTGGGCGTCGAGGTGACGTACCCCCAGGTCGGTGACCGGGGATCGACGTCGACCGGGCCGAACGATCCCACTCCGATCGCCGCCGGGCGCGGATGCTCGCGGAAGAACTCGACGATCCGCGCCAGCGTCGGGGCGGGTTCGCTGGTGCGGAACTGCGCCTCGGCGAGCAACTCGTCGGGGCCGGATCCGATCGCGCATACGCACCACGTCCCGCCGGTCTCGACGCCGCCGTAGAGCACGCTGTGGGTCACGACGGCGACCCGGACGCGTGCCTCGCGATGGCACGGTACGTGGCCGGCGGATCTCGGCTGGGGGTAATGGCCGAGGCCGGGGGGCTGCGGCTGCGTCCTCGCGCTCTCGGGGCCGGCGGTGCGCACCGGCGGCATCCTAATCCGCGAGCGGGAGCGCCACCGCCGCCGGCGCGCACGAGAGCAGGGTGCTCAACTCGTCCGGCGGCACGGGCCTGCTGAACAGGAACCCCTGGCCGTACGGACAGCCGAGCTCCTGTAGACGCTCAGCCTGCTCGGCTTGCTCGATTCCCTCGGCGACCATGTCCAGGCGCAGGCGATGACCGAGCTCGGCGATCGCACGCGGCACGACCGCCTCCTCGTCTCTCGCCGTCAGCCCGTCGATGAACGGCTTGGCGATCTTGAGCACGTCCACGGGGAGCTCCTGGAGGTACTGGAGCGAGGAGTAGGCGGTGCCGAAGTCGTCGATGGCGATCCGCACGCCCAGCTCCTTGAGCGCCGCAAGGCGCCGCGCGCCCCACTCGATGTCGCGCATGATCGCCGTCTCGGTCAGCTCGAGCACGAGGCTCTCGGGCGATAGCCCGGCGTGTTCGAGCGCGGCGCGCACCTCGCCCACGATGTCCGCCTCGGCGAGCTGGTGCACAGAGAGGTTGACGCTCACGTACCTCGGCGCGTCGGTACCGAGCTCGGCCTGCCACGCCGCCATCTGGCGGCAGGCCTCACCGAGCACCCAACGGCCGACGGTCTTGATCTGGCCGGTGTGCTCGAGCATCGGGATGAACAGGCTCGGCGCGAGCATTCCGCGTTCGGGGTGCTGCCACCGGAGCAGCGCCTCGGCACCGATGACGCGCGCGTCGCTCAGCTCGACGATCGGCTGGTAGTGCAGCACGAACTGTCCGGCGGCGAGCGCATCCCGGATGGCGTGCGTCAGCTCCACGTGTGAGCCGATGCCGGCGTCCATCTCGCCGCTGAACGTCACGTAGGTGTTCTTGCCGCTCGTCTTGGCCTGGTACATGGCGAGGTCCGCGTCGCGCAGCAGCGACTCGGCCGATCCGCGCTCGGCGGCGATCCCGACGCTGGCCGTGATCGCCACCTCGCGGCCGTCGATCGAGAACGGATCGGCGAGCGACGCGATCAGCCGCCGCGCCACCTGTTCGGCGGCGCGGGCGGGCGTCGAGGCGGTGCAGATGATCGCGAACTCGTCGCCCCCGAGCCGCGCCGCCGTGTCCTCGGCGCGCAACGCGCCGGTGATGCGCCTCCCCGCCTCGACGAGCAGCGCGTCGCCGGCGCCGTGACCGAGGCTGTCGTTGATCAGCTTGAAGCCGTCGAGGTCGACGAACAGGACCGCGACCTGGCCCTCCCCGTGGCCGCTCAGGGAGAGCTCCAGGCGCTCGAGGAAGAAGGTGCGGTTCGGAAGCCCGGTGAGCGGGTCGTGGAGCGCCTGATGGCTCAGCTTGCGCTCCGTGTCGCGCAGCTCGGCCACGGTGTCCTCGAGCTCGGTGAGCAACTGCTGCTTCGCCGCGATGTCCACCGCGTGGCCGTAGGCGGCCGAGATCGCGCCGCCGAGCAGCTGGACGGTGGCGACGTCGCCCGTGCCGAAGGCGCGCCGCTGGGGAGAGTTGACGTTGAGCACGCCCACGACCTTGCCGCGGTGGCGCAGCGGCACGATGATCATCGATCGCAGCGCCTGAGCGCGGCACGCCGCCCGATCGACGCGGGGGTCGTGCTCGGAGTCCTCGCAGTAGGCGGGCTCGCCGGTGCGCAGGCAGATCCCGGACAGGCTGGCGTCCCGCGGCGTCCGGATCACCGTGCCGCTGTTGCGGCCCGGCCCGGTGCGATACCGGTAGACGATGTCGTCACCCTCGAGGATTCCGGCGCTGGCCGCGCTCGCGCCGAGCAGCGTCCGGGCCCGGTCGAGGATGCCGAGCACGACCTCCACCACGTCGAACTCCGTCTGCTCGACCTCGCGCTGGAGCGCGGCGATCGTCGCGAGCCGCTCGGCCTCGATCGCCATCCCGTCCGAGAGCCGGCGGCACACGACCATGATCGTCACCCCCGCGATGGCGAGCGCCGCGGTCGAAATCAGCGTCGTGGCCAGGGCGGCGGCGCTGAGCGCGCGGGCGCCGTAGACGAGCGGCAGCAGGTTGCTCGCGGCCGCGCTCGCCATCAGTCGCGGCGCCGAGGCGGCGGGGAAGGAAGACCGCGGCGTAGACGACGGTGAGCAGGATGCATGGCCGCAGGGGTGAGGCGGCGCCACCGGTCGCGGCCACCAAGCTCGCCACCACGCCGATTTCGACCAGCGTGCCGGCGGGATACAAGAACGCGAACCGCTCGTCGCTGGGCAGCAGGGCAGCGAACACGGCCCAGGCCAGCGATCCGGCGCTGACGGCTGAGCACCACCGCCACATGGCCTCGTGCGCCGGCGTCCAGCGCCAGGCAGACCGGCCCGGCCAGGGCGAGCAACAGCCAGGTCGCGATGGCCGCGCGGACCGACAGATGCTCGTGGGCTCGGCGCGCTGGCTTGGCCAGACCTCCGAGGTTGGTACTCATGCACCGGCTATCGGCACTGAGGAGCGGTGAATTTAGCTGGTAAAGCTCGGAATTCGACGCGTGGGGCGGGGGAGGATCTCCCGAGACCCCACCGAGCCAGCCGTCCGCCTCGCGCGTTCGTGGGGTCGGTCAGCGCTGGGCCGGGATGATCGAGACCCCGGGAACTGTTCGCGTATCGTGGAGGCGGAGGCTGGTCGTGGGCGGCAGATGTCGAGATGAGCGTTGTTGATCGCGGCCGTGAACTGGGCCGCGGTGACGGCGATCGCCACGTCCGTCCTGGCCATCGGCCTGCTCGGGGGTTTCGCCGCAGCCGTGTTTGCGGCGCAGCAGGCGCGGGAGACGCGCAGAAGCCGCGAGGCTCAGATGGCAGCGGAGTTCTTCCGGCGCTGGAACGAGGACGCGCTCGTGGAGACGCGGCGCATGGTCGCGCGGTTCAACTCCGCGGACGAGCTTCGGGACGCATTCGCTGCGTACGTTGCCGCGGATGCCCCGGAAGCGTGGGTGCTCTACC
The DNA here is from genome assembly GCA_963722995.1 of uncultured Solirubrobacterales bacterium. GTDB lineage: Bacteria > Actinomycetota > Thermoleophilia > Solirubrobacterales > Solirubrobacteraceae > Palsa-465. The sequence goes on along the minus strand of CAVROW010000011.1, from coordinate 248,979 downwards.
GCGAGCTCGACTACTTTGAGCAGCTGGCGGCGCTCGAACGCTGGGGTGCCTTCGACCTGGAGCTGATCAAGCTGTTGCTGGGTCGCACGCTGGTCGAGCGGTGGGAAATGTGGAGTCCGGCGATTCACCAAGCGCACGGCGCGGGGTCGTACCCGCTGTTCGAGGGTCTCGTCGAGAAGTTGCGCCGCGAGTTGGACGGTCCGGCCGGTGGTGCGGGGCCCTAGGGACCCCAATCCGCCCCAGGGTCAGCCATCGCAAGCGGAGGATGCCGGGTCAGTACCGGTCGTGGTGACGGAACCACGGACCGTTCTCGTTGCGTCCCAGTGGCGCGCGATCCAGCCACTGGTACATGCCCCACAGCGAGTCGAGGCCGCGCGCGTACGTCGAGTAGGTGTGGTAGACGATGCCGTCCTCGCGTGCGAAGGCGCTCATGCCGGGGGCCTCGCGCATGAAGGTGGCGTTGTCGGTGCCGGCCATCGCAGCGTGCGGGCTCGGCTGCGTCGCCTCGAGCGCGCCACGCATGTCCCTCGGGGCGTAGTTGTATTCATTGCCGCCCGAGCGCTGCTGCTCTTCGGTGAACGACGTGTTGAAGTCGTAGTTGAAGTCGGTGTCGTGCGAGGAGGCCCAGCGGAATGTCCAGTCCATGCGCCGCTTGTAGGCCTGGATCTGGTGGATGGGAGCGCGCGAGATCGCGACTAGGCCGACGTCGTGGTTCTCGAGGTGGACAGCGAAGCCGTTAAAGCCGTCGGCGATCGCCGAACACGATGGGCAACCGGACTCGTAGCCCGGTCCGAGCATGAAGTGGTAGACGAGCAGCTGCGAACGCCCGGCGAATAGATCGGCGAGCGACGCGTCGCCCTCGTCGGTGTCGAAGCGGTACTCCTTTTCGACGGGCACCCAGGGGAGCTGTTGACGCTGGCGGGTGATCTCGTCGCTGCGGCGGGTCAGCTCCTTCTCGGCTTCGAGCAGGTCGACGCGCGCGGCGAGCCACTGCTCGCGCGTGCCGGTCGCGTGGGTAGCGGTGGCCATGCGAGTCTCCTCTTGTGGTGGTTCAGGCTGCGGCGGTGGCGACGCCGAGGGCGACGATCACCAGCGCCAGGGACAGGTCGAGGGTGGGACGCGGTGGAAAGAGCTTCTGCGCGAGGACGACGGCCGCGACCGCGACCATCAGGGCGAGCCCGTGGTGCTGGCAGCCGGCCTGTAGCTGCGCGTCAAAGGTCAGCACTGCGGACACGGTGGCGCTTTTGTGCAGCGCCAGCGCAGCGCCGAGGTGGATCGCGTCGAGCGTTCGCACATCGGCTGGATCGATCGCCGCGGCGGATCGGAGCCGAGGGCTGGTGATACGGACAAGCCCGATATTGGCGAGGAGCTGGTGAGCGTCCGCCTGGAGCGCGTGCAGCTTCCCTAGCCGCCCGAGCTCGACCATGACCAACTCGCTCGACCACTGCTCCTCGTAGCTCGCGAGCGTCTTTGCGATCACCGCGGCGTCGGGCTCAGCCAGAAGGACCCGCCCGAGCGCAGACGTGTCCACATACAGGCCTGCCATCAGTAGGGACGGTCACGATCGGCCTGGAGAAACCGATCCGTCGTCCCGGCGGGATGCCGCTTGGCGGTTGCGAGGTGGTGGTCGATCCACGCCAGCAGCTCGTCACGCGAAGGCGTCGGCTTCGCAGTCCGCCGGACCACGATCTCCTCGTGCTCGAGGTCGTCGCGTTCGACGTCGACGCGGAGTTCCTCACCGCTGTCCAGCTTCAGAGTCGCTCCCTCGCGCATGGCCATAGTGTCGCAGGCCCCCTGTTCTGATCGGTGTGGGTCGCGCCCTCGATCGCCAGCGCGGCGCGATCGAAGCCGTCTGGGTCCATAAGACGCTGCCAGAGCGCAGTGAGCCGCCTCGCCCGCGCCTCCGGCGGCAGCTCGACGATCTCGCCGAGCTGCTGGCCGATGTCTGCAGCGTCGCCTTTCTGCTCCGTCATTTCAGCGTGCCCGCCTGCGGAGGTACGAGTTGAGGCGTTCTGCCGGGTCGGTCTCATCCAGCGGCGGGAGCAGCTTGACGTAGCGCTCCGTGGCCTGGAGCGAGCTGTGGCCCATGTACTCCATCAGCTCCCGGAGGGTGTAGCCGGCCGCCATCAAGAAGCTCGCGTAGGTGTGACGGCATTCGTGCAGCGTGATCGGCTCGAGCCCCACAGCGGCCCAGCGCTTGCGGGCTCGAGCGGCGATCTTGCCCGACATCACTAAACAGCGCCGTTCCGGAGGGTGACGGGCCGCCTGAGGCGACCGAAAACGCACACGCCGCCGCCGTCGTCCCCTGTCCAAGCCCGCGGCTCGTGCGGCCGGGATGCGTTTGCGCGCTGACGCCTCGTGACCCGTCGACTGCCGCCTGGGCACGGAAGCGGCAGCGGGTCCCTCTGCCTGTCTTTCGGGATGGCCGGTCTGTCGTGATGTCAGATGTACTCCTAGCGGCCCTGGCTTGAGGTGCGACTCGACGTGGCCGGGCCGCATCCGCTTGCAGCGACGATCGACCACATCGTGCCGCTCGCTCTTGGCGGCGTGGCCGATGCGCGGAGTCGGCTGCTGGTGTCGGGACGAAAGGGACGTGCCAGGTCTGGCGGCGTCGTCAACACGTTCAATCGTCGACCTGGCGCGGTCACGCATGGTGCGTGAGCACGGAAGCAAGTGCTCGGGGTCGCGAATGGAAGGGCCGGAGTAGCGATGGCTGAGTTCTGCCGGCCCGCGCTGCGGAACTTTGGCAGCAACCTTCCGTTCTTGAAGCCGTGGAGTCTCTCCGCGGGAGAGCGTCGACAGCCGCGCGACCGGGCCGGCGCGAGTACCTGCACGCTCTGTCTGGGAGGGTTGCGAACCTCGACCCTAATTGGGTGCTCGGGGGAGTGCTGCTGCTGGCGACAGCGGTTCGGCTCGTTGCGGTCGGGACGCGCCTGAATAACGACGATGCCTATTCGTGGTGGGTCGCGAGCGCTCCCAGTCCTCACGTCTTTCTCAGCCGGCTCGCGGCAAGCGAGAACACACCGCCGCTGTTCTATCTGGTGCTCGCCCCTCTGCCAATCGATCACCCTGCCTGGCTGCGGTTGCCCGCGGCGATACCGGGCGTGCTGATGTGCCTAGTGCTGTACTACGCGCTCCGTCGTGCGCTCGGCGTCGGCCCGGCCGTGTTGGCCGCCCTCGCGATCGCTGTCGCTCCGTTCTTGATCACCGATTCCGACCTCGGACGCGGATTTATGCTCGAGGATCTGGCGCTGCTGATTGCGCTCTGGGCCGTCTTGAGGCTTGGTGAGGCGGAATCGAGGCGCTGGTGGTTCGTGTTCGTTGTGGCGGCTACGGTCGCCGTCTACACCGAATACGACGCGACCATCTTTCTGCTCGCGCTGACGCTCGCCGCGATATGGGTGGCGCGACCGTCGCGGCGCCGACTCCTTGTCGCTTTCGGTGTCCCGGTCGCGGCGCTGGTGCCCTGGATCGCCCAGATGGTCCGATCGCAACGGCAGGTTGGCGTGACGAAGCTCAACCCGATACATGGCGCTACATCGCCGGATGGCTTGAGAGACGCGGTGGTCAGGCTGGTGTTTGGAGAAAACGGAGGGACGGCTAGCTCGTCGGGGCGATGGCTGGAGTTCGGTGTCATCGTGGCCATTGCGATCGCGGCAGCCATCGTGCTGCGGTGGGGTCGGTACTTGCGCTGTTCCAATTCCCGAAGGGCGATCATCGTGATCGCGACCACAGCCGCACTGACGTTGGTGGGACATGCCGTGGCAGGCGCGGTCGGCATCCAAATTTTCACCGAGCGCTACATGACCATCCTCATCCCGCTCGTGGCCGCGCTCGGTGCGGCCGCGGTGTTCAGCGTCGACTGGCGGCCGCTCCTCGGCGTCGCCAGCATCGTGTTGCTAGGGGTTGGGTTGGTCAATGTCATCAGGCGGTGGGACGGCGAATATCAACCCGATCTCGCGCCGGCCCGAACAGTGGCGACGGCGGCGCATCCCCGAAGGATTCTGACCAATACCCCCCTTGTCCTCTACTACCTGCGGTCGCTGCATCCGATCATGGATCGTCCGTACAACCTGGGCCCCGGTCTCGCTGGCAGTTGCGCCCGGCCATGCTTGTTGATCGACGACTCGCGTGTTCCCGGCGGTACACCCCGGAACGCGAGCGGTACCCGTACCACCATTGGGCCGCTTGTCCTCACACTCGAGCGATAGCACAACGGTGCGGCCTTCGTTCGGTCTGTGTTGGACGTGCGCGATGAGGAGCTCGCCGCATTCGAGCCGACGATCGACAGGCGGCCACGCCGAGGCCGGTAGAGGCGAATCCCTCGCGAGTACGCGTTGGCCGACGAGACAGCCCCTCGCCGAACGTACGCCGCCGTCACCGTCAAGGACGGCCACGAAGAGAGAAATCGAGCGCCACGGCTGTCGGCGGCGGTCGGTGACCATCGGCTCGCCATCGACCTCCCTGTTCCCCTCCGGATCACCGTGAGGTTCCCTACTCGATCGCGGAGGCGTCCCAGAGGCCGCGGTTTCTCCGCCGCCACTTGCTAACCAGCTTCGCTCGTTGGACTGTTCGTTGGACTGTTTTGTCAGCCATCGAGCGGTTTCTGGCGGTTCGTAGCGGTTGATACCCGCACCACCAAATCCGCCGAATCCCCCGTAACCACGGGGTTTTCCCGCAAAAGACGCGATGCCGGAGGAGGGACTCGAACCCCCGACACGCGGATTATGATTCCGCTGCTCTAACCGACTGAGCTACTCCGGCGAGGGAGGCGCAGTCTAGCGGTGGGATCGGGGCTCCATGCACGGGGATTGGCGCGGGTTATTGATCGATCTGGGTCGGATGGCACCCATATCGAGCACAACCCGGCATCGCCCCTTGACCCTCCCGTGGCGTGAGGCTCGTACGGTCTACGCGCATGCGGACGATCGGTGATGTGGCGGAGCTGGCGGGGTGAGCGTGCGGACCCTCCGGCACTACGACGAGCTCGGGCTGCTCACCCCGAGCGCGCGGAGCGAGGCGGGCTACCGGCTGTACGCGCGCGAGGACCTGGACCGGCTCCAGGAGATCCTCGTGTGGCGCCAGCTGGGGTTCCCGCTCGCGGAGGTCCGGCGCATGCTCGGTGCGCCCGATCACGATCGGCTACCGCGATCCGCCGCCAGCGGGAGCTGGCCGAACGCGAGCGCGACCGCCTGACCGCGGTCATCAGCGCGCTCGACGCCGCCCTCGCCGCGCATGCCAACGGCAGACGACCCGGAGGAGGACACGATGTTCGAGGGATTCGACCAGGAGCAGTTCGAAGCCGAGGCACGGGAGCGCTGGGGCCACACCGACGTGTACGCCGAGTCGACCCGGCGCACGGCGCGGTACGGCGAGGAGCAGTGGCGCGCGATCCGGGCCGAGGCCGAGGCGATCGTGCACGAGCTCGCCCGCCTGCTGCGCGACGGCGAGCCCGCCACGGGCGCGAAAGCTCGCGCCGCCGCCGAGCGCCACCGCCGCCACATTGCGCACTGGTTCTATGCGTGCTCACCGGACATGCACCGCGCGCTGGGCGAGATGTATGTCTCCGACGAGCGCTTCACGGCCGGCTACGAGCGCATCGCGAGCGGCCTTGCCGCCTATGTGCGCGACGCCATCGGCGCCAACGCAGGCGCGCAAGCACGCTGAGCAGCGGGCGGCGGCCTAATATCCGCCGCGCGCATGACCGACCTTGGCCCCGCCGTCAGCACCGTCGTCCGTCGCTGCCTGGCGGTCAAGCCCGAGGAGCAGGTGGTGGTCGTGGTCGACGCCCCCACGCGCGCGATCGGCGAGGCGCTCCGCGAGGAGGCCTCGGCGGCCGGCGCCGATGCGGTGCTCGCCGTGATGGACCCGCGGGCCAACGACGGGACCGAGCCGCCGCCGGCGGTGGCGGCCGCGCTCGCCGCGAGCCAGGTGTTCATCGCCCCGACCAGCCGCTCGCTGAGCCACACCGTGGCGCGCAAGCGCGCCAGCGACGCCGGCGCCCGCGGCGCCACCATGCCGGGCGTCACCGAGGACATGCTTGCGCGCGTGATGGCGGTCGACTTCGACGCGATGGCGGCCCGGTCGAAGGCGGTGGCGGACCTGCTCACCACCGCGCCCAGCGCCCACGTCACCTGCCCGCGCGGCACCGATGTCACCCTCGATCTCACCGATCGGGTGGGGATCCCCGACGACGGAGCGCTGACCGAGCCCGGCGCGTTCGGGAACCTGCCCTGCGGGGAGGGGTTCATCGCGCCGCTCGGCGGCGAGGGGACGATCGTCGCCTCGAGCCTCGCGCCGCTCGGGTTGAGCACGGAGCCGGCGGCGCTGACGATGCGCGGCGGGCGGATCGTCGAGGCGCAGGGCGGACTCGGGCCCGAGTACCTGAGCCGTCTGGTGGCCCACGGCGAGCTCGGGACCAACCTGGCCGAGCTCGGCGTGGGCACCAACGATCGCGCGCAGCTCACCGGCAACGTGCTCGAGGACGAGAAGATCCTCGGCACCGTGCACATCGCCTTTGGTGCGAGCGCGGGCATTGGCGGCACCGTGTCGGTCCCGATCCACCTCGACGTGGTCATCCTCGACGCCACCCTGGACGTCGACGGCCGACGCGTGCTCGACGCGGGCGCCTACGTCCTCGACGAGTGACCCCGCTCGAGCTGCTCGCCGTCCCCAACGTCTCCGAGGGGCGCGAGCGCGGCGTCATCGACGCGGTAGCGGCGGCCTTCGGTCCCGGGCTTCTCGACGTCCACACCGACCCCGACCACCACCGCAGCGTGTTCACCCTCGCCGGGCGTCCGGGCGAGCTCGCGCAGGCCGTCCTCGGCGGCGCGCGCGAGGCCGTCGGCCGGGTAGACCTGAACCGCCACCAGGGCGTGCATCCGCGGGTTGGCGCCCTCGACGTGGCGCCAATCGTCTACCTCGACGACGCGGGGCAGGGTGCCGCCGCCGCCGAGGCGCTCGTGGTCGCCGACCTCCTCGGCCACGAGCTCGCGATCCCGGTGTTTCTGTACGGCGCCCTGGCCGGCGGGCGGACGCGGGCCGAGCTCCGGCGCGGCGGCCCGGCGGCTCTGGCGGAGCGCATCGCGCGGGCAGAGCTGAAGCCCGACTTCGGCCCGGCCCGCTTGCACCCGAGCGCCGGCGCCACCCTCGTCGCCGCCCGCCCGCCGCTGATCGCCTTCAACGTCGAGCTGGCCCAGCCGGCGACGCTCGAGGATGCGCGGCGGGTCGCCGCGAGCATCCGGGAGGGCGGACCGGACGGCCTCCCGTCGGTCCGCGCGCTCGGCATCTGGCTCGAGGACCGCTCCACCGCCCAGGTATCCACGAACGTCGAGGACTTCGCCGCGGCTCCGCTCGCGGCCCTCGTGGACGCGATCGCGCGCCACGCCACGCCCGTCCGAGCTGAGCTCGTCGGCCTCGCGCCCAAGGCCGCCTTCGCCGGCTTCCGGGCGGACATCCCGGTGGCGAACCGCCGCTACATCGAAGATGCGATCGCCGAGCGGCTCGCCACCGAATAAGCTCCGTACACCATGGCTCAAACGAAGCGCAAGCGCCGAACCAAGCACCGCGGAACGCCGGCGGGAACGATCCAGACGCGGGGCCGGACGGGGCGGCCGCCGAGCCCCGACGAGCGCAAGAAGCAGTCTCGCCAGGAGGCGCGCGAGCGGCGGCTCAACATGCCCCCGACGTGGAAGTCCTCGATCACCCGAGCCGGCCTCGCTTCCGCGCTCATGTTCATCTTCCTGGTGCTGGTGACCAAGAAGGATCGGCTCGTCGTGGCGGCGAGCTTCGCGGTGTTCGCGTTCCTGCTCTACGTCCCCGCCGGCTACTACATGGAGCTGTTCATGTACCGCCGCCGGCAGCGCAACAAGGCCACCCAGGGACGGCGCAAGTGATCGACGTCCGCATGTTCACGGTCGGGCCGGTGCAGGAGAACTGCTTCATCGTCCGCGCCAAGAACGCCTCCGAGCGCACTCATCGTCGACCCCGGGCGACGAGCCCCAGAAGCTCCTCGGCGCGCTCGAGAGCCTCCGGATCGAGACGGTCGAGGCGATCCTCATCACCCACACCCACTTCGACCACGTCGGCGCGGTGGCGCCGGTCGCGGCCGCCACCAAGGCGCCGGTGTACTGCCCGGAGCTCGAGAAGGACGTGCTCGCGAACATCATGGACTACGTCCCGTGGCCGGGCTTCGGTCCGTTCGAGAGCTACGACGCCGACCTCACGGTCGCGGGTGGAGAGCGGCTCGAGCTCGCCGGGCTCACCCTGGACGTCCTGTTCACGCCGGGACACAGCCCCGGCCACGTCACCTACGCGCTCGCCGAGGAGGAGGCGCTGTTCTCCGGCGACGTGCTGTTCCAGGGCTCCGTGGGCCGGGTCGACCTGCCCGGAGGGGACTGGCCGACGCTGCTGGGCTCGATCGAATCGCTCGTGAGCGCCTATCCGCCGGAGACGACCGTCTATCCCGGCCACATGGGCATCACGACCCTCGGGCGGGAGCGCGCCACCAACCCGTTCCTGCGCGAGCTCGCCCGGCCCTCGTGATCCAGGCCCCGAAGGGCACGTTCGACATCCTCCCCGACGCGGCGGCTCGCCGTGACGTGCTCGCCCAGCGCGCCGGCGCGGTTCTCGGCGCGGCCGGTTACCGGCGGATCGAGACGCCGACGTTCGAGGCCACCGAGCTGTTCGCGCGCGGAGTGGGCGAGGCCACCGACATCGTCCAGAAGGAGATGTACACGTTCGACGACGGCGCCGGGCGGTCACTGACGCTGCGCCCCGAGGGCACGGCGCCGATCTGCCGCGCCTACGTCGAGCACGGGATGCACAAGCTCCCGCAACCGGTGAAGCTGTGGTACCTGTCGAGCTTCTACCGCGCCGAGGCGCCCCAGCGCGGCCGCTACCGGCAGTTCTGGCAGGTGGGGGCAGAGGCGATCGGCTCCGCCGCCCCCGAGACCGACGCCGAGCTCGTCTCGCTGTTCATGGACGTGATGGGCGCCGTCGGCGTGAAGGACATGCGGCTGCGCATATCGAGCCTGGGCACGCCGGAGACACGCGCCGAATACCGGGAAGAGCTCCAGGCCTACCTGCGCGCGCACGAGGCCGAGCTCTCCGCGGAGGTCCGCGGTCGCATCGAGATGAACCCGATGCGCGCGTTCGACTCGACCGACCGCGCCACCCGGAGCGTGATGAAGGACGCTCCAACTCTGCTGGCCCGGCTCACTGACGACGATGCTGAGCACTTCGCCCACGTGCGGGCGCTGCTCGATGACGCGGGCATCCGCTACGAGGTCGATCCGACGCTCGTCCGCGGCCTCGACTACTACACGAGGACGGTGTTCGAGGTCACCAGCGACGCGCTCGGCGCGCAGTCGGCGGTCGGCGGCGGCGGCCGCTATGACCGCCTGGTCGAGCAGCTCGAGGGCCCGCCCACGCCGGCGTCGGGGTGGGCCGCGGGGATCGAGCGGATGCTGCTGGCCAGCGGCGACCTCCCCGCGCCCCCGGGCCTGACCGACCTGTTCGTCGCGCTGGCCAAGCCGGCGGGGGCGCGCGCGGCGTTCGGCCTCGCGCGCCAGGCGCGCCGGGCCGGCCTCCAGGCCCAGCTCGAGCTCACCGGCCGCTCGCTCAAGGGCCAGCTCAAGCACGCCGACCGGATCGGCGCCCGGTATGTGGCGATCGTCGGCAACGGCACGGCCGCCGCCAGCCTCAAGAACATGGAGTCGGGCGAGCAGCGGGAGGCCGAGCTCGACGAGGTGATCCCGATCATCCTGCGCGGGAGCCGCCTGGCATGAAGCACGCGCCCCGCCCCAACGGCTACCGCGACGCGTGGTGCGGCCAGCTCACCGCGGAGCGCTCGGGCACGCCGGCGCGCGTCGCCGGGTGGGTGCACCGCCGTCGCGACCACGGCGGGCTGATCTTCATCGATCTGCGCGATCGCTCGGGGGTCGTGCAGCTCGTGTTCCACCCCGACTCCGCGCCTGAGGCGCACCAACGCGCGCACGGCCTGCGCTCCGAGGACGTGATCAGCGCCGCCGGAACCGTCACGAGGCGCGACGCCCAGAACGTCAACCCGAACCTGGCCACGGGCGAGATCGAGCTCGCCGTGAGCGAGCTCGAGATCCTGGCCGACGCCGACACCCCGCCGTTCCCGCTCGAGGAGGGCGACCAGGTGGACGAGAGCCTGCGCCTGCGCCACCGCTCGCTCGACCTCCGCCGCGAGCCCCTCCAGCGCTCGATCGCGCTCCGCCACGAGGTGACCGCCGCGATGCGCGCGGTCCTCGACGATCGTGACTTCCTCGAGATCGAGACCCCGTACCTGACTCGCTCGACGCCCGAGGGGGCGCGCGACTACCTCGTCCCAGCGCGCGTGGCGCCCGGATCGTTCTACGCCCTGCCGCAGTCGCCCCAGCTGTTCAAGCAGCTCCTGATGATGGGTGGGTTCGAGCGCTACTACCAGATCGCGCGCTGCTTCCGCGACGAGGACACCCGCGCCGACCGCCAGCCCGAGTTCACCCAGCTCGACGTCGAGATGGCATTCGTCCACGAGGACGACGTGATCGACGCCACCGAGGCGGTGATGACGGCGGTGTTCGAGCGGGCCGGATTCGACGTGGCGCCGCCGCCGTGGCCACGGATGACGTTCGCCGAGGCGGTGGCGCGCTATGGCATCGACCGGCCCGACACGCGCTTCGGCCTCGAGCTTCACGACCTGGGCGAGGCGCTGAGATCGACCGAGTTCAAGGTGTTCGCCGGTGCGCTGCAGGGCGGCGGCGTGGTCCGCGGGATCAATGCCGGCCGGCGCGAGCTGCCGCGCTCGGACCTCGAGGCGCTGACCGAGCTGGCCAAGCAGCATGGCGCCAAGGGCCTCGTGTGGGCGTTCGTCCAGGAGGATGGCTGGCGCTCGCCGATCGCCAAGTTCCTCACCGAGCCGGAGATCGCCGCCGTCAACGCTCGCCTCGACGCCGTTCCCGGCGAGCTCCTCCTGATCGTGGCCGACGAGGTCACGACGGCTGGGCAGGCGCTGAGTGCCCTGCGCCTGGAGCTCGCGCGACGCTTCGACCTGATCCCAACCGGGCGCCACGACATCCTCTGGGTCGTCGAGTTCCCGGCCTTCTTCTGGGATCCCGACGCCCAGCGCTGGGATGCCGCCCACCACCCGTTCACCGCGCCGACCGGCGACCTGAACGACCCTGGATCGCTGCTCTCCCGCGCCTACGACCTGGTGCTCGATGGCTCGGAGATCGGCGGCGGGTCGATCCGTATCCACCGGCTCGACGTTCAGCGGCGGGTGTTCGAGCTGCTCGGGATCTCGGCCGACGAGGCCGCCGCGCGCTTCGGGTTCCTGCTCGACGCCCTCCGCTACGGCGCCCCGCCCCACGGCGGGATCGCGCTCGGGATCGACCGGATCGTCTCGGCGCTGGCGGGAACGGACTCGATCCGCGACGTGATCGCCTTTCCGAAGGCGGCGAGCGGCGCCGATCCGCTCACGGGCGCCCCCGCCCCCGTCGAGGAGGCGCAGCTGCGCGAGCTCGGTGTGAGGCTCGCGTAGACGGGCGTCCAATCGCCCAGACATCGCTCAGGTTCGGCTCCCGCCTGCCGAACATTGGAGTGATGACCAGCGTCTCCAAGCCACTCCTGGGTGTCCTGCTCGGCGCCGTCGTGCTGTTCGCCAGCGTGCTCGTGTTCTTCAAGGGCAACTCCGCCAGCACGGGCGGCACGCCGAACAGCGGCGTCTACCAGTCCGCGATCAGCCAGGCCCATCAGGCGGTCAAGACCTCGAACGGGGCCAACGCTCGTCTCGGCGCTCCGGTGTCGACCACGCCGGCCGCGACGCCGAGCCACGCCAGGGCCGCGCTCCGGCGGAGCCCGCGCACACGGCCAAGCCCGCGGTGCACGTCTCGGCGACCAAGCCCACGGCCTCGGCCGCGCGCCAGGTGGCCGAGGTTGAGACCGCGCTCACCCAGCACAAGGTCATCGGACTGCTCTTCTACAACCCGGCTGCCGCCGACGACCAGGCGGACAAGACCGAGCTGGCCGCGGCGGCCACCAAGCCCGGCGTGGTCAAGGTCGCGGTGCCCGTCACCGACGTCGCGAAGTTCACGATGCTCACCAACACAGTGCCCGTGAGCGGCTCGCCCACGCTCATCCTGATCGACCGCCAGCGGCGAGGCGAGCACGATCGTCGGCTTCGCCGACCGCTTCGAGATCGCGCAGCGCCTGAACGCGCTGGCGGCCGCGAAGTAGCCCTCCGGGCGCCCTCGCCACTCCCACGGACGTAACACTCCGTAAGTAGGACCGGCTCTATCCTCGCCGGCAGTGGATGGGCTGGCCTTCGAGCACCACCTGACCTCGCCACAGGGTCACGGCCGGACGCCGGCGGGCGGGTTCACGGTTACCGCCGGCGGCGGCGCCTGCGGCGATCGGATCCGGTTCACCGTGGCGATCGACCGCGATCGCGTCACCGATGCGGGGTTCGACGCCGACGGGTGCGGCGCCACCACTGCCGCCGGCAGCGCCGCCGTCTCGCTCGTGCGCGGCCGGCCGATGCTCGACGCGGCCCGGATCGGCGTGGGGGAGATCGCCGCCGAGCTGGGCGGCCTCAGCCCCGGGAAGCTCCACGCCGCCGAGGTCGCCGCGGACGCGCTGCACCGCGCCCTCGGCCACGCGGCGGCGGAGGCGGCCGCGATTCCGGAGCCGGCCGATGCGGCCAGGACGCTGGTGGCCATGAGCGGTGGGGTCGACAGCGCGGTGGCGGCGGTCGAGTGCGCGCCGCACGGGGCCGGCCGTGGCCGTGACGCTCGAGCTGTGGTCGGACCCGGAGAATGACGGCGAGCGCAGCTGCTGCTCGGCCTCGGCCGTCGCCCAGGCCCGCGCCCTCGCTCACCGCATGGGCCTGCCCCACTTCACGATCGACCTGCGCCGGGCGTTCCGGGCCGGCGTGGTCGAGCCGTTCATCGCCGGCTACGAAGCGGGGGAGACCCCGAACCCGTGCGTCGCCTGCAACGGGAACGTGCGCCTCGACGCGATGCTGGCGCTGGCCGACCGCCTCGGTTGCGCGCAGCTCGCGACCGGCCACTATGCCCGGACGGTCGAGCACGACCATCCGGCCGGGCCGCTGCTGCGCGCCGCGGCGGATCCGGCCAAGGATCAGACATACATGCTGGCCGCGCTCTCGCCGCAGTCGCTGCGGCGGCTGCGCTTCCCGCTCGGCCGGCTCACGAAGGCGCAGACGCGCGTGCTCGCCGCCGAGGCCGGCCTCCCGGTGGCCGCCAAGCCCGACTCGCAGGACCTGTGCTTCCTCGCCGGCACCGACCGCGCGCGGTTCCTGGCCCGGCATGGCGGCCTGAGCCAGCGTCCCGGCGCGATCGTCGACCTAGCCGGTCTGCCCCTGGCCGAGCACCGAGGCCACCACGGCTACACCGTCGGCCAGCGCAAGGGCATCGGCGTCCAGTCGCCCGAGCCGCTTTATGTGCTCGACAAGGATCCCCTCGCCAACCGCGTCGTGGTGGGTCCGCGGGCTGCCCTGCGCACGACGCGAGTCACGCTGCGCGACGTGCGCCTGCACCGCCCGGCGAGCCGGGTCGACCGGGTCAAGCTGCGCTACCGCTCAAAGCCGCTGGGCGCCGTCCTGGCCGCCGACAGCAGCACGGTCGAGCTCGCCGAGCCCGTGTACGGCGCGGCGCCGGGACAGCTCGCCTGCCTGATGGACGGCGAGCTCGTCGTCGGCCACGGCACGATCGCGCGCCCACCGCGCCAGGGCCGATGAGACGCACCGCGGCGGCCGTGATCGCCACCGCCGCGGTGGCGCTCGTCGTGGTCGCCGTGGTCAATGTGTCCGCCGGCTCGAGTCAGTCGCGGGCCCCGCGCGTGGCCTTCGTCACCGGCGGCGCGGGCGCGACGTCGCAGGTGTGGGTGGCCGACCTGCGCGACCGTACTCGGCGCCTGCTCGGTCCGGGCCAGCAGCCGCTGCTCTCGCCCGAGGGCTCGGTCGTGGCCGTCTCGAGCACCGCCCAGACCGGTTCCGCGCTGACCCTGTACACGATCGGGGGCACGGTCATCCGGCGCTTCTTCGACGCCGCCCAGGCCACCGCGGTGGCGCAGGCGTGGTCGCCCGACTCGCGCTATCTGGCTGTCGTGCTCACCAGCCGCGACCCGGCGAGCGCCGCGCGCTCGGGACTCGCCGTGATCGACACGAGGACGCTGGCGGCGTCGATCCTGGCCCGGGGGCCGATCTATGGAGCGAGCTTCGCCCCCAACGGCTCGGACCGGATCGCGTACGCGCTGGCGGCCTCGCCGGCGCTCGAGGCGCCCGTCGACATCGAAGTCGCGGCCGCGGACGGAGCCGGTGCGCAGCAGATCACCCACGACGGGCTCAGCCTGTATCCAGTCTGGGGGCCCGGCGGGATCGCCTTCGATCGCGAGATGCTGCGCCCCGACGCCGACCCGGCCTATGAGATCTGGCTGATGAACGCGGATGGAAGCCGGCCGGTCCAGCTCACCGACCTCTCCGTGCCGCCGCTGATGGACGGTCTCGTGCCGGTCGCCTTCGCCGGCGATGATGGAGCGTGGCTGCTGGCCCAGTACGAGGGCCTCGATACCAGTCGCGGCTGGGCGATCGCCGTGCCGAGCCGGCGTGCCCGCCCCCTCACGATCGCGGGCAGCGGGCGTCAGCGCCGCCGCGCTCTCCCAGTCGGGCACCTTCGCGCTGGTGGATCGGGGTGGCTTCCTGGCGCCGCCGAGTCAGGGCATCATCGAAGAGCTTCCCCTCGCCGGTGGCGGCGGCGGCGAAGCTGATCGCCCATGGCTCTGAGCCGAGCTGGAACCAGTAGGCTGGCGGTCGCGATGAGGTCTAGGGCGACGGGGATCTCGCTCGCGGTCGTCGTGCTCGTGCTGGGCGCCTCGCAGGCGCCCGCCGGAGCCGCCCGCGGGCCGAGTCACGGCCACAAGCGCCACCACGTCGCGGTGCGAGCGCGGCGTTCGCCCCAGCACCGTGCGCCCCGGCGCGCAACAGCCATTCGCTCCCCGGCGTCCGCGGCCACTGGCGATCCTCCGCCGGCCGCGCGTCCCCAGGCTGACGCCCGCGGTCGCCCCGCTACCGGAGATCCCGCGCGCGGGCGCGATCGGCAGCTGGGGACCCGGCTCGTGGTGCTGGTTCGGCGATCCGCGCGCGGTCACCGTCACCGGGCAGTACGACGAGACGTTCGTCGGGCTGGATCGACTGGAAGGGGGGCATCCACATCGGTGCCTTCGACCCCAGCTTCGGCGTCATCCAGCAGCAGACGATCGCCTACATCTACCACGACGACCATTCGAGCCCGGCGATCCTGGTCGAGCCCGACAAGCGGCTGACCGTGTTCTGGTCGGCCCACAACGGCCGGTCGATGAACTACCGCACGACGCTCCGGCCCGAGGACATCAGCGACTGGGGCCCGGTCGAGCGCGTCCGCTCACGGGTGCCCGGCAAGCTGGGCTTCACCTATCCCAACCCGGTGCTGCTGCCGGCCGAGGACAACACGCTGTTCCTGTTCTGGCGCGGCGCCAACTGGAGCGCGGACTACGCCACCAGATCGGTCACCGGGCAGTGGAGCCCGGCGCACGAGCTGATCCGCGTCCCCCACCAGCGGCCCTACCTGAAGGTCGACGGCAACGGCTCGGACACGATCGCGCTCGCCTTCACCAACGGCCACCCGCGCAACCTGCTCACGAGCATCTACTACGCGGCGTACCGGGGCGGATGGCTGTGGACCGCGGGCGGCCGGCGCATCGCACGCATGGGCCACGGACCGATCAGCCCCTCGCAGGCCGACCTCGTCTACAACGGCCCCGCAACGGGCATCGCCAGCTGGGTCTGGGACGTGGCGCATGGCCCCGGACGGGGAGCCGGTGATCGTCTACGCGACCTTCCCGTCAGGCGGTAACCACGCCTATTGGTACGCGCGCTGGACCGGCCGGCGCTGGGTCTCGCACTTCCTGACCCGCGCCGGCGGCTCGATCAGCCCGACCACGTTCGAGTGGGAGTACTCAGGCGGGATCACGCTCGACCACAGCGATCCCTCGGTCCTCTACCTCTCGAGGCAGGTGGACGGCTCCTTCCAGATCGAGCGCTGGGTGACGACCGACGGCGGAACGAGCTGGCGCCACCGCGTGGTCGTACGCGGTGGCGCCTTGGACAACGTCCGCCCGGTTGTTCCCCGCGGCTCACACGGTGGGCCGATGAGCCTGCTGTGGCTGCGGGGCGACTACATCAACTACCGCAGCTACCGGACCGAGATCGCCTACTTGCGGTGATGCTTCTTCTTCTTGTGGTGCTTGACGGGCTTGTGCGCCTTGTGCGCCTTGTGCGCCTGTGCGCCTTGCTCGCCTTGTGCCCATGACCGGCTGAGGCCGTCCGCGCGCCGCCCGCGAGCGGGGCGAACGGATTCACCGTCGAGTCGACGTGGAAGTCGGCATTGCGCACGAGCATCTCGGCGTAGGCGGGCCAGTAGGCGCCGGTCGCCGGAGCGCCGGGAACGCAGCGGCCACCGGACTCGCCCGGGTTGGTGGTCCAGGCGAACGCATCCACGTTCGGGTAGCCGGTGTCGGTCGTGGGCAGCGGGCCCAGGCCACGGCCGGGCGGGTTGCACAGGACCTCGTTGCCGTCGCGCGCGGGGTCCGCGGTGGCGAGCGGGCCACGGCCGTTCTCGCCCGTGTTGATGACGAAGTGCTTGCCGCCGGTCAGGCGCGAGACCGCCTCGCCGAACTGGATCTCGCGCGAGGTCCAGTCGAAGTGCGTCGAGTTCAGGAAGAAGCCCTGGATCTTCGCGACCCCGGCGCGCTCGAGCAGCCGTGCCGTCTGCCCCGCGGGGATCGCGTCCCCGGCGCCGGCGTCGAGGTAGATGACCAGCCGCGGGCAGTCCGCGGTCAGGACGTCGATCGCGTCACGGAGCTCGGCCATGCGCACGGCGAGGCCGTGGCCGCTCAGGCAGGGCGTGGTGATGAGCGAGTCCTCCTCGAGGAACAGCACCGCGCGGTAGCTGCCGATCCCCTGGGCGAAGTTCTCGATGAACTCGTGGTAGCGCTGCTGGTCGGCCGGCGTGTCGGCCCAGTTGCCGCAGTGGCCGTCGACCAGGCGGTAGGTGGCGAGCAGCGGCACCGAGCCGGGCTGGAGCACCTGCGCCTTGGCCAGCTCGTTCGAGACCGCGATGCCGGCGTTGGGCCAGCTGAAGGAGCCGTAGCGCGTGGTTCCCGGCTGACGCGCGATCACGTTCAGCAGCGGGTGGCCGCGGCGCGCGGCGACGGCGGGGTCGCTGTCGGGATCGACGAAGAACGTCGCGCCCGCGAGCGGGTTGCTCGTGGTGGCGCCGGGGAGGCCAAGCGGGTCGCTGGTGTCGTGCGCCACCGGCGGGTCGTCGTTGAGGATCGTGAGCACGGCCTTGTTGGGGCTGGCCAGGCCGATCGGATAGGGGCCGAACAGCGACACCGAGATCGTCTTGGGCAGGCTGTCGGCGCCGTGGTCGACGACCGGCACGGTGAAGCTCTCGCTGGCGACGCCAGGCGGGAAGTCGAGCATCCCCTTGACGCCGGTCGTGTCGTACTTGGTGGCGGAGCACTGCGCGGCGCCGCAATCGAAGCCCAGTCCGCCCGTGATGTAGCGGATCTGAGCGTCCCGGCTGACGTCGCCGCGCTCGATCGTGATGACCGCGCGGCCGGCGTCCTCATGGACGTAGAGTTGAGAAGACTGCAGATGGAAACCAGAAGGAGCAGCTTGCGCGGTTGCGGGGACGATCACGGACCCCACCGCCACCAGCGCAAGGGCGGCGAATCGGCGTAGGAAGGACATACTCTCTACGCTCGGAGGAGGCCGTGGACGGCTTGACCCCTTGCGCGCTGGCGTCCACCTTTAGTCGAAAAACCTCCATGGATTCCCCCATATGACCTCCGATGAGATCCGGCGCACGTTCCTCGAGTTCTTCCTCGAGCGCGACCACATGCGGCTGGCCTCGGCCTCGCTGATCCCGGCCGAGCACGATCCCTCGGCGCTGTTCACGGTGGCGGGGATGCACCCGCTGAAGCCCTACTTCCAGGGTCGCGAGCGCCCGCCGCACCCGCGGGTCACGACCTGTCAGAAGACGTTCCGCACGGTCGACATCGAGATCATCGGCACGACCAACGGCCACCTCACGTTCTTCGAGATGCTCGGGAACTTCTCGTTCGGGGACTACTTCAAGCGCGAGGCGGGGGCCTTCGCCTGGGAGCTCTCGCGCGAGGGCTTCGGCTTCGCTGAGGAGGACATCTGGATCACGGTGTTCGGCGGCGACGAGGGGCTCGGTCTGGGCCCGGATGAGGAGGCGATCGAGGCCTGGCTCGAGATCGGGGTTGCCCGCGACCGAATCGTCGAGCTCTCGCGCGAGGACAACTTCTGGCAGGCCGGGCCGACCGGGCCCTGCGGCCCCTGCTCGGAGCTTTATCTCGATCGGGGCGTCGACTTCGGCAAGCCGGACGACCTGCCCGGGGGCGAGAACGAGCGCTTCCTCGAGTACTGGAACCTCGTGTTCATGCAGTACGACCTGAGCGCCGAGGGCGTGCTCACGCCGCTGCCGGCGCGCAACATCGACACCGGCCTGGGCCTGAACCGGATGGCCGCGATGCTCCAGGGAAAGACCTCGGTGTTCGAGACCGACCAGTTCGCGCCGCTGATCGCGCTTGGCGCGGAACTGTCGGGCCGCCGCTACGGCGAGGCGTTCGCCACCGACCGCGCGCTGCGGATCCTGGCCGACCACGGACGCGCCATGAGCTTCCTGATCGCCGACGGGGTCGTGCCCTCCAACGAGGATCGGGGCTACGTGCTGCGGCGGATCATGCGCCGCGCGATCCAGCAGGGCCGCACGCTCGGGCTCGAGCCCGGCTTCCTGCGCCGCTACGCCGACCTGGTGACCGAGCTCATGGGCAGCGAGTACGGCGAGCTGGTCGCCCAGCGCGACGCCATCCACAGCTGGCTGGCCTCCGAGGAGGAGGGCTTCGGCCGCACGCTCGAGCAGGGCACCCGCCTGCTCGACGAGCTCATCGCCCGCGCCCGGGACGCGGGCGCCGAGGGCATCGCCGCCGCCGACGCGTTCATGCTCCACGACACCTACGGCTTCCCGATCGACCTGACGCTCGAGCTCGTGGCCGAGCACGGCCTCGGGGTGGACGAGGAGGGCTTCGAGGCGCTGATGGAGGATCAGCGCGAGCGGGCGAGGCGCGGCGCCGGCCGCGGGCTGCCCAGCGTCGCCGATGCGCTCAGGCAGCGCGCGGTCGCGCTGGCGGGACAGGCCGGCTTCGCCACCGACTTCGTCGGCTACGAGACGACCGAGCGCGAGACCACCGTGGGAGCGGTTCAGGCCGACAACGGGCGCCTGCTCGCCAAGCTCGTGGAGTCGCCCTTCTACGCCACCGGCGGTGGCCAGGTCGCGGACTCCGGCTACGTCGAATGCTTCGAGGGCGATTGCCTGGCCCGGGTCGAGGACGTCCTGCGCCTGGGCGAGGATCAGGTGGTGGCGCTGGTCCCCGAGCGCGGCGAGCTGCGCCCGGGCGAGCGCGTGCGCGCGCTGGTCGACCGCGGACTGCGTCACGCCACCGAGTGCAACCACACCGCGACCCACCTGCTCCATGCCGCGCTGCGGCGGAGGCTGGGCCCGCAGGTCCGTCAGGCCGGCTCCTACGTGGGCCCTGACAAGCTCCGCTTCGACTTCACCTACGGCAAGGGCCTGACCGACGAGGAGCTGCGCGAGGTGGAGGACCAGGTCAACGCCTGGATCCTCGAGAGCCAGCCCGTGCACGCGCTCACGACGACCCTGGCGGAGGCCCGCCGGCTGGGGGCGATGGCGCTGTTCGGCGAGAAGTACGGCGACGTGGTGCGGATGGTCGAGGTGGGCGACGGGTCCTTCTCGCGCGAGCTGTGCGGCGGTACCCACGTCCACGACACGGCGGAGATCGGGCTGTTCAAGGTGCTGAGCGAGACCTCGAGCGCGGCCAACGTGCGACGGATCGAGGCGGTGACCGGTCCCGAGGCGGTACGCCTCCTGCGCGAGCACGACCGGGCGCTGGCCGCCACGGCCGAGCTCCTGCGGGTGACGCCCGAGCGAGTCGCCGACACAGCCGCCCAGCTGCGCTCCCGCGTGCGCGAGCTCGAGCGCGAGCTCCGCCAGGGCGCCGGGGCCGGGGGCGGCGTCGACGTCGAGCAGCTGGCGGCGGCGGCGGTCGAGCGCGATGGCGCGCGCGTGCTGGTGTCCGCGGTTTCGGCGAGCGACGGCAAGGTGCTGCTCGAGGTGGCCGACCGGCTGAAGAACAAGCTCGGCGATGCGGCGATCGTGCTCGGGAGCGCGGGGGAGGGGCGCGTCGACCTGATCGCCACGGTGGCCCCGGCGCTGGTCACGCGCGGCGTGCGGGCGGGTGAGATCGTGCGCGTCGCGGCGGCGGTGGTCGGCGGTGGCGGTGGCGGCCGGGACACGATGGCGCGCGCCGGCGGGCGCGACCCGGCGAAGCTGCCCGAGGCGCTCGACGCCGCGCGGAAGGCGATCGAGAGCGCACTGCGCTGATGCGGGTGCTCGCCCTCGACTACGGCAAGGCCCGCTGCGGCTGCGCCGTGAGCGACCCTACCGGCGTGCTGGCCACACCGCTTGAGGCGGTTCGTGCGCCGCGCTCGCCGCGGGGGCTCGCCCGGCTGCGGGAGCTGGCCGGCGAGCTCGAAGCCGAGCGCGTCGTGGTCGGCCTCCCGCTCACGCTGGCCGGCCGCGACTCGGCGCAGACGGCGGAGGCGCGCGCATTCGCCGCGCGCCTGGCGGCCGAGCTGCCGATCCCGGTCGAGCTCTACGACGAGCGCCTGACCACGCGCCTGGCCGAGCGCGCCGGGGGGCGCGCCGGGGTCGACTCGCGCGCCGCCGCGCACCTGCTCGAGAGCTGGCTGGTGGGACGTGGCTGACGGAGGGCGCTCGGCCGAGGAGCGCGAGGCAGCGCGCCTGGAGCGTGAGCGCCGGCGCGCCGAGCAGGCGCTCGAGGACGGCGCCTTCGACGACGGCGCCTTCGACGGCGACGGTCACGAGGAGGATCACGAGGAGGATCACGAGGAGGAGGTCCCGATCGGCATCCGCCGGGTGGCCCGGCGCGAGCGGGTGGCGCGCGCGGCGCAGACGCCCCGTCCCCGCCGCCCGGCCGGGGCCCGGCGGCGCCCGGTCCGAGCCCGTCGCCCCGCCGCGGCTCGCGGCGAGCGGCGATTCGGGTTGCGCCGCTCCGTGCTGGCCGGCGTGGTCGCGCTGGTCGTGGTGGTGCCGGTCGCGGTTGTGCTCTGGTTCGCCAACGGGCTCCTGCAGCCGTTCTCGGGCCAGCCCCACGGACGCGTGGTGGTCACGGTCCCGCCCCATTCCGGGGCGCAGCAGGTCGGAAACCTGCTGGCGCGCGACGGCGTGGTCCCGTCCGGGTTCTTCTTCGATATGCGGGCGCTGCTGGCCGGCGATCGCGGGAAGCTCCGCGCCGGCACCTACACCCTCAAGCTCGACATGAGCTATAGCCAGGTGCTGAAGATCCTGATCACGGCGCCGCCGGCGGCCAAGGTCTCCGAGCTCACGATCGTCGAAGGCAAGACCCGGCGCCAGATCGACGCGCTGCTGCGCAGCCAGAACATCGCCTCGGGTTATCTCGCGGCCACCGCGCACTCGCCGCTGCTCGACCCGGGCAAGTACGGGGCGCCCCGCGGGGACCGACTCGCTCGAGGGCTTCCTGTTCCCCTCCACCTACCAGCTGCGCGACCCGATCCGGCTCTCGGCCCTGATCGCCGATCAGCTGAAGACGTTCAAGCAGCGCTTCGCCGCGGTCAACCTGGATTACGCCGCACACCACCAGATGAGCCCGTATGACGTGTTGATCATCGCTTCGATCGTCGAGAAGGAGGCTGGTACGCCGCATGACTTCCCGCTGGTCGCCTCGGTGATCTACAACCGGCTCGCGATGCACATCCCGCTGGGGATGGACTCGACCACTCGCTACGAGTTCAACGACTACGACAAACCGCTGACCCAGTCCCAGCTCGCGGCGCGCTCGCCGTACAACACCCGGCTGCACGCCGGGCTGCCGCCGACCCCGATCGACAGCCCCGGACTCGCGGCAATCCAGGCGGCGGCCCACCCGGCTCAGACGAACTACCTGTATTTCGTGGTCAAGCCGTGCGGGAACGGCTCGAGCGTGTTCACCTCGAGCTACACGCAGTTCCTGCACTACCAGCAGCAGTACTACTCGGCGCGCACCGCCCACGGCGGGAACTCGCCCGTCCCACTGCTGACGTGCGCCTGGGCGTGCTCGGCTGGCCGGTGGGCCACAGCCGCTCGCCGGCGATCCACAACGCGGCGCTGCACGCCGTCGGCCTCACCGACTGGCGCTATCAGCTGCTGCCGGTACCGCCCGAGCTGCTGGCCGCAACCGTGCGCGCCCTGCCCGGCGCCGGGTTCCGCGGCGCCAACGTCACGATCCCCCACAAGGAGGCCGCTCTGCGGCTGGCCGGCGCGCCGTCGGAGCGAGCGAGGGCGATCGGCGCAGCGAACACGCTCCTGTTCGGCCCCGCCGGGGAGATCGCGGCCGACAACACCGACGCTCCGGCGCTGATCGAGGCGCTGCCCTTCGGGGTACGCGGGCGCAGCGCGCTCGTCCTCGGAGCGGGGGGGAGCGCCCGGGCGGCGATCTGGGCGCTGCTCGACGCCGGCGCGGACGAGGTCAGGGTGTGGAACCGGACCCCCGAGCGAGCCGCGGCGCTCGCCGCGGAGCTGGGCGCGCGGCCGGTGCGACGGGCGCAAGCGGCCGACGTGCTCGTCAATTGCACGTCCATCGGGCTGGACGACGAGGACGAGACCTTCAAGCATCTGCCCCTGGGCGCCGATGGCCTGAGCAACTACCACTGTGTGGTCGATCTCGTGTATAGGGCAAGGGAAACGCATCTGATCACGGCCGCTCGGGCTGTCTCGGTCCCTGTGGTCGAGGGGATCGAGATCCTCATCGGCCAGGGAGCGCTCAGCTTCGAGCAGTTCACCGGCGCGCGCGCGCCGGTCGACGTGATGCGCGCCGCGGTGGCGGCGCGATGAGCGACTCGGCCACGAAGCTGCGCGCGGTCGACTCGGGCACCGTCATCGAGCAGCCGGCCGAGGGGCCGATCGGCGTCACGCCGCCGCGCCGGCGGGGCGGCTCGGGCCGGTTCCTCACCGACGTGCTCGTCGACCTCGGCTTCGCCACCCAGGAGCGGGTGGCCGAGGCGGTCGAGGAGGCCCGCTCGGCCGGCGTGCAGCCCGAGAAGGTGCTGCTGGACGGGGGCTCCATCACCTCCGAGCAGCTCTCGCGCGCGATCGCCGAGCGCTACGGGCTCGACCACCTCGACCTCGGCGTGTTCAACGTCGACATGGGCGCGGCCAACCTCCTGAACGCCTCCTCGGCCAAGCGCTACGGGGCGGTGCCCGTGGCCTACGTCGACGAGAAGACGCTGCTGGTGGCGATGTCGGACCCGGCCAACGTGCTCGCGGTCGACGACATCGCGCTCATGACCCACCTGGACGTCAAGCCTGCGGTAGCCGCGGCGGAGGACATCGCGGCGCTGATCTCGCGCATGAACCGCTTCGAGGAGGCGGTGCAGGAGGTCGTCGACGCGGCCGAGGAGGAGGCCGGCGTCGAGGTCGTCGACCTGCGCGAGTCCGCTGACGACGCGCCGGTGATCAAGCTCGTGCACTCGATCATCGCCCAGGCCGCGGAGCGGGGCGCGTCCGACATCCACTTCGAGCCCCAGGCCGACTCCCAGGGGCGCTCGGGTCGCGAGATGCGCGTGCGCCTGCGCGTGGACGGCGTGCTCGTCGAGGCCACCACCGTGCCCAAGCGAATGGTCTCGGGCGTCGTCTCGCGCATCAAGATCATGGCCGACCTCGACATCTCCGAGCGCCGGATCCCCCAGGACGGCCGCGTCGGCCTCACCGTGGAGGGCCGCCAGATCGACGTCCGCGTGGTCACCGTCCCGAGCGTGCACGGCGAGTCGGTCGTGATGCGCATCCTCGACAAGAACAAGCTGTCGTTCGAGCTCGACAAGCTCGGGATGCAGGATCACGAGATCCACCGCTACCGCCGCGCCTTCCAGCAGTCCTACGGCGCGGTGCTGGTCACCGGCCCGACCGGCTCCGGGTAAGTCGACCTCGCTGTACGCGGCGCTGACCGAGCTCAACACCCCCGAGAAGAACATCATCACGATCGAGGACCCGGTCGAGTACCAGATCGCCGGCATCACCCAGGTCCAGGTCAACAACAAGGCCGGCCTGACCTTCGCCAACGGGCTGCGCTCGATGATGCGCGCCGACCCCGACATCCTGATGGTGGGCGAGATCCGCGACCGCGAGACGGCCCAGATCGCGATCGAGGGCGCGCTCACCGGCCACCTCGTGCTCTCGACGCTCCACACCAACGACGCTGCGTCGGCGATCACCCGCCTGGTCGAGATGAAGATCGAGCCCTTCCTGGTCGCCTCGGCGATCGATTGCGTGGTCGCCCAGCGCCTCGCGCGCCAGCTGTGTCCGCACTGCAAGAAGCGCACGATCGTCACCGCCGACGTGCTGCGTGACCACGGCTTCAAGGCCCAGTTCGACATCGAGGCCTACGAGCCGGGCGGTTGCGTGCGCTGCGGCGGGATGGGCTACCGCGGCCGGGTCGGCCTCTACGAGGTGATGCTGATGTCCGAGGCGATCCGCGACCTCACGCTCCAGCGCGCCTCGGCCGACCAGATCACCGCTGTGGCCGTGCGCGAGGGGATGCGCAAGCTCCGCGACGACGGCCTCGACAAGGTCAAGGCCGGACTGACGTCCATGGCCGAGGTGGCCCGCGTAACAGGAACCGGGTGAGCTGCCGATAACACGGCACGAAGCCCGCCCGTCAAGAGGAGCTACAGGGGATGGATCTCGATTTCGCCGAAGTACTGCTGGAGGTCATCGACCGCCGCGCGTCCGACCTGCACATCACCGCAGGCGCGCCGCCGATGGTGCGCGTCCGCGGTCGCCTGACGCCGATCGACGGCTACCCGGCGCTCACGCCCACCGACACGCGCGAGATCGTCTACTCGATCCTCTCCAACGCCCAGCGCCAGAAGTTCGAGAACAACTGGCAGCTCGACTTCGCCTACCAGATCCCCGGGCGGGCACGCTTCCGCGTCAACGCCTACTTCCAGCGCGCCGCCATCGGCGCCGCGTTCCGCCTGATCCCGTTCGACGTCGTCCCGCTCGAGACGCTCGGCCTGCCCAAGGTTGTCGAGTCGCTCGCGGAGAAGCCGCGCGGCCTCGTGCTCGTCACCGGCCCGACCGGCTCGGGCAAGTCGACCACGCTGGCCTCGCTGATCGACGTCATCAACTCCTCGCGCGAGGAGCACATCATGACGATCGAGGACCCGATCGAGTTCCTGCACCAGCACAAGAAGTGCATCGTCAACCAGCGCGAGCTCGGCTCCGACGCGCCGTCCTTCGCCGATGCGCTCAAGGCCGCACTTCGCCAGGACCCCGACGTGATCCTGGTCGGCGAAATGCGCGACCTCGAGACGATCGGGACCGCGCTGACCGCGGCCGAGACCGGCCATCTCGTGTTCGCCACGCTGCATACGCAGGACACGGCTCAGACGATCGACCGCATCATCGACGTGTTCCCGCCCGAGCAGCAGGGCCAGGTTCGCGCCCAGCTGTCGGTGGCCCTCCAGGGGATCATGACCCAGATGCTCGTCCCCACCGCCGACGGTGCCGGCCGCTGCGTCGCCGCCGAGGTGCTCGTGCCCACGCCGGCCGTGCGCAACCTGATCCGCGAGGCCAAGACCCACCAGATCTACTCGGTGCTCCAGACGGGCGGTCAGCACGGCATGCAGACGATGGACGCCGCGCTCGTCGAGCTCGTGCGCAGCGGCAAGATCACGCGCCAGATGGCCGAGTCCCGCGCTCACGCCCCCGAGGAGCTCCGCCGCCTGCTCGGCGCCGCGGGCCCCGCCGGCAATTACCAGATGGCGGCGTAAGCGATGGCCACTTACACCTTCAAGGCCACCGACCTGGCGGGGATGCCCGCCAAGGGCGAGGTGGAGGCCGAGTCCAAGCAGCAGGTCGCCCAGCAGCTCAAGGAGCGCGGGCTGATCGTCGTCGACATCGCGCACAAGTACCGCTCCAAGGAGCTCAACATCGAGCTCTTCGGCGGGGTCAAGGCGAAGGACCTGGCCGTCGCCTCCCGGCAGCTGGCGACGATGGTCAGCTCGGGCATGGCGATCATGCGGGCGCTGCACGTGCTCGAGACCCAGACCGAGTCCAAGATCCTGCGCGAGACGATCGGCGGCGTGCGCAAGGACGTCGAGGCGGGACTGCTGCTGTCCGACGCGCTGGCCCGCCACCCCAAGGTGTTCGGCCCCCTTTACGTGTCGATGGTGCGCGCCGGCGAGACCGGCGGTGTGCTCGAGGAGTGCCTGATCCGGGTCGCCGACCAGCTCGAGAAGGATGCAGCGCTGCGCCGGCAGGTCCGCGCGGCGATGATCTACCCGACGGTGATCATCACCTTCGCGGTGATCGTGCTGATGGCGCTGGTCGCGTTCCTGATCCCCGTGTTCGTGGGTGTGTTCAAGCAGTTCCCGGGCAAGCTCCCCGCGCTCACCGCGTTCATGGTCAGCTTCTCGCACATCGTCACCCACCAGTGGTACCTGATGATCGGCGTCACCGTGGGCGTGATCGTCGGCTTTTTCAAGTTCAAGAAGTCGAAGTGGGGGCGCCCGCACTGGGACGCGTTCAAGCTGCGCGTGCCGATGAAGATCGGCGACGTCGTGCAGAAGGTGGCGATCGCGCGCTGGTCGCGGACGCTGGCCTCGCTGACCTCGGCCGGCGTGCCGATCCTCCAGGCGATCGAGATCACCGGCAAGACCGCCGGCAACGCCGTCATCGAGAATTCGATGGGCGACGTGATCAACTCGGTCAAGAGCGGCGGCTTGATCTCGGCTCCGCTCAAGGAGGCGGGCGCGTTCCCGCCGATGGTGGCGCAGATGGTCGGCGTCGGCGAGGAGACCGGCGCCCTGGACACGATGCTGGAGAAGATCGCGGACTTCTATGACTCTGAGGTCGAGGCCGCCGTCAAGGCGCTCACCTCGATCATGGAGCCGGTGATGATCATCGTCGTCGGCGGCATCGTCGGCGTGATCGTCATCTCGATGTACCTGCCGCTGTTCTCGATCTACAACTCGATTAAGTAGATAGCTGTAGGGCTGAGATTCGCGCTGGCGTCCCGCGCGGGTTAGTAGGACTGAACCCCCGCTGGCGTCCCGCGCCGGATCTCCCGAGGTCGCATCGTCCTCCCGAGCGGCGACGCGAGGGACGCCAGCGTGGATCCCCAGCCCTACCCGAGAGCCCCTTTGGTTGGCGCCGCGGCTAACCTCGTCCCGATGGCTGAGGCGGACAAGCCGAGCGACGAGCGAAGCGTACGTGCACGCCGTGCCGCGGCACGGGTACGCTGCAGCTCAGCTTGGGCGGCTCTCCGCACGAGGTCGTGTGTCCCTGGTGCGGCGGGAGCGGACGCTTCCAGGCCGGGCGTGACGCGCAGCAGGCGCCGGCCGAGCGGCCTTGAGCAAGATCGGGTCCAGCGCTTAAGACAAACGTCCAAAGGCATCAGGCTCGGGCGCCGGGATGTCGATACAGCGACCTACCAGAGCCACATTGGTGCCAAAGGCAAACCGCTCGCGAGAGCGGGACGCAAAGCCACGGACCTCGCAGGTGAAGAGGGAGTCGGGCTGCCACCGGGCTTCGACGAAACTAGGCCATGGATGGCGGTGGACCGTGGGATCTGGTGCACAGACCCAATCAAACGATCCATAGGAGGATCAATGCTTCACAAGCTGCGCACCCGCGCACAGGACGAGAAGGGCTTCACCCTGATCGAGCTCCTGGTCGTGATCCTGATCATCGGCATCCTCGCCGCGATCGCCATCCCGACGTTCCTCAACCAGAAGAGCAAGGCCAACGACTCGGCCGCCGAGTCGCTGGCCCGTAACGCGGCCACCGCGATGGAGACCTACGCGACCACCAACAACGGTGGCTACACCGGCGCCACGGCGCTCGTGCGCTCAACTCGATCGAGCCCAACATCAACATCGACTCGAACACCAGCCAGGCCTACCTGGTGCGAGCGGCGTCGCCGGCAACAGCACGAGCTACCAGGTCGTGGCCGTGTCCCCGTCCGACAACGAGGCGTTCACGCTGAGCAACAACAACGGGTCGGAGACGTTTCACCTGCAGCGCCCGCCAGGCGCCGGCGCCTGCACCGGCGGCAGCTGGTAGTTCAAACGCGACACAGCGTTCTTCGCGAGGCGGCCTTCGGGCCGCCTCGCCTCGTTTAAGCCGCCGTCGTGCGCCTGCCGATTACCTGAACATGCGACGGCTCCTCGTCGCTCCTGTCGCCTCGTGGCGCTGGTGCTGCGCGCGCCGCACCCGCGAGCGCGCTCGCAGCCGCGCCTCCGCCACCGGACGTCGCGGTGCCGCTGTTCGCCGCGTCGACATGACCATGATCCCTGTCGGGTTCACCGTCGACCCGCGCGCAGGCGCTCAAGATCGCCGAGCACGCGCCGAAGATGCAGGCGATCCACCGCGCGCACCATCCGCTGCACTACGTGGTGCTCGTGTGGGTGCGCAGCCACTACGAGGTCGACTTCTCCTACCACGGGCAAGATCCTGGTCGACCAGATCGTGGGGCCCGCACGGCAGCTGGGGCCGCTGCTACAAGGGCCCGCTCGTCGGTGCCCTCGTACGCCCGCGGTCACTACGGCGACATCTTCGACTCGCTGTGGATCGAGGGCGCCTTCACGCTGATGTTCCTGCTGCCGCTGCTGCTGCTGCGCCGGCGCTCGTGGCTCGATCGGCTCGACATCGCGGTGGTGCTGAGCTTCGGCGCGTCCTACTGGCTGTTCGACACCACCCACCTCGAGGCCGGCGGTGTGGCTGTTCTATCCGCCGCTCCTGTACCTCCTCGTCCGGATGCTGATCAGAGGCTTCCGGCCCCGCGCGGTCACCGCGGCCCCTGGAGTGCCGCCTGCCCACCGCAGTGCTCGTCGTCGGGCCTGGCGCTGCTCATCGTGGCGCGGATCGTGGTGCGCTGCACCCCTCGGGGGTGCTCGACGTCGGGACCGCGTCGGTACTCGGCGCCTACAAGATCCTGCACGGCCAGAGCATCTACTACTACTCGCTCGGCCACGGCGACACCTACGGGCCGCTCAACTACCTGGCCTACGCCCCGTTCGAGTCGCTCTGGCCCGGTAACTGGCACTACCTGCCCGCGGCGCGCGCGGCGGCCATCACCTTCGATCTGCTGACGATCGCCGGCCTGATCGGCGTTCGGGCTGCGCCTGCGCGGACGGCGCGAAGGACTGCAAGCTCGGGCTGCTGCTCGCCTGGCTGTGGGCGGCGTGCCCGTTCAGCCTGCTCGGCATGGAGAAGAGCACCAACGACGGGCTCGATCGCGCTGGTCGTCGTCCTGATCATGCTGACGCTGACCAGCCCGATCAAGCGCGGGATCCTGGTCGGCGTCGGCGCCGCCGCCAAGTGGTTCCCGGCGATCCTGCTCCCGCTGGTGGCGGTCGGGCGCGGCGACGAGGACGAGGGCGCCGTGCGCAAGGCCCTGGCCGCGTTCGTGATCACGTTCGGCGCTTCGATCGCGGTGTTCCTCCCCTCGGGCGGCCTGGTCGAGGTCTGGAGCCACACGCTCGGCTTCCAGCTCAGCCGTCCCGACGTCTTCTCGATCTGGGCGCTGCACCCGTCACTGGCGCCGATCAAGGTCGCGCTCGAGGCGTTCGCCGTGATCCTCGCGCGTCGTCGTCGCGTTCCGCCCGCGCGGCGCGCGCAGCCCGGCGCAGGTGGCCGCGCTGGCCGCGGCGGTGACGATCGCCGTCCAGCTTCCGGCGCTGCACTGGTTCTACCTGTACATCGTGTGGTTCCTGCCGCTCGTGCTGATCGCCGTGCTCGCCGGCGATGCGTCCGTCGCCGAGGAGCCGCTCGTGGCCCTGGCCGCACCCGACGCGAGCTCGCCATCGACGACGCGAGCCGGCGCTGGCCGGGGTGGCGTAAGGAAGCCGACGTTGCCGATCGCCTTCGCAGCGGTGTTCGCCGGCGCCATGGGCGCCACCGTCGGCTCGTTCCTGAACGTCGTCGCCTACCGCCTCCCGCGCGGCGAATCGCTCGTGCATCCGGGCTCGCGCTGCCCGGGCTGCGCGACCGCGATCAAGACCTACGACAACGTGCCCGTGCTCGGCTGGCTGCTGCTGCGCGGGCGCTGCCGCCACTGCAAGGTGCGGATCTCGCCGCGCTACCCGATCGTCGAGGCGCTCACCGCGCTGCTGGCGGTAGCCGTCGTGCTCGTCAAGCACTCGACGCGTCGACATCGCGCTCGGCCTGACGCTTCTCGGCGTGCTCGTCCCGGTCGCGCTGATCGACCTCGAGCACCGCATCATCCCGAACAAGATCACGCTTCCGGCCGCCGTGGCCGCGCTCGCGATCGGGCTGGTCGCTGCATCGCTCAGGCGTCGCCGAGCAGCTGATCGCCGGCGCCGCCGCCGGCGGCTTCCTGCTCGTCTTCGCGCTCGCCTACCCGCGCGGGATGGGCATGGGCGACGTCAAGCTGGCCGCCGTACTCGGGCTGTTCCTCGGCCGCTCGGTCGCCGTGGCGATCCTCTCCGGCGTCCTCATCGGCGCGATCGTGGGCGCGGCCGTGATGGCGCGCGTCGGCGTCGAGGAGGGCCGCAAGACCGCGGTCCCGTTCGGGCCGTTCCTGGCTCTCGGCGGCGTCATCGGCCTGCTCGCCGGGCCCGGACGATCGTCCACTGGTACCTGCACGCCGGACTCTGATGTCCGGGCCGGAGCGTCCGCGAGGCGCGCTCCGCGGCGCGCGCCGCTGCTCGCCGGCGTGCACGTCGCGATCCTCGCCGCGCTCGCCCTGTCGCTACTGCATCACGGCCCTCCCTCGACGCTCGCGCCGCACGCGGCGATCCGTGCCGCCCTGCGCGACCGCAGTGCAGCGCGCACCGTTTCGGCCGCGCGCTGGGACCGCGTCAGCGCCAGCGCCGCTCGACGGGCAGCTCGAGCGCGTGAGCTTCTGGAGCGGCGAGCAGATCGTCGCGCAGGCGGCGGTCAACGCTCGCAGACAGGTCGTCGAGGTCGGATGCGTACGCGGGCCGCGCGCGTGCCCGTACGGCGACTGGATCGCCTACACGCCCGCGCTCCTGATCGGGCTGAGCGCCGTGTTCCTGCTCGTGACGCTCGTGCACGCCGTGGCGGCGCCTGCGCAACCTCGATGCGCTCGCCGCGCTGTCGCTCGTGGTCTCGGTGCGTGCTCTTCCAGCACCGCTATCTCGACCCGAGCCTGGTCGCGGCCGCGCCCGGCGCTCCTGTACCTGCTCGTGCGCTGCGCGCTGGACGGCGTTCGGCCGCGACCGCGCGGCTGCGCCGTCGAGGCCGCTGCTGATCGCGCTCACGCCCGGGCGTCGGCCAGCGCCGGCTGCGGTGGCTCCGCGTCGCGCTGCTCGTGCTCGGCGCTCATGTTCGTGATGGTCGGCGTGAGCTCGCCCGTCGCGGTCGACGTCGCCTACGCGGTGATGGAAGGGCGCGACGACAGCTGATCCACGGCGTCCTCCCGTACGGGCACATGCCGCCGGGGATCATCCACGGCGACACCTATCCGATCCTCAGCTACGCGCTGTACACGCCGCTCGGCGCTGCTCGAGCCCGTGCGCTCGCCGTGGAACTCGGTCGACCTCGCGCTGGCGCGGCCGTGCGCTCGCCGCGCTCGCCGGCGCCTGGAGCGGCGTTCGGTCCTGCGCTGGACCTCGCGGGGCAGGCCCGAGGCCGAAGAGGCGGGGCTGCGCGCGGCGCTCGCGGTGCTGTCGTTTCCGCCGCTGCTGATCACCGCCTCGACGCGGGACCACCGACGTCGTGCTCGCGGCGATGCTCGCCGTTCGCGCTGCTGCTCTGGCGCCGCCCGGCGGCGTGCGCGGGAGCGCTCGCCGCCGCCGGGTGGTTCAAGCTCGCGCCGTTCGCGCTCGCTGCCCCTGGTGCTCGCGCCGCTGCGCGGCCGGCAGCGCTTGCGCGCGCTCGGCGCGCGATCGCTGGGATCGTCGTCGGCCGCTGTGGTCGCTGCTCGTCGCCCTCGGCGGCACCGCGGGCGCCGGCGAGCATGGTCCACGCCGTCTCCTTCCAGTTCACGCGCGGCTCGCTGCAATCGGTCTGGAGCGCGCTCGGGATCGAGGGCGTCCAGCCGCTGGCGCAGGCAGCCGTGCTCGGCCTGATCGCCGCCGCGGCGGTGAGGCTGTGGCGCGAGCCGGACGCTCGCCGCCGACCGCGCGCGGATGGCGGCGATGTCCGCGGCGATCCTGATCGCGCTCCAGCTCGCCGCCGACTACTGGGCGTTCCTGTACCTGGTCTGGGTGGTGCCGCTGCTGTGTCTCGCTGCTCGACGCGCCCGTCGCCGTAGCGCGCCAGCCGGCGCGCGCTCGGCCCGCGCGTCCTCGGCGCCGCCGCAGGTGCGATGCGCTCGCGGCACGAGCGCGCGAGCCCCGACGCGTCCGTGCCGCCCAGGGCTCGGCCGCCGGCCGGACTGCCGATGCCGGTGCGCGCCTTCCTTGCCTCTCGCGCCGCTCGTGCTGGCTCGCAGCCGTGCGCGGGCGCGCTGCTCGTCCCGCGCCGCCTCGACTGGAGCGCGTTCGATCCGACGCACATCACGACTCACCTCGGTGCGCTCGGCAACGTGCTCGCCGCCGCCGCGGTCCGGTGGGACTCGATCCACTACCTGGCGATCGCCGCGCACGGCTACGTCCAGCCGCGCGGACGCGGTCTTCTTCCCGCTCTATCCGCTGCTGATCCGCGCGCTCGGCTTCGTCTTCGGCTCGCGAGCCGCTCGCCGCGGTGGCGATCTCCGCCGCCTCCTTTTTCGCTGGCGCTGACGCTGCTGCACCGGCTGACGCGAGCTCGAGCTCGGTCCGCGCGCGGCCGACGTCGGCGGTGCTGCTGGTGGCGTTCGCGCCGCTGTCGTTCTTCTTCACCGCCGTCTACACGGAGTCGCTCTTCCTCGCCCTCTCGCTCGGCTGCGTGTACTGCCGCCCGCCGCGGACGATGGAGGCTCGCGTGCGCTGCTGGGCGCGCTCGCCGCGGTGACGCGGGTCACCGGCGTGCTGCTCGTGATCCCGCTGGCGATCATGCGCCGACGCGGACCCCGTCGAGGACCGCCGCGCCTGGTGTGGGTCCTCGGCGTCACCCTCGGCCCGCCGCCTACCTCGGCGTTCCTCGCCGCGCACGGGTTCGGCGCGCTCGCGCCGGTGCTCCAGCAGACGGGCGCACAGCACCTGCACCGGCATGACCGGGACCGCTCGACACGCTGGTGCTGGCGCGCGCGCGCCGCGCTCGCCGGAGTTCGAGTCGCTCGGCACGTTCCCGGTCTACGAGCCCTCGCTCGAGCGGGCCCTTCTCGGGCGGCGCAGAGAGCATCCTGCTGCTCGCCGTGCTCGTGGTCGCGCTGGCCGCGCTCGTGGCGGCGTTCCGCCGCCTGCCGCGCGAGTACGGCGCGTACGCCGCGGCCGCGCTTGCTCGTGTGCATCTCGAGCCCGGTCGCCGGCCAGCCGCTGCATTCGCTCGACCGCTACACGCTCACGATCTTCCCGCTGTGGATGGCGGCCGCGGCGTGGATCGCACGAGCGCCGGCTCGACGCGCCCGTCGTGCTCGTGCGAGTGCGGCGCTGCTCGCGTTCTTCGCCTTCCAGTTCGCGCACCTGGGCGTTCATCGCATGAGCGGACGATCGAGCACGGCGCCACGGTCCTCGCCGGCCCGTGCGGGCCGGGCTCGGCGGTGGCCGGCGGCCACGATCGCGATTGGTGCCCGCGCTGGCCTGGGCCTTCGCGCCGTTCATCCTCGTCGCCCTCGACGCCGCGGCGCACCACCGCGTGTTCCTCGGCGTCGCCGGCTACTACCCGATGGACGGACTGCAGTACCTGGCCTGGGTCGCGCGACGCGCACGACGGCCTGATCCGCAACCTGTACGGCTCGCACGCCGGGACGGCCCGTGTTCGTGCACCCGATGTGCTCGCTCACGCGGCTTCTCCAGGCGCGCGGTGCGGCGTCGGTCCGGCGCTGATCATGGCGTTCTGGAAGGTGGTGAGCGTCGTCGTGCTCGTCGCCGGCTGCGCGCAAGGCGGTGACGCGCTACGTGCCCGCGGCGCGCGGCGGGCGCGCCGCCCTGGTCCTGGCGCTGTTCGGCGGCTTCACGCCGCTCGCCGCGCTGCTGCCGTTGCTCGATCACGGGCACGGCGGGCGCGGACTTCGCGCGTGCCGCGGGCGACCTGTGTCTCGGCGATGTCGCTGTGGGACTACGCGCCGCTGGCGATCGCGCTCGGCCTGATGCCGTTCGTGATCGAGCGCATGGAGCGCGCTGCTCGCCGGGCAGAGCGACCGCCGCGCGCGCTTCGGGCCGGCGTGCTCGGCTCTGCTCGTCGCCTGGCTTCATCCCGTGGCAGGGGATCACGCTGATCGCGATCGCCGCGGGGCTGGTCCTGCGCCGGGTGCTCGAGCTTCGCGGCGGCGCGAGCGACGGCCGCCGCGGCTGCGGTCGCTCGCGCTGTCGCCGGTGGCGACCGTCGACGGCGTCCCCGTCCTCTACTACCTGCTGCTCAGCCGGATCGACGCCGGGTGGGCGACCTCCGAGCTCAACTCCGGTGGGCGCCGCGTTCATCCCGATGCCGGTGGCGGTCGCGTGCGAGGCGCCGCTCGCGCTGATCGCGCTGCTCGCCGCGCGGAGATGCCGGCGTGATCCCGAGCGCGCGTGCGCTGCTGCTCTGGCCGCTGGCGACGCTGCTCACGATCGCCATCAGCCCGTCCGGGCAGTACCGGGCGCTCGACGGCTTCGCGATCCCGATCGCGCTGCTCGCGGTGCGCGCCTGGCCGAGCGCCGAGCGCCGGCTGGTCGCGCTCGCCGCGCTCGCCGCCGCGCTCGCGCCGTTTGCCGTGTTCGCGGTCGGCGCGTTCGGCCATCTCCGCAGCCCGGACGTGACCGCGTACACCGAGCCCGCGCCGAGCGACGTGCGCGCCGTGCGAGCTCGCCGCGCGCGCGCCGGGCGACGGCCCGCTCCTCGCGCCGGCGCGCTGGGTACGGCGATCCCCGCACTCACGGACGTCAGCCGAGCTGGGTCGGCCATCCGATCTGGACGCCCGAGCTACGGCGTCCGCAAGCAGCAGAGCGCCGACGCTGTTCGACGGCGGGCTGGCGGCCGGCTCAGTTGCGCGACGCTGATCCAGACGCATCCGGCCGCGTGCGCTCGTCGACCCATGCGGCGACGCGCGGCGAGCCTGGAAGCGGCGCTGCACGCGCTCGGCTACGCGCAGACGGCGTCGGCTGCGCGCGCGTCTACGCGCGCTCTCGGTAGCCTCGTCTGGACGCCTCGACGCTCGTGGCCAAAGGTGTCCAGTCTGCTGGAATCGGGCTCAACTTGGCACGGGGGGTCGGCCGATCACTCCACCTGAGTCCGTATGGGTTATTCCTCTAACAAAACATCGTAGGTCTCGACATCCAGCCTGGCTACGTCGCCGCCGTTCAGGGGCGCGCGGGTCAGGTTGCCGTCGAGCGTGCTGCCACCACTCCGCTTGCCGCCCGGCGTCGTCCGCGACGGCGAGGTCGTCGACGTCGACACGCTCGCCACCGCGCTCAAGCAGCTGTTCGCCGAGCACAAGCTCGGCAAGCGCGTCCGCCTCGGCGTCGCCAACCACCGGATCGTCATGCGCACGGTCGACCTTCCGCCGCTCAAGGGCGCCGAAGGAGATCGCCTCGGCCGTCAAGTTCCAGGCTCAGGATCACATTCCGATGCCGCTGGAGCAGGCGGTGCTCGAGCACATCTCGCTCGGCGTGGTCGAGACGCCGGAGGGTCCGCGCACGCGCGTCGTCCTGGTCGCCGCCCGCCGCGACATGATCGAGCGGCTGCTCCACGCGACCCGCAAGGCCGGGCTGCGCCCGCAGGGCGTCGACCTCTCCGCCTTCGCGATGATCCGCGCGCTCCACCGCCGCGGCTCGAGCGAGCCGACGCTGTACATCGGCGTGGGCGGAATCACGAACCTGGCCGTCGCCGTCGGCCCGACCTGTGTGTTCACACGCGTCGTCGCCCAGGGCACCGAGTCGATCGCCGGCGAGCTCGCCGAGCGGCGCGGGCTGACCCTGGAGCACGCGCACGGATGGCTCAAGCACGTCGGACTCGCCGCGCCCCTCGAGCAGATCGAGGGCGACGAGGCGATCGTCTCCGAGGCGCGCGACGTGCTCGAAGACGGTGTTCGCCGGATCGCCGACGAGCTTCGCAACTCACTTGACTTCCACGCCATGCAGGCGGGCACGACGAACGTCGAGCGCGCCGTGCTGACCGGACCCGCCGTGGCCATCGAGGGATTCTCCGATCGGCTTGGCGAGCTCGCCGGCATGCCGCTCGAGGCCGGCACCGTCGAGGAGGGCCGTCCCGGCGCCTTCGGCGGGATCGACGCCGGCCGCCTCGCGGTGGCCGCCGGGCTGACGGTCGAGGAGGTGACGGCATGAAGTCGGTCAACCTGATCCCGGCCGACGCGCGTAAGAACCGCGGCAGCGCCCCCAACCCGCTCCGTATCCCCACGTACGTGATCCTCGGCCTGCTGGCCGCGTCGCTCGTGCTCGTGACGGTGTACGTGCTGACCGGCAACACGATCTCCAGCCGCACCGCTCAGTTCGACACGCTTCAGACCGAGGTCGCGCAGACTCAGGCCCAGGCGGCCCGGCTCGGCGATTACGGTCGCTTCGCACAGCTCGCCCAGCAGCGCCTCCAGACCGTCTCCGGCATCGCCGCGACCCGCTTCGACTGGCACGCGGCCCTCGCCGACCTGTCGGACGTCGTGCCTGCGAACACCGCGTTCCAGAGCCTGTCCGGCTCGGTCGCGCCCGGCGCGAGCGCTGGCGGGGGCAGCGGCGGCTCGAGCTCGCTGCGCTCGAGCCTGTCCACGCCGGCGCTGGAGCTGACCGGTTGCACGGGCTACCCAGGACGACGTGGCCCGCCTGATGTCCCGCCTGCGCCTGATCGACGGCGTGACCCGGGTGACTCTGAGCAACAGCCAGCAGGCCTCTACCCACGCCCCCGGGTCGGTCGGCGTCGACGTTCCGCAGGCGTCGCTTCCTGTGTGAGCAACGGAGCCAACTTCGACATGGTCGTCTTCTTCAAGGCGCTCCCGGGCGCCGGCCCCAACGGCGCCACCACGATCAGCCGGCGCCGCCACCACCAAGACCACGCCAGGAGGAGCATCGTGACCGCCCGGGATCGCATCGTGCTCGTAGTGGTGCTCGCCGTCGCGGCGGTCGCCGCCGGCTGGATGCTGGTGATCCAGCCGCGCCGCGCGCAGGCCTCGAAGCTCGGCTCCCAGATCAGTAGCGAGCAGACGCAGCTCGACTCCGCCCGCGCGCAGGTCGCGCAGGGTGAGGCGCAGCGGCGCGAGTTCGCCGGCGACTACACCGAGCTGGCGCGCCTCGGCGAGGCCGTGCCCGCCGACGACGACATCCCGTCGTTGATCTACCAGATCCAGGGCGCGGCGAACAACGCCCACGTCGGCTTCCGCAGCCTCCAGGTGGCGGGCGGCGTCGGGCGGTTCGTCCTCGTCCTCGTCCTCGAGCAGCGCGTCGGCGAGTCAGCTTCCGCCCGGGGTGACCGTCGGCCCGGCCGGCTTCCCGACGGAACAGTTCACCTTCACCCTCCAGGGCAGCTTCTTCAGCCTGTCCGACTTCTTCAACCGCCTTCAGAAGTTCGTGGTGGCGGGCAAGAACCAGCTCTCGATCAGCGGGCGCCTGATGTCCGTGAACGCGATCAGCTTCGGCAGCGCTCCAGGCGGCTTCCCGCAGATCACTGCCACCGTCTCGGCCACCACGTACCTCGTGCAGCCCTCGCAGGGCCTGCTCGACGGTGCCACGACCGCGGGGCCGGCCGGCGCGACTTCCACGACGCCCGGCACCAGCTCGTCCCCATCGACCCCGGCGGCAGCGGCGGCCGTCACCCCGGTGATCCGATGAACATCGTCAAAGGCATAGTCACTGAGCTTCGCGAGCGCCGGCTGTGGCCGGTGGCCCTGGCGCTGCTGGTCGGCCTGGTGGCCGTGCCGGT
The DNA here is from genome assembly GCA_963722995.1 of uncultured Solirubrobacterales bacterium. Classification (GTDB taxonomy): domain Bacteria; phylum Actinomycetota; class Thermoleophilia; order Solirubrobacterales; family Solirubrobacteraceae; genus Palsa-465. The sequence continues at coordinate 210,820 of CAVROW010000011.1, read as the reverse complement.
GCTGCTCACGAAGTCCCCGAGCCCCGCGGCGGCGACGTCGCCCGGTGCCGGCGGGCGCCGGATCGACGGGACGCACCCTTTCGGTGAAGCTCGCCGACGGAACGACCCAGCCCGGCCTGCATGGCCCGGGACGGGACCCGTTCACGCAGCCGGGCGCTGCCCCGACGGTCACCTCGGCCACCGCCACGACGCCGAGCGGCGCAGCCGCTAGCGGTGGCGCGGCAACGGCTTCGCTCGGCGCGGGCACCGGCAGCACCTCGGCCGCCGGTTCCTCGAGCGCCGGCAGCTCGAGCGCCGGGGCCACGACGGCGGAGCGGCGGCGGCTCCTACAGCGGTGCCTCGGGCACAAGCCCCAGCCTTCCCGCGCGGACGACGAGCGCCAAGCCGGCGCCGGCCGGGCTGACCCCCACCCAGTCCTACCAGGTCTCGCTCGAGATGACCGTGAACACCTCCGGCGGCGTTGAGCCGATCGATCCCGTGGAGCGCCTCAGCCCGATCCCGAGCGCCAGCCAGCCGCTGCTCGTCGAGCTCGGCGTGGCCCAGGGCGGCAAGCGCGTGCTGTTCGCCGTGCAGCCCGGCACGCTGGTCGAAACTCCAACGTCGGCGGGGACTGCAGCTGCACGCCCGGCCCGGTCGATTGCGAGATCCTGTCGGTGCCCGTCGGGGCCGATCGAGAACTATCTCCACCCGGAGCGCCGGTCGAGCGGTGCCAGTTCGTCGGTCACCGCGATCACCGCCGTCAACCATCCGTCGGTCGCGGCGGCTAACAAGGCCCGCAACGCCGTGTCCCCGGTGGGCGCGCAGCTGCTCACGAACTCGTCGCTGGCCGCCCTGTCCCTGTTCCAGTACGAGCCCAGCGTCGGCGCTGTCGTTGACCTGCGCAACCTGACCGTTGGAGGTATGTGATGCGCCGCCTTGTGTCCACCATCCGACGCCCGCGCGAGGCTCTCGCGTCGCGTCGCTGTGCGCGCCGGCGGCGCCGCGCTCGTCCTTTCGTGCCTTGCCCTCTCATTGCGCTCTGACCACCGGCGCCGCACAGGCTCTCGTGGTGACCGACAATGGTCACCGAGGCCGGCGTCTCGCTCGTGCCGAGCGCGCGCGGCGACTCACGTGAGCAGCCTGACCAAGTCTCGCCTGTGACCGCTTCGGGCGCCCGTGCACCGACCCGTGGCTCTCGCCTGACCCTGGGCGGGCCGTCGATGCGCACCGCGCCGTCTCTGTTACCGGGGCGGCGCGGTGGTGCACAAGAACGAGACATTCGCGCTGACCTGGGATCAGGAGCGCGCGTACTGGTCGCAGACTCGCGGCTACGTCGAGCAGTTCCTCCGCGACGCGGCCGACTCGACAGCGGCTCTCTCACCTCACCGTACGCCGTCACCACCCAGTACAACGACGCCGGCGGGACGGGCCCAGAACGACTCGCTGTTCGGCGGCGGATGCATCGACTACGGATCCGCCGGCGGCACGAGCTCGATCGACGCCTGCGAGTTCGGCAACCCGTGCGACCGGGGCAGGGCACGACTACCCGGCCAGCGGATGCACCCCCTCAGCGGCGACTCGTTCATCGCCATCGGAGCTCCGTCCTTGAACAACGGCATCTGCCTGACCGACGCGCAGCTCCAGGGCGAGCTATCGACGATGATCGCCCAGACCGGGATCGTCGGCCGGACCAAGCCCGGCTACACGCCGCTGGTCACGCTCCTGCTACCCCCCGGGTCGAGGCCTGCCTCGATGCCACCAACCAGCTCTGCTCGGCCAACGGCTTCCTGACGCCGCCGCCGCCCAGCGTCACTCGGCGTCGTTCACCCCCACTCAGTCCGATCCGGGCATTCCTGCCGGGACCTACCGGGTCGCGGTGACCTACGAGACGATGCGGGCGGGTCCTCGCCAAATGTCGAGTCAGTGCCCAGCGGCTCGCAGACCGTCACGCTCACGGGCGCGGGGTCGAGCATCACGATCGCCTCGCCGCCCGAAGCCACTTCGACCTCTACTGGTCCTGCGGTCAGCTGGAATGCCTACGTGACCGCTCAGAACGGCGTCACCTTCAGGTACCAGGGCAACGCGGCGATCGGGACACCGATCACGCTGACGCAGCTGAACCCCGGCGGCTCGCCGCCGTCCAGCCCGCTCTCTGCTCTACCACTCCCAGGTCAACGTCGGCGGCACCGAAGTCGCCTACGTCGTGCAGCCGTGGACGGCCGGCACCGGCTGCGACGAGCCCGATGCGCCGACCATCCCGCACAACCCGACTCCGTCCGAGCAGCTCGACTCGGTCGTCGGTCAGCGCCTGGTCAGCCCGCTCAGTCAGTCGCAGATCGCGGCGATCGTCAACCCCGCCTCAACGGCTGGGCCGCGCTCGACCGGCTCGGAGATCGACGACAACGGCGGCTGCACGCCCGCGGGCCAACCGATCTCGACACGGTCACCGTGGGAAGCAGCTCGCAGAACCCCTACCTGCCTCCAGCGCGAGTTCAACAACGCCGGCGTGCTCGAGTTCGACCCGTACACGTACTTCGGCTGCGCGCCGACTGGCGCCCTTCTGATCCCGCACGTTCGTCGCGCCGAGCGCGGTCAACCAGGGCGACGTGGTCCATGTTCGACGGCGTCGGCCACCGACTCGACGCTGATCGTCCCGAACGACAAGGCTACCGCTGGAACTTCGGCGACGGGACGCACCGCCACCGGCCCGAGCGTCGTGCACACGCTTCACCAAGGGCGGCATGCTACACCGTCACGCTGACCGTCACCGACCGGGGCGGCAACACGGCCACCGAGTCGCAGACCGTCACCGTGCTCGGCCCGGCCGGCCAGACGCCGACGCCGCCGACCACGCAGCCGATGCCGGGCAACTGTCCCCGGGCCGGCGCTGCAGGTCCGCCTCCAGCTGGTGCCCCAGAGCCTGAAGGCCGTGCTCCGAATGGCATCGGGTCCTCGCTCGGCGTGAATCCAACGAGTGGCGAACGGGCATCGTCACCGTCTCGATCTCGCGGGCGAGGCCAAGCGGGCGCACATCAAGCCCGGAGGTGGCCCGAGCGTGGTGATCGCGCGCGGCACCACTGCGTCGGATCCAGAACGGCAGCTCGCTCCTGCTCCTGCATCTCGCCGAAGGGCGTGGCGGCGAAGCTCAAGAAGCTCGGTCACGCGACGCTTCACGGTCCGGCTGTCGCTGGTGGCCGCCGGTGGGGCTCGCACCTGACGATCGACGCCGCCGGTCGCTATTAGGACCGGGCGCCCCGTTTGGCGGGGCGCCCGTAACCTAAGGCGCCCATGGCGCTGCGCCTGATCACCGCCGGCGAATCCCACGGCCCCGGGCTGACCTGCATCATCGAAGGTCTCCCCGCCGGGCTCGTGCTCGAGCGCGAGGCGATCGATCGCGACCTCCGGCGCCGCCAGCTCGGCCACGGCCGCGGCGGGCGGATGAAGATCGAGTCCGACCGGGCCCAGGTGACGGGCGGCGTCCGCCACGGCAAGACGCTCGGCGGCCCGATCGCTCTGAGCGTGGTCAACCGCGACTACGCCAACTGGGAGGAGCGGATGAACCCGTGGCCGGTCGACGGCGAGGTGGCCGAAGTGCACCTGCCGCGGCCCGGGCACGCTGACCTCGTCGGCACCCAGAAGTACGGGCTGAGCGATGTGCGCGACGTCCTCGAGCGGGCGAGCGCGCGTGAGACGGCCGCCCGAGTGGCCGGTGGCGCGGTGGCCAAGGCGTTCCTGCGCGCGCTCGGCGTGGAGGTGTTCTCCCACGTGATCCAGATCACCGGCGTGAGCGCGCCGCGCCGCGAGGAGCTGACCCCGGCCGACTTCGCCGGTGTCGACGAGTCGCCCGTCCGCTGCCTCGATCCCGAGGCCACGCGCGCGATGGTGGCCGAGATCGATCGCCTGCGCAAGGCCAACGAGTCACTCGGCGGCGTGTTCGAGGTTCGGGCGTTCGGGCTCGTGCCCGGGCTGGGCTCGCACGTGTCCTGGGAGGAGCGGCTCGACGGCCGCCTCGGCCAGGCGGTGCTCTCGATCCAGGCGATCAAGGCGGTGTCGATCGGCGACGGGATCGAGGTGGCCGGGCTCCCGGGCTCCCAGGCCCACGACGAGATCTTCTACGAGGAGGCGCGAGGCTACTTCCGGGAGACCAACCGCGCCGGCGGTGTCGAGGGCGGCATGACCACGGGCGATCCGCTCGTGGTGCGCGGGTCGATGAAGCCGCTGCCCACGCTGACCAAGCCGCTGCGCTCGGTCGACATCGCCACCCACGAGCCCGCCCAGGCGCTCCGCGAGCGGACGGACTCCTGCACCGTGCCGGCGGCCGGGGTCGTCGGCGAGGCGATGGTGGCGTTCGTGCTCGCCGACGCGTACCGGCGCAAGTTCGGCGGCGATCACATCGACGACGTGCGCGCCGCGCTCACGGCCTACGAGGAGCGGATCGGGTGGCGGAGCCGCTGACCGTCTGCATCGGCTTCATGGGGGCGGGTAAGTCGACGGCCGCCGAATCCGCCGCCGCCGCCCTCGGAGTCGATGTCGTCGACGTCGACCGGGTGATCGAGCAGCGGCTGGGCAAGCCGATCGCACAGGTGTTCGCGCGAGGACGGCGAGCCCGCGTTCCGCGCCGCCGAGGAGCGGGTCACGCTCGAGCTGCTCGAGCGCGACGGACGGCGCGGTGCTGTCGCTGGGGGGTGGCGCGGTCATCCACCGTTCGGTGCGTGAAGCGCTCGCGCGCCACCGCGTGATCTGGCTCGACATCACCGTCGAGGAGGCGTGGAATCGCTGCGGTGCCTCGAACGACCGGCCGCTGGCGCGCGACCGGAGCGCGTTCGAGCGGCTCTATGCCGAGCGCGAGCCGCTCTACGCGGCACTCGCCGACGCCACCGTGCCCGACCGTACGCTCGCGCCGGATCGCGGAGATCCTCGGCGCGCTGGCGGATCTGCCGGAGGGCGCGAGGCTGCTGTGGGCGGCCAGTGGCTCGGGCGACTACCCGGCCTACATCGGCCCGCGCTTCTGGCCCCGGTCCGTGACCGGGCGGCGGTTCGTGGTCAGCGACGGGCACGTCGCGCGCCTCTACGGAGACGCGTTCGACCCGGTGGCCGGCCGCGTGACGATCATGCCCGGCGAGCAGTCCAAGACGGTCGCCCACGCCGAGATCGTGTGGACCGAGCTGGCCCGCGCCGGCATGACCCGCCAGGACGTGCTGGTCGCGCTCGGCGGCGGGGTGGTCGGCGATCTCGCCGGGTTCTGCGCCGCGACCTATCAGCGCGGCGTCCGCTACGTCCAGGTCCCCACCACGCTGGTCGCACAGGTCGACTCCGCCTACGGGGGCAAGACGGGCGTCGATCTGGCCGAGGCCAAGAACTACGTCGGCGCCTACCATCAGCCGGTGGCGGTGATCGCCGACCCGGCCGCGCTGGCGCACGCTGCCCGAGGCCGAGGTCGCCGCCGGCTACGCCGAGGTGGTCAAGACGGCGCTGATCGCCGGCGGGGAGCTGTGGGAGCGGGTGCGCTCGGGGGCCGACCCCACCTCGCCCGAGGTGATCGCGGCCTGCGCGCGCACGAAGCTGCGGATCGTCGCCCAGGACGAGCGCGACGCCGGGCTGCGCCAGGTGCTCAACCTCGGGCACACGGTGGCGCACGCGATCGAGGCCGTCACCGGCTACGCGCGCTACCGCCACGGCGAGGCGGTGGCGCTCGGGCTGCTGGCCGCGCTTGCGCTCTCCGAGCAGCGCGACCTGCGCGACGAGGTGCACGAGCTGCTTGCGCGCCCACGGGCTGCCCACCGCGCTTCGCGACGCCGACCCCGACGCGGTGGTGATGGCCACGGCGCGCGACAAGAAGCGGATGGGGGACGGGCCGGTGCCGTTCGTCCTGCTCGACTCCCCGGGCGCGCCGCGCCCCGGCTGCCCGGTCGAGCCGCGCGCACTGATCGCCGCCGTGCGAGAGTTGGCAGCGTGAACGGCGTCCGCAACCGGGTCGAGGTCATGCACGGGGTCAACCTCGACCAGCTCGGCCGGCGCGACCCCGAGCACTACGGCAGCGGCTCGCTCGACGAGCTCGAGATGGGCATCAGCCGCACGGCGAGCACGCTGGGCCTCGAGGTTCGCTTCTTCCAGACCAACCACGAGGGGCAGTTCGTGGAGCACCTGCACCGCCTCGAGGGGATGGCGGATGGCATCGTTCTCAACCCGGGTGCCTGGACCCACTACTCCTATGCGATCCGCGATGCGCTCGAGCTCACCCGGCTACCCGCGGTCGAGGTCCACCTGTCCGACATCGAGGCGCGCGAGCCGTGGCGGCGCGAGTCGGTGATCCGGGACCTCGTCATCGGCCGGGTCGCCGGCAAGGGCGCCGACGGCTATCGCGAGGCGCTCGAGCTACTGAGCGGGGAGCTGAGCGGATGAGTGACCGCGCCGAGCGACTGAGCGAGCTGCTGCCCGACGCGGGCGTCGAGGTGATGCTGGTCACGAACCTCGTCAACGTCCGCTACCTCACCGGCTACACGGGCTCGAACGGCATCGCCCTCGTGGGCCCCCACGTGCGGCGGTTCGTGACCGACTTCCGCTACGTCGAGCAGTCCGCCGCCGAGGTCGATCCGGCGTTCGAGCGCGTCACGATCTCCCAGGATCTGGTCTCGGCGCTCGACGAGGTGCTACCCGACGGGCTGGCGAGCCTCGGGTTCGAGGACGAGCACATATCCGTGCGCCAGCACGCCCGGCTGCGTGAGCTCTTGCCTGAGGGCCTCGAGCTCGTCGGGGTGCACGGCCTCGTGGAGGGGCTGCGGGCGATCAAGGAGCCGGGCGAGGTGGAGCGGATCCGCGCCGCCGCCGAGCTCGCGGACGCGGCCTTCGAGCAGGTCATCGCCGGCGGCCTGGCCGGCCGCACCGAGCGCGAGCTGGCCCTGGCGCTCGAGCTCGCGATGCGCGAGCGCGGCGCCGAGGGTCCGAGCTTCGACACGATCGTCGCCGCCGGCCCCCACGGGGCGCGTCCCCACGCCACGCCGCGCGATGTTCGCGTATCCGCCCGGTGAGCTCGTCGTGTTCGACTGGGGCGCGCGGCTCGACGGCTACTGCTCGGACTGCACGCGCACGCTCGCCGCGGGCGAGCCGCGAGAGGAGGCGCGGTCGATCTACGAGCTCGTGCTGGAGGCGCAGCTCGCCGGCCTGGGCGCGGTCCGCGCCGGCGCCGTGTGCCGCGAGGTCGACGCCACCGCGCGCGAGGTGATCGAGGCGCGCGGTCACCTCGAGCACTTCGGCCACGGCCTCGGGCACGGGGTGGGGATAGACATCCACGAGGCGCCGCGCCTGTCCCAGCGGGCCGAGGGCGAGCTCCGCGCCGGCAACGTGGTCACGGTCGAGCCGGGGGTGTACATCCCGGGGTCGTTCGGGGTGCGGATCGAGGACCTGGTGGTCGTCACCGACGACGGCTGCGAGATCCTGACCGGGCTGACCAAGGAGCTCACGGTCGTCGACTGACGCGGGCTCGCGGGCGCGCCGCCACGGATGCGGCGCGCAACCGGCCCCACGGACGACGGCGCCGCAGGCGCCGGCCCAAAATCCCCCTCTACACTCGCCACCGATGATCTCCACCAACCAATTTCGCAACGGCTCGCACATCGACGTCGACGGCACGGTCTTCAAGATCCTCGAGTTCCAGCACGTCAAGCCGGGCAAGGGCGGGGCGTTCGTGCGCACGCGGCTGCGCCGGGCCAGCGACGGCGCGGTGATCGACCGCACGTTCCGCGCCGGGGAGAAGTTCCGCCCGGTCCGGACCGAGGTTCGGCGCATGCAGTTCCTCTACAGCGACGGCAACGATGCGCACTTCATGGACTCAGAGAGCTACGAGCAGCTGACGATCCCGGTGGGCACGCTCGCGGAGCCGCTGCGCTGGATGAAGGAGTCCGATGAGCTCGACGTCCTCTACATCGACGACGAGCCCGCCGACGTCCAGCTCCCCAGCGCGATCGACCTGGCCGTGACCGAGACCGAGCCCGGGGTGCGCGGCGACACCGCGTCGGGCGGCGGAACCAAGCCGGCCGTGCTCGAGACCGGCGCGCGCGTCCAGGTCCCGCTGTTCATCGACGTCGGCGACCGCGTGCGGGTGGACACGCGGTCGGGTGAGTACGTGTCGCGTGCGTAGGACAGCGCAGCGCCGCGCGGCGATCTGGGCGCTCTACCAGGGCGATCTCCTCGGTCAGCCGGTCGCGCTCGGCGACGCCCACGCCTTCACGCGCGCGCTGACCGAGCTCGTGCGCGAGCACCAGCCCGAGCTCGACGAGCTGATCCGGGCGCACGCCACCGGCTGGTCGCTCGAGCGCATCGCCCCGCTCGAGCGCTCGATCCTGCGGGTGGGGCTGGCCGAGATGCTCCATGGCGAGGAGCTGCCGGGCGAGCACGCGATCCCGCCCGAGGGGGCGATCGACGAGGCCGTGGAGACGGCCAAGCGCTTCTGCGGGGCCGAGGCGCCGGCGTTCATCAACGGCATCCTCGGCGCGGTCCTGCGCGTAAGGCAAACGTAGGAATCCCTGCGTAGGTCGCCGTCAGGGGCGACAATCCCGGTATGAGATTGCTTGTTGTCGACGACGACCGGGGCCTGCGCGACGTCCTGCGCCGGGCGCTGACCCTGGGCGGGTATGAGGTCCGCCTGGCCGAGACCGGCGCGGACGCGCTGGCCGAGGTCTCCTCCGCCGCGCCCGACGCGGTCGTGCTCGACATCGGGCTACCCGACATCGACGGGCTCGAGGTGTGCCGGCTGCTCCGGCGCGAGGGCAACCGCGTGCCGGTGCTGATGCTGACCGCGCGCGACGCGGTCTCGGACCGGATCGACGGCCTCGATGCCGGCGCCGACGACTACCTGGTCAAGCCCTTCGACGTCGACGAGCTCAAGGCGCGCCTGCGGGCGCTGCTACGCCGCGCGGGCGGCGAGACGACGGCGGACGGGGCGCTGTCGTTCGACGAGCTGCGCCTCGACTCCTATCGCCACGGCGTGTGGGTGGGCGAGCGGTTCGTCGAGCTGACCCGGACCGAGTACCAGCTGCTCGAGCTGTTCATGCTCAACCCGCGCCGGGTGCTGCCGCACAGCCTGATCTACGACCGCGTGTGGGGCTACGACTTCGGCCCGACGTCGAACGCGCTGCGCGTGTACATCGGCTACCTGCGGCGAAAGCTCGAGGAGGCCGGCGCGCGCGCGGTGCTGCACACCGTGCGGGGCGTCGGCTATGCGCTTCGGGAGCCCGAGGGTTGAGCCTGCGCGCCCGCATGGGGCTGGCCGCGGGGGTGGCGGTCGCCATCGCCGTGATCGCGGTGGCGGTGTCGGCGTATGCCGGGACGCGCACCCAATTGCTCGGGCAGGTGGACAACTCGCTCCAGGGGCTGACCGGTCAGGTGATCCACCGGCCCGGAGGCCCGGGAGGCCCGCCGGCGGGCGACGACGGGTTCTTCCAGCACGGCGGCGGCGAGGGCCCCGGCGTGGGGGACGAGGGGCTCGGGCTCGATCAGATCCGAGGGCCGGCCTTCGGTGGCGCGGGCACGTTCCTGGTCCTCTACGCCGACGGGGGCACGTACTCGCCACGCGGGCAGCGCAGTCAGATCCCCGCCGACTCGGCGATGAAGGCGCTGGCGCGCACCGGGCGCGGCCAGTACTTCGCCGACCAGACCGTCAACGGCACGCACATCCGGGTGCTGGTGACCGGGATCGGCTCGCGGGGCGCGCTGGCGGTGGCCCAGTCGCTGGCAAGCGTCGACACGGCATTGTCGAACGAGCTGCTCCTGTTGGGGCTGATCGCGGCCGGCGGCGTCGCGCTGGCGGCAGTGCTGGCCGTGCTCGTGGCGCGGGCCGCGGTGGCGCCGATCGAGCGCTTCACGCGCCAGACCGAGGCGATCGCCGTGCGGCCGGAGCGGATCGAGCACGAGCGGCTCGAGGAGGTGGGCCGCGACGAGCTGACCCGGCTGGCGCGGAGCTTCAACAACACGCTCGATGCGCTCGAGCGCTCGGTCCAGTCGCAGCGCAACCTGGTTGCCGACGCCTCGCACGAGTTGCGCACGCCGATCGCCACGATCCGCGCCAACCTTCAGCTGATGCGCGACGAAGCGCTGCTCTCGCCCGAGGATCGCGAGGCGCTGCGCGCCGACGTGATCGAGGAGCTCGACGAGCTGACCGCGCTCGTCGCCGACGTGGTCGAGCTCGCGCGCGGAGGCCGGCCCGGGGCCGAGGCGGGTGACGTCCGGCTCGATGCAGTCGTGACGGACGCGCTCGAGCGGGCGCGCCGGCGGGCGCCGGGCCTGCAGTTCGAGGCCGAGCTCGAGCCGACGCTGGTCCGCGGCGAGGGCGACCGGATCGCGCGCGCGGTGGTCAACCTGCTCGACAACGCGAGCAAGTGGAGCCCCGTGGGAGGTGTGGTCGAAGTGGCGCTACGGGGCGGGGTCCTGAGCGTTCGCGACCACGGTCCCGGCTTCGCAGAGGAGGACCTGCTGCACGTGTTCGACCGCTTCTACCGGGCGCGCCGGGCCCGCTCCAAGCCGGGCTCGGGACTCGGCCTGGCGATCGTGCGCCAGGCGGCCGAGGCCCACGGCGGCTTCGTCGAGGCAGGGAACGCTCCGGACGGGGGCGCGCTGATGCGGATCAGCTTCGGTGAGCCGGTCGCTTGGGAGGGGGCCGTCTACGGCGGCGTCCAGCTGGATGACTCACGGCAGGCGCGCTAGCCGCAACCCTCCTCATCGCGGTGCGAGCGCCTACTTCGTAGCGAGCAGCGGGGCGAGGCTCGGGGTGCAGGCGCACGCGGCGCCTCTCAGCCGGGGCAGGCCGAGCAGGTCCTCGATCGTCTGGAGCACGGAGTAGTGGTCGGTCGGGGCGCTCAGACGCGCGCCGGCGCGGGCGCCGCCGCCGGCCACGATCGTCGCGATGTGCCCGCCCGCGGCCAGCCGGCAGCAGCCGTCGTCGCTCGTGCCCTCGTCCCAGGTGACGATCAGGAGCCCGTTGCGGCCGAGCGCGGTGAGCAGCGGCGGGACCAGGCGCGAGAGGAAGCGGTCCCCCGTGGCCGGGTCGCAGTCGTGCATGTCGTGGCACAGATTCGGGGTGATCCAGACGAAACGGGGCAGCGTTCCCCCGCCCTCGTCGGCGGTGAGGCGGTTCAGCGGGACGACGTTCCGGCAGCTCGCCCGGTCTGGCAGCGTAGTAGACGAACGGGTCGTGCTTCTTGGCGTAGTCGCCGGCGCCGGCGCCGGTGAAGCACGGGCGGGGGAGGTCCTCCATGTACGCGCGCCAGGTGACGTGCGCGCGTTGCAGCTGGCCCGCGAGGCCGGTGGCGTGGACGGAGCAGTCCGTGCAGTCGCTGTCGACCCCGAAGGTGGAGCCGCCGGTCAGGGCCAGGTAGTTGGGCAGCGACGGGTGGGTGATGGCGTAGGACTGAGTCGCCAGGGCGTAGCGGCGGGCCAGGCGGTTGAGGAACGGGGTGTCATGCGAGCCGACGATGTCGCCGTACTCCTCGTTCTCCATCACGATCACCGCAATGTGCGCGGGTGCGCCGCCTCGCAGGGTGGCGCGGGGGGAGGGCGTGGCCTGGGTGGCCGTGATCGTGTGGCCGGCGCCGCAGCCCGCCGCCAGCAGGGCCACCACCACGAGAAGAATGATCGATCTTGGGTGCATGAGACCCAATATCGATCAAACGCTCCGAACGGGCGCCCCCTCCCAACGCGTGCCGGCCGGCAGCTCCTCGCCGCGCAGCACGACCGAATGGCCCCCGACCACCGTCCCGGCCCCGACCGCCGTCTCGGGCAGCACCGCCGCCGTCGGGCCGAGCGTGGCGCCCGCGCCCAGTCGCGTCGGTCCGATCCGCAGCAGGCGGTCGTGGAACAGGTGCGTCATCAGGCAGGCGTCGCGGTTGACCACCGCGCCGTCGTGCAGCTCGACCATGTCGAACTCGGTCACGGCCAGCGTCTCGATCCACACGTCGCGTCCCACGCGGCTGCCCATCGCGCGCATGTACAGCGACATCAGCGGGGTCCCGAGCGCCATCTCCATCAGCATCTCTCCGGCCAGCTGCTCCTGGAGCGCGTTCATGAGCTCGTCGCGCCAGACGAAGAACGACCACAACGGATGGGTGCCCGGGCGGTAGCGGCCCATCACGACCCACTTGAGCGCCACCGTGATCGCGGTGGCGAGCACCCCGGCGGCGAGCGTCACGATCGGAGCGAGTGGGAGCGTCGCGCCGAGGCCGAGGTGGCGGATGAGCCAGATCAGCCCGAGCAGCTCGGCCAGGCCGATCAGCATCGAGATCGTGTTCGGGCCCAGTAGCCGCAGCAGGTCCATCGCGGCGCGGGCCGCGACCAGCCGCGCCGGCGGGTTGGTGGTGCGCTCGGCGCTCGCGCAGTCGCGCGCGCGGGGAAGCTCGAGCGCGGGCACGCCGAACCAGGAGCTCCCGGCGGGCGGGCGCCGGGGCGCGAGTGTGAGCACGCCGACCAGGCTGTCGTCGCCGAGCTCGGTGCCGCCGCGCAGGATCGCGCCCGGCCCGAGAAACGTGCGCCGGCCCACGCTCACCGGCTCGACCTGGAGCGCGCCGCCGCGCGCCCGCACGCCGCAGAAGCCGACGTCGTCGGTGGCCTGGCTGAGATCGCCGAGCGAGACGAGCGGGTTGAGCCCGGTCGAGACCGAGATCTCGGACCGCCGGCCGACCTTCAGCCCCATCAGGCGCAGCCACGGAGCGGTGAACAGCGAGGCGTAGAGCGGGAACAGGAACGTTCCCGCCGTCTCCTTGAGATCCTCGGCGAACCACAGCGCCCAGCCCACGGCGCCGGTGTCGGCGTGCCAGCCCGGACGCACGAGCTTCCACACGAGCCGGATCGTGAGCGCGACGAGCAGCGCGAACACCGGCGTCGACACGGCGACGAACACGGCGCCCTCGAGCGCCAGCAGCGCGAGCGGGCTGTGCAGCGTCGGCAGCGCGCCGCCGACCGCGTCCGCCGCGGCCAGGGCCGGCGCCGCGGCGAGCAGCGTCAGCGCGGCCTCGAAGGCCATGCTCAGCCCGAACATCGCGCGCCACGCCCGCGGGTGCCGAACCGGCTCCGGGGCCTCCGTCGGCCAGCCGGCGCCGGCGGGGCCGAGGTACCGGGCCGGTGCTCCGCCCCAGTGCTCGCCCCCGGGGACGTAACCGCCGACGACGCTCCCGGGCTCGATCTCCGCTCCCTCGCCGATCACCGTGCCGGGATTCAGGAGGCTGCGCGTTCCGACGCGCGCGCCGGCGCCGATGCGGATCTCGCCCACCACGAGCTCCCGGCCCTCGATGCACCATCCGTGCAGGTCCACGCCGGCCTCGACGGTGGCGCCGGCGCCGATGTGCAGCAGGGCGCCCGCCGGCGGCACCGTCGCCAGGCGCGCGCCCGCGCCGACGTCGGCGCGGATCAGCCGGGCGTAGCGGTCGACCCAAGGCGTCCCGCCGAGGCGGTCGAGCCGCGTCGACCTTGGCCAGGCGGTCGATGAACCACAACCGGCAGGCGAGCCACGAGTGGCGCGAGTACCGGCCCGGGGCAACCCGGCGGACGAGGAGGTGGCGCGCGAGCACGTACATGCCCGTGCGCGCGGGCGGGCTGGCGAGCAGCAGCCATCCGGCGATGAGCCACGCCCACGAGACGCGCGGGATACCGACGTGGACGAGGTCGCCGTACGCGAGCGCCCCGAGCAGCCAGGGCGCCGAGGCGATCGCCTCGAGGACGAGCAGCCCGGCGAGCTGAAGCAGCGTGAAGCGGACGGGCGCCGCCGGGGGCGCCTCGACGGCCGCCGCGGCCGGCTCCGCCAGCTCGTCGAGCCGGGCGGCCATCCGGCCGAGCGTCCGCTGCTCGTACACGTCGGAGACGGCCATCGAGGGATGCGTGTCGCGGAGCACGGTGACGAGCTGGGCCGCGGCCAGGGAGCTGCCGCCGAGGTCGAAGAAGTCGCTCGCGAGCGTGATCGGGACCGCGCCGAGTTGCTCGGCCCAGCGTTCGGCCAGCCACGCCGCCGTGCCGCTGAGGGACGTGGTCGCGTCCTCGGCCGGCGGGGGCCAGGGCAGGGCCTTGCGGTCGACCTTGCCGCTGGTGCTCGTGGGAAGCTCGTCAAGCGCGACGACGAGCGGAACGATCCCGGCAGGGCAGGCGCTCGGCCAGGGCGGCGCGCACGGTGGCGGGATCGGCCTCGCCGACGAAGTAGCCGACTAGGACGGGGTTGCCCGCCGGCGTCTTCTGGACGGTGGCGGCGGCCGCCTTGACGCCGCTCACCTTGCTCATCTGGCCCTCGATCTCCCCGAGCTCGAGCCGGCGCCCGCCGAGCTTGACCTGGTCGTCGCGCCGGCCGAGGAACTGAAGCCCGTCGATCGTCTCACGGACCATGTCGCCACTGCGGTACGCCCGCTCGGCCGCGAGCGCCGGAACGGGGGCGAAGCGCGCGGCATCGAGGGCGGGGTCGAGGTAGCGCGCCACGCCGACGCCGGCGATCACCAGCTCGCCGGGGTCACCGAGTGCGACCGCCTCGCCGTGCTCGTCGACGATCGCGACCTCCCATCCGGCCAACGGCCAGCCGATCGTGACCGGCGCCCCGGGCTCGAGGCGCACGGCGGTGGAGACGACCGTGGCCTCGGTCGGGCCGTAGGTGTTCCACACCTCGCGCTCGCGCGCCAGCCGCCATGCGAGCGCCTCGGGGCAGGCCTCGCCGCCGAGGATCAGGAGCCGGACCGACCCGAGGTCCGCGGGATCCCACATGGCCGCGAGCGTGGGCACCGTGGACACGACCGACACGCCCCGCTCCGCCAGCCACGGGCCGAGCTCCGCGCCCGCGCGCACGAGCGCGCGCGGCGCCGGAACGAGGGTCGCGCCGTGGCGCCAGGCCAGCCACATCTCCTCGCAGCTGGCGTCGAAGGCGACGGACAGCCCGGCGAGGACGCGATCCTCGGGCTGCACCGCAAACAACTCCGCCTCGGCGTCGACGAAGGCGGCCGCGGCGCGATGCGAGACGGCGACGCCCTTGGGAGCGCCCGTGGAGCCCGAGGTGAAGATCACCCAGGCGTCGTCCTCGGGAGCGGGAAGGCCTGGCTCGCCGCGGGGCGCCCCGCGCATCTCGATGCTCAGGCCGTTCCCGATGACGGCGCACGCTCCGGCGCTCCGCCACACGGCCGCGGCGCGTGCCGGTGGGTCATCCGCGTCGACCGGAACGTAGGCGGCGCCGGCGTAGAGCACGCCGAGAATCGCGAGGTGCAGCTCGGCGTCGCCGCTGGGCAGGCACACGCCGACGCGGTCACCGCGGCCGATGCCGAGCTCGCGCAGGCGCGTCGCGAGCGCGCGGGCGCCCAGGGAGCACTCCTCGTAGCTCAGTGCACGGCCGCCGGCCTCGATCGCCGTGCGCGAGCCGGCGAGGGCCACGGTGGCCGCGAACACCTCGACCAGCGTCCTCGGCGAGGGCGGAGCCGGTCGATTCGCGTGCACTGGCCGGGGTTGGGCGGGGACGTGCCTCGACGGGCTCGCGCCGCCGCGCGAGCGCACACCCTGGAGGAGCGCGTTATGCATACCTGATTTCTCGATTGATGTGACTGCCCGACCCCACGTGCCGCTGGGATGCGCCTCGGCTCCGTGACCGGACCCGGCCGTCCGGCGCAATTCGTGCGGCTGTACGGATCAACACGCGGAGAACGCCGGGGTTGCGGGCGCGTAGCTATTTCCTAATAAAGTGTAAATGCCCTGCTAATAAGGATGGTTTTATATTCCCCCGTTTCGCTCATAGGGCCGCCACGCCGGCGGCGATGCTGGCCGCGCCGGCGCACACGATCACCGCCCGCAGCAGCGTCTCGAACCGCCTGTGCTCAACCCGCGAGAAGGCCCGCCGTCCGAGCGCATGACCCACGGCCACGCACACGACCCCGGCCGCGATCAGCGTGCCGTGGAGGTGAGCCCGGTGCACGATCGGCACGAGCGCGAGCGAAGCGATCACTCCGATGACCAGGAACGTGGCGCTCAGCGAGTCGCGCACCTCGCTCGGAGTCAGGCCTCCTCGCTGGAGCCATAGCGCGATCGGCGGCCCACTCACTCCGGCCGAGGTGGTGAGCACGCCGGTCGTGAGCCCGATCGCCAACCGGGCGGCGACGCTGGTCGAGCCGGCGGGGGCACGGCGGCGGACGTGGCCGACGAGCACGGCGCTCAGCAGCACGACCCCGACTGCGACCTGGAGCACCGGCTTGGGCAGGTCGCGCAGCACGAGCACACCCGCCACCGCCCCCGGCGCCACCGCGGCGAGGATCGGCAGCACCTCGCGCCAGGCCACGCGCGGACGCCGGCGCTCGCCGAGGAGGACGAGCAGGTTGAGGACGAGCCCGAGCGCGGTGACGATCACGATCGCGCCGGCCGGCGCAAGCAGTGCGAACACGACCGGCGAGAGCACGAGCGCGAACCCGATCCCCGTCGTGGACTGGACGCACGCCGCGGCGAGCACGGCCAGCGCGATCAGCGCGAGCGTCATCGGCGCCGCCGCCTCCCTGTCCACATCCGCACAACTGTAGAAGCCGCAGCCGTGCGCGTGGTTCGCTCGGTGACACCGGCGGCGCGGCGAGGACCGCACCTGGGTACGGCGTGCGCACGTGGACAAGCCGGACGCCCACATCTTCCTGCGCCCGATCGGCTCGCCGCTCACCATCGGCATGTCGGGGCTGTCGATCGCATCGCTCCTGCAGAGCGGGTTCGACCTGCGCTGGATCCCGGTTACGCAAGCGCACGCGGTCGGGCTGATCCTGCTCGCCGCGCCGTTCGTGCTCCAACTCTTGGCCTGCGTGTTCGCGTACCTGGCCCGCGATGGCGCGGCCGGGGCCGCTCTCGGCGTCCTCTCGACCACGTGGGCGGCGCTCGGCGCCGTGCACCTGACGAGTTCACCGGGCGCGCGTAGCGGCGCCATCGGGCTGATGCTCCTGGGCTCGGGTGGGGTGCTGGCCCTGACGGCGGCTGCGACCGCCTCGAGCAAGCCGTTGCCGGCGTTGGTGTTCGGGCTCGCGGCGGTGCGCTTCGCGCTCGGCGGGATCTACGAACTGGGTGGGGCGGCGAGCTGGCGCGACGGTGCCGGGATCATCGGCCTCGTCGTACTCGGGCTGGCCGCCTATTGCGTGCTCGCCTTCGAGCTCGAGGGCCAGCGCCGGGCGCCGGTGCTGCCGACCTTCCGGCTCGGCCGGGCGCGCCTCGGGGTCGGGGCGGAGCTGGGCACGGAGGCAGCCGGCGTAGCGCGCGAGCCGGGCATCCGGGACACGACCTGAGCCGCGGCGTGGATCGGCTTCGGCGGATCGCCGGCCGCTCCCCGCGCGCCAGGATCCTGCTGCTGCTCGCGTGCGTGCTCGGACTCGACAACGCGGACGTCTCGATGATCGGCGCGATCGCCGGCAAGCTCGAGACCGCGCTGCATCTGTCGAACACCGAGCTGGGGCTGCTCGCGTCGGTGCCCTCGATGTTCGCCGTGGTGGCGACGATCCCGATCGGGGCGCTCGCCGACCGGGTCCCGCGGGTGCGGTTGCTCGCCGCCGCCACGGTCGTGTGGACGGTGGCGATGGCGGCGAGCGCGGCGGCGCAGTCGTTCCAGATGCTGGTGCTGACTCGACTCGCGCTCGGGGCGGCGACCGCCGCCGCCGGCCCGATCGTCTCCTCGCTCGTCGGCGACTACTTCCCCAGCCGCGAGCGCTCCCGCGTCTACGGCCTGATCCTGAGCGGGGAGCTGGCCGGAGCCGGCTTCGGCTTCGTGATCAGCGGTGAGCTCGCCGCGCTGACCTCGCGTTCGGCGCTCGCGAGCCGGCGCTCGACGCGGCGCGTCTCGACGTCATGCACCACCGGCTGTGGGGCCGCGCCGAAGCGGTCCGCACGCTGCTACGGCGCGTCGTCGTCGCGGCGGCGCCGCTGCTCTTCGGAGCGCTCGCCGACCAGCTCGCGGCCTCGCGAGCCACCCCGGGCGCGCAGCAGGGCTTCGGCGCGAACGCCAGTACCGCCGGCCTGCACGCCACCTTTCTCGTGCTGCTCGGGACCCTCGCCCTGGGCGGCCTGCTGACCTTCCGGGCGCTGCGCAGCTATCCGCGCGACGTCGCCACCGCGCTGGCCTCCGAGGAGGCGACGGCGCAGCGCTGAGCGGTTTCGATCGCGTGCGCGGCGTTGATCAGGGACAGATGGCTGAGCGCCTGCGGGAAATTGCCCCGCATCGCCCGCGTGCCGGGCTCCATCTCCTCGCTGTAGAGGCCGAGGTCGCTGCCCGTGGCGACGGCCTCGTCCATCAGCTGCCCGGCTTCGTCGACACGGCCGGTCAGCGCCAGCGCCTCGACCATCCAGAACGTGCAGGCGAGGAATGCGTTCTCCTCGTTCTCCATTCCGCTGTAGCGGTAGTACAGCGGCCCGTCGGCGCGGAGCTCGCGCGCGATTGCGTCGATCGTGGCCCCGATCCGCCGCCCCGAGTCGTGATCGAAGCGGCGCCGCGCCGTGAGCAGCATCCCGCAATCGAGCCCGTCGCTGCCGGCCTTGAACAGGTAGCTGTTCCTGGTCTGGGAGAACAGCTCGCGTTCGATGTAGGCGCGCGCCTCCTCGCGCGCGCGCCGCCAGGTGGGGACGCGGCGCGCGGGGACGTGACCGCTGCGCACCAGCTCGAGCAGCCGATCGAAGGCGACCCACACGCCGAGCTTCGAGGTCCCGTACTGGGCGCGCTCGCCGAGCTCCCAGAAGCCGGAGTCGGGGCTGCGCCAGATCCGCGCCAGCAGGTCCGCGATGTCCGCGAGGCGCTCTCCGGTGGCGGGATCGAGCAGGTGGCCGGCGGACACGTAGGCGTGCACGGTCTCGAGCAGGTCGCCGAAGCCACCGAGCTGGAGCTGGCTACCGGCGCCGTTGCCGTGGTGCACGGGACCGGTCCGGCGGTATCCCGCGAGCGGCAGGGTGCTCTGGCTGCGCACCACCTCACCGCGGAGCGCGTACACCGGATCGACGCGCGGATGGGTGCGACCCGTGGCCGCGAGCAGCCAGCCCAGCGAGGCCTGCGTCAGCTCCTGCATCCCGACGCCGAGCAGCGCGTCGAGCGTGAAGCAAAGGTCGCGGACCCAGCCGAAGCGGTAGTCGTAGTTGCGCTCGCCGCCCAGCACCTCCGGCAGCGATGTCGTGCCGGCGGCGGCGATCGCGCCCGTGCGCGCGTCCGCGAGCAGCCGGATCGCGAGCAGGCTCCGCTCGACGCCCTCGCGCCACGGGCCGTCGTAGGTGTGACGGCCGACCCACGCGCGCCACACCTCGAGCGTCTCGGCGAGCCGGCGCTCCACCTCGGCCCGTCCCGGAATCGGCAGCGGCTGACCGTCGGTGGCCACCATCGCGAGCACCGCCTCGCTCCCGCCGTCGATCTCGAAGTGGCCGAACACCTCCCCTCCTGCAACCTCCGGCGTGCCCGCGTCCCACGCGTTCAACGCGACCTGCACCCCGCCGCCGCGGATCACGATTGCCTGCTCGCGGCGCTCGATCTGCGGCACGCACCGGCCGTAGTCGAGCCGCGGCTGGCAGCGCCACTCCATCGGCACCCGCCCTGCCAGCCCCGCGCACCTTGCGCACGAGCTCGCGCCAGGGCGCCGCCTGGCTGTTGTCGATCGTGAGCCCGTCGGTCACCCGCACGCGACCCCGGTCGGTCTCGAACGTCGTCTCGAGCACGTTCGTGCGCTCCAAGTAGCGGCGCTCGCTCGTGAACGGGATGGCCGGCTGAAGGACGAACCGTCCGCCCCGCTCGGGATCGAGGATCGCGCCGAACGCGCTCGGGGAGTCGAGCTCGGGCAGGCACATCCAGTCGATCGTCCCGTCGA
The DNA here is from genome assembly GCA_963722995.1 of uncultured Solirubrobacterales bacterium. Taxonomy (GTDB): domain Bacteria; phylum Actinomycetota; class Thermoleophilia; order Solirubrobacterales; family Solirubrobacteraceae; genus Palsa-465. The sequence goes on along the minus strand of CAVROW010000011.1, from coordinate 191,039 downwards.
GGCCGACGAGGGCCAGCGACCGGCTGTCGCCGATCGCCCCGTAGTCCTCGATCGGCAGGTAGCCATCGGAGCGCTGCACGGTGCGGGCCATCGCCGCATGAGTACCCATGCGCTGATCGCACGCCCGGCCGATTGTTCTGGCTCGAACATCGCACGCCGGGGACCGGCATCGCCGGCGATCTGCCGGGTAGCGGTCGGTCATGCCAAAGCAGAACGAGACTGTGATCATCACCGGCGCCTCGGGCGGAATCGGACGTGCCACGGCGCGCAAGTTCGCCCGCGAGGGCGCGCGCATCGGCCTGATCGCGCGCGGCCGGCGCGGGCTCGAGGCGGCCGCCCGCGAGGTCGAGCAGGCCGGCGGGGAAGCGCTCGTGCTCCCGCTCGACGTGTCCCACTACGACCAGGTCGAGGCGGCCGCATCCTCCGTCGAGGACGCCTTCGGCCCGATCGACGTGTGGGTCAACGACGCGATGGTGACCGTGTACGCCGAGTTCCTGGACATCGAGCCGGACGAGTTCAGGCGCGCCACCGAGGTCAGCTACCTGGGGATGGTGTGGGGCACGCGCGCCGCGCTGAAGCGGATGGTCCCGCGCGACCGGGGATCGCTCGTGCAGGTGTGCTCGGCGATGTCCTACCGCGGCATCCCGCTCCAGTCACCCTACTGCGGCGCCAAGCACGCCTGCAAGGGCTTCACCGAGAGCGTCATCACCGAGTTGCTGCACCACAAGTCGAAGGTGCAGGTGTCGATGATCCAGCTGCCCGGCGTCAATACGACCCAGTTCACGTGGGGCCGCACCAAGCTTCCCAAGCAGACGATGCCCGTGCCGCCGATCTACCAGCCCGAGGTGGCGGCCGACGCGATCCACTACGCGGCCCACCACAAGCGTCGCCAGGTGTATGTCGGCATCCCCACGGTGATGAACATCCTCGGCGAGCGCGTCGCGCCGTGGCTGCTGGACCGGTATCTGGCGCGGTCGGGCTACAAGTCGCAGATGACCGGGGACGACCTCGACCCCTCCGGGCACGACAACCTGTTCGAGCCCGTCGAGGAGGATCGCGGCGCGCACGGGCCGTTCGACGAGCAGGCGCACGGCTTCAGTCCCCAGTACGAGGTGGCCAAGCGACGGGGGCTCGTCCTCGCGGGGCTGGGCGCCGCGGCCGTGGGTGCGGGCGCGGCGGCGGTCCGCTCCAGCCACTGATGACACTCGCGCGAGCGCGGCGGTGAGTGCCGCGCTACACCGGCTCTGCGAGACGACGTTGCGGGGCAACTGGCGCCACGGCGAGCGCGACGGCGTGGGGTACTGCTACACCGCGCCGAGCGGCGGCCGCTACCCGTGGCAGTGGTACTGGGACTCGTGCTTCGCGGCGATCGCGTGGCGCCGCTTCGATCCGAAGCGGGCGCGCGGCGAGCTCGAGAGCCTGCTCGCCGCGGCCACGCCCGAGGGCTTCATCGGACACACCATCTTCTGGGCCTCCCCGGTGAGCCGGCTGCGCTCGCTCTTCTACAACATCCGCTCACGGGCCGACTTCATGACCGCGACGATCCAGCCGCCGTTGCTCGCCTGGGCCTGGCGGATCGCGGTCGGCGATCCCGCGCGGGTCCCCGAGATCGTCCGCCACCAGGACTGGATCGAGCGCGAGCGCGGGATCGACGACGACGGCCTGATCTGGATCATCCAACCCGACGAGTCCGGGCTCGACGCCTCGCCCAAGTTCGACTCCGCGTTCGGCTGGCACGCCGACGGGATGCCCGGGTTCCCGCTGCTCGTCCGGCGAAACCGCCGGCTCGACTTCTCGATCCGACGCATCGACGAGGCCGGCGGGCCGATCGTCTGCGGGACCGCCACGAACGTGCTGCACGGGCTCTCGCGGCTGGCGCTCGGACGCGAGTCGATTACGCCGAAGATCCTCGAACGGCTCTACGACGAGCGGACCGGGCTGTTTCACCAGATCGTTCGCAAGGGCGGGGGCCGGACGACGACGCGTCACCCGGTGGTCACCTGGGCGGCGCTCTCGCCCCTGGCGCTGCCCGACCTGCCCGAGGACGTCGGCCGCCGCCTCGTGGAGGAGCACCTGCTCGATCCGCGAAGGTTCTGGCTGCCGGTGCCGCCGCCGTCGGTGTCGGCGCAGGAGCCGCGGTTCTCGCGGCGCGACCGGCTGCTGTTCCTGCGGCGCTACTGGCGCGGACCGACGTGGATCAACGCAGCGTGGCTGCTCTGGCTTGGGCTGGTCAGGCTCGGCTACACGGATGAGGCCGAGGAGCTCGGGCGGCGGGTGGCAGGCGCGGTGGCGGGCGCCGGCCTGCGCGAGTACTACGACCCGTACACGGGAGAGGGCATGGGAGCCAAGTCGTTCTCGTGGTCCTCGCTCGTGATCGAGCTGACCGACCCGGACCCGCTCGCGCGCTCGAGCCACGTCGGGCGTGCCGCCTGTGTCACTCCGCGAACAGCCGGCGGCGTCAGCCTGTCATCGGGCTAACCGCCTCCCGGAGCTCGCCTCCGTGCGCGGTAATCACTGTGTCGTGACGCCTTCGGCGACACAGTGAGAACTTACGATCCGCCCCTAGGAGGTGGCACAGTGAGTACCGGAACACACCAGATGGCGCGAGCGTCCGGAAACGGCGTCGCGGCCGAGCTGAACGAGTGGCGCAACCACGCCCGCGTCTTTCTCCAGCCGATCGCGGCGCCCTCGATCCTCGGTCTGTACGGATTTGCGGTGGCGACGTTCATGGTCACCGCGCATCAGGTCGGCTGGTATGGCAATGCCAACTCGCCGCTGTTGATCTTCCCGTTCGCCACCGCGGCGGGCGGCATCGCCCAGGGCGCGGCGGCGCTGTGGGCATACAAGGCACGCGACGGCCTGGCCACCGCGATCCACGGTATCTGGGGAGCATTCTGGCTCGGCTACGGGTTCCTCAACTTCATGATCGCGCTCAAGCTGATCCCGGCCCCGGCGCCCCATGCCGCCGTGCCCGAGCTCGGCTACTGGTTCTACGCCCTGGCCGCGGTCACGCTCGTCGGAATGATCGCCTCGCTCGGTGAGAGCCTGGCCATCACCGCCGTGCTCGCGCCGCTGTGGGTCGGAGTCGCGCTGCTCGGCGTCTTCTACACCGTGGGCGGAAGCGGCTGGGAGAAGGCCGGAGGCTATGTGACGATGGCCTCGGCCTTCACCGCGTTCTACGCCGCGAGCGCGATGATGCTCGCCAGCACGTTCGGGCGCGTCCTGTTCCCGCTCGGCAAGTACCGCCGGTCGGCCAACGCGCCGGGCGCCACGCCGACGTACCCGATCCAGTTCGAGCTCGGCGAGCCGGGCGTCAAGCAGGGCCAGTAGCCGCAGTATCGGTCTCGGGGCACGCCGGCGCCCGGGTCGCTAAAGCCCGGCGCCGCGTGCTCCGATGACCGTAGGGATGCGTCCCGTCCTCGCCCTCTCTGCCGGCGCGCTCGCGCTCGCCTGCGTGCTGCTCGGGGCGCTCCCTCAGGTCTCGCGAGCGTCGCTCTACCTCCCGCCCGCGGGCCGGCTCTATGCCGGCATCACGGCCGGCGACCCGCAGACCTACGAGCAGGAGACCGACGCGCACGCCGCCGTCTTCCAGGAGTTCATCACCTGGGGCGGGACCGTCGACTGGGCGCTCGCGCCGGCGGCGCAGAACCGCTCGCGCGCGATGCTCGCAATCCAGACGATCACGCCCTCGGGGGGCGAAGTCATCTCGCCGGGCGCGATCGCCCGCGGTCAGAGCGATCCCTGGCTCGAGTGGCTCGGGGCCTACCTCGCGCAGCGGGGTCAGCCCGTGTACGTGCGGCTGTTCGCCGAGATGGACGCGTACTGGAACCCGTACAGCGCCTACAACGAGAACGGCAGCTTCCGCGGGGCCGACCACTCCACGCGCGCGTTCAAGCAGGCCTGGCGGCGGATCACGCTGATTCTGCGCGGAGGCTCGGTGCGCGCCCTCGACGCCCGGTTGCGGGCTCTGCGGATGCCGGCCGTCAAATCCTCCGCAAGCAGCCTCCCGAGCGCCCCGGTGGCGATGCTGTGGGTGCCGCAGGTGGCGGGCGCGCCCGACACGCCCCAGAACGCCCCGCGGGCGTATTACCCCGGCGGCGCGTACGTGGATTGGGTGGGGACCGACTTCTACTCCATGTATCCGAACTTCGCCGGCCTGAACAGCTTCTACGCCCAGTTCCGCGGTAAGCCATTCGTGTTCGGCGAGTGGGCGATCTGGGGCGCCGACAGTCCGTCGTTCGTCAACGAGCTGTTCGCCTGGGTGCGCGGCCACGTGCGCGTGCGAATGCTGATGTACAACCAGGGCTACAAGACGACCGGGGCGCTGGCCCTGGCGCACTACCCGGCGGCGGCGCGCGCGATCGCCCGGCAACTGCGAAGCCCACTGTTCGCGTCCTACGCACCGGAGTGGGCGTCGGGTTCGTCGTCCTAGCGGGCCGGCTGACGATGCATCTCGGCGAGTCGCCGCAGCGACCGCCAGGCGTTTCCCGACTCACTCGCCTTGCCCATCGTCCAGCCTCGGGAAGGCAATCGAGGCCGACGCGCTGCGAACGCACTTGGGTATTGTTCCTCGCGCCAGATGAAGCTCTGGCGTGGAGGCCGCCGGTCTCCCGAACTGCCGGCGTCCCGGCTGATGGCTTCTATCGCACGCAGTACTACGCGCGAAAGGAGCACAGGCCGTCTCGATGCCGATACTGCCCGAATGGTTGACGTCGCCGCCACCGCCGACGATGAGCCGATACGACCGACGCGAGCTCCTGGCCATCTTCCTCGGCGGTGCTGTCGGCGCCCTTGCGCGCGTCGCCCTGACGAAGCTCCCGGTGGCCGGTGCACCGGCGTGGCCGTGGATCACGCTGGCGATCAACGTGGCGGGCGCGTTTGCGCTGGGCTACTTCGTGACTCGCCTTCAGGAGCGCCTCCCGCTGTCCACCTACCGGCGCCCGTTGCTCGGAACGGGTCTGTGCGGCGCACTCACCACCTTCTCGACGATGCAGATCGAGCTGCTCAAGATGATCGACGTCGGCCGCTATGGGACCGCCGCCGGCTACGCGGCGGCGAGCATCCTGGCGGGCTATGGGGCCGTCCACCTGGCGAGCGCGGCCGTGCGGCGCGCGCGGACGATCCGATGAGCGTCGCCGTGTGGGTAGCCGTCGCGGCCCTCGGTGGCGGCGGCGCGATCCTTCGCTTCGTGCTCGACGGTGCCGTCTCGCGCAGGCTGCTCGGCGATTTTCCATTCGGAACCCTCGTGGTAAATCTGAGCGGGTCACTCATCCTCGGGCTGATCACCGGGCTTGCGGTGACCGGCGACGCCGCCACCCTGATCGGGGCCGCCACGATCGGCTCGTTCACCACGTTCTCCACGTGGGTGCTCGAGAGCCAGCGGCTGGTCGAAGAGGGCGAGCTGGCGCGCGCGTTCGCGAACCTGGCCGTGAGTCTCGTGCTCGGGCTGCTCGCGGCCGCACTCGGCCGGTCGATCGGGGCGCAGCTGTGAACGCGGACTGCGTAAAGCTCACGACCTACTTCGGCGAGCGCCACCGGACCGAACGCGGCTTGGTCGCCGACGAGCTACTCGACCTGTACGGCCGCCGTGCGGTCCAGGTCAGCCTGTTGCTGCGCGGCGCAGAGGGATTCGGACGCAAGCACCACCTCCGCACGGACCGGCTGCTCACGCTCTCGGAGGACCTTCCGATCGTGTCGGTCGCACTCGACACACGGGCCCGGATCGAAGCGCTGCTCGACGAGCTGATGTCGATCAAGCGACATGGGCTCGTCACGCTCGAGCGCGCACGGCTGCTCGTGCAGGACAGCGCGGCAGCGGATGTGCCCGAGGAGCTGGACGAGGCGACGAAGCTCACCATCTACGTCGGCCGTCAGGAGCGGGCGCAGCGTGAGCCCGCCTTCACTGCGATCTGCGAGCTGCTCCACCGCCGCGGGATCGCCGGCGCGACCGTGCTGCTCGGAGTCGATGGCACGCTGCGCGGACAGCGCGAGCGTGCACGCTTCTTCGGTCGCAACGCCAACGTCCCGCTGATGATCATCGCGGTCGGATCGGGCTCGCGCATCGCCGCCGTGTTGCCCGAGCTGGCGGCGCTGCTCACGCGCCCGCTGTTCACGCTCGAGCGTGTCCAGGTCCTGAAGCGAGACGGCGAGCTCCTGTCGCGGCCGCGCGAGATCGCCCCGACCGACCCGTCCGGGCTGCCCGTCTGGCAGAAGCTCATGGTCTACACGTCCGAGCAGGCCAAGTATCGAGGCTCACCGGTCCACGTCGCCCTCGTCCGAGCGCTCCGCGAGGAGAGGGCCGCCGGCGCCACCAGCCTGCGCGGCATCTGGGGCTTCCATGGCGACCATGCCCCTCATGGGGATCGCCTGCTCCAAATCCGGCGTCACGTTCCGGTGGTCACGATCGTGATCGACTCGCCCCACCGGATCGGCCGCGCCTTCGACGTGATCGACCAGGTGACATGCGACACCGGCCTTGTCACCGGAGAGCTCGTGCCCGCGGCGGCCGACGTACAGGAGGCCGCGTCCGTCCGCCCGCTCAGGCTCGCCCGGACGGACCCATTCCGGATGGGGCTTCCCGCGGGCCGGAGTCACCCGAGACGCGAGGATTGTTGGGGGAGCGGCGCTACGCCCGCGCCGGCGGTGGGCGTCCACCAGCGGCGGCCCACGAACGTCCGAGGCTGCATTCGGCCCGGCGGCGCGCCGAGCAGTTGCGCGGCAAGCGCGGTGTTGGCGAGGATCCTTGGACGCCGGCGCGAGCTCGCGGACGTGGCTGCCCGACGGCAGCCAGTGAAGGCTTGCGACCATCGCCGAAGCTCCCGGCGTCTCGGATCTTCTCGACGATGTCGTGCCTGAGCGTCACGTCAGCGTACCGCCCATATCGGCAATGTGGAGCCGCCGATGTCGGCAGCACGCCAACCCGACCATAGCGACTCATGTCATGCCCGGTGTGCCGGCGCGACGCTGCAGACCCGGGCATCGGGAGCGCAAGGAGTCGCCCACCAGTCAGCCATCCACGCCCAGCCGCATCGCGTTGACGATCGCGCCGCTGAGAATCACCAACGCGACGACGTAGAACCAGCCGAGCATGATCAGGATGAACACGATCGTGGTGCCAAACCGTGCGATCGTGGAGATGCTGGTCAGATAAAGCGGAAACGCGAAGTCGACCACGCCGATCGCGATCGTCGCGCCCAGCGCCCCCGGCCACACGGCCCTCCAGCGCACCGGCCGGTTGGGGACGCGCGCGTAGATCACCGCCAGGCTGCCGAACAGCAGCGCGAGGCTGCCGAGCAGCGAGATCGCATAGACCGCGCCAGTCACCCGCGCGAGGTCGAATGGCAGCGCCGAGGCGCCCGCCTTAAGGATGCTCTGCACCGCCGGCACGGCGACCGTCGCGATCATGAACAGCAGCACCACGATCAGCATCCCGACGCGAACCGCTTCGGCTTAAACCACGGGCGCGGCCTGCAGCGGTAGATGCGCGCGAACGCGGTGTCGAGCGCTCCCCAGAACGAGGACCCGAGCCACAGACTCGCCAGCAACGCGAGCACGCCGGTGCTGGTGGTTGAGCTCTGGATCTGGTCGAGCAGCGAATCCAGCGTCTGCGCGTCGGCCCCGGGGAAGATGCCGCGCAGGTCGCGCAGGACGCTCTGCTGCACCGAGTGGCTGGAGAGGACCTGACCGCCGACGAACAGCGCCACCAGCGCGACGGGAACCACGCCCAGCAGCATGTTATAGGCGACCATCGCCGAGGAACCGGTCACGTTGGCCTCCATCATCACGCGCCAGAACCGCCGCAATCCCGTCGCCGACCGGCGGCGAAGGCTCAGTCGGCGACCGGCCACCTCGCCGCCCTCCGGAGCGACGGGCTCACCAACGCCTTTTGACCGTGTCACCATCGCTCCACCTGGTCGCGCTTTCCTTTCAGCATTATCGCCGGGTGGCGCTCAAGTGCGAACCGATCCCTGCGCTTGACTCGATCTTGAGCACGCCGAGCGGTACCCGCTGACATCAAAGCTCTGACCGTCCTCACGGGTTTCCACGGGGGACAAGTTGGGACGTCTTGAGGGAGGACTAGGGGACGTCTTCGCGATGCCTCCCGACGGCTCCTCCGGGCCGCAGAGGTCGCGGACCAGACCGCGCTTACGTTCACGCGCGCGTCATGGACCCGGTATCTGATGCCCCGTGTTGACGCCCAATCGGGAAAACCGGCGGTCACCTGAGGTCCGAGACAACAAAAACCCCGCGATTTGCGGGGCTTTCTGCAGGAGCGGCTGAAGGGACTCGAACCCTCGACCTTCTGCATGGCAAGCAGACGCTCTAGCCAACTGAGCTACAGCCGCGCGCGAGCCGCGAGTATAGCCTCGCCCTCCGCGCGCGAAGCGGTGATTCGGGTTGTCGCCAACGCCCCGCGGGCCGGGGCCGGGGCGGCCGGCCCGGCGTCCGCCCGAGACAGGTACTACATTCTGTCGACGGGCGTCGTAGCCGATCTCTGCGGCCCTCCTGGGTCCGGCCGCGCGTCCGCAACTAATCAGATCTAAGCGTGTTCTGCATGTTCGTGCGGTCAGGGATTCGTGAGAACCGCGCCGTGAGCCCGGTGGTCCTACGGCTCGGCGCGGTCGTGCTCGCGCTGTGTGCGCTGGCGCTGCCCGGCGTCGGCCGGGACGGCGCTGGCTCAGGGCTCCCCCGGTGTGGGTGTTCCCGGTTCCGGGCACCCAGTTCGCGGCCCCGCAGACCCAGATCACGTTCCGCGGCATCTCGGTGAGGCAGATCGGATCGATCGTCGTCACCGGCTCGAGCAGCGGCGTTCACACCGGGACGATCGAGGGCCGACTCCGACGGGCGGGGCGGGAGCTTCATCCCGTCCGCGCCATTCACGCCGGGCGAGACCGTGACGGTGCAGACATCGCTCAACGTCATCGGCGCGAGCAACGGCACGTTCAGCTTCACGATCGCCACGCCGGCCGGACTGCCCAGGCCCTTACCACTGGCCGGCGGCCGACCGCGTCGCGCGGAGACGTGCAGCTCTTCCAGTCGCGCAACGACCTCGTCCCGGACGCGCTCAAGGTCACGGTTCACCAGAAGCAGCGGGGTAGCCCCCGGCGACCTCTTCGTGTCGCCGCAGTACGGGCCTGTCCAGGACGGGCCGATGATCTTCGACCCGTACGGCAACCTGATCTGGTTCAAGCCGCTCGCGGGCGTGGACTCGGCGAGCGACTTCCGGGTCCAGAGCTACCACGGACAGCCGGTCCTCACGTGGTGGCAGGGTGACGTCATCCGCCGGCATCGGGCTCGGACAGGACGTGATCTATAACTCGGCCTACCAGCAGATCGCCGTGGTCAATGGCGGCAACGGCCTGCAGGCGGACGAGCACGAGTTCCAGCTGACTCCGCAGGGCACGGCGCTGATCACCGCCTACTTCCCCGTGTACCTGAACGCGACCTCGGATCCACGGGCCCGAGCAGGCAGGTCGTGTTCGACGCGGTGGTGCAGGAGATCGACATCCCCACCGGCCTCGTGCTGTTCCAGTGGGACAGCCTCGACCACGTGCCGCTGAGCTACTCCTATTCGCACCTGCCGCAGCAGCGCGTACTCGCCGTTCGACTACTTCCACGTCAACTCGGTCGCGCTCGACGATGACGGCTCGCTGCTGATCTCCGGCGCGCAACACCTGGGCTGCCTACAAGGTCAACCACCAGACGGGCGCGACCATCTGGGAGCTCGGCGGCAAGCACTCGAGCTTCAAGCTCGCGCCGGGCACGTACTGGGCCTTCCAGCACGACGTCCGCCCGCGCGCGCGCAACGACCAGTACATCACGCTGTTCGACGACAGCGCCGGGCCGCCGCGGGTGCACAGCGCAGTCGCGCGGGCTCAAGCTCCAGCTGAACCTCAAGAACATGACCGCGCACCAGGTCACGGCCTACTGCGCCGTCGCCGGCGATCTCGACCAACTTCGAGGGCAACGTGCAGCAGCTCCCCAACCAGCGACGAGTTCCTGGGCTGGGGCCAGCAGCCGTGGCTCACCGAGTACAACTCGAGCGGGAAGAGTCATGTTCAACGCCCGGTTCGTGGCGGGAACGCCGAGCTACCGCGCCTATCGCTTCCCCTGGAGCGGGAACCCGGCAACCACCGCCGGCGATCGCCGCCTCCCGGCGTGGCCGCCAAGGTGACCGTATATGCGAGCTGGAACGGCGCCACGCACATCAGGTCCTGGCGCGTCCTGGCCGGGAGCAGCCCAAGCAGCCTGCGACAGGTGGCGACGGCGCTCAAGCGGGGCTTCGAAACCGCGATCACGGTCTCCGCTCAGAAGTACGTCGCAGGTCGAGCCACTCGATTGGTCGGGGCACGTGATGTGCGAAGTCCGTCGACGATCGGGTCCTGAACCGCGCAGAACGGCCGCCGGCGCGCTGGGCCGCGCGGGCCGCGGCGCTACTCTTCGCAGCCGCGGCGACGTGGCGGAGTGGCTACGCAGCGGCCTGCAAAGCCGTCTACACCGGTTCGATTCCGGTCGTCGCCTCTAAGTAAAGCCCCGCTTAGCGGGGCTTTCGTTATTCGGCGTGGCCTCCAGCGTCCGCGCCATGTATCCGACGTGTATCGAGGGCTCGGAAGCACACCCGCGAACCGTCCGGGTGCCGAACTACCTTGCGTGCATGGATGTGGGCACGGGCATCGGTCTACTGGGCCCCTCGGCGATTACCCTCAAGCTGCTCGGCCCCACAGCGGACTACGTGGGCGATGGGGAGATAAAGACCTGGACCCAACGCCGGGTGAACAACATCCAGCAGATCTTCGATGCCGCGGAAAGGAAGATCGACCAGGACGGCTCGACAACACGGCGCGGTGCCACCGCGCGTTCTAAATGGCGTGCTCGATGAAGGCTCTTTCGTCGAGGATGAGTGCTACGTGCGAGCATTTCGCCGGGGCCCTGCGTTGTCGCGCTCGGTTGGCGGCCAGGACGATCGGAGTGCAGCATCGATTGATGTGCTCGACAGTTTGTCGAGCTTCCAGGTGCGCGGACACTACGTCCTGTATCGCGCCGCGCAGACCGTGATTGCGGCCCATCCAGAAATCGACCTTCACGTTGGCGATGCGAGGAATCGGATCGTGAACCTGGCTGTGTCGACAGGTATCTTCTCACCGCAGTCAGCATCCCGGATTCGACCGGGTCGACGATACATCGGTGCGGTCTCGCACATCATGAACGGGCTCTCGCGAGCTGACCTGCTGGGGAGCGGCCTCGGATCCGGATGGAACATGGGAACACCGGAGATGCTTCGGACGATCAAGAACGTTGTGTGGCCTGAACACGCCGTGACGTTTCAGGTGACGCAGTTTGGCGCGGAGCTGTTCTGCGCCGCCCACGGCTTCCACTCATCACCCTGGGACGACCTCAAACGCCCCACGGCCGATTTCGCGCCACGGTGGGCCGCCGACATCCCACCATGTGAGGCGATCGTCGTCGCCGATCTGCCTCTACAGCCATCGCCGCCACCCCCGGTCGGCTAGTACCGAGCAACGACGCCGCCCCTAGTGGCGGCGGCACTGGTCGTTCCACCGGTTTCACTCCGCCCCGAACGCTAGCGGGCCGTGCAGGCTGCTACGGCAGGATGCCCTTGACGATGCAGAACGCCGCCGGGCGTCGGATCGTGAAGTCGCACCAGGCGGTCGCGCGGGTGAACGTTTGCATCGACTGGAAGAGCTGATATCCAGGTCGTGCCGCCGTCCGGCGTGTAGCTCGCCTCGTTCGAGGAGTTTCGATCGCCAAGCTCTGCCAGTCGCCGAAGAACGCCTCTGACCAGTCCGAGGCGAAGACGATCGTGGAGGCGTTGTTCGCGGTCCCGTACGTCATTGCCGTCACCGATGTTGTTCGTGGTGAAGAACGGGTAGCCGAGCAGCGTCCCGGAGGTCCCGTCCGTCGCGTTGATCGTGAGCAGTCCCGCCGAGGCGAGGAGCGGCTCCCCGATCGAGTTGGTCAGGTCTCACAGCGACTGAAGCGTCCGCGGGGCGAACAGCCAGCCCGGGCTGCCGAACGGCATGTTCGCCTGCCGGAGGGAGTTGACGATCGCGACGAGGAGCGAGTACGGCTCGTGCCACCCGGCGGCGACGCAAGTGAGAACCCGTTGGTCGGGATCGTGACGCCCGCGAGCGCCGTCGTGCCGGTCGTGTTGAGGATCCCGGTCGGCGCGTTCGACCCGCCGTTGATGAGCCCGTTGTCGAGCGTGACGGCGATCAGGTCTGCGATGTCCCGCTTGATGACGTCGTCGACCGATCCGGCGCTCCACTGGTTCTCGGCGACTGCGTCGGCGAGCAGGCGATTGCTGATCGCGACGAGGCCGCCGAGCGGCCGCGGGACCATCTGCGCAGCGATCTGGAACGTCTGCGCTCCAGCCGGCAGCGCCGCGTTCTCGGCGAGCCAGGCGGCCGACGCGCCCGCGGCCAGACCAGGCAGGTCGTACGCTTCGAGCGCGGGTTGACGGTCGTGACGCGGAGCTTGAGCGTCGCCGCGCGGTTCCGGATCAGCATCATCACGTCCTGAGCGATCTCGGGCTCCAACAGGTATCCGCCCGCGCGTCGGTCGCCTCGGCAAGCGCCTTGTCGGCCCAGACCGGCGTGAGTCCCGTCCGTCCGATGGTCGCGGACGGCCAGGATCGCCTTGGCCAGCGACTTCCGCTGCCCTTCCTCCGTGACCGGGCTCGACGATCCGTCGGTCGCCGCCCGCCGACTTCGTCCCCCAGGCCCAGTCGCCGTTCGTGCGGAGTCCCGCTGCCGCGCTTCACGCTGCCGCCAGCGGCGACGTGAGCGGCGACGTCGGGGTCCGCTCCGGCTCCGATATAGCGCGAGCCGCCGGGGTTCTTCATCGCTCGTAGCTCGCCGTCGAGCCGGGCGAGCATCTCTTCCAGGGTCAGATCAGGCATGGCTGCCTCCAGGGTCTCGGTAACTCATTCCGTTCCTCCAGGACCCGCCGCGAGTCGCAGTTGCCCAGTTCCTTCGCCCGCCCCGCGTTCGGCGCGAGCGGTCTAGCGGACGTCGCGACGCCCGGGCTGCGCACATCAGCGGAGAGCCGCTCGGGCTCGGCCAGCTCGGCGAGGCGCGCGGCGACCCGACGGCGAAGCTCAGCGATCACGCGACGCCCTCCAGCGCGGCCAGCAGTCGGCGATGGACCGTGAGGCGCTGAAGATCGCGCTCGCGCCCGGCGAGCCGCGCTTCGAGACGCCCGATGAGCTCCTGCTGAAGATCGACGATCTCGCGTAGCTCGTCGACCTCGACCGGCGGCTCGATCACCTCCGGGCCGCCCATGATGGCGAGCGCCCCATCGCACATCGCCCGGAGCAACTCCAGCTCCTCGCGGACCTCGTCCGGCGAGAGCGGCGCCTCGCGCTCCGACGCAGGGACCGGAAGCGGCTCGACTTGCTCAAATCGCCCGGATGCGGTCGCTCGGCGAGATCCTCGCGTCCGAGCCGTAGGCGATCGCCTCCAGAGTCGCGCGGCGATCGTCAGCCATCCTGCTCCCGACGTCGACGCGCAATCTCGTCGGCGAGGCTCGCGCCCTCGGCCATCGCCTTCGCCCACTCCGCTCGCGACGCCGGAGTCCCGCCGAACGCCTCCAGCCAGGTCCGAAGCTCCTTCGAGTAGCGAGCCCGTACGTCGAGGATCCGCCTCGGCGCGTGACCGCGACCCGTGACCGCACCCCGCTCGGCGATGTCGGCGTCGATCGACTCAAGCAGCGCGGCCAGGCGACCGCACTCCTCGGCCGCGAGGCGGTCCGCCTCGATCGTGTGAGGCAGCGACATCAGCAGCGCCGTGATCTGCTCGGCTCGCTCTCGGTGCGCGGGCGGACTCGCTGAGGCATACGCGCCGTGAGTCGGCGGGCGCCCTAGACGCTTGGGTGCGCCTGTTGGCAAGCGCATAAGAGCTATCTCGATCACTCATCGGATAGCTACGGAGCAAATTCCCGACGCTTGCAGGCAGTTCCCGTCCAGTACGACGGCTTGAGGAGCCGCTACGGCCGCGAGATACGCCCCCGAGCAGACCTAGACGGCTTGAACGGCCCATCATCGGCTGGCGGCGGGTGGTTCGCGAACGATGATCGAGCCGCGCTCGCGCTCTTCCTCGATGAGACGGCGGAAGTGCTCGTAGTTGTCGTGCTCGGCGCACGGCGGCCAGGTCGTCGACGTAGTCGTTCGGGGCATAAGCCCTCGTCGACGTCGTCGTCCGCGGGGCCGGCGATGACGCCGCTCGCAAGAGCGGAAGTTCTGTTTTTCCTGCCCCGTACTTCTTCTTCGGGGGGCAAGAGTGGCCGCTGGTCCAGGGGTCAGAATGGCCGCTGGCGGGGTCGGATTCGACCGCTGCGCGTCGCTCGGCCTCGCCGCGGCTTCGATCTCCGCCAAGCGGTTCCAGAGCGGCTGGAGGTCGTAGACGTAGCCGTCAAACCGGCCGCTTCGCCTCTCCCTCGCGCGGCCGAGCAGTCCGCTCCGCTCCAGCGCTTCGAGGCGACGCCGCGCGGTGCAGTAGGGACGGCCGCCTCGTCGGCGATCGTCCCGACGCTCGGGTAGATCTTCGACTCAGCCCATTGGATGGCGATTGAGTTCCAGTGCGCCGATGAGCGCGACGTCCGTCGCGTCCAGCCCAGAGCCGTCGAGCATGCCTGTAGAGGGCGCGCGGGATTGGCGTCCAGTCGTCGGCGAGCGCATCGGGATACCTGTCGCCGACGGCTCAGCAGCCCTTGCGATGTTCGACGAACCCACCGGCACCGCACTCTCGGCAGACGAGGTCGCCGCGCTCGCTGCGGTCCATGTCGTCCAGCTGGGAGACCCCGTAGACAGCCCGGCATCCGTGGCACGCGATGAAATCGACGTAGTCGCCGACCTGTTCTTTGCGATGTACGAGCGACACCTACATGATCCTTCCGTTGCGCCCCGGGAGCTAGACCGCCGCCCGGAGCCAGTCTTACTCACCGGCTTTCTCGCTGCGCCCCCGCTTCGTCGTCCGGGGGCGTAGCTTGTTCTACGGGCGGTTACCGGGCCACGCCCTCCATCGTCAGCGTGTCTAGCTCGGCGAGCGCGGCGCGCACGTACGACGCGGCGTCGTCGACGTTCGGGCCTCCGTCGAGTCGCACGCCCAGGTGGTCGAGCGGGACGCGCTCGCAGGCTCGTCCCGCCCTCGCTGGTGCAGCTCGACGCCGCGACGGACTCCGGATCGCGCTCGGCGTCGTAGGTGACGCAGATCCGCGGTCCGTCCTCGTGAAGGCCCCACATCGCAGAGAAGAACCCGCAGTCCTGCTCTCGTGCGACGCTCGCGACGAACTGCGCGAGCGTGCGGATCGCCGCGTGCGCGCGGTCGATCTTGCGGCCGGAAGATCGCTTCGCTCTCCGAGATCACCGCTGACCCCTTTTCGGCAAGCTTGACGGATGCTGCGGTCAAGTGCCGCAGGACGACATCGCCGTCCGGCGTCAGCTCGGCCGCCGCGATCGCCTCCTTAACCCGGGCGAGCGCGCGCTTCGTGGCCCACCCGGGGTCGCTTCCGACAGCCTCGTAGTACTGCCCCTCCTGCTGAGCGGGCAACGACTCGACACCGCGAAAGGCACGGTCGATCTCGGCGTCCGTCCACCGGGGCTTCCGCTTCTGCGCGCGCTTACCGGCCAGCACGTCCAGCGCCTCAGTGACGGTCGCTTCGTCGGGCAAATGGGCCAGCGTGGCCCATTCGGACGCCAGCCTCGTGTATCGAGACGCAGTCCGGCGGGGGATTCCGACCGCCTCTAGCCACGGCAGCCACTCGCCGTGCCTGAGCTGAGCTCTCGCCTCCAGAAGCGCCTCGCCCGCCGCGACGGCGCTGCGGAGCGCTCCCGCCATCTGACGCCGGACCTCGGCATGAGCGTCCCTCGCGCGCCGCGAGAGCGCGTCGAGCGACGACGTGCAGGGCGCCTGCGCTGGGATCACGATGACTGCTCCCTCTCGGCGATCCAGCGTTCAAGTGCCCCGCGGTCGAACCGGACGTAGCGCTCGCCCAGGCGCACGACGGGGACGCGACCCTCCCTGGCCAAGCGGTAGACGAATGACACGCGGACCTGAAGGAGGTCCGCCACTTCGCGCGGCGTCAGGAGCCGCGACAACTCCGAGTCGATGATCTCTCCTGGCACGAGCTTTCTCCGATCGACGGGCTGGTTACGGAAAGTGCTGGGAGAGCCATGTCGTACGTGTCCTTTGTTTCGCCGGGGTACTTCTTGATCCCCCAGTATAGACTAGTTACGTACGAAATCGCGGAGAAACCGGCGTAAACACGTTCTGAGTTATACTGATTGACATCGTTCTGTGTTATACTGGCGTTCAATGGTTACGAACGCCGAGAAGACCCGAGAGAACCGATCGCGCCGCGAGGCGAAGCGCCGCGGTTTGGAGCTTGTGAAGGCGCTCCCACGGGACTCCTGTTGGCTTCTCGTCGACCCCACGAAGGACAAGATCGTCAGCGGGCTCGCCCTGATGACGATCGAGGAGATCGAGGATTTCCTGGAGCAGTAACCCGTTCACCAAGTCGCCCCCGCGCCGCTGAAACGGCCGGGGGCTCGGCCCAAGGAGCGTCACCTCCATGAGCAGCAGTAACCCTAGCCCGTCTACCGGGCACGTCGCACTCGTCGCGCGCAAGCGCGGGAGAGCCTGGTACGCCCGCATTCGCGTCGGCGGATCCGGCGGCCGCCAAGTCGTGAAGAAGCTCGGACCCGCCTGGACCGAGCGGGGGCGACCGCCCGCCGGATACTTCACGAAGCGGTCCGCCGAGGCGGCACTTCGCCGGATGCTGGCCGAAGCCGATCGCGGCACGCTCGCCGCGACGAGACGGACCGGCGCCACCTTCGCCGACGCGGCGGCCGAGTTCCTCAGATACGTCGCGGACGTGCGCGAGCGCGAGCCGTCGACGATCGGCGACTACCAGGGCGTCATCGCCGGATACCTGCTCCCGCGCTTCGGGGAGCGAGACGTCGCCTCGATCACGCATCATGAGATCGAGGCGTACCGCGACGCCCTCATGGCGATGAAGAGGCCAGACGGCAGTCGGCGCCTATCGAACCGAACCGTCGTCCGTCATCTGGTCGTCCTACATGCGATCTTCAAGCGGGCGGCCCGCGTGTGGGGACTCGACCGGAACCCGGCGTCGGGGGAGCTGGTCGACCGGCCGCCGGTCCGCTACTCGGGCGAGTTCCGGACGCTCACGCCCGACGAGGTCCGGCTGGTCGCCGACGGGATGGATAGGCCCGAGGAGCGCGCCCTGATCCTGACCGCGGCGATGACCGGCCTCCGGCTCGGCGAGCTACTCGCCCTTCGCTGGCGCGACGTCGACTTCGGGCTTCAGCGGATCCACGTCCGCCGGTCGCTCGCGAACGCAGCCCGTCAGCCGGACGGCGCGATGAGGCGAGTGGAGAAGGCCCCGAAATCCGGGAAGGTGCGGTCGGCACCGCTGGTCGATGAGATCGTCGTCGTCCTCGACCGGTTGAGCAGGCGCGAGCGCTTCACGGATCAGGGGGATCTCGTCTTCTGTACCGAGGTCGGCGGGCACCTGTCAGATGGCATGCTCCGGCGCCGGTTCTACGGGGCGCTAGATCGCGTCGAGCTGCCGCGCGTCCGCATCCATGACCTGCGGCACGGCTTCGGGACGATCGCCGTCCAGGCGTTCCCCATTACCGACGTCCAGGGATACCTCGGGCACGCGCACATCAGCACGACGATGCGCTACGTCCACCACACTCCGGGCGCGGACGCGGCGGCGAGGCTTCAAGCGGTCCTCGGCGCAAACGGTGTATCTAACGATGTATCGAAGTCCCCTGTTCCTGCCGCTGTCTCGGGAACTTAGGGCACCTGAAATGCCCGTAGATAAAGGGCATCGCGTCGTTCGTACGCCCTGCAAAGCCGTCTACACCGGTTCGATTCCGGTCGTCGCCTTTCAGGCCAGTTCCTTGAATCGCGGCGCGTCACGGAGTAGATGACCACGTCGCAGCGGCGACCCCGGCTGGTGGCTGTCACGCGCGATCCTTGGCGCATCGCTCCGAGGCGCCCGGCGACCGCGTGCGACGCGCCGCTCTCGGGCGAGATCGCCAGCTCGATGCGCGTGAGCTCCAGGTGCTCGAATCCTCAGGCACACAGCAGTCGCGCCGCCCTCGCGGCGAGCCTCTGCCCGCGGGCCGCCGGCGGGCTCACACAACCGTGCAGGCGCCGCCGCCCTGAGCCCCGGGCAGGCGACCGAGGAGCGAGGCGAGCTGGTCAATCTCCTCGGGCGTGAAGTGCTCGAGGAACAGCCGGCGGATGCTGGCAATGTGCGTGCACCCGGCTTGCCGGAGCTTCTCGTGTCCGGTAGCGGTCAGCTGGGCGTAGGACACCCGGGCATCGTTGGGACAGGCTGCACGCTCGATCAGCCCCGCCGCGACGAGCCCGTCGACGAGCCGCGTGATACCCGACCGGGTCAGCATGGTCCGCTCGGAGAGCGCCGACATGGGAAGCCTGCGGTCCGGCGCCTGGGCGAGGTAGAGCAGCACCTCGTAGTCGCGGACGGTCATCCCGTGCTCGGCGTCGAGCTCGGCGTCGAGCAGGCGAACGATCGACGCGTGGCTGCGCAGGTAGCTCCGCCACGCTTCGAGCGCGGCTCCGTCGAGACGGGACTCGGTCGCCGTTTCCATAGCAGAAATTATAGTTGACGGGTCAATCGCCGACGTTCGGAATCCCCGCAGTGGGTGGCCGGCGCCCGGACGCGCGAGGGGTTTACAACAACAACGGCGGGGAAGCTCCAAATTGTGTCTGAGAAAGCAGCAGATCTCAGGCTCGACCTTCCTTGCGATCGAGGTGCGCCGTCGGCCGTCCGGCACGCGCTGGCCGATCGCGGCCGGGCCGACTGGATGATGGGTGACGTGATGCTCGTGGCGAGCGAGCTCGTCACGAACGCAGTCGTGCACTCCGGCTGCGACTCCGACGACATCGTGTCGATCGAGCTCCAACTCGGACCCGAGGCGGTCGTGTGCTCCGTTTCGGATCCCGGTCGCAGCGGCGGGGAGGCCGAGCCCGCGCCCGTCGGCGGGTTGAACGGGGGCTTCGGTCTGCGCGTGGTGGAGCAGCTATCGTCAGCCTGGGGGAGCGAGCGGGTGGATGGAGGCCGCTATCGGGTGTGGGCGGAGGTGGCGCGAGCCGCGGGCTGACGCGGGTCGCGGGGGGGTGCAAGTCTCCGTTCGGGGCTTCAGTTGACGGCGCCGCGACCGATTCGTCCAGGTGAGCGTCATGACCTATTCGATCTTCGATACCGGCTCGCTGGTTGCCTCCTACGAGAATGAGGGCGCCGCGATGAGCGCGCTCGTCGCGCTTGCCACCGCCGATCCCGCACGAGCGGCCGCCCTCGTATTCGTCGCGTTCGACGACGACGGACACCGCGTCGGGACCCCGGTGTTCGGCTCCTACCTCTGCATGGACTAGCGGGTTGCGTCGCGGCGGGGCCGCGCGAGGTCTTTGTGTCATGCCGGCCGGACGGCACGTGGCTCGCGTGATGCTGCGCCCGATCGGCTCCCCACTGCCGCTGGGCGCGTTCGCGCTCGTTCCCTCGGGTCTAGTGCTCGCCGGGAGCCAGCTCGGCTGGTTCTCGCTCACCCGGCTTACCAGCCTCACGTCGTTATCAGGGCCGCCGGGACGAGTCAGCCACGCTCTCGGCGTGTTCTTCCTGGGCATCGCGGCAGCTGTTCGCGATGCTCACCGTGGGCGGCCTGGCCGGCGGCAAGGCGGCGGCCGGGGCGGTCATCCTGATGGGCTCGGCACGGTTCCTGATCTCGGGCACCTACGAGTTCACGGGCACGACCGGAGTGGAGCGTGCGGCCGGGATCGTCGGGCTGGTGTTCGTGGGCGTCGCCGCCTACGTGGGAGTGGCGACGCTCCTCGAGGACAACGCGCGCCGTACGATCCTGCCGATCGGCCGTCGTGGCCTGGCTCGGGCCGCCTTCGCCGAGGATCTGGACGCGCAGCTCAACGCGCTCGAGCACGAGGCCGGAGTGCGCGAGCAGCTCTGAGCGGGGACCGGAGCCGGTTCTGCGCCCGCGGTGCTGAGGCCGATTCCCACAAGCACCGCCACAGCGCCGAGCAGCTGCACGGCGCCCACTGCGTCGCCGAAGGCGATCCAGCCCGTGGCCGCGCCCACCACCGGCTCGAGGTTCACGAACGCGCCGGCCAAGTGCGTCGGCACCCGTGCCTGGCCGAACGCGAACAGCCAGAACGGCAGCGGCGTTCCCACCAGCGCGAGCGCGCACAGCGCGAGAACCGGGGCCACGTGGACGGGCGCGGGGGGTAGGCCCTCGCTCATGGCGGCGAGCGGGAGCGCGATCAGCGCGCCGGCGGCGAACTGCACCGCGGTCACCGCCGCCGCGTCACGCCCTGCGAGCAGCCCGGGCTGAAGCGCGATGAACAGCGCCGAGAGAATCACCGAGGCGAGCACGAGCAGGTCGCCGCTGGAATGAGCGCCACCGCCGCCGGAGCGCGCGACGAGCGCGATTCCGCCGAGCGTGAGCGCATAGCCGCTCCAAACCAACGGACGTGCGGCGCCGTGCCCGGCTCCGGCCGCAAACAGCGCCACGAGCACGGGCACGGCCCCGACGAGCAGCGCCGCGTGAGCGACGCTGGTGCGCTCGATCCCAGCGTTCTGGAGGAGGATCACGGCTCCGAACCCGAGCGCTCCCGAGGCGGCGATCCGCGGCGTCAGCGCGGCTCGCAGCCCGCGGCGGCCGCCCACCGCCAGCAAAGGCGTCGCGGCCGCGAAGCGGACGAAGGTGAGCCAGCCCGGCGGAAGCCAGCCAAGTGCCAGCTTTGAGAGCGGGACCGACAGGCCCCACAGCGCGCCGGCCGTGGCGAGGGCGAAGATGGCTTTGCGATCGTGATCCTTCATGTGAACCATGATCGGCTCTCCGCGCAGGATTTCGACCCATATGAGCGCAGATCGGGGCGTTCACCGACTATTATTTGGCTATATGGCGGTCCAACTTGATTTAATTGATATGCAGCTGCTCCAGGAGCTGCAGGCGGACGCGGATCGTTCGAACGTCGAGCTGGCCCGGCTCGTCGGACTCTCGCCCGCCGCCACGCTGCATCGCGTCCGGCGCTTGAAGGACTCGGGCGTGATCCGCGCCGTCACGGCACGGCTCGATGCGGCGACGGCCGGCTTCCCGCTTCAGGTCTACGTGGCGGTGACGCTCCAAAACCACGACGACGCCACGCACCGGCGGTTCGCCGAGGCTGTGCGGGCCATGCCGGAGGTGATCTCGGCCGACTGGGTAACCGGCGAGACCGACGCCATGCTGATGGTCGTGGCGCGCCAGGTGGCCGAGCTCCAGCGCGTCCTCATCCGGCTCTCGACGCGCGGCGGCGCCTCGCGGGTCATGACGCTGCTGCGTCTGGAGGAGCTCAAACCGACGTCGCCGTTGCCGCTCGAGCCGACGCGATAACCTGAGCGACGAGCGACGAGCGAGTAGTGGGCGATACTGGGCTCGAACCAGTGACCTCCGCCTTGTCGAGGCGGCGCACTGCGGGCACGGGTTGGAGTGAGCGGATCGTGTCCGTGACGATCTCCTGCGTAGTGCCGGTGAAGACCACGCCAGCGCGCGATCGACGATCTCATGCAAGCCTCCGTGTACAGCCATTCGAGCGCGTTGAACCCTCGGCGTTGATCGCGCCCACTACAGCCTCGCGATCGCGTGCCGGCCGCGACGCGTGATAGCTCGTCCAGCTTCCGCCTTCAGCGGCCCTCCGGCAAGGTGATGGTCCGGGTGCTCGCGCGCAGCCCGGTCTCCCGCTTTTCTGTGAGGAGACCACCGCTGGGCAGAGAGAGGGGGAGGACCCCGACGAAGCCTTCGATGCCGAGCCAGCGTTGCGGGTTTCGGACACCTCCGGACGTGACCGCCGGTGGCGATCGCATACGTCCGATGCCCGCCTCTTGACTGGGAGCGTTACTATGTACTGAGCGATCCAGGCGCGCGTCACCGACGACGCCGTGGGTTGCAGGCAGTTGAGCGGAACGAGTTTTGCGGTCACACGCTTGGCCGCAGCGCCCTGGGTCCGTGGCCCGGACTTTGGCCTGCGCCTAGGAGCTCCGCCATTCACGGTTCGCCGCTCGCTCAACCAGATTGCACGTCCCGGGAGGACCACGGCCGAGCGCCGAGCGCCGGCTTGGGATCGGAGGACTCGGCGGTAGGCCGGATCGAGCTCGTCTCGGACCCAGCCCGGAGAAGCTTGTCAAACGTCATCTGCGCGTCGGGGCGCGCGTTGATTGACGAGACGTGGGGGCGCGCGTCGATTGGCGAGGGTCCACCCGCCTATCCCTGCGGGCTGGCGGACCGGTTTCGTCGGCCGCGTGCTGGAGACGAGGCACGCGGCCTTCGAACCCCCTCGCCAAGCACGGGCCGGCACTCGGGGCCGGAGGCAGAACATCGACGCGAGGGAGGTAGGGCTTGTGTACCGCACCCGTGAACCGTCGGCTGATGCCCAGATACCGGCTCGCGTGCGGGTGCGGTGCCCCCGCTGCAAACTGGTGATCGCGTCCCGGGTCCCGCTTATCCCCCGACACTGTCCGCGCTGCCTGGTCCGCCGACGCCTCGCGGTCGAGCTTCAAGAGGACTTCGCTCAGGCCGCAGGGGACGGCAATATCCCGAGCTCGGCGGCGTGAGACCCTATGACGTCAAGCCGAGCCGTTCGACGCGCAGCGCCGGATAGCTACAACCGTTCGGTCTCCCACAGCAGTCGCGCGTACTGATCCTCGCCGAGCAGCTGGCGCAGGAGCCGAGCCTGACGGCGCGCTGCGCGGTACACGCGCTCGCCTTTTCGGCTATCGGGATCGAACCCCATCTCGAGCGCCCAGTGTTCATAGCCGCGAGCGTGATCGGCGACTGCGGCTTGCGCGGCGACCGCGTCCAAGACATCGCGGAGCTCCGGCGCGCCATTATCGGAGCCGACGATCGCT
The DNA here is from genome assembly GCA_963722995.1 of uncultured Solirubrobacterales bacterium. Taxonomy (GTDB): domain Bacteria; phylum Actinomycetota; class Thermoleophilia; order Solirubrobacterales; family Solirubrobacteraceae; genus Palsa-465. The sequence continues at coordinate 168,071 of CAVROW010000011.1, read as the reverse complement.
GTGATCGGGCCGTGGCCGTTCGCGCGATAGAGCTGACACGAATACTGCTGCGGAGCCCACGGCTCAGCGATCAGCATCGTGGGATCGCCGTTGACGGTGACCGGCCGGCAGCGCATCCCGACGTCGTTGCTGTCGAGGAACCTCTCAAGGGTTTGCATCGAACCGCTCCCTTCGGTCGCCGCCCAGCCCGCATACGGTGGACGAAGTGCAATCGAGATCAATGGGTGCGGTCGCTCAACCCGCCAAAGAACGCCGCCCGGCGGCGGCATCCCCTGATGTCCAGGACCGATCAGGAGCCGTGAGTAGCTAAACACCGGCGCGCGGTTCAGACGCGTTCGATGCACTCAACCATCCACAACCTGCAAAACGTAAACTGCGGAGAATGTGCCGTCGGGAGGCCTAGTGAAACTGCACGGTTATGCCAGCGGGGATTGCATGTTTCGGTGGCCAACTGCCGGAGGGCGTGGATCGCTCCCCGCCCCGGCGCCTCAATCGGGCTACGCCAGCGCCGGACGCGATTGGCTCGGCAATCGATCGGGCAATGGATGTCACCTGCTCGCCCTTCCGTTGACGTTATGCGCTCGGGGCCGGCCGGGCTCGGCTTGGACTGCGGCGGGGTATGACCAATGACTGCGGAGGTCCCGCCCTCGGGCGCCGTCCGGGGCGGCATCTGAGCCGCTGAGTAGGCGTCGGGTTCGTCGAGCGTTTCGTTCGCCAGCAGCGCTTGGGCAAGTGTCTCGAGCCGATCGCGATGCTGGGTCAGCGCGCTCGTCACGTCCAGGTGGGCGGTGTCGATGAGCTGGCGGACCTCCTCGTCGAGGATTCGCTGCGTGGCCTCGGAGGTTTCGCTGGGGCCGCCGGGGAAGGATCCACGTCCATCGGAGGGCAGGACTCTGACGAATCCGATCGCGTCGCTCATCCCCCAACGGCCGACCATCTGGCGCGCGATCGTGGTCACCTGGTCGATGTCGGCCTCTGCTCCGGTGCTGATGGTGCCGAACACCGTCTCTTCCGCCACGCGGCCCCCGAGCGCCACCTTGATCTTGCCGAGCAGGTCCTCCCGGGTGTAGGACACCTGATCGTCATCGGGGGTCGAGAGGGTGACGCCGAGAGCGGCGCCGCGCGGGATGATCGAGACCTTGCGCACGGGATCGGCCCCGGGAGTCAGCATCCCGATCAGTGCGTGGCCGGCCTCGTGGTAAGCGGTCCGCTCGCGGTCGGCGGCCGAGAGCACGATCCCGCGGGGAGCACCGAGGAGGATCTTCTCGAGCGAGTCGGTGAAGTCGGTGGCCTGGACGGTGTGATGGTTGCGGCGCGCGGCAAGCAGTGCCGCCTCGTTGGCGAGGTTGGCGAGGTCGGCGCCGACCATGCCGGGGGTCGTGGCCGCCAGAGCCTCCAGATCGACGCTGGCCGCCAGCGGGATCGACCGGGTGTGCACTTCGAGGATCTGGCGTCGGCCGACTCGGTCCGGTGGCTGCACGGCGACGCGGCGGTCGAACCGTCCCGGTCTGAGCAGCGCCGGATCGAGGATCTCGCCCCGGTTGGTCGCGGCCAGTACCACGACTGCCTCCACCGACTCGAATCCGTCCATCTCGGTGAGGATCTGGTTCAGCGTCTGCTCGCGCTCGTCGTTTGACCCGGCGATCGATACGGATCCCTGCCGGGAGCGTCCGATCGCGTCGAGCTCGTCGATGAAGATGATCGACGGCGCGGCCTCCTTGGCCTTGGCGAAAAGGTCTCGCACCCGCGACGCTCCCACCCCGACGATTGCCTCGATGAACTCCGAGGCCGAGATCGAGAAGAACGCCGCGTGCGCCTCTCCGGCGACGGCGCGGGCCAGCAGCGTCTTGCCTGTCCCCGGCGCGCCCGAGAGCAGCACGCCATGGGGCATGCGACCTCCGAGCCGGCCGTAGCGCGCGGGGTTGCGCAGGAAGTCGACGATCTCCGTCAGCTCTGCCTTGGCCTCGTCGATCCCGGCCACATCGGCGAAGGTGATCCTGATCGTGGCGGGGTCGATCCGGCGTGCTTGGGAGCGCCCGAAGTTGGCCAGTGCACCCATGCCCCCGCTCTTGGCGGCGCGGCGGGCGATCAGGACGAACAGGCCGACGATCAGCAGTGTCGGCCCGAATCCGAGCAGCACCGAGACGATCACGGGCGTGCTCTGCGTGGTGGACTGGGCGTTGACCCGGACCGCCTCAGACCGGAGCAGGGCAGTCAGCTGGTCGTTGTTCCAGAAGCTCGGGACCTCGGTCGCGAATAAGGTCGTCGGCGCGGCCTTCGCGTCAGTGGACGGGTAGCGCACCGGCGACTTGAACACTCCCTGGATGGTGTTGCCCTTGGAGGCGATCGAGGCCACCCGGCCGGACTGCACCTCGGACAGAAAATACGGGCTGAACGGCACCTTTACCCGCTGCTGTCCACCGGGCGAGAGCAACAGCACCGACGCCAGGTTAAAGGCCAGCAGCGCGACCACGAACCAGGCAAAGCCACGGGAACGGTGGGGCGCCCGCGTCTGCGGCGGGTCGGGAGCCCCCCGCCCGTCCGGGCCGGGCGTCACATGCCAGCCCCGGTGGTCGCGCGGCATCGGCTTCCGCGGGTCGGGCCCTGGTGGCGAGCTTGCGGGCGTCATCCAGGCGCGAGGGTTAGCCGGTTGCGCCTCATGCCGGAATGAGGATTGCGGGGTCGGCGGCGGGGGGAGCGGAGATCAACAGCTCTGGTGTGCCTGGCACAGCGACCGCGCCTCCCGAAAACACGCGCGGCGGCACGGGCGTCCGGTCGCCCTCGACCCAAACCGCGCCGCAGCGCCAGCATGGGTCCTCCTTGCAGGCCATCGGTGCGTTACATGACCGGCACAGGCGGGGGAAATGTCGGTTGCGCATGGCTCAGCGCCTCCCGTGCTCTCGATCCGCGATCATCCGGCGCCGCGGCATCCCCATGAGCATCTGAGGGATAGGCGCCGACCATGTACTTGTCGCCGCGCAGAGCGCTCACCAGCTTGCCCAGGACGATGCTCACCGGGTTTGCCCGTCCTTGCTTCGGGGCGCTTCGCCTCCCGGTCGGGGCGGTGGGCCCGGCCGTGTCCCCGTTGAGGTGAGGCGGCTCGGGGAGAATCCCCGCAACCGGGGGTCGATCATGCTGGTTGGTGGCGGTCATGAGGCACCAGCTCTCCATTCGTAGAGGCAGTCGTTACATCGGGGGCGGCGGGAAGCTCGGCGGCGGCTTTGCTCTCGCGGGCCAGGAAAGCGCCGAGCTCGCCGATCGTGCTCATCAACGGCGCCGGGAAGACGACCGTCGAGTTCTTGTCCACCGCGACCTCGACCAGGGTCTGGAGGTTGCGCAGCTGCAGCGCGAGGGGATGGGCCATCATCACGTCGGAGGCTTGGGCTAGCTCCCCGGCGGCCAGCGCTTCGCCCTGCGCGGCGATGATCTTGGCGCGCTTCTCGCGCTCGGCTTCGGCCTGGCGCGCCATCGCTCGTTGCATGCTCTCGGGCAGCTGGATGTCGCGGAGCTCGACGACGGTGACCTTGATCCCCCACTCCTCGGTCTGCACGTCGAGGATCTCGCGGATGTTCTGGTTGATCGCGTCGGTCTCGGACAGCGTCTCATCGAGGGTGTGACGTCCGACCACCGCGCGAAGGGTGGTCTGGGCGATCTGGCTGATCGCCGCTTGCACGTTCTCGATCGCGAGCACCGACCGGATCGGATCCTCCACTCGGTAGTAGGCCACCGCAGACACGTCGATGCTCACGTTGTCCTTGGTGATGATCCCCTGGGACTGGATCGGCAGGGTGATGATCCGCAACGACACGCGGTGAATGCGCTGGGCAAACGGCACGATGAAGATCAGCCCCGGCCCCCGCGCCTCGCCGGTGACTTTTCCGAGCTTGAACACCACTGCGCGCTCGTACTGCTTGATGACGTAGGAAAAGATCATGGGCTCCTCGCCGGTGGGGTATCGCGAGGACCATCAGGTCTCGCGCACGCCGGCCGTTTGCTGGAGCCGGAAAAGTGGGGCCGCCGAAGGGTTGAGGCGAACCTGGTACCCATGGTACTCCGCGCGAGCGCGCGGCGCTGACGGTTTGTGTGAGGTCGAGCGAGATTTAGAACCGGTCGTGGAGCCGCTCATCGGCCGGACCGAGCATCTTCGTGTCCTGATCGCCAACGAGCACAAGGACGGCTCGCGCTGGTCGCCCCGATCGTCGTCGCTATCGGCAATCGCGCGCGAGATCGACGTCAAAGACGTCGCGGCCGTGACCGCGCGGGAGCGGCCCGACATCGCGCTGGTCGGACTGGCGAGAGCTCAGAGCATAGGCGCGGCCGACGCCGTTGCCGGGAATCGGCGGTCACGGCTTCTCGGGGGCGGCGTCCGTGAGGCCGCCTGCCCGGTGATCGTGCTGCTGCACGCGCCCGACCTGAGGAACGCCACTTGACCTGCGCCAGCGCGGCCCTGGTTGCCTCGACCGCGAGTGCGCGCGAAGGAAGAAGGGCGAGACAGGGCGAGACCCGTCGAGCGGCTCCCTGCGCTCACCATCGCGCGCTCGGATGGTCAGCGTGCATTCACTTCTCCTCTCGGGCTTCCGGATGGTCGGCCGCGGCGATGGCCGCCTCTATCTCCTCGACGGAAATGCCGCCCTCCCTGGCAGCCTGGACCGAATGCTCGACCTCCTGCTCCGACGCCAAGCCGCGATGCCGCTCGATTACGCGTAGGTAGATCGCCCATACGAGCGCTTGCTCCCTCGTCAAAGAAATTTGATCGTCCGGGCCAAGTGACTCCACGGCCGCGATCGCGAACAATGCTCGATCGATCAGTCTCTCGGGTGCCATCACGTCGATGCTCCTCTCCACCCTTGCTCGTCATCGCGAACATCCTCGCGTCTATGTCCGGCCTTCGGTTGGCTCGGTGACGCTCGCGCGCAAGCGGCCTCGGTGTCCGCTCCCACTCCTCAGCTCTCAAGGCCTCGCGGCCGTCAGGCATCTTTCTTCATCAGACGCAGACGCTCTTCCTCGACGAGCTTGACCATCTGCCAGTACGCGATGAGATCGCGCTCTGCCTCGGTGCTATTCGCGAAGAAGCGGCGGCCGATCGTCAGGGCACCCTGATCGCGTCCGGCCGCCTGCTCGTCAATCCAGGCCCGGTCGATCCGCTTTCGCGCGACGAGACGAATCGCGGACTCGATCTCCGAGCCGCTGCATTCCCCAAGCCGCTTGAACACGGCGGGTTCGATCTCGAGCGATTCGTCTGGATTCACACCACCCATCGTCACATACTCCCAGCGCACGGCAGTGAACGCTACGTCGACCCCTTCGCCCTGCTCACCAGGACCTGAACGAGTGGCGGCTGGCCGGCGGGCGCCCAACAGCGAAGCGCTGATCATCGACCGCTCCTCTGGAGGGAGCTGCGCGACCAGCCCAAGCTGGTCGAGGCAGAAAAGCGTGTTCAAGGCTTGACAGGACAGGTCAAGTAAAGCCGATAGATGCAGGCGATTCCAATACTTTGCCTGACCTGCGGCTGCGGACCGGTACGGCTGATCTCGATCCTGAGGGACGCACTGAGGACGCTACTAGTCGAGTGATCAGCACCCGGGCGTGATCCAGTGCGCGACATACCTCGGCCCGCCTTCCGCCGCTGAGCGTGGCGATGAGATCGCCGAGGAATCCCTTCGGGAGCGAGGGGACGTGGTCGGCGTTCAGAACGCAGGCCGAGGCATGCCGTCCGCGGTCCGAACTCGACCTCTGTCGGCGCGGCTGGGGCTCTGTCCTGCTTTGGCGCCGCCGGCGGGGCGGCCGGCGCCGGCGCTGGGGCCTATCGGGCGCTGATCGACGGGGGCTGGAGCCGAACGGCGTGCGCCGCGCAAGCAGCGGCACACGGCGAGCCGGATCTGGCGGCGGCTAGTCGACGAGCACGGCGCGGAGGTGGCCGAGCGCACGGTGCGCGAGTACGTCGCCGCGCGCCGGCGGGAGCTAGGCGAGCCAGGCAGGTGTTCGTGCCGCAGGTTCATCAGGCGGGGCTGGAGGCCGAGGTCGACTGGGGCGAGGCGCAGGTCGTGCCTCACGCCGCGAGCTCGGCCGGCGGCTAGCCGCAACTCGGGATCGTCCGCGCGCTGCGCCCGCCCGCGACGCGATGCACGTCCCTGGCGGGCTCGGTGAGGGCCGAGCAGGCAACACCCCGCCACGCGCCGAGACAGCGTCATCAAACAGGATGACGGCGCTCCGCGCCGCGTCGAACCCGCCGCGCGTCCGGAATCGAAACGTAGGCGAACAACCCAATTCGGCCGTCAACCCGCGCGTTCCAGCCAACGGAATCGGCGGTCGTGTCCGTGCCACTCTGACCCACCAGGACCCTCATCGATCGCCACAGCACAGTCACCTGGATCGAAGGGAATGAGCTCGGGGGAGTCATGGATCGAGCGCCCCGGATGAACGGAAAGCAGCGCTAACAGCGTCTACGAAGAGCGGAGTGCGGATCGGCAGCGCGTGCTAAGCGGTGCCGTACCGCCCCGGGGCCACCATCTGTCGGCGCTCCGTTCGCGGTTGCTCGGACCAGGCCGCTAGCCAGAGTGCGGCTTTGGACTCGCCGTCGAGCGGCTGATCTTCGATCCAGTCCTCGATCTTGCCGAATGTGGCACCGTCGGCGAGCAGCTCGTCGAGCTCGCCCAAGCGTGTATCGAAGAACGTCATGCGGATTCCCCTCTGCTCCGTGAGTCGTCCGCCGCCGCAACCTTACTGACCGCAATCCCGTCGCCGCGAGTACGCACGACAGAGCGATCTAAAGCAGCAAACGGACCTTCAGCTAGCGATCTACGTCGCTGCGAGCCGCGAAGGGGCAGCCACGGTGTGTCTGCCGGCGCGTCTAGTCAGGCAAAAGCGCCCTTCACACCGTCGCGTGACAGGGCAAAGGCCACAAGCGGAGTTATGCTACTCCCGGATGTCGCACACCGCCAAGCCGACACGCACAAACTCATTGAGAACACGCAATTTGCGGAAGTGGGAGCGCGGATCGGCGGGCTGCTCGGCAGTGTCGGGCTGCGCCGACCTCGCTGCGTATCGAGACCGGCAAGGTAGTCACCCCGATTCGCGTGCCCGAGCGTCGTCGCCGAGCAGCGTCTGGGGTGTGGCGATGCGTTCGCTCAGGGCCCGTTACTCCGGCCCGGTCACCGTGGAGGGCATCATGCAATCTACGCAGAGGGCAGTCGACGGCTCTTAAGACTCGAGCGCTGCCAGCGCGCCGACCGGATGCATGTCGCCCCGGTCCTGGGTCAAGGCGCAGATCTCAGCGGGCGGAGACCCAGGCCCGGCGTCATCCGCAGCCGCCCGCTGGGGGATCGAGTGCATGCCGGTTGCCGAGATGCTCGCCTGTAAGCCTGCTCGGACCGATTGCCGGGTTCGGGGGAGCTTAGGCTGCGGTTGCAGGCTGTTCAGGCTCGGTGATCTCGATTGCGCCGAAGCCTTCGAGTGGGCCGTCGACGAAGAAGGTCTCCATCGTGATGTCGGGCTCGACGTGGGCTTGAGAGAGGAACGCGACGACGTTGCGCCCGGTGAGCTCCTCGATCGTTTCTGTGAAGCGCTTGGACATCATGCGCTGGAAGTCGTGGCGCATCGCGACGACGCGGTCAGGCTCGCCGCTGTCCATGATCGTCTGCTCAAGCGCGGTGAAGCCGCTGCCGCGCATCACAACGAAGATGACGTCGTCGAGCGCGTAGGTCTTGGCTTTCATCGGCCCGCGCCCGTAATAGTCGTGGAGGATCGCGACGATCCTGGTCGAGATAGCCGCTAGCAGTTTGCCGCCCCCGAGGAGCGCTGGACTACGGTCGGCGAGAGGCACATCCATTTGGTCTGCTCCTGTCTCCGGCGGGGTCTGCGAGACCACACCGGTCCAAGGACGCCCTACTTGGCAGGATCAACGCTCACGCTTCGACCTTGCCCGAACGGAGAAGAGTAGCGCGCTCGATTCCGCGTCGGAGGAATCGTCGGCTGCTGCTGAGGGCTGAGCCCGCATCCCTTCAAAGAGTCGCGGGTATTTCGCGCCGTAGTCGAAGGGCGGGCTCGGGCCGGTCGAGGTCTTGGTGAGTTAGCTTTGATGAGTCGGACCATGCGCGCTAGCATCCACTGCAGCGGTTCATCATGCGCGGTCGGTGATCGCGGTTGGGATTGCGCCCCTCGAGACGGAACGAACGGGCGGTCACAAGCTGGCTGCCAGATTCGGCTCCGCGGCACCTAGTGGCTCCTCTCCGGAGCCGGGGAGAGTCACGGATGCACGGTTCGAGTAGCGGAGACGATTTCAGCGCGGCGATCGGCGCGCTGATCGCGAGCTCGCGGGGTCAGAAGGGCGCGAGGGCGTCGGCATCGAGTCCGGCCTCTCGCCCTTCCTCGAGAGCGACGGGCGAGTTCATGCGCCGCGACCGAGTCACGTCAGATTCGCGCTCGCGGCTTCCCTGTAGCGGTCGGCGGGCGCCATGACGGATTCCACGGGGGAGCTTGCTGCTGTGCTCGCGAACGCGATCGTCGCGTTGATGGCCGATTACACGGGGCGCGGATCGTCAAAGTCGCGCTGTTACGTGCATAAGGACCTGGTCGTCTGCGTGTTGCATGACTCGTTGACGAAGGGGGAGCTCAGGCTCGTCGAGGACGGCAAGGAAGAGGCGGTGCTCGCGATCCGCGCGACCTATCAGGAGTCAATGCGCTCTGAGCTGGTGGCGATCGTCGAGCGCCTGACCGGTAGGAAGGTGGCCGCCTTCATGAGCTCCAACCACGTCAACCCGGATGTCGCGATCGAGTCGTTCGTGCTCGAACTCCTCGACGCCCCAGCACGCGACCAAAACGACACGCTCGCGCAGGCGCCCGTCGCGTGAACCCGCACCCGTCCGGTGAACCTCGTGTGCGGGTCCTCGCGGGACCCGACCTCGCAGCCATCCCGGCGCGCGGCTACCGGCACGCAGTCGGCAGAACGGACGGTGCTCGGCGGGCTCAACGAGCCACCTCCGCCCTCATGATCGAAAGCGGGGACCCGGTACGAAAGGGCAGTCACTGCGGGGCACATGTGACGAGCCATACGCTTCGCACAGGCGGAAAGAGGACTCTTTGATCGGGGCGGCGGACTCCCCATTTCGCCAGCGTGGGGTGTGCCGTCGGGTCAGACCGGCAGACGCCGAGCCGACCCGTTGCGCCCGGCTATTGCCTGATCCTGAGGCCGCGCTGGCGGAGATCGTCGGCGACGGCCGTCCATGCACGGTGCTGATGTGGACCGGTCGTCTAGAACCAGCTCACGACGCGATCGCCGACGGACTTTGCTAGGTCGTGCAGCTCGATGCGGGTGGCTCGCCTAGTCGTGCGACTGCGTCAGGTAGGCGAAGCGGGGGTCGCGCGGACCGCGCGCGCCTGTCCTGGTTCGGAGGCCAGCCGCTTGCCCGCTGTGCAGTCGCCGTCTGGCGTCGATTGCCACTGAGACCCGCCGTGATCCCCGGTCGCGAGCCAGCTCGCCACGCCGACGCGCTGACGAATTGTGTTCCGTCCGCTTCATGGTCATCAAGCCTTCCCGTCCCTCTCGGGGTCGCGGCGAAAAGTAAGCGCACGCGGACCCGCGAGCGTTCAGACACATTGGACGAGGCCACCGGGCCGATGGGGTAACGCCGTAGAGGTACGCACCGGCCCCGCAGTCAAAACCAGTAACCCCCGCCTCTCGCCTCGTGGCGCACGCAGCGCCGTCGGTGGCATCCGGGCTTGGGCTGAGAATCCTGGCCGCAGGGCCAGCTGTCGATCGACTCTACTCCTATCGCGGGCGTTTACGTGAACCAGACCCAAATAATTTGCTCGGGCTCGTCCACGGGCGCGTGGATCAGCTGACGCTCTGCCAGCGTCCGGGCTCGTCTCCCAGGAGCCTGCCGCCACGAATCATTGAGCGAGACCGACACGATGAGACCGTATGCGGCGGGATTTGTTTTTCGGCCGTCGTCGTCTGCGGGCTCGAGCTCGAGCTGAACGGATGCGCGACCGAGCCCATCGATGCCCACGGGCGCGACTGGCCGGCGTGCGCCCACTTAGAACCTCCCGACACCACACACGCGCCGCGGGCCGACGGCGGCCCGGGCGCACCGATCGCCAGCTGAAGTAGCCTGGCCAGCACCGAACCCCCAACCAGGGAGCTCGTACGTGCAGAGCCGTTTGCCTGCCACGAGCCGCCGCTACCCGCGAGGGGAGGGCACAGTCTCACGGATGCGAGCTTCAACGAGCTTGCGTTCGCGCAGAAGCACGTATTTGCGGCGCCGAGGCACAGGCGCGACGCTCGCACCGCGGGTGGACGCGTGCCAGGTGTGAACAGAAGCCCGCGTGCTAGGCGCTCGCTCAGTTGCTGTACAGGCCGGCGGCGCGGTCGGGCTTCCCGTACTGAAGCGTCCGGCCGTCAGACCACCGTCGTCACCTCGTCGAGACGCACATCCGATGTAGATATCTAGAAATTCTATGCTAGAGTTCGAGATCTACAGATAGGAGATTCCGATGGGGAACGCTGAAATAACTCAGGTGCTCGAACGAGCGACTGAAGCGTGGAACGCGCACGACGCTGATGGTGTTGCTGCGTGCTACGCCGAGGACGCAAAGCTCTACGATGTCGGGCTGCCTGAGCCGCTGCGAGGGCGCGCGGCGATCCGCGATGCGGTGGCGGGCTATCTCGCCGCCTTCTCGGATTTTCACGTCGTGAACATGGGTGAGCCGATCGTCTCGGGCAACCGGACGGCCGAGGAGTGGAAGGCCACGGGGACGAACGACGGCGAGCTCATGGGCATAGCGCCGACCGGCAAGAACGCGACCACATACGGTTGCGGGACGGCCGAATTCGGCGAGGACGGGCTGATCCACCGCGCCGGCAACTACTGGAACACCGCCGCGTTGATGCAGCAGCTCGCCGTTCTGCCAGAGACCGCTGGGGCGCCGGCCTAGCCGAGCGTAGATCGGGGCGCTCGGCCCGGCAACGCCGGAAACGAGCGCCCCGGCCGCGTCTCCTGTTTCGATTTCCCCCCCGCCCACGTTGCGAGCGGTCCCGTTTTCGGGCAGTCACTCGGGGCGCGCCTCCGCGCCCTAGCGAAACTTCCTCGGGTCGAGCGGCTACGGGATGCGCGAGTCGGTCGGAGGCAGGCTCACAGGTCAGGAAGCTACCGAACGTCTGGCACGGGTTGTAGGCCGTCCGCGCGAAGCGGCGTTTCGGTCCGGCGGTTGCGCAGACTCTGTTGCTTGGGTGTCGACGAGGAGTTCCAGGACCTCACCGATGGTTCGCTCGCGACCGATCGCTTCTGGCAGAGGGAGATGGTTTTGGATGCGGTAGCGGTTTCGACGCCCAGCTTTGTCCTTAACGACGTAGCCGGCTTTGGCCAGGTCCGTGACGATCTCAAACGCGCTGCGCTCGGTGATGCCGAGCGTGGCGGCGATGTCGCGCAGGCGCACGCCGGGGTCATGCGCGATGCAGACGAGGGCCCGGGCGTGGTTGGTCAGGAAGCTCCACTCCGCCATGGCACAAGTGTAGACGGAGTTTTCTTGAATTGCCTTGCTAGTCTTCTGAACCAGAGTGGCGCGCGAGAGGCATCGAGGCTCGGCTGTCGCCGGACCGCCAGGTTGCTCGAGATCGGCGAAAGGCGACCAGTCGTTCCGCGGCCTTGTGCCGAGGCAACCAGGCCGAGGCGACGACGACGAGGGCGAGGCATGGCGACGGTCTGAGCCCGACAACGAGCGCCGCAGATCTGACGCAGAGCTGGGCATGGTCGACGCGCGTGCGGTGGATCGGCGAGCTGATCCGCCCGGCAGTGTTCAGGTCGGCGTGCCGATACTCACTAGAGTCGATGAGCACACTGCGAATTCTTCAGCGACGAGGGCATCTCATGGACAGCACGCGGACAACCCGGTACGACGCTTACAAAGCAGTTCGCGGTCTGGTTGAGGAGCTCCGCAACGTAAAGCTGTTCGAGGCCGAAGCCGACAGCATCCTGTGGGCAGCCGAAGGCCTTCTGCTCGCAAACTCCCCGACCGACGCTGAAGCGGTCGAGGCTCGCACGACGTTCGACACGTTGATGCAGGGCCTTGCCAAACGCTGGCAGGACATCGGGCCGACCACCGCCGAGTTTCAACGCAAGCGATTGGTCGAAGCGTTCGCTGAGTGCGCGCCGTTGCAAATCGTCCCGGCGTCGGCATAGCAAGCCCGATCTACGAACGCAGGTAGCGGGCGCCGCGCGCCACCGGCCGGGCCGGCTGGGTGTCCGGACAGGCGACGCAGCAGGCCCGGGTGCCCTGCCCGCTCGCCGACTAGGTGGGGGGCATGAAGGCCGCGCCGACGATACGAGGGCGAACGCGATGACCCGTCCGGCGGTGGCCAGCGCGCCGACCCGAGCGGGTCGGGGAACATGAGAATGCCGCCCATGATCGCCGCGAGGTTGGCGGCGACCGCGTTGAACGCGATCACGGCCACGCCCGGACCGAGCTGGAGCCAGCGAGCCGAGGCGCAGAACGCCTGCGCCGAAGCCGCAAGCGCCGCGTGAGTGCGCAAAGACGCCCCACTCGAGGGCGATCCGGGCCGCCGCGAGTGTTCACGCACAGCGCTGGTGTGCGAACCGCCGGTGAGCGCAATCATCGCGAGCTCGAACGTCGTGACGATCGACCCCGGCCACGTTGTCGCGCGGCCGAGGTGAAAGCCGGAGTAGCGCGAGCCAGCAGTGCGAAGGACACCTGCACGGCCTGCACGATCGACAGCGGCCCGCGAGTGCGCCGACATTAAGTCCCTCACGCGGCAACGGCCACGGCCCACTCGGATTCTCAACAGCCGAGCAGCAAGGAGCAGCGATCGGGCGCGTCCGCCGACGTGGTGGTCGTCGTCAGCAATTCCGAGTTCGTTGGTCGGAAATGTGGTACGCTTCGTAATTGCGCTCAGTGAGCCCTGTTCTTCTCGCTTTCCGGGCGACATCTCCGGTCAGAAGAGCAGAGAGGCGGTTGGCCATGGCTACCGCAACAAAGAAGGCCCGCGGTACTGCGGGCGCCGAGCGCGGCGCTGATGTTGCGTCCGAGCCGGTGCCAATGCAGTTCCTCATCGTTGAGGACAACGGCGGCGACTATCACTGGACGTTCCTGGACCGCGACGGCAATAGTCTCGCCCGGTCCCCGAGCTTCGCGTCATACGGCCACGCGGAGGACGCCGCCCGCGTCGTGCTCGCAGGCGCTGCCTCGGCGCGCCTACACCGCCGCGCGGCAACCGATAGCTCGCTCGACATCCACGACTAGCCGAACAGGCCACTTCACCGGTCGAAAGGTCGCCGACATGAAAACCACGTTTCCCCTCGAATCCCACACCTCCCCGGTTCCGGGGGTCATTCCTGAGCCGTCACTCGTCCACGACGAACCCGCCGCATCGACTCGTCGGGGCAGCCGGCTAGCAGCCGGCACCACCACTCGGCCGACGGCTCGACGTACGCCGCTCGCCCGACTGCTGGCCGCGCTGCGCGGCGACAAGTACATGGTCGACGCGTACCCGCCGGCCGTATCGCCGACGAAGGAGGACTAAGTCATGCGCGATCGACACCTCCCACGCCTGTGCCGTGACGCAGTGATCGCCCGCCGCGGGAAGACACCTGCTGGAGCTGCGAGCCGCCTGGCCGCTGTGGGGTCCCGACGCGTCGGAGCGCGGATGGCGGCAGTGCAGTAATGGCGACTCCAGACGCGACCATCCTGACCGAGAACCAGCGGCTCGCAGGCATCAATGCCGATTACGAGCAGCGCTACGGGTTCCACGACGCTGAGAACTACCTGTATAAGGCGCCCAAGGGGTTGAACCTGGAGATCGTCGAGAAGATCTCGGCGTTCAAGTCCGAGGCGCCGTGGATGCGCGAGTTCCGGCAGAAGGCGCTTGAGCACTTCTTCGCTCGCAAACAGCCCACTTGGGGCTCGCCGATGCTGGCCGAGCTCGACTACGACGACATCCGCTACTTCGTGCGCGCCTCCGAGACACCCAGCCGGTCGTGGGACGACGTGCCCGAGGACGTCAAGCGGACCTTTGATCGCTTGGGGATTCCCGAGGCGGAGCGGAAGTTCCTGTCAGGGGTCGGAGCGCAGTACGAGTCCGAGGTCGTCTACCACCAGGTCCACGAGGACCTCGCGAAGCAGGGCGTGATCTTTACCGACATGGACACTGCGCTGCGCGAGCACGAGGGCCTCGTGCGTCAGTATTTCGCGACGGTCATCCCGCCCAACGACAACAAGCTCGCGGCGCTGAACTCCGCGGTGTGGTCCGGCGGATCGTTCGTGTATGTGCCCAAGGGCGTCTGCGTCGAGATGCCGTTGCAGGCGTACTTCCGGATCAACACCGAGAACATGGGACAGTTCGAGCGGACCCTGATCATCGCTGAGCCGGGTTCGTATGTTCACTACGTCGAGGGTTGCACCGCCCCCACCTACAGCTCTGACTCACTCCACTCGGCGGTGGTCGAGCTGATCGCCCTCCCCGGCTCACGCATCCGTTACACGACCGTCCAGAACTGGTCAACCAACGTCTACAACCTCGTCACCAAGCGCGCCGTCGCGTATGCCGATGCCACGGTCGAGTGGGTCGACTGCAACCTCGGGTCCAAGCTGACGATGAAGTACCCCAGCATCTACCTGATGGGCGAGCGGGCCCATGGCGAGGTCCTCTCGATCGCCTTCGCGGGCGCCGGCCAGCACCAGGACGCGGGCGCCAAGATCATCCACGCCGCGCCCAATACGACGTCGAACATCTTCGCGAAGTCGATCTGCAAGGACGGCGGCCGCGGGTCTTACCGAGGTCTTCTCGAGATCGCCAAGGGCGCCCACGGCTCCCGGTCCAAGGTCGTCTGCGACGCGTTGCTCCTCGATGAGCACTCGCGCTCAGACACCTACCCGACGATCCGGATCGGCGACGACGACGTCAACGTCGCGCACGAGGCGACCGTCTCAAAGGTCGGCGAGGACCAGCTCTTCTACCTGATGTCCCACGGCATCCCGGAGGACGAGGCCTCGAAGTTGATCGTCAACGGTTTCATCGAGCCGATAATCAAGGAGCTCCCGATGGAGTACGCGGTCGAGATGAACCGACTGATCGAGCTGCAGATGGAAGGCTCGATTGGCTAGCCAGTAACGTCAGCGAGGTGAACGTGCACCGTCCACCACGTCGAGCGAAACAGGCCAACGGTGCTGCGGACCGGGCAGTGCGCGAGCACAGTTGGCGCCGCGGCGGCGCCGCGCTGTTTGAGCAGGACCGAGACACTCCTCGCCAGCGCGCAGCCGACCGCCAAGAGAGTGTCCGCGATCACCCGCTCGTCCCTGTGCGATCGACCCCGTGGTTAGACCCGTGGGCTGCGTCCAGGATCTCAAGCAGCTGCCCAACGTTCTGCTCGCGCGCGATCGTTTCAGGGAGTGGGAGGTGGGCGTTGATCGTGTAGTGGTTGCGGCGGCCGTTTCGCTGGCGCGTGATGTAGCCGGCCTCGGCGAGCTCGGCGACGATCCGATGCGTGGCCCGTTCGGTGATCCCGACGCACGCGCCGATGTCGCGCAGGCGAACGCCGGGGTCACGGCCGATGCAGACCAGTACCTGGGCGTGGTTGGTGAGAAACGTCCAACCCGATACCGCGTGTCCAGCCATCCATGCGAGCATATCGTTTCTAGACTAATTTTTCATGATATAGTGATCATATATCTGCGAGAGGACCGCAGATTCCCTCCCACGCCTCCCGAGGAGGTCCTCAATGCTCTCCAAGACCCGAAGCATGCCGGTCGACCCGTCCACTCCGGGGGCGATTCCCGACACGATCAACGGCTCGGTGAGCGAGCAGCCACGAGTGGCGGCGCCGACCACCGCTCGCGCGCGGGAAGCCGCCGCGGCGGTGAACGGCGAGACACGGGGCGAGCACTTTCGCCGCAAGGCGCTTCGCGGGCGACTTCACGGCTATGCGATCGGAGTCGTCGCGCTCGTTGCGGTGCTGATCGCGCTCGCCGCGTCGAACACAACCCAAGTCAAGGTCAACTGGCTGATCGGGAGCTCCCGCGTTTCGCTCGTTTGGCTTGTGCTCGCCGCCGCGGTCTTGGGCTGGGGACTCGGGCTGTTGGCCAGCGCACGGTTCCACTGGCGCACCCGCGCCCCGCGGCGCCAAAGGGGGGCTCGGTCATGACGCGCGCCAGACACGTCACGCAAGCCGGTCGCGGACGAGCGAAGGATCGAGCTGGCGCAGGTGGTGTGTCTGAGCTGCCGCCGATGAAGTTCCTGGTCTTCGAGGACAACGGCGGCGCCTATCACTGGGCGCTCGTCGTCGCCAGCGGCGAGCGCCTCGTCGAGTCAGCGAGCTTCGCGTCCTACGAGGAGGCCAAACACGCCGCGGGCGTCGTTCGCCGCGGCGCTGGCTCGGCGCCGTTCGAAAACCGGGCGAATGACCCCGGCACTCCCGAGCTCGCCGGCCGCCGTGAGATGGCGATGGTCAGAGACGATCTGGATGCAGAGCGTTGGCTGGATGAAGGCGGCAGCTTCAGCAGCGACGCGGTGACAGCATGGCCGGCGCGACGCTGATCGCGCCGGTGAAGCGGCGCGCGCCCTCAGCCAAGCCCGATCCGAGACGGACCTATACCTGCCCTGCGTGCGGACACGTTCTGCGCGTGTCGGGTCTCGGACGCAACCGGGTGTACTCGAGCTCACCGACGAGCGGTCGGACAACCCTGTGATGAACCGCATATGCCCAGCGTGTGGGCACGCCCTGCCGTCCGCAACCGCCATCGCAATCACATATCCCAAGCCGGGCCGAGCGCGATCGTGACCGACTCACACATCCGCATTCTGAGGCTGATCGCGCAGCGAAGGCAGCGGCAGCTCCACAACGACGACGCCTTCGATCCCAACGGCAACGCCATGTCGACCGACCGGCGGCGAGACCTCGAGCGAGCGGCAACCCGAACCAGTGCACGCGTCGCGGACGCTCAGGCCCGGGGCGCCAACCTCGGCGCGCGACCCGAGGTTGACTGTCCCGTTCCTGACGCTCGCGGCGGGTGTCTACCGGAGGCCGGCTGATCGTCGACTGGCGGCGGCGCGTCAGGGCTCCGGAGGGGTGGCTGGCTGCCTAGGGAGTAGCCGGTGGCCGTCGACGACAGCGGCGGCAAGGTCAATGAGCTTGCGGTTGTCGATGCGTGAGCGCTCGCGCAGCATCGCAAACGCAGCGTCCTCGTCGATGGAGTGGCGTTCCATCAGGATTCCCTTCGCCCGCTCAGTCAGCGCGCGACGTCCAAACGCTCCCTCCAGATCGTGATATTCGGCAAATCGGCGCAGGACGATATCGATCGAACTCTGCCAGTCCTCGACGTCGTCGTCTGAGATGTGCGCGAATACGCCCCGCTTGGACGCTTCCCTGACGAACCCCGGGTCTGGCGCGTGTAATAAGGCGATCACCGGGCAGGCGGCTTCGCGAACGATCTTGTCGATCAGATCCAGCGCGTGCTCTGAGCTGGCGCCCAGTCCGACGAGCGCGACGTCGGGTCGCTCCCGGGCGGTGACGGCCCCGACGTCTTCGACCTCGATCTCCCGCGCGATGACCTCGTGGCCGAGCGCCGCCACGATCGGTACGACGAGCTCGAGACGGTCCTTGCGCTCGTTGGCGATCAAGACGCGCAGATGATCGGCTCCATCCCTGAGCGGTGCCACGAGCCAATTCTAGGTCCTGGCGACGAGCTACTACGCGGCCTCAGTGCTGAGCGCAGTATCATTGACACCAGCTTCGCCCTAAACCTCGGCGGGCTTGTCTTTTCCGGCTTCAGCCCATCCGGCCGGCGTGTGCGACACCTAAAGCGTGATCGCTGCCATCAACGCCGTCTGGAGTCCGAGCCTATGAACCGTGTCGCCGCAACACCCGGTCTTCGCGACCCAATCGAGCTCCCGTCCCCGGCGCTCTAGCCGAGCAGCGTCACCAACGGGCCCAGCACGCCCCGACCACGGCCGGCATCACATGAAAGCCACGCTAGGCCTCGGCGGCTAGCCACTGGCGCCTAACCCGTCACGCATGCACCCCAAGCCAGAAAGGCAAGACGATGTTCGGAGCCTACGTCATCAAGCAGTACGAGCGCGCAGTGGTGTTCAAGCTCGGCAAGGTCAACGGCGAGGCGCGCGAACCGGGGCTGATGTTCTGCGCGCCGCTCGTCAACCACATTCATCGCGTGTCGCTGCGGATCATCACGATGCCGATCCAGTCTCAGGGGATCATCACCAAGGACAACGTCAGCATCGACGTGTCCGCCGTCGCCTACTACCGCGTCAAGGATCCGATCCGGTCGGTGATCGCAATCGAGAACGTCGAAGCGGCGATCAACCAGATCGCCCAGACGACGCTGCGCTCCGTGGTGGGGCGCCACACGCTGGATGAGGCGCTGTCTGAGACCGACACGATCAACGAGAACATCAAGGAGATCCTTGACGTTCAGACCGAGGAGTGGGGCATCGAGGTCACCGTCGTCGAGCTGCGCGACATCCAGCTGCCCGAGAGCATGCAGCGCGCGATGGCCCGCCAAGCCGAGGCCGAGCGCGAGAAGCGCGCGAAGATCATCGCCGCCCAGGGCGAGGCGCTGGCCGCCGGTGAGCTCGCTCACGCTTCTGACGTGATGATGGCCCACCCCCTGGCGCTGCAGCTGCGCAACCTGCAGACCCTGGTCGAGGTCGCCGTGGACAAGAACTCCACCGTCGTGTTCCCCGCCCCGCTAATGAGCACGATCGGAGAGCTCGGCGCGTTTCTGGCCCGCGAGACCGCCAAGCCGCCGCCGACTTCCCGGTCCCGCCCGCCGTGCCGACGCCATCCACCAACGGAGACCTCGTTCCCTCATGACGATCGCCCACGAACATCATCTCGCGAGCCGCGCGCGAGCTTGAACAGGTGACGGACGGTCTGACGACGAAATCACGAAGCGGCTCCGCTCCCGGAGGATCGAGCTAACCCTGGACCGCTGCGGCGACCCGAGGGCTATTCCGCGTCAGATCCGCGGGGGGCCGACAGGAGGGTGCTCAGGTCGACGAGGCCCCGCCCGCCGCGCGGCTCGCACGGCCGTCACGGGTCCTCAAACGAGATCAAGACCCGGCCCCCGACTGACTGTCAGCGGCACCTAACCAGAAGGGAATCAGATGAAAAGCTGGACGATCACAAAGCTAGCCTTGAGTCCCCACGCGCCCGAGATCCTCGCCTCGACCGACGAGGCGCGGGCGATCGCGCTCATGATTCCGGCCGGTGAGAGCCTTGACGATCACCAGGTGCACGAAAGCGCGTGGGTCACCGTTATCGATGGCGAGGTTGAGATCACCACGAGCGGTGGAGAGAGCGTGACCGGTAGTACAGGTCTTGTGGTCGCCTTCGTCCCGAACGAGCGTCACGCTGTGCGTGCCCGCACTGACGCCCGTCTCCTGCTGCTGCTCACGCCATGGCCTGGGGTCGATCATCCCGGAGCGATGACTCTGGAGCAGAAGGCGAACGTCCGCCGCGCTGCCGCCGAACGATTGCCTGACGCAGACGCGAGGCATCGGCTGCCGAACTGATGACCGGCCGTTCACTTGCCCCTGCGCTCCTTTTGTCGGCGAGGTTCCTAGCGGTCGCTCGGGCGGCCCGGCGTGCTTGGGCAGACGCAGGGTCGTGACACGCGAGGATCTCCAGCAGGCCGTCTTCGGCAGCTTTGACGGCCTTAGTCCTGCGCTCGGTGTGATCGCCGGCCTGATTGTGGGCAGCACCCACCGTCTCCCGAGCCGTCGTGGCTTGGGGTCGGGGATGCCCATGACCTCCCGGTAGATGCGCTCGCGCTCGGCGGCTTCCTCGGGAGGTTTGACGAGCTCGGCAGCCGGGGGGCGGCGTGTTTGATCGCTGTCGAAGGCGCCGGCGGCGCGACGAGCTGCACCTGTCGCGGTCCTGCTGCGCTTCGCCGAACCTGTTCTCGCGGCCCCCGTAGGCCCGCATGCCGCGTATTGGCTCGAGGAGATCCGACGGCACAGGTAGCGTCGAACGACTGCAGGCGACGCAGGGGAGAGGCGATGAGCGTTCGCAAGCGCGGCAAGCAGTTCGGGACCGAGGGTCGCAGGAAGCTCTCACGGAGCTTCCTGCGCGCGGACGATGCCCGGGCCTTCGGTGTCGACATCAAGCGCCGCAGGCGGCTCGGCGCACTCGCCCCCGTCGCGGAGCAGCCGGGCACTCGGTCGCCACCCTTGCGCGGCATTTCGCCGGGACGATGCGAGAGCTCGAAACCAGGCCGCGCGTCCCCGCCCGCCAAGGCCCTCCGAACACGCGTGCGAAGACGTCTGCGGGACGCACTGAGGACGCACCCCACAAAATATCGATGACCCGGAAATCGGCGAATCCCCTGCAACTACCGGAGTGGGCGATACTGGGCTCGAACCAGTGACCTCCGCCTTGTCGAGGCGGCGCTCTCCCAGCTGAGCTAATCGCCCGGGAGGACGTAAATGTAGCGTGCGGCCTGCGCCGGCGGGGGACGCCATTAGCATCCCCACGTCATGGACGTCGAGCTTCCCGACGGCAAGAGGCTCGCCGTGCCCGACGGCGCCACCGGCGCCGACGCGGCGGCCGCAATCGGCGCCGGCCTGGCCCGAGCTGCGCTGGCGATCAAGGTAGACGGCGAGGTCCGCGACCTCGCCCGCCCGCTCCCGCAGGGCGATGGCGCGCCCCAGCGCATCGAGATCATCACCGAGCGCAGCGGCGAGGAGGCGCTCAGCCTGATCCGCCACGACGCCGCGCATGTGCTGGCGGCGGCGGTGATGGAGCTCTATCCGGGGGTGAAGATCTCGATCGGGCCGCCGATCGAGAACGGCTTCTACTACGACTTCGACTTTCCCGAAGGCATCGCGCTCACGGAGGCCGACTTCGAGCGGATCGAGGCGAAGATGCGCGAGCACATCGCCGCCGACGAGACGTTCGTCCGTGAGGACGTATCCGTCGGCGAGGCGCTCGAGCGCTTCGTCCGTGAGGGCCAGGACTACAAGGTGGAGCTGATCGAGGACCTGGTTCGCGGCCAGGGCGTCTCGACCGTCTCGCTCTACACCAACGGGCCGTTCACGGATCTGTGCCGGGGCCCGCACGCTCCGTCGACGAAGCGGATCAAGGCGTTCAAGCTGCAGTCGGTGGCGGGCGCGTACTGGCGCGGTGACGCCGCCAACCCGATGCTGACCCGGGTGTACGGAACCGCGTTCTTCTCGGCGCGCGAGCTCGAGGAGTACCTCGAGCGCCTCGAGCGCGCCCGCGCCAACGACCACCGCCGGCTCGGTCCGCAGCTCGGTTTGTTCACCTTCTCCGAAGTCTCGCCGGGTGCGGCGTTCTGGCTGCCCGCCGGGACCGAGGTGTTCAACTCTCTGGTCGCGCTCAGCCGGGAGATGGGCCGCGAGCGTGGCTACCAGGAAGTCAAGACGCCCCAGATCTACGACAGCTCGCTGTGGAAGACCTCCGGTCACTGGGACAAGTACCGCGAGAACATGTTCGTGACCGAGTACGAGGAGCGGCAGATGGCGGTCAAGCCGATGAACTGCCCCGGCCACTGCCACCTGTACTCGCTGCGCCCGCATTCCTATCGAGACCTGCCCGTCCGCTACTGGGAGCCGGGGCTGCTGCACCGGCGCGAGCCGAGCGGGACGCTGCACGGATTGCTGCGCGTTCGCCATTTCGCGCAGGACGACAGCCACATCTTCTGCACCGAGGAGCAGATCCAGGACGAGGTGGCGGGCGTGCTCGAATTCGCGTTCGCGACCTATGCGGTGTTCGGGATCGACGTCCGGATCGAGCTGTCCACCCGGCCCGAGCAACGGATCGGGTCCGACGAGCTGTGGGATCAAAGCGAGGCTGCGCTCGCGCGAGCGCTTGAGCTGCTGAAGCTTCCCTACGAGGTCAATGAGGGCGACGGCGCGTTCTACGGGCCCAAGATCGACATGCACATGACCGACTCCCTCGGCCGCTCGTGGCAGCTCGGGACCTGCCAGCTCGACTACAACTTCCCGGCGCGCTTTGACTTGAAGTACACGGGCGCGGACAACGCCGAGCACCGCCCCGTGATGATCCACAGGGCGCTGATGGGCTCCTACGAGCGGTTCATCGGGATCCTGCTCGAGCACCTGGGGGGCGAGCTGCCACCGTGGCTGGCGCCGGTCCAGGCGATCGTCCTGCCGATCGCCGACCGCCACATCGACTACGCGGATGCGGTCGCGAGCCGGATCGCCACCGCGGGGCTGCGCGCCGAGCAGGACGGGCGCACCGAATCGGTGGGACGCAAGATCCGCGACGCCGAGTTGCGCAAGATCCCCTACATGCTGGTCGTGGGAGACCGCGAGCAGGAGGGGGAGCAGGTCGCGGTGCGCGAGCACCGCGGCGGCGACGTGGGAACGATGGACGTCGGGGAGTTCATCGCGCATCTGCAGGAGAAGGTGCAAAGCCGCGCCGGCCTGTAGAGGCGCCGCTATAATCGAAGGCGTTGATCCAACTGCTTCATCACATACGGCGCGGCACCGCTTGACGTCTCGCCGCCACCGCAGCTAGTGCCGGTCCCGAGGAAATTCGACCGGCGCCCGCCCGAGCGGGATCAGACTCGGATCAACGACCGGATTCGCGTGCCGGAAGTTCGCCTCGTGGGCGAGGACGGAAAGCAGATCGGCGTCATCAAGACCTCCGACGCGCTCTCCTACGCGCAGGAGCGGGATCTCGACCTGGTCGAGGTCGCGCCCGAAGCGCGTCCGCCCGTGTGCCGCGTGCTCGACTACTCCAAGTACAAGTACGAGCAGGCGCAGAAGCAGAAGGCCGCGCGGCGCCATCAGCAGCAGATCACGGTCCGCGAGATCAAGTTCCGCCCCAAGATCGCCCAGAACGACTACGACACCAAGAAGGGCCACGTCAGCCGCTTCCTGCTGAACAAGGACAAGGTCAAGATCACGATCATGTTCCGCGGCCGCGAGGTGACGCACCCCGAGCGGGGCACCGCGCTGCTCGAGCGCCTGGCCGAGGAGCTGTCCGAGATCGGCGTGGTCGAGCAGTCGCCGCTGCAGGACGGGCGCAACATGACGATGCTGTTGGCCCCGTCGAAGTCGGTGCTCGCCGGCGAGAAGGACAAGGCCGCCGACGAGGATGGGGTGGAAAGCGCGGACGGTGATGGGCAGCCGCGCCAGCGCTCCACTCGTCGCACGCGAGCGCGCGACGCCGCGGCGTCCTGAGCGGCTCTCAGCAGTCTGCTTTACTAAGCGCCGGCCATGCCCAAGATGAAGACCCATTCTGGGACTAAGAAGCGCTTCAAGGTGACCGCGTCGGGCAAGGTCCGCGGGCGCAGCGCTTTCACCAGCCACATCCTGGAGAAGAAGTCGGCCAAGCGCAAGCGCCGGCTGGGCCGCCCGGCTGAGATATCCCCCCAGGACGCGATGCGGATCAAGCAGCTGCTGGGGGTGCCGAAGAAGTGACCCGCGTCAAGCGCTCGATCCACGCCCGCAAGAAGCGCCGCGCCACGCTGGCGATGGCCAAGGGCTTCCGCGGGGACGCCAGCCGGCACTACCGGGTGGCCAAGGAGGCCGTGCTCAAGGCCGATCAGTACCGCTACCGCGACCGGCGCAACCGCAAGCGCGACTTCCGCCGCCTGTGGATCACCCGGATCAACGCGGCCGCGCGTCAGAACGGCCTGTCCTACTCGCAGTTCATCCACGGCCTGCAGCAGGCCGGGGTGGAGCTCGACCGCAAGATCCTGGCCGACATCGCCGTCCACGACGCCGAAACCTTCCGACGCTTTGCCGACCGCGCCCGCGAGGCGCTGGCGGCCGGCTGACAGACGCCGAACCACCAGCACCGCCACCGGGCGCCGCTCCACCAGGAGGGCGCCTTTTTTTATGACGATCACCAGCCACCACAACCAGAAGCTCAAGGAGATCCGCAAGCTCCGCCAGCGCCGGCGCTGGCGCGAGCGCTCGGGCCGGTTCGTGGCCGAGGGCGAGGACCTGCTGGCCGCCGCCGACGCCGCCGGCTGGCGCGCTGTGGAGCGCTACTGCGCCGCCGGGAGCGGGCTGCCCGGGGTTGAGGTGGACGCGGACGTGCTGGCTTCGGCCTCGGGGCTGGCCTCGGGGACACGCGCGCTGGCCGTGTACGAGGAGCGCTGGGCGCCGGCGCCGGCCGGCCCGCTGTGCGTCTACCTCCACGGAGTCCACGACCCGGGCAACCTGGGCGCGGTACTGCGGAGCGCCGCCGCGTTCGGGGTCGCCTCGGTGGCGATCGGGCCCGGGAGCGCCGATCCGTTCGGGCCCAAGGCGGTGCGGGCGTCGATGGGGGCGGTGTTCACCGTCCCGGTGGCGCATGCGGACGACGTAGCCGCACTACCGGGGACCAGGATCGCCCTGGTCGCCGGGGCCGGCACGCCCCTCCCTCAACTGAAGCCATTTGCAATCGCTGAGCGAGGGCAAATGGTCACACTCCTCGTCGGGGCCGAACGCGAGGGGCTCCCGGACGACGTCATCGCCGCCGCCGACACCGTCGCCCACATCCCCATCGCCACCGACTCCCTCAACGCGGCGATGGCGGCCACGATCGCCCTCTACGAGATAACTAGGATGGCCCCCGACCCCGAGCAGCCATGACCGAGCGAATCGACCAGATCAGGGCCGAGGCCCAGCAGGCGATCGACGCCGCCGGAGACACGGCGGCCCTGGAGGAGGCGCGGATCCGCTACCTCGGCCGCAAGGCGGAGCTCCCCAACCTGCTCCGCAGCGTCGCCCAGCTCGAGCCGAGCGAGCGCGCCGCCACCGGGAAGGCGGCCAACGAGGCGCGGCGCGCGCTCGAGGAGGCGATCGAGCGCAGGGGGCAGGAGCTGGCCGCGCGCGAACTCGAGCGAAAGCTGATCGAGGACCGCGTCGATGTGACGCTGCCCGGCGATCCGCCGCCGGCGCTCGGCCGCCTGCACCTGCTCACCCAGACGCGCCGCGAGATCGAGGACGTGTTCATCGGCCTCGGCTTCAACGTCGCCGAGGGCCCGGAGGTGGAGAGCGTCTACTACAACTTCGACGCGCTCAACCACGCCCCGACTCATCCCGCGCGCGGTCGCACCGACACCTTCTATGTCACCGATGACGTGGTGTTGCGCACGCACACCTCGCCGGTGCAGATACGCGCGATGGAACGCCAGCCGCCGCCCATCTACATCATCGTTCCCGGCCGCGTCTACCGCCTGGACAACGACGCCACCCACACGCCGCAGTTCCATCAGATCGAGGGCCTCGCGGTCGACACCGACGTGACGCTGGCCGACCTGCAGGGAACGCTGCTGGCGTTCGCGCGGGCGATCTTCGGCGAGGAGCGAGAGGTCCGGCTGCGTCCGCACTTCTTCCCGTTCACCGAGCCGAGCGTCGAGGTCGACGTGTCCTGCTTCAACTGCACCGACGGGGTCACCAAGGACGGACAGCGCTGTGCGCTGTGTAAGGGCACGTCGTGGATCGAGATCCTCGGCTCGGGGATGGTCGACCCGAACGTGTTCGAGTACGTGCGCGAGTACGGCTACGACCCGGAGAAGGTGCAGGGGTTCGCGTTCGGGATGGGGATCGAGCGGATCGCGATGCTCAAGCACGGCGTGCCGGACCTGCGCCTGCTCTACGACAACGACGTGCGGTTCCTGGAGCAGTTCGGCTGATGCGCGTCCCGCTCGAATGGCTGCACCAGTACGTGACGCCGGCGCTCGACGCGCACGAGCTGGCCGAGCGGCTGGCGATGACCGGCACCGAGGTCGAGCGCGTGGAGCGCCACGGCGTGGCCGCGCTCGAGCACTTCGTCGTGGGTCGCGTGCTCGAAGCCGAGCAGCACCCCAACGCCGATCGCCTCCGCGTGTGCCTGGTGGACACCGGCGACGACGCTCCGTCGCAGATCGTGTGCGGCGCACCCAATGTGGCTGCCGGGCAGACGGTGGCGGTGGCAAAGCCCGGAGCGGTCATGCCCGACGGGACGAAGCTCGGCAAGGCCAAGCTGCGCGGCGTCGAGTCCGCCGGGATGATCCTCGCAGAGGACGAGCTGGCCATCGGGACCGACCACGACGGGATCATCGTCCTCGATGCAGGCGGGGCATCGCCCGGTACGCGGCTCGAAAGCGTGCTGCCGATCGCCACCGACGTGCTCGTGCTCGAGATCACGCCCAATCGGCCGGACTGCCTGTCGATCTACGGCGTCGCGCGCGAGGTCCACGCCGGCACCGGTGCCGCCCTGAGCGAGCCGCCCTGGTCAGAGGACCCCGGCACCACCGACGCCGAGCCGGCGGGCATCAGCATCATCGTCGAATGCCCCGAGCTGTGCCCGCGCTTCACCGCGCGCGTGTTCGAGGACGTGAAGATCGGTCCCAGCCCGCTGTGGCTCAAGGCGCGGCTGATGGCCGCCGGGCAGCGGCCGATCTCCAACGTCGTCGACATCACCAACTACGTGATGCTGCTCACCGGGCAGCCACTGCACGCGTTCGACCTCGATCGCGTTGCGGGTGCGCAGCTCACCGTGCGCACCGCGAGATCAAACGAGACAGTCGAGACGCTGGACGGGCAGACGCGCACGCTCGACGAGGAAATGGTGCTGATCGCCGACGCGGACGGGCCGACCTCGATCGCCGGCGTGATGGGCGGCGCGCGCTCCGAGGTGCAGGACGGAACCACGCGCGTGCTGATGGAGGCAGCCAACTGGCACGGTTCCAACGTCCACCGCACGTCGCTGAAGCTCGGGCTGCGCAGCGAGGCGTCCGGCCGCTTCGAGAAGCAGCTCCAGCCCGAGCAGGCGATGGAGGCGCAGGCGGTGGCGGCGCAGCTGATGACTCGAGCTGTGCGGCGCGCGGCTGGCCCCGGGCACGATCGACATCGGCGGCCCCGGCCCGGCGCCGCAGACGATCCGGCTGCGCGACCAGCGCGTCGCGAGCCTGCTCGGCGCGCCGATCCCGCGCGAGCGCAGCCGCGAGATCCTCGAGTGCGCTCGAGTTCACGACCGCCGAGGCCGACGACGGGCTCGACGTCACCGTGCCGCCGTTCCGCCGCGCCGACGTCACGCGCGAGGCGGACCTGGTCGAAGAGGTGGCGCGCCTCGACGGGCTCGAGAAGCTGCCGGCAACGCTTCCCTCGCGCCACGACGCGCGTGGCCGGCTCACCCCGCGCCAGCGCCTGCGCCGCGAGGCCGCCGACGCGCTCACCGCCCAGGGGTGCAATGAGATCCTCGGGTGGAGCTTCGCCGGGCCGGACATCGCCGAGCGCCTGCGCCTGGGCGACCAAGGTCGCGGCGGCGCGATCGCGCTCGAGAACCCGATGTCGGCAGAGCAGACGCATCTGCGCACGACGCTGCTCGGCTCGCTGCTCGACGTGGCGCGGCACAACCGCTCACGCGGTGCCGAGACGCTGCGCCTGTTCGAGGCCGGCGCCGTCTATCTCCCCGGGGCCGACGGTGAACCCCTCTCGCACGAGCCCTACCACGTCGGCGCCGTGCTGATCGGACACGCGCGCCCGGCGAGCTGGCGCGACCCGGCGCCGCGCCAGGCCGACTTCTTCGCCGCCAAGGGCGTGCTCGGAGGGATGCTCGACGCGCTGCGCGCCTCCTGGACCGTCCACGCCCAAGAACAACCCGAGCCGTTCCTCCACCCGGGGCGAGCCGCGACCATCCTGATAGACGGCGAGCCCGCCGGGTGGCTCGGGGAGATCCACCCGCTCGTCGCCTCGGAGTGGGACCTGCGTGAGACGGTGGCGGCGTTCGAGCTCGATCTCGACG
Organism: uncultured Solirubrobacterales bacterium; assembly: GCA_963722995.1. GTDB lineage: Bacteria > Actinomycetota > Thermoleophilia > Solirubrobacterales > Solirubrobacteraceae > Palsa-465. The sequence goes on along the minus strand of CAVROW010000011.1, from coordinate 140,337 downwards.
CCGTCCCCGAGCCGCCCGTGGCCGCCTACGCTGACGTGACGAGCTTCCCCGAGGTGCGCGAGGACCTCGCGGTGATCGTCTCGGACACGGTCACCGCCGCGGAGGTGCTGGGCACCGTCCGGCGCGCCGGGGCGCGGCTGCTCGCGGGCGCCCAGGTATTCGACGTCTACCGCAACCCGCAGAGCATCGGTGAGGGCAGCGTGTCGCTGGCGCTGCGGCTGACCTACCGCGCGCCCGACCGGACGCTGACCGACGAGGAGGTGGCGGAGCGGCGGGAGAAGATCGCGCAAGGCGCTCGCCGACGAGCTCGGGGGCAGGATCCGTGCCTCATAGCGCCGCCGTGTTCGGCGCGGCCGGGTTCACCGGAGCGCTCAGCGCGCGCCTGCTGTACCGCCACCCGGCGTTCGAGCTCGAGACCGTGACCGCGCGCTCGGACGTCGGGCGTCGTCTCGACGAGCTCTATCCCCACCACCGGGTCCCGCTCACGCTCGAGGAGCTCGACCTCGACCGCCACGCCGGCGTGGAGGCGGCGATCGTCGCCTATCCGCATGGCGCGTCGGCCACGCTAGTGGCGGGCCTGCGCCGGCGGGGCGTGCGCGTGGTCGACCTGAGTGCGGACTTCCGCCTCCGCGACCCGGCCACATACGAGCAGTGGTATCGCGAGCACCCCGTGCCGGAGATGATCGACGAGGCCGTCTACGGCCTCCCCGAGCGCTACCGGGAGGAGATCCGCGACGCCGACCTGGTGGCCAACCCCGGCTGCTATCCGACGGCCGCGCTGCTGGCGCTGGCGCCGCTGGCGCGGGCGGGGCTGATCGACGATGTGGTGATCGACGCGAAGTCTGGCGTTTCCGGCGCGGGTCGCGCGGCGAGCGAGAAGACGCACTTCGTGACGGTGGATGAGAACGTGAGCGCCTACGGCGTGCCACGGCACCGGCACACCCCGGAGATCGAGCAGGAGCTGGCCGTGCTCGGCGCAGAGGTCACGATCACGTTCACCCCGCACCTTCTGCCGCTCGACCAGGGCGAGCTCGTCTCCTGCTACGTGACCGCGTCGCGCAACGGCGTCGATCTCGAGCAGCTCTACGCCGACGCCTACGACAGCGAGCCGTTCGTCGAGCTCGCGAGCGCCGCCACCCGGGGTTCGCGACGTGCGCGAGAGCAACGTGTGCCGCATCTCCGTGCACCGCGACGTGCGGACGGGTCGCGTGATCGTGTTCTCCGCGCTCGACAACCTGTGGAAGGGCGCCGCGTCGCAGGCGGTGCAGAACCTCAACCTGATGTTCGGCCGGCCCGAGGGGGAGGGGATCTCGTGAGCGGCGCCGCCGAGACGTTCTTTCGCTCCCGCTGGATCGACGCGCCCGGTAACGCCACCGAGCTCGGAGGTGGGCTGCCGCGTGGCTTCCGCGCGTCCGGCGTCGCCGCCGGGATCAAGGCGTCGGGCGCGCCCGACGTCGGCCTGCTCGTCTCCAGTGCGCCGGCCACGACCAGCGCTGCGCGCTTCACCCGCTCGGGCACGCAGTCGGCGCCGGTTCTCCTGTGCCGGGACCGCTGCCTCCTGCACGGCATCCGCGCCGTCGTCGTCAACTCCGGCAACGCCAACGCCGCGACCGGCCGGCCCGGGCTGGAGGACGCGGCCAAGATGCAGGGCGCGGCGGCGATCGCCTCCGGCGTCGGAGCCGAGGCCGCCGTCGCCGTGGCGTCCACCGGTGTGATCGGCGTGCGGCTGCCGATGAGCACGGTGACGAGCGGGATCCTGTCCGCCGCGCACGCACTCCGCGGGGACGGCGAGCGAGATTTCGCCGAGGCGATCCGCACCACGGATGCGTACGCCAAATACACCTGCCTCGACGTGACCCTGAGCACGGGCACGGTCCGGCTCTCCGCGCAGGCCAAGGGCGCGGGCATGATCTCGCCCGGCTTCGCGACGCTGCTCTGCTTTGTGCAGACCGACGCCGCAATGTCGCCGGAGACGGCGGATCTACTACTCAGCGTCACGGTCAAGCGCTCGTTCGAGCGCGTGAGCGTGGACGGCCAGTTGTCGACCAGCGACACCGTGATCCTCCAGTGCAGCGGCGAGTCCGGCGTCGAGATCCAGCCCGAGTCCGAGGACGAGCTGCACTTCGGCGAGGCGCTCGACGCGGTCATGCGACAGCTCGCGCTGCTCGTCGTCGCCGATGGCGAGGGGGCGCGGCGCATCGGCCGCGTGGTCGTCCGCGGCGGTGAGGAGCGCGCGGTGCATCGCGTCGCGCGTGCCGTCGCCGACTCGCAGCTCGTCAAGACCGCGCTCTACGGCGGCGATCCGAACTGGGGCCGGATCGTCCAGGCGGTGGGGATGGCGATGCCCGGAACGGCGCCTCTGGAGGTGGACGTGTCGATCGAGGGCGTACCCGTGTGCGTTCGCGGCGCGCTCGTGCCGCACGACCGCGAGGCGCTGGGCAGCGCGGTGCGGCGCAAGGAGGTCGAGTACGAGATCGGCCTCCCCGGCGAAGGGGCCGAGACCGAGCTGTTCTTCTCCGACCTCGGCCACGAGTACGTGACGATCAACGCGGACTACACGACGTGAGAGACATCGCCACCCTCCTCGAGGCGCTCCCGTACATCCGGGATTTCCACGGCAAGACCGTCGTGATCAAGTACGGAGGCGCGGCGATGGCGGAGGCCGCGCTCAAGGAGGACTTCGCGCGGGATGTCGTGCTGCTCAAGTACGTGGGCATGAACCCCGTCGTCGTCCACGGCGGCGGTCCCGAGATCACCGACTACATGCGGCGGCTCAACCTGCCCGTGCACTTCGTCGACGGCCTGCGCGTGTCCGATCCCGCCACCGTCGAGGTGGCGAAGATGGTGCTGGTGGGCAAGGTCAACAAGGACATCGTGCTCCGGCTGGGACGCCACGGACAGCCGGCAGTCGGCCTGTGCGGCGACGATGGCCTGCTGTTCCGCGCCCGCCGGCGAGCCGCGCCGAGCGGTCAGGACATCGGGTTCGTAGGGCAGATCGAGCGCGTCGACGTCGACGTGCTCACGCACGTGTCACTCGACTACATCCCGGTGGTGGCGAGCGTCGGCGCCGACCACGAGGGCAACTCGTACAACATCAACGCCGACGAGGCGGCAGGCTCCGTGGCACGGGCACTAGGCGCCTACAAGATCATGTTCCTCACCGACGTGGCCGGCTGGATGCGCGATCCCGCCGATCCCACCACGCTCGTCTCCGAGACGACCGCGTCCGATGTTCGAGCCTCGCTGCCCGGCGTCGGAGGCGGCATGCGCCCGAAGCTGGCCGCGTGCCTGCAGGCGATCGAGGGCGGCGTCTCCTCTGCGCACATCGTCGACGGCCGGGTTCCGCACTCGCTCCTGCTCGAGCTGTTCACCGACGCCGGCCAGGGCACGAAGATCGGAGACGGCTGACGTGTCGCTGGCGGAGCTCCAGGCGCTCGAGCGCAACCACGTGATCGGAACCTATGCGCGCAACCCGGTCGAGTTCGTGCGCGGCGCCGGCTGCACCCTGTGGGACGACGAGGGCAACGAGTACCTCGACTTCCTCGCCGGCATCTCGGTGCTGAACATCGGACACTGCCATCCGCGCCTCGTGGAGACGGTGCGCGAGCAGGTCGGCCTCCTGACCCACGCGACCAACCTCTACTACACCGAGCCCGCGATGCGCCTGTCGGCCGCCCTCGCCCAGAGCTCGCTCGGCGGCAAGGTGTTCCTCACCAACTCCGGGACCGAGGCGATCGAGGCGGCGATCAAGCTGGTCCGGCGAGCCCATCCCGGCGGCAACGTCGTGGTTCTCGAAGGGGCCTTCCACGGCCGCACCTACGGCGCGCTGTCGGCCACGCCCCAAGAGGCGAAGCAGGCACCGTTTGCCCCGCTCGTACCGGGCTTCACGGTCGTCGCGAAGGATCCCGACCAGCTCGATGCAGCCGTCGACGCCGACACGGCCGCGGTGCTGCTCGAGCCGATCCAGGGCGAGACCGGGATCAACGTCCTCACCGACGAGTTGCTGCGCGCGGCGCGCGAGGCGTGCGAGCGCACCGGCGCGGCGCTCGTGTTCGACGAGATCCAGTGCGGGATGGGGCGCACCGGAACGCTGTGGGCCTACGAGCAGACGGGCGTCGTGCCCGACGCGCTGACGAGCGCCAAGGCGCTCGGCGGCGGGCTGCCGATCGGGGCGCTGATCACCGGTGAGCGGCTCGCCGACGTGTTCCACGCCGGCGATCACGGGTCGACGTTCGCCGGCGGCCCGCTCGTCGCGTCCGCGGCATTGGTGGCGCTCGAGCTCTGCTCGGACCCGTTGCTGCTCGAGTCCGTGCTCGCCCTGGGCGAGCGCCTGGCGGAGGGGCTCGCGCATTTGCCCTACGTCGCGGGCGTGCGCGGGCGGGGATTGATGCGCGCGATCGACCTCCGCGACGGCGTCGACGCACCCGAGCTCACGCGCCGGGCGCTGTTCGAGCAACGGCTCGTCCTCAATGCCACCGGGCCGGCAACGATCCGGCTCGAGCCACCGCTGATCGTCACCGCCGAGGAGATCGACGATGCGCTGGCCCGCCTCGAGGCGCTGGCGTCATGAGCCCGCCCGCGGAGTACGTCGCGCCGGATCCGGACGGCTTTGGCATCGACGCGGTGACGACGGTGCTCGCCAGCGGGTTCGACGCGGTCCGCAACGGCCGCGTGCGCCGAACCGCACGCACCTACTACGACACGTTCGATGGTCTGCTTCATCGCGGCGGGTTGTCGCTGGCGCACGAGGACGGCGAGCTCGTCCTCACCGATCGCGCCACCGGAACGCTCCGCGCGCGCATGCGCGCAGCGCCCGCCAAGTTCGCCTTCGAGCTGCCGCCCGGCGAGCTGCACGACGCGCTCGCCCCGGTTCTCGACGTCCGCGCGCTGCTCGCGGTGGCGCGCGTGCGCGCGGTCGAGCACCCGCTCGACCTGCTCGACGACGAGCGCAAGACCGTGGTGCGGATGGCGCTCGAGGAGCCGGCGCTGGTCAAGCCGCCGCGCCCGCTGCGCCCTCGGCTGCGCGTGGCCGGTGTCCGCGGCTACGACGCCGAGCTGCAGCGTGCGTGCGCCGCGCTCGAACGCGAGCTCGGACTGACCGCGGCCGGCGAGCCGCTCGTCGACGAGGCGGTGCGCGCCTCGGGCGGGTCCCCGGCCGGGATCTCGTCGAAGCCCGATGTCGCGCTCGCGCACGACCAGCCGGCGACGAGCGCGGCAAGCGCCGTGCTCCGCGCCCTGCTGCACGTGATCGAGGCCAACTACGACGGCACGATCGCCGACGTCGACAGCGAGTTCCTGCACGACCTGCGCGTCGCGGTGCGGCGCACGCGGGCGGTCCAGCGCGAGTTGCGAGCCGTGTTCGCACCCGATGAGCTGGAGCGCTTCCGGACCGAGTTCCGCTGGCTGCAGCAGGTGACCGGCGACGCGCGCGACCTCGACGTGTACGTGCTGGAGTTCGACAACTTCCGGGCGCTCGTGCCCGAGGACATGCGCGCCGAGCTCGAGCCGGTGCTCGAGATCCTGCGCGAGCGCCGGCGCGTGGCGCGGCGCACCATGGTCCGCGCGCTGCGCTCGGCGCGGGCGAAGCGCCTGCTCGAAGACTGGCGGGCGCTCGTGGACGGGCTGGCGCAGCCGGCGCCGCCCGATCGCTGCGCTCGCCGGTGAGCGGATCCGCAAGGTGTACAGGCGGATGGTGCGCATGGGCAGCGCGATCGACGAGTCCAGCCCGGCCGAGGACTACCACGAGCTGCGCAAGAAGGGCAAGGAGCTCCGCTACCTGCTCGAGCTGTTCGGCGCCGCGCTCTACCCGCGCGAGGTCGTCACCCCGATGATCAAGGCCCTCAAGGGGCTCCAGGATGTGCTCGGGCGCCACCAGGACCGCGAGGTGCAGGTGGCGATGCTCCGCTCGCTCAGCGACGAGCTCGCGATCCGCGACGGAGGCCCGGGCGCGCTGATGGCGATGGGCGCGCTGGTGGCGCGGCTCGAGGAGGACGAGCGCGCGGCGCGCGCCGCGTTCGCGGAGCGGTTCGCTGAGTTCGCGTCAAAGAAGCAGCGAGGGCGCGTGAAGGAGACGTTCGCGTGAGCTGTGTGCTCGCCACCTACAACATCAAAGGAGGCGTCGGGAAGACCTCGGCGGCGGTGAACCTCGCCTTCCTGGCCGCCCGCGAGGGCGCGCCCACGCTCCTGTGGGACCTCGACCCGCAGGGCGGATCCACGTTCCTGCTCCGGGTCAAGCCGAAGGTCCGCCGGCGGTGGACGCAAGCTCGTGCGCGGCAAGAGCGACATCGCGTCGCTGATCAAGGGGACCGACCATCCCGGGCTCGACCTGCTGCCCGCGGACTTCTCCTACCGGCACATGGACCTCGTGCTCGACGAGTTCAAGCGCTCCACGAAGCGGCTGGGGCGCGTGCTCGCGCCGCTGCGCGACGAGTACGAGTACATATTCCTCGATTGCCCGCCCAGCATCTCGCTCGTATCCGGAGAGCGTGTTCGAAGCGGCAGACGCGCTGCTCGTCCCGATCGTCCCGGCGACGCTGTCGGCGCGCACGGTCGACCAGCTCGAGGCCGTCCTCGACGGCGGCACGCGCCTGCTCGCCTTCTTCTCGATGGTCGATCGCCGGCGCAAGCTCCATCGCGACGTCGCCGAGCGGGTACGCGCGGCGCTGTGCGACGAGCTGCTCGACGCGGCGATCCCGCTGTCGGCTGACGTCGAGCGGATGGGCGCCGTGCGTGACGTGCTCGCCGCGTTCGCGCCGCGAGGACGGGCGGCGCTCGCCTACGAGGCGCTGTGGTCAGACGTGCGGGCGCGGCTGGCCCGCGACCCCGACTAGTCTTCCCCGGCGCATGCCCGCTCCCCACGAATACCAGGCGAGCACCTCGTACGTCGCGGAGCCCTACGAGGTGCACCGCGTGCTGCTCCTCTACAGCGGCGGCCTCGACACCAGCGTGATGCTCAAGTGGATCCAGGATCAGTACGAGGCCGAGGTGGTGGCGCTCACGGTCAACCTCGGCCAGCCCGGCGAGGACTACGAGGTGATCAAGGGCAAGGCTCTGCACCTCGGCGCGGTCGACTGCCACGTGGTCGACGCCCGCGCGGAGTTCGCCAACGAGTACATCGCGCGCGCGATCAAGGCCAACGCGATCTACGGCCTGGGCTATCCGCTGTTCACCGCCCTGGGGCGGCCGTTGATCGCCAAGCTCGCGGTCGACTACGCGCGCGCCTCCGGGTGCGACACGATCGCCCACGGCTGCACCGGGAAGGGCAACGACCAGGTACGGATCGAGGCCACGATCACCACGCTCGCCCCCGAGCTCAAGGTGATCGCGCCGGTGCGCACGTGGCGGATGGGGCGCGACGAGGAGGTCGCGTACGCGCGCGAGCACGGGATCCCCGTAAAGGGCGGCACCGAGACCGCGCCGTACTCGATCGACGACAACCTGTGGGGACGATCCAGCGAGGGCCGCTGGATCGAGGACCTCGCCCGCGCGCCCGAGGACGACGTGTTCTCGCTTGTCACGCGGCCGGAGGAGGCCCCGGACGAGCCCGAGATCGTCACGGTCGAGTTCGAGCGGGGCCTGCCGGTGGCCTTCAACGGCGAAGCGACGGCGCTCGTAGAGCTGATCGAGCGCGCCGGCGCGGCGGGCGCGCGCCACGGCGTGGGCATCGTCGATCACATCGAGGACCGGATCGTCGGCCTGAAGGTGCGCGACATCTACGAGGTGCCGGCGGCGGCGATCCTGCTCCTCGCCCACACCGAGCTCGAGAAGCTCGTGGGCACGATCCACCAGAACCAGATGAAGCCAGGGCTCGACCAGAAGTGGGCCTACCTGGTCTACGCGGGACTGTGGTGGGAGCCGCTGCGCGAGGACCTGGACGCCTACATGGACGCCGTCAACCAGCAGGTGACCGGGACGATCGGGGTCAAGCTCTACAAGGGCTCGGCTCGCGCGGTCACGCGCGAATCGCCGAACGCCGTCTACGACGCCCAGCTCGCGAGCTTCGCCGAGTCCGGCGGCCTGTTCTCCCAGGAGGCCTCGCCCGGGTTCATCGAGCTCTGGTCGCTCCAATCCCGGCTGGCCTGGCGTGTTCGCCACGAGCGGCCGGGGTAACCTCGGGTCATGGGTTACAAGCTTCTGGGATTCGTCGTCTGGCAGGGCGCCAAGCTGTACCTGCGCAAGCGCTTCCCGCACGCGCAGCGCAACGTCGCGATCGCCGGGGTGGGCGGGGTGCTGCTCGCCGGGCTGGCCTTCGGCGCCGCGCGCCAGCGCTCGTCGGACTGATCCAGCTCCAAGCGGGCCGGCAGCGCAAGCCGCCCCGCTACGTTTAATCGTCGTGAGCAGGCAAGGAAGCCCTCCGTCCGCCGGTAGCCGTACCTTCGTCGCGCGATGAGCGACCCGCCCGGACTGCCATCAGCGCTCGGGATCGAGTCGGTCGAGACGATCCCCGAGGGCAACAGCCTGACCGTGCGGGTGACCGGCCGCTGGCGCCGGCGCCGGCCCGAGTGGCGCGGGCCGGCGATCCTCGTCGTCGAGGCCCAGGGCACGCGCTACCGCTTCCCGGCCATGCCCGAGCCTCCGTCGCTCACGGGCACGATGCCCGGTATGTGGCGGATGAGCTTCTCGGTGGCACGCGAGCTCGGGCCGCACCTGTCCGGCCGCTCGTGGCTCCAGCTCGGGTCGCTGATCGTGCCGTTGCCGGTGTTCGCCGAGACCAAGATCGGCGGCCTGTCCGGTGGGCCGGCGGTGGCGGATGGGCCCGAGGCCGGGCACGAGCCGCCGCTCCAGCCCCGGCGGCCGGGGGAGCTGGCGATCGAGCATGCGCGGCGGCGCGCCGACGAGGCCGAGGCGCTGGCGGCGGAGCTGGCGCTGCGGGTCGAGCAGCTCGAGCGCGCGCTCGAGGAGGCCCGGGCCCAGCCGGCCCGCCTGGAGCGGGCGCGCCGCGCCGCCGAGCAGAGCTCGCACGCCGAGTCCGCCCGCCGGGCCGAGCTCGAGGAGCAGCTCGCCGAGCAGGAACGGGCGCTCGAGGAGGCGCGCGAGCGGGCCGCCGCGCTCGCCCGTCGGGTGGAGGAGCTCGAGAGCGAGCTACGGCGGCTGCGGCGGACCGCGGACGAGGCCGTGCACCTGGCCGCCGGCGAGCGGGCGGCGCGGCTGCGGGCGGAGCAGATCGCGCAGGAGCGGCCCCCGCCGGAGCCCGAGCCGCCGGCACCCGACGCGCTCGCCGAGCGTCTCGGGGCGGAGCGCAAACGGGTTCTCTCCTCTGAGCACGGCCAGATGCGCCGGGCGGCCCGGCTCGCCGACGTCCGGGCGCCGGTGCGGGGGCGTCCCGCCGAGCCGGCGCCGGCGTCGCGCGCGGCGCAGGACGAGCTCCAGATGCGTGCGTGGCGCGCCACCGGACAGCTCGATCAGGAGCGGACCCGGCGGGTGGAGGCCGAGCAGCGGGCGGCGACGCTCGAGCGCACGCTCGCGGAGCGCACGGACCGCTGGACCCGCGCCTACGCCGAGATCGACCAGATCCGCGACGAGATCGGGGAGCTGCGCCGAGTGTTCGCGCACATCCAGCCGCCGCCGCGCGAGGATCCGGCCGGACCCGTGCAGGTGGACCGCCTGAGCGGCGCCTTGGCGCGCCTGCGCGAGCAGGCCCCGCCGCCGGAGGCACAGGAGCCCGCGCCGGCGCCGGCCGAGCCCGACACCCTGCAGTTCCCACCGGCCACCGGCCCGCGCGACCGCTACGTCGCCCCTGCCGGGTCGCACTCGGTCGCGCCGCCGCCGGAGAGCCCGGCCGCCGCGCCGACTCGCGCCCGCCGAGACGGCGGTGGCGCCGGCGCCGCGCACCCACTCGATTCCCCCGCCCGCGCCGCGCCCCGCCACCACGCCGTGGCTGTGGCCGGTGTACAGGGCGATCACGCGCGAGGACCCCCTGTTTGCGGGCCAGCTGCTGCTGCACCTGCTGCGGGCGTGGCCGGCCGTGCATCCCCTGCCCGTGGCCTTCGACCTGATCCTCGGTGACCGCGCCTGCGTGCAGGTGACGGTCGGGGCCGGGAGGGTCGAGGTGCGCCACACCGAAGCGCCCCGCCGGCCCGAGGACGTCCACTTCCAGGCTCGGGGCGATCTCGAGCGGCTGGCCAGGACCGTGGCCGCGGGGCGGCTGCGCCGGCGCGTGCGGCGGGGGATGGCCCGGGTCAGCGGCGACCGGGAGGCATTCGTGCGCCTGGGCCTGCTCGTGCAGGCGCCGCTGTCGCTGGCGGAGCTGCACGAGGCGGGCGTGCGGCTTGACGCCGCGCTCGCGTTCGGGCTCGCGGCGCGGATGATCGAGCCCGCGTGGACGGTGGGGGAGCGCTTCACGATCGCGCACCGGCTGCCGGACGCCGCGAGCGCCGGAGCGCACCTGACGATCAGGGACGGGGCTCCGGCGGTGGCCGGGGAAGGCCAGCCGGCCGGACCAGCGGACGCCGTCCTGGTCGCCCCGCAGGACGCATTCCCGGGCGCGCTCGCGCCCGCTGCGCCGGCGGGAGTGACCGTCGAGGGTCGGCCGGAGCCACTGTCCCAGCTCGCGACCTGGCTGAAGCGCGCACAGAGCGGGTGAATCGGCCGGCGAGGGCCGCCGCCGTCCGCGGCGATGCCTATGCTCGCATCCAGTGGCTAGCAAGATGAGCTCCGCCTGCGCCCACCTCCACGTCCACTCCGAGTACTCGCTGCTCGACGGGGCGTGCAAGATCGACGCACTGGCGGCGCGGGCGGCCGAGTTCGGCCAACCGGCGCTCGGCCTCACCGACCACGGGGTGATGAACGGCGCGGTCGAGCTCTCGGCGGCCTGCCGCAAGCACGGCATCAAGCCCATCCTGGGCTGCGAGGTCTACGTCGTCGACGACCACGCCAAGCGCGCGCCAGGCCGGCTCGACCGCTTCCATCTCACGCTGCTCGCCGCCACCCCGGACGGCTACCGCAACCTGGTCAAGCTCTCCTCGCGCGGCTTCCTCGAGGGCTACCAGCGCGGAAAGCCCTCGGTCGACCTGACCCAGATCGCCGAGCACTCCGACGGCGTGCTGGCGCTCACCGGGTGCCTTCAGTCGCGCTTCTGCCAGCACCTGCTGGAGGACCGCACCAAGCAGGCGCGCGCGCACGCCGAGGAGCTCCTGAGCGTGTTCGGCCCGGAGGATGTCTACTTCGAGGTGCAGAAGAACGGGCTCGCCGCGCAGGAGAAGGCCAACGAGGGCATCGTCCGGATCGCCCGCGAGCTGGGCCGGCCGCTCGTCGGCACCGGCGACGTGCACTACCTGCGCCGCGAGGACTACCAGCACCACGCGGCGCTGCTGTGCGTGCAGACCAAGTCGACGCTCAGCCAGCCGAAGATCAGCTTTGAGACCAACGAGTTCTACCTGCGCTCCTCCGAGGAGATGGCGCAGGCGTTCACCGAGTGGCCCGAGGCGATCGCGACCACGCTCGAGATCGCCGAGCGCTGCGACGTGGAGCTCGAGCTCGGGCGCCAGCTGATCCCGCGCTACCCGACGCCGGAGGGCGAGAGCGAGCCCGAGTACCTGCGCCGCCTGGTGATCGACGGGCTGCGCCGGCGCTATGGCGATCCGCCTCCGGCCGACGCGCTCGAGCGGGCAGACCTCGAGCTCGGCGTGATCGAGCGGATGGGCTACTGCGGCTACTTCCTGATCGTGTGGGACTTCGTCAAGTACGCCAAGGACCACGGGATCGCCGTCGGCCCGGGCCGCGGCTCGGCCGCGGGGTCGCTGGTCGCCTACTCGCTGCAGATCACCGACGTCGATCCACTGCGCTACGAGCTGCTGTTCGAGCGCTTCCTCAACCCCGAGCGGGTGTCGATGCCCGACATCGACATCGACTTCTCGGTGCGCGGCCGGGAGCGGATGATCCGCTACGTCACCGACAAGTACGGCAAGGACTCGGTGGCGCAGATCGTGACCTTCGGCAAGATGTTCCCGCGCGCGGCCACCCGTGACGCGGCCCGCGTGCTCGGCCACGACTACGGCGCCGGCGACCGGCTGGCCAAGCTGATCCCCGACCCGATCATGGGCCGGCCACCGAGCTTCGAGGACTGCCTGAAGCCCGGCCAGCCGCTGCGGGGCGAGGTCGATCGCGATCCGATCGCCCGGCAGATCGTCGACGTGGCGCAGGGGCTCGAGGGGATCGTGCGCAACTCCTCGATCCACGCCGCCGCGGTGGTGATCGCCGACCGGCCGCTCACCGACATCGTGCCGCTGCAGATCGCCGATGCCGGGCTCGACGAGAACGGCGAGCGCACGTTCCGCACGGTAACCCAGTTCACGATGAAGCCGATCGAGCAGATCGGGCTGCTCAAGATGGACTTCCTCGGCCTGCGCAACCTCGACGTGATCGAGGATGCGCTGGACATCATCGAGCGCTCGACCGGCGAGCGGCCCGACATGGCCACGCTGCCGCTCGACGACGCCAAGACCTACGAGATGATGGCCCGGGGCGACTCGATCGGCGTGTTCCAGTTCGAGTCCGAGGGGATGCGCGAGACGCTCAAGAAGGTCAAGCCGTCAGAGCTCGAGCACCTGATCGCGCTCAACGCCCTGTACCGGCCCGGCCCGATGGAGCAGATCCCGACCTACACGCGGGGCAAGCACAACCCCGAGGCGGTCACGTATCCCGACGAGCGCCTGCGCTCGATTCTCGAGGCGACCAACGGCGTGGTCGTCTACCAGGAGCAGGCGATGCAGATCTCGAAGTCGATCGCGGGCTTCTCCGGCGCCAAGGCCGACGACCTGCGCAAGGCGATCGGCAAGAAGAACCGCGAGGCGATGGCCAAGCTCAAGCCCGAGTTCGTCGCCGGCTGCCGCGCGTCGGGGACGAGCGAGCAGGTGATCGAGTGGCTGTGGACCGCGAACGAGCGCTCGGCTGACTACTCGTTCAACAAGTCGCACTCTGCGTGCTACGCCCTGATCGCGTACCGCACCGCGTGGCTGAAGGCCAACTACCCGGCCGAGTACATGGCGGCCCTGATCTCCTCGGTGATGGACACCAAGGACAAGGTCCCGTTCTTCGTCGCCCAGGCCGAGCAGATGGGGATCGCGATCCTGCCCCCCGACGTCAACCTCTCAGACCACGAGTTCGTCGTCGTGGAGGGCAACATTCGCTTCGGGCTCGACGCGGTCAAGGGGGTCGGGTACGCGGCGGTCGAGGCGATCAAACGCGCTCGGGAGGAGGAGGGACCCTTCCGCGACCTGTGGGACTTCTGCGCCCGAGTGGACAACCGGTGCGTGAACAAGAAGGCGATCGAGGCGCTGATCAAGTGCGGCGCGTTCGGCTCGACCGGCGCCACCCGTAAGGGCATGCTGACGGTCCTCGAGCAGGCTCAGGGCGCGGGCCAGAAGGCCCAGCAGGACGCGCTCATCGGCCAGGGCTCGATCTTCGACCTGGGCCTTGACGCCTCGCCCGGCCAGTCGGCCGCGGACGGGTTCGCGGGCAGCTTCGCCACGCCCAGCCACGCCCCGATCCCCACGATCGAGTTCGACCAGACCGAGCTGCTGGCGGCGGAGAAGGAAGCGATCGGGCTGTTCATCTCGGCGCATCCGCTCAAGGAGGTCGGCCCGGCGATGCGGGCCAAGGTCGACTGCGGTCTCGGTGAGCTGGCGGCCAAGCGCGACGGCGACTGGGTGACGGTGGGGGGAATGATCACCCAGTGCAAGCGGATCCGGACCAAGAAGGGCGACCCGATGATGTTCGCGACGCTCGACGATCTCGAGAACTCCGTCGAGGTGCTCGTGTTCGGAAAGGCGCTCGCGGCGTGCGAGGAGGCGCTGGTCCCGGACACGATCGTGCTCGTGCGCGGTCGCGTTGACCACAAGGACCGCGACAAGACGTGCATCGTCGTACAGCAGGTCGAGCGCTTCGAGGCCAGCCCGGAGGAGGTGCGCGAAGCCCAGGAGCAGGCGGCCAAGCTCGCGCTGGCGGCGCCGAGCGCCCTGCGGGTACGACTGGACGCCACCGCGCTGCCGGCGTCGGCGCTCGGAGACCTCAAGGAGGTGCTCGCCGGGTTCCCGGGCGAGGCCGACGTCGTCATCGAGCTCGCCACCTCGGCGGGAGCGCGGCGGCTCAAGCTCGGGCCGGACTATCGCGTGACGCGCAGCGCGTCGCTCCACGCCGAGCTCGATGCGCTCCTCGGCCACGCGATGCTGCAGGACTCGCGGCCGCTGGAGGGCGCTCGCTCGCGCGACCGGCGCGAGCGAGCAACCCGCGGCCACCGCGGTCTAGCCTCCAGCTTGCACATCAAACGCCAACATCCGGCCGCCGGGGGCGCGTGCTATACACGGATTCCGTGAAGCCGCGGGGTACTGATTCGGCTGCACCGGAGTCGGGCGCGTCGAACGGCGCGGTGGTCAACGCGACGTGATGTGCGCCGCCGCTACGGGGAGGGATCGACCGCGGTCGACGCGCTGCGGGGCGTCTCCCTAGAGGTCACGAGGGGACAGCTCGTGGCGGTGATGGGACCGTCGGGATCGGGCAAGTCGACGCTCATGCACATCCTCGCCGGCCTCGATCAGGCCACGAGCGGGAGCGTGACGATCGCCGGCACGGAGATCACCGGCCTCGACGACGCGGACATGACCCGGCTGCGGCGTGACCACATCGGTTTCGTCTTCCAGTTCTTCAACCTGCTGCCGATGCTGACCGCCGAGGAGAACGTGCTGCTTCCCGAGTCGATCGCCGGCCGGAAGCCGGATCAGCGCCTGGTTCGAGGACCTGCTCGAGCGGACCGGCCTCGCCGATCGGCGAACCCACCGCCCCTCCGAGCTCTCCGGCGGCCAGCAGCAGCGCGTGGCGATCGCGCGGGCGCTGGTGACCCGTCCTACGATCGTGTTCGCCGACGAGCCGACCGGAAACCTCGACTCGAAGACCAGCGGTGAGATCCTCGAGCTCCTGCGCGCCTCCGCGCGCGACTACGACCAGACGATCGTGATGGTCACCCACGAAGGCCCGCGCCGCTTCGATCGCCGATCGGATCCTGTTCCTCGCCGACGGACTGATCGTCGAGGAGCTGACCGACGCCACCCAGGCCCAGGTGCTCGAGGTCATGAGCACGCTTCGGCTGATGACCAGCGTCGCCCTGAAGGGCCTGATGGGGCGCAAGGTGCGCGCCATCCTGACCGCCGTGGCGATCGTGCTCGGCGTGGCCATGGTGAGCGGCACGTACGTGCTGACCGACACGATCAAGTCCGCGTTCACGAGCGTGTTCACCCAGGCTTACAAGAACGCGGACGCCGTCGTCACGGGCAAGAGCGCGCTCGGGTAGCAATGACAACAACGGCGGCAACGCGCCGCCCTCGGTCCCCGGCTCCCTGCTCGACGCAGATTACAGGCGCTGCCCCAGGTGAAGGTCGCGACCGGCGCGATCAGCGACACCGCGCGCCTGGTCGGGCAGAACGGCAAGGTCGATCTCCCGCGGCGGCGCGCCCGGGCTCGGCTTCAGCTACTCGCCGGCAGAACCAGCGCTTCAGCCCGCTCAGCCTGTCCAGCGGTGGGTGGCCGACGCAGCCCGGCGAGGTCGACATCGACGCCGCCACCGCGAGCAAGCAGCATTTCTCGGCTCGGACAGACAGATCGGCGTGATCGCCCGCGGTCCGGTCCAGCGCTTCACGGTCGCCGGGACGGTCAAATTCGCCGGCGTTTCCTCGCTCGGCGGCGCCACGCTGGCGATCTTCACGCTGCCCACGGCACAGCGCATCTTCGCCAAGCAGGGCCGCTACGACCAGATCAACGTGGCCATCAACCCGGGTAACTCGAGCACGTCGCTGGTGTCCGCGATCCGCCGCCTGCTCCCCGCCGACGCCCAGGTCAGGACCGGCACCGCGCAGGCCCAGCAGGCCACGAAGGACACGAGCGGCTTCCTCACGGATCTTCCAGGACTTCCTGCTCGCGTTCGGAGGCGTGGCGCTGTTCGTGGGCAGCTTCGTGATCGCCAACACGCTGTCGATCACGGTCGCGCAGCGCACGCGCGAACTGGCCACGCTGCGGACGCTGGGTGCCACGCGGCGGCAGGTGCTCGCGTCTGTGCTCATCGAGGCGTTCGTGATCGGACTGCTCGCCTCGGTGGTCGGCCTGTTCCTCGGGTTCGCGCTGGCCAAGGGCCTGAACGCGCTGTTCGTCTCGTTCGGCATCGACCTGCCACAGACGAGCATCGTGTTCAAGGCACGGACGATCATCGTCTCGCTGCTGGTCGGGGTGATCGTGACGATGCTCGCGGCGATCCGGCCTGCGCTCCGCTCCACGCGCGTGGCCCCGATCGCCGCCGTGCGCGAAGGCTCGGTGCTGCCGCCGTCGCGCTTCGCCCGTTTCGGCACGGCCGGCGCGCGGAGCGACCATCGGCGTGTCGATCGCGCTGATGCTCGTCGGTGCTGCTCGCCAGCAGCTCTCGCCACGGGCCTGCGGCTGCTCGCCGTGGGGTGCGGCGCGGTGGCGCTGTTCCTCGGCGTGGCCATGATCGCTCCGGTCCTCGTGCCCCCCGATCGCTCGCGTCCTCGGCTGGCCTGCCACGCGGATCGGTGGAGCCGCCGGCCGCTCGCCCGCGGCAACTCCGCCCGCAACCCCGTCGCGAACTGCGTCGACCGCGTCGGCGTTGATGATCGGTCTCGCGCTCGTCACGATGGTCGGCGTGCTCGCCGCCGGACTGCGGCACGCGCTTCGAGCGCTCGGTCAACCAGGTGTTCGTGGCCAACTACGCGGTCACCGCGCACGAACAACTTCGATCCCATCGGGTCGCCTCCGAGCAGGCGCTGACCCGCGTCCCTGGCGTGACGGTCGTCTCCGGTCTGCGCGCGGGTCAAGGGCGTGCGTTCGGCTCGAATATCAACGTGACCGGCGCGGAGCCGCAGGTGAGCCGCGTGATCCCGCTCGACTGGAAGGCGGTCGGGCCGCAGATCGCCGGCAGGGCTCGGCTGACGACGGCGCATTCGTCGACACCGACTACGCCGAGGCGCAGAAGCTGCACGTGGGCTCACCGCTCACGGTGGAGACGCCGAACGGGCGGATGCTCCACCTCGTCCTGCGCGGCATCACCAACCCACCCAAGGGCAGAGCCCCATACGGCGACGTCACGATTTCTACGGCGCTGTTCGATCGCGTCTACCAGAACCCGCAGAACCTGTACACGTTCGTGAATGTTCAGCGGCGGCGTCAGCGCCGGCGAGCACGAGCGTGCTGACGCGCGCCCTGGCGAACTTCCCGGACGCCAAGCTCCAGACCAAGGCGCAGTTCGTGAAGAACCAGGAACAGGGCCTGACCATCTGCTCAACCTGCTCTACGTGCTGCTCTCGCTGTCGATCATCATCAGCCTGTTCGGGATCGTCAACACGCTCGTGCTGACCGTGTTCGAGCGCACGCGCGAGCTGGGATGCTGCGCGCGGTCGGGATGAGTCGCCGCCAGGTCAGGCGCATGATCCGTCACGAGAGCGTGATCACCGCGCTGCTCGGCGCCACATTCGGCATCCCGCTCGGGGTGTCCTCGCGTTGCTCGTCGGCGTCGGCGATCAAGTACGCGGCCTTCACGTTCCCGTGGCCACGCTGGTCGTGTTCGTGATCGCGGCGATCCTGGCCGGGCTGGTCGCGGCGATCGTGCCGGCGCGGCGCGCCGGGCGGCTGAACGTGCTCCGGGCGCTCCAGTACGAGTAAGCAGGAACGACAGGCTCAGCCGGAGAGCCAGGGATCCTGCCAGCCGCCGAAACCGTGCGTCAGCCGGCCGGCGTCCTCGGGACCCCAGGATCCCTGGGCGTAGGGCTTGACCTCGGGCGGGGAGTCGAGCAGCGGCTGGAGGATCCGCCAGGTCTCCTCGACGCCGTCCTGGCGGGTGAAATGCGTGCTGTCGCCGACGAGCGCCGCGTGGAGCAGCACCTCGTAGGGCGTGGCGCCCTCGCCGCCCTCACGCGCGAACTCCATCTCGAGGTCGATCTCGGCCGGGCCCTTCTTGTCCGCGCGCAGCGCATCGAGGACGATCCGGATGCCGGTGTGGGGGTCGACCCGGACCACGATCTGGCTCGGAGCGGGGTGGCGGTGGCCGTGGCCGGGATCGATGAAGTGCAGGCGCGGAGGATGGCGGAACACGAGCCGCAGCTCGGTCTCGGTGGTGGCCAGGGCCTTGCCCGTGCGGATGAAGAACGGAACCCCGGACCAGCGCCAGTTCTCGACCTCGAGGCGGAGCGCGGCGTAGGTCTCGGTGCTCGAGTCCTTCGCGACGCCGTCGATGTCCCGGTAGCCCTCGTACTGACCGCGCACGTAGTGGGCCGGGTCGGCGTCGGCCATCGCCTTGAACACCGCGATCTTCGTGTCCTTGAGCGTCTCGGGGTCCCGGCCGGCCGGCGGCTCCATCGCCGCGGCGGCCACCATCTGGAGCAGGTGGTTGACGACGACATCGCGCAGCGCTCCGACGGGGTCGTAGAAGTGGCCGCGGTCCTCGACGCCGAACTTCTCGGCCATCGTGATCTGCACCGAGGCCACATGCTGGCGGTTCCACACCGGCTCGAGCATCGTGTTGGCGAAGCGCAGGTACATGAACTCGTCGAGGCCCATCTTCCCCAGGAAGTGGTCGATCCGGTAGAGCTGGGGCTCGTCGAGGTACTTGTGGAGCTCGGCCGCCAGCTCGCGCGCGGAGGCGAGATCGTGGCCGAATGGCTTCTCGACGACCACGCGCTCGCCGTGGCTCACGAGCTCCGCCTGGGAGAGCCCCTTGATCACGGTGGCGAACAGCGACGGCGGGATCTCGAGGTAGAAGGTGGGGTTGCGCGCGTCGCCGAGCGCCTGCTTGACGCGCTCGTACGTGTCGTCCTTGCCGAAATCGCCCTGAACGTAAGAGAGGCGCTTGGCGAAGCGGTCGAAGACCTTCTCGTCGATCTCCTCGCCGCTCTGCTCGATCGATTCGCGCGCCCGCTGCCTGAGCTTGTCCTCGTCGAAGTCGTCGACGGCGACGCCGATGACCGGGTGCTCGAGCAGGCCGCGCCGGTCGAGGCGGTAGAGCGAGCGGAACGTCATCTTGCGCGCCAGGTCGCCGGTGATGCCGAACACGACGAGCGCGTCGGCTGTCTCGGTGGTGGCGCTCACCGGCGCGCCCTCGTGCGCTTCCGGGACGCGAGGCCGCGCTTGCGAAGGTTGACTGCGGCCTCGATGTCCTGCGCTGTGACCGAGCCCTTGTCGCGCCCGGTCTCGATCACGCATGGCAGCTCGTCGAAGCGCGGCTCGGACAGGAACGCGGCGCATCCGCGCTCGCCGAGCTCGCCCTCGCCGAGGATGGCGTGGCGGTCGCGGTTCGATCCGAGCGGCGTCATCGAGTCGTTCACGTGCAGCGACCCGAGCCGCTCGAGGCCGACCGTGCGGTCGAACTCGTCGATGACCTGTTCGAGGCCTGCCGCGGTGCGGACGTCGTATCCCGATGCGAGCAGATGACAGGAATCCAAACACACTCCCAGCCGGGACGAGGAACCAGCGGCGTCGAGCAGCTCCGCCAGCTCCTCGAACGACCGCCCGAGCGTCCCCCCGGCGCCGGCCGTGTCCTCCAGATGCAGCTCACAGCCCTCGGTTTCGGCAAGCGCCTCGGCGATCACCTCTCCGGCGCGGGCGACCGCTTGACGAACATCTCCCTGCTTCGCCGACCCAGGGTGCAGCACGACTCCGACGGCGCCGATGCCGCGGCCGACGCGCAGGGACTGGATCAGCGAGGTCACGGTCTTCGCGCGGATCTCCTCGTCCTCGGAAGCGCAGTTCAGCAGGTACACCGCGTGGATCAGGACAGCCTCGATCGAACTCGACTCGCGCGCCTCGCGAAAGGCCGCGAAGTCCTCCTCGCCGTATGCCGTCGGACGCCACATCCGGGGCGACTGGTTGAAGATCTGGATCGCCTGGCACCCGCGCTCGACTCCTCGCTCGACGGCGCGTGCCAGTGAACCTGCAGGAGATACGTGGGCGCCGATTAGCATTGATGAGGGTTTGTCATGGGCATCCACTTTGCTCCACTTTGTAGATGGTCGGTAGAGGCGCTGTGGAGCGAGCGCGGATGGCGGCGGAGCCGGCGCGGCGGCGGGGGCGAGCGACGCCCACCTTATCTCTCGGCGCGGGGGAAGCCGACCGCCGGCGGCGTAACAATCCCTAAATACGCGTCGTACATCTGCCGATAGAAGGCACTGGGCGGGTAGCCAGCTAAATGGAACCACCTTCCGCTCCCTCTGATACTCCGCCCAACGCTCCTGACCGTCCAACAACGAGCGAGACCCCTTTGGCCACGGTAGCCGCACGCACCCCCCTTCCCGCCGTCCCCGCTTCCAGCCCCGATCCGTACGCGCCCCGCGAGCGGCGCCACAACGAGGGCCATGGCCGGCGCCTGACTGCGGCCTTCGAGGCGCTCGAGGCATTCCCGATGCTGGCCGAGTCGCGCAACCGGGTGATGGCGCTGTTCGAGGCCGGCGAGCCGTCAACGGCCGACGTCGTGGCTGCCGTCGAAGGAGACGTGTCGCTGGCCGTCACCGTGCTGCGCCTGGCCAACCAGGTCGAGGGCCGAACCAAGGGCCGCGTCGAGAGCGCAGTCCAGGGCGTCGAGGTCCTCTCCGCCCGCACCGTCCACACGATCGCCTCGCGGGCTCGGACGTTCGACTTCTTCGAGCGCTCGACCGTGTGGCAGGGCATTCCCGAGCGCTTCCGCCTTCACGCCGTCGCCGCCCAGCGCGCCGCCGATCGCCTGGCCCGCGAGCTCAACTACGAGTCGCGCGACCGGCTGATGGTGACCTCGCTGCTGCACGACATCGGCAAGCTGGTCCTCGTCCACGCGTATCCGGGCTACCCGCGCCAGATCCATGCCGAGGCGCGTACCCCTGAGGATCGGATCCAGTCCGAGCGCCGTGAGCTCGGCGTCGACCATGCGCTCGTCGGCGGCGTGCTCGCCCGCCGCTGGGGCCTGCCCAAGTCGGTCGCGAGCGTGATCGAGCGCCACCACTCCGAGGAGTGCGAGGGCGAGGCGGCGCTCGTGCGCCTGGCCGACATGCTCGCCCACTATGTGGTCGGCGGTGCCGTGTCTCCGTCGGAGCTGCTGAGCGTCTCGCGCATCGTCGGCATCAAGCCGGCCCAGCTGCGCACCGTCATGTACGACCTGCCGCTGCCCAGCACGGGCAGCCGCCCCCGCCAGATCGACCCCTGCCCGATGTCCTCGCGCGAAGTCGACGTGCTGCGCCGGCTGGCCAAGGGCATGGTCTACAAGCAGATCGCCTCCGAGCTCGGCCTCTCCACGAGCACGGTCCGCACCCACCTGCACAACGTGTACGGGAAGCTGGGTGCGATGGACCGGGCGCAGGCCGTCCTGATCGCCACCGAGCGCGGCTGGATTTAGGAGCTGCGCGGCTGCGCCGCGCAGCGTACCGCTGGATCACGCGCGGCCGGCCCGCCGTCGTGAGGCCGGATGCCGAGCGGGCCGAGCCGCGCGCGCCGGTGAGGCGGTCATCCGGCGGCTGGGCGACTACCATCGCCTGGTCTCGAGATGATCTCGATCACCACCAAGTCTCCGTACGCGTTGAGCGCGCTCGTGGAGCTGCACCAGCGCGGTGACTGCGGGCCGGTCCCGATCGCTGACCTGGCCCGCCGGCGCGACATCCCCGTCCAGTTCCTCGAGCAGCTGTTCGCGACCCTGCGCCGCGCCGGCATCCTGCGCTCGCAGCGCGGCGTCAAGGGCGGCTACTCGTTCGCCCGCCCCGCCGGCGAGATCACCGTGCTCGAGCTCGTCGAGCTGCTCGACGGGCCCATCGGCCGGAGCGCCGGCGGCGTGTTCGCAGACGCCGCCCGTGCCGCGCGCTCGGTCCTGGCCGAGGCGACGGTGGCGGAGGTGGCCGAGGCGGAGACGCGCGCGGCCGGCGCGCCGATGTATCACATCTAACCGGTCAGGAGTGGGAGTGCCCGTCAATCCGGCCCGCGTAACGCGTCTGTCACACGATGGCGCGCGCGGCGCACCGTGGCGAGAAGCTCGCAGTACGCTCAGCGAGGCGAATGGCGCGAATCCCGACCAACATTGCGGAGCACGTGGGGCACACGCCGATGGTCCAGCTCACACGCATGGCGCCCGACCTCGAGGTCGAGCTGTTCGCCAAGCTCGAGGCCTTCAACCCCGGCGGCAGCGTCAAGGACCGTATCGGCGTGGCGATGATCGAGGCCGCGGAGCGCGAGGGACGGATCGAGCCCGGGGCGACGACGATCGTCGAGGCCACGAGCGGCAACACCGGGATCGCGCTGGCGTTCGTATGCGCGGCGAAGGGCTATGACCTGATCCTCACGCTGCCCCAGGGGATGAGCCGTGAGCGCGAGGGCCTGCTCCGCCTGTACGGCGCGAGGGTGGAGGTGACGGAGTCGCTCGGCGGGATGACCGAGGCGGTGCAGGCGGCGCGCGCGCTGGCCACCCGCGACGACGTGTTCCTCCCCGATCAGTTCTCGAATCCGGCCAACCCCGAGGTACACCGGCGCACCACCGGCCCGGAGATCTGGGAGGCATTGGAGGGCCGGGTCGACGTGTTCGTCGCCGGCGTGGGCACCGGTGGCACGATCACCGGCGCGGGGGAGGTGCTCAAGGGCCGCAACCCGGGGTGCCGGCTGGTCGCGGTCGAGCCGCGCTCCTCAGCCGTGCTCTCGGGAGGGCGGCCGGGACCGCACAAGATCCAGGGCATCGGCGCCGGCTTCGTCCCGCAGGTGCTGAGGCGCGAGCTGCTCGACGAGGTGATCGCCGTCGAGGACGAGGCGGCAATCGAGACGGCAAGGCTTCTGGCGCGCCGCGAGGGCGTGCTGTCGGGCATCTCCGGCGGAGCGGCGGCGTGGGCCGCGCTCGAAGTGGCCCGGCGGCCCGAGTCCCGCGGCCAGCGGATCGTGGCGATCCTGCCGGACTCGGGCGAGCGGTATGTGTCGACGCCGTTCTTCGCGCCGTGATCGGCCGGGGAGGCGCGGGAGCTACGCTGTCCGGATGGGGCTGATCGCCCGCACCGCGGCGGAGATCCGGCGCGACGTCGCAACCGCGCAGAGCCGCGATCCGGCGGCGCGGGGCGTGAGCTCCATCGAGATCCTCGCGACCTGGCCGGGGGTCCACGCGCTGCTCGCCCACCGTGTGGCGCACGCGCTACAGAGCGTCGGGGTGCCCCTGGTGCCCCGGGTGATCGCCGCGATCAGCCGATCGGTCACCGGCATCGAGATCCACCCGGCGGCCAAGATCGGCGATGGCTTCTTCATCGACCACGGGATGGGCGTGGTGATCGGCGAGACGGCCGAGATCGGCGACGACGTGACCCTGTACCAGGGCGTGACCCTTGGGGGCACCGGCTTCGCCACCGGCAAGCGCCATCCGACCGTTCAGGACAACGTCACGATCGGCTCGGGCGCCAAGCTTCTCGGGCCGATCACGGTCGGCCACGGCTCGAAGATCGGAGCCAACAGCGTCGTCGTCCACGACGTTCCGCCCAACTGCACCGTGGTCGGCAACCCCGGGCATCCCGTCCGCGTGGAGGGCCGTCGCCCGGAGGGCCCCGACGCCGACTGGGTCCACCTGCCCGACCCGATCGCCGACGCCATCAAGGGCCTGTCGGCGCGGATCACCGCGCTCGAAGGTGAGGCCGTCCACGACGACGACGCGGACAAGGTCCGGCCGCTGCGTCGCTCGATCGGACCGAACCCGGCGGGTGGCTAGGCCGTGTGTGGGATATAAGTCGGACATAGTCCGACTTTCATCCCAAGCGAGCGGCTAGAGCCGCTGCTCGGGCAGCCGGTTGCGCTCCTCGGCCACCGGCGGGAGCGGCGACTCCGGCGTGCGCAGCTCACTCATGTTCATGCGCGCCTTGACCAGGTAGAGCGGGCGGTCCTTGACCTCGTCGTAGATGCGGCCCACGTACTCGCCGATGATCCCGATCGCGATCAGCTGGATCCCGCCGAGCAGCAGGACGGCGATCGTGATCGACCCGAAGCCGGGCAGGTAGGACCCGAGGATCCGGAGGATCACGACCACCGGGATCGCGATGAAGGCCAGCGTCGAGATCAGGAACCCGAGCAGGGTCGCAAGCTGCAGCGGCCGGTGCGAGAACGACGAGATCGCGTCCAGCGAGAAGCGCAGCATCTTCGAGAGCGTGTACTTGGTCACGCCGGCGTAGCGCGGGTCACGCCGGTAGGGAACGGCGGCCTGGCGATAACCGACCCACACGGTCATCCCGCGCAGGAACCGGTTGCGCTCGCGCATCGACAGAAGCGCGTCGAGCGCGCGGCGGTCGAGCAGCCGGAAGTCGCCCGAGTTCGGCTGGAGCTCGACCTGGGCGAGCTTGTCGAAGAGCCGGTAGAACCAGCTCGCGGTGGCGAGCTTGAACCGGGATTCGCCCTCGCGCTCCTCGCGCACGGCGTAGACGACGTCGCAGCCGGCGCGCCAGTGGTCGAGCATCCGCACGATCAGCTCGGGCGGATCCTGGAGGTCCGCGTCGAGCATCACGACAGCGTCGCCACGGGCATGGTCGAGGCCGGCGGTGAGCGCGGTCTGATGGCCGAAGTTGCGCGACAGGAAGATCACGCGCACCCGCGGATCGTTGGCGGCGATGTGGTCGAGCGCGATCGGCGAGCCGTCGGTGGAGCCGTCGTCGACGAGCACGAGCTCGAACGGAAGCCCATCGAGCGCGGAGCACACGCGCGAATAGAACTCGTCGATGAGCGCTTCCTCGTTGTAGACCGGGGCGACGACGCTCAGCAGCTCGAGCGGGCGCGAGCCGCTGTCGTCGTAGTGGAGGGGGGCGCTCACAGGTTGAGGAAGGTGGTGCCGTGCGGAATGTATCCGAGGAGCTGAATGAACTGCACAACCCCGGTCATCACGATGGATACCCGGAGCAGGCGGGGAACTCGCCCGACGGCCGCCAGCGGCATCAGCCAGGCCACATACCAGGGCTGCAGCGAGCTCGCCGTGGCGAGCATCGCCACCGTGGCCCAGCCCGCGCCCGCGATCCAGTCGAGCTCGCCGCGCCACACCTTGCGCACCAGCCAGTAGGTGACGCCGACGAGCCCGGCCGCGAGCACGTCACCGGTGATGTGGCCCACCGTGCCGAGCCCGAGTCGGCTCGAGATGAATCCCGGGATGCTGTGCCAGTCGCCCTCGCTCTGGCTCTTCTGGACCGTCACCGCCAGGTGCAGGATCCCGCCGCCGAACGCCCCGAAGGAGAGGGCAGCGATCGCCGCCGCGGCCAGGCCGCCGCCGATCACGAGCTCACGCCGGCGCCGTCGTGCCAGCGGGTTGCCGGTGGCGGCAAGCGCGAACGGGAGCAGCAATCCCGCGGTGAGCTTGACGCCGGTGGCGAGGATGAGTGTTCCGGCGCCGCCGCGGTCACGTTGCTGGAGGATCAGCGCGATCCCGGCAAGCAGCACGGCGAGCATCAGGATGTCGTTGTGGCCGCCGCCCACCCCGTAGACGACGAGCAGCGGGTTCAGCCCGACCACGGCGACCGCCTTGACCGGATCGACAGACCGCATGCGGGCGATGTTCCACACGAGGCCGACGATCACCAGGCTGGCCACCGCGGCGATTGCCTTGTACGCGAACACGCTGGCCGCGATCGACAGCGGTGCGAGCAGATAGCTGAGCACGGTGAAGACCGGTCCGTACGCGGAGGGAATCGTCACCCACCTGGCCCCGATGAACGGGTACACGGGGTCGAGCGCGATCGCGTGCGGCCCGTTCAGGTAGGGATTGGTCCCGTACATCGCACCGAGGCGGGCGTAGGCCTGGTAGCTGAAGACGTCGGTGGAGAAGAGCGCCGGCGCCAGGAGGACGAGCGCGTTGAACGCGGCGATGCACATCAGCACCGAGCGGGCCGACAGCCCGGCGGCGCTGCGCACCGCGACCGCATAGCTGGCGAACATCAGCGACAGGACCGCCACGGCGCCGGCGACGTGCAGGTCGATGCCGGTGCCGGCGAACGGGCCCGCGAGCCAGCGCGGCATCGGGCGCACGGACTCGGGCAGGAAAGAGTCGGTGTTGGCGGCCGAGACCGTGATCAGCGCGGCGCTGATCAGCAGCCCGCCGAGCGCGAGCCGCCCGGTGCGCCCATGGGCGCGCGTGCCGGCGAGACCGAGTCCCGGCCGGCGCAGCTCGAACGTGCCGCTCTGTGTGGCCCCGAGGGGCCCCTGGAGGCTCATCGCTTCAAGCATGCCCGCACCAGAGGCGGATGCGGGTTCATCGAGGTTGACATCACGTTAGAGAGGATTTGTGCCGCACCAACCTTCAGGGCTGGTTAATCCGCGCTCGTGAGCGCCGGCCGCGTCGTACCGCGGCGGCCGCGCTCCACCGCAGCCGCGGGACGAGCCACATCGCCTCGAAGGCGATTCGGGCCGACATCTTGCTCGTACCCGCCTCGCGGTCCCGGAAAATGATCGGGACCTCCCGGACCCGGAACCCCGCCAGCACGGCACGGTAGGTCACCTCGATCTGGAACACATAGCCCTCGGCGCGAATGCTCTGCGGCTCGATCGCCTCGAGCACCTCCCGCCGGATGCACTTGAAGCCGCCGGTCAGGTCGTGGATCCCGACGCCGAGCACGGCGCGGGCGTACACGCCACCGCCGTAGCTGATGGCCCGGCGGGTGGTGCCCCAGTTCTCGACGGCGCCGCCCTTGACGTAGCGCGACCCGAGGACGAGGTCGGCATTCTCCGCCGCCTTCAGCAGGTGCCCGATGAAGCTCGGATGGTGCGAGAAGTCGGCGTCCATCTCGAACACGAACTTCGCGCCGCCATCGAGCGCGTGCGCGAACCCCGCGAGGTAGGCCTGGCCGAGGCCCCCCTTCCCCTCCCGGTGCATGACCTCCACGGGCAGCTGCCGGGCGAGGCTCTCGGCGATCTCGCCCGTCCCGTCTGGAGAGTTGTCGTCCACCACGAGGATCCGGTAATCGCCATGCGCCAGCGACTCGAGCTCGCGCGCGGTGGCGCGGACGATCGGCTCGACGTTCTCGGCCTCGTTATAGGTGGGGATCACGACCCAGATCCCGGCGCTCATCGCGCGGACAGACTAGACGTCGCGGTGGCGGGAGCGCGGGCTCAGCGCCGCACGTAGGCCACGCGGTTCCAGCTCGGCTCCGGCGCGAGCTCGATCCGCTCGCCGCCGCGCTCGGGCTGGATGTACACGAATGCGCCCGCCTCCTCGTCGAAGGAGAAGTCGAGCTCGCCCTCCTTGACCCGCTGGTCGAGCCAGGCGCCGCGGAAGATCAGCCGGCGCAGCCAGTGCACGAGCGAGCGCTCAGAGGGGCCGACGAGCTCGGGCCAGCAGTCGTTGACGTGCTCCCCCAGCGCCGAGGCCGGCTCGGCCACCTCGCCGTTGACGACGAGGTTGATCAGGTCCTCCGCCTCGTCCTCCTCGACCGCGCCGCCGAGCAGGAACCCGAGCTTGCGCGCCGCCTGCTCGCAGCGCTCGCGAAAGTCGCGCTCGTTGAAGGTGAACCGCAGCTCCCCGTACTCGAGCACGAAGTCGTTGCCAGAGCTGTAGTTCCCGCGCCGGTACATGAGGCGTCGGCATCATATGGCCGTTTCCTGCGCCGCCGCAGCCATTGAACGCGATGTTGCACGCGGAGCGGCCTAGAGCCTCGAGAGGGGGGTGAATCCGGGCCTCCGCAGGCTATCTCCATCATGGAACCCGCGCGCGCCACGATCCTCGTCGTCGAGGACCACCGCCTCACGAGGACGTTCCTGGCTGACAACCTCTCGGCCGACGGGCATGACGTGCTCGAGGCGGACTCGATCGCCGACGCCCTGCGGCTGATGGAGAAGGGCTTTCCCGATGCCGCGATCGTCGACCTGGGGCTGCCCGACGGCGACGGCCTCGAGCTCCTGCGCGAGGTCCGCGAGGCCGACCGTGTCGCCGGCAAGCTCGATCCGGACCTCCCGATGCTCGTGCTCACGGGGCGCGGCGGCGATCTGGACCGCCTGC
This sequence comes from uncultured Solirubrobacterales bacterium, assembly GCA_963722995.1. Lineage (GTDB taxonomy): Bacteria > Actinomycetota > Thermoleophilia > Solirubrobacterales > Solirubrobacteraceae > Palsa-465. The sequence goes on along the minus strand of CAVROW010000011.1, from coordinate 112,400 downwards.
GGGGGTTCCACCGGGGCGCCGACGACTATGTGCTCAAACCCTTCAGCTATCAAGAGCTCCACGCCCGGATCGGCGCCCTCCTGCGCCGCTCCCGGCGCCGGCCGGGGATGGGCAAGCTCCGCGTGGGACCGCTCGAGATCGACTCGGTTACGCGCGACGTGCGCCTCCACGGCGAGCGGATCGTGCTCTCCAAGAAGGAGTTCGCGCTCCTGCGCGCGCTCGCCGGGGATCCGACCCGCGTATACACGCGCGAGGAGCTCCTGCGCAGCGTGTGGGGCTTCCGGACCATGTGCGCGACCCGGACGCTCGACTCGCACGCGTTTCGGCTGCGCCGGAAGCTGGGTGGCGCCGGCGAGCGGTTCGTGGTCAACGTGTGGGGCGTCGGATACCGGCTGCTCGACGGGAGCGTGGATCGGTGATCGCGCTACTGGGCTGGGCGGCGGCGGTGGCGAGCGCCGGCAGCGCGCTGATCGCGTGGCGCCGGCTCGGCCGGCGGATGGAGCTGGCGGCACGGGCCACCCACGAGCTGCGGGGTCCGCTCACGGCAGCGCGCCTGGGACTGGAGCTGGGCGCGCGGACGGGCGAGCTCTCGCCGGCGCGACTGCGCGCCATCGACGTGGAGCTCGAGCGGGCCGCGCTCGTGCTCGAGGAGCTGACCGACGGCGCTGGCGCGGCGCGAGAGGACCTAGTGGATGTCGAGCGGCTGGTTGCCGACTCGGTCGAAGCGTGGCGGGGAGCCGCGGCCGCACACGGGGTCCCGCTGGGGCTCGAGTGGTGCGGCGATCGGGCCTGCGTCCGCGGCGACCGCCTGCGGCTGGCCCGGGCGACGGGAAACCTGATCGCCAACGCGATCGAGCATGGGGGAGGGGCGGTGGCGGTCCGCGGGCGGGTGGACGCGGCGACCGTCCGGGTCGAGGTGCTCGACGGTGGGCCGGGGCTCCCCGCCCCCGTGGCCGCGCTGGCCCGCCGCCCCCGCGCCGGCCGTGGCCGGCGGGGGCGCGGGATCGCGATCGCCGCCGGCGTCGCGGCGGCGCACGGCGGCCGGCTGGCGGCCGCGCCGAGCGACGGTGGCGCACGGCTCGTGCTCGAGCTGCCGCTCAGCGTCGGTGGCGCCGGCGAGCGCGCGCCGGTGGCGGGTTAGCCGGCGCGGGGCCGGTCACCGGGGGCGGCCGCGCGGGGGCCGGGCGCGGCGCGAGCCCTCCGGTCGCGAGCGGTGGGGTTACCGCGCGGATATTCCACAGGCTAGCCCAACCGCGCGTAGCGCCCGCCGCGGACGGAATCGCCGGCGTGCTGCAAGCCGCCGCCCAGCCAGCTCGCCTGCACGAAGCCGTGCGTCTCCCCGCTCCCTCGGGAGCGCCCGGATCCCCCGCACCCATCGGGCGAGGGGCGAAATGAGGCCGTTGTGGGACGGGTGGTGGGAAATGGGTTGCATTGTGGGAGAGCGTGGGATAAAGTGGGGGATCGCATGCGGGACCCGGGTGGCAGGGCTCCTCCCACCCAGCCACCCGGGTCTGGAATTCGGTCAGCCGAATGAGATCCCTTGAGCTTCCGCGGAACCTTCGAACACGCGCTCGACGCGAAGCACAGGCTGACCGTGCCGGCGAAGTTCCGCCCCGCCCTCGCCGGCGGCGTCGTGCTCGCGGCCTCTCACGAGGTCACACCGGGATCGCCGCGGTCGGTGTCGATCTGGACGCCCGACGGCTACGAGGCTTTCACTGCGCAGACGCTGAGCGGCCTGAACCCCGCTTCGCCCAAGGCGCGGGAGCTGAAGCGCTTCTTCTTCAACTCGTCGTTCGACACCGAGCTCGACTCGGCGAATCGCCTGATGGTCCCGCCGCCCCTGATGCGCTACGCGGGCCTGGACAAGGAGGTCGTCGTCACGGGCTCGGGCGAGTGCATCGAGGTGTGGGATCGCGGCGCCTACGACGGCTATCGCGACGACATCCTGACCCGGATCCCCGACATCGCAGCGAGCCTTGGCCACACTGATTGACATGACGAGAACCCACGTCCCGGTGCTCGCCGGCGAGCTGATCGGCCTGGTCGATCCGCAGCCCGGCGAGACCGCGGTCGACTGCACGTTCGGTGGCGGGGGGCACGCGCGGCTGATCGCGGATCGCCTCGGCCCCGCCGGCACGTTGATCGCGATCGACCGCGACCCCGCGGCCGAGGAGCGCTTCAGCGAGGTGGCGGCCGAGGTGAGCTGCCGGACGCGGTTCATCCGCGCCGACTTCGCGAGCGGCCTGCGCCGGCTTCTGGATGAAGGAGTCGACGCGGACCTCGTGTATCTCGACCTCGGCATGTCCTCGATGCAGGTCGACACCTGGGAGCGCGGCTTCTCCTACTCCTACGACGCGCCGCTCGACATGCGGATGGATCCGGAGCAGGAGCTGACCGCGCGCGAGATCGTCAACGGCTGGGAGGAGCGGCGGCTGGTCCGGCTTCTCCGCGACTATGGCGAGGAGCGCTACGCGCAGCAGATCGTGCGCCAGCTCGCCCGCGCCCGCCGGCGCGAGGACATCGCCTCGACCCACCAGCTCGTCGAGATCATCAAGACGGCAGTGCCGGTGCCGGCGCAGTTCGCGGGCGGCCATCCGGCGCGCCGCACCTTCCAGGCGCTGCGGATCGCCGTCAACGACGAGTTGACCCAGCTCGACGCCGCGCTGCCCCTGGCCTGGGACGTCCTGCGCTCGGAGGGCCGGCTGGCCGCGATCTCGTTCCACTCGCTCGAGGACCGCCGGGTCAAGCGCTTCCTCGCCGCCCTGGCGCGCGGGTGCATCTGCCCTCCGGAAATTCCCGTCTGCGTCTGTGGTCATCATCCCGAGGCGGAGTTGTTGACGCGACGCGCGATAGCGCCCAGCCACGGCGAGGTCGAATCGAACCCGAGGTCGAAGTCGGCGCACCTGAGGGCCGCTCGAAAGCTGGAGGTCGAGGCATGAGATTGAGCGCGATCACCCCTGCCGGACGAAAGCAGGGGAGCCCCGGCGCGGGATCGGCCGGCGCCGGATCGGCCCGGTCCGTCCGCGCGCGCGCCCCGGCCGGCGGCGGTCCGGGCCGGCGCTCCCCGGCCGGCGGCGGTCCGGGCCGGCGCTCCCCGGCCCGCGGCGGTCCGGGCCGGCGCTCCCCGGCCCGCGGCGGTCCGCATGAGCGCAGCAGGCGCCACGATCGCTCGCCCCGCCACCGCCCACCCCGGCCGAGTCCGCCCGCGGCAGGCACCGAGCGCGCCCCGGCGCGTCTCCGGGCCGCTCGGCCGCGCACCGGCACCCGCGCGGTCGCCGTCGCGGCCGCCGCGGACTCAGGCTCCGCCGCGCCCCCGCCCGCAGGCGCCGGCGCGGACGAACGCCCCCGCGCGCGGATTGCGAGAGCGGGCGGCCGCGAGCCTGCGCTCGCTCCCTGACCATCGGCTGATCGACCGGCTGGTACGCGGCCGGGCGTGGATCCCGGTCCTCGGGCTGATGCTGGCGGGGATCGTGGCCATGCAGGTGGAGGTGCTCAAGCTGGGCGCCAGCGTCGGGCGCTCGATCGAGCGCGGCTCGGCGCTCCAGACTCGCAACGAGCTCTTGCGGGCAAACGTCGCTTCGCTGAGCGACGAGACGCGCATCGAGCGCCTGGCCGCGGGCATGGGGATGATCATGCCGGCCCCCGGCGCGACTGGCTTCCTCTCCGGGGCGAGCGTCGCGCAGGCGATCGCGAACATCCACGCCCCGAGCGCCTCCACGTTCTTGAACGCGTCGACGACCAACGGCTCGGTTGCCACCACCGACATCATGTCGAGCTCGGACGGATCGATCGCGGCGCAGCTTCCCGGCAGCAGCGGCACGCCCGGGAATCCGAGCGCGACGGTCACACCCCAGAGCTCCACGAGCGCGAGCGCAGGGACCCAGAGCTCCACGAGCGCGACCGCAGCGACCCAGAGCTCGACGAGCGCGACCGCTGCGGTCCAGCAGAGCCCTGCTGCCGCGCCGACGAGCGCCGGAACGACGAGCTACGACTGCGGCCTCGCCGGTCACCTCGACTCCGAGCGTCGCCGCCACCACCTCGACGCCGAGCTCGAACACCACCACCGGGGGGTAGCGCGGTGGCGCTCATGGACCGCCGGATCGGCTACCTGTTCGTGACCTTCATCGCGCTGCTGGCGGTCGCGATGATGCGGGCCACCTACCTGGGGGCGGTCCGAGCGGGATCGCTGCGCCACCAGGCGGCGACCCAGCAGGTGACGGAGACCGTGATCCCCGCGCCGCGCGGGATGATCACCGACCGCAACGGCGTGGAGCTGGCGATCAGCGAGTCGGCAGACGACGTGGTCGCCGATCCGTATCTGATCAAGAACCCGGTGAGCGCCGCCCAGCGGATCGCGCCGCTGCTCGGCAAGCCCATGCTGGCCGTGGTCACCGACCTGGGCAAGCCGCATACCGGGTTTGTCTACCTCACCCATCTGCTCCCCGCGGCGCAGGCGCAGGCGATCCTGAAGCTGAACATCGCGGGCATCTCGCTCGTCCCCGAGACGACGCGGACATACCCGCGTTCGGACGCCGCCGCGCAGGTACTCGGCACCGTTGGCTGGGGCGATCGCGGCCTGAGCGGGCTCGAGTACCTGTACAACGACGTGCTGCGAGGACGCGACGGGGTCCGCAAGATGGTCAGCGACGCCAAGGGCCAGCCGATCTCGATCAGCGACCCCCGCACCACCCAGCCTGGCAAGACGGTCCAGCTGACGATCGATGCGGCGCTCCAGGACGAGGTCGAGCAGGTGCTCGCCGGCGTGGGACAGGCGTACTCGCCCAAGGGCGCCACGGCGATCGTCATGAACCCCAACGACGGCGAGATATTGGCGCTCGCCAACTGGCCGCCCGTCAACGCCAACGCTCCCTCGGCGGCGCCGTCCGGAGCCGACCAGGATCGCGCGGTGGCCTTCAACTACGAGCCGGGCTCGACGTTCAAGGCGGTCACGGTGGCGGGGGCGCTGCAGGACCACGTCGTGACGCCCGCCACGACCTTCGATATCCCGCCGGTACTCCAGGTCGCCGACCGCCAGATCCACGACGCCGAGGACCACGGCTACGAGACGCTGTCGGTGGCGGACATCCTCAAGTACTCGAGCAACATCGGAGCGGATGAGATCGGCATGAAGGTCGGCGCGCGCCGCTTCGACTACTGGGTGCACCAGTTCGGCTTCGGCGCGCCCACGGGCGTCGACCTGCCGGGCGAGCAGAGCGGCATCGTCCTGCACTCGTGGCAGTACTCGGGGTCCTCGATGGGGAACCTGCCGATGGGCCAGGGCGAGTCGGTGACGCCGATCCAGATGGCCACCGCCTACTCGGCGATCGCCAACGGGGGCATCCTGCGCCCGCCGCGGATCGTCAAGGCGATCGGCGGCAAGCCGACCCCGACGCCTCGCGGGCGACGCGTGATCTCGCCCACCACCGCGGCCGAGCTGCGCGACATGCTCCGCGGCGTGCTCGCCGACGGGGGCACCGCGTCGGGCGCGGCGATCGCGGGCTATGACCTGTCGGGCAAGACGGGCACCGCGAACGTCGTCGTGAACGGCCAGCTACTCAGACTCGGCCTACATCGCGTCGTTCATCGGCTTCGTGCCGGCCAGCCACCCGCAGCTCCTGGTCGCGGTCATGGTCGACGAGCCCCAGGGCTCGATCTACGGCGGTTCGGTGGCGGCGCCGGCGTTCCAGAAGATCGTCGGCTGGGCCGTGCCCTACCTCGGCATCTCGCCGCGCTGAGCGTCCGGCGCCAAACGCCCGCGCCAGCGAGGCCAGCCTCGCGTCCCACTGCCCGCCGACCTCGGCCATCCACGACACCGCCTCCGAGAGCGGCTCCGGCGTCACCCGGTAGCGCACCTCGCGGCCGGCGGGCACGCGCTCGAGCAGGCCGGCCTCGGTCAGCGTTCCCAGGTGCTTGACCACCGCCTGACGGGAGATCGGCAGCCGGCTCGCCAGCTCGGTGGCGGTGGCCGCCGGGTGCGCGGCGATCGATGCCAGCAGGGCGCGCCGAGTCGGGTCCGAGAGGGCGCCGAACACGGCGCCGGCCGGATCGCGCGGCGGCGGGGTCGCGGGGGAGGGCACTAGGCGGCGAGCAGCGCGGGTCCGAACGAGGGCCCGCTCACGCCCGGGAGGGGAACGCCAACGAGGTCGAGCAGCTCGAGCGGCCGGGTCTCGACGATCCGCAGCCGCGTCAGCTCGTGGCGCGCCTCGAGTCGTGAGCTCCACCCGGCTGGCCGGCTCGCCGTCGGGCGCCCACCAGAAGGCCAACCGAGCCCGCGCCGGCGCATCGCCGGCGGGCGCGACCACGTCCTCGATCCACCCCGTCCTCACCGCGCCGTCGAGGAGCGCGAAGCGCGCCTCCCCGCCCGGACGCAGATCGAGCTCTACCTCATCGGCCAGCCACCCGTCGCCCGTCACGAATGCCCAGACCTCCTCGACCGAGGCCGGAAGCAGCAGCTCGCGCTTGACACGGTCATTCATCGCGTACCTCCCGGAAGACGCAACCGTACGAGTTGCGCGTCTGCTATGTTGCACCGCAACCACTGGGTTGCACGATATCACCCGAAGGAGGATCCATGCCACTCGTTCCCATGGTCGTCGAGCAGACTGCTCGCGGCGAGCGCTCGTTCGACATCTACTCGCGGCTGCTAAACGACCGCGTCGTGTTCCTCGGCGGCGAGGTCGACGAGGAGACAGCGAACCTGATCGTGGCTCAGCTCGTCCACCTGGAGTCAGACGACCCCGACAAGGACATCCACCTGTACATCAACTCGCCCGGCGGCTCGATCTACGCCGGCCTGGCGATCTACGACGCGATGCAGTTCATCCGGCCCGACGTCCAGACCATCTGCTACGGGATCGCCATGTCGATGGGGTCGCTGCTGCTCACCGGGGGCACCCCCGGCAAGCGGATGGCGCTGCCCAACAGCCGGATCCTGATCCACCAGCCGTCGGGCGGCTACCAGGGGCAGACGAGCGACATCGAGATCCACGCGCGCGAGGTGCTCGCGCTCCGCGCCCGCGTCGACGAGATCTACGCCAAGCACACCGGGCAGTCGATCGAGCGCGTCCACGCCGACATGGAGCGTGACCGCTACTTCACGGGCGAGGAGGGGGTTGCGTACGGGCTCGTGGATCGGGTGCTCGACCACCGCGCGCCCGCGCGCAACGGCAGCGGCTTCAGCCGCTGAGGCCGCTGCAGCCCGCGCGGCCGCGGTCCGCCGTTGCCGTCGTCGAGAAGCCGGCCGAGCGCCTCGCGCGAGCTGATGTCGAGCTTCTGGTAGATGTGGCGCAGGTGGAACTCCACCGTCTTGGGGCTCACGAACAGCGCTTCGGCGATCTGGCGCGTGGTCAGGCCCTTGGCCGCGACCTCGGCCACCCGCCGTTCGCTCGGCGTCAACGACTCTACGCCGCTCAGCATCGCGCGCCGCGGGCGGGCTCCGCACGCCGTCAGCTCCGTCCGCGCGCGCTGCTCGAGTGCGCTCGCGCCCCCGGCGTGGCTGAGGTCGAGCGCTCGGCGCAGAGGCTTGCGCGCGGCCACGCGCTGGTTGGCGCGACGGAGCGCCGCGCCCAGGTCGAGCAGGGCCCGCACGTGCTCCAGCCGCGTCGGATGGCCCTCGCCGGTGGCGACCGCCTCGTGCAGCAGCTCGAGGCCGCGCTTGCCGCGGCCGGCCAGGCCGAGCACACGCAGGTCGCGAATCACCACTCGGGTGATGCCGGCGGAGCGGGCCTGCTGGAGCTCGGCCCGGGCCAGCTCGCTCGCCCGCTCCGGATCGCCGAGCCCGAGATGCGCCAGCGCCGCGGTCGAGCGCCAGGCCACCGCCCCCGGGCTGATCCCGTCGAAGCGCTGCTCGAGCTGGGCGCCGGCGGCCATCGCGTCGTCGAGCGCCTCAGCCGGCCGCAGCTGAGCCAGGCGCAGCCCGGCCCGGACATCGAGCAGGAATCCGAACTCGGGGCTCTCCTGGACGTCCGGGTGGTCGATGATCGACAGCGCCGTCTCGGCCTGCTCGAGCTGCCCCGCCTCGAGGTGGCAGCAGGCGATCAGCCCGTACGCAGCGCGCACGTAGCTGGGCGAGCCGGGGCCGCGAGCGTCGAGCGCGGAGAGCGCGGCGCTCAACGCCTCGCCGATCCGTCCGCCGGCATACAGCGGCCACGCCCGGCAGAAGCCGGCGAGGGCGTGCTCGTCCACGGCGGACTGGGACGCCGCGAGCCCGGCCGCATCGAGCGCGGCGTCACAGACCTCGAGCGCGCGCTCGAGCTCGTCGACGAGCAGCAGCGCTCCCGTGAGCATCGGCCAGATGAGCGTGCCGAGCGGATCCGGATCGCTCGCGGCGGCCGACCGCGAGCGCTCGGCGAGCTCGAGCACCGCCGCGCGGTCGGCCCCGCGCAGTCCGGCGTCGAAGGCCATGTGCGCCAGCGCCCGCCGCTGGGCCGGGGTCGGCTCCGTCCCGACCTGGCGCTCGAGCCGCTCGGCGCGCCGGCGCGCGTCCTCGCGGCGCTCGGGCACGAGCAGGCCGGCTGCGACGTAGGCCGCTTCGAGCTCCGCGGCCGGAATCCGCGATCGTATGGGTCGACCTCCGCCATCGCCGCGGCGAGCACCTCGGCGGCCTCGGCGAACCGCTGCTGACCGTGTAGCGCGCGCCCCTGCGCGAGCGCGAGCTCGGCCCGTCGCGGTGCAGCTTCGGCCACCCGGATCGCGTCCTCGAGCCGCTCCACCGCCCCAGGCAGCCCGGCGCTCGACTCGGCCTCGGCGAGCTCGGCGAGCACCTCCGGGTACACGTCCGATCCCGGCGTCTCGGCGAGCGCCCGGCGCAGCAGCCGCACCGCGCTCTCCGACGCCCCGCGCGCGAGCGCGTTGCGCGCCGCGGCACGGAGGGACTCGACCGCCCGGGCGTCGGATTCGGGCGGGGCCGCCAGCAGGTGTGCGGCGACCTGCTCGTCGGGCGCATCGGCGCCGGTCAGGATCATCGCCGCGCGCCGGTGCGCGGCCGCGCGGTCCATCGGCGACATCGACGCCTTGACCGCGGCGGCGATCAGCGGGTGCACGAACGCCAGCGGCGCGCCCGGATAGAACAGTTGCCGTGCCGCGAGCGCATCGGCGCCGCGGAAGGTCTGGCGCATGGTCAGGCCGCTCAGCTGCGCCACCTGCTCCACCGGCGCGCCGTCGCCCAGGACCGCGACCGCCCGCGCCACCGCGCGCGCGTCGTCGGGCAGCGCCGCGAGCCGGACGAGCACCGCGTTCAGCACCGATTCGGGCGCGAGCTCGTCCAGCCGCGCCGCCGTCTGCGCGCTGGGCGGCTGGCGCTCGATCTCGACCTGCCCGAGCAACTCCGTGAGCAGGAACGCGTTGCCGCCGGTGACCCGCGCGCAGGCCCGGCGAAGGCCTCGTCGGCGTCGGGAAAGCGCGCTCGCACGATCGCGCTCACTCCCTCGCCCGTCAGCGAGTGAGGGCGCAGAACCGCGTCCGCCGCGGCGTCGCGCAGCGCGGCGAGCGCCTGCTCGTCGGCGGTCGTCTCGCCGGAGCGGACGGTCGCCACGATTCCGATCGGGAGCCCGCCGATGCGCTTGGCCAGGTAGGCCAGGAAGCGAAGGGACGGGCCGTCGGCGCAGTGGACGTCGTCGACGAGCATGAGCAGCGGAGCGCCCGCCGGGGCCTCGGCGGACGGCACGGCGAGGTTGCGGGCCAGCCGGAAGAGCCCCTGCATCATCGCGTAGCCGCGATCGGCCGGGCCGGCGCCGCCGGCGGGCGCGGTCCCGCTCAGGAGCTCGGCCGCCGCCCGATGCGCGGGACCGTCGGCGAGCCGTGCGCGCTCCTCGGCGTCCGCGGCCATCCAGCGCGGCTCGAACAGCTGGATCGCCACGCCGAAGGGGAAGTCGCGCTCGAGCTCGGTCGCCTGCGCGCCGAGCACCTGCATGTCGGCCTCGCGCGCCATGTCGCCTGCCGCGGTCAGCAGCCGCGACTTCCCGATGCCGGCGGGCGCCTCGATCAGGATCACGCCGCCCTCGCCGGCGCGCACGAGGCTCAGGCGCCGCTCGAGCAGCGTCAGCTCGTCCTCGCGCTCTACGAGGACTCCGCGCAGCCCCAGGCCGCGCCCCCTACGGCGTAATTGCACTCGTCCCGACACGGGCAGCTCCCGATCCACCATTTACCCGAGTGTAGGACGAGCTAAGCGCGCGCTCTGGTCAGCGTTTGAGTAGGTTTGCCGGCGGCATCCGCCGGAGGCGCGCCCGCGCGGCGCGACCGCCGCCGACATTACACTCGCCTCCGATGCGTCTGGAGCAGGTGATCGCCGGCGCGCCGGCGGCCGCGCGAGCACTCGAGATCTCGAGCCTCGCCTACGACACGCGCCAGGTCTCTCCGGGGGCGCTGTTCTTCTGCGTGCCCGGCTTCACGCGTGACGGCCACGACTTCGCAGCCGACGCGGTGGCGCGGGGGGCGGTGGCGCTGGTCGTCGAGCGCCCGCTCGGATCGGGCGTCCCCGAGATCCCCGTGGCGAGCGCGCGCGCGGCGATGGCGCCCGCCGCCGCCGCCTTCTACGGTGATCCGACCTCGCGGCTGGAGCTGGTCGGGGTGACCGGCACCAACGGCAAGACGACGACCGCGTTCCTGATCCGCGCCGCTGCTCGAGGCCGCCGGGCGCCGGACGGGGCTGCTGGGAACGGTCACGAGCGTGATCGGCGGCGAAGAGCGCCCGGTGGAGCGGACCACGCCCGAGGCGATCGATCTCCAGCGCACGTTCCGCGAGATGCTCGCGAGCGGCGACGTGGCCTGCGCGATGGAGGTCTCCTCGCACGCGCTCGCCCTGCATCGCGTGGACGCGATCCACTTCGCGGGCGCGGTGTTCACCAACCTGACCCAGGACCACCTCGACTTCCACGGCACGATGGAGGACTACTTCCTGGCCAAGCGGCGCCTGTTCACCTCCGCCCCGGGCGTTCTCCGTGGTGAACGTCGACGACGGCTACGGCGCGCGGCTGGCGGCCGAGCTTCCGGACGCGGTGACGTTCGGCCTGCAAACGCCGCTCCACCTACCGCGCCACCGAGCTCACGACCGATCTGAGCGGCTCCCGCTTCACGGTGCAGACGCCGGAGGGGCGGCTCGAGCTGCGCTCGCCGCTGCGCGGCCGCTTCAACGTCTACAACGTCCTCGGCGCTGCTCGCGGTGGCCCGGGCGCTCGGCGTCCCCGCTGAGACGTGCGCCGCCGCGATCGAGGCGGCCGGCCAGGTGCCCGGGCGCTTCCAGACCGTCGACGAGGGCCAGGACTTCGCCGTGCTCGTGGACTACGCCCACACCCCGGACTCGCTGGAGAACGTGCTGCAGGCGGCGCGGGCGCTGACCGAGGGGCGCGTGCACGTCGTGTTCGGGTGCGGCGGCGATCGCGACCGGGGCAAGCGCCCGATCATGGGCGAGATCGCCAGGCGCCTGGCCGACCGGGTGATCGTCACCTCCGACAACCCGCGCTCCGAGGATCCCGAGGCGATCATCGCGGAGATCCTGGAGGGAACCGGGCCCGACGTCGAGCACTGCGTGGACCGCCGAGAGGCGATCGCCGAGGCGGTTGCCGGCGCGGAGTCCGGGCGACGTGGTCGTGATCGCCGGCAAGGGCCACGAGCAGGGACAGGAGTTCGCCGAAGGTCGCAAGGTCCCGTTCGACGACGTGACCGTGGTGCGCGAGGCGCTCCGCGGCCCGGCCGTGGTGCGATGAGAGCCTGGAGCGCCGAGCGCGTCGCGCAGGCGGCGAGGGCCCGTCTGGAGTCGACGCTCGCAGGACACCGCCGGAGGACCCGAGCGCGCCACCGTCGATTCCCGCGCCGCCGGGGCGGGCGCTCTGTTCGTCGGGCTGCGCGGCCAGAGCCTCGATGGCGGGAGCTTCGCGGCCCACGCCCTGGCGAGCGGTGCCTGGGGAACGCTCACGACACCGGCCCACGCGCAGGACGCGCTGGCGGCCGGACGCGGCGCGGTGCTCGTGGCCGACGATCCGCTGGCCGCGCTGCAGCGGCTGGCCCGCGAGTGGCGGCGCGAGCTCGGCGCCAAGGTGATCGGCGATCACCGGCTCGACGGGCAAGACCTCGACCAAGGACCTGCTCCTGGCCGTGCTCGCGCCGCATCGCCGTACCGTGGCCTCGCGGGCGAACTTCAACACCGAGATCGGGCTGCCGCTGGAGATCCTGGCCGCGCCGGCGGGCACCGAGGTGCTGGTGCTGGAGATGGCGATGCGCGGAGCCGGGCAGATCGCCGAGCTGGCGGAGATCGCCGAGCCGGACGTCGGCGTGATCGTCACGATCGGGCCGGTGCATCTCGAGCTGCTGGGAACGATCGAGGCGATCGCCGCAGCCAAGGCGGAGCTGCTGGCGGGGCTGGCGCCCGGGGCGGTCGCGGTCGTGCCGGCGAACGAGCCGCTGCTCGCTCCGCACCTGCGCAGCGACCTGAGGACGGTGACCTTCGGGGACGGGGGGGACGTCCGGCTCGTGGCCGACGGGGCCGAACGCGTGGAGATCGACGCCGCGGGCGAGGCGGTCGCACTCGAGCTGTCCTTCACCCAGGCTCATCTGCGCCGCAACCTGCTCGCGGCCGTGGCGGCGGCGCAGGCGGTCGGCGTGCATCCGTCGGGCCGGGTGATGCTCGAGCTGTCGGCGGGCCGGGGCCAGGCGACGTCGCTGCCGGGACCGATCACGCTGATCGACGACTCCTACAACGCCAATCCGGTGTCGATGCGCGCGTCGCTCGACGAGCTCGCGGCCACGGCCCGGCGCCTGGGCGCGCGGCCGGTGGCGGTGCTCGGCGACATGCTCGAGCTCGGGCCGCAGGAGTGGGAGTTTCACGTCGCGGTCGGGGTCTACGCGCGCGAGCAGCGGGGTGGAGGCGCTCGTGGCCGTGGGCCGGCTGGCCTCGGCGCTGGCCGATGGCTTCGGGGCACCGACGCGGCTGGCTCGCGACGCCGCCGAGGCGGCGACGCTGGTGCCGAGGATCGTGGCGCCCGGCGACGCGGTGCTCGTCAAGGCGTCACGCGGCGTCGGGCTCGAGCTCGTGTGCCGAGCACTGGAGGCGCGCGCCGCGGCCGGTCCGGGCCCGGGAGCGCTTCAGACCGTGACCTGAGGGCGAGTGTGGGCCAGCAGGCGGCGGAGCTTGCGCAACGCGCGCGAGGTGATCTGCTGCACGTTGGCGAGCGTTAGCTCGAGCACCTGCGCGATCTCGAGCGCGGTGAGATCGCCGCCGAAGCGAAGCGCCAGCACCTCGCGCTCGCGATCGGTCAGCTCCGCGAGGGCCTCATTCAGCTCGGCCGAGCCGAGCGCCCGCTCCTCGGGCCCGGCGGCAGGCGCCAGCCAGCGCTCGTCGATCGCCTCGCACGAGCACCGAGCGCTCGCGGCGCCGGTGGTCGATCAGGAGGTTGGCGGCGATCGCGAGCAGCCACGCGCGCTCCGATCCGCGCCGGGGGTCGAACCGGCTCCACGCGCGCAGCGCCCGCTCGAACGTCGCCTGGGTCAGATCCTCGACCGTCGCCCGGTCGGCCGATCCGGTAGGCGAGGAACCCGTAGACCCGCCACACGTGCTCGTCGTAGACGCGCGCGAAGCTCGATTTTGCGCCGTGGTTGTCGATCGTCGCCCCTCGCACTCCTTGCCTTGCTTCAAGGCTACCGAGTCGATCGGCCAAAAACGCTCCTATCGGTAGGTTTCGGCCGGATCTTCAGCTATTGGCAACCAGGTCGACGAATTGCGAAAAATGACACCTGCATCTGGTAGATTTTGCAACGAGGGCACTCCCGCTCGGTCGCGGCGGCCAGGGCGGGCCCGACAACATATTTGCGACGCAGGGAGGTAGTACGCGGTTGTTGACTGGGGTTGGGGTTGAAGGTCCGCCACGGAGGCGGATCATTCCTCGTGTTGCCGTGATCGGGCTCGGCTACTGGGGCCCGAACCTCCTCCGGGTCCTGTTCGAGCGCAACGACGTCGACGTGCGCTGGATCTGCGACCTCGACCAGACGCGCCTCGACCAGCTCACGCGCCGGTATCCAAGCCTGATGACCACGCAGCGGATCGACGACGTCCTCGAAGATCCGCTGATCGACGGCGTCGTGCTCGCCACGCCGGTCCACACCCACTACGAGCTCGCCCGGCGCTGCATGGAGGCCGGCAAGCACACGTTCGTGGAGAAGCCGCTCGCGCCTTCGACGGTGCAGGCGGCAGAGCTGATCGACTACGCCGCCCGGCGTGAGCTCGTGCTCATGTGCGGTCACACCTTCCTGTACAGCCCGCCCGTGCGCCGCGTGCGGGAGCTGATCGACCAGGGCGAGCTCGGCGACATCTACTTCGTGTCCTCGAGCCGGGTGAACCTCGGTCTGCACCAGCGCGACGTGAGCGTGGTCTGGGACCTCGGGCCCCACGATTTCTCGATCCTGCTCTACTGGCTGGGCTGCCCGCCGCACGAGATTCGCGCCACCGGCCGCGACTCGATCGTGCCCGGGATCACCGACGTGGCGTTCGTGACCATGCAGTTTCCCTCGGGGCTGATCGCCAACGTCGAGCTGAGCTGGCTGGCGCCGAGCAAGCTTCGCCGCACCGTGATCGTCGGCTCGAAGAAGATGGTCGTCTACGAGGACGGGACCGCCGAGGCGATCAAGATCTACGACCGCGGCGTCGACTACAAGGACCCGCAGACCTTCGGCGAGTGGCACCTCTCCTACCGCAGCGGCGACATCCTCTCACCCAATCTGCCCAATCAGGAGCCGCTGTCGCTCCAGGTGGGGGCGTTCGCGCGGGCGATGAGCACGGGTGAGCGCCCCGAGTACCCGCTCGAGCTCGCGCTCGAGGTCGTGCGGCTGGCCGAGGCGGCCGAGCAGTCGCTCGCCAACGGCGGGTTCCCGGTCGAGCTGAACGGCTCGCTCGTCGGACTCACCGCCACCGCTTGACCCAACCTGAGACGCCAAGCGCGGGCGTTAAGCAAACCGCCCGATCAGCCGATACATTCTCGCCGTCCAGGCCAGTCTCGCGGCCTGTAGCGCGGTCCGAAGTCCCCGACATCGACGTGGCGATGGGAGGAACGATGTTCGACGCCCGCAAGGCCGTTCGCCTCGGCCTGGTTCTCACTAGCCTTCCCTGTGCACAGCGGCTCGCCGCATGCGCGCGCGCTGCCACGCCCGCGCTCTTCAACCGGCTGGAGTACCGAGTCACTCCCGCCACCCTGCGAGCCGACGCGCGCCGGTACCGGTGATGGTGATGTGGTCAGACAGCGCGCGCTACGTCGCCTTGCTGCACCGTCTGAACCCGAGGCTCCAGATTCTGATGTATCAGAACATGCCGTTCACCACGACGGACGATCCCACTGGCGGCATGAGCTGCACGACGGTGGCGCAGGATCTGGGCCACCCGGGCTGGCTCGCGCGCACTGCCTCGGGAGCCCCGCTCGTCGCCGGTAACCACTACAGCACGAATCCGGGCAATCCGGGCTACCAGCGGGCATGCGTCGCGCACGCCATCGCGCTCGCCAAGAAGGGCGGGTTCAACGGCGTCTTCTTCGACGGAGTGAGCGCCGAGTTCTCCTGGACCGTGTCGGACGAGGGCATACGTCCGGTCCAGTTCCCGACGGATGGCGCCTACCGGGCGGCGGTCTACTCGCTCCTGTCGTACGCGGGCCCGGCCGTGCACGCCGCCGGCCTGAAGCTGTATGCCAACCTCGCGGTGGCAAGCAGCGCGGAGTGGGCGCAGTGGAACGGCCCGCTCGACGGCGCGATGCAGGAATCTTGGACCGACGGTGGGCTTGGTCTGGCACAGCAGGTCCCGTGGTGGAGTCAGAAGCTCGCGGAGATCAGTTGGTCTGAAGCGCACGGCAAGTACGTTCTCCTGCACTCCTACAGCACGACCGAGAAGGGGAACACCTACGGCTTGGCCGCGATGCTGCTGGCCGCCGATGGTCACACCAGCTACTCGACGTCGACCACGTACGTCACGACTGTGAAGTGGCTCCCGGAATACCGGTCCGCGCAACGGCTCGGCGCTGCGCTCGGCGCGTATCACCTCCTGCGCAACGGCGTGTACGAGCGT
Organism: uncultured Solirubrobacterales bacterium; assembly: GCA_963722995.1. Taxonomy (GTDB): domain Bacteria; phylum Actinomycetota; class Thermoleophilia; order Solirubrobacterales; family Solirubrobacteraceae; genus Palsa-465. The sequence continues at coordinate 96,364 of CAVROW010000011.1, read as the reverse complement.
GCCTTCGCGCACGGGCTCGTCTCGTCAACCCGACGCGCTCGCGCGTCGGACGCTTCGCGCTCGGTGGCGCCTACTCAGGCTCTCATCTGCGCCACGTCCGTGCCGTCGCGCTCGCGCCGCTCAGCGCGTTGATCCTCGACCCGCGGCTGACCCGAGGGCGGGCTCGGCCTGCAGGGTTGCGCGCCGTTCGCGCTTGCCCCTGCGCCGGCTGAGCCCGACGTGCGGTCTCGAGGCGGCCGCTTCACCGCCTGGGTACCGCTGAGCGCGGTCTGCCGCGCCGTCAGCCGGTCTTGAGCAGGATCAGCCCGCTGGTCGGCGCCAGTGACACCGACTGCACGTTCGTCAGCCCGGATCCCGTGTACGTGCCGCCGCCGAGCGAGAATGCGGGGATCGAGTTGCCGGTCGGGTTGACCAGGACGATGCCGTTTGCGAACGAGCGCTCGTAGACGCCGTTGGAGAGAACGGTGTACGGCCCGGCCGGCGCGCCGAGTTGCTCCGCCGTGTCGTACTCCGGGAACCAGTTCTCCTCGGAGGTGTAGTTCGTGTTCGAGGTCGCGTAGCTGGCGCGGCCGTTGGCCGCGAGCAGCATCGTCGCGAGTCCGTACATGTTGGCGGCCTCGCCGCCGTTGTAGGAGTGCACGATCTCGTACTTGCCGTTGGCCATCGCCCAGAGAGCTCATCCAGCTTCTGCGACCACCACGGGATCTGCTGCGCCAGGCCGTCGCCGCCGTCGGTCCACGACTCCTCCTCGACTCCGTCGAGGTGACCGACCCACTGCTCCCACTGGCTCGTGCTGTCGGCGTAGCTGATGTTGCCGAACACGAGGAGCCCCTGCGCACGTAGCGTCGGACCGAGGTAGGCGAGCGCGGAGTTCATCGCGGCCTGCCATGACGCGTCAGTTGGATATTCGGGCACCGAGATGCCGGAGGTCGACGTTGGTCGAGATGCTTGCCGCTCGACGACGTCGAAGAAGATGCCATCGAACCCGTACCGCTTCGCGAAGGCCGCGGCGTTGGCCGCGCACGCCTGCTGGTATTGCGGATTGCCCACGTCCAGCGGATAGAGATCGGTCCGGTTCGGCGCGAGCACGCGATTGCCGTTCTGGTCATGCAGGAACCAGGACGGATGGTTCGCCAGGTCATCCGCGTACGGCAGTGCAGCCGGTGGCGGTCTGCATGTAGGAGTAGTCGTCGCTGTTGGTGAACATGATGGCCTGATAGAGCAGGATCTTGAGGTTCGGGTTGACCGCCTTCAGCACCGGCACCTCCGGGTAATCGTGCGCGTCGAGGACCATCACCTGGTAGCGGCTGGCTTCCTCGGACACCGGCCAATTGCTCGAGTAGTGGTATGTCTCGCGGTTGAACTCCGTCACCGACGGCCCTCACGCGGCGGCGAGGCGGGTGCGACACGGTTGCTGCGCGCCCGTCCCGCTTCCGCTGCCGCGGTGCGATGCGGTCGGAGCACGGCGCGTGGCTCCCGCTCGCGCCACCGCGCCCAGCGCTGCTGGAATGCGCCGTGACGCGGCGCCACGCTTGCGGTTGTGCACCACGATCGTCTTGCGCACGAGCGCGACCCTCGCGATTGGCGTACGTCACGCGCAGGCTGAGGACGTGCCTGCCGTTGCGCAGCTCCCGGGTGTCGATCGCAGTCGCTCGCCGCAACCGACGGGACGCGGCCCCCGGCGCTCCACACGTGCCGGCCGTCGATCGAGAAGACGATGCGCACCGCGGCGCGGCTCGATTCCGCGCGCGGCGAAGAAGATGAGCCCGGAGACGTCCGTGTGGTACGGCCGCACGATCTGCAGGCGCGACGGCTGGACGGGCCGCCACAGCGGAGCCCGCTGCGCCCACGGTCACGCTGGCCGCCAGGGCGAAGGCGGCAACGTGATGCGAACGCTGCGCCGGCGCAGCTGCGGAACGGACATCGGGCGCTTCCTTGGGTCGGTCAGCCCGCGGCGCGCGTCCACCCGCGCAGCCGAGGGGCCGGCCGCATCGACCGGTCCGCTCAGATGTCGTTACGCCCCGCCCAGTACCTGAGCCGACGCGCGCGCAGCTCGTACGAGTGGCCAGTAACTGGCGGCCAGGCGCGGCGACTCGGCGCAGGACCCCGAGGCTGCGATAGCACTCGAGCGTCCGGGCCGTGGCCACGTCCACGCCGGAGCGCCTGAACGCGCTCAGGGCCGTTGCTCCGCCGCCGCTCGCTCGCGATCGCGCTGGAGTGCCTGCCCGAGCGCCTCCGGCCGGTCCTCGCAGACGCCGAAGGGCTCCACCGCACGGAGCAGCTCGGCGACGTCGCCCACCGCCGTGGACACCACCGGCAGCCCGCACGCGATCGCCTCCTTGATCACGTTCGGCGATCCCTCGCTGCAGGAAGTGTGCAGCAGCACGTCGGCCGCGCGTAATAGAGCGGCATGTCGCTCCGGCGGCACTCCCGTGATTGCGCGCCAGCGCAAACCGGGAAGCTCGCGCGCGGCCACCGACGCGGCCTGCTCGGCCAGCCAGTGACGTTTGACGGGACCGCTGCCGGCGCTTATCACGGTGATCTCCTCGTCGGGCCAGCCGAGGACGGCTCGGGCGTGCGCACGATCGATCGGCCTGAACAGCGACGGATCGACGCCGTCCGGGATCACCCAGTTGCGAGCCTGCACGCGTCGCGGCAGCACCCGCTCCATCTCCTCGCGACTTCGTCGTCGTCGCGGTCATCAGGCGCGCGTGCAGCCGCAGCACCCGGCTGCGCAGAAGCAGCTTCAACCTGGTGCGCACGGCTCGCCGTAGCGCGGAGCCGAGCACGTCAGATGCCCCAGTAGGTGGCCAGCACCGGGGCGCCCCAGAAGAAGCGTGCGGCCAGCGCCGTCTCGCCGCCGTGGCTGTGGACCAGCCGGTAGCGCCCGCGCCGCGCCACGGCATCACGGCCATGGCGAGGCAGCCGAGCAGGTAGACGTGCTTTCCCTTGTAACCGCGCAGGTACAGCACGTCGGTCTGCACCCCGGCCGACGCGAGTCCGTCCACGGTCGTGCGCAGATAGGGCGAGCGCGTCGGCCCCTCTGCATCGGGCCAGTGGTTGGTCACCGTGAGCACGGTCGGCATCCCGCGCCGTGCGCTCCCAGGTCGCCCAGCCGCGCCGGTGCAGCTGATCCAGGAAGGCCGCTCGCCAGCACACGCGCCCGCGCGGCTCCCGCGGCGCGCTGCCGGCGCACGGCCAGCGCGCTGCGTGAGCGCCTCGACGTAGGCGTCCGACCATTCCTCTGCGCACCCCAGCGCTCACGGCACTCTCGGCGCGCCGCGCAGCCCATGCGCTGCGCGCATCTCGGGATCGAGCGCGAGGCGGACGAGCCCCTCGACCAATCGCATCCGGGTCGCCGCGGGCGAACGAGCAGCCCGGTCTCGCCGTCCATCACCATCCGGCCGATCCCGCCGACGTTCGGGGCCAGCACCGGGAGCCCGGCGCGCCATCGCCTCGAGGATCGCCATCGGCATCGCCTCGTGCGCGCTCGTGAGCGCGAACAGATCCGCCGCAGCGAGCATCCGGGGGACGTCGTCGCGGTGGCCGAGCAGGCGAATCGCCGGGTTCGCCCTCGGCAGCGCGCCGCACGGCGTCGCGCTCGGGTCCGTCGCCGACGACCACGCCGACCAGGCTCGGGCAGCGCTCGCGGGCACGCCGAACGGCATGGACGAAGTCGGGCACGCGCTTGACCGGCCGCAGCGACGCGACGATCATCGCCACCACCGCGTCGTCGGGCAGCCCGAGCTCGCGCCGCACCTCCGCACGCGCTCGAAGCCACGTCGTCGAATCTCGACGCCGTTGGGAATGATCGCGATGCGCTCGCGCGGGCAGCCGTGAGTCGAGCCAGCCCTCGCACTGCTCCTGCGAGACGAGGATCACGCGCGTTCAGCCGGCGGGCCAGGAGCGCGATCATGGCGCTCCGCCGCCGCGAGAGCTCGACCCCCACGCCGCGATGGTCGTTGTAGACGTGAGCCGCGCTCGCCAGCGCGCGAGCGCGTGGCCGACGTAGATCCCGCTCACGCCGCGGCTCACGATCACGTCCGGGACGAACTCGCGCACGAGCTTCGAACGCGCGAGCGGTCCCCAGTCGAATCGGTGGCGCATGCTCAGCACCTCGACCGGCACCTGGCCGGCGCGCAACGTCTCGGCGAACGGCCCGCCGGAGTCGAGCGCCAGGACGCGCGCGTCGATCCCGCGACGACGGAGGGCCGGCAGCAGGATCGACGCCTGCCGCTCGGCCCCGCCGGGCCCGAGGCTCGGAGTGATGTACAGCAGCTTCATGCGCGCTCAGCAGCGTCTCGTAGAGCTCGAGCGTGCGCGCCGCCACCGAGTCCCAGCTGCGCGGGCGACGCCACCTGCTCGAGCACGCGGTGGCGAACGTCGGGACCGTCGTCGATGTGCCTGAGGATCGCGGCGGCGAGCCCCGCGTCATCGCCTGGCGCGCACAGGTAGCTGCGGTCCAGCGCGAGCTCCGGCAGGCCGCCGGTGGCGCTGGCCACGACCGGGACGCCGTAGCCGACCGCGATGCTTCCCACCGCCGGTCTGAGAAGCCTGGGTGTACGGAAGCACCGCCAGCGAGCTGTGCGCGAAGAAAGTCTCCGATCTCCGCCTCGGGCAGGTAGCGCCGCTCGAAGCGAACCCGCGGGTCCTCGAGCGGCGAGCTCCGTGTCGCCCCATCCTGCGACTCGCAGATGCACATCGGGACGGACGTCCCACACGCGCGGCATCGCGCGAGCGAGCACCTCGAGGCCCTTGTACGGCGCGAGCCGCCCGAAGAACCCGACCGCCCGCTGCTCCGGCGGCGGCAGCGGATGCGGCTGCACGTCCGACCCGTGGGCGATCGTCACGCACCGTTGAGCGCGCCGCAGCCGGACGTCTGCGCGCAGGCGTTCGCTGTGCACGACGATCACCGAGGCCCGGCTGCCGCCAGGCGTCCCGCGCGCGGCGCAGGAGCCAGCGCTTGTGCAGGGGCGCCACCGGCTGGCCCGGATGCAGCTCGGGATCGTGCAGGGTCAGCACGGTCGGGCCGCCGCGGCACCAGCGCCAGCGCCCTCGGGTCGGCGCCATCGTGCGCGTGGATCACGTCGGCGCCGAAACGGGCAAGCCGCCTGCGGATGCGCAGGAGCGCCGGGCAGGCTGCGCGGATCGGTCAGCTGACCCGGCGTCTCGACGACGGTGACGCCGGCGGCGCGGGCGCTCGGTCGAGCGCCTGGTCTCGCTCGCGCAGTCGCCGCCGAACTCGTGCCCGTGGCTGCGGCAGAGAAGGATGACCTCCGCTCCCTGCCGCGCCAGGGCAGCGCTCTGGCTGCTCGCGTACTTCAGGAACCAGTCGCAGGCCAGGACTACGCGCAATCGGCTGCTCCTGCCCGCGGGCGAGCGCTCGTCGGGCCCGACCGGCGCGGACTGCGCGCTGGGCGCCGGCGCGCAGACCTGCGGCCATCAGGAAGCCGCACGTGAATCCGAATGCGATCATCGAGTCGGGGTCCTGGAGGTAGGTGCCGACGAGCAGGCTGAGCAACAGCGCGACGAGCGCGCCCACGCCGGCTGCCGACCATCGCGCGATCGAGTGCGCGTCGCCGCCCGGCGCGCGCGGCCGATTCCGTAGGCGAGCAGGAACGCCACAACGGCCATGAAGGCCAGCGCCACGGGAAGCCCGAGATCGGTGGCCAGGTGCAGGTACCAGTCCTCGACGCCCTGACGCGGCACGTCTCCTGCGTAGGAGCCGTAGTTCTGCAACCAGCCGACGCCGATCCAGGGGTGCTGCCCGATCGAGCTGAGCGCGTGCGAGAACTCATCGGCCCGGCTGGTGAGCGAGCTGGTCTGGAGCACGCTCGTCGACAGCGCGCTCTGCGCGCGAGCCGTCACCTCGCTGGCCACTCCGGGCGCCAGGGCCGTCTGGACGACGATCGCGACGATCACCGCCACGGTGGCGCCGACGATCAGGACGCGGTGGCGCAGGCGAGCCCCGCCCACCAGCAGCGTGACCAGCAGCCCGGCCGCGCCACCGAAGTACATGTTCCGATTGAGGCTGACCGCGATCGCGGCGATCATCAGCAGCAGGGCGAGCAGCCTCAGCGAACGCCATCGATCCTTGATCAGCAGCACCATGACGAACGTCGGGATCGTCATCGCGTAGACGAGGAACAGCCCGGGCAGACGAATCCGCGAGGTGGTGCCCACGGTCACGTCCGCGGTTGCCGCGGTGATGGCGTTGGCGTCGAAGCTCGTCAGCACGTGCGCGACCGAGCCCGACGCCGCGGCCAGGATCGAGAGGATCGCCACCACCGCCGCCAGCGCGATCGCCGCGTTGAGCAGCGGCCACCACAGACGGCCCGACAGCTCGAGCGCGACCGTGAGCCCGATCGTCATGAACAGCAGGTCCTTGTAGCCCGCGATCGGCGGCGCGCGCGGCGGCGTGGCCGTCGAGGCTCAGCGTGATCGTGGGGATCAACGCCAGCGCCAGCATCACCGCGAGCGCGACGTAGAAGCGCCTGACCGGCGGCGGCCATGCTCGCATCGGCCTGCGCCACAAGGTCGCCCCGACGGTGGCCACGAGCAGGATGTCGCCGACGTTGATCGGCGGATGTCCCGGAACGTTCGCGCGCGGGAGCCAGCTGTAGAACGGGACCGAGCACAGCAGCAGGAGCAGGAGCACGCAGCCCAGGTACGGCCGCGGGACGACGAGGATCAGGATCGGCACCGCCACCAGCACCTCGAGCGCGGGCACTCCGTAGTGGGAGATCGCAACCCGCCCCCCGAAGACTCCGAGCGCGGTCGCGGCGCAGGCGAGCGCGAGCCCGCGCAGGAGCATTCGGCCGTTCAACCTGCCAAGCGTCAACGATGTCATCGGAGCGGAGTCGTCCTTGCCCTTACCGTGCCTGCCCCGGCCCAGCGATGATACAGGCCGATAGCGGGCGGCGAAGCTGATGCTGAGCACGAGCGGGAAGTACACGTAGCCGTAGCGCCCGGTCTCACCGTAGGCGAGGAACGTGGCCGGGAGCAGGCCCACGAGCTGCCACCCCGGCGAGGATGAGCGACGGCCCGACAGGAGCGCCTCACGCCGGCGCGCCCGTTGCGCGAGGTCACCGAGGAACAGCAGGACGAACACGAGGTTGATGATCGCGAGCGTCGCGCGCTCCAGCGTCCAGATCACCCGGAGCGGCGCCGACGGTCGACCGCTGGCGAACTCGTAGGCGTAGTTGGGAGCCAGCCAGAACCGCGGCCACTGCCGCAGCGACGAGCCGAGGTACTGGAGCGGATGTCGTTCGATCACGTCGAGCGCGATGCCCAGCAGCCGTCCGCTCAGGTGCGCGGCGTCGAGCTTCGAGGCGCGCTCCATCGCGGCCTGTGCGTCGCTGCTCAGGTTCGTCAAGTCGCCGGTGCGCACCTCGCGAGCGCCGTCTCGCGGCGACGTAGGCCGAGGTGATCGCATGGTCGCGGCCCGGCTCGGCCTGCACGTATGCGGCTACGTGATCGATCATGTTGTAGCCGATCACCGTGCTGACGGACGTGACCCCGATCGTCGCGCGGTTGACGCCGGCCCACGCGGCCAGCACGACGAGGGGCGGGATCAGCACCCATCCCGCCGTGCGCGCTGCCGCCGCCCAACCGTCGCGCCGGGCCCGCGACGCGCGATGGCGACGGCCACGGCCAGCGCCACGGCGAGGTACACCGTCGACCGCGAGCTGGTCCGGTCGCACCAGGCACAGGTACGCCAACACCAATCCGAGCACTGCCAGCGCCGTGCTCGCGGGCGCTCGCGGCCTGCGATCGAGATCGCGAGGTGCGCTGCCACGAGCAGCAGGAAGCTGGTCAGCGTCTCGGTCAGGACGATGTGCTCGATCGCCAGCACCTCGAGGTCGAGCGCGTACAGGAGCCCGGCGGCGAGCGCGAGGCGGGCGCTCGCGCCCAGCCTCCGCGCCAGCGCATATACGAGCAGCGTGGCCAGCACGCCGAGCAGCGCCTGCACGCACCAGGTGGCCACGGGCGAGTACCCGAGCGCCAGCAGCAGCAGCCGGTAACCCGGCGTTCGGGCACCGCTGGAGCCATGCAGATGCAGCGCCGCCAAGCGGTGCGCGAGGTCCAGGTAGCTGCGGGAGTCGACGGCCAGGGCGGGCGAGTAGGACGAGGATCAGGCCGAGCCGGACCGCGACGGCGAGCATGCCCAGCAGCGCCACGTGCCGACGGTCTTGAGCCGGAAGGCCCCGCCAACGCGCGCCGAGCGCGGCGGTGCGACCGTGAACGCGCCGCTCAGACGTTTTGCACCGCTTCGGCCGAGGGCTCATCAGCCGGGGCCAGATGCTCGGTCGCCGGCTCCGGCACGACAGATGCGGGATCGCAGACGTGGCCGCAGCCAGCCGAAGCGGGCGAGCGGGCGGGTGACGGCGGGCGGGAGATGGCCGCCGCGCACCGCCCACGCCCCGCAGGCGCCCAGGTAGCCGACCGAGAGCAGCACGAACAGCAGCGCCTGACCGACGCGGCCGTGGACGAGATGCGCGTAGGAGATGGCCGCGACGGGCACGGCCAGGAGCCGCGTAAGTGCGCAGCGCGGGCGTGATCGTGCGCCACGTAGGTGGCTGCTCGAGAGGTCGAAGCGCCGGTGGACGAGGACCATCTGGGCGATCGCGCCGCCGCTCAGCGCCACGACGGTGCCCGGCGAGGACGCCCCAGATCCCGAACAGCGGAGCCAGCGACGCGGTCAGCACGATGTTCGCGATGCTCGCGCCGACCGACGCCTTGGCGACAACGCCGGGATGGCCCGTGGCCGCGGCGACCGCGTAGGAGACGCCGGTGGAGACAGCCAGCAGGTACGCGCCCGACAGCGCGACGAGCACCGCCGTCGAGTTCGGCGGAGCGTGCGCGAGCCAGGCCGACAGAAGCAACGGAGCGGTGGCCATCGTCAACAGCACCGGCGGGAAGGAGACCGCCGCCGTCACCTCGTTCAGCCGGCCGTACCGAGCGCGCATCTTCGCTCGAGCCCGAATTGCCTGAAGCTGGCTGCGAGCTCGACGTTGACCGCCGAGCTGACGTAGATCCCGACCGTGCGGATGGCGATCGCGACGCGGTTGGCAAGCTCGTAGGCGCCGGCGGCAGACGGGCCGACGGAGAACGCGATCACGATCTTGTCGGTCTGGTAGTTGACCAGGTTGCTGATCGCGGACGAGCTGGGCGTTGATCGAGAACGCGAGGAAGCTGCGGGCGCGGCGCGGTTCGGGCACGCTCAGCGGGATCCGGCCCTCGCCGATCACCACGACCGCGGCCACGATGATCACGCCGAGCACGTCGGCGCCCGCGTTCGCGAGCGCGTACCCGGGGAGCCCGGCCCCGAGCTCGATCGAGCCGACGCTGGCGATGAAGTTGATCGCGCCGGCGATCGCCGACTGCCACGTTCGGCGCCACCATCCGTCGGCGCCCGACCGGAACGGCGATGATCACGCCGGTGAGCATCGACGTGCAGAGCAACACGACGCTGCAGTAGAGGACGACGTGCATGTTCGGCGACCGAGATTCCGTGCAGGGTGTGCGCGAGCGGAGCCGCGCCCACCAAGCGCGAGCAGCGCCCAAGCGCGAGCGCGATCACCGCCGACCGACAGCCAGCCGATGGCCATGTACTGGCCGCACACGCGGCGGTCGTCCTCGTGCACGGCGATGTACCGCGTCAGAGACACTCCGACGCCCAGGTCGAGCAGTGCGCCGTACTGAGCCAGTGCGCCGGTGAGCGCCCAGATGCCGAAGTTCCGCAGTCCGAGCCCGGCCAGCACGATCGGCGCGGACAGGAAGCTGAACAGGTAGCCGCTGAATGAGCCGGCGGACAGCGCGATCGTGTTGCGAACGAGCGACGCGGGCTGGTTGCGCCGTTCGCTCATGTGTCGAGCGCGCGCGGAGCGCCGGCTACGGCGCGCGCGCGATCCGCTGTCGAACGCGCCCGCCGCGCCGGCTGTCGCCGTCGCTGTCCTGGGCGCATGTAGTGGTAATAGCCATAGGCTGAGTCGTCCGGCGCTCGGAAGGAGTTGACCACCACGCCGAGGATGTGGGCGTTCAGGCCACGGAAGCGCTTCATCAGCTGGACGGCGTGGTCGCGCCGGCTGATCCCCATGCGGTTGATGACGAGCAGGCCGTCGACCTGGTGCACGAGCGGGATCGCGTCGCTGACGACGCCGATCGGCGGCGTGTCGATGATGACGATGTCGTAGATCGCAGTCGGCCGCCTCGAGCAGCGCCTCCATCCGCCGGCTCTCCAGGAGCTCGGCGGGATTCGGGGGAATCGCGCCGGCGAGCAGGACGTCGAGCCGCACCGGGTGGTCGGAATCCGGCAGCTGGTCGGGCGTGACGACGAGCTCGCGCAGCCCGGTCTCGAGGTCCTGCGAGTGGCTGAGCAGCTCGGCCAGTCCCGCCACGCCGTCTGCGGCCGATGAGGGCGTGCAGGCCGGGACGGCGCAGGTCGGCCTCGATCAGCAGGGCCCGCTTGTCGTCGGTGCGCGCCGCGGCCCGCGCCAGGTTCAGCGAGATCAACGACTTGCCTTCGCCGGGATCGGCGGAGGTGATCATCACGCGCTGGATGTGACGGTCGACGTCGAAGTAGCGAAGCTGAGCCCGGATCATCAGGAACGGCTCCTCTTCGCGCGGCGTCATCGCGCGGTCGGAGCGCAGCGCGGCCGACTCGGGGACCGTTCCGATCACGGGCACGCCGTAGATCTCCTCGATCTCCTCGAGCGTCTTGATGCGCCGGTCGCGCCGCTCGAGCACCGCGACCAGCGCGGCTCCGAGGAGCAGGCCCAGCAGCAGTCCGATCGCGCTGTCGCGCGCGGGGCTGGGGGAGGACGGCGAGCGGGGCACGCCGGCGGTCTCGACCACCTCCGCGTCGCCCGTCTGCGCGCTCTTGAGCAGGTCGAGCTCGTTGCGGTCGCCGATCAGCGCCTGGGCCACGCTCGCCGCTCTGCTCGCTGGCGGGAATCTGCGCCAGCTTCGAGCTGATCAGGTTCTCGGCGGTGTCGAGCTGCGCGATCGCGGCGCTCTTGCGGAACTGGATGTACTGCTCCACGTACGCGTTGGCGATCTGCGCCGCCCGCCCGCGGTTCTCGTCGGTGGCGGTGACCGTCATCACGTCGGACGTCGCGTCCGAGCCGAACGCGATCTCCGACTGCACGTGGCTCGGCGGAGAGGCCGAGCTGGCCGGCGACCATGCGCGAGACGGTCGGGAGCTCGACCAGCGCCTGGTTGGTCGCCGCCTGTCGCGTCGGATCGATGTTGGTGCCGACGATCTGCTTGCCCGTCAGCTCCTGGTCGAGCGGGGAGTTCAGAAACAGCAGCGCGCCCGTGGCCTTGTACTCCTTGGTCTGGTGGCTGCCGAGGACGTAGGCTGCGGCCGCCGCGACGACCGCCGCCACGACGACGACCCACCAGCGCCGCCGGAGTGCGGCGATCATCCGGGCGCCGTCACGCTCCCCCGCGAGCCGCTCGAACATCCCACTCTCCCTGTCTAGTCCGTTCACTGGTCTCCCGCATCGCCGCATGCCGACTGGCCTTGCCCCTGCGATGCAAGAGGCGTGATGATACACGCTCATATCCACGCGTTCGTGCGATTTAGGGACCGCGTCGATTCCGTCGCTCCGGCGGCTCCGCCGTACGCCTCCGAGGCGGTCCCGGGCCGCCTGCCCCGGGGGTAGGATCCTCGCGGTGAGCCTTGCCGCAGGGGGTGAGCCATCCGGAGCCATGGCGCAGAGCCTCCTCCAGCCAGGGTCCGAGGAGCTGCCCGCCGATGAGATCCACGTCTGGCGCGCCTCGCTCGACCAGCCGGCGACCGTGGTCGCGGCGCTCGGCTCGCTCCTTTCCGGGCCCGAGCGCGCGCGCGTCGGGCGGATTCCGGCCGAGCGCATTCGACGCCGGCTCGTGGTCGCCCGCGGTCTCGTCCGGATGCTGCTCGGCCGCTACGCCGAGCGCAGGCCGCAGGATCTGGAGTTCACCTATGGAGAGCACGGGAAGCCGTTCCTTGCCCAGGCCGGGCCCTGGTTCAACCTTTCGCACTCCGGATGGGTGGCGCTGATCGCCTTCAGCTCGAGCGTGGAGGTCGGCGTCGACGTGGAGCTGGCCGACCGGCGCGTGCGAGCCGCTGCGGATCGCCGAGCGCTTCTTCTCGGCGGCCGAGGTGGCTGCCCTGCGCTCGCTGCCCGGGCCGCTGCGCGGACCGCGCGTTCCTGACCTGCTGGACCCGCAAGGAGGCGTTCATAAAGGCGCGCGGCGACGGGCTCACCCTCCCACTGGGTAGCTTTGACGTCACGCTCGCCCCGGGCGAGCCCGCGGCCGTCCTCAGGACCGAATGGTCGGCCGCCGAGCCGGCCGAGTGGACCCTCGCCGACCTGAGCGATCCGGGCGGGAAGACGATTGCGGCGCTCGCGGCCCGGCGCCGAGGCTGGCGGGCGGTGACCCGTGACGTGGCGGAGGTACTCGTTCCCGCCTCGCCGGCGCCCCGCCCGTGAAGCGGATGCCGGACCGTGCGCTTGCAGGTGGCGCACGCAGGAGAACTCCAGTACGCTTCCAAACACAGGGGCCACGGAACGAGCCCGAATGAGGAATCGAGGGGGAAAGGTGAGATACGCGCGCGCACCGCTCAAGACGAGCGAACGGCGCACCCGGGCGCGAGCCGCCACGGGGCTCGTCGCCCTCCAACCGTTCCTGGATCCCGGGCCGCTGGAGCTCAGCGGCTCGATTAGAGCACGGGCCAACGGCGCGAGCAGGCGGGATTATCGCACGCGCCGGATGCTGGTCGCAGGCGACCTGCTCGCCCTGCTCGCGGGCATCGGCTCCTGGCTCCTGCTCGGGGAGCATCGCTCGGGGCAGCACGCCCTGTGGGCGCTGATCACGCTGCCCCTGTGGGTGGGGCTGTTCAGAGCGTATGGCGTCTACGCCGCCGGGTCGCGGCGAGTCGGTTATGCGACGGTCGACGACATACCTCCGATGGCCCACGCCTTCCTGCTCGGAACCGTGGCCACGTCGCTGTGGCTCACCGTCAGCCCCGCCGGCATGCTCTCGCCGCCGGAGATCGTGGCGTTCGTCGCCGTGGCGTTCGTGCTCGCGTTGGCGTTCCGCGTGCTCGTGCGCAAGCTGGCGCTGAAGCTGTTCGGAGCCGAGCGCGTCCTGTTTGTCGGCAGTGGCCAGACGACGCCGATCCTCGTCCGGCAGATGCTGCGCCAGCCCAGGTACGGGCTCGAGCCGGTGGCCGCGCTGACACGCCCGGAGAACGAGCGCTGGCCGCTGCCCCTGGCGCAAGCGAGTGCGCTCGCGGACGTCGATCCCGCCGCCTACATCATCGAGAAGGAGATCGAGCGCGTGATCGTGTCGGCCGAGGGAACCGACGACGCATCGCTGCTCGAGCTGATCAGCGTCTGCCGCCGGCTCGGCGTGAAGGTCAGCGCGCTCCCGTCGCTGGCCTCGATGATGGGCCCCGCAGCGACCGTGGACCACCTCGAGGGGATCACGCTGATCGGTATCAACACACCATCGCTCGCACGCTCCAATCGGATCTTCAAGCGCGCGATGGACGTCTTCGGCGCGAGCGTGCTGCTGCTCGTGAGCGCTCCTCTGTGGATCGCGGCGGCGATGGCGATCAAGCTCGAATCGCGCGGTCCGGTGCTGTTCCGCCAGAGCCGGATCGGCCGCGGCGGCAGGCCGTTCCGGGTGATCAAGTTCCGCACGATGGTGGCCGACGCCGAATCGAGGCGGGTCGAGCTGCTGGCGCAGAGCCGCCAGGAGCAGTGGCTTGACCTCGAGCACGATCCGCGGGTTACGCGCGTGGGTCGCGTCCTGCGGATGACCAGCATGGACGAGCTTCCGCAGCTGTGGAACGTCCTTCGCGGCGACATGAGCCTCGTCGGACCGCGGCCACTGATCGCCGAGGAGGACAAGCACGTCAACGGCTGGGTCCGGGACCGGCTCGATCTCACGCCGGGAATCACCGGCGTCTGGCAGGTGATGGGCCGTACCCAGATCCCGTTCGAGCAGATGATCATGCTCGACTACCTGTACGTCGCGAACTGGTCGGTGTGGACCGACATCAAGCTGATGCTCCAGACCGTGCCCGTGGTACTGATGCGCCGCGGCGCCAACTGACTGCGCCGCCGGTGCATCTCGCTGTGGTCGTGCTGACGCTCGGTGAGCGCGACCTCTACCGGTCGATCGTCGCGGATCTGCTCGACCAGGGCGTTGGCGCCGCGCGGATCTGCGTCGTGCACAACCCCCTGCGGCTCGGCGATCGAGCGATCGAGGTGCCGCCCGGGGCGCAGGCCCTGCGAATGCCGCGGAACCTGGGCTACGCCGCGGCGATGAACGTCGGCATCCGCCATCAGCTCGAGGGTGGCGCGGACTGGGTGTGGCTGCTGACGGATGACGTGCGGCTGCGGCCCGGGGCGGTGCGCGCGATGCTGGCTGCCGCCGAGAGCTGCGAGTACGGCGTACTGGGTCCGCGCCTGCTTCAGGCCGGCACCGAGGTGGTGTTCTCGCTCGGTGGCGCGCGTACGCGCTTCGGCTGGCCCTTCAACGCCGGCTACGGCAGCCGGCTGCGAGGCGGACCGACGCGCGGCGGGGCGGTCGAACGCTTCGCGTGGGTGGACGGGTCCTCGATCATGCTTCGCGCCGAGGCTCTGCGGGCGGTCGGGCTGTACGACACGTCGCTGTTCGGCTATGCCGAGGACGCGATGCTGTGCCTGCGCCTGGAGCGCGCGGGTTGGCCCACCGGCGTCGTGCACGACGCCGTCGCCGAGCAGGTCTCAGGTCAGCCCTCGCGTCCGGGTCTGACGTCGTACCTGATCGCGCGCAACTGCCTCCGCTACGCGCGCGAGGCGGCCGGGGCGCCGGGTGTTCTCGCGGCGCTGGCGCGCTACCTGCGCGAGACGATCCACCTTCTGCGCGTGATCCTCACCGGTCCGCGGCGGCGGGCCGCGCTGATCCACTGCTACGCGACCTGGGCCGGCGCGCTCGCCTTCTTCGCTGGGCGCACCGGCCCGCCGCCGGCGCGGCTGCCCGGGAGAGGCGAGATCTGAGGGCGACCGGGCACGGTCGCTCGACTTCAGAAGGGGAGATCGGCCGCCACCTCGCTCAGCCGGGGCGCGTTGGCATCGCGCGGCGAGGGCCTGAGCTGCTCGACCGGCAGCGGCCATTCGATGCCGACGTCCGGGTCGTCGTACGCGATTCCGCGCTCGGTGTCACCCGCGTAGTAATTGGACTGCTTGTAGACGACGTCGGCAACGTCGCTGATCACGCAGAATCCATGCGCGAAGCCGATCGGGCAGTACACCACGTGGAGGTTGTCCTCGGTGAGCTCGAAGCCCTCCCATCGGCCGAACGTCGCCGAGTTTCGCCGTAGGTCGACGACGACGTCGAAGATCGCGCCGCGCGCGCAGCGCACCAGCTTGGCGGCCCCGGCACCGACCTGGAAGTGCATGCCGCGGACGACGCCGTGCGCGGAGCGGGACTGGTTGTCCTGCACCATCTCCTCGCGGATGCCGACCTCGGCGAAGGCGTTGCGGCGGTAGGTCTCGCAGAAGAACCCTCGCTCGTCGTCGAGCTTGCGCGGGGCGATCAGGATCGGGCCGTCCAGGTTCGTCTCGAGTATCTCCATCCAGCAGCTCCTCAGTCGCTGGTTCGCGAACCGGCCGTGTACCGACCCAACCGATTCGGCTCTCCCCGCCGCTTCCCTGCCCGGTGAGAATTCTACCGGCCGCCGCCGGTATCGGATTAGGGTATCCGCAGTGGCCGAAATCGAGGGCGAGTTCGACGAGCGCTTCGTCGGCGTGGCCGAGGCGCTGACGCAAAACCTCGAGCGCGGCGTGGACGTCGGGGCATCCGTGGCAGTCGTGCTCGATGGCGAGCCGATAGTCGACATCTGGGGCGGACATCGCGACGCGCAGCGAACCCAGCCGTGGAAGCGGGACACGATCGTCAACGTCTTCTCGACCACGAAGACCATGACCGCGCTGTGCGCCCTGATGCTGGCCGACCGCGGGGAGCTCGACCTCCACAGTCCGGTTGCCCGTTACTGGCCGGAGTTTGGCCAGGCGGGCAAGGACCGGATCGAGGTCCGGCACCTGCTCGGCCACACCGCCGGACTGTCCGGGTGGGAGGAGAAGCTCGCGCTCGAGGACCTGGCCGATTGGGAAAGGTGCACCTCGCTTCTGGCCGCGCAGGCTCCGTGGTGGGAGCCGGGTACGGCGTCCGGCTACCACGCGGTGACACAGGGCTACCTCGTCGGCGAGGTGGTTCGCCGCATCACCGGCTCCTCGCTTGGGCGGTTCTTCAGGGAGGAGGTGGCCGAGCCGCTGGGGGCCGACTTCCATATCGGCCTGCCGCCCGAGCTCGACGCACGCGTGGCTCCGCTGATCCCGCCGCCGCCGGCCGACCTGCGTGGATTGGGGCTCTCGGAGCTAGGGCGGCGCACGCTCGGCAACCCGCCCATCACGGGGGAGACGGCGGCACTCGAGTGGTGGCGTCGAGCCGAGATCCCGGCCGCCAACGGGCACGGCAACGCGCGGTCGGTCGCCGCGATCCAGCAGGTGGTCTCGTGCGGAGGCGAAGCGGCCGGTAACCGCCTGATCTCGCGCGCCGGCGTGACGGCGATCTTCGAGGAGCAATCCAACGGCCGGGACCTCGTCCTCGGCGTTCCGCTCCGGTTCGGGATGGGCTTCGGCCTGGCCAGCGAGACGATGCCGATGGGTCCGCGCTCATGCGCCTGGGGAGGGTACGGTGGGTCGCTCATACTCAACGACCTCGATGCCCGGCTCACCGTCGCCTACGTGATGAACCGGATGGAGCCCGGCATCCTGAGCGACGCACGCGGAGCGTCGATCATCACCGCGGCCGTGCTGGCGATGACCAAGCGCTGAGCCACGTGTCAGCTTTTTCCTCGTTCACCCGTATCTATGGGCATGAAGTCGCTGATCGTGGCCGTGGTCGTGGCGCTGGCGATTCCCGCAAGCGCGGTGGCCTCAACCCAGTACTACATACCGCCCGGTAATTCGGGAGGCAACCAATACGTCGAGAGCGTGCCGAGCGCCGGCGGGAGCACGCCGGCGAACAGGATCGGCCATTCCCGTGGCTCGGGCGGAGCGCTCTCGCCGGGCACGCAATCTTCTCTCCTGCAGTACGGGAGCACGGGCAGGCAGACGGCGGCGTTTGCGAACGCGACCGCGCCCGGCGCCGGAGCCGAAGCGCATGGCGGCGGCGGCTCCCACACGCGCGCCGCTGGCGGCCCCGTCGGCGGGTCGGGCGGCTCCGGGGGGTCCACCGGTCCCGCCGGGAGCTCCACCGGCTCGGGCGCGGTGACACCGAGTGGATCTTCGCCTGCGCTATCGGTCGCGCGCTCGCTCACAGGCCTGGGCGGACACGGCGGCTTCGGCCTGCTGCCGGTGGCGCTGATCGCCGTCGTGCTCGCCGTCGGCGCGATTGCTCTGCGCCGCCGACGCCACGCCAGCTGAGCCGCGGGCATGGAAGCCGCGCTCGCCCGCACCGCTACCCCGCGCCTGTCCTGGCGCCTGCGGCTCGACGTCGGGGCGCTGTGGATCTGGGCGCTGTGCGCGGGACTCGTGCTGTATCTGGGCCTCGAAGGCGGCGGCTATGACCTCGTCCTGCGGAGCGACGCCGCGGTCGTCGTCTGGTGGATCGTGCTCGTCGGCGCCGTGTGTGGCGTGCTGCCGTCGGCGCGGCTCTCGCGCTCGGCCTGGGTGGCGGTGGCGCTGTTTGGCGCCTTCCTGGTCTGGACGGCGATCGCGTCGAGTTGGTCGCTCAGCTCTGAGAACAGCCTCCAGGAGGTCTCCCGGCTGAGCGGGTACCTCGGCGTCCTGGTCTTGGCCGTGATCACCTACGGGGATCGCCGGTGCGCCCTGTCTCACGCCGTGATGGCCGTGGCGAGCGCGATCGTGGTGCTCGTCGCGCTAGCGCTGGTCTCGCGGTTGCGGCCGGGCAGCTTCGCCGGCGCGGCCACGACCGGGTCGCTGCTGCCCGGGACCCAGGGCCGTCTGAGCTGGCCGCTCAACTACTGGAACGCACTCGCCGCGATGGTGGCGCTCGGCTTGCCGCTGCTCCTTTCGATCGCTACGTCGGCACGCCGGCTCGCTGTGCAGGCAGCCGCCGCCGCTGCGATCCCCATGGCGGCGCTGTGTGGGTACCTGACCTTCTCGCGTGGCGGGGCGATCGCGAGCGCGGTGGCGGTGATCGTGTTCATCGCGCTGAGCCCCGAGCGGATCCCCAAGCTGGCCACGCTGACCGTGGCGGCGGCCGGGAGCGCGGCCCTGATTGCGGGCGCGGTCCATCGGCATGCGGTGGAGCAGGGGGCTACGGGTGCGCTCGCGCGCCACCAGGGCTCGACTCTGGCCGTCGCGGTGATCCTCGTCTGCGCCGGCGTCGCGCTCGCTCAGGTCGGCATTGGGCTGGCGGCCCGGCACGGAACGCTCCCGCGCCTCCTGCGTGTCTCGCCGAAGCGTGCCCGCATGCTTTTGGCGGCTGCCGTGGTGGTGGCGATCGCGCTGGCTGTGGCGGCGCACGCGCCCTCCCGGCTCGACCACGCCTGGCAACAGTTCAAGCGCCCTGCGGTGTCCGGCCTCCACCAGGACGCGATCGGCCGCTACGGCGCGCTCAGCGGCAATGGCCGGTACACATACTGGAAGACCGCGCTCGACGCTCTTCCAGGTCACGCGCTCGGTGGCTGGGGACCGGGAACCTTTCAGATGGTGTGGCTGCCGCGCGCGCCCTACCTGAGCTACGTGGTCAACGCCCACTCGCTCTACGTCGAGACGCTATCCGACGTGGGGATTATCGGGCTCGTCCTGCTCGCGGCATTCCTCGGTGATGCTCGTCGCCACCGCGCTCTACCGGGTCGCGCGCAGTGGGCTCGAGTCGCGTGTCCAGGCGGCCGCTGTGACGGCGGCGACGCTTGCGTTCCTCACCTCGGCCGCGTCCGACTGGGTGTGGCAGGTACCCGTGCTGCCGATCGCCTGGCTGCTGCTCGTGGCGGCGACACTCGCGCCGGCGCGTGTACACCACGCTCCGGGGCGCCGGCTCGCGCCGGATGCGTCCGATCCACTGCGCAACGCGAGGCGGCGGCGAGCCAGCCGCGCGGTGATTGGGGTCGCGGCGCTGGCTTGCCTGCTCGCGATCGGGGTCCCGCTGGCGGCGACGAAAGCGATGCGCACGAGTCAGGCAGCGGCCGCGGCGCACGACGTTACGAGCGCCCTCACGGATGCTCAGAGCGCGCTGCAGATCGAGCCCGATTCGGCCACGGCCGAACTTCAGGTCGCGCTCGTGCTCGAGCAGCAGCGCCGGTTCGCGGGGGCTGTGCTGGCGGCTCGCGCCGCCACCCGAGACGAGCCGGCGAACTGGCAGGCCTGGCTCGTACGCTCCCGGCTCGAAGCCGAGGCCGGGCACCCGAGCCTGGCCGTGAGCGCGTTCGCGCGGGCGCGCGATCTGAATCCCCGATCCCCGCTCTTCCACGCATGATCTATCCCCGAGAGCCTGACCGAGACCTGGAGCCGGCTGATCACGAGCTCAGCACGCGTCTGACGGGAGAGCGCCCGCTCCCGACAGCGGAGTTTCGCGGCGTTCTGGCGCGCCATCTGGCCGCCCGCGATCCCGGTCACGGCTCTCGGCCGGAGCGCCTGCGGCGGACGGTGGCGCTGTGGCTCGCGGCGGGTGCCGCGCTGGGCGGCCTCGGGCTGCTCCAGGCCCTGGGGATTCTGTAGATGCGCCGAGGGCGCCCTCCTCGTGCAGCCGCAACGATGCTGATCGCCGTGCTGGCCGCGGTGGTCCTCGCCGCGTACTGGCATCCCGCGTCGGCGCGAGCCGAGACGAGCCTCAGCCTGGGGCTGACCGACGACTCCTCGTTCGAGCTCACCTCGCCCGCGGCGGAGGCGCTGTGGCTGACCCGGGCGCGAGCGCTCGGCTCCCGGTACGTGAGGATGAACGTGTACTGGCCCGACATCGCGCCATACTCCCGCCCGCGGGGGTTTCACGCCGGCGACCCGCGGGATCGCCATTACCGTTGGGCCTTGCTGGATGAAGCGATCCGCGAGGCCGCGGCGCACGGGCAGAGCGTGCTGCTCACGGCCGTCGGCGCCCCGCGCTGGGCGCAGGCGCGAGGGATCCCCAGCGGCGTGCGCCAGGGCACGTGGTTTCCCAACGCCGGCGACTTCGGGGCCTTCGGCCACGCCCTTGCCGAGCGCTACTCCGGGGACTTTCCCGATCCTCTGCACCGCGGCCGGAGGCTTCCCCGCGTCCGCTACTTCCAGGCCTGGAACGAGCCCAATCTGCCGAACTACCTGATGCCCCAGTGGGGAAGGACCTGCACGTGGTGCGTGGGAACCGGTCAGCCCGGGGATCTACCGCGGGCTGCTGAACGCGTTCTACGCCGGCGTCAAGTCGGCACAACGGGACAGCGTCGTGTTCAGCGCCGGCACCGGCCCCTACGGTGATCCTCCGGGCCGTGGCGAGGGGCGGATGCGTCCGGTCACGTTCCTCAAGGCGCTGTTCTGCCTGACGCCGAACATGCGACCCGCCCCATGCCCGGACCCGCCGCACGTGGACGCACTCGATCACCACCCGTACTCGATCGGGCCAACCGTCCCGGCGCGCAACGCTGGCGACATCAGCGTTCCCGATCTCGACAAGATCAAGGCGATCGTCAACACCGCGGCGCGCTACGGACGGGTGGTTCCGCGCGGCCCCAAGCCGCTGTGGGTGACCGAGATCGACTGGACCTCGGGCGGGACCGGCAGCCCCGCCATACAGGCCACGTACCTCGCCGCCGCCTTCTACGAATTCTGGCGCCAGGGCATCAGCCACGTGTTCTGGTTCGAGATCAGCGATCCGCCTCCGCGACAGACCAACAGCTTCTCCACCGCGGGGCTCTACTACGCGAATGGCGTGGCCAAGCCCGCGGCAGCGGCGTACCGGTTCCCGTTCGCGGCCGTGTGGCTGAAGCGCAACCGGAGGGCTCTGTGGGGTCAGGCCCCGTCGCGGGGGCGCGTGTCGATCCAGAAGCTCTTCGGCGCTCAGTGGCGCCAGGTGTTGTCGCTGCGTACGAGCTCAGGCGGGATCTTCTACACCGTTCGGTCGTTCCCTCGGGGCGTCGAGCTGCGGGCGGTGATCGGCAGCGAGGTCAGCCCGGTGTACGTGACGGGCAATCCCTGAGGGGGCGGATGCGCGACGGCGCCGTCCCGCGGGGTCTGCCGAGGGGGAGGTTAGACTGCTGCGCCGGTGCCGATGCGCCGGCGACGCCGGCGTAACCCCGATCCACCCCTTCCCGGCTGACGTTGACCGATCACCTCCAGGACACCGGCCCACGCGTCGCCATCCGCACTGCGACGAGTGTTCCTGACCCCGTCTGATGCACTCGATCTCGGGAAAGGTGCTGATCGCCGGCACAGCGTCGATGCTGATCTGCCTGTTCCTCAGCCCGAGGTTCATCGAGTTCCTGCGTCGCCGGGCGTTCGGGCAGAACATCCGGGAGGAGGGCCCCCAGGGCCATCTGACCAAGGCAGGGACGCCGACCATGGGCGGGGTCATCATCTTCCTCGCCTTCGCCGTGCCCTACCTGATCCTCTCCGACCACGACTGGGGCTCGATCGCCGTGTTCGGCGTCGCCCTTGCCTGCACGCTGCTGGGGTTCGCCGATGACTACACGAAGATCGTCAAGCGCCGCTCGCTGGGCCTGCGGGCACGGACCAAGCTCGTCGTCACGGTGGCGATCTCCGTCGGGCTGTGGTGGGTGGCGACCCACGAGGCGCACGTTGCCGAGTCGGTGCCGCTGCGCTTCGTCGATGTCAACATCGACCTCGGCCCGTTCTTCCTCGTCTTCATCTACCTCGTCGTGGCCGGCACGACCAGCGCCGTCAACCTGACCGACGGCCTCGACGGTCTCGCCGCCGGCTGCGCCGCGATCGTGCTGCTGGCCTACATCGGCATCACGTTCATCAGCCCCGGTCAGAGCGACCTGTCGCTGCTCGCCTCCTGCCTGGTCGGCGCCTGCGTCGGCTTCCTCTGGTTCAACAGCTTCCCGGCGAGCATCTTCATGGGGGACACGGGGTCGCTCGGAATCGGGGGCGCGATCGCCGGCCTGGCGATCATGACCCGGACCGAGATGTTGCTGATCCTGCTCGGGGGGATCTTCGTGATCGAGGCCCTGTCGGTGCTGATCCAGGTCTTCTCCTTCCAGGTGTTCCGCAAGCGCGTGTTCCTGATGGCGCCGATCCACCACCACTTCGAGCTCCAGGCCTGGTCCGAGACGAAGATCATCCTGCGCTTCTGGATCGTCGCCGTGGCCTGCGCGGCGATCGCCTTCACGGTCTACCGGCTGAGCATCACGGGCTAGCCGGCGCGCGTCGTGAAGCCGCGCCCGGCGCTCCCACCCGGCCCCTACCTGGTGATCGGTCTGGCCCGCTCGGGTGTGGCGGCGGCCCTCGCCCTGCGCGCGCGCGGCGAGCGGGTGATCGGGGTCGACGCAGGGTCGGCGGCCGGCTCGCCGGCGCTGCGCGAAGCCGCCGGAAGGCTTTCCCGGCGGGGCGTCGAAGTCCGCCTCGATGCGTCGCGCGACGCCCCTGCCGCCGTCAGCGAAGCCAGGACGCTCATCAAGAGTCCCGGCGTTCCGCACAGCGCGCCCCTGGTCGAGGCGGCGCGCGCCCGCGGCCTGGCCGTGCTCGGCGAGCTCGAGCTCGCCTGGCGCCTCATCCCCAACGAGTTCATCGCCGTGACCGGGACCAACGGCAAGACCACGACCACGGAGTGGATCGGCCACGTGCACCGCGAGGCCGGACTGCCCGTCGCGGTGGCCGGGAACGTCGGCACCGCCGCCTCCTCGCTCGCGGGCACGCTACCGGCGGCGGCGACGGTCGTGTGCGAGGCCTCCTCGTTCCAGCTCGAAGACACGCTCGCGTTCGCTCCCGAGGCCGCCGTGCTGCTCAATCTGGCGCCCGACCACCTCGACCGGCACGGGACGTTCGAGGCCTACGTGGCGGCCAAGCTGCGTATCTTCGCCGGCCAGGGCAACGACGACGTCGCTGTGGCCCCGGTCGACCTCGAAGGCGTCGAGGATCTCGGCGGCTGCGCCCGGCGTGTCTGCTTCGGTGCGGCGCCCGCGGCGGAGCTGTCCGAGCGGGCCGGTTACCTGTGGTGGGACGAGCAGCCCCCTGATCGCGATACGGGAGATCGCGTTGCCCGGCGAGCACAACCTCCAGAACGCCATGGCCACCGCCGCGGTGTGCCTGGCCCGCGGGATCGAGCCAGAGGCCGTGGCCGCCGGGCTGCGCAGCTTCGCCGGCGTGCCCCATCGGCTCGAGCTGGTGGCAATCCATGACGGAGTGTCGTGGATCAACGACTCCAAGGCGACGAACGTGAGCCAGCACGCAGGTGGCGCTGCGGGCGCTGACCGGCGGGATCCACCTGATCGCCGGCGGCCGCGGCAAGCAGCAGGACTTCTCCGCGCTGGCACCGGTGGTCGCCGAGCGCTGCCGGGCGGTGTACCTGATCGGAGAGGCGGCGGGAGAGCTGGCCGCGGCCCTGGGAGGCTCCGGCGTGCCGCTGCACCAGGTGGGCGATCTCGACCGGGCGGTGGCCGCCGCCCGCCGTACGGCGGCGCCGGGCGAGACGGTGCTGCTCTCGCCCGCGTGCGCGAGCTTCGACCAGTTCGCCGACTTCGAGGCGCGCGGCGAGCGTTTCCGCGCCCTGGTGGTGGACGGCTGATGGCGACCGCGGCGCGCGCGGGGGCCAGAGTCGCGCGGGAGGCGGGGCAGCGGGCCCAGCGCCGGCGGGTCCCGCCTCCACTCGAGCACCGGATCCTGCTCACGGCGACGCTGTGCCTGCTCGCCTTCGGCGCCGTGATGGTCTACAGCGCGTCCTCGCCGCTCGGCGTATTGAGCTCAGGCGGGGGGACCGGGGCGGGCGAGTTCCTGCGCTACCTCGTGTTCGGAGCGATCGGCCTGATCGCCCTGCACGTCCTCTCCCGGCGGGGCCTCGAGATCCTCAGCACCCGGCTCGTGAACATGCTCCTGCTCGGGTCGTTCCTGCTTCTGCTGCTCGTCCTCGTCCCCGGCTTCGGCGTCGAGGTCAACGGCGCGCGCCGGTGGTTCGCGGCCGGACCGATCCAGTTCCAGCCCTCGGAGGTCATGAAGCTCGCGCTCGTCCTCTACGTCGCGCGCTACCTCGCCGAGCGCCCGAAGCGGCTGCGAGGGTTCCGTCAGGCCGTGGCGCCGATCGCGATCATGGCCGGGCCCGCGATGTTGCTGATCGTGGTCGAGCCGGACCTGGGCACCACGCTGGTGGTCGCATTTGCGATCGCCAGCCTGCTGGTGGCGGCAGGACTGCCGCTGCGCCACCTCGGGGCGCTCGCGGGAATCGCGGTGGCGCTGGTGGTCGTGTTCGCCATCGCGCAGCCCTACCAGCGGGCGCGTCTGACGTCGTTTCTTCACCCTTGGGCGGCCGCGACGCGCTCCGCCGCGGGCTACCAGGCGGTCCAGGGCCAGATCGCGCTCGGGTCGGGCGGGCTGCTCGGGGTCGGACTCGGCCGCTCGGTCCAGAAGATCTACTACCTGCCCGAGGCGCAGACGGACTTCATCCTCGCCGTGATCGGCGAGGAGCTCGGCGTGGTCGGGATCTTCGGCGTCGTCTTCCTCTACGGGATGCTCGGCTACGCCGGCCTGCGCACCGCGCGCAAGGCCACAGGACGTTATGCCAAGCTGCTGGCCACAGGGCTCACCTCACTCGTTCTTTGCCAGGGCACCCTCAACATCTTCGTCGTGCTGGGAATCGCGCCGCTCACTGGCGTGCCGCTGCCATTCATCTCCTACGCCCCGACCAACCTGTGCATCATGCTCGCCTCGGTCGGTCTGCTGCTCAACATCGCCGCCCCCGGCGCCCGCCGACTCGCGGTCGTCGACCCGCCCTCGCGAGTTGGCAGTGACGCGGATCGTGATCGGCGCCGGAGGGACCGCCGGGCACGTCGTGCCGGCGCTGGCGGTCGCGGACGCGCTGCGAGCTGAGGGCGCGGACGTCCTGTTCATCGGCGGCGAGCGCGCCGAGCTCCGGCTCGTGCCCGAGGCCGGCTACGAGCTGCGAACGCTGCGGGTCGCTCCGCTGGCACGCCGCAGGCCTGTCAAGGCGGCACGGGCCGCGGCCGTCGACGCTGCCGCTCTGACCCGCGCGCATCGCATGCTGGGCGAGCTGCGGCCGGCGGCCGTGATGGGCGCCGGCGGCTACGTGGCCGGACCGGTCGGGCTGGCGGCGGTTCTGCGGCGGATCCCGCTCGTGCTGAGCGAGGCGGACTCGCACCTCGGCCTGACCAACCGCCTGCTGGCGCCGTTCGCGCGGCGGCTCTGCCTGGCCTTCCCGCTCGATGGCCGCTCGGGCTCCCGGTACCGGGTCACCGGGCGCCCGGTCCCGCCGCCGGCCACTGACCGCGGCGCGGCACGCGCGCGGTTCGAGATCGCGGAAGGGGAGACATGCGTGCTCGTGTGCGGCGGGTCGCTGGGCGCTCGCTCGATCAACCGGGCCGCGGTCGAGGCGTTCGCGGGGGCCCGGTTCCGGGTGCTGCACGCCGCCGGCGAGCGAGACCTGCCCGAATTGCACTCCCCGGGAGCGCATTACGACCTGCGCGGCTACATCTCCGGCTTCGGCGAGGCGCTGCTGGCCAGCGACCTGGTCGTCTCCCGCGCCGGCGGGTCGATCTTCGAGATCGCCGCCCACGGCCGGCCTGCCGTCCTGATCCCGTATCCGTACGCCACCGCGGACCATCAGAGCGCGAACGCGCGCTTCATGGAAGCGGCGGGCGCGGCGATCCTCATCCCCGATCGCGAGCTGACGCCGGCGCGGCTGGCTCAAGAGGTCGGGAGGCTGCTCGCCGACCCGAGCCGCCTGGCCGCGATGGCGCGCGCCTCGGCGGCGATGGCCCGACCCGAGGCAGCGCGCGATATCGCCCACGAGGTCTTGGCCGCCGCGCGCGGGCGCCCGTGAGCGGGCTCCGCATCGTCCACCTGATCGACATGACGCCCAACAAGGAGGGGCCGGTCGAGCTCCAGACGCTCGCGACTGCGAGGCAGGCGACGGCGCGCGGCCTCGAGCTGGCCGCGTACTTCACGGGACCGATTCCCGGCGCCTACCGGGAGCGCATGGAGCGCTGTGGTGCGCGGGTGGGGAATATCGATCGAAGTCGCTGGGAGGCAGAGGTGGCGGCGATCTGCGACCGTGAACGTCCCGCGATCGCCCACTTCCAGTTCGGGCCGCACCTAGGCCTGGACGCGGCTGCGCGCGCCGGGTGCCGGATCGTGCTCACCGAGCATTCCCCGCGGTCTCGGCGATCGCTGCCCCGGGTGCGTGCCGCGGTGCGCCACCGGCGGACGCGAAGAGTGGATCGGTTCATCGCCGTGTCCGAGTTCATCGCGCGCCAGACGCAGCGCGATTTCGCCGTCAGGCGTTCGCGGGTCCGGGTCGTCTTGAACGCCACCGACACCGAGCGGTTCCGGCCGCGCCCCGAGGACAAGCTGCGCCTTCGCCGCGAGCTGCTCGGGCTGAGGGAAGAACACGTGGTCGTGACGATCGCCGCGCACATGCGGCCGGCCAAGCGTCAATGGCTTGCCGTGGTGGCGATGGGCGAACTCCTCGAGCGGGCGCCCAACGCGCGCCTCGTGCTCGCGGGCGACGGACCTGAGCGTGAGCGTCTGCGGGAGCTCGTCGAGGCGCTCGAGCTCGCTCACGCCGTGCAGATCCTGCCCGGCCCAAACGACGTGGCTGCCCTCTATGCGGCCTCGGACATCGCGGTACTGCCTTCGGTCTCCGAGGGCCTGCCTGGAGGCGCGATCGAGGCGATCTCCAGCGGGCTCCCGATTGTCGCCACCCCCAACGGCGGCACCCCCGAGGTCTACGAGGACGGAGTCAGCGGGATCTCGGTCTTGGACCAGACGAGCCGCGGACTGGCCGAGGCGCTCGCCCCGCTGATCGCCGACCGGGCGCTGCGCGAACGGATGGGTCGGGATGCCCGCGCGCGGGCCGAGCGCCTGTTCGCGATCGACCGTCCGGCGCGCGAGACACTCGCGGTCTACGACGAGCTGCTGTGAGTCAGCTGCTGCGCATTCCGGAGCGTGTCCAGTGGAGGGTGAGCGTGATCGTTCGCGACAGCCCGGCCGGTGCGCGTCGTGATCGTGACGTAGAGCGTTGCCGTGCGCGCAGCCGCCAGGCGCTGGCGCAGTGACTGCGATAGATGGACGCTGAACGCGTCGATGCCCGCGTGACCCTTCGGCTGGGTCGTGAGCGTCGCGGATCCCAGCCGCACGCGGAGGTTTATCGAGCAGCGGTGGGCGCAGAAAACGCTCAGCACCAGACCGTGGGCGAGTACCTGGCGGCGCGACTGCGAGCCGGTACGCGCCGAGCGCACCACGAAGTTACCGGTGACGCTCGCCAGCGACTGACCCTTGTTGTTGAGGGCAACGACCTTCCAAGTGTGCCGGCCATCAGCCAGCGCATGCGGCGGCGTGTAACTGGTGGCGGTCGTGGTCGCGATCGTCCGCCCGTCGATGTAGACGCGGTACCGGGTTGACCCGGACGCGTTTTGGAGACGGCTCCACGCGAGCCTTGGCGTGGGATTCCACAGCACCGAGGCGAGTGCGGGCGAGCGGAGCCCGAAAGCGCTGGAACCGGGCTTGGAGCTCGAGCCTCCGTTCTGAGACGACGAGCCACCGTTCTGAGAGGGCGGCGAGGCGGGAACGGTGAAGGACTGGCTCTGGCTGCTGGCGGTGGCTCCCTCGAGATCGGTCTCCGTGACGTTCCAGGTGTGCGTGCCGCCGCTCAGCGGGACGCTGAGGCTGCACGTTCCGTTCGAGCACGCACTCGCATTCAGCGTGCCGACCGAGTTGCCGTCAACGTTCACCTGGTAGCCGGACAGCGCCATCGAGGTGCTCGTCCACGTGAACGTAACCGGTGAACCGGTGGTCGTCCCGGAGGCGGGCTGATTGAGCACCGGGCCGGGGATCGCACCGAGGTCGTTGAACATGTTGGCGAACAGGATCTGGGCGCCGGTGTTGACGTGCGCGCTGTGGGCGAAGTCGTCGAGCGCCCAGTTGAGCTGCATCGTGTTGGCGCTGAACACGCGCGACCCGGATGACGGTTCGGTGTAGGTGACGGCGTGGGCTGGGCCTGGGCTGGTCGCGCCCTGCAGACCGTCGAACGACAGCACGTCGCTCAGCGGCGCCGCGGTCGTGTCCGGGCCGCCCACGTCGCAGGGTGTCGGCTGGGTCACGACGTCGTCCCACTCGTAGCCGACCGTGTCGGTGAAGGTGTCACCGGCGGCGAAGCCGGTTCCGTTGAACCACGCCGCGGTCGCGGGTGCTGAGAGAGCAGCTGACGGGACGTAGTACGAGCGCGGTGCGTCGCCGGAGCCGGTTCCGCCCCCGGTGGTCCAGCTCCCGCCGATCAGCTCGCACTCGGGCCGGTTGATGTAGGAGGAGGTGAACCGGTCGGTTGCGAGGGCTGGATTGCCGCCATCCGGGTCGTTGGCGCCGCTGCGGTACTCGACCAGCGTGCGGTCGGGCGTCCCGTCGGCGCCAGGCTCATAGCGCACCTGCCAGTTGCCGACATCGCCGCCCATGAACGCCAGGTTGACCCCGGCGGCGCGGGCCGCCTCCCAGGCATCGCGCATGTTCGAGGACCAGTACTCGTCGTGGCCGTTCTCGATGTCGAGCTTGTGACCGAGCAGCGAGGACTCATCCAGGTCGGTGTCGACGTCGGTCTGGTAGCTGACGTCGTAGCCGTTGCGCTCCAGGTAGCGCACCAGGTTGTACTCCCACATGAACGGGCTGGTGTTCTGGTCGGTCCCGAACGGCCGGTTGAACGACACCTTGATCGCCTCGTTGCCCGGCGAGGTCGAATTCGGCACCGCGGAGCTGGAGCTGTTGAACGCGTACAGGCTCTTGCCGGTGGCCCCCTGGCCCTGGCCGCCCCAGTTGCTGTAGGCCTGCCACGTGTTGACCGAGGCCTGAACGAGGATCGCGGAGTTCGTCCCCGCCGGCGCACGCACGATGAACTTGATCCAGTTGGCCTGATTGAGCGCCGGCAGGACCAGCTTCGCGATGTAGTAGCCGGTGGTCCAGTCCGAGCCGACCGTGATCGCGTCAGTCACCGGCCAACCCGCGTCCAGCTCCCCGGTATTGGGATCCGGGCTGCTGGGGTGCTCTGCGTCGCACCGGTCTCCGTCGTCGTACAGGACGGAAGGCACGCGATCAGACGCCCGCCGTCACCGCCATACCAACCCAGGCGATAGATCTCGATCCGGTACTGCTCGTTGTTGGAGGCCGTGCTCACGTGCAGCTGCAGGGTGTCTCCGGGCGCCACGCTGATCTGCGACGCATACCCCTCGATCTCGGTCGACGGCGTCGGCAGGGTGTGGGGCCCCATACCGGGCAGCTCCCAGTTGGTCGTCCCGGGCTTCGCGTTCTCGATCTGGATCGGGTTCGGACCGGCCTGCGCGAGCGAGGGCGCGGGCACGACCACGGCTCCCAGCAGCACCAGCAACGCCACCAGACCACTCCGAAGCAGCAGCCGCGTCCGTCCGCGGCCCGCGGGTTCCAAAACTGAACTCGAAGCCATGCCCCTTCTCCGTACTCGCCGTGCGTCCCGCGGCGGCAGGCGGCCACCTTGCCCGGAGAGAAGAGCTTACCAGCAGGTGGGGGAGATGCGCCGCGGGTCATCAGCTCGAGCGCCCCGGGGGCGCGCGGCGCGCCGCCCGGGCACCTCAGTACGGGCGGCTGCGGTAACCCGGGCCGAGCCGGCCGTTGGCGTTGTGCGCCTCGGCGAGCGTGCGCGCCAGCCAGAACGTGCCCGCCGCCGTGCCGCCGTTGCAGTGGCCGCTCGACTCGCCGGGGACATGGACCCATAGGAAGGCGTCCACCTCGGGGAAGCCCGTGTCGGTGGTGGGCGTCGGACCGGCGCCGCGCCCCGGCGGATTGCACAGGTCCTCGATGCCCTGGTGCACCGGGTCGGGGTTGAGCAGGGGCCCCCGGCCGCTGTCGGAGGTATTGACGATGAAGTGCGTGCCGCCGGCGAGGCGGGCGACCTTCTCGCCCCAGCGGATCTCCTTGATCGTCCAGTTGAGATGGGTGTCGTTGGTGTAGAAGCCGCGGATCCGGTTCACGCCAACGGCCCTGAGCACGCTCGCGGTGTAGCGCGGCCCGGCCGCGTCGGAGTAGCCGCCCTCGATGTAGACCACCGTGTGCGGGAGCGAGGCGAACCTGTTCAGCTCATAGCGGATGTCGGCCTCCCAGTCGGGAAGCGCGCCGGTGCGGGCCATGCAGCCGGAGGACCCGATCGCGTCCATCTCGGCGAGGATCACCGCGGGCCGGCGATCGATCGCCTCGGCCATCTCGTTCACCTGGCGCTCGAACGTCGCGCGGTGGGCGAGGATCGTGCCGGTGCTCTCGCAGTAGCCGGCCTGGTAGAGGAAGTAGGTGTTGAACACCGGGATCGAGCCAGGATCGGCGCTCATCGTCCCGCACAGGATCTTCTGCGTCTCGTCGTACAGCGCCCCGGGGCCGCCTCCCTCCGACCACGGGCTCATGCGCTCGGTCTCGGGCTGGCCGGCGACCTTCTCGAGCAGGCGCACGGCATAGGCGAGCGAGGGACGGCCGCGCAGCTTGCGGTGCAGGGGTCCGTGGTCGAGATTCGCCTGAAATGCCGCCCAGGAGTAGCTCTCCGGATAGCGGTTCGGGTTGATGCCGAGCAGGCGCGCGATTGCGCCCGCTGCCTCGCCGTGCCTGGGGCCGTCGACGAAGAAGCGAGCGCCGTTCAGAGGGTTCGCTCCCGGGTTGGCAGGCAGCGCCAGCGGGTTGGCTGGGTCGCGTGTGGCCGAGTACGGTTCGGGACAGAGCTGCTGTCCCGGGTGAACCACGAAGGCCCTGGGGCCGAGCGTCGAAGAGCTTGAAGCGGAGGCGACCCCCACGGTCGCAGCCAAGGCGAGCGCAACAATCGCCACGCCAAGCAGCAGTCGCCTAGATGTGCCAATGGCCATCAGACATCCTCCGGTCGTTAGCGGGGCAGGCGATCGGCCTGCCTTTTCAGTAGTCGGCCGGTCCCGGCGCCCCTTTGAGCGGCGGTGGCGGCACCCGGTCGGGCTCAGGATTGCCCGGAGCGAGCGGGTTGCGGGGACGCTGCGCCTATTGAATGGGTTTGCCGAGAATTTGCGCTGCGGTTGCGAAGGCCGCGGTCGAGGGTCCGCGCTAGAAGTCGGCCCTCGGAGGGCCGGGTCGAAGAACGAAAAATAAGGACGCTTTTCGACCCCGCCCTCAGGCCGAGCCCCGCCGTCTGTCAGTACGGAAGGCTGGGGAGCGCCGGACCCAGCCGGGCGTTCGCGTTGGCCGCCTCGCCGAGCGTGCGGGCGAGCCAGAACGTCCCCGATGGGGTGCCGCCGTTGCAGTGGCCGCTCGACTCGCCGGGCACGTGGATCCAGAGGAAGGCGTCCACCGCCGCGAACCCGGTGTCGGTGGTGGGAGGCGGTCCCGCCCCGCGGCCCGGCGGATTGCAGAGATCCTCGACGCCCTGGCGCGCCGGATCGGCGTTGAGCAGGGGGCCCGCGGCCGCTGTCTGAGGTGTTGACGATGAAGTGCGTGCCGCCGAGAAGGCGCGAGACCTTCTCTCCCCAGCGGATCTCCTTGATCGCCCAGTTGATGTGGGTGTCGTTGGTGTAGAAGCCGCGGATCCGGTTCACGCCGACTGCCCTGAGCGCCCGCGCGGTGTAGGCGGGGTCCGCGCCGTCGGAATAGCCGCCCTCGATGTACACGACGGTGTGTGGGAGCGCCGCCACCTTGGCGATCTCGTAGCGGATGTCGGCCTCCCAGTACGGGGAGAGCGCCGTTGCGGGCCATGCAGTGCGAGGAGCCGATCGCATCCATCTCGAGGAGCATCACGGCGGGGCGGCGGGCGATCGCACGCGCCATCGCGGACACCTCGCGTTCGAACCTCGGGCGGCGGGCGAGGATCTCGCTCCGCGTCTCGCAGTATCCGGCCTGGTAGAGGAAGTAGGTGTTGATGATCGGCACCGAGCCGGGGTCGCTGCTGCGCCGCGGCGCACATGAGCTGCCGGGTGACGGCGTAGACGGCGCGGGGGCTCCCGCCGCCCGAGTAGCGGCTGATCATCACGCCCACAGGCTGGGCCGCGATCTTCTCCAGCAGCCTGACCTGCCGTGCGAGCGCCGGATGGCGGCGCAGCCTGCGATGCAGCCGACCGTGGTTCAGCGCGCGCCGGAACTGCGGCCAGGACGCGTAGCGGCCCGGGTTGACCCCGACGAGCCTGGCGATCGCCTGGCGGCCATGCCGGTGTTCGGGCCCGCGACGAAGAACCGCGCCCCGCGCAGGGGGTCGGAGCCCGGGGCACTGGGCAGGTCAAGTGGGTTGGCCGGGTTGCGCGCCGCGGGATACGGATCGCCGCAGCCGCGGCCGCGGTGGCTGGCCGCCGCGGTCGAGGCCGGCGCCAGCTCGAGCGCCAGCGCCAGGGCCAGCGCCACGAGAGCAGGCAGGCAGCGACGTGATGTGCCGGGAGACATCGGTCAGTAGCGGTCGTTCGCGCGGCCGGTGGGCAGCCCGGCCTTGGGGGGTCAAGCGAGGTCCAGCTTCTGTTGGCGCGCACAGTACTCAGCACCTGGGCGGCTGGTGATCAGCCGGTAAAAGGTGTCTGCAATTTGCGCAAGATTTCACGGGCGATCCCGGTGCGGGCGCGTCCTCCGGGCGCTCGGATAGCCTCGGCAGCCCTGTGGAGAACGCGGATTGGAGCGAGCGCCGGCTGCACTTCGTCGGCATCGGGGGGGCCGGCATGAGCGGGCTGGCGATCATCGCCCGGGCGCTCGGAGCGCAGGTGACCGGGTCTGACCGAGCCGAGTCGAGCTACACCGAGCGCCTGCGAGACCACGGGATCGTCCCGGTCCTAGGACACGCCGCCGGCAATGTGCCCGCCGGCGCCGAAGTCGTCTACTCGACGGCCGTGAGCGCGGCGAATCCCGAGCGCCGGGCGGCGCAGGGCCACGAGCTCCATCGCGCCGACCTGCTCGCCCAGATCGCCTCTCTGCGGCGCTGCATCGCGATCACCGGCACCCACGGCAAGACCACGACCACGGCCATGGTCGTCCACGCGCTGAGCGGCTGCGGGCTCGACCCGTCCTATGTGGTCGGCGGCGAGCTGCGCTCGACGGGATCCAACGCCGGCTGGGGGACGGGCGAATGGATCGTGATCGAGGCCGACGAGTCCGATCGGTCGCTGCTCAAGCTCCGCCCCGAGATCGCCCTGCTCACCAACGCCGAGCTCGATCACCATGCCACCTACGGCTCGCGCCTGGACCTGGAGAGCACCTTCCGCACATTCATGGCGAGCGCGACCGGGGCGGCCGTGGTATGGGACCGCCGCGAGCTGCTCGCGCTCTGCCCGCCGGACGCCGCGGTCTATGACGCACCGGAGCCGCTGCTCTCCGACGGCGGGTCCCGGTTCGCCTGGCGGGACACTCGAGGTTCGCCTGCGGGTGCCCGGCGCCCACAACGCCGTGAACGCCGCCGGCGCCCTCACGGTGGCGGCCCTGGCCGGCGCCGATCCGTCGCGGGCGGCCGCGGCGCTGGCCGACTTCCAGGGCGCGCGGCGGCGGTTCGAGGAGGTGGGCGAGACCGCGCAGGGCGCCGCCGTCTACGACGACTACGCGCACCATCCGACCGAGGTGGCGGCGGTCATCGCGGCCGCGCGGACGCTCGAGCCGCGCCGCGTGGTGGCCGTTTTCCAGCCGCACCTGTACTCGCGCACGCGCTCGCTCGCGCGGGAATTCGGCGTCGCCCTGGCCGCGGCGGACGTCGCGGTGGTGCTGCCGGTATACCCCGCGCGCGAGCGCGCGGAGGACTTCGCCGGAGTGGAGGGCAACCTGATCGCCGCCGCGGCCGCCGACCGGGGAGCCGGTCGCCAGGTGGCGTGGCTGCCCGGTTTCGATGAGGCGCGCCGCTTCCTGGCGGGCATGCTGCGCGCCGGCGACCTCTGCCTGACGATGGGCGCGGGCGACGTCGACCGGCTCGCGCGCGCGCTCGTCGGCGGGTGCGGTCTGACGGCCGGGGCGGCCTCTACCCTGCCGCCGATGGAGCTTCTGCCCGGGGTCAGCCGCGACTACCCGCTTGCTCGCCTGACGACCGTCCGCACCGGGGGAGCCGCGGAGCTTTTCGCCCGTCCCGGGACGCTCGAGGAGCTCGAGCGCCTGCTGGCCTGGGCGGGCGGCCGGGGAATCGAGGTAGGGGTCGTCGGATCCGGGTCGAACCTCCTGGTGGCGGACGCCGGCGTCCGCGGACTGATCGTGAAGCTGGACAAGGAACTGAGCAAGATCGAGCTCGAGGGCACCCACGTACGCTGCGGCGGCGGAGCGCGACTTCCCGCGGTCTCCGCGCGGGCCGCGCAGGCGGGGCTGACCGGCATCGAGTTCGGCGTCAACATCCCGGGGACCGTCGGGGGCGCCGTGCGCATGAACGCCAACGCCTACGGCGGCGAGCTGGCGCGGGTGCTCGAATGGGTCGACGTGGTCGGACCGGACGGCACCGAACGCCGCGCGCCCGATCAGCTCGGATTTCGCTACCGGCGCTCGAACCTGGGCCCGGGGCAGGTTGTCGCCCGGGCCTCGTTCGCGCTCGCTCCGGCGGCCAGCGAGGCGGTCAAGGCGACGCTGGCCGACATGCGGGCGCGGCGCAAGGCCGCCCAGCCGTCGGGCATCAAGACGTTCGGCTCGACGTTCAAGAACCCCGACGATCCACGCGCCCAGGGCCGCACCGCCGGGCAGCTCCTCGACGCCGCCGGCTGCCGCGGCCTGCGCATCGGGGGCGCGAGCTTCTCAGCCAAGCACGCGAACTTCATCGAGAACCACGGCGACGCCACGACTGCCGACGTCGTCGCGGTGATGGCGGAGGGGCGCCGCCGGGTCAAGGAGCGGTTCGGCATCGAGCTCGAGGCCGAGGTTCAGGCCCTGGGGCCGGTCGAGATACCGGGCGACTGGGTCCCGGCATGAGTGCTCTCACGGGGGCCCGCTCCACGCCCGCCCACGCGCTGCGCGGGCTCGCGAGCTCGAAGCGGTCTCGGCGCCTGGCCGTTCTGGCGGTGGTCGTGGTCGCGCTCCTCGGCGGCGGGTGGCTGTGGCTGCGCGACTCTTCGCTGGTGGCCGTCGAGCACGTGAGCGTCACCGGAGACACCGGCCCCGACGCGCCCCAGATCCAGGGTGCGCTCGTCGCCGCGGCGCGCACGATGAGCACGCTCGACGTCCACCTCGACCGGCTGCGCACGGCGGTCGCGCCCTACTCGGTCGTGCGCGACGTCCGGGTGAGCGCGCAGTTCCCGCACGGCCTCCGGATCCACGTGATCGAGCAGATCCCGGTGGCGACCGTGACGATCGACGGGCGGGCGGTTCCGGTCGCGGGCGACGGCACGCTGCTGCACGACGCGGGTCCCACGCCGAGCCTGCCGGCGCTCGAGCTCCGCTCGGTGCCCGGCGGCCCGCGCCTCACCGATCCCGAGGCGATGAGCGCCGTCGCGCTGCTGGCGGCGGCTCCGTACGCCATGCTGGCCAGGATCAGCCAGGTATCCCAAGGAGGGCCTCACGGCCTCACCGCCCAGCTGCGCAGCGGCCCCGCGGTGTACTTCGGGGACTCGTCGCAGCTCGCGGCGAAATGGCGGGCCGCCATCGCGGTGCTCGGCGACCCGGGCTCGGCGGGGGCGGTCTACGTCGACGTGACGAACCCGCAGCACCCGGCCGCCGGCGCCGGCAGCGCGGCCGTCGCGGCCGCGGGCCTGGCCGGCGGTGGCACGGCGTCGAGCGCCTCGAGCACGGGCCTCCCCGCTGGCACCGGCCCGGCCTCGGGGACTTCAGGTGCGGCCGCCACCGGCACTCCCGGCGGGGGCTAACCCTCAACCTCAGCTTTACTGCTCGAAAATCGAAACCCTGCCGCGGCCGTCGAGAGTTCGCGGTTCTGCAACGCCCCTTGCGGACGCGAGGATTCGTTGACTTCGCCCATATTCAGGGCATAACGTGCGAAACTCCGGATCGACGGCCCCGCCGGGGAAACTCTCAACGCTAACTCGAGGGTCGGACGGAAAGCCCATGGAAAGCAGTTACCTGGCAGTCATAAAGGTCGTCGGCGTCGGCGGCGGCGGTACCAACGCCGTCAACCGGATGGTCGACGCCGGCCTGCGCGGGGTCGAGTTCATCGCGTGCAACACCGATGCGCAGGCGCTGGCCATGTGCGACGCCGACATCAAGCTGAACATCGGCCACGAGCTGACCAAGGGTCTCGGCGCGGGCGCCAACCCGGATATCGGCCAGGGCGCGGCGGCAGAGTCGCGCGACGAGATCAAGGAGGCGCTCAAGGGCGCGGACATGGTGTTCGTCACCGCCGGCGAGGGCGGCGGCACCGGGACCGGGGCGGCGCCCGTGATCGCCGACATCGCCAAGAACGAGATCGGTGCGCTGACCG
This sequence comes from uncultured Solirubrobacterales bacterium, assembly GCA_963722995.1. Taxonomy (GTDB): domain Bacteria; phylum Actinomycetota; class Thermoleophilia; order Solirubrobacterales; family Solirubrobacteraceae; genus Palsa-465. The sequence goes on along the minus strand of CAVROW010000011.1, from coordinate 59,872 downwards.
TGGGCTGCGTCACGCGGCCGTTTTCGTTCGAGGGCACGCAGCGCGCGCGTCAGGCCCAGGAGGGGATCCAGCGGCTGCGCGAGCACGTGGACACGCTGATCGTGATCCCCAACGAGAAGCTGCTGGCGATCGTCGAGCGGCGAACGACGATCCTCGACGCCTTCCGCGCGGCCGACAACGTCCTGCGCCAGGGGGTGCAGGGGATCACCGACCTGATCACGATCCCCGGGCTGATCAACCTCGACTTCGCCGACGTGCGAACGATCATGCACGACGCCGGCACGGCGCTGATGGGGATCGGGAGCGCCAGCGGCGAGAACCGCGCCGCCGAGGCGGCCAAGGTCGCGATCTCCTCGCCGCTGCTCGAGGAGTCGGTCGAGGGCGCCACCGGGATCCTGCTCAACATCACGGGCGGCCACGATCTCGGCCTGTTCGAGGTCAACGAGGCGGCCGAGATCGTCCAGAGCGCCGCCGACGCCAACTCCAACATCATCTTCGGCGCGGTGATCGACGACGGCATGGGTGAGGACGTGCGCGTCACCGTGATCGCCACCGGCTTCGACCACGGCCGGGCCGGGGGCGGAGGCGTCCGCGAGGCCGCCGCGCCCCGCCCGCCAGCGCCGCGATGTGACGATGGACGACCGCCAGCGCTCCTCACTCGAGATCCGCGACGACGAGATCGACATCCCGTCGTTCCTCAAGGATCGCTAGAAGGAACCGGCGCCCTCGCTAGCCTGAGCAGGGTGTCCTCGACCGCGCCGAGCTCGCTGCGCCACACCGCGCTGTACGACCGCCACCGCGCCGCCGGCGCAAAGCTCGTCCCGTTCGCGGGCTGGGAGATGCCGATCCAGTACGAGGGGATCCGCCAGGAGCACGTGGCCGTGCGCCGCGCCGCCGGCGTGTTCGACGTCTCGCACATGGGCCAGATCGAGACGCGCGGCCCCCAGGCGCAGCAGTTCCTCCAGCGGCTGCTCTCCAACGACGTCCGGCGGATCCCGGTCCGGGGGGCCCAGTACAGCGTCCTGTGCCGCGAGGACGGCGGCATCCTCGACGACCTCTTCACCTACCGGCTGAGCGATTACGAGTACCTCACGGTGACCAACGCGTCGAATCACGAGAAGGACCTGCGGTGGTTCCAGGAGCAGGCCGGCGCGTTCGACGTCGACGTGATCGATGCTGCCGACCGGTTCGCGATGCTCGCCGTCCAGGGTCCCGACGCGCGCGCGATCGTGACGGCGCTCGCCGACGGGGCGCTACCGCCCCGGATGCACTGCGCCGAGCGCACGGTGGCGGACGCGTCGGCGCTCGTGTGCGGCACCGGCTACACGGGCGAGGACGGCGTCGAGATCTTGATCGACCCCCGGGACGCGAACGAGCTGTGGGACGCGCTGCTCGAGCGCGGCGTCGCGCCGGTCGGCCTCGGCGCCCGCGACACGCTCCGCATCGAGGTCTGCTTTCACCTCTACGGCAACGACATGAGCGAGGAGCGGGGGCCGATCGAGGCCGGGCTCGGCTGGTGCTGCAAGGAGGAGACCGCCTTCATCGGCTCCGAGGCGGTCGCCGCCGCGCGCCAGGACGGACCCGCGGAGAAGCTCGTGCCGTTCGTGATCGACGGGCCCGGAATCGCCCGCGCCGGCAACCCGGTGATCGATGGCGGGGCGGTCACGAGCGGGACGTACTCGCCGTGCCTCGAACGGGGCATCGGGATGGCGTACGTTTCCGCGCGGCGTGCCGAGCCGGGCACGCGGATCGAGATCGACGTGCGCGGGACCCGTCGGGCCGCGGTCGTCGAGCGCAAGCCCCTCTACCGAAAGGGATCGTGACATGGCGGCCGACCCGAGCTATCCCGATGACCTCCTCTACCACCCCGAGCACGACTGGGCGCGGATCGAGGGCGAGGAGGCGACGTTCGGGGTCACCTGGTACGCGCAGGACTCGCTCGGCGAGATCGTGTTCTTCGACGCGCCCGATGTGGGAGCTACGGTCTCCAAGGACCAGGCGTACACCGAGGTCGAGTCGGTCAAGGCGGTCTCGGACGTGTTCGCGCCGATGTCCGGCGAGGTGGTGGCGGTCAACGACGCGCTCGAGGGCAACCCGGAGAAGATCAACGACGACCCCTACGGCGAGGGCTGGCTTGTGCGCGTGAAGCTCTCCGACCCGTCCGAGAAGGACGCGCTGATGGATTCCGCCGCCTACCAGTCGAGTCTCGAGTGAGCCGCTACACCTCCGCCACCGAGGACGACCGCCGCGAGATGCTGGCGGCGATCGGCGTCGGCTCGATCGAGGACCTGTTCGCGGACGTGCCCGAGGCGCTGCGCCTGTCCGAGCCGCTGAACATCGCCCCGGGCCTCTCCGAGCAGGAGGTGTTCGACGAGCTCCGCGGGCTGGCGGCCAAGAACGTCTCGACGCTGGACGAGGTGTCCTTCCTCGGCGGCGGCATGTACGACCACTACATCCCCGCGCTGATCGACTCGATCCTTCAGCGCTCGGAGTTCCTGACGCCGTACACGCCGTATCAGCCGGAGATCTCCCAGGGCGGGCTCCAGGCGATGTTCGAGTACCAGACGGCGATCTCCGAGCTCACCGGGCTGCCGGTGTCGAACGCCTCGGTCTACGAGGGGCCGAGCGCGGTGGGGGCCGCCGGCTACGTGGCCAAGCTCGCCAACGGCCGGGGAAGGTTCGTCGTCTCCCGCGGCGTGCACCCTCACTCGCGCGAGGTCCTGAGGACGCTCGCCCACGGGTGGGGGAGCGAGATCGTCGAGGCGCCCCTGAACGACGGAGTCACGGCGCTGCCGGAGCTCGACGAGACGGTCGGCGCGGTCATCGTCCAGCAGCCGAACTTCCTGGGCGCGGTCGAGGACGTGGCGGCGATGGCCGAGCGTGCCCGGGCGGCGGGCGCGCTGACGATCTGCGCGTGCGACCCGCTGCCGCTGGCGCTGCTCTCACCGCCCGGCGAATGCGGCGTCGACATCGCCGTCGGCGAGGGGCAGACGCTCGGCAACCGGCTCGACTTCGGGGGGCCCTCGTTCGGCTTCTTCGCCGCCACCGAGGCGCTGATCCGGCGCATGCCGGGCCGGATCGCCGGCGAGACGCGCGACCTCGACGGCAAGCGCGGCTTCGTCCTCACCCTTCAGACCCGTGAGCAGCACATCCGCCGGGAGAAGGCGACCTCGAACATCTGCACCGCGCAGGCCCTGAATGCGCTCGCGGGCGTGATCTACCTGAGCTGGCTCGGGCGCCGCGGGATCGTCGAGCTGGCGGAGCTGATGCTCCAGCGCACGGCCTACGCGCGCGAGCGCGTGCAGGCGGTCGAGGGCGTCCGCCTGGTCCACGAGCAGCCGGTCGTCCGGGAGTTCGCGGTCGAGCTCGACGCGCCCGTCGAGCGGGTGATCGCCCGCTGCCGCGAGCACGGGATCAACCCGGGCCACGCGCTCGCGCGTGACTACCCCGAGCTCGAGGACGGGCTGCTGATCGCGATCACGGAGAAGCGCACGAAGGCCGAGATCGACCGGCTCGCCGAGGCGCTCGCGGCCGCGGTCGAGGCCGAGCGCGCACCCGCGGAGGCGGTCAAGTGATCCGCCAGGCCGACGACACGCTCACGATCTACGAGCGCTCGAAGCCGGGCCGCCGCGCGTTCACGGCACCCGAGCTGGACGTGCCCGAGCGGCCGCTCGAGGAGCTGATCCCGGCGCATCTGCGCCGCGCCGAGCCGCCGCGGCTTCCCGAGGTGGCCGAGCCGGAGATCGTCCGCCATTACAACCGCCTGTCCAAGCGCAACTTCGACCTCGACACCGGCTTCTATCCGCTCGGGTCGTGCACGATGAAGCACAACCCGAAGCTCCACGAGCGGATCGCGTCGCTCCCCGGGCACGCCGCTCTGCATCCGTTCCAGGACCCGCTCCGCGCGCAGGGCGCGCTCGAGCTGATGTTCAGGCTCCAGGAGGCGCTGGCCGAGATCGCCGGACTGCCGCACGTCTCGCTGCAGCCGAGCGCCGGGTCGCACGGCGAGCTGGCCGGCGTGCTGCTGACGCGCGCCTTCCACGAGGACCGCGGGCAGCACCGCACGAAGGTGCTCACCCCCGACACCGCCCACGGGACCAACCCGGCGACTGTGACGATGGCCGGCTACGAGGTGGTCAAGGTCGGCACCGACGCGCACGGCAACGTCGATCTCGACGACCTGCGCGCCAAGGCGGACGAGGACGTGGCGTGCCTGATGCTGACCAACCCCTCGACCCTCGGGCTGTTCGAGCCCGGCATCGAGGAGATCGCGAAGGTCGTACACGAGGTGGGGGCGACGCTCTACTACGACGGCGCCAACCTCAACGCGATCATGGGGGTGTGCCGGCCGGGCGACATGGGCTTCGACATCGTCCACTTCAACCTGCACAAGACCTTCACGCAGCCGCACGGCGGCGGCGGCCCCGGATCGGGCCCGATCGCGGTGTCGGAGCGGATCGAGCCCTACCTCCCGCGCCCCCAGGTGGTGCGCCGCGAGAGCACGACCAACGGCTCGCAGCCCTACTACGACCTCGACTACGATCGTCCCAAGTCGATCGGGCGCCTGCGCGGCTTCCACGGCAACTACGGGGTGTTCGTGCGCTCCTACGCCTACATCCGCTCGCTCGGCGCCGGCGGGCTGCGCGAGGTCTCCGAGGTGGCGGTGCTGAATGCCAACTACCTGCTGGCGCGGCTGCGCGAGGCGGGCGTGGCCGAGTATCTGCCCGCCGCCTACGACCGGCTGTGCATGCACGAGTTCGTCCTGTGCGGATCGCCGATGAAGCGCGAGCTCAAGATCAAGACGCTCGACGTGGCCAAGCGACTGCTCGACCACGGGGTGCACCCGCCCACCGTCTACTTCCCGCTGATCGTCGACGAGGCGCTCCTGGTCGAGCCGACCGAGACCGAGACCAAGGAGACGCTCGATCACTTCGCCGAGACGGTGGCGGAGATCCTGCGCGAGGCGCGCGAGGATCCCGAGGTGGCGCGCGGCGCCCCCTACACGACTCCGGTGCGCCGCCTCGACGAGGCCGCGGCGGCCAAGCGCCCGGTCATCAGACAGCCCCTCTGAAGCGATGCGCTTCGTCGTCTTCGGCGCGGGTGCGATCGGAGGCGTCCTCGGTGCGCGGCTGCACCAGGCCGAGCACGAGGTCACCCTGATCGCGCGCGGCGAGCATTACCGCGCGATCCGGCAATCCGGGCTCACCCTGGAGACGCCCGACGAGCGCGTGACGCTGCCGATCCCGGCGGTCGACGAGGCGGCGGCGATCGACTGGCGCGGGGACGAGGTCGTGCTGCTGGCGACCAAGACGCAGGACAGCGCGGGTGCGCTGGCCGCGCTCCGAGCCGCCGCACCTGCCGGGGTGGCCGTCGTGTGCGCACAGAACGGCGTCGAGAACGAGCGGCTGGCCCTGCGACTCTTCCCCCACGTTTACGGCGCCGTGGTGATGTCGCCCACCGCGCACATGGATCCGGGCGTCGTCCAGGGCTACGGAGCCCGGTGCAGCGGCGTGATCGACCTCGGCTGCTATCCCAGCGGCGCCGACGAGCGGGCGCACGAGATCGCCGCCGCGATCGCCGCCTCGCACTACGACTCGCAGGCGCGCCCGGACATCATGCGATTCAAGTACGCGAAGCTGGTCGTGAACCTGGGCAATGCCACGAGTGCGATCTGCGAGCCCGGGCCCGCCCGCGATGAGCTGAGCGAGCAGGTCCAGGACGAGGGCGCCGGGGTGCTCGACGCCGCCGGTATCGACCACGCCGCCGAGGACGTCGACGACGTCCTGGGGCGCTGGGAGCGCTTCGGGGTGGGCGAGATCGCGGGGAGCCCGCGCCACGGCTCCTCCACCTGGCAGAGCATCGCTCGCGGCGCGGGGGCGATCGAGACCGATTACCTGAACGGCGAGATCGTGCTGGTCGGTCGGATGCACGACGTGCCGGCGCGGCTCAACCAGGCGCTGTGCGAGCTGGCCGACCGCCACGTGCGCGAGCGGCGCGCACCCGAGTCGCTGTCCCCGCAAGAGGTCCTCGAGCACGCGGGGGTGGCGTGGACGAGCTGATCGCCGCCGGCGCCGCGGCCATCGCGGCCCGGGCCGAGCGCGAACTCGAGGCGCTCGTCGCCATCTCCTCGCCGTCGGGCGACATCGACGGCGCCGAGGAGGCTGTGGCTCTGTGCGCGGCCCTGCTCCCGACCGAGGCCCGGACCGAGCGGGTGCCGTGCTCGACCGACGGCAACGCGCCCGACTTCATCGCGCGGCTCGAGGGCACCGGATCGCGCCGGATCCTGCTCCTGGGCCACATCGACACGGTCATCCACCACCGCTCGCACCGGCCACTGCGCCGCGAGGGCGAGCGCCTGTACGGCCCCGGCACGGCCGATATGAAGGGCGGTGTCATCCTGTCGCTGGGGCTGGCCCGCGAGCTCCACAGACGGCCCGAGCGCTTCGCCGAGCTGTCGGTGCTGCTCGTGACCGACGAGGAGTGGCGGGTCCAGCCATTCGCGCACGTGGGACGCTTCGAGGGCTACGACGCCTGCCTGTGCTTCGAGGCCGGCCAGCACGCCCCCGGCGGCGAGGAGGGAGTCGTGGTCAAGCGCAAGGCTGCGGGGACGCTCCGGGTGCTCGCCTCCGGGCGCGCCGCCCACTCCGGCAGCGCGCCCGACCAGGGGCGCAACGCGCTCCTGGCGCTCGCGCGGGCCGCCATCGACGTAGCCGGGCGCCACGACCCGTCGGGCCCCGACCGGTTGAGCGTCGTACCGACGATCCTGCGCGCCGGCGAGGCCTTCAACGTGGTCCCGCCCGCGGGCGAGCTCATCTTCGACATGCGCTCCGATCGCGCCGAGGCCTTTCAGGCCGTCGAGGCTGCCGTCCCGCGCGTCCTCGACGAGGTGACGCTCGAGCCGCGCATGGAGCGCGTGTGGCCCGCGATGGACTCGCGCGAGCTCACGGCGGGGCTGCTCGAGCGGGCGAGCGCGCTCGGGGGGCGGCCGATCGTGGGCGTCCCGCGCGGCGGCGCGAGCGATGCCAGCCACTTCGCCTCGAGCATCCCGCTCACCGTCGACGGCCTGGGGCCGCGCGGGGGCGGGGCGCACACGCCGCAGGAGTTCGTGTACGCCCACTCGCTGCGCGAGCGCGCGGAGGTGGCGCTCGCCGTGGCCACGGCGGCCCTCGGGTAGCCTACGAGCCGATGAGTACGACCACGCTCACGAGTCCGAGCCGGCACCGGGGCGAGACGCAGCGCCAGGGCGTCGGACTGCTGGTCGGGATCGTCGCGGTCATGTGGGTGGTCGAGGTGATCAACTCGCTGGACGCAAACCGGCTGCGCAGCGATGGCATCTGGGCCCGGAACGTCGACCGGCTGTGGGGGATCTTCACCGCTCCGTTCATCCATGCGACCTTCGCGCACCTGATCGACAACACGATCCCGTTCGTGTTCATGGGGCTGATCATCGCGCTGGCCGGCGCCTCCCGTCTCGCCCTCGTCACGGCGATCGTGATCGTGATCGGCGGCCTCGGGACGTGGCTGGTCTCGCCTGGCGGTGAGTCGACGATCGGCGCCAGCGGCGTCGTGTTCGGGTACGCGACGTACCTGTTCGCTCGCGGCTTCTTCAATCGCAGCGCGCTCGAGCTGTTGACCGGCCTGATCGTCGGCGTGATCTGGGGCGCCGCGCTTCTGGTCAGCGTCGTCCCGCAGCCCGGCGTGTCCTGGCAGGGTCACGTCTGCGGCGCCGTCGCGGGCGTGCTCGCGGCATCCGCGCTCAGGCGCGAGCGGCCGATGCGCCGGCTCAGCGCCGGACACGCGCTCGCCAAGTAGGCCGCGGCTAATCTGAGCGCGGTGCGGATCTTCTCGGGCATCCAGCCGACCGGGCGCAAGCACCTCGGCAACTACATCGGAGCGGTCACTCAATGGGTGGCCGGCCAGGACCGGGGAGAGGCGATCTACTGCATCGTCGACCTGCATGCCCTGACCGTCCCTTATGACCCCGAGGAGCTGCGCACCGCGAGCTACGACACCGCGGCCACGCTGCTGGCGGCCGGCCTCGACCCGGAGCGCTGCATCTTCTTTCGCCAGAGCGACGTGGCCGAGCACACCGAGCTGACCTGGCTGCTCTCGAGCGTGACCTCGTTCGGTGAGCTGAACCGGATGACCCAGTTCAAGGACAAATCGGGCGCCCAGCGCGAGCTGGTCTCGGCCGGCCTGTTCTTCTATCCGGTGCTGATGGCCGCGGACGTGCTCGCCTATCGCGCCACCGACGTGCCCGTCGGAGAGGACCAGCGCCAGCACGTCGAGCTGATGCGCGACGTCGCCGAGCGCTTCAACTCGCGCTTCGGCGAGCAGCTGGTCGTGCCCGAGGCGAGGGTCCCCGAGGTCGGGGCCCGGATCATGGACCTCCAGTTCCCAGAGAAGAAGATGTCGACCACCGGCGGCAGTGCGCAGGGCACCGTCTACGTGCTCGACGAGCCGGCCACGGTGGCCAAGAAGGTCCGCTCGGCGGTCACCGACTCGGGCACCGAGGTGCGGCGAGCCCCCGACAAGGCGGGGATCTCGAACCTGATCGACATCCTGGCCGCCGTCCGCGCGGTCGCCCCCGAGGAAGTCGAGCGTGAGTTCGCCGGTGCGGGCTACGGACAGTTCAAGCAGGCGGTGGCCGATGCCGTGGTCGAGTACCTGACCCCGGTGCGCGAGCGCTACAACGAGCTCAGGGCCGACGAGGGCGAGCTCGAGCGGATCTTCGAGGCCGGGGCCGAGCGAGCCCGCGCGATCGCGGCCGAGACCGTGCTCGATGTGCGCGAGGCGATGGGCGTCGGACCGGTCCGGGTCCGGCGCTAGCCTGACCCCGTGCGTCTCGCCGACCTCGAGCTCGACCTCGACGTATTCGCCGGACCCTTCGACCTCCTGCTCACGCTGGTGCTGCGCGAGGAGGTTGACCTGCTCGAGGTCGACCTGGCCGAGATCGTCATCTCCTACATCGACCACCTCGAGCAGCGCGGGGAGCTGGAGCTCGAGGCCGCGACGGAGTTCCTGGTCCTGATCGCCGCGCTGCTCGAGCTGAAGTCGCGGCTGCTGCTCCCGGGCGAGGAGCAGGAGCTGATCGAGCTCGACCCGGGGGAGGCGGCGGAGGAGCTGCTGGCCAGGCTGCTCGACGCCCACCGCTACCGGGCTACCGCCACCTACCTGCGCGAGCGCCTGGCCGGGGAGGAGGGCCACCGCTTCCGCTCGGCGCCGCTGCCGCCCTGGCTGCGGCGCTCCTCGCTGGCCGAGGCCGGTGCGGTATATGACCCGGCGGTCCTGGCGGGCGCGATCGGCGGCCTGCTGCGCATGCCCGAGCCGGTAGACGTCCGCCACATGGCCTCGCCCAAGGTGACCGTGGCCGAGCGCCTCGCGCACCTGCGCGCGCTGCTGCGGGCCGGGAGCTTCAGCTTCGACGACGCGGTGCAGCGCGCCGACCGGGTGACCGTGGCGGTCACGCTGTTCGCGCTGCTCGAGCTCTACAAGCAGGGCGAGCTCACCTGGTGCCAGGAGGAGCCGTTCGGCGAGATCACGATCGAGGCGTGCCGGCAGGCGGAGCGCGCGCGGCTGGCTCCGGCGGGGCGGGCGGCGTGAGCGCCGCGCTCGAGCGCACGGTCGAGTCGCTGCTCTTCCTGAGCAGCGAGCCGGTCGGAGGCGAGGCTCTGGCCGACGCCACCGGCGCCGAGCTGCACGAGGTCATCACCGTGCTCGAGCGCCTGCGCGAGCACTACGAGTTCGAGCGCCGAGGGCTCGTGCTGCGCGAGCTCGCCGGCGGCTGGGTCCTGTCCTCGCACCCCGACGCCGAGGCCGCGGCCCGCCGGCTGCTGGCCAAGCCGCGGACGCCGCCGCTCACTCCGGCGCAGGCCGAGACGCTGGCGATCGTCGCCTACCTCCAGCCCGTCTCGCGCCCGGAGATCGCCCGCATCCGCGGGGTCGGGGCCGAGTCCGCGGCCGCCACCCTGCTCGAGCGCGGCGTGATCGAGGAGGCCGGACGCTCTCAGTTCGGCGCCGTGCTCTACCGGACCACGGAGCTGTTCCTCAAGCTGTTCGGGTTGAGCTCGCTGGAAGAGCTCCCGCCGATCAGCGAGTTCGACCCATCGCCCGAGCTCGAGGAGGAGCTGCGCGAGCGGCTGCTCCGCGCCGGCGAGGCGCGCGCCGGCGCCTGAGCGGTCAGGCGGCCCGAGCTGCGAGCTGGCCGCAGGCGGCGTCGATGTCGCGGCCGCGGGTCACCCGGACTGTGACGTCGAGCCCGTGGCGCTCGAGCTCGGCCCGGAAGGCCTCGATCGCCTTACGGCTCGAGCCCGCGTACACCGAGTCCGTCGGGTTGTAGGGGATCAGGTTGACCTTGAAGGCGCGCGGGTCCAGCAGCTCGGCCAGGGCGGTGGCCTGGGCGTGGCTGTCGTTGACGCCCGCCAGCATCACGTACTCGACGAACACCTTGCGCCGCTTGCGCTCGTAGTGGGCCTCGCAGGCGGCGAGGACCTCGCCGAGCGGGTAGCGGTCGTTGACCGGCATGAGCTGGGAGCGCAGCGCCGGATCGGCGGCGTGCAGCGAGAGCGCCAGCCGAACCGGCATCTCGCTCTGCGTCAGGCGCTCGATCCCCGGGATCCAGCCCACGGTCGAGATCGCGGTTCGGCGGTGGGTGATGCCCAGGTCGGGCAGCCGCGCGCACGCGCCGAGCACGTTGTCGATGTTCATCATCGGCTCGCCCATCCCCATGAACACGGCATGATCGACGGAAGCGATCCGACGGAAGTGGAGCGCCTGGTCGAGGATCTCCCACGGGGTCAGATTCCGGCCGAAGCGCATCTGCCCGGTGGCGCAGAAGGTGCAGGTGAGCGGACAGCCCGACTGGGAGGAGAGGCACAGCGAGCGCCGCCCGTCGCGATAGACCATCAGCACCGTCTCGACCGGGCGCCCGTCGGCGGTCCGGAACAGGGCCTTGACCGTACCGTCGCTCGCCCGGGCCTCGCGCTCGAGCGTGAGCGTCGAGAACGGCACCGCCTCCTCGAGCCCGTTCCGCAGCGCCAGCGGCAGATCGGTCATCGCGCCGAACCCGGGCAGGCCCCGCGCCGCCCCGTGCCAAACCTGGCGGGAGCGGTACCCGGGCTCTCCCAGCTCGGCGAGCGTCGTTTCGAGCGCGTCCAGATCCACGCTCCCTATGGTGGCAGGACAATGCGCCTGGCCAAGTATCTGGCGAACGCCGGCGTGGCCTCGCGGCGGGCCTCCGAGCACATCGTCCGCGCCGGGCGCGTCACCGTCGACGGCGTCGCGGTGACCGACCCCGCCCGCGATGTCGGCGGCGAGGAGGAGGTGGCCGTGGACGGGCGCCGGCTCAACCCGGTGCGGGAGCTCGTCGTATACGCGCTCAACAAGCCGGCCGGCGTCGTCTCGACGGCTCGCGACCCCCAGGGGCGCCCGACCGTCGTCTCGCTGATCGATGCCGGCGTGCGGCTGTACCCGGTCGGGCGCCTGGACATCGACACCACCGGGCTGATCCTCCTCACCAACGACGGCGAGCTCGCTCACCGGCTCACGCACCCCCGCTACGAGGTGCCGAAGACCTATCGGGCGGTGGTGGCGCACGCCCCCGTGCACGTCCGGGCGCTCGAGGCGCTCCGCCGCGGCGTCGAGCTCGAGGACGGCATGACCGCGCCGGCGGAGGTGAGGCAGGTGAGCGCGGACACGCTCGAGCTCACCATCCACGAAGGGCGAAAGCGCCAGGTCAAGCGCATGTGCGAGGCCGTCGGCCATCCGGTCAGACGCCTGGAGCGGATCCGCTTCGGCCCGCTCGAGCTCGGGCCGCTGGCTCCCGGCGCCCAGCGCCGGCTGTCCGGAGCGGAGATCGAGGCGCTCACCCGCGCCGGCGTCAGCGCTGGATGAGCATCTCGTCGTTCCAGGGGTGGGTGGAGGTCATCGCCCGTCCCACCTCGTGAGGGGTCAGCCTGATGGGGTGCGAGGCGACGAGCCGCAGCACCGTGAACTGGAGGGCACGGCGCCGCCACACAGGATGGAATCCGGGTACGGCGTAGGAGCGCTGCATCGCCGAGGGCCACAGGTTGCAGGCCGAGCCCCACCAGCAGAAGCCCTGGCTCGGCGGCGAGGTGAACGACACGATGTCGAGCTCGGAGACGGTGGCGCCGTGGCGCCTGGCCGCCTTCAGCCCCGGCATGTAGAGCGACAGCGGCAGCAGGTCGCGGTAGTGCTGGATGAAGATCGCGCGCCCACCCCCCGCCGCCACCGGAGCCGACGGGCGCGTCCCCAGGATCCGCGCCACCACACGCCAGTCGGGGCGCTCGAGCGCGCGCTCGGTGGCCACGCCGAGGACCGCGACGACGCCGGCGATGCAGATGGCGGCGGTGGCCAGGAGCCCGAGCAGACGCGCCCGCGGTGCGGCCAGGCCGGCGGCGAGGGCCAGCGCTGCCGGCATCCACACCGCCAGGATGTTCCGGGTGAGCAGGTCGTCGGTCCCGGCCGCCGCGAGCAGCAGGATCAGTGCGAGACCGCTGAGCGCGAGACCGCCGGCGAGTAGGCCGCCGCGGCGCTCGAACCGGGGGGAGCGCGTCGCGAGCAGGACCAGCCCGAGCGCGGCCGCGATCAGCGCAACCAGCTTGACCGCGAGGTAGGCGGGCGAGCCGAAGCCGATCACGAACTGCGGGAACATCTGCCCGAAGCGGTGGCCGAACGGCAGCAGCGAGATCCAGTTCGAGCGCCCGTTGCCCTGTTGGCCGAGGGCGAGGGGAATCAGCGCAACCCCGCACAGGCCGATGATTCCGACGGCCACCTGGACGCGTCGGTGCCGGTAGCCGCCGCGCAGCAGCCACACCGCCTGCGGCGCGATCGCCAGCACCGCGTAGTAATGGGTGGCGAGCGTCAGCGCGGAGACGAGCACCCACGCGACGAGGCGGCGCGGAGTCGGATCCTCCCGCGCGTAGGCGAAGGCCAGCAGCGACGCGCTCGAGAGGAACACGAGCATCTCGTAGGAGCGAGCCTCCTGCGAGTACCAGATCAGAAGCGGGCTGAACGTCGTGAGCGCACACGCGATCAGGCCCGCCCGGCGCGAGATCAGCTTCGCCCCGGCCGCGTAGGCCACAGGGACGGTGGCCACGCCGACAATCGCCGAGAGCGAGCGCAGCCCGACCTCGTCGTGCCCGAACACGCGCGACCAGACCCAGGCCACGCAGTAGTAGAGCGGCGGAGTCGACTCGGTCTGGGGGATCAGCCCGAGCATCTTCCCGGGCGAGAACTGCACGAGCAGCGCGGTGTTGCCCTCGTCGAACCAGAACCCCTGGTGGCCGAGCCGCCAGAAGCGCAGCAGGGCGGCGAGCGCGGTGAGCCCGATCACGGCGAGCACCACGCGGCTGCCGAGCAGCGAGCGCGCGCGCGTCACCGGCACGTTTCCCAGGGGACCGCGCACATCCTGGACCACCGTCCCGGCGCTCACGAGCGCGGATCTTAGGCGGCGCCGTGGCGTCGGGGTGCTCGAGGTGCCGAAACCCCCGCAGCAGCAGGCGATTGACGGGCGCCTTAACCGGATCGCAACCCGCTCGCAGGGCACGCTTTAGGCCCGACGGGCACTATGCATCCGATGCCGCGCCGTCGCTCCTCCGTGGATCGCTCGATCGTGCTCGCCTCGGCGCCCGTCGCCGGGGCTGCGGCGGGCGGGGCGGACTCCACGCTCGCGCTCCCGGCGCTGGCCACTCGCGGCCGGCTTCCGCGCCTACCGCTGGCCCGTGTCCTCGCCCGCCCGGCCGCGGCGCGCGCCGCGCTGGCGGTCATGGTCCTGGGCACGTTCGCGGTGGTCGCGTTCGCCACCGGACGGCAGAACACGCTCGTGCCGAGCAGCTACCTCGCCTACCCGCGCTGGGAGTCGGGACCGCTGCACGGGCTGGCGCGCTACCTGCCGGCCGGATACCTGACCCTCAGCATCGGCTTCTCGGTCGTCGTGCTGATGATGCTCGCGGCCTACGGCGTCGTGCTCGCCGCGATCCGGACGCTGTCGATGCGGACGATCGTGATCTGCATCATCGCCCTGCACGCGATCGTGCTGATGAGCCCGCCCCAGCAGCTCACCGACGTGTTCAACTATCTCGGCTACGCGCGGCTCGGCGGGCTGCACGGCCTCAACCCGTACACGCACGTGATCCATGCGGAGCTGCACGACCCCGTGTTCCGCTATACGAGCTGGCACAACCTGCCGAGCCCGTACGGCCCGCTGTTCACCGTGCTCACGTACCCGCTGGCCTTGCTGTCGGTGCCGCTGTCCTACTGGATCGTCAAGGTGGCGACGCTGCTGACGAGCCTGGCGCTGATCGCCATCGTCTGGCAGTGCGCGCGCCAGCTCGGCCGCGACCCGCGCTTTGCCGTGGTGTTCGTGGCGCTCAACCCGATCTACGTGATGTACGCGATGGCGGGGTTCCACAACGACTTCTTCATGCTCGTGCCGATGATCGGATCGGTCTCGCTGCTGTTGGCGCGGCGCGATCGGTGGGCCGGGGCGCTGCTGATGGTCGCCGTGGCCATCAAGTTCAGCGCGCTGCTTCTGCTTCCGTTCCTGCTCGTCGCCGTGCGCCACCCGCGTCGTTGCCGCGACGTGCTGCTGGGCGCCGCGCTCGCGGCGATCCCGCTGATCGCGATGAGCCTCGCCCTGTTCGGCTTCTCGCACCCCAACCTGTCGGGTCAGACGACGCTCCTGACGACGTTCAGCGTACCCAACGTGGTCGGCCTCGCAATCGGACTCGGTGGCGGCGGGCCGGACCTCCTGCGAGCGGCCGGGGTGGGGCTCGTGCTCACGGTCGGCTACCTCGTCTGGCGGCGGCGCCGTGACTGGCTCTCGGACGCGGGATGGGCGACGGTGGCGCTGCTCGTCAGCCTGGCCTGGCTGATGCCCTGGTACGTGATCTGGGTGCTCCCGCTCGCTGCCTTCGGGTCGAGCATCAGGCTGCGGCGGGCGGCGATCGCGCTCACGATCTTCCTCGTGCTGACGTTCGTGCCGACGACCCCGATCACGTTCGGGCTGCTGCACCTGAACCCGATGAACACGCCGGTCGGCCAGGCTTCGATGGCGCTCCAGCGCAAGCTCTCGCAGTAGCGCCCGCGATCGGCCCTTTACGCGGCGATTATTAGAGCCCTGTTAACGTCGCCGCCAGGATGCGCGTAGAGCTCGACATCGGCGACGCCGGCGGGGCGGCCTGGGACGAGCCCGTGCCCCGATTCACCCCCGCCCGGCCGAGGCGGCGGATCGACCGCTTCGAGCTCGCCGTGCTCGGTGCGTTCGCACTGCTCTCGCTATGGGTGATCGGGGTCGACCTGTGGCAGGTCGTCGTCCACGGCCGCGTGTGGACCGGGACCGACGGCGTCTACATCGTCGACCAGATGCAGTACCTGGCGTGGATCCGCGACGCATCTCACCACTTCCTCAGCTCGAACCTGTTCGTCGTCCAGCCGACGGCGGCCGACTACTTCCAGCCGGCCGTCACGGTCTCGGCCGGCCTCGCCGCGGCCGGGGTGGCGCCCTGGCTGGCCGTGCTGATCTGGAAGCCGGTGGCAGTCGTGTGCGCCTTCTTCGCGGTTCGGGCCTACGGCCGGGCGAGCCTCCCGGGAACCGGGGCGCGGCGAGCGGCGCTCGTGCTCGGCCTGTTCTTCGGCTCCTTCAGCGTCGTCAACGGCGACTTCAGCGTGGTCGGCGACCTGTTCCTGGGCTTCCTGTCGTGGGGGTACACGTTCGGGCTGCTCGCCGTAGCCCTGCTCGTGTTCGCGCTGCTGGCCTACGACCGCGCCCGCCGCACGGGACGGCGGCTGTGGCTGGCCGGTGTTCTGAGCGGAACGGCGGCGCTGCTTCACCCCTGGCAGGGCGAGCTCATGGGCGTGATCCTGGTCGGGGCGGAGCTCGTGATGTGGCGCGTCAGCGGGCGGCGCCCGCCGATCAAGGCAGCGCTCCTCACGCTCGTGCTGACCGGGATCCCGCTGCTCTACTACATGGTCCTCGGCAAGGCCGATCCCTCGTGGTCGCTGGCGCGAGACGCGAGCAAGCACGGCTTCTCGATCCTGACGATCGCGCTCGCGCTGGTGCCGCTGGCGATCCCGGCCGCCTTCGCCTACCGGGGCCGGACGCCGAGCTTCCTGGCCGCCGTCACCCGCACCTGGCCGTTCGCGGCCGTGCTCGTCTGGGCGCTGTCGGCCTCGCAGGTGAGCGCGACCCCGCTGCACGCGTTCGACGGGGTCGCGATCCCGCTGTCGGTGCTGGCGATCCAGGGCGTGCGGCGGCTCGGGTTCGAGCGCCTGCCGCGACCGCGGCTCGCGGGCGCGCTCGCCGTGGCCGTGCTCACGATCCCCGCCACCGTGTACCTGATGCACCTCGTCGCCGGCCTGGCCGCCCCGACGGCGGGCAATCCCAACTTCATCAGCGCCAACGAGCGCAGCGCGCTCCGCTACCTGGCCCACGCGCCCCAGAAGGGAGCGGTCGTGACCCGCTTCTACCTGGGCAGCGTCGTCCCGGCCGAGACCGGCCGGAGCACGTACGTCGGCGACTGCCTGTGGTCGGAGCCCGAGTGCCTGTCGCGCGCCTATCAGGTTCAGGTGCTGTTCAACCGCGAGATGACGCCGACGCAGGCGCGGACGTTCGTGCGCTCCACGGGCGCGAGGTTCTTCCTCGCCGACTGCAGCGCGCCGGCGGTGCTGCGACAGGACCTCGCGCCGATCTCGGTCTCGGTGAGGCAGTTTGGCTGCGCGAGCGTGTACGAGCTCGATGCTCCCGGAGCGCCGATGTACCCTCTACCTGATGGCCGGGGCTATGCGCCTGTTCGCGCTTCGGGGAGCCAATAGCGTCGAGGCAAACGAGGCCGGCGCGATCCTCGATGCCACCGCTGCGCTGATGCTCGAGCTGATGCGCCGCAACGAGCTGACCGCCGAGGCGATGGTCAGCTGCATCTTCACGCTCACCGAGGACCTCGATGCCGAGTTCCCCGCCGTGGCGGCGCGCAACCTGGGCCTGCACAAGGTGCCGCTGCTGTGCGCCCGGGAGGTGCCCGTGCCGGGCTCGCTGCCCCGGGTGATCCGGACGCTCGTGCACTACTACGCCGACGAGGCCCACGAGCCCCGGCACGTCTATCTGGGCGGGGCGCGCGCGCTGCGCGCCGACCTCGAGTCGGCACAATAGAGCTGACGTGCCGATCGAGTTCGCACAGCGGATCCGGCGGATCCCCGTCTACCCCGTCGCCTCGGGCTACGACCTCGGCCGCGACGTCGCGATGCTCGCCTCCAACGAGTCCTGCTTCGCGCCGCTGCCCGTGGTGGTCGAGGCGGCGAGCCGGGCCCTCGCCGGGGCCAACCGTTACCCCGACCCCTCCTACGCGCCGCTCCGGCGGGCGCTGGCGGATCGCTATGGCGTCCCCGCGCAGCGGATCGCGCTCGGAAACGGCTCCTGCGACATCCTCCTGAGCGCCGGCGAGGCGCTGCTCGAGCCCGGCGCCGAGGTCATCTACGCCTGGCCTGCGTTCAGCGTCTACCCGCACCTGGCGGCAGCGTCCGGCGCCCGCGCGATCGAGGTCCCGCTCGACGGCGAGGAGCGCCACGACCTCGACGCGATGGCGGCCGAGGTCACGGTCGCCACCCGCCTGGTGCTGATCTGCAACCCCAACAACCCGACCTCGACCGCGCTCGACCTCGATGCGATCGAGTCCTTCCTGGCCCGCCTGCCCCGGCACGTGTGCGTGATCCTCGACGAGGCGTATTGCGAGTTCGCGCTCGCCCTGGGTGATCCCCATGCCTCGGTTGAGCTGCTGCGCCGCCACCCCAACCTCGTGCTCCTGCGGACGTTCTCGAAGGTCTACGGCCTGGCGGCGCTCCGCGCCGGCTACGCGCTGTGCGGCAGCGAGGACTTCCGCGTCGCCGTCGACCAGGTGCGCCAGCCGTTCTATCTGAACGCCGCCGCGCACGCCGCGGCGGTCGAGGCGCTGCGCCACCAGGACGAGGTCGAGCGGCGGGTGACCCGGACGCTGGCGGCCCGGATCGAGCTCGAGGCCGACCTGCGCCGGCTTGGCCTGTGGGTCGCCGAGTCCGAGGCGAACTTCGTGTGGACGCTCCTGCCGGACGGGGTCGACGACGCTGAGATCGTGCGGGAGCTGCTCGAGCGGGGGGTGCTCGTGCGCGGCGGCGGCGCGCTCGGTCGCGCCGGGGCGCTGCGCGTGACCGTGGGGACCGAGGAGGAGAACGGCCGCCTCGTCCGGGGCCTGAGCGAACTGGTGTGAGTCCGCGCGGAGGTCTCTACACTTGAGCGGTCGAAAGGATCCAGACACGGACAGCTGGGCCGGCACGGAGGACGGGTGTGCACACGAAGAGCAGTGAGGTAGGCGAAGGTCACGAGCGCTTGGCGCTCAATGGGAGCGCCCCCGCGTCGCGCAACGGCTCCGGTCCGGCGAGCGAGCTAGAGCGCTCGCTGGCGGCGATCTGGCAGCGCGTGCTGCGCGTCGAGCACGTCGGCCTCGATGATGACTTCTTCGACCTCGGCGGCCACTCGCTGCTCGGCGTCGAGCTCGTCTACGAGATCGAGGAGCATCTCGAGCGCGTGTGCACACTGACGATGCTGTTCCGCAACCCGACCGTGCGCACGCTGGCGGCCGAGCTCCACGCCGGCGGTGCCGAGGCGACCGAGCCGGTCGTGCTCGAGCTGGCAGGCGGGGGAGGACCGCGCCATGTTCTGCATCTGCGGCGTCCACATCTACCAGGAGCTGGCCGAGGCGCTCGCGCCGGCGGCGTCTCTGTACGGCGTATTCCTCCCAGTCGAGCAGGAGCTCTACGCCGGCGCGCGCGGCAACCTGTCGGTCGAGGCGATCGCCCGTCGCTATGTGGCCTCGGTCCGCGAGCACCAGCCACGAGGGCCCTATGTCCTGCTCGGGTTCTGCTTCGGCGGGGTCCTCGCCTTCGAAGTCGCGCAGCAGCTCCGCGCCGCCGGCGAGGAGGTGCGACCTGCTCGTGATGCTCGACAGCACGGTCGACTCCGCCGCGACCGGCTACCGGCGAGCGCCTCGGGGCCGGTCTCCGCCGGACGATCAGGCGCGAGTGCGATCGGCTCCCGCTGCCCGCTACAGCGTCGGCTGCTCGGTCGCCGAGTGGGTGAGCCAGGCCAACCAACTCGACCGTGCGCGCATGCGGATCTACGTGCGAGCCATGAGCAGATACCGCGTCCAGCCGTATGGCGCTCGCGGCGGTGCTGGTCAAGCCGCCCCAGGACATGACGCTCGAGCCCGAGGCCGCGTGGAACTGGGCCCCGCACGTGCCCGAGCTCGCGGTCTACGAGGTGGAGGGCTCGCACCAGACCCACCTGCAAGCGCAGCAACGCGCACCTGGTGGCCCGCGCGCTGCGCCCGCATCTCGACGCCGCCGTCGGCGCGCGCCGAGCGTCGTAGCCGCCGAGCTGCTAGAACACATCCAGCGCCATGAGCGACCCGGCCTCCATCTCCACCCGCCGCTGGTCCCTCTACGCGCCTGCCTGGGCCTGGCGATTTAGCTAGGCGCCCGGCCGACCGCTCCCGCCGCCCGCGTGCGCCGCGCGCGGCCGGACCGCTGCGAAGGCCGAGCGCCCGATCGAACGCACCGCGTGCCGCGGTGCCCGTCGCTCCGCCTTCCCTACAGTTCGAGCCGAGAAAGGACCAGCAGACGATGACCGCCATCAACGCCACTCACAGCGTGGACGACCGACCGGGCGCGGACGGGTGAGGCTCCGAGCGACCGCCGGCGACCAGGTTCGCGACCAGCGGATCGAGCGCGTGGAACCGCTCGTCGCACCGCTCTCGCTGCTCGAGGAGCAGTCGCTGGGCGACGATCAGGCGCAGGTCGTTCTCCACGGGCGGACCGAGATCCACTCGATCCTGGACGGGCTCGACGACCGCCTGTTGGTCGTCGTGGGTCCGTGCAGCGTGCACGACGTCGAGGCCACGCTGGACTACGCGCGGCGGCTGAGCGACCGGGCGCAGCGCCTTCGGGAGGACCTGTGCATCGCGATGCGCGTGTACTTCGAGAAGCCGCGCACGACGACGGGCTGGAAGGGGCTGATCAACGACCCCCACCTGAACGGCTCCGGCGATGTCAACACGGGTCTGCGGATCGCGCGCGGGCTGCTGCTGAAGGTGCTCGAGCTGGGCCTTCCCGTCGGCTGCGAGTTCCTCGACCCGATCACCCCGCAGTACATCTCCGACGCGGTGTCGTGGGGGGCCATCGGCGCGCGCACGACCGAGAGCCAGATCCACCGCCAGCTCGGGTCCGGGCTGTCGATGCCGGTCGGCTTCAAGAACCGGACCGACGGAAACGTCCAGGTCGCCGTCGATGCGGTGCGGGCGGCCGCGGTGCCGCACGCCTTCGCCGGCATCGACGTCGACGGCCGGCCGGCGATCCTGTACACGCGCGGCAACCGGGACTGCCACATCATCCTGCGCGGCGGGGCCGAGGGCCCCAACCACCGCGCCGAGCCCGTGGGTTGCGCGCTCGAGCTCCTGCACGGCGCCGGGTTGCCCGAGCGACTCGTGATCGACGTCTCCCACGGCAACAGCGGCAAGGACGCGCGCCGGCAGCCGGCGGTCGCGACCGAGGTGGGGGCACAGATCGCCGCCGGATCGCGGGCGATCACGGGCGTGATGCTCGAGTCGTTCCTGATCGCCGGGTCCCAGCGGCTCGACGATCCCGCCCGGCTCACCTACGGCCAGTCGATCACCGACGCCTGCATCGACTGGGATACGACCGTTGACGTCCTCGAGGGCCTGGCCGGCGCGGTGCGCGCGCGGCGGGCGGCGAACCCCTTCTGAGCGGTGCGCCTGGCGGTCGTGGGGGTCGGCTTGATCGGCGGATCGGTGGGGCTGGCCGCCCGCGAGCGCCTGGGGGCCGAGGTGTGCGGCTACGACTCCTCGCCGCGGGCGGTGGCGGCGGCGCTCGAGCGGGGGGCGCTGGATACCGGCTGCGAGAGCATCGAGGCGGCGCTTGCGGAGGCAGAGGCGGCGTTCGTCGCGGTGCCGGTGGGCGCGCTCGGCGCCACCGTCGCGGCGGTGCTGGCCGCGGCGCCCGCGGACTGCGTCGTCACCGACGTGGGCTCGACCAAGCGCGCCGTGGTCGCCGTCAACGAGGATCCGCGGTTCGTCGGCGGACATCCGCTGGCCGGGGCCGAGACGGCGGGCGTGGAGCACGCTCGGGGAGACCTGTTCGAGGGAGCGACCTGGTACCTGACGCCGTCCGGCTCGACCTCTGGAATGCTCTACGAGCGCCTGCACCGGCTGCTGCGGAGCCTCGGGGCCCGGCCCGTGGCGATCGACGCCGCGACCCACGATCGGATCCTGGCCGCCGTCTCGCACCTGCCCCACGTGCTTGCCAACGTGCTCGTGGCCCAGGCGGCGCAGACGCTCGCGGCCGGCGACGAGCGCCTTCCCGCCACCGGGCCGAGCTTCCGCGATGCCACGCGCGTGGCCGGCGCCCCGAGCCGCGTGTGGCGCGACATCTACCTGTCCAACCGCGACGCCCTGGCCGACGCGATCGCCGGCACGATCGAGCGCCTGTCGGCGATCCGGGAGGCGCTCGAGGCCGGCGACGCCGCCTGGATCGCCGAGTGGAACGACGGCGCCGCGGGCGAGCGCCGGCGCCTGCTCGAGGCCCAGCTGGCGGGCGGCCCGCTGTTCGAGCTGCGCGTTTCGGTGCCGAACCGTCCGGGTGTGATCGCCCAGCTCGCGCTCGAGTTGGGGCGGGCGGGGGTGAACATCGCCGACATGGCCCTGTACCCCGCCGCCGACATGACCGAAGGCGTGATCGCCCTGTGGGTCGCGGGCGAGGAGCCGGCGGGCCGGGCCCAGGAGCTCGTGGGACGGCTCGGGTTCCCGGTGGCGCGGGCGTGATCGCCCGCTTCGATCCGGCTGGGCCGCTGCGCGGGTCGCTGCGCCCGCCCCCGGACAAGTCGATCTCGCACCGCGCGGCGCTGCTCGGCGCGATGGCCTCCGAGCCGGTGCGCATCCGGAATTACCTGGGCGCCGAGGACACCCGCTCGACCTTGGCCGCGATCGGCGAACTGGGAGCGTTGGTAGAGCGGCGCGCCGATGAGGTGGTCGTCCGGGGCTGCGGCATGCGCAACGCCGCCAGCCCGGCCAGGATCGACGTGGGCAACGCCGGGACGTTGATGCGCCTGCTCCCGGGGTGGCTCGCGTTCCAGCCCGGAGGAGTGTTCGAGCTCGACGGCGACGCGTCGATCCGCCGGCGTCCGGTCGACCGGATCGTGGCGCCGCTGTCGCTGATGGGCGCCCGGATCGAGGCCACCGATGGTCGCTACCCGCCCTTCACGGTCCACGGTGCGCCGCTGCGCGGGATCGACTACGAGCTCCCCGTGGCCAGCGCCCAGGTCAAGTCGTGCGTGCTGATCGCGGGGCTGACCACGGCCGCCACCACCGTGATCGAGCCGGTCGCGAGCCGCGACCACACCGAGCGCATGCTCCTGCGCGCCGGCGCGCCGGTGGCGCGCTCCCCGGTGGCGGCGGGGGCCGGTTACCGGACCACCGTGGGCAACGCGGACGAGCTCGAGCTCGAGGAGGTCGTGGTCCCCGCCGACCTCTCCTCGGCCGCGTTCCTGATCGCCGCGGGCGTGCTCGTCAAGGACTCGCGCCTGCTCCTCGAAGGGGTCGGGGTGAACTGGACGCGAGCCGGCTTCCTGCGCATCCTCGAGCGGATGGACGCGATCGTGCTCGGCGAGGTGGAGCCACCCGGGGCGTTTGCGGCCGCCGAGCCGGTCGCGGACCTCGACGTGCGCAACGCTCCGATCGTCGCCACGGCGGTCGAGCCCGAGGAGGTGCCGCTGGCGATCGACGAGCTGCCCCTGGTGGCGCTGCTGGGATGCTTCGCCGAGGGCGAGACGGTCGTGCGGGGCGCGGCCGAGCTGCGGGTCAAGGAGTCCGACCGGATCGCCACCGTCGTCGATGGCCTGCGGGGCCTCGGGGCGGACATCGAAGCGCTCGAGGATGGCTTCGTCGTGCGAGGCGCCGGACGCCTGCGCGGCGGACGCTTGCACGCGCACGGCGATCACCGCCTGGCGTTGCTCGGTGCGGTGGCCGGGCTCGCTTCCGATGACGGGGTCGAGGTCGTCGGAATGGAGGCCGCCGCGGTGTCCTATCCAAGCTTCGAGGACGATCTGGCGGCGCTCGCGCGATGACCGTCGTGGCGATCGACGGCCCCGCCGGCGCGGGCAAGTCCACGGTGGCCCGCGCGCTGGCGCACCGGCTCGGCTTCACCTACCTGGACTCGGGCGCGATGTACCGGGCGGTGGCGCTCGCGCTGCTGCGCCGGGGGGTGAGCCCGCGGCGGTGGCGGGGGAGGCGCAGGTCGAGCTCTCCGAGCGCGTGCTGCTCGACGGCGAGGACGTGACGAGCGCGATCAGGGATCCCGACGTGACCGAGGCGGCGTCGCGCGTGGCGGCCGACCCGGGCGTGCGCGAGGCGGTCGTGGCCAAGCAGCGCGCGCTGCTGGCGCACGGCGACTGGGTGGCCGAGGGGCGGGACATCGGGACCGTCGTCGCCCCCGAGGCGGAGGTCAAGGTGTTCCTGACCGCCGACCCGGACGAGCGGGCGCGGCGGCGCGCGGCCGAGCTCGGGACCGACCCCGCCACCGTGCTCGCCGATCAGACGATCCGCGATCAGCGCGACGCGCAACGGGCGCACTCGCCGATGCGGCCGGCTCCGGGCGCGGCGATCCTCGACACCACCGGGCTGACGCTCGATGAGGTGGTCGAGCGGGTGGCCGAACTCGTCGCCTGAGTTTCCACAAGTTTCCACCGGGGCAGACGTTTTGGGAGGCAGGGCCTCGGGAGGGCCCTGCGATGACACTCAAGAAACCGCCCTGGCAGGGGCGTCACACAACGAGGGTTCTCCAATGAACACACGCCTCATCCGAGGGGCCGGGGCGCTGATCGCGGCCGGCCTCCTGACGTGCGGTGCGCAGATCGCGTCCGCCAAGCCGATCCTGATGCCGACGCTCAAGAAGGAGGCCCAGCAGCAACGCGCGATCTGGCAGAGCCACGTCTTCGCTCCGGCCGGTTCGCTCCAGCCGCCGGCGCCCCCGTGCCCGGAGAACGGGCTGCTGCCCTCGCCGTTCTCGAGCTGCGGGCTGCCCGAGGCGCCCGCGACGACGCTGCCCTACCCGGGGAACATGGCCTACTACGGCGGCCACGTCGTGACCAGCCCGAAGATCTACATTGTCTACTGGGGCTGGGGCGAGCCGGGTGCCTTCCCGTCGAGCCAGACGTGCAGCTCCGAGTCGCTCACCGAAGGCTCGGTGAGCGCGACGCTCGCCTGCGACCCGGACGGCGCGGGCAAGTACATGGCTGATTTCGCCAACCAGCTCGGCGGCACCACCTGGGCCGGCGTCCAGACCCAGTACTACGACACCGACTCCTCCGGCAACAAGAACTACATCACCAACCCGACCGACCAGCTCGCCGGGATCTGGGCCGATGACACCAACGACATCACCGGACTGGCGAAGACGTCCTCCAGCAACCCGCCGGGTGCATCGAACACGTACACCGACCTGGCCCAGGAGGCGGCCCGGGCGGTGGCGCACTTCGGGATCACCGATCTGAACAACGCCGACATCGTGATCGCGCAGCCGCCGAACTACAGCGACCCGAATGCGGTCTCCACCGGTTACTGCGCGTTCCACGACTACACCTACCCCGGCGTGGAAGGTGGGATCTACAACGGCATCCAGCAGGGCATCCAGTACACGAACATGCCCTACTCCCTGGCGATCAACTCGGGCGGCGCCAACGTGTGCGGTGAGAACTCGGTCAACACGGACGCAGCCGGCAAGCTCGACGGGTTCTCGATCGTGCTCGGACACGAGCTCGAGGAGACGAACACCGATCCGGGTGCCGAGGACGTGATCGGCAGCGGCACGAGCGCGCAGCAGATCGGCGGCTGGTACGACACGCTCGACGCCAACGAGAACGGCGACAAGTGCGCCTGGGTCGGGGAGAACCTGGTGACCAGCCAGGGCCCGCCCGCGCCGATCCCGGGCGCGCTGGGAGACATCACCGGCAACCAGGGCGGCCGGTTCGCGGTCCAGTCGCTGTGGAGCAACGACGCCAACGCCGGTACCGGCTATTGCGCCGGCGCGGGCACCGACTCGCCGCTGCCGAGCGGCTGATCGTTCACCGGCGGACCCGAGGCGGACGCTAGCCTCGGGTCCGCCATGAAGGTCGCCATCGTCGGCTATCCCAACGTCGGGAAGTCCTCGCTCGTCAACCGCCTCGCGGAGTCCCGCGAGGCGGTCGTGCATGCGCAGGCGGGGGTGACGCGCGATCGCAAGGAGCTCGAGACCGACTGGAACGGCCGGGCCCTGACGCTGATCGACACCGGCGGGGTCGACCTGGAGGACCGCGCTGAGCTGGCGGGCGAGATCCAGGCCCAGGCCCGGGCCGCGCTCGCCGACGCCGAGGTGGCCGTGCTGGTCGTCGACGCGCGGGCCGGGCTGCGCCCCGGCGACCACGACATGGCCGACCTCCTGCGGCGCAGTCCGCTTCCCGTGGTGGTCGCGGCCAACAAGGTCGATACGGCCGCCGATCTTCCGCTCGCGACGGAGTTCCACGCGCTCGGGCTGGGGGAGCCGATCGCCGTCTCGGCCACCCAGGGGCTGGGCACCGGGGACCTGCTCGACCAAATCGTGGCCGTGGGCCCGTCCGCCCAGGACGAGCTCGAGGGCGGCGGCCGAAGAGGCCGTCCGGCTTGCCGTGATCGGACGTCCCAACGTGGGCAAGTCCTCGCTCGTGAACCGCTTCGTGGGGGCCGAGCGCGTGATCGTCTCGCCGGTGGCGGGGACGACCCGTGACGCGATCGACCTGCCGATGCGCTTCGAGGACCGCCCGCTCGTCCTGATCGACACCGCCGGGCTGCGCCGCCAGGCGAAGGTGGGCGAGTCGCTCGAGTACTACACGGCGCTGCGCTCGCGCCGGGCCGCGGAGCGCGCCGACGTGGCGCTCGTGGTGTGTGACGGCACCGACGGCGTCACCGCCCAGGATCTGCGGATCGCCGAGCTGGCGATGCGCAGCGGCTGCGCCACCGCGCTCGTGCTCAACAAGTGGGACCTCGCGGATTCGCTCGACCTCGACCACGAGCGCGCCCGAGCGCACCAGAAGCTCCGTCTGCGCCCGCGCGTCTTGACCGCCAGCGCCAAGACGGGCCGTCATGTCGAGCGGCTGCTGATCGAGGCGGTTGCGCTGGCCGACCGGCGCGGGAGCCGGATCCCGACGCCCCAGCTCAACCGGTTCCTGTCCGATGTCGTGGCCGCCCGCCAGCCACCGTCGGGCGCCGGCCCGCGCGAGCATCGCCTGAAGCTGCTGTTCATGGCCCAGACGGGCACGCACCCGCCGCGGTTCTCCGTCCAGGTCAACTCCCGCGCGCGCGTCACCCGGGACTACGCGTACTACGTCGAGAACCGGCTCCGCGAGCGCTACCGCCTCGAGGGGATCCCGCTGATCATCGACTTCGTCGAGCGCAGTGAGCGGCGGGCGGGGCGGGGGCGGCGCGACGTGGCCGCGTAGCTCCAGCGGCGCGCCGGCCGGCGGCGCTTGCTTGCATTTCGCGCATGGCGGCCGTCGCGGAGCAGACACGCCCTCGGACCCGGAGGTGGAGCGCGCTCGCGGCGCTGGGGGCGCTGATCGCGGGCGCGGTGGTGGTCGTGGTCGTGCTGCTCGCGCAGGGCGGCGGTCCGCCCCCGCCGGCGAGCGGCGCGGCCGCGCTCGTCCCCGCCGACGCGCTCGTGTACGTGCACCTGTCGATCGACCCTCGCCGCCCGGAGGTCGCCCGGGCGCGGGCGCTGGCCCACCGCTTCCCGGACTACCCGGCGCTGGCCGCCGCGGTGACCGGTCGCCTGAGCAGCATGCTCGGCGGCGGCGTCCCGCTCGACTTCGCGCGGCAGATCCGGCCGTGGCTCGGCCGCGAGGCGGCCCTGGCCGTGCTCGACACGCGGGGCGCGAGCGCCGGGTCGCTGATCGTGCTCGAGGTGCGCCGCTCCGGGCCGCTGTTCGACACCGGCGCGGTGCGGGTTGGCTCCTACGGCGGCGTGGCGCTGTACCGGACCACGGCGGGGACCGAGATCGCCTTCGTCGGCCATTACCTGCTGGCCGGCCAGGACGCCAGCGTGCGCGCGGCGATCGACGCGTCCGCCGGCCGCGTGGAGTCGCTGGCCGCCGATTCCGCGTACCGCGCCGCCGCGGCCGGAGAGCCCGCCGCACGAGTGCTCGACGCATACGTCTCCGCGGCAGGCGTCAACCGGGTGCTCGAGCCGCGCGGCGGCGTGCTCGGGGCTCTGGCCGCGCTGCTCTCGCAGCCCGGCCTGCGCGGGGCGACGGTGGCCCTCTCGCCGGCCGCGGGCGGCGCCGCGGTCCGGGTTCATCTCGCGCTGGCGGGCGACCCCACGCGGGCGCGCCCGGCCGCGTTCGCGCCCACGCTGGCGGGGCACGTTCCGGCCGGCGCGGCGCTGATGCTGGACGTCGGCGATCTGCGGCGAGCGGGGCCCACGGTACTGGCGGCGACGGCCCAGCTGGGGCTGGCGAGCGGCCTCGGCCCGCTGCTCGCGCGCCTCGGTGGCGCGCTCGCCAGCGAGGGCGTGAACGTCGGGTGGCGTCCTCTCGGTGTTCGGCCACGAGACGGCGATCATCGTGACCCCCGGTGGGCGTGCGGGTGCGGGTGCGGGTGCGGGGGCGAGCGGCGGTGCGAGCGGGCCGGGGGTGACGCTGGTGGCGCACACGCCGTCTCCGAGTGGCGCCCGGGCGACCCTGGCGGCGCTCGAGGCTCCTCTGGCGCAGGTCTTCGCGCCCACGGGAGACGCGGCGGGGCAGGTCCCGGAATGGAGCGATCAGCAGGCCGGCGAGGTGACGGCGCGGCAGTTCGCGTTCTCGCCCGGCCTGCAGCTCGACTATGCCGTGCTCGGGGACGACGTGGTCGTGTCCACCAGTCTCGGAGCGATCGCGCAGGTGGCGAGCCCGGGCCAGCCGCTGGCCGGCGAGCGGGCGTATCGCGGCGTCTGGGCGAATCGCCCTTCGCGAGTGACCTCGCTACTCTTTCTCGACTTAAGCCAGCTCCTCACCCTTGGCGAGCAGACAGGGTTGGTGCGCAGCGCGCGCGTGCGCGACCTCGGCCCGGACCTGAACCGGATCAGGGCCGTCGGCGCCAGCTCGACGAGTGGGGAGGCCGACACGACCGCGGAGCTGTTTCTCCAGATCTCATGACCACGCTTTCCGACAACGAGTTCCTGTTCACGTCCGAGTCCGTCACCGAGGGACACCCGGACAAGATCGCCGACCAGATCTCCGACGGCGTGCTGGACGCCGTGCTGCGCGACGACCCGTCTGGACGGGTGGCCTGCGAGACGCTCGTCAACACGGGCCTGGTCGTGGTCTCGGGCGAGATCACCACCTCCACATACGTCGACATCCAGGAGGTGGCGCGGGAGACGATCAAGCGGATCGGCTACGTCGACGCCGAATACGGATTCGACTACCACACCTGCGCCGTCATCAACGCGATCGACAAGCAGTCGCCCGACATCGCCCAGGGCGTGGACAAGGCATGGGAGGCGCGGACCGATCCCGGAGACGACGACGAGCTCGACCTCGCCGGTGCCGGCGACCAGGGGATGATGTTCGGCTACGCATCGCGGGAGACCGAGGAGCTGATGCCGCTGCCGATCTCGCTCGCGCACAAGCTGGCCAAGCGGCTGGCCGACGTGCGCAAGGCGGAGATCCTGCCCTACCTCCGGCCCGACGGCAAGACGCAGGTGACAGTTCGCTACGTCGACGGTCGCCCGGCGGAGATCGAGAAGCTGCTGATCTCCACCCAGCACCGCGATGGCGCCGAGTCGCTGCTCAAGGAGGATATGTGGGAGCACGTGGTCGAGCCCGTGCTTCCCGTGGACCTGTACGACGCCCGCAAGCTCAACAAGAACTTCCTCGTCAATCCGACCGGCCGGTTCGTGATCGGCGGCCCGATGGGCGACTGCGGCCTGACCGGGCGCAAGATCATCGTCGACACCTACGGGGGCATGGCGCGCCACGGCGGCGGCGCCTTCAGCGGTAAGGACCCGTCGAAGGTCGACCGCTCGGCCGCGTACGCCGCGCGATACGTGGCCAAGAACGTGGTCGCGGCCGGGCTGGCCGACCGCGCCGAGGTGCAGGTGGCATACGCGATCGGGGTTGCCCATCCGGTGTCGGTGATGGTGGAGACGTTCGGCACCGAGAAGATCGGCCGGGCGCAGATCCTCGAGCTCATCAGCGATCACTTCGACCTGCGCCCCGGAGCGTTCCGCCACTACCTGAAGCTCCACCGGCCGATCTACCAGAAGACCGCCGCCTACGGCCACTTCGGCCGCGAGGACCACGACTTCACGTGGGAGCGCACCGACAAGGCCGCGGCGCTGCGCGAGGCCGCGGGCCTCGGCACCGCGGTCTCGCCGGCCTAGCAGGGGCGGCAGGGGCTAGGCGCGCTCCTGCCGCGCGCGATCGACCGCCCGGGCAAGGCGGCGCGGGTGCTCGACGCCTCTGAGGGCGAAGTCGAACTCCGCGCCACCGGCGGTGTCGAATTCGAGCGTGCCCACGCCCAGCATCCGCTGGGTCAGGCTCTGGCGGCAGCGCACGTTCTGGATGCGGTCGAGCCCCGCCTCGTGGACCTCGCGGGAGAGCAGGCCCAGCTCGATCGTCAGCCGCCGGTCGGTGATCGTGTACGTCGTGCGGGCGCGCCTGAGAGCGCCGCGCAGCAGGCCGATCACGAACACGATCAGTACTCCGGCGATCACCCAGAGCGGCTGCGCCCGGTGGCCGGCGCTCCTGCTCGCCACCCCGGCGGCGGTGCCCGCAACCACCGCCACGAGCAGCCACTTCAGGTAGAAGCCGAGCATCGACCGCCACGAGGGATGGCCGCGGAAGACGAGGTACTCGCCGGGCTCTGGGTGGATCGCACGCATCGCCGTAATCAGCCCGTCAGGAGACGAGGCCCACGATCACGCACACCAGCGCCACCGTCGCCATCAGGCCGGCCAGCGGCGCCGCCTCGGTCGGAATCTCCCCCGGCGCGGACAGCCGGCCCGAGCGCCGGGGCCGCGGCCACAGCACCGCCGCGGCGGCCACCGCCGGCGATCC
Organism: uncultured Solirubrobacterales bacterium; assembly: GCA_963722995.1. Lineage (GTDB taxonomy): Bacteria > Actinomycetota > Thermoleophilia > Solirubrobacterales > Solirubrobacteraceae > Palsa-465. Next base: position 29,712 of record CAVROW010000011.1, on the reverse strand, counting down.
GATGATCGCGGTCGTCCACGCCCACCCGGTCTTGCCCACCCGCCCCGCGTCGAGTGTTCCCAGGACCCGCGCGCAGGCGTCGAAGGCGATCCCGAGGCCGAGCACGATCCGGCCAGAGTCGAGCGCCACCACGATCACCGCCAGTACCAGCTCAGCGCCGCACGCCGCGCTCAGCACCACGACCGGCGAGCACGCCGACGGCGACGGTCTCAGCGTGCCCGCCGGACGTGGCGGGCGCGGTGCGCGCGGTGGCGACTCGGTTCAGGCGTGGCGGTTCCGGCGCCGTACGCCGGCGGGGCGGCTCCGGTGCCGTACGCCGGCGGGGCGGCTCCGGGGTGCGGGGCGCAGGGCTCGTGGCCTGCCCGCGCTCGCTCCGCAGGCGCGAGGACCGCGGGCGCGTCTCGGGTTCGGCGGCGCGATCAGGCGGGGCGGGCAGCCGGGCGATCATCCGCCGGAGCAACGGCTCGGCGATCGCCGCGTCGCCGCCGAGCTCGACCGGGGCGATCTGGAGCAGGCGCAGTCCGTGCTCGGGCACGAGCTCGGCGAACAGATGATCGTAGGGCGCACGCTCGGAGCGACAGACGACGACCAGGCGCTGGCGGGGGTAATAGGCCTCGACCGGCAGCCAGGCGTCGGCGACCGATCCCGGAGCCCGCAGCCACGCGAACCGGTGGCTGCGCCGACCGACCTCGCCCAGCACCTTGTCGCACAGCCCCAGGATCGCCTCGGTCGGCAACTGGCCCGCGCGCCCATCGGCCGTCATCCTGGCCGCACTCTACCCTGCGATCCCCGATGAACGCGCTGGAGTGCCAACCGCCGGCGGCGATCGCGCGGGTCGAGCCGCTGACCACCACGCGGGCCGTCCGCGGACCGTTCGACTACCGCCTGGCGGCCGGCCAGGAGGGGGTCGAGGTCGGATCGCTGCTGCGCGTCCCGTTCGGAGCGCGCACCACGCTCGGCGTGGTCACCGGGCTGGCGGCGCGCTCAGATCTCGACCCGGAGCGGCTCGTCGAGCCCGAGGCGGTGCTACCCGGGGCGATCCCGCCCGACCTGGTCGAGCTCGCGAGCTGGATGGCCCGGGAGTACTGCTCGACGACGGCGCGCGCGCTTGGCCTCGTGCTCGCGCCCGGCGCGGGGCGCCGCCCCGTGCGGCCCCGGAGGGTGCTGGTGGCCGAGCTGACCGATGCCGGGCGGAGCGCTCTGGCAGAGGCGGAGCTGACGCAGGGCCAGCGGGCGGCGTTGCGCGCGCTCGCGCAGAGCGGACCGCGGCCGGCCGCCCCGGTCGGCACCCCCATCCTCCGCCGGCTCGAGCGCAAGGGGTGGGTGGCGTTGACGGAGTCCGAGGCGCGGCCCGCTCCCGAAGTGGGGGCGCGGCTGCGCGAGCCGCCGCCGCTCACCGAGGAGCAGCGGCGAGCGCTGGAGCCGGTGGAGCGCGCGCTGGCCGCGACTGTGCATCGCGCCTTCCTCCTGCACGGCGTGACCGGCTCGGGCAAGACCGAGGTGTACCTGCGCGCCGTGCAGGCGACGCTCGCGAGAGGGCGCGACGCGATCGTGCTCGTCCCCGAGATCGCGCTCACGCCGCAGGTCGTGGGCCGCTTCCGCGCCCGCTTCGGCGAGGTCGTGGCCGTGCTCCACTCCGCGCTCTCGGCGGGCGAGCGCCACCGCGAGTGGATGGCGCTGCGTGACGGGCGCGCGCGCGTCTGCGTCGGGCCGCGCTCGGCCGTTTTCGCCCCGCTGGCCGACGTCGGCCTGATCGTCGTCGACGAAGAGCACGACTCCTCCTACAAGCACGAGGGGGATCCCCGCTATGACGCGCGCACGGTGGCCCTCGAGCGGGTGCGCCGGAACGGTGCGGTGCTGCTCGCAGGGAGCGCCACTCCGCGCCCCGAGAGCGTCGCCGAGCTGGCGCGGCTGCGCCTCCCGGCGCGAATCGACGGCCGGCCGCTGCCTCCGGTCGAGGTGCTCGACATGCGCGGCCACCACCATCCGCTCCACCCGCGCACGCGGATGGCGCTGAGCGACGTTCGCCGCACGGGCGGCAAGGCGATCGTGCTCCTGAACCGCCGTGGCTGGTCGAACTTCCTCTCCTGCCGCGCCTGCGGCCAGGTGTCGATGTGCCCCAACTGCGAGGTCGCGCTCGTGCTGCACCGCGCCGAAGGCTTCGTGGCCTGCCACCACTGCGGGCACCGGGCGCGGGTGCCGAGGCGCTGCGCGAGCCTGCGGCTCGGTCGCGCTCGCGCGCCACGGCGCCGGCACCGAGCGGCTCGAGGACGAGCTTCGCCAGGCGCTCGGCGCCGGCTCGTTCCCGATCTTCCGGCTCGACGCCGACGCCGGCGGGCGCGACCGTCTGGTCCAGACGCTCAGTGCGTTCGAGGCGGCCCCGGCGGGCGTGCTCGTGGGCACGCAGATGGTGGCCAAGGGCCACGACTTCCCCGACGTGACGCTCGGGGTGGTGATGGACGCCGACCAGACGCTGCGCTTCCCCGACTTCCGCGCCGAGGAGCGGACGTTCGCGCTCGTCACGCAGCTGGCGGGGCGCGCCGGGCGCGGAGCGGCCGGCGGGACCGTGCTCGTCCAGACGCTGGCGCCGAGCGCGCGTGCGATCCGCTACGCCTCCCGGCACGACTCCGACGGGTTCCTCGCCGACGAGCTCGAGCGTCGCGAGGCGCTCCGCTATCCGCCCTTCGGCGCGCTGATCCGGGTGATCTGCTCCGCGCTCGAGCCGGCGCCGGCGCGAGAGCGTGCGCAGGCGCTGCGGGACGCGATCGCGCCGCCGGGCGCGATCGCGCCGCCGGGCGCGACCGTGCTGGGCCCCGCGCCGATGTTCCGGCTGCGCGGGCGTGCCCGGCTCCAGCTCGTCATCAAGGCCGCGGACCGCGACGCGGCGATCACCGCCGTGGGCGCCGCGGTCGAGCGGCTGGGCGCCGGCGGCGGCGCAGGCGGGCGTCAGCGTCAGCGTCGATGTAGACCCGCAATAGACTTCGCAGCGTGGCCGAGCATCCCAACGTCGAGGAACACCTCGACGCCGCGGAGGACGACGTCGAGGAACACCTCGACGCCGCGGAGGACGACGTCGAGGTCGAGGGCGAGCCCGCCGAGGACGAGGAGCTCGACCCCGTCCTCGCTGCGCGACGGGATCGCGCGCTGGCCCAGATCCGCAGCTTCGGCGATCCCGTGCTCCGGGCCAAGGCCAGGCCGATCGACCGCTTCGACGACGCCCTGCGTACCGAGATCGACCGGATGGGGCAGCTGATGGACGACGCGATCGGCGTCGGGCTGGCCGCCACCCAGGTCGGCGTGCTCCACCGGCTGCTCGTCTATCGCACCCAGCCGCACGGTCCGCTCGGCGCGCTCGTAAATCCGGTGATCGAGTGGACCGGTCAGGAGACCGAGGAGATGCAGGAGGGCTGCCTTAGCCTGCCCTCCGTGCTCGTCGACGTCGACCGGGCCGTGCACGTCCGGGTCCGCGCCCAGGACGCGCACGGCGAGGAGATCCTGATCGAGGCCTCCGGGCTGGAGGCGCGCGTGATCCAGCACGAGGTCGACCACCTCGACGGGGTGCTGATCCTCGACCGCACGAGCCGCGATCAGCGCAAGGAAGCGATGCGGATCCTGCGCGAGGCTCAGCAGGCCGCCTGACCGGCCTCCGGATTGCGCACGGTCTATCTCGGGACGTCGGAGTTCGCGGCCGTCGTGCTGCGGCGCCTGGCGGGGTGCCCGCACCGGCCTGCACTGGTCCTCACCCGTCCCGACCGGCCGCGGGGCCGCGGGCGACGGCTGGCCTCGCCGCCCGTGGCCGAGGTGGCGCGCGAGCTGGGCTTGGCGCTCGATCAGCCCGACTCGGTCAACGACGAGGCGGCGCGGGCACGGATCGCCGCCGCTCAGCCTGACGTGGTGTGCGTGTGCGCGTTCGGCGCGCTGATCAAGGAGCCGCTCCTGTCCGCGCACCGGATGCTGAACGTGCACCCGTCGCTGCTTCCCCGGTGGCGGGGCGCCGCCCCGATCGAGCGGGCGATCATGGCCGGCGACGAGCAGACGGGCGTGTCGATCATGGAGGTGACGGCCGGGCTCGACAGCGGGCCCGTGTGCCTCCAGGTCGAGGAGGCGATCGCGGCCGAGGACACGTACGGATCGCTCGCGGAGCGGCTGGCGCGCGCCGGCGGGGAGCTTCTGGTGCGCGCGCTCGACGAGGATCCGCCATGCTCGCCCCAGGACGACGAAAGCGCCACCTACGCCGAGAAGATCGGGCCCGAGGATCGCAGGCTCGATCCGGAGCGGCCGGCGGTGGAGCTCGAGCGGGTCGTACGGGCGCTGACGCCGCACATCGGCGCGTTCGTCGAGCTCGGCGACGTGCGCCTCGGCGTCCACGCGGCACGCGTGGCGGGCGGCGCCGGTGTCGCCGGTGTCGCCGGTGTCGCGGGTGTCGCCGGTGTCGCCGGTACGGTGTCGGTGGCGGCGGGGCAGCCCGTGCTGTGGTGCGGCGAGGGCGGACTCGAGCTGCTCGTGGTCCAGCCGCCCGGGCGCCGGGCGATGAGCGGCGAGGACTACGTCCGGGGCCTCCATGGCCGCGGCGGGTAGGACCGCGGGCAGGGCGCGGGCGCTCGGCGCGCGCGAGTGCGCCCTGCGGGTGATCCGCCGGGTGTTCGAGCACGGCGCGTACGCCGATCGCGCCTTCACGGGCGAGGCCGCGGAGCTCGAACCGCGCGAGCGATCGCTGGCGATGGCGCTCGCGTACGGGACGATCCAGCGGCGCGCCACGCTCGACCACTTCGCGGCGCGGCTGTCCTCGCGTCCGCTGGAGCGCCTCGAGCCGGCGGTCCTGGCGGCGCTCCGCCTCGGACTGGTGCAGCTGCTCTACATGGACGGGATCGCCGACCACGCCGCGGTCAACGAAACGGTGGCGCTGGCCAAGCGGGTGAGCCGGGGCGGCGGCGGGCTCGTCAACGCGGTGCTGCGGCGCGCCGCAGCCGAGCGGAAGGCGCTGCTGGCCTCGCTCGACGACTCCACTCCGGAGGGCGCCGCGATCATGCACTCGGTGCCCGGCTGGCTCGCGGCGCGCTGGTGGGAGGAGCTCGGCGCGGAGGAGGCAAGGGCGCTGCTGGCGGCGGTCAACCGGCCGGCCGAGTCGGCCCTGCGGGTGAACACGCTGACGGCGTCGGTCGAGGCCGTGGCCGACGCTCTTCCGGTCCCGGCGCGCGGCGCTGCCGAGCTCCCCGAGGGGCTGGTGCTAAAGGCGCCCTGGGACGCGCACGGGTCCGAGCTGTGGCGCTCGGGGGCGCTCATGCCCCAGTCACGGGGCTCGATGCTCGTGGCGCGCACGGTGGCGCCCGAGCCCGGAGACCGGGCGCTGGACCTGTGCGCCGCCCCGGGCGGAAAGACGACCCACCTGGCGGCGCTGATGGAGGACCAGGGGGTGGTCGTGGCGGTCGAGCGCCATCCCGGGCGAGCCCGCGCCCTCGCCGCGACCTGCGCCCGGATGGGCGCCGGCTGCGTGCGCGTCGAGCCCGGCGATGCGTCCGTGCCGCGTGCGGGACGGACCGTACGACCGGGTGCTGGTCGACCCGCCGTGCAGCGGTCTCGGGACGCTCCAGTCGCGCCCCGACCTGCGCTGGCGGGTCGCGCCGGAGTCGATCCTGCAGCTCGCCGAGCTCCAGGCGCGGATTCTCGACGCCGGCGCCACCGTGACCCGCCCCGGAGGGGTCCTCGTCTACTCGGTCTGCACGATCTCGCGCTTCGAGAGCTCCGAAGTGATAGACCTGTTTCTGGAGCGCCAACGGGGCTGGGAGCTCGAGGGGGCACGGCAACTGCTCCCGCACCGGGACGGGACCGACGGGTTCTTCATCGCGCGGTTGCAGCGGCGGGGTAGCCGCGGGGCGTAGGTGCGCCGGCGCCACCGTGTCAGCTCCACCCGGGGCCGGTGCCACCGTGTCAGCTCCACCCGGGGCCGGCGCCACCGTGTCAGCTCCGCCCGGGGCCGGCGCCACCGTGTCAGCTCCGCCCGGGGTCGGCGCCGCCAAGTCTTCTACAGTCTCGGAGGCGTGAGCGACTCTCCCTTCAAGCTCGGGCCGGACTGTCCGGGGTGCGGCGAGCCCTGGCTGCGGCCGACGGCGGTGGCGGGGCGCTACCGCTGCCTGTACTGCCTCCATCGCTACGAGCTCGTCTCGGTGTGCCCCAACTGCGGTGAGCACTCGACGATCGTGCGCATGTCGAGCACGGCGATCGTCGCCTGCAACCACTGTCAGGGGAGCATGCTCCGGGCGGTGTAGCGGGTGCCGGAGAGCATCCTGCACCAGCTGCGCGTCGCGCCGTCGATCCTCTCGGCCGACTTCGCGCGGCTCGGCGCGCAGGTGGACGAGGTCCTCGCCGCCGGCGCTCGGGTGATCCACGTCGACGTGATGGACGGTCACTTCGTCCCGCCGATCACGTTCGGGCCGCTGATGGTGGGCGCGATCGCCGAGCGCATCCACGCCGCCGGCGGCCTCGTCGACGTCCACTTGATGATCGAGCGGCCCGAGCGCCAGGTGAGCGAGGTGGCGAAGGCCGGGGCGGACAACATCACGATCCACGTCGAGGCGACGCCGCACCTGCACTACACGCTGGGCGCGATCCGCGAGGCCGGCTGCACCGCCGGTGCGGCGCTCAACCCGGGCACGCCGGCCGAGGCTCTCGCCGACGTCGCCGGGGAGTCGCTCGACCTGGCCCTGTGCATGAGCGTCAACCCGGGGTGGGGGGGACAGGAGTTCATCCCGGCCTCCCTGGACAAGCTGGCGCGCCTGCGCGCCGCCCTGCCGGCGCACGTGGCGCTCGAGGTCGACGGTGGCGTGCACGAGCAGACGGCGCGGCCGTGCGCGGAGGCCGGCGCCAACCTGCTGGTCACGGGCTCCGCGGTGTTCGGCGCCACCGACCCGGGCGCCGCCTACACCGCGCTCACCGCCGCGGCCGGCGCCACCTGAACCGAGGGGGCGGGGTCGAAAACGGGAAATATGGGCCCGTTTTCGACCCACCCCCGCCAGATCGCCGAGCGGGGTCGATAACGGGAAATACGGGCCCCTTTTCGACCAACCCCCGCCAGATCGCCGGGCGGAGTCGAAAACGGGAAATATGGGCCCGTTTTCGACCAACCCTCGCCCTCAGGTGGGCGCCGGGCCCCGGCGATACACCGCCCAGAGCAGCCCGCAGAGCACGAGCGCCCCGGTGAAGTAGCCCACCTCGACCCGCGTGACCTCGTTGGAGATCGTCGGCTCGGCGACGAGCAGGACGAACAGCGCCGCCGAGATCAGCCACGCCACCGCCGCCGCCGGCGCCCGTCCGCGCGCCAGCGCCGCCTGGTTCAAAGTGCCGGCGGTTAGGTGGAGTCCCATCCCGAGCCCGACGATGGCCAGCCCGAAGCGGGCGTAGTGGAAGCCCTTGTCGCCGAGCAGCGCGGTCATCACGGACGGGCCGACGGCGAGCAGGCCGATGGCGACCGCGCCGGCGAACGCGGCGATCACGAGCACGGTCAGGCGGATCGCCCGGTGGAACTCCTCGCCTGACTCGCGCGCGTTCAGACCCGTCAGGTGGGGGAGGATCGAGGTCTGAACGGCCTGGAAGAGCTGGAGCGGGGCGCGCACGATCAGCAGCACGTTGAACACGAACCCGGTCAGGCCGAGCGTGAGGTTGAACGACGAGTTCGCGGCCACGACGAGCACGCCGGCGTTCATCAGCGTCTGCTCGGAGAACATGATCGCCACCACCGCCACCGCGAACCCGGTCCCGTGCCTGAGCGACAGGTCGGTCGTCACCTCCTCGACCTGGGCGTGCGCGGGACCCTCCCGCGCGGCGTCCGCCACCTCGACCTCCCGGGTGGCGCGGTCCTCGACGCGTGAGCGGACCCGCCGGAAGGCGAACGGGATCACGGTCAGCGAGACGAACGGCGCCACCGCCATCCCCAGCCCGACGGCGCCCTGGCCCGAGCCGATCCCCACGGCCACGGCCAGAGCGAACAGGAACCGGCTCGTCGACTCGAGGAACACCAGCCCGCCGTACAGGGCGAAGCGCCTGTTACCGGCCAGCCACCCGCGCGCGAAGTAGCTCGCGGCGTAGGCGAGCACGCCGATCACGAGGATCCAGTACAAGGCGCTCGAGCCGGTGAACAGGTGGCGCTCGATCGGACGGCGGAGCGCCAGCGCCACCACCAGGAACAGCAGCGCGAACGACGCCTGGATGATCGCCGGCGTGCGCAGGATGTGCCCATGGGCGCCGCGGGCGGCGCGGTCGGCGATCGTGCGCGAGAGCAGCTGCTCGATCGGCCGGTAGATCACCGACAGGATCACGAACATGATCGCCCAGCAGACGGAGATCCGGCTGTAGGCGCCCGGCCGCAGCACGTGGCTCGCCGTGGCCAGGTAGGCGAACGTGAACAGCCCCGTCGAGGCGATCCCGATCGTCAGGACCCGTGCGCCCGAGGCGTAGTCCTGGCTCGCGGGGGCTCCGCCGTCGCTCGACCCCGGGGCCGGCTGGCCGGCGGGCGTCCGGACGCCGCTCGCCATCAGCCCACGCGCACGAGCAGCATCGTCCAGGGAAACGGCGAGCGCGCCTGCGACCACCTCGCCGTGGCGCGCCAGCAGCTGCACGAATGCCCGCCGCGACCAGTGGTTGACGTGCCCCGGCGTGTTGCCCAGCTCGCGCACGTACGCGCCTCGCGCGACGTTCAACGCCCGCCACAGCGGCTCGCGCGGGACCGACACGAGCAGGTGACGCCGCGCCACCCGGGCCATCTCCGCCACCGTGCGCTCGGGATCGGGCACGTGCTCGAGCACCTCGATCGCCGCGGCCAGATCGAACTCACCGTCCCCGAAGGGCAGATCTCCGGGGGCGAGCGCCTGGAACGTGAGGTTCTCACGCGCACCGCGCGCGGCCCACTCGGCCGCCAGCTTCGGATCGTCGAGGTCGACGCCCACGACGCGCCCCGACCCCAGCCGCTCCGCCCAGCGCGAGGTCAGCACCCCCTCGCCGCAGCCCACGTCCAGCACCGACTCCGGCGCCGCCCGCGTGAACAGTTCGTCCAGCGCGCCCTCGAACCCCGCCATCAGCCGGCGCACGACGGGGTTGGTCGAGCCGTACTTGTCGAACGTGTTGCCGGTCGGGACCGCCTGACCGGTGGCGCTCATACCTCGAGCGCCTCGGGGCTGGGATGCCCGCCCACCCCGTCGCCCTCGGAGCCGGCCGCGATCCGGTCGCCGGCCGGGTGTGGGCGCGCCGGCGCCGCCGGCTCGTAGTGCGAGGGCTCGATCCCGAGCTGGAGCTCGATCCGGCGCACGCGCTCGAACGTGCGCTGCGACAGCGTCCGCTGCGCATCCAGCAGGTCGCCGATCACGCCGAGCGAGCCGAGCAGCATCGCGCCGATGAACAGGACCGCGCCGCCGATCAGCGACTGGATGTGACCGCGCGCGGTGTGGGGGTCGCTCAGGTAGTAGATGAGGAAGCGGATGAACAGCGCCACGGCGGGCAGGCCCATGATCAGCGCGCCGGTCCAGAACACCTTGAGCGGCTGGTACTGCGAGTACACGCGGAAGATCGAGAGCGCGTTGCGGCGCACGTAGGACGCGGTCGAGGGGAACAGGCGCGACTCGCGCGTCTTGGCGTTCGTGCGGATCGGGACGTGGTCGACCGCGACGAGCAGCTTGCCCGCCTGGATGATCGTCTCGAGCGTATAGGTGAAGCGCGAGACGGCCTGCATCTGGAGCGCCGCTTCGCGGTTGTACGCGCGGAAGCCCGAGGTGGTGTCGGGGATCTCCGTGGCCGAGGCCTGGCGCACGACCCAGGAGCCGAGGCGCTGGAGCAGCTTCTTGAAGGCCGAGAACTCCTCGATCGTCTGCACCTGGCGGTCGCCGACGACCATGTCCGCCGCTCCCCGCACGATCGGCTCGACCAGCTTCGGGATGTCCGTCCCCTCGTACTGGTTGTCGGCGTCGGTGTTCACGATCACGTCGGCGCCCAGCTTCAGCCCCGCGTCGAGCCCGGCCTGGAAGGCGGCGGCCAGCCCCTTGTGGTTGGTCAGGCGCACGACGTGGTCGACCCCGGCCGCGCGCGCGACCTCGATCGTGCGATCGGTCGAGCCGTCGTCGATGATCAGCCATTCGACCTCGTCGAAGCCGGCGACCTCGCGCGGGAGCCGGCTCAGCGTGACGGGAAGCTGGGACTCTTCGTTGAAACAGGGGATCTGGATGATCAGCTTCATGGGATCGGACGAGCGCGCCGGGGGCCCGCGGATGGTCGACACACGGTAGCGGGATACTCGCGCGGAGCAGAATGGATACCGCCACCGTCAGCACGCCGGCAGTCGCCTCTGAGCAGGCGCCGCCGCTCGAGCCGCGAGCACGCCGGTTCCCGCGCCCGGCGGCCGCGAGCCTGCACATTCCGGCGCTCCTCCTGCTCCTGATCGCGACTCTCGCGCTGCGGCTTTGGGGGATCAAATCGGGGCTGCCCTACAGCTACAACTCCGACGAGGCGACGCACTTCGTGCCGCGGGCGGTCGGCTTCTTCTCGCACGACCTCAACCCGCACTACTTCCTCAACCCGCCCGGGTACACGTACCTGCTCCACATCGTGTTCGAGCTGTGGTTCGGGAGCGCGGACGCCGTGATGCGTACCTACGCCGCCGACCCCACCACGGTGTTCGTCGTCGCGCGAGTCACCGCCGCCGTGCTGGGGACAGCCGCGGTTTGGCTCACCTACCTCGCCGGAGGGCGGTTCTTCAATCGGACGGTGGGGCTGCTCGGGGCGGCGATCTTCGGACTCGCGTTCCTGCCCATCTTCTACAGCCACCTCGCCCTCAACGACGTGCCCACGCTCGCGCCGGTGGCGCTCGCCCTCTACGCATCGGCGGGCGTGATGCGGCGCGGGCGCCGGCGCGACTACGTGCTGGCCGGCATCGGCGTGGGCCTGGGCGCGGCGACCAAGTACACGGGCGGCTTCACCGCCTTCTGCCTGATCGTGGCTGCCGTCTGCGACGCTTCCGACGGTTCGCTCGCTCAGGCGGCGCGGCGGCTGGCGCTGGCAGCGGGGGTGGCGCTGGCGGCGTTCGTGCTCGCCAACCCATACGCGGTCATCCACTTCTCGGACTTCTCCGCCGGCGTCTCGCAGCAGGCCTCGGAGGCGGCGGGCGCGGATCCGGTCAAGCTCGGAACCAAACCGGGCAACGGGATCGGCTACTACCTGTGGACATTCACCTGGGGGCTCGGTTGGGGGCCGGCGCTCGCCGCGATCGCCGGCGCGATCATGCTCGTGGTGCGCCGGCGGATCGGGCTGGCGCTCGCCCTGATCCCGGTGTGCATCGCGTTCATCGTGTTCATGGGCGAGCAGCAGCGCTACTTCGGGCGCTGGCTGATGCCGCTGTTTCCGATCGTCTCGCTGCTCGCGGCCTACGCTGCCGTCGAGCTCGTCCGCTGGCTCGCCCGCGCGCGCGGAGTGCCGGTCCTGATCGGCGGCGCGCTCGCGACCGTGCTCCTCCTCGGCCAGAGCCTGAGCGCGGTGCTGCACAACGACGCCGTGCTCTCGCGCCCGGACACCCGGAACCTGACCCGCGCCTGGATGGTGGCGCACGTGCCCGCCGGCGCGCGGGTGGTGATCGAGCCGCTCGTGCCCGACGCCTGGGCGACCGACGTCGGCCGCTCGCTGGCGGTCACGCCGACGGGCGAGCGCTGGTGGCGCTACCCGACCTGGCTGACCGACGTCGACACCCGCCTGCACCCCCTCCCCAAGGGCCAGCTCCGCTACGTCGTCGTCGACCAGTACGAGCGCGTCCTGCGCCCGCAGCTCCTGAGCGAGTACGTGAACGGCGGCTACTGCTGGGTCGTGCTCGGCTCGCTGCAGGCCGGGCGGGCGTTCGCGCAGCCGGCCGATGCGCCGGAGGCGATCGCCTACTACTCGGCGCTGGCCGAGCGGGCCCGCCTCGTCTACCACGTGAGCCCGTTCGCGGCCGGCGCGCACCCGGTGCCGTTCAGCTTCGACTGGTCGATCGACTACTACCCGCGCCAGTACCGCCTGCCCGGGCCGGAGATGAGCGTGTACCGCCTTCGCGGTGGCGCCTGCGGTCGCGGGTGAAGCGCGGGCGCCGGTCCACGGACGGCCGGCGCAACGGCCCCATGGACGCCGCGCGAAGCGCGGCCCTATGCTCCCAATGACCCGACAATGGCGCCTCAAACCGACATCGATCGCCGCCACCTCGCCCGCGCGATCGAGCTGGCGCAGCAGGGGCGCGGCCGGGTCAGCCCGAACCCGCTCGTCGGCGCGGTGATCGGCCATCGCGAGGAGGTGATCGCCGAGGGCTTCCACGGCAACCTGGGCGGTCCGCATGCCGAGGTCGAGGCGATCGCGGCGGCGGGCGATCGCGACCTCGATGAAGCCACCTTGTACGTGTCGCTCGAGCCGTGCTGTCACCACGGTCGCACGCCGCCGTGCACCGACGCGATCCGCCGCGCCGGAATCCGCCGCGTGGTCGTGGCCTCCGATGACCCGAGCGAGCATGCCGCCGGCCGCGGCCTCGGGATCCTGCGCGACGAGGGCGTCGAGGTGGTGATCGCCGACGGCGAGCTCTCCGAGCGCGCGCGCCTGATCAACCAGCCGTTCCGCAAGCGCTCGCGCACCGGCTGCCCGTGGGTGCTGTTCAAGTCGGCGATGACGCTCGACGGCAAGGTCGCCACCGGCAGCGGCGACTCGAAGTGGATCTCGTGCGAGGAGAGCCGGCGCGTGGCCCATCGCTGGCGCGCGGAGAGCGACGCGGTGGCGGTAGGCGTGGGAACGGCGCTGGCGGACGACCCGCAGCTCACCGCGCGCGTCGACGGTGTGGCGCGCCAGCCGCAGCGGATCGTGTTCGACTCACTCGCGCGGCTCCCGCTCGACTCCAAGCTGCTCGCCAGCGCGCGCGAGGTCCCGCTGATCGTGGTGGTCTCCCGCGCCGCGCCGCGGGCCGCCACCGACGCGCTCGAGGCCCACGGCGCCGAGGTGATCGTGGCCACCGGGGAGCACGAGCCGGCGCGCGTGCGCTCGGCCCTCCAGCAGCTCGGCGCGGCGGAGATCGGGTCGATCCTGCTCGAGGGCGGCCCTCACCTCGCGGGCGCGTTCTTCGACGCGGGGGAGATCGACGAGATGCGCCTGTTCCTGGCCCCGCTGGTCCTCGGCGGGCGGACCGCGCGCGATCCGCTCGAGGGCGAGGGCGTCGAGATGATCTCCGACGCCGTGCGCGCTCTCACGCTGCAGTGCGAGCGGATCGGCGAGGATCTACTCGTCTCAGCGCGGATGAAGGAGTGGTGAAGGTGTTCACGGGATTGGTGCAGAGCCTGGGAACGGTGGTCGCGGTGGAGCGCACAGAGAGCGGCGCCGTCGTGTCGGTGGCCACGTCGCTGGGGGGCGAGATCGCCGCCGGCGACTCGGTGGCGGTCAACGGGGTGTGCCTGACCGCGACGCAGGTGCGCGCCGAAGGCTTCGCCGCCGAGGCCATGAACGAAACGCTCGCGCGCACCTCGCTCGGCGCGCTGGAGCCCGGCGCCGAGGTCAACCTGGAGCTTGCCGCTGCGCGCCACCGACCGCCTCGGGGGCCACGTCGTGCAGGGCCACGTCGACGGCCTCGGGACGATCGTGGCGGCGAGCGAGGACGGCTTCGCGCGGCGGGTGGAGATCGAGGCGCCGGCGGAGCTCCTGCGCTACGTCGTCGAGAAGGGCTCGGTGGCCCTCGACGGCGTGTCGCTGACCGTGACCGAGATCGGGAGAACGTCTTTCGCAGTGGCGTTGATTCCCGAGACGCAGGAGCGGACGAACCTGGGCAAGGCGCGGCCCGGACAGCAAGTGAACCTGGAGGTCGACGTGTTGGCCAAGTACGTGGAGCGACTGATGAGGAGCGCGGCATGACGAGCGTGAGATCACCCTTCGCCACGGTCGAGGAGGCGCTCGAGGACATGCGCCAGGGCAGGATGGTCGTCGTCTGCGACGACGAGAACCGGGAGAACGAGGGCGACCTGACGATGGCGGCCCAGTTCGTCACGCCCGAGGCGATCAACTTCATGCGCAAGGAGGGCGGCGGGCTGATCTGTCTGGCGCTCACCCCCGAGCGCTGCGACGAGCTCGGGCTCGACCTGATGGCGGCCAAGAACGAGTCGGCGTTCGAGACCGCGTTCACTGTGTCGGTCGAGGCCCGGTCGGGCGTCTCGACCGGGATCTCCGCCGCGGACCGGGCGCACACGATCCAGGTCGCGATCGACCCGGAGACGAGCCCGCGCGAGCTCGTCCAGCCCGGGCACGTGTTCCCGTTGAAGGCCCGCTCGGGCGGTGTGCTCGAGCGAGTGGGACAGACCGAGGCGGCGGTCGACCTGTCCCGCGCCGCCGGGCTGATCCCGGCCGGGGTGATCTGCGAGATCATGAACGACGACGGGACGATGGCGCGGGTCCCGGATCTGAAGCTGTACTGCGAGCGCCACGGGCTCAAGATGATCACGGTGGCCGACCTGGTCGCCTACCGCCGGCGCACGGAGAAGCTGGTCGAGCGCGTGGTCGCGACCAAGCTGCCCACCGTGTTCGGCGAGTTCAGCGCCGTCGGCTACCGCTCGCTGGTCGACAACAAGCACCACGTGGCGCTCGTCAAGGGCGACGTGGAAGGCGAGCAGGATGTCCTCGTGCGCGTGCACTCCGAGTGCCTGACCGGCGACGTGTTCCACTCGCTGCGCTGCGACTGCGGCGAGCAGCTCGAGTCGGCGCTGTCGATGATCGAGGACGAGGGGCGGGGGGTGCTCCTGTACCTCTCCCAGGAGGGCCGCGGGATCGGGCTGCTCAACAAGCTGCGCGCCTACAAGCTCCAGGAGGAGGGACTCGACACCGTCGACGCGAACCTGCGCCTCGGCCTGCCCGCCGACCTGCGCGACTACGGGATCGGGGCCCAGATCCTCGTCGACCTCGGCCTGAGCTCGATCCGCATCCTGACCAACAACCCGAAGAAGATCTCGGGTCTCGCCGGCTATGGGCTGTCGGTGAGCGACCAGATCCCGATCCAGCACGTCCCCAACCCCCACAACGAGGCCTACCTGCGGGCCAAGCGCGACAAGCTCGGCCACACGCTCCACCACCAGGGCCTGGCGCTCGACGAGGAGATGCTCCACGGCGAGCAGGAGCACGACCGGCGCCGGCTCGAGTCCCCGGAATGACGCCACGCCGGGTGGCGCTGTGCGTCGCCACGTTCTACGAGGAGCTGGCGCGAGCGGCTGGAGGAGGGGGCACGGGCCGCGCTCGGGGGCGAGGTCGGAGGTCGATCGCTTCGAGGTCCCGGGGGCGTTCGAGCTGCCGGTCGCGGCGATGTACGCCGCGCGCTCGGGGCGGTATGACGCAGTCGTCTGCCTGGGCGCCGTGATCCGGGGCGAGACCGACCACTACGCCTGGGTCTGCGCCGAGGCGGCGCGGGGTATTCAGCAGGTCCAGCTCGAGACCGGCGTCCCGTGCGGATTCGGCGTGCTCACGGTCGACACCATCGAGCAGGCGATGGAGCGCGTCGCGGGCGGGTCCAAGCGCGACACCGGGCGTCACGCGGCCGAGGCGGCGCTGGCCGCGCTCGCGATCAAGGAGCGGCTGGCGGCGCCGGCGTAGCGGGGGTGTGATCGAAATTGGTCGTATAGCGGCCCATATCGATCAATCCCCCTGACCGCCGCCGCCGCCGGCGTCGGCGGCCGGGCCCGCGGGGGGCGCTTGGTTCGGCTTGTGCGCGGGGCCTCCGTCGCCGGCGGCCCCGGGCGCGCCGGGCGACGCGCCACCGGACGCGTTGGTCTGCTGGCCGAGCTCCTGCAGCGCGAGTTGCAGCTCGGCCCGCACCACGTCGGTCTGGTTGGGGATCTGCATCCGCCGCCACAGCACCTGGACCGCCTGGCGGGGGTCGCCGGCGAGCCGGAGGGAGTGGCCGAGATCGAACAGCGCGTAGGCGTAGGTGAGGCTGCTGGGCGACGCCGCAGACAGCGCCTGGCGCAGGACCGGGATCGCCTGCTGGTAGTTCCCGTCGACCATCAGCGCGTGCCCGCGGGCCTCGAGCGCGTCCGCGCCCGTCGGCGGCGGCCGTGGTGGCGCTCGTGGTCGTGGCCGGCGCCTGCTGCGCGGGCGCGGCGGAGTGCTTGACCGCCGGCGCGCGCGGGGCCGCGGCGGCGTGCTGAGCGGGGCGCGCGGCGAGCGCGTGCGAGCGGGCGGCCGTCTGGAGCTTGTGTGGCGATGAGCCCTGGGTGGCCAGGATCGCCGCCACCGCCACCGCGCCCGCGGCGAGTGCGCCGAGGGCCACGGCGCGCGGACGGGCGTAGCGGGTCGCCCGCGACGGCGCCCGCCGGAGCGCGGCGCTGCGGCGCCACGGGCTCGGGCGCGGCCGCCGCCGCGACCTGCGGCCTGGCTCCCCGCGTTCGCGCCGGGCGCCGCAGCGCAGCGCCCGCGCCGAGCACGGCCGTTCGCGGCTCGCGGGCGGGCTCGTGGACCGCCGCCTCGAGCGCTTCGGCGAACGCGCACGCGCTCGGCCACCGGTCCTCCGGGGCCTTGGCCATGCCTCGCGCCAGCACCGCGTCGACGCGGCGTGAAAGCTCCGGATTCAGCGCGCTGGCGCGCGGCGGTGGCGCCTCGAGGTGCTGGCGCGCCTGCGCCGCGAACGGCTCCGCCGTGAACGGCCGCTCGCCGGCGAGCAGCTCGAACGCCGCCACGGCAAGCGAGTACCGATCGCTCGCCTCGGTCGCCGGCCGGCCCACGACGCGCTCGGGGGAGAGGTAGCCGGCGGTGCCGAACACCTGGTCCGAGCGCGTGATCGTGTCGTCGGTGCCGATCCGGGCGATTCCGAAGTCGGCCACGTGGAGCACGCGATCGCAGTCGAGGAGCAGGTTCCCGGGCTTGATGTCGCGATGGATGACCCCGCGGCCGTGGGCGTAGTCGAGCGCGCCGGCGGCCTCGCGAATCCAGCGGATCGCCTCCTCGGGGGCCACCTCACCGACGTGCAGCGCGTCGGCCACCGTCCCGCCCGGCAGGTACTCCATCACGATGAAGGGCCGCCCGTCGGCGCAGCGGCCGACGTCGTAGATCGTGACCACGTGGCGGTGGCCCGAGAGCCGGGCCGCGACCCGGGCCTCGCGTTGGAAGCGGCGCACCGACGTGGGATCGGTGGCGTACGGGTCGGACAGGAGCTTGACCGCGACCCGGCGGCCGAGCACCTGGTCCTCGGCGCACCACACCGAGGCCATGCCGCCGGTGGCGACCTTGCGGATCAACTGATAGCGCTCGGGGAGCTCCATGCCCACGCGGACGCTACCGCCCCGGTCGGCTCTTCGACCCATTGGGATGCACCACTACCCCACCTCCGGGAGTTGAACCAATGCCATGGTTATACTCGCCGCCGATGGCCAAGGTGTGTTACGTGTGCAAGAAGGGACCCGCGTTCGGGCACAGCCGCAGTCGCTCGATGGTCGCGACCAAGCGCCGCTTCGACCCGAACCTCCAGCGCGTGCGGATCGACGACTCCGGCACGCCCCGGCGGGTCTACGTGTGTACGCGGTGCCTGAAGGCCGGCAAGGTCCTCAAAGCCAATTAGCTCTCGTGCAAGCGCGCTTGCACACCAGCTAGGGTGCTGGCCCCAGTGTCCGACCCCAGCATCGTCCGCTTCCGCTCCGTCGTCCAGGCCGGGCTGGCGGCGCTCGAGGCACGCCGCGAGGAGGTCAACGACCTCAACGTGTTCCCGGTGGCCGACGGCGACACGGGCGACAACATGGTGCTCACGCTGCGCGCCGTGCTCCAGGAGCTCGACCGCCTGGCCAGCGCCTCCGAGGACCGCACGATCGACGACATCGGGCGCGAGGAGATCGTGGCCTCGGTGGCGCGCGCTGCCCTGCTCGGGGCGCGCGGAAACTCCGGGGTGATCCTCTCGCAGCTGATCAGGGGCGCCGCCGAGGAGCTGGCCAGCCGCCCCGGCGAGCTCGTCGACCCGGTCCTGATCAGTGCCGCGCTCGCCCGCGCCGCCGATCAGGCCTACGGCTCGGTGCGCGATCCGGCCGAGGGCACGATCCTCACCGTCGTGCGTGAGATGGCCGTGCGCGTTGCCTCCGAGCTTGCCCACATGCCCGACGCCCGGCTCGGTGCCGAGGCCCCCGACGAGGAGCAGAACGCGGCGCTGGCCGAGATCATCGAGAGCGCGGTGACCGCCGGCCAGGACTCGGTCAAGCGCGGCCCCGACCTGCTGCCGGTGCTCCGCCAGTCGGGTGTCGTCGATGCCGGCGGCTACGGCCTGACCGTGCTGCTCGCGGGGATCGTGGGCGCGCTGCGCGGCTCCGAGCCGCCCGCGCTCGAGCACCACGCTCCCGCCCGCGTCACGCATCCCCAGCACTCCTCGAGCACCTACCGGTACTGCACGAACTTCGCGGTGACCGGGTCGGGCCTCGAGCAGCGGCGGTTCGTGGCGGCGCTCGAGCGCCTCGGCGACTCGGTCCTGATCGTCGGCGATCAGACCACGCTCAAGGTCCACGTGCACACCGACGACCCCAACTCGGCCACCGCGATCTTCGCCGAGGTGGGGACCGTCTCGCACCTCGACGTGGCCGACATGCACGCCCAGATCGAGCGGCGCGAGGAGCGCCTGAGCGCCGGCGCGCAGCGCGAGGCCGCGCTGTGCGGGGCGCTCGCGGTGGTCGTCGGCGACGGCATGCGCTCGCTGTTCGAGAGCCTCGGCGTGCGGACGCTCGACGGAGGCCCCACCCTGAACCCCTCGACCTACGACCTGCTGGCGGCGATCCACGCGATCGGAGCGGAGCAGGTCGTCGTCCTGCCCAACAGCGCCAACGTGATCATGGCCGCCGAGCGCGCGGCGGATCTGTCGGACAAGGCCGTGCACGTCGTCCCGTCTCGCTCGCCCCAAGCCGGCCTGGCCGCGGCGGTGAGCCTCGACCCCGCGCGCCCCGCCTCCGAGAACGCCGCCGCGATGGCCGCGACGCTCGAGCGCGTGCGCACGGGGGCGGTGGCGCCGGCGGCGCGCGACGACGCCCAGGGCCGCTTCCGCGAGGGCGACGCGGTCGGCTTCATCGACGAGCAGATCATCGCCTGGGGCCGCCCCCGGGAGGCGCTGCGCGGCGTGCTCGAGGGCCTGGCCGAGAACGCCGAGCTGATCACCTGCCTGCGCGGCGTCGACGTCCCGCTCGACGACGAGTCGGTGCAGGCGCTGGCCGCCGGCGAGGTGGAGTTCGAGCTGTCCGAGGGCGGGCAGCCGAGCTACTGGTGGCTGCTCTCGGCTGAGTGACCGGGGCGCGCGCCATCATCCGTGACCGTGCTCCCCACGGCGTTCGGCAGCACTGAGCCGCTCGACGGCGGCACGCTCCTCGACGCCGGCGTCCGCTACCCGCGCCCCTCCCGGCTGGCCGCTGCCCCCGACTGGCCCGGCCCGAAGGCGCAGCACGGGGCGCAGACGCTGGGGCTGCTCACGGTCGGCGAGTTGCTCGAGCACCTGCCGCGCGACCGGCGTGAGGCGCGGGCGCTCGCCGAGCTGATCCCGGGAGAGGCGGCCACGATCGTGGTCGAGGTGCAGAGCATCTCCTCGCGCTCGGTCAGGCGGCGCGGGATGCGCCCGCTCGTCGAGGCGACGGTGGCAGACGGGACCGGGTCGATGAAGGTGGCGTTCTTCAACCAGCCCTGGCTGGTCGAGAAGTACCCGCGCGGGACGCGGCTCGTGCTCCACGGCAAGTACCAGGCGCGCAACCGCTTCGGCGTCCAGTCGCACGCGCGCACCGACGAGGCCGTGGCGGACGGTGGCGCGGTCGCGCACTATCCCGCCACCGAGGGACTGACCTCGACGCAGATCCTGGCCATGGTGCGCGACCACGCCGGCGCGCTGCGTGACGTCGTCGAGCCGCTGCCCACGGGACTGCGCGCTCGCGAGCGCCTGCCCGACCGCGCCGGGGCCCTGCGCGCGTGCCATTCGCCGCGTCAGGCGTCCGACGCCGACACCGGCCGGCGCCGGCTCGCCTTCGAGGAGCTGCTCCTCGACCAGCTGGCGTGGATGCGCCGGCGGGCCACGCGCCGGAACGCGAGCACCGCCCCCGTGCTCGACGACGAGCGTTCGCTGACCGCGCGCTGGCTCGCGGAGCTGCTGCCGTTCCCGCTGACCGGGGACCAGCGCGCCGCCCTGGTCGCGATCGACGAGGATCTGGCGCAGCCCCGGCCGATGCAGCGCCTGCTCATGGGCGAGGTCGGCTCGGGCAAGACGGTCGTGGCGCTGTACGCGCTGCTGCGCGCGGTCGAGCACGGATACCAGGGGGCGCTGATGGCCCCGACCGAGACGCTGGCCGACCAGCACTTCGCGACGATCCAGGCGCTGATGCCCGGGGAGGCGGTCCCGGCGGGGCTGTTGACCGGTGCGACGCCGGGGCGCCGGCGGGCCGACCTGCTCGGGAAGCTGTCCAGCGGCGAGCTGTCGTTGATCGTCGGCACCCACGCGTTGATCGAGGACACGGTCTCGTTCGCCCGTCTGGGCGTCGCGGTGGTGGACGAGCAGCATCGGTTCGGCGTGCGACAGCGGGCCGCTCTCGATGCCAAGGGCCCATCCGGCGAGAGCCCCCACGTCCTCCACATGACCGCGACGCCGATCCCTCGGACGCTCGCCCTGGCCAACTACGGCGACCTCGACCAGACGGTCCTGCGCGAGCTGCCCCGCGGGCGCCAGCCGATCAAGACGTTCGTGTGCGCGAGCACCGGCGAGCGCGAGCGGGCGTACGAGCGGATGCGCGAGGAGCTCCGCGCCGGCCGCCAGGCGTTCGTCGTGTGCCCGCTCGTCGAGGAGTCCGAGCTCTTGCAAGCCCGGGCGGCCACGGCGGAGTTCGAGCGGTTGCGCACGGGAGAGCTGGCCGACTTCGAGGTGGTGCTGCTGCATGGCCAGATGACGCCGGCGGCGAAGCAGGCGGCGATGGCGGCGTTCGCGTCCGGGGCGGCCGACGTGCTCGTGGCCACCTCGGTGATCGAGGTGGGGATCGACGTGCCCAACGCGACGGTGATGCTGGTCGAGGATGCCGAGCGCTACGGGATCTCGCAGCTGCACCAGCTCCGCGGGCGGATCGGGCGCGGGCAGTACGCCTCGCTGTGCCTGCTGTTCGGGCCCAAGGACTCGCAGCGCCTGCGGGCGCTCGCTGCGCACACCGACGGCTTCACGCTCGCCGGCATCGACCTCGAGCTGCGCGGCCAGGGCGAGTTGGTGGGGGTTCGCCAGCACGGGAGTGCTCAGTTCAAGGTGGCCGAGCTTCCGCGCGACGCCGAGCTGCTCGAGCGGGCCCGCAACCACGCGGTCCGGATCTTCGACGGCGATCCGGGGCTGCAGGAACCCGAGCATGCGCTGCTCGGCGACGCGCTGGTCCGCGCCTACGGCGCCGAGGCGCGCGCTCCGATCCGGGCGTGAGGGTCGTCGCGGGTGTGTACGGCGGGCGGACGCTGGTGGCGCCGCGGGGCCGCGCGACGCGACCGACCTCCGACCGGGTGCGCGAGGCCGTGTTCAGCATCTTGGGCTCTGTGGCGGGCGCGCGGGTGCTCGACCTGTTCGCCGGGTCGGGCGCGCTGGGGATCGAGGCGCTCTCTCGCGGCGCGGCTGCGGCGACGCTCGTCGACTCCTCCGAGGCCGCGATCGCCGCCATTCGCCGCAACGTGCAGGCGCTCGGGGCCGACGCCGCGGTGCGCCGCCAGAGCGCCTTGGCCTTCCTCGAGGCGGCACGGGGCGCCCGCCACCAATACGATCTCGTGTTCCTCGATCCCCCATACCGCCACGCGAGCGAATTGCAGGGCAAGCTCTCGGTGGCGCTGGCGCCGGTGCTCGCACCCGCGGCCCGCGTCGTCGCCGAGAGTGACCGCCGAGCCCCGCTGGAGCTCCATCTGGCTCTGGGCGACGAGCGCCGATACGGCGAGACCCTGATCCGAATCTATGGCCCCCGATAACCGATCCGCAATCTGTCCCGGGACGTTCGACCCCGTCACGCTGGGGCATCTGGACGTGATCGCGCGGGCCTCGGCGATGTACGACACGCTGATCGTGGCGGTGGTCAACCACCCGTGGCGCAAGGGCAAGACGATGTTCACCACCGACGAGCGGATCGGCTTCATCGCGGGCGCGACCCGGGAGATGGGCAACGTCGCGGTCGAGCCGTTCAGCTCGCTGCTGGTGGAGTACGCGCGCGAGCGGGGGGCGATGGCGATCGTCAAGGGGCTGCGCGCGATCTCCGACTTCGAGTACGAGCTGGAGATGAACCAGCTCAACCGCACCCAGGCCCCGGACGTGGAGTCGGTGTACCTGATGACCTCGGCCAAGTACAGTTTCCTCAGCTCTAGCGGTGTCAAGGAGCTGGCCACGTTCGGCGGCGACATCAGTGAGCTGGTCCCCGACGAGGTGGCTAAGGCCTTGCAGGAACGGCTTAGCCGCTGACGAAACAGAGGTTTTGAGATGGACGTCCTGGTACTGATCGACAAGCTCGACGATCTCGTCCACAACGCGAAGCCGTTCCCCCTGACCGACCAGGTCCGCGTGGACAAGGAGGAGATCTACGACATCCTCGACCAGATGCGCGCCACGATCCCCGAGGAGATCAAGCAGGCGCGCTGGATCGTCAAGGAGCGCCAGGAGATGCTGGCCGAGGCCAAGCGCGAGGCCGAGCGGATCGTCAAGGAGGCGCGCGAGCGCCAGGAGCGCCTGATCTCCGAGGAGGAGATCACCAAGCAGGCCGAGCGCGCCGCCGAGGACATCATCGAGGACGCCCGGGCCCGGGAGCGCGAGATCCGGCTGGGAGCCGAGGACTACGCGGACGAGATCTTGAACACGCTCGAGGTGAACTTGTCGAAGTTCATCGCCGCGGTCCGTCGCGGGCGCGAGCGGTTGGCCGGCAAAGAGGAAGAGCCGGCCGAAGTGGGTTAGGTTGGGCCGGCGCCTGGCGGCGCAATGATCGAGGTCCTCGACACCGACATAACCAAGCTCGAGGTCGACGCGATCGCCAACGCGGCCAACACTCGGCTGATGCATGGCGGTGGCGTCGCGGGGGCGATATCCCGGGCCGGCGGCCCGTCGGTCCAGCGCGAGAGCGATGCCCGCGCCCCGATCGGCCTCGGGGAGGCGGTCGAAACCGGCGGCGGCGAGATGCCGTGCCGCTGGGTAATCCACGCCGCCACGATGGAGCTGGGCGGCCCCACCTCGGCCGAGATCATCCGCCGCGCCACCGATTCGACGCTCCGCAAGGCCGATGAGCTGGGCGTGAGGTCGCTCGCGCTCGTGGCGTTCGGGACGGGCGTGGGCGGTTTCCCGGTGGCGGAGGCGGCGCGGATCGAGGTCGAGGAGGTCCGCCGCCACCTCGAGGGCGGCAGCGGCCTCGAGCGGGTGGTGTTCGCCGTGCACGGTGAGGCGGCGCGCCAGGCGTTCGCCGACGCTCTGGAAGTTTGAGCAAGGCCGGCTGGCGGGCATCGTTGTAGGGCCACGACCCTCGCCCTGGAGGCTGCCTTGCTTCGCTCTCGCTTGATTCTCGGCGCCTGTCTCGCCGCCGTTCTCGCGCTCGCCGTGACCAGCGCGCAGGCCAAGCCGGCCGCCCGCCGCTCCGCCCGCGTCTGGTTTCCGCACAACGTGCTGGCGCTGAACTACGCCACCAAGCTCGGGCCCGCGAGCGGATCCCAGGTGATGGAGCTCGGGCTCGGTCTCAAGGACCCGCATTCGGCGGCGGAGGCGGCGCTGCTGGCGGCGATCGAGAACCCGCGGAGCGCCCAGTACCGGCACTTCCTCACTCCGGCGCAGTTCGACGCCCGGTTCGGCGTGTCCAGGGCGGCGCTGGCACGGGTCGTCTCGTGGCTGCGCGCCGGCGGGGCACACGTGCGCGACACCGCTGGGGCGCGCAACTTCGTCGAGTTCTCGGCCACGGCCAAGCAGGTCGAGAAGCTGTTCCAGACCCCGGTCAACCGCTACTCGGCCAAGGGGACCGAGTTCCTGGCCAACGCCCAGCCGCCAAGCGTGCCCCGCGGGCTCGACGTGCTGACGATCATGGGGCTGAACACGCTGGAGCACCCGACCACGCCGCTCGCCGGCGCCTCGCGGGCTGACCGCGCTCCCGGATCGACCCTGCTCGGACGCTCGACCGCGCCGGCCTCGCTGCCGTCGATCCCGGGCGAGAGCCAGTTGCTCGGCTCGCTGCCCGGCGGCCTCGGCTCGACGCTCCATACCGCCGTCGCCACCCCGAGCGTTCCCGTCGTGCCGGCGGAGCTGACGCCTCAGGACATGTGGTCGATCTACGACATGCCCTCGAACAACGAGGGCCAGGGTCAATCGATCGCGATCATGGGCTCCGGTGACTCGAGCACGACAGTCAAGGACCTGGCGATCTTCGAGGGCGAGCACGGGCTGCCCAAGGTCCCGGTGAAGGTCACCGACATCCCCGCCGACGGCAATTTCTCCGACACCTCCGGCAACGTCGAGTGGGAGCTCGACACGCAGTCCTCGACGGGCGTCGCGCCCGACGTCCGCCAGGTCCACCTGTACTTCGCCGAGCACCTGATCGACCCGGACGCCGAGGAGGACTTCGCCAAGTGGGTCGACGACCTGCACGGCCCCAAGCAGGCCAACGCGTCGTTTGGCGAGTGCGAGACCACTCCGGCCAACGCGACGCTCGAGTCGACGATCCCGACGCAGTTCAACAACAACGAGGACTACAACGCGATGTACGGGACCGGGGCGCCCGACAACCTCGAGCCGGTGGCCGAGCAGACGCTCGAGCAGGGCGTGCTCGAGGGCCGGACCCTGTTCGCCGCTACGGGCGACACGGGCTCCTCCTGCCCGGTGCTCGTGCTCGGCCCCGCCGGGGCCGGCAACGGCGTGGCCAACCAGGGCATCCCGATTGTCAACTACCCAGCGGCCAGCGAGTACGTCGTGGCGGTCGGCGGCACCGTGCTCTATCCCGACGGAGGCAACCCGCCGCAGCGGGCGCTCGAGTACCCGTGGCCGTTCACCGGCGGCGGCCAGAGCTTCTTCCTCCCCGAGCCCTCCTTCCAGAAGGGCGACGCGAACGTCAACCGCCCCTGCGCCACCGACCTGGCCGGCAACGCGAACACCGCGGGCACGATCTGCCGCGGCATCCCGGACGTGGCCGACGAGTCGGGCGACATCGCCACGAGCTCGTATGACATCTACAGCGACGAGCTCGGTGGCGCCTCGAGCGAGGGCGGCACCAGCCTGGCCTCGCCGCTCATGGTGGGGATGTGGACGCGGATCCAGGCGGCCTCGCGGCGCGGCACCGGGTTCGCCGACCCGGACATCTACTCGGTCGCGGAGAACGCCACCGCGTACGCCCGGGACTTCAACGACTACCCGGCCGGCACCAACGGCGCCTACCAGGCGACCCCCGGATGGGACTACGTCTCGGGCTGGGGGACGCCGGTCCTGGCGGCGCTCATGCAGGACCTCGACGGGCGGACTGCGCCCGTGAGGTGACGGGCCTCAGCGAACCTCGAACGAGCTGAGGCCCTCGGGCTCCTCCTCGCTGACCTCGACGTCGTCGACGTCGGCGCGCGAGGGGCCCTCCCGTAGCCAGCGCAGGATCTGCTCGACCGCGTCCCGCGGTCCCTCGAGCACGGCCTCGACGCTCCCGTCCGACTGATTGCGCACCCACCCGTTGACCCGGTGCTGCTCGGCCTGATCGCGCGTCGAGTCGCGGAAGAACACGCCCTGGACGTTGCCCCGGACGGTGGCGCGCCGCCGGATGGTCTCGCCTGCCACGGGCGGATTCTTGCAAGCTGCGGGTCTTTCCGTCCGCGCCCCGCGCAATCCTCGGTCGGCGATGAACGCACTCTGGCTCTTGATCGGGTTGCTCGCCGGTGTCGGCGCGGCGGTGGTCGCGCTCCGCTCCCGGATGCGCTCGCTGGCCGGGGAGGCGGCGCGGACCCCCGAGCTCGAGCGGGAGCTGGCGCTCGCCCGCAGCGCCCTGGAGCACGAGCGGGCCCGGGGGGAGGAGCGCCTGGCGGCGGTCAGCGACGCCCAGGAGCGCCTGTCCGCCTCGTTCAAGGCGCTCAGCGCCGAGGCGCTCCAGGCGAGCATGGCGCAGCTCTCGGAGCTGGCGCGGGCGCAGCTGAACGCCGCGCAGGCCGAGGCCAAGGGCGAGCTCGACCAGCGCCGCCAGGCGGTCGAGCAGCTCGTGACGCCGCTCAAGCAGCAGCTCGAGCGGGTGGACACGCAGCTCATGCGCCTCGACCAGGAGCGGCGCGAGTCGCGCGGCCGGCTCGAGGCCCAGTTGCGGACCCTGACCGAGACCGGCGAGAAGCTCCGCACCGAGACGGGTGCGCTCGTGACCGCGCTGCGCAAGCCCAACGCGCGCGGCCAGTGGGGGCAGATGCAGCTGCGCAACGTGGTCGAGCTCGCCGGCATGCTCCGGCACTGCGACTTCTGCGAGCAGTCCCCGGTGGCCGGCGACGAGACCGTGCTCCGCCCGGACCTGATCGTCAACCTCCCGGGCGGCAAGCAGGTCGTGGTCGACGCCAAGGCGCCGCTCCAGGGCGTCCTCGACGCCTACGAGGCCCGCGACGAGGAGGAGCGCCAGCGCCACCTCCTGGGTCACGCGCGCCTCCTGCGCAAGCACGTCAAGGCGCTGGCCGAGAAGGCCTACTGGGCCAACCTGGACGGCACGCCCGACCTGGTCGTGATGTTCCTGCCCGGCGAGCACCTGTACGGCGCCGCGCTCGAGTCAGACCCGGCGCTGATCGAGGACGCGATGGCCCGCCGGGTCCTGATCGCCACCCCGACCACGCTTTTGGCCATGCTCCGCGCCGTCGCCTACGGCTGGCAGCAGGAGCGCGTGGCCGAATCCGCGCAGGCGATCTCCGAGCTGGGACGCGAGCTGCACGGGCGCCTGGCCAAGCTCTCGGGCCTGCTCGGCACGCTGGGGACGCGCCTGAACAGCGCGGTGCGCGCCTACAACGAGACCGTCGGCTCCTACGAGGCGCGGGTGCTGCCGGCCGCGCGGCGCTTCGCCGACCACGGCGCGGTGGCCGAGGGGCGAGAGCTCGGCGAGCTCGAGCACGTCACGGTCAGCGCGCGCAGCGTCCACGCCGCCGAGCTGGTCGCCGAGGAGCCGAAGGTCGAGCAGCTTCAGCTGCCCGCGCGCCGCCTGCGCGCGGCCGACCACTAGGGCCGGGAGCCGGGTGCCGCCTGCGCGCGGCCGACCACTAGGGCCGGGAGCCGGGTGCCGCCTGCGCGCGGCGCTCCTGCCACCAGCGCCGCAGGTCCTCGCGCTGGTGGGGCAGCGGGTCGGCCGAGGGCTTGCGAGCCTGGACGTGGATCAGCGCCTCGTCGATGTCGATGCCCTTGCGGACTGCGACGACGGCCGCCGCCACCGCCGCCGAGCGCTGCCAGCCGGCCCGGCAGTGGACGTACGTCCGCGCGCCTTCGTCGAGCCACCGGCTCACGTCCTGCACGGCGGACTCGATCGCCGGCGCCGGCAGGCCGCCGAAGTCGAGCAGGCTCAGGCGGTGCTCCTCGATCCCGGCGCGCGCCAGCGCCTCGGTCACCGCCTGGCGCTCGCCGCGCCGGTACTCCTGGTCCTCGGCCAGG
Organism: uncultured Solirubrobacterales bacterium; assembly: GCA_963722995.1. GTDB lineage: Bacteria > Actinomycetota > Thermoleophilia > Solirubrobacterales > Solirubrobacteraceae > Palsa-465. The sequence goes on along the minus strand of CAVROW010000011.1, from coordinate 2,141 downwards.
TTGAGGATCCGCCGGATCCCGATCGCCGAGAGCATGCCGACGTCGGACGCGTCGAGCGGATAGGCGCCGACGATCAGCTCGTCGAGCACGTCCGCGAAGCCGTATGTGCGAAACCACTTGGACACTTGCTGTGGATGAACGTGCTCGCCGCGCGTTCCATTCCGAGTCCGGCCGGACTCTCCTTTCGAAGCTAAGCTCGATGGTATGGCCCTTCGATCTGACTCATTCGATCTTGGGGGCTTGCGACTCAGCTCGGGGGAGGGCCGGCGCCTTGACCTCAGCGTCGCCATCGAGCCGTTCGTGCTCGGGGGCGAGACGTATCCCGTGGACCCGCCGCTCGTGCCGGCACGGCTGGACGTCTCCCGCACGACCGGCGCCGGGTTCGCGCTGCGGCTGCGCTTCGAGGCCATCCTGACCGGGCCCTGCATGCGGTGCCTCGAGCCGGCCTCCCCGGCGTTCGCCGTCGACGCGCGCGAGGTCTCCCAGCCGGGCGGCAGCGAGGAGCTGAGCTCGCCGTACGTCGAGGACGGCGTGCTCGACCTGCGCGCCTGGGCGCGCGACGCGCTGGCCCTGACGCTGCCGACGACGCTCCTCTGCCAGGAGGACTGCGCCGGGCTGTGCGCGGTGTGCGGCGAGAACCTGAACACGGCCGGCCCCGAGCACCACCACGAGCGCGCGCCCGATCCGCGCTGGGCCAAGCTGTCCGAGCTGCGCTTCGAGTAACGACAGCTACACTGCACGCGCATGGCCGTCCCCAAGCAGAAGCAGTCGCACGCCCGCACCTCCCAGCGGCGCGCGCAGCACAAGGTCAGTGCGCCGGGCTACAACGCCTGCCCGCACTGCCACAGCCCGCGCCTGCCGCATCGCGTCTGTCCCGTGTGCGGCTACTACAAGGGACGCGAGGTCATCTCGCCCGACTCGGGTGAGCACGCCGCCTGACCGCCGGACGATGATCACGGTCGCTGTGGACGCGGGCGGGGCGGACCTCGGTCCGGCCGAGGTCGCCGCCGGCGCCGTGCAGGCCGCGGCCGCCGGCATCGGCGTGCTGCTGTTCGGTCCGGCGGACGAGATCGGTCCGGTTCCCGCCGGCGTCGAGGTGGTCGACGCTCCCGTCTCGATCGCCAAGGCCGCGGATCCCGCCTTCGCCGTGCGCTCCACGCCCGAGGCGTCGATCGTGCAGGCCGCTCGCGCCGTGGCCGACGGCCGGGCCCAGGCACTCGTGTCCGGCGGCTCCACCGGCTCAGCGCTCGCCGCCGGCCTGTTCAACCTCAAGCGCGACCGCGGCATCTATCGCCCGGCGCTGGCGCTCCCGGTCCCGATGCCGGGGGCCTCGCCGATCCTCCTGCTCGACGTCGGCGCCAACGTGACCTGCCGCCCCGAGCACCTCGTCCAGTTCGCGCACATGGGCTCGGGGTTCGCCGCCGCGGTGATGGGCATCGCCTCGCCGAGGGTGGCGCTCCTCTCCAATGGCGAGGAGCCGGCCAAGGGGACCCCCGAGCTCGTGACCGTCCACGAGCAGCTCGCCGGCATGCGCGGGACCGGGCTCAACTTCGTCGGCAACATCGAGGGCACCCAGGTCACCGAGGGCGTGGCCGACGTGGTCGTGATGGACGGCTTCACCGGGAACATCACGCTCAAGCTGATCGAGGGCGTCTCGGGCCGCACGATGCGGGCGATCCGCGACGCCGCGATGAGCTCGTGGCGGGGCCGGCTCGGCGGGTTGCTGCTGGCGCCGGCGGTGCGGGCGCTGCGCGAGCAGATCGACCCCGAGGCTCCGGGTGGCGCGTACATGCTCGGGCTGCGCCGGATCGGCGTGGTCGCGCACGGGCGCTTTACCCGGCGCGGCTTTGCCCGCGCCATCGAGGTCGCGGCGCGCGGGGTGCAGGAGGACGTGATCGGCCGCACGCGCGAGGCCCTCGTCCAGGCCGGGGCGCTGCGCCCGCCACCGGGCGGGGACGGTGGCGACTCGGAGCCCGGCCCGTCCGAGCACACGGCTACGGTGTCCGAGCGATGAACCGCGAGCAGATATTCGCGCTGATCCGCGAGCACCTGGCCGCCGAGCTCGAGGTCGATCCGGGGATCATCACCGAGAGCACCCGCTTCAAGGAGGACCTCGAGGCGGATTCGCTCGACCTCTAAGT
>CAVROW010000010.1:0-236623 GCA_963722995.1 uncultured Solirubrobacterales bacterium | reverse complement strand
GGGCCGAGACCTGAATGCCGAAATAGCCCGCAGCGGCGACGCGTAGGTGGCCAGCGACCCCGCCGCCGGAAGCTCACGTGCGAGCTCGCCGATGCAGAACGCGCAGAACAGGCACGCGATCAGGGCAAAGATCACCGAGAGCGGCAGCGAGCCGCCGGCAAAGGCCGCGCCGGCGGGGATCGACGCTGCGATCGCGGCTCCTGGCGCCATGTCGGTGATGCTCTGAAACAGGACCTCGCGCAGGCCGATCGCGTCCCGGCGCAAACCGGGCGGCGCGGCGGAAGCAGCCGGCTCGACTGTCGCCTGAGCTCCTCTCCCTCGTCTCGGTGCCGACGGAATCCTTATCAGGCGGCCTGGTGGCCGCGCAACTCCGGCGTGCGGCGAGCGGAGGCGGGCCTGGACGGCTCGATAATGGCGACCCCCGAACGAAAGGATTGCCGATGAGCGCTACAGCCGATTCGCCGGCGGATACCCAGGCCGTGGCAGCCCAGGTCGCGCCCCAGACCCGCCTCGACAAGATTCTCGGGTTCGTCCCGCGCGGCCTCTCCAGCCATGTGCACATCATCTTCCTCGGCGCGCTCGGGATCTACCTCGTGCTCCTGCCGCTGCTAGGCGTCAACGTAAGCGCGAAGGCTGAACTGATCGGCGGCAACTACACCAACGTCACCTCCGATCTGGGCGCGTGCATCGCCGCGGGGCTCACGGTCCACCTCGTCAAGCGCGATCGCCGTCGCGCCCTCGAACTCAAGCACTTGTTCCACCGGGTGCACCAGCGCCACGACGACCTCCAGGCGGCGATCGAGCGTGCAGTCGCCGCCGCCGAGCGGGCCGAGTTGGCCTCCAAGCGCTCGAGCTGAGTGGGGCTCTACGCCGCCCTCAGGCTGTGGAAGCCAGGCGGCCCACTCCCTGCCTCGGGAAAGCCGCAACGCTCGAGCAGCGCCCGAGGAGCGCGCGAGTCCTCCTGGAGGTTCAGCCACAGCTCGGCGGTGACCAGACGCCACACCGCGAGAGCCCAGGCCTGACCGCCCCCGGAGAACTGGCGGCCCGGTCGGTCGAGCACCTCGCGCCGGACGACGTCGAGGTCGACGTACTCGCGCAGGCGGCAGTTCCCCTCGAGCAGCAGCGCGCGTATGGAAGCGAGCTCGCGGCTCAGGCTCTGGTGAAACGGCGCGTCGAACGAGCTCTTCTCGGGCCGGCTCCGGATCGACTCGGGGAGGACCCCCGCCATCGCGTCGCGCAGCAGCGGGCGGTCCCGATGCGGATCGAACGACATCTCGGGGTCGACGCTCAGCATGAACTCGACCAGGTCCACGTCGAGCATCGGGTGGCGAGCCGTTAGCCCGGCCATGGCCGCGCGCTGACGCACGTGGTCGCGCACCAGCTGCGGCCCGCCCGTGCTGTCGCGCAGTACGTGAAGCAGCCAGGCCCGCCACCGCGGGCCGCCCCTCCGCATCCACGCATCGGGGTCCACCGATGCACTGTGCAGCGCCGCCGCTCCCGGCGCGAGCCACAGCGGGGTCTCGCCCCGGCCCCATCCGCCGGTGCTCGCAAGATCGCGGATGGGGTGCGGGAGCGCTCCGCGGAGAGCGAATTCCGCCGCGACGCGAAGCACCTGGCGCCGGCTCGGCGCCGCCGCGGCCCCAGGGAGCTGGTTGATCAGCCGATACGCGGCGAGCGCGCGCCCGTGGCGCAACCGGTCGGCGGGCAGGTAGCGGGGCGCGCCGAACAGCTCGTCGCCGGCCTCGCCGTCGAGCATCACCCGGATGCCCTCGTCGGCCGCCTGACGGAGCATGGGCTGCCAGAAGAACAGGTTGGGCGAGGTCGGCGGTAGCTGCGTGTGCTCGAGGAACTCGATCGATCCCCCGACCGAGCTTCCCCGTCGCACGTCCAACCGGCGGGAGACGAGCCCGCAGCGCTCGGCCAGCTCGGCGATCAGCGCCGTCTCGTCGGCCGACGGCGATGCCCGGGAAGGTGGCCGAGTAGGTCCTCAGCACGCCCGGACCCGCGCGGGCCGCCGCCAGCGCGGCCACCGAGGTGGAGTCGAGGCCGCCGCTCAGCAGTACCCCGGAGGTGGCGGCGTCGCTACCGGCGCAGCGCGCGACGGCCCGCGCCAAGCAGACCCGAAGCTCGGCGAGCGTCTCCTCTTGGGTCCGAGTCGCGATCGTGCCGCGGCGGTCGGGCCAGTAGCGAACCGGGGCCGGCGTCTGAGCCCCGAGGCGGAGCAGATGGCCGCCCTGAAGGCGTCGCACGCCTGCGTACAGGGTTCCTCCTGCGGGGCCGTCGGTGAACGACAGCCAGTGCGCGAGCGCCACCGGATCGGGCTCGGGGCGGCGGTCGAGCAGCGCGAGCAGCGCCGAGATCTCGCTGGCGAACCGCAGCGCGTCGCCAGCCGCGCGGTAGAACAGCGACCGCGTGCCGAGCTGGTCGACCGCGAGAATGCCGCGCCGCCAGTGCGGCTCCCACACCGCCAGCGAGAACGAGCCGCGCAGGCGCTCGAGCATTCCCTCGCCCCAGCGCAACCACGCGTGAATGAGGATCAGCTCGGGGTTGCGAGCGTCAACCCCGAGCGCCGGCGCAAGCTCGGCCAAGTTGTCGATGGATCCGTCGAGGGCGCACTCCACGCCTTGCGCCGACACCGCCCCCGGAACCAGCAGAGCTCCAGCGAAGGCACCGGCGAGCATCGTCTCGCAACTCGCTCAGATTCCGTTGATATGCCCGGCCTTCCGGGCCGAGCGGATCAGCTCGCGCAGAAGTCCCCGCAGTCGCCGAAGTACGGCGCGGAGTTGATGAACGGGTTGCCGTTCGCCTTCGAGCCGCCATCCTCGCCGCCCGTGCCAAAGCTCGCCTGCGTAATCTCGACGAGGTCGCCGTAGTCGGCAATCCGAGGCGACTCGTAGTGGTCGCGACCGGACCCGGGATCCCGATTCAACATGCTTCCTCCTGATCTGCGCACGCACCCGCGCATTCCGTTGTGAGCCCCGATGGGCAGACTCATCCTGACTGAGGCTGCGTGACCGGTCAAGGATGAGAAATGGCCGAGTCTCGGAGCTCGACGAGGCCGCGCCCTGCGAGCTCCTTGCAGAAATCTCGCAATTCCTGCCTAACCCGCTCGACCGGCGCTCCGAACTCGCGAGCCACCACCGCCGCGGCGTCGTCGAGCGCTGGAGTCACCCGCAGGACCTCGAGCATCCGCCCGGCGGTGCCGTTCAGCCCGTGGTACTTACCGGTGACGAGGTTGAGCACGACGACCTCTGAGCCAAAATCGCGGTACACGACGTGCTCGGGTATCTGCACTGTCACGTCACTCTTCCCTGACTCGTGCATCGCCATCAGTACTCGGTGATCGTGCCGCGGCGGCGGCCGAACTGCACTGCGCCCGTCAGGAGCATGGCCGAGACGGGCAAGAGGACGAGCGCGAACCCGGCGAGCTTGCCCACCTCGAGCCACGCCGGCTCAGGCAACGCCGAGCCGAGCAGCAGGTGGCGGATGAGATCCACGGCGGGCGTGAACGGCTGGACCTTCGACGTCCACTGGATCCAGTGCGGCAGCAGGGATACGGGGAAGTAGAACCCCGCGAATAGCCCGATTGCCGCGATCACGTACGTCGTCGCCATCATCGCCTGCTTGAACGCGAGCGTTGCGGCCGCGATGGCGATGCCGAAGGGCATGAACGACAGCGCGCCAAGTACGGCGGCGGGGAGGGCGAGCGGCACTGTGGCCCAGTGCAGGGGGAGCCCAAACCCCACGACCGCGATCGCAAGTGTCAGAGTTGCCGTCACGATCGCGTAGATCATTGGGAACAGCATCATCGACATCGTGCTCATCACCGGTCCGAACGGCGAGAGGACGAGGCGCTCGAACGTCCCCGCGACCAGTTCCTGCCGGACCGACGTGGGCGGGGTCATGACCGTGGAGGTGAGGACCTGGAGCGTGACGACGCCGACGACGGCGAAGCCGAAGTACTCCTCGCTCGTGTGGAACATCGACACGTGCACCAGACGCGAGGTGAAGCGGAACATGAAGATCATCGAAACAGACGACAGCACATGGCTGATCAGCCGGGTCCGATAGCTGGTGAAGACGGTCCAGTCGCGCCTGAAGATCGCCGTGAGCGCGCGGAAGTGGTTGACGGCAACGGCCGTCATACCCGCCTCAGCTGCCCCGAGTCGAGCACGTATCGTTCGGTGAACGCGATCTCGGCTGCCTCACCGTTCGGCGAGCACCAGATCACCGCGCCGCCCCGCTGCCTGACCTCGTCGGTCCATCCGACGAGCAGCTCGATCCCGTCGTCGTCGAGGCTGTTGCGCGGCTCATCGAGCAGCACCACGCTCGGCTCGTGCAGGAAGAACCCCGCCAGCCGCACACGCTGACGTTGCCCCATCGAGATCCGGTCCACGCGCCGATCCGCGAGCTCGGACAGGCCGAAGCGGACGATCGCACGCTCGATCGCGCCGCGCTCGCGGGCGCGGGGCACGAAGTTCAAGCGCGACCAGAACCTCAGGTGATCGCGCGCGGTCATGCGGGCGTAGAGCGCGCGGTCGCCGGCGGCCAGGAAGCCGATCCGCTGCTGGTAGCGGCGCCGATGGAGCTCGGGGTAGAGGCCCGCCGAGGCGACGACCCCGGCCTTGGGCTTGATCAGCCCCACGGCGATCCGCAGCAGGGTCGTCTTGCCGCTCCCGTTGCGCCCGGCGATGTGGACCGCGCCGCCGGCCGGGACGACGAGATTCACGCCGTCGAGCACGCGGCCGGGTCCACGCCAGCTCTTGACAATGCCGTACAGCTCGAGTGCCGGGAGACCGTCATCCTCAGGCTGCTCCAGCCCGGCCGAGAGCTCCGCCAGTGTCAGCGGGTAGTCGAGCTCCTGCGGGACGGGCTGCACACTCATCGCGCCACTCCGGCGGCGAGCAGCTCGCACTCGATCGCGTCGGCGAGGACCGGCGGCGAGGCCTCGTCGCCTCCCGTCAGGTGCAGCACCGGGACCTCAGAGATCAAGTCGCCGAGCAGCTCGAAGCGATGGCGTAGACGCGCGCGTGAACCCGGTAGCGCGAGCGCATGCGGCAGGAGCATGAGCGGTCCGCGAGGATGCGGCGCCAGGCCAGTGGGCAGGCCCGCCCCGCGCTCCAGCAGGCAGATCGCGCTCAGCGCGCGCGGCTCGGACACACGGCCCGCCACCTCGACCCAGGCTTCCTCGCCGAGCACCGCCACGACACGGCCGACCTCCGCCGGCATCGCGTCGAGCGAGGCCAGCGGGAGGTTCATGAGCGGCGGCCCCGGATGCGCGACGACACGGCCGTCGACGGAGCTGAGGGCGAGGATGTCGTCGCACAGCAGCTCGCCACCCCGGCACAACAGCTCCGCGACCAGGCTCGTCTTGCCTCCCCCGGACGCGGCGACGATCGCCACCGTCTCCCCGCCGAGCGACACGGCGCCGGCGTGGAGCAGCTCGTAGCCGCGCAGCAGGCTGACCGACCACAGGACCGTGTCGCACAGGAGGCGCCGCGCCCCGGCGTCGCCGTCGGCGGCGAAGCCACACGTGAGCGTTTCGGCGCCGACGTCCAGATGAAACACAGCCCGCTCGCCCCACGTGAAGCGGTGATCGCCGGCCGAGCCGCGCCACATCTCGTAGGCGCATCCATCGATCACGGTGTCCCAGATGCGCACCGGGGCTTGGCTCAGCATGGATGCGACGGCGGCGGGCGGTTTCTGACGGATCTCTACCGGTGATCCGGCGTGGCTAAGCGTCGCTTCGGCCTCCTCCCAGAGAGGGAACACGGACTCGAAGCTGAGGCCGAAGGCGAGGTCGCTCCACCGGCTCATACAAGGGATGAACGCGGCCCTCGCCGCCGTACTTGCAGCTCAGAGCTCGACGAGCCGGGCGAACATGCGGTCGTACGCCGGGAGCAGTGGCGCGCCGGCATGCTCCACCCACGCGTGCGCGGCGAACTCGCCACCGTGGGCCACGCCGAGCACGAGCGAGCCCTCCAGCCCGCGTCGGGCCATGAGCCGCATGAGCACGAGCGATCGCGTCAGGCAGGGCGACTTGGCGGGCAGGCGCCGCAGGATCTGGCTGACGGCGTAGCCGAGCCTCGCGGCGGCGAGATGATCCGCCGGCACGTCGTCGCGCGGCGCCCGGCGCAGAGCCCGCATCACGTCGCCTCCGCGAAGCTGCCAGCGCACGACGCAGTAAGCGGCAAGGATCTCGACTACGAGCGCGACGCGTCCAGCCGGGCTGAGCGGCTCGTGGCCATGTGGCGTTACCGGATCGGTGAACATCCGACATGCGACCAACGCGCGCCGGGCGGCGATTCTCCCGGGCGCGCGAGGAAGCCGCCGAGGCGCCGGCGCGTTGATCGGTCGTGGCGACCGCGACGCTTAACCCGATGCTCGTGAGCAAGGCATGGGCGCTGTTCGTCGACCATGTCACGGCGACGGTCACGGCCGAGCTTGAAGGATCGCGGCATCGCCTCGATCCTGCTCAAAGGCGCTGCGTTTGCGCGCCTCCTCTACGACGACCCATGCCAGCGCCCGTACACCGACTCCGACCTGTTCGTGCGCGAAGGCGATCTCGTCCGCGCGGAGGCGGCGTTGGAGGAGCTCGGCTTTGTCCGGGTGGACCGCGACGAGGATTGGTTCGAGCCCGCCCCGAAGTACGCGCACACCTTCCTGCGCAAGACGGATCGCGCATACCTCGACGTGCACTGGCGGCTGTCGGGTGCGGGGGCGGGCGCCGCAGACCAGTGGGAGCTACTGCGCTGGCATACGACGCAGCTCGACCTCGGCGGACGGCCCCTGACCGTGCTCGACCCCGCCGCCACAGCGATGCTGGTGGCGCTCCATGCGCACCACCACGGCACGGAGAAGGCGAGCGCCCTGGCCGATGTCGACCAGGCGGTGGCGCGGCTGGCTCCGGATGCGTGGAGCGAGGCTAGGCGTCTCGCCGACCAGCTCGGTGCGCGCGTGGCCTTCGCCGCCGGTCTGCGGCTTACCGAGAGCGGGGATGCGCTCGCCGATGGCCTCGGCCTCGAGCGGCCGAGCTCGGTGGAGCTCTGGCTCAAGGTCAACCCGCGCCACTACGGCGCCTGGGTGCTGGACCGGTTCACGCAGGCCCATACAGGCCGCGGCCGGCTCCGCATCGGCCTGCATGTGGTTGCCCCGCCACCCGAGGGCATGCGTGCGCATTTCGCGCTCGCGCGGCGCGGACGCGCCGGACTGGCGCTGGCCTACGTGATCAGGCCGTTCCGGCTCGTCGTCCTCGCGCCCCGCCCGGTCCGCGACTGGCTCCGGGCCCGCCGCGCCGTGCGCGCGACCGCGGCTACGGAGACGTCGGCGCCGGCTTCCCGTAGGATGCCTTCGACTCGCCGCTGAGCAGCGCGTAGTCGGCGTCGACCATCATCCGGATGAGCTCCTCGAAGTTGACCTTCGGTTCCCAGCCGAGCTCGCGCTTGGCCTTCCCCGGATCTCCGATCAGATGGTCCACCTCGGCGGGGCGCTGCAGCGACTCATCGATCACGACGTGGTCCTCGATCGGGATTCCCGCCTGGTCGAACGCGATCTCAACGCAATCGCGGACTGTGTGGGCCACGCCGGTGGCGATCACGAAGTCCTCGGCCTGATCCTGCTGGAGCATCAGCCACATGGCCTCGACGTAGTCACCCGCGAAGCCCCAGTCGCGCTTGGCCTCGAGGTTGCCGAGATGAACGTTCTCCACCAGGCCGAGCTTGATCGCCGCGGCGTGCCAGGAGATCTTGCGCGTGACGAACTCGAGCCCCCGCCGCGGGCTGTTGTGCACCACCAGACGGCCCACCCCGGCGCAGAACGTCCCGCTCTCAGTCTCGAGATCGAACACCCACTCGTCCGCCGGCACGTCCAGTTCGACGATCCGCCGGACCTCGGCCAGATCGCGACGAAGATGCTGCCCCTTCATGCCTACGCGCACCGCCGACGCCAGGTTGATCCTGTAGTACGTGGACGGTCCGCGGGGTTCCACGTATACCGAGGCCGGCTGACCCTCGAGGTGGTAGAGCCAGCACAGGCCCTGGGCGAGGACACCGCTGTTCGTGACGCAGGAGGAGCCGTTGCCGCGCTTTAGGCCGTCGCCGGCGCAGTAGCCCTCCAGGAAGGCGCGCCGCGCTTCGGCGTCGCCGTTCAGCACGAGTGGAGGTACCTGCTTATGCGCGGTCGGGGTATAGAGCTGCTCGCGCAGCCAAGATCCGACTCCCTCGCCGGTGTAGAGGTTGAGCTTTCCGACCTCGTTGTCCGAGAAACCGGAGCGCCCCGACCATGCGTGGGCGCCCTTCAGGAAGCTGCGCGACCAGAGCTGCTCGACTCGGGCCCGCACCAACATGTCGTTGTTGGTGAAGCACACCTTCCGCCCATCGAGCGACACCCAGCCGTCGGCACAGAGCAGTCCCAGCAACTCAGCCATCTCGTCAGTCAGCGCGGCCCACTCCGGAGCCTCTGGGAAGCCGTCACCTAGCGCTAGCCGATCGTCCTCGGCGACCTCGTCGGCACGAACCGGTTCACGGTCGGCATCGAGCATCTGGTGGTGAGCGGTGACATCAACGCTTCCACCCCGTGCCTCGATCGAGAGCATCCGGTGATCGGGATCGGTGGTCCGCCTCCGCGTGGCAGTGATTGCTTTGAGGAGGGTGAACTGATCTCCGTCCCACACCTCGAGCAGGTCCGTCGCCAAGAACGTCTGAGCGCTCGGTCCCTTTTTCTCCACGTGCACGAGATCGGCCGGAGTCTTGACTGCGACGATGCCTTGCTCACGCACGATCACGGGCGTGCTCGAGGCAACACATTCGTGATTGAACAATATGCCGCTCGTGGCGTGAAGGTCGTACGACTCTCTGTAGTTCACCGTGATGAAATGGCCGTAGACCTTGGCCACGCCGTAGGGCGAGCGGGGATAGAACGGCGTCGACTCGGTCTGGGGCACCTCGCGAACCTTGCCGAACATCTCGCTCGATGAGGCCTGGTAGAAGCGCGCATCCGCGCAGGTCTCGCGCATCGCCTCGAGCATCCGCGTCACCCCCACGCCGGTGAACTCGGCGGTCAGCGTCGGCTGGATCCACGAGACGGCCACGAACGACATCGCGGCCAGGTTGTAGATCTCGCTCGGCTTCGCCGCGCGCAGCGCGTCGACGAGCGAGCGGTGGTCGAGCAGATCGGCCTGATGGAGGGTGATCCGATCCCGCAGATGCTCGATCCGCTCGAACCTCTCGGTCGAGGAGCGACGCACGATTCCGTGCACTTCATATCCGCGATCGAGCAGGAGCTCGGCCAGGTAAGAGCCGTCCTGCCCGGTGACTCCGGTGACGAGAGCGCGTGGAGCAGGCACGACGAGCAGCCTACATACTCCGAATTGCAGACGCATGCTGCGCGCCGCCGAGGGTAGGATTTGGCAGAGACGGGAGACTTCGGCCACGTGGCGGGGAGCGCTGCGTGATCCTGTGGCTGCGCTAGACGTCAAGAAGACAAAGGTCGAATTCGCATCCGGTGGGTTGCGCTGTCGCGGCTGGTTCTACCAGCCGGATGACTCGGCGCCGCGCGGATGCGTCGTCATGGCGCACGGCTTCGGCGCCTCGCCCGACGGGCCGCTCGGCCAGACCGCGAGGCGATTCGCCGCAGCAGGCATGGCCGCCTTGACGTTCGATTACCGCCACTTCGGCGCCAGCGACGGGCAGCCGCGACAGCTCTCCGCATCGAGCGCGCGCTGGAGGACTGGAGAGCCGCTATCGCATACGTCCGCGGGCGCGGGGACATCGACCCGCGGCTGATCGGGCTCTGGGGATCCTCCGCCAGCGGCGGCCAGGTTCTCGCCGTCGGCCGCGCGCGACCCACAGCTCGCCGCCGTCGTCTCCCAGGTCCCGTACGCCGACGGCCCGTCGCTCGCGCGCGCGGCCGGGATCCGGCACAACCTGCGGATGCTCCCGGCGGTCGCACGCGATCTGCTGCGCCTGGCGACGGGCCGTCCACCGTACCTTATCGACGGGATCGGTCCACCGGGGGAACCCGCCGCCATGAACGTTCGCTATCCCGACCTATACGCCAGCCTGGTCGAGAGCATCCCGAACTGGGTCAACAAGGTCAACGCCAGCTCGCTGCTCGATATCTACCGGTTCAGACCGATCCGCGAGGCGCATCAAATCCGTTGTCCGCTGCTCGTGGTGCTCGTCTACCGGGACCTGATCGCCCCGGAACAAGACGCGATGCAGGCCGCGCACAAGCTGCCCTACATCGAACTCGCGATGTTCAAGGGCCGTCACTTCGACCTCTACGCCGGCGAGATCTATGAACGCGCGGTGCAGACGGAGGTCCGCTTCTTCACGCACCACTTCGAGCGCGCCGCGGCCCACGACGTCAGTCAGCGCGGACGCGATACGCGGGCCCGAAGTTACCCCGGGGCGATGCCTGAACGAGATCAAGCGTGACCGGTGCCACGTCCCGGTTGTGGCGCAACGCTTGCACGTGCGAGAGCCGCGTGGCCATCGCCGGGCTCACGTACACCGTCAGCCCGTTGGGCAGATGGTCGAGCGACTCCTCCGCCGCGCTGTAGTCGACTGCGGCTAGCCGGTAGCCCGCGCGCATCAGCGTCTGCTCCCCTACCCCGCTCGGATCGCTGTACAGCGAGTAGACGATCGTCGGCTTGTACGTGTCGATGCTGTATGGATAGTCCCACTTCGTGTGACCAGGATGAAAGCGGAGGGTCTTCGGTGATTCCCGCGCGATGTGGCCATCGTTGACGCCCAGCAGATCGACCGCAGTCCGCTGCGCGAAGTACGGGAGCCCGCCGACGGCGGCGAGTGCAATCGAGTCGAACGGGCGAGTGACCGTCCGCAGCGCCAAGCCGAGCTGAACGGAATACTCCTCGCTCGCGTAATCCTGGGTGTTGCTCGTTCGCCATGCCGCGTAGGCTCGCACGTTAGGCAAGACGACGAGGAGCATCATGCCGACGACTACGAGCCCGACCGCAGGCGAGCGAGCTCGTCGCCCGCCGGTCACATAGGCGCCGTAGCACGATGGCGCCGAGCATGGCCGCCGCCGCGATCAGCGGAAGGGCGAGGCGACCCACGATGGCTCCGGTCTGACCCGACCATTGACCGTCCGAGAGCCAATACACGACCTTCCCGCCGGCAAGCAGCGCGCATACGACGCCAGCTGTAAGCACGCTGAACATCACGACGGCGCGACGCCGGAGCTCGGCGGAGGGGCGTGCGGCCACCAGCCGGTGCAGACCGACCGCGGCTAGCACGAACACCAGCGGCGAGACCGTGGTCAGGAACCGGTCGGCGAATCGCAGCTCCTCCCACGCGTCACCCCCGATGTAGAAGTCGTAGGCGACAGCAGTCAGGATCACCATGCCGAGCAGCAGCAGCCGCGGATCACGCTTGCGAAGCCGACCAGCGGTCGCGCCGCCAGCAGCTAGCGCAATCGGCGGGGCAACAGCGTCAAGGCAAACGTGCTGGCAACGCGCATAGCGCGCCGCGCGTAACCCTCGTTGCAAGGCCGGCGCCCTGGAGCTTGAGGTAATAGGTGTTCGGCAGTGCGTCGCCGTAGTAGGCGAGGCGGAACGCCTCGTGTCCGGCGACGGTGCCCCGCCAGTGCCGCGGCCAGGAACAGCGCCGTGCGGCGACGCTGCTCGCGCGCCACGCGGAGCACGCGTAAACCAGGATCACGCCGCGCCGGAAGAACGAGGTCGTCGCGTACGAGCAGCAGCAGCCGCGGCGAGGACCGCGAGCCGCATCAGGCGCCGCGTCGAGAACTCCCGCTGCAGACGCAATGTCTGGAGCACGAGCAGCGAAACGACGAGCGCGGCAAGCCCGGTCTCCATGCCGCGCAAGGTCCAGAACACGAGGGGATAGAAGAACAAAGTGGCGGTGACGGCGATCGCGACGGCGGCGCGCGAGCGCGGCAGCAGGAGGCGCACAAGCGAAGCGCTCACGAGGCCACAACCGACTAGCAGCAGCACTCCCGTCGCTTCGACGACCAGCGACATGTACGCATCACTGATCGGCAGCAGGTGCACGAGCGCCATGTACAGGGTCCACAGGAAGTTCGTGTAGCCCTCGACGCGGTGCGCGCCGGCGTTGTAAACCAGGCCGTGTCCGTGCGCGAGGTTCTCGGCGTAGCGCATCGAGATCATTGCGTCGTCGAACAGCCCGAAATACGTCCGCCCCGCAAAGTGGAAGGCGCTGCGGACGATGAACGCGGCGTAGAAGACGACGCCGGCCGCGACTGGAACGACGACTGCTGCGAGCTGCCAACCGTGCCTGGGGCGACGCTCCGGACGTATTTCCGGGCTGGGCGCCGGTGGCTCCGCCGCGCGGCGTCCTGTCGGCGGACCGGAGACGGCGCGATCGCTTCAGACTGCGCCACGGACCTCTTGGCCTCAGCCGGCGGCGACGCCGAGCGAGAACACCAGCAGCCACGCCGCGGCCGCGAGCGCCAACCCCGGTCGGTGAGGATTAGCTCTTCGGGCGCCTCACCACGCCCGGACCTGATCAATGCGCCGTAGCGCGCCAAGCAGATCGCAAACGGGACGATCGTCAGCGGGCGCCACGGAATGCCATGCACGCCGGGAGCTTGAACGCCCAAATGCAGTAGGCGCCGAGCGCCACGCCGGCACTGCCGAGCAAGACCATCCAGAGCACCGCGGCGTGTACACCTCGAGTACCCGCCGCCTGGCCGCGCCGGTCGCAGCGCTGCGCTGAGCTCGGCGTGGCGCTTGCCGGCGGCCACCAGAATCGCCGCCGCGGTTACCACGAGCACGAACCACCGGGAAAGCGCCACCGGAGCGGCCACGCCCCCGGCTACGGCGCGCAGGACGAACCCGCCTGCTATCGCCACGAGGTCGAGCAGCACGACGTGGCGCCAGATCACCGTGTAGCTCAAGGTCAAAAGGACGTAGCCGCCGCCCGACCACGGCGAGCAGCGGCCGCAGCAGGGCGCATAGAGCGACTCCCGCCACGACGAGCGCGACTCCGAGCGCCGTCGCCGCGTGCGGGCTCAGATCGCCAGCCGCCACCGGCCGGCGGCGCTTGCGCGGATGGAGGCGGTCCTCGTGCCGGTCGCGGACGTCGTTGATCGCATAGATCCCGGACGCGAGCAGGCAGAACGCAGCGTAGGCAAGTCCGATCCGCAGCGGCACGTGCTCGCGCCCGAGGGCCCCTGCCGCCCCGGCGGCTGCGACGACGAGCACGTTCTTGCTCCACTGGCGGGGGCGCATCGTGACCAGCGCGGCGTGGACCGAGCTCCTGCGCGCCCGCACGCGCGGCACGACCGCGGGTAGGGCGGCCGAGACCAACGTGGGCAGCGCAGCTTCGAACTCGCCCGCCAGCGGCGGCGTACGCGCCGATCAGCGGCTCTTGGCGGATCGTCTGCGAAGCGGCCATCTCAAGCCGCCACCAGGCCCGATCCCGCTGCTCCACGCCGCTCGTCGGCTGCTTGCGCCACCGCCGCGCGCAGCTCGGCCCGGAAGCGCGCGCACCGAGAACCGCTTCGGCGTTGCGCTGTGCGGCGCGCGCTCGAGAACCGGTCGAAGTCGGTGTAGCGAAACACCTCGGCGAACGCGTCCGACATCGTCCTCGGGCACGAGCACTCCTGTCTCGCCGGGCACCACCGTCTCGAGCGCGCCGCCTGCTGCCGCGGCGACCACGGGCCGGCCAGCAGCCTGCGCCTCGACGGCCGCGATCCCGAACTCCTCGACGTTGGTCATCACGAACATCCGGGCGCGCGCGTAAAGATCAGCCAGCTCGCGTCCGGGACCCTGCCCAGGAACTGAGCGCTGTCGCCGAAGCGCGACCGCAGAGACTTCGAGCTCGGGACCGGTGCCGACGACCTTGATCGGATGTCCGGCGCGGCGAGCCGCCTCGAGTGCGACCTCGACGCGCTTGTGAGCGACGAGCTCGGTCACCATCAGCGCGTAGTCCTCGGCGACGCCGGTGGAGAACCGTGCCACGTCGACGGGCGGATGGATGACGTGCTGTCGCGGCCGTAGAACTCCTGGATCCGCCGTCGGGTGGTCTGCGAGTTGGCGATGTAATGCGTCACCGCGGCGGAAGCGCGTGCATCCCAGCGCACGCACGCGATCGAGGCTGCGGCGCAGCACCGGCCGCAGCGGCACCGGCAGCTCGGCGCACGCTCGGCCACGCTCGTGCCAGACGTAGCGGAACGGCGAGTGGCAGTAGCACACGTGCACGGCGCCCTGCCGCGAGCGCACGCCGTGCGCGAAGGCGCTCGAGCTGGAGACGACGAGACCGTGTTCGTCGAGCGGGAGGCGCTCCGCCGCACGTGGAAACAGCGGCAGCGCCCGGCGAAAGCTGTGCTGACGAAGCCGTAGGCGCTGAAGGTAGGACGGGGTGACGCTCCGGCCCGCGAATCTGTGCTCGGTCCCCTCCGGGTCGTAGAGCAGCGTGTAGATGTTGGCTTCCGGCCAGCAATCGGCCATCGCCGCGAACGTCCGCTCGGCCCCCCGCATGACCAGCAGGTAGTCGTGTACGAGCCCGGTGCGACATATTCAGTACGCGCCCGACGCCTCGGGTCACGGCGTGGACGGTCCGGAGGATCAGCTTCACGTCGCCCCACAGCGACCAGTTGGTCACGTACAGGTAGTCGAGGCTGATCATCTCGTCGAACGGGATCTCGGACCGTCCGTGGATCTGCCACGGCCCCGTGAGCCCGGGCGAGGAGGCGAGCCGGCGGCGGAAGCGCCCCTCGACCTGGCGATCCTCGTTTTCGATCAACGGCCGGGGGCCGACAAGGCTCATGTCGCCCTTGAGGACGTTGATGAGCTGCGGCAGCTCGTCGAGCGAGGTCCGGCGCAGCCAGCCGTCCGACCCGAGTGACGCGTGGATCCTCGCGGACCTTGAACATGCCCGTGGCCAGTGCCGCCACCATGGAAGTTGAGCGCGGCGACCTTCTGCTTCTGGGCCTCCGCGCATCGGCGTACATCGAGCGGAACTTGAGCACCTCGAAGCGCCGGTCCCCGCGGCCCACGCGCCGTTGGCGGAACAGCACAGGCCCGGGAGAGTCGAGCTTGATCGCGATGGCGCAGATGAGGAACACGGGGGCGAGCAGCGTGAGAGCCGACGGCGCTGACGAGTACGTCGAACATCCGCTTGCGGATCAGATCGCTGCGGCGGATCGAGGTCCTCGGCACGGCGAGTAGCGGCATGCCCTTCGAGCTCGTGGAAGTCGAGCCTCCGGCCGAATGCGTCCGACCAGCTCGGGATCAGGTCGATGTGCAGCTTCGAGGTCGGCCAGGGCGCACAGCGCTTCGGAACCCTCATGCGTTTCCCGAGCGCCGGGCGCGAACATCACCCGGTCCACGTCGAGCTCCTCGATCAGCTCGGGCAGGACCGTCGGCGTCTGCCGCGGATCATCGGAACGTCGCCAATCGCGCGCGCGATCCTCCGCTCGGTCGCGCGCGTCGAGCCGGCCAGCTGTGATCCGGTGTCCACGCACGCGACGATGTTGATCCGGTACTCCGGGTGGCGCAGGATGCGCCGAACGATGGTCGCGGTCTGCTCGGGAGGCCCGATCGCGACCATGTTCTGCACGTACCAGGTGTCGGCGCCGAGCCCAATAGCGCGCGCCGGACCGCAGCGCCAGGAGCAGGACGATCGTCAGCACCCAGAAGATCGCGAGCTTGGGAATAGTCACGGGCCGGATGCCGGTCAAGCGAGATGCCGAGCAGGATCGTCCAGCTCCAGAGCGTCGCCATCTGGATGATCGGCATCAGCTCCTCGGTCAGCCCGTGGTCGGCCCGCCGGCTGTCGGCGTGGTAGAGGTTGTGCGCCTGGGCGAGGAGGATCCAGACCGGGATGCCGAAGGCCAGCAGCGCGAGGTCGCGCAGCACCGCGTCGTTCGCCGTCGTCAAAGCCGCCCCACAGCTTGATCATGGCCACCGACGCGGTCAGCGCCACGACGTCCGTGAGGACGAGCAGCCGCCGGACAGCTGACTCGCGCGTGAGCTTCCTCGCGGGTCGAGCCGGGCTCCCGCGGCCCAGCGATCTCCGCCAGCGGCAAAGTCGCAGCGGCAACCGCGCTGTCTCCGAGCACTTCCGTTTGCACGCTCAACGCATCGTCCCCCACGTCGTACTTATGTCCACGCCAGACCAACGCGCTAATGGCCGACGTTCTTCGAGGCCGAGGGGCTGAAATTCGGACTAATCGACCTTGGCGATGCCCGGGCCGCGACTCAGCGCGGTGCTGACGGCTCCATAGTCGACGCGCACCGCGAGCCTCGAGGTAGGCCCGCGCGCGCGAGCACGCACAGTCCGGCTCCACGGCAAATCCGCCGCCGCGGCACGTGCCGGCCACGAAAGTCCGTGGCGTCTCGCAGCGTTTACTCAACCATGAGGAATCGAGCGACTACGGCGCCTCGGCTGCGCATTCGCCGCCGACTCGGACTTCGCTGATCGGCGCCATCGTGGACGAGCACGAGCAGTCGCCGCGGCTCGAGACGCGCTGCGAGGCGACGGAGTTCGACCTGCGCGCCGCACGGCGCCGACGCCGAGCAACTCGCCGAGCGCTGCTCGCGCGCTCGACGCGGTCCTTTTGTACCAGCACATCGATCGCGCCGAGCGCGGTAAGCGCTGTCCGCGAGCCGCGAAGGACGCCTGCCCGACACGCCGCTGATCGCGGTCTGGACGTCCCAGCACAACGCCGAGGACGCGCGCAAGGCGATCCACGCCGGGGCGGATGGCCTGGTCAACGAGGATGAGCTCGAGACGACGCTCGCGCCGACGCTGCGCGCCGTACTGTCGGGCCTGGTGTGCGTGCCCGAGCCCGATGCGCGCGCCGCTCGAGACCGAGAGCCTCTCGATGCGCGAGAAGCAGGTTCTCAGCATGATCGTCATGGGCTCCACCAACGCCGAGATCGCGACCAAGCTGTTCCTGGCCGAGAGCACCGTCAAGAGCCACCTGTCCTCTGCCTACAACAAGCTGGGCGTGTGCTCGCGCAAGGACGCCGCCAGCCGGATTCTCGACCCCCTCCAGGGACTCGGGCCCGGAATCTTGGCGATCTCCGCCGCATGAGGTCAATGATGAGCGCATCAGCCGAACGTGAGATTCCTGCGGAGCGTCCAGACGGCATTCCGGCCGCCGATCAGGCTCATTCGCACGATGTCGTTGACCAGCGTTCGCATCCCCCAGCACGTCGTCTATAGAAGCCTGGCCACCGAGACCGTCGTCCTGAACGTCCAGACCGGGCATCTACTACGGGCTCAACCAGACCGCCGGCCGCATGCTCGAGGTCCTCGAGCGCATGGGCGACGTGGATGCGGCGATCGCGGAGCTGGCCGCCGAGTTCGAGGTCGACGACGAGGTGATCCGCCAGGACCTGGCGCGCCTGTGCAGCGATCTCGAGACAGAAGGGACTCATCGAGATCCGTCCCGGCTGAGGGCCGCCCGCCTTGGTCGCAGGCCGGGCGGCGCGCCGGTGAAAGCCATGCGCACGGCTCGTTTGACGAGACGCATGGCGCGTCGGGGCCGACTTTCCCCCTTGACCGGAATCTGACCGGACCCTATCTTGACGCATCACAGCTCGTCGTGAAAGCGACGTGTCCAGAGGAGAAAGCAGTTGACCTATACACCACCCGTAGTGCGTGAGCTAGGAGCCCTCAGCTCCTTCACGCTCGGGAGCAGCACCGGCGGCGCGACGCCGTACTCGAAGGGCCCGACCACGGCGCCGGACGCATACACGGCGATCAGCTCCAAGTTCGGCCAGCCGTGCACCACGACGATCGGCACCCTGGGCACCGTTCCCTGCTGATCCGCTCAGGTCTGGATCTGGGGGCGTTTGGGGGGCGGGAAGGCCGGCAGGTTGGCCTTCCCGCTCTCCTCTTAGCGGCGGTCCGCTGCGCGCCGTTCCGCGAGCGCTAAACAGCTGCTCAGCCCAAGCCTTCCGCGGCGGTCCTCCAAGCACTCGACCGGCTGATGCCCGGGCCGACTTTTTTCCACCTTGACCGGCGTGCGGGCGGCCACCTATCTTGATCGCATCACCGCATCCCCGAGCGCGGACGCGCAGGGGGCAAAAGGAGGAAGCAGTGACCTATACACCACCCGAAGTCCGCGAGCTCGGAGCCCTCAGCTCCTTCACGCTCGGGAGCAGCACCGGCGGCGGCGGCGTGACGCCGTACTCGAAGGGCCCGACCGCGGCGCCGGACGCATACACGGCGATCAGCTCCAAGTTCGGCCAGCCGTGCACGACGACGGTCGGCACGCTGGGCACCGTTCCCTGCTGATCTGATCAGCCGGACAAGGAGGCGAGCGAGCCGGTAGACTGGCCCTCTCGCCTCTTTCTTTGTCCGTCTGCGGACCGCCGCAACCCAGCTGGAGCCTGGAAGAAGCGCCGTCTCCGCCGCGTACATCCGGTGTGAGCACGATCGTCACAGTGCGCTCCGCCTGGTCCTCGTCGTCGTCTTCCTCCTAGCGGCGATCGGCAAGCTTCTCGACCGCCCGGGCAGCCGCAGTGCGTTGATCGAGTTCGACGTTCCACCGCGCGTGGGTCGGGATCGTCGCGATCCTGCTCCCAGCGCTCGAGCTGGCGACCGCGCTGGCGCTCGTGTTCCAGCCCGACCGCTCGAGGCGGGCGCGGTCGCGGCGGCGGTCCTGTTCGCGGCGCTTCACGGCCGGCATCGGGCGGGTGCTCCCGTCCGGTCGGGCCCCGAGCTGCCACTGCTTCGGGCAGCTTCACTCCGCCCCGGCCGGCCGAGGCACACTGGCGCGCAATGGTGTCCTGCTCGCGCTCGCCGTGTTCGTCGTCCGTTGCCGCTCCGGGGAAGGCGGTCGACGCGCTGCTCGTTGACCCGCGGCGCGGCGGAGCGACGGCGCTCGGAGTCGCGATCGCGCTTCTGGTCCTCTGCGCCTGGCTGTGGGCCCGGCTCCGGGGGCAGACGACATCGCCCGGATCGGCCGCGCGGCTGCCGTGGGCGCTCCGGCACCCGCGTTCACACTTCCCAATCGCACGGGCGAGCTGCGCCGCGCTCGTCGGACCTCCTCGACGGGCCGGCCGCTGATGCTGCTCTTCACGAGCGCGCTCTGCACGCAGTGCCGGATGTTCATGCCCGAGCTGTCGCGCTGGCAGGCGCGCCTGGCGCGGCGTGCTCTCGATCGTCCCGATCGCGCACGGCGATCGCCACACGAGCCAGGCCCACGCGCTCGAGCACGGAGTCGAGGGAATGCTGTTCACGGATGACGATCGGGCGCTGATCGACGCCTACGCGATCCCCGTCACCCCTTGCGCAGTCCTGATCGGCCCTGATGGTGCGATTGCCTCGGCGCCGATCGAGGGTGCCGACGCGATCCACGCCTTGCTGGGCGTGATCGCGTACGAGCGGTCATCAGCCGTATCGTGCCCGTCGGCGGCGACGTGCGTAGGCGAGACGATGATGCGCTTGGCAGCTCGGCATCGGAGCGCCGCAGGCGAGCGTTGATCGGCGCTCGGCGCGCTCGCTGTCGTGCGTCCTTGTGCGCGGTCGCCTCCAGCATCGCGCCGGCGCGGGCGGCCGGCGCGCGCCCCGTCCGTGGATCTCGCATCGGCGGCCCGGGCGCCACGACGGCGCTTCCGGGCTGGCATCTGACGCCGCGCGAGGCGGTGAGCATCGCCGAGGGCTCGCCGCAGGTGCATGCTTTGCTGGCGCGCGACCCTGCTCTGAGCGTCGTCGTTCGCCCGCTGGCGGCACTCGGGGCCACTTGGGAGATCGTGTGGTCGCGAGGGTTCCTGGATGGCGATCGCCTACGTCGACGATCGCTCCGGCGCGCGTCAACCGAGTTCGGTACGGGCGTCGCGGTACGGCTGGCCACGCTGATCCCGCTCGACGCCTGGAACGGAACAGCGCCGATCCCGGGGCAGAGGCTGACCCCGCGCCAGGTGATCGCGCTCGCGCTGCGCTCGCCGCAGTTGCAGGCGGCGCTGCGCGCCCATCCCGGCGTCGGTCCCCGCCGCGTGGCCGACCACGGTCCGCGACCGCTGGCGCATCGACTGGTTCCAGGGCACGAAAGACACCGATCCTCGTCTACTTCAATTCGCGCACACGCTCGCGTCACGAACGTCTGGACCGGGCGAGCGCTCGCCTGGGCGGTCGGCCGTGGGGATCCGATCTACACCGGCGACGCGCTCAGCAGGTGGTACGTCTGGACGCCCTTCTGCGTTCTGTTCCTGCTCGCCTTCTTCGACCCGCGACGGCCGCTGCGGCTGCTCCATTTCGACCTGGTCGCGCTGCTCGCCTTCAGCCTGTCGAGCGCCGTTCTTCGACCATGGCGACCTGTCCGCCTCGGTTCCTCTGATCTATCCGATCTTCGGGTATCTGTTCGTTCGCCTGCTGCTCGCGGGCCTTCGCCCGCGGGCACGCGAGGGCAGCCTCGTCCCGTTCGCCTCCGACTGGCTCCTGCTGGCGGGGATCCTCGTCGCTGATCGCGGTGAGGATCGTGTCTCAACGTCACCGGGTCGACCCCGCTCGACGTGGGAACGGCCAGCTACACCGGCGCCCAGCAGATCATCCATGGCCTCTCGCCGTACGCCGGCGGGCTTGGGCAGCTGGTTCCCGGAGGCGACACGTACGGACCCGTGGCCTACCTGGCGTACGTCCCGTTCGCGCTGGCGTTCCCCCACGCTCACGGGATCGTCGTACCCGGGGGCGCACGCCGCCGCCATCTTCTACGACCTGCTGACGACCGCGGGCCTGTTCGTCCTGGGTCGGCGGCTTCGCAGCGGGCGCGCGGGTCGGACGGCTCGGGCTCGCGCTGGCCTATGCCTGGGTCGCGTTCCCCTACACGGCGTTCACGCTGATGGAGAACACGAACGACGCGCTCGTGGCGCTCATCGTCGTGCTCACGCTGCTCGATGCTCTGCGTCGCCGGCTCGGCGTGGCTTCACGCTCGCGCTCGCCGCGATGACGAAGTTCTTCCCGCTCGTGCTCGCGCCGCTGGTCGGGCGCGGCACCGGTACCGACCGGCTCTCCCGGCGCTCGTGCGATCGTCTTCGGCGCCGCGTTCGCGGCCGGGCTCCTCCTCACCGTGCTGCCCTTCGCACATTCGCCTTCCGCCCTCCACGCCTTCTATCACCGCACGCTCTCGTATCAGTTGCACCGCACCACGCCGCTCTCGATCTGGGGCCAGTACCCGTCGCTCGTCCCGCTCCAGCACATACTCGAGGTCGCGCACGATCGCTCCTCGCGCTCGCGTTCGCCGTCCGGCCGCGAAGGCGAAGCGCTGGCGCAGGTGGCCGCCCTATGTGCTTGCCTGATCATCGCGACCGAGGTCTGCGCCAGCTACTGGTACTACACCTACATCGTGTGGTTTGTCCCCGCCGCGCTTCCTCGCGCTCTTCCTGCAGTACCGCTCGGGTCCCCCGCGGCCCGCGCATGAGCCGTCGACGAGCACGAGCTGTCGCGCCGGAGCGGCACGCGAGGCGCTGGTCTGAGCGCTCCTCGCGTCGGCGCAAGTCGAGCCGCGGCCGGCGTTGGTCTTAGCAGCGATGGCCGTGGTCGACCCGCAATACGCGCCGCCCCTCGAGGCTCTTCCGCGGGAGCGTGCGCGAACGCGTGAGCAGACGGCGCTGCTGGCGGTCGCTCTTCCCAGTGCGGCGGCGGCGGTGTTCTACTTCGTGTTCATTGCGCGTACGGCAGTGACGATCGGCGGGCGAACGTACTTCTCGCTGTTCGACGACGCGATGATCTCGATGCGGTACGGCGCCGAACCTCGCTCACGGCCACGGCCTGGTCTACAACGCCGGCGCGCACCCAGTCGAGGGCTACACGAACTTCCTGTGGACCCTGTACATGGCGCTCGTCCATCTGCTGCCGATCTCGACGCGCCAAGACCTCGCTGGTTATCGAGCTCACGGGAGTGCGTCCTGCTGCTCGCCTGCGGTCTGGTGGTCGGCTGCCATCGCGCACGGCTGCTCGTCCCCGGGCTCCCGGCTGGTGGTCGCGCTCTCGGTCACCGCCACGCTCTTCTTCTACCCGCTGGTCTTCTGGACGCTCCGCGGAATGGAGGTCGGCCTCGCGACGCTCGTGATCCTGCTGCCTCGTCCACCAGGCGCTGCGGCTTCACGATGCGCTTCTCGCTCACGCGGGCTCCTGACGATCGGAGCCTCGGCTGCGGTTGCCGCGCTGGTGCGCGACGACCTCGTGCTTCCGGCCGCGTGGTGATCGCCTACGCCATGATCTGGTCGCCGCGCGGCGAGCCAGGTTGCGCGCCTGTGGTGCCGCTGGTCGGCGCCGCTCGCCGCGAGCAATCGGCGCCCACGAGGCATTCCGTCTTGCCTACTACGGCCAGGCACTTCCGAACACTTATTACCTGAAGCTCGCCGGCGCGTGCCTTCCACCCGCGCCACCCGCGGGCCTCTACGTCCTGCCAGCACGCTCGTGCTGACGCTCGCGGCACCCGCCGCGCTCGCGTGTGGAGCCCTGCGCGCCCGCGGCAAGGAGGCGACAGCCGGCTGCTGCTGCTCGCCAGCGTGATCGGTTCGCTGTGTCCTCTACACGTTCTACATCGGCGGCGATGTGTGGGAGAGCATTCCGGTTCGCCGACCGCTTCCTGTCGACCCCGGCGGCGCCGCTTCTGTTCATCTTGAGTGCGCTGGGCCTCCGCCGGCTGGCGTCTCGCCGGCCGCCGCGGGCCGGTAACGCCGGGCATGCTCTCGCTGCTGGCGCTGGCGGCGCTGCTCAGCTTCCTGCCCGCGAGAAGATCGACCGCTGGCTACAGGACGGCGCATGGGGCGGCAGCGCCGGATCGACCGCCGCACGGATCGCGCTGCCGCTGCTGGCTGCCCGCGCGCCACGTTGGTTTGTGCCCGCCTCGCGCCCGGCGTGGGCCGGCCGTCCGACATGGCCGCACGGTCACGGCCGTCACGCTCGCGGTGGGTCTCGCGCTGATCGTCGCGATACCGAACGTCAGGACCTATCGCAACTTGGCTCTCGTTCTAATGCGACGAGCGTCGCAGGATCAGAACGGCGGATCGAGCTCGGACTGGCGCTGCAGGGCGCTCACGCGCCCCACGGATTCGATCGCTCTCTCCTCCGCCGGCGCGATCGCCTACTTCTCCGGCCGCCCGGTCGTGGATCTGCTCGGCGTCTCGGACGCGCGCATCGCCCATGAACCTCCGAGGCCGTCCCGTTCCTCCCTGGCCACACCAAGTGGGACTACCCGTACAGCATCGGGACTCTGAAGCCTCAGATCATCTATGGCCTGTACGGTCCGAATGCGGCCGACTTGGCGAACGTCCTGCGCCGGTTCCGGTACGTGCCCGCCGGCGTGCAGTTCAGCGCGGGCAGCAGGGCCAGCCGCACCACGGGACTCGTCGTGTACCTCAGCGCCGGGATGGCGCACCGCGTGGAAGGGGAGCAGCGCGTGGTGCGACCAACCCGCTGGCCTCGCTCGTCTTCTAGGCGTAGATGAGCTCGAACCGTCCCGTGCCGCGCTATCGGCGCCTGCGCCGTGGAAGCGGCCCCTCCTCTTCGCCGGGAGCGGTGCCGCGGCGCTTGGGCGCTCACGGCCTCCTGACCTTCGAGGTGACTGGGGTGCGCCAGCTCGACGCGAAGGCCGTAAACGCCTTCTGGCCGCTTCAGAACCCGAGCACGGTCAACACCCTACGCGCGATCACGAACTCGGCGAATGCCGTTCCATTCGCGATCGCCATCGCCGTACTTGTCGGGCTCGCGGTTCACACGCGGCAGGCGCGACTGATTCCGCTCCATCGCGATCCTCCTGGTTGGAGCGAACGTGAGCACCGAGGCGCTGAAGGCGGCGCTCCCGGGCACGACCCCATCGTCTTCGGGATTCGGCTCCAGACCGTCCCCTCGTTTCCGAGCGGTCATGCCACCGTCGCGATGTCGATCGCGCTGAGCGCCGTCCTGCTCACGCCTTGCCGCGGACGGACGTTCATGGCGTGGCTGGCCACCGTGTACGCGCTCGCGGTCGGTTACTCGGTGCTCGTGCTCACCAGCCACTTCCCCAGTGACGTGATCGCCGGCTACCTGATGGCCGGCGCGTGGGCGGCGCTCGCGATCGGCGCGAGGAGCGCCTTCGAGCAGCGCACATCCTCCGCGGGGCGGATCGAGCGCCGAGTCCCGCCCCGGACGAAGCTCGCACCGGTTGTGGCGATGCTGCCGCTGTGCCTTGCCGCCGCGGGCATCATCGGTGTCGCAACGGCAAGCGAGACATCGCGTGCCTTGCTGGTCGTATCGGCTGGACTGGTGGGGGCGAGCGCCATCGCCGTGGTCGCGGCCGTCGCGCGCTGCTCCACTACCCACCCCGGGCTCCAAGTCGCGGAGAAGCGACTTTCGGGGGCGGCGGGATGCCCGGTGCTTATCGCCCCGCTGGGACGCGACGGCGCCCGAGCTGTGGATGAGGCCCGGAACGGGTGACGCGAGAGCCGCCCGAGCCTACGGCAGGAGGCGGAACGAGAGCGTCACGGACCTTCCCTTTGTTCCATGGAACGAGGGGAGGACCACGAGGCGGTAGCCGCCGGGCTCCAGGCGCATGGGCCCGAGGATGGCGGCGAGCCGAACGCGGTTTACACCGAGGTGGTCTGTTCGGCGGAAACGGTGGATCACGACGTAGCGAACGCACGCCGTTCCCTTGGTGCTCGGCCGCCCCGCTGCTACGCACTTCCCGCCCCGCTTTACTCCTGCGCGGGGAGCCATCACGATGAACAGCGTGCTCGCGGGCTCGGAGTCGACATAGCTGATCCTCGCGGTGCGCTCGCGCAGCGAGCCAGAACGAAACGCGGGCTGACCGGAAAACGACCCCAGCTTGATCCGGAGGCTGCTCAGCTTCGGCGCCGACGCCGGGATGCCGGCGTTGCTCGTGGGAGCCACGACCACGGGTGCGCTGAGCGACGGAGAGGCCGACCCAGTCCCGCTGCCCGGCAGGCACCCCGAGCCGAGCGGCGAAGTGCAGCCCGAGCCGCCGCCACCCCCCGATGACGGCGAGCCTCCCGCGCCGCCGATGAGCGACTCGATGGCTGAGAGATTGACGCTGTTGGCCATCGCCTGCTGTCCAGCGACGTTCGGGTGCAGGTTGTCACCCGAGTTGTAGGCGGGAGCGAGGTGGTCGGGGGAGTTGGGGTCTTTGACCACCGGCTCGAAGTCGAAGCCGGCCGAATAGGCACCGCCCGTCTGACGGATCCAGTTGTTCAGGTCATGCCGCTCCTGGACCGCCGCCGGACTCGAATAGGTGGGAGGAAAAGCCGCCTGAGTCGAATCGCCGGCCGGGGTGAGCGGACTGAGCAGAATCCCCGCGTCGGCGGCACGAACCCGCGTGATGATCTGCTGGTAGCCGTTCTCGATCAATGTCTCCGGCGTTGCACTCTTGCCGATGTCGTTGATCCCCTCCATCATCAACACGGCCTTGAGCCCGGTCTGGCTGAGCACGTCCTGCTGCAGCCGGTGCTCCGCCGAAACCCCCCACGGGCTCTTATCCGTGACCACCTGGTTGCCCGAGATTCCCATATCGACGATCGAGTATTGCGGGCCGCCCTGCGCGGCTAGCTGCTGGAGCCGACTCGCCAGCCAGTAGGGCCAGCCCTCGTCGTTGGCGGCATACCCGACGGTGATCGAGTCCCCGAACGCGACGATCAGCCCGTCGTTGGGTGCGTAGACGTCCAGCTCGGTGGCGAAGTACCCACCGGCGGACCCCGAGCCGAAGGAGCCGCCGCTCGTATCGGACGCGTGGTCCCCGCCCGCGACGTAGTAGGTCGCGAGCTCGCCGTTTCCGGTTCCCTGTCCCGTGCTTCCGGGCGCATAAAGACTGATCGCCACGTTCTGGAGGGCAGTCACGTTCAGGGCTGCCGGATCACTCATGACCGAGGCCCCGACGGGGACGGTCACGGACGAGGACCCGCCGAACGTCAGTGGCACATTGGTCCCGGCCCGTACGGCCGCCCCCGATCCGGCGATCCCGACGTGGGCGTCCTGAAGCGTCAGCGGCTGCGCACCGTAGATGTTGGACACGCGAATGCGCACCTGCGAGCCGCCAAAGCTCACGCGCGCAATCACGCGGATCGTCTGGTTCTGCAGGCTGTTCGAGTACGCGTTGTTGACCGGGAGCGCCCAGGCGGCCACCCACGACGGGACGGTGTTGCGCGCCAGGGCCGCGCTCGGCATCAGCCACGCCGACGAAAAGAGAACCGCCGCCGAGACCAGCAGCGCTCCCACGCTCCGGATACGACGCCAGCTACTGACCACGCCAAGACCGCCTGCTGAAGCCCACACGCCCACCCTCCCCGGTTGGTTGATCAGATATGCCGCGCCGGCTGGCGCGAACGCTACCCGCATCCGGCGCGCGTTAGGCTCCGTGCTTCCGTGGGCGTCTTCTCGAATGGGCCCGCGACCACAAGAATGCGGCGGGCGACCCCGTTTAAACGCCGTAGGCACGATGTCGCAAGCTGACAGCCATTCCGCCTCGATCGAACCCGCCCCCACGGGCGATTCGCCCCGGCTCGCGGCTTACCACACCCCGGGCCGGTCCGAGCTCGAAGATCTTGCCTGCCAGTCGCTGGCGCGATTGGATGGAAGCAACGGACAAGCGGTGGGCGAACAACTGCCTGCCCCTGCTCATGGCCAACGAGAGCGGATGGTGGCTCCTCAACCCGGTCGGCTTCACGGCGGTCTGGGATGGGGGCGACAGCGACGCGTCGCTGAAGATCGCGCTTGACGAGCCTTCTCCCCAGGATCCGCTCGTGGCCACGATGTTCGGCCATGGGATATTGACCTGGACGATCCCATACGTGTTTAGGACGGATCCGGGATGGAACCTCCTCGCGCGAGGTCCAGCGAACCTGCCAAAAGACGGGATCTATGCGCTGGAAGGTATCGTCGAGACGGACTGGGCCACCGCGACGTTCACGATGAACTGGCAGGTGACGCGGCCGGAGCACCCGATTCGGTTCGAGTCGGGAGAGCCGTTCTGCATGATAGTCCCGCAAAGGCGCAACGAGCTCGAATCCTTCAGTCCTGAGAAGCGTCCGCTGACCGACGACGAGGCGCTCGAGCGCGGTTTTCGCCAATGGGAGCGCCGGCGCGACGAGCTGATGATGCTCAAGTTCGTGAGCCGCTACGGCAAGGTTGACGATTTCGACCCTCGCAGCTGGCAGAAGGACTACTTCAGGGGGAGGACTTCTGAGGGGTCAGCGGCTCCCGAACATCAGACGAAGCGTCGGCTACGCCCGTTTGCACCGGAGAAGCGTCCCGACGCGACGGACGCTCGGTAACCGCCCGGGCTCCCCCGGCCGCCGTCCTACGCGGCGCGGTCAGCGGTGGCCAGTTCCGCCGCGACGACCGGCGCGGGCGGCGCTGTGTCAGCGTCGATCCGCGCGTTCGAGGCGCGCTCTGGCCGGCGGCGGCGCTTCAGCGAGAGCGCCGGGAGTTCGACCAGGCGGTAGGTTAGCCACGCGAGGATCAGCGTCGGCACCGCGATCAGCCCGAGATGAACCGGCACGGCCTTGACGCCGTGCAGGTCGTTGATCGGGATCCCAAGGACATCGGCAACGCGCTGGCCATGAACAGCAAGCCATACGAGGATCTGGTTATGCCACAGGAACACGCTGTAGGAGATCAGGCCGCCGAACACGAGTAGCCGGTGCTCGAGAACCCTCAGCAGCTTCGGACGAGCCGGACCCGGAAGCACGACCAGCGCGAGCACGCAAGCCGACGCGAGCGCGGCAAACACATTCCCTAGAGCAGCCCCGTTTGCTTGCGAGCCGAGTTGGAGCACCGGGAACGCGATCACGAGAAGCGAAAGCAGAACTGCCCGCGTCCACCACCACGGCAGACGGACGCGGCCCGTGCCCACCAAGACCTCGACGATCGCCACAACCATTCCGAACGTGAACTGGTCGGCCTCACCGAGGAAGCTGTGGGAGAAGAGCGCTTGAGCTGTGGCGTCGGACGTGGCGAAGAGTCCGCCGAGGGGAACGGCAAGCGCGAGCACCTTGGCGACCAGGCCCCCCACGAGCAGGGCGGCGGGCGCACTCGCCACCGCCAGGACCCGGCGACGCGTCGAGCTCGCCCGTCTGGCGAGCCTGATCACAACCAGCCCCATGACCGGCAACAGCAGGTAGAACACCAACTCCACGGCGAGCGACCAAGCTTGCGTCAACCCGGTGGTGAACGTTGAGACGCGGTAGTTCTGCACCAGGAACGCCGCCGGCAGCAGCCCCAGCGCATGCGGCATTCGGGTCGGAACCGCGAGGTGGCCGGGCGTGAGGACGGCGTAGACGCCAAAGCTCACGGCGCTCAGAGCGAGCACGACCCAGTAGGCGGGGAAGATGCGCAGCGCTCGGTTGCGGAGATACCCGAGCGCGCGCGGCGCCTCCGTGCCGGTCAGAGCCGCCCGCACGTACGGACGGAAGAGCAGGAAGCCCGACAGGGTGAAGAACAGGGTCACCCCCAGCGCGCAATCGCGCAGCAGCGTGTCGGACACGCCGCCGCCGGGCCATGCCGTGTAGTAGTAGGAGTGGAAGACGACGACCCCGCCGGCGGCGAGCGCACGCAGCCCCTCGATACCCGGCACGCGGCGACCCGCCGAAGGCTGCGCTGCAACCACTCGGCGCCCCAAGCTCCACATGCCAAACCAACGACTTCAGATCCGCCGAGCTTCTGTCAGCTCAGTGGGTGATCGCCAGTGTCTGCGGCTCAGAATGCACTTCGAGCTCGTGGAGTGGCGCTGCGCGATCCGGGGCAACGAGGTGGCGGGATCGTGCCTTGCCGGTGGCGTGCTCGGCGAAGAGCGCCACGAACAACCACGGGCTGAACCAGACGATGTAGGGATGCAGCCAGTGACCGTCCGGGATCTGGATCGCGATGATCACTGCGGCGCCGAGAGCGGCGAGCTGTCCCACGGTGCGCTTCGCCGGCCTTAACGCGAGCGCCAGGGCAAAGAGAATCGTTGCACCGATGATGCAGTCCCGGAGCACCCCGAGCACTGGGCTCTTCGCCCAGATGTAATACGGGTTCCCGGGACCGCGGCTGACCTCGAAGCCGAGTGTGCGCGCGTAGATCTGATGGAGCCCCGTCGATGGCAGGAACGGAGCCAGGCACAGGATCGCGACGATCGAGAAGCCGATGCCGAAGGTGATCCAGCTGCGCCGCGTGGGACGCACGACCCCGCCGGCCAGCAGCGGAACCAGCGCGAGCGGAAACAGCTTGGCCGCGGACGCGAGGCCCATGAGGGCGCCGCGGCGCAGTGGCGATGCGATCGCCAGGAGCGAGAACACGAGCAGGGCCGCGACCAGGGCATCGTTGGTGACATAAGAGAGCGCAAAGGCGGCCCATGGGAAGGTGGCCCACGCATAGCCGAGGGCGATCCCGAGCTGCCTCCCCGCTGTCCCGGGGCGCAGGCGGCGGCCGAGCAGCACCAGGCCGCCAAGCACGAGGAGGTCGAACACAAGCGACGCCGCCAGGCCGGCTGGGTAAGGTGGCGCTTGGCCGGCGTGCCATGGCCAGATCAGCTCGAAGGGGGCATAGGCAAGGTAAGTGAAGGGGCCGTAGGTATCGCCCGTCGGGACCTGGGCGTATAGGGCACCGCCGTACACGCTGATTCCGTGCGAGAGGTCATGCGCGCCGACAACGCTTGCACCCCCCACGTCGAGCATCGACGGGCTCGCGAGCGCCAGTCCGATGCGCAGCGCCATGAACAGCACGATCCCGGCGGTCAGCCAGCGCACGGGGACGATCGGCACGAGAGGCCCGCGTGAGCGCGGCGCTCGCAGCCCGGCATAGGCGGCTCTGATGGCGAGGTAACCGAGCAACGCGTAGTCGACGATCTCCGCCGCCCACTGGTGGTCGCGATTCAGCAGCGCGAGGGAGATGCCGAAGGCCAGCAGCGCCAGGAGGTCGATGTGCAGCGCCCGCAGTGGCCGCCTGGGATCAAAGAAGGGAAGGAAGAACGCGAGGCAGAGCGGAAGGAAGATCCACCAGCGGGTGATGAGTGCAACGAACGTGGCGCTCGCCGCTGCCGCCGAAGCGCGCCCGCCGACACCGAACGAGAGGAGATGTCCGGTGGCGTCGTCTACGCGTGCCGCCGCCTCGAGTCCCGACCCCCCGTAGTACAGGATGAGCCAGAGGTGACTCTCCACATCGGGCACGGCGACGCCACGCAAGCCATGAACGGCGCGGGCGACGCGCGGTGTGCTCTGCGCGGTGTTGAGCGCCCCGTTCCCGGTCAACCGCATACCGGGGATGTGGATGGCCGACGCCTGCGCGGGATTCGCCGGCAGCGACGCCCAAGGCGTGGGAAGCGTGTACGACCCGGTGTCAGCAGCCGCGCTCGGGACGAACACGAGCAGCGTGAGGAGGACGAGGCCTACGAGAGTGCGAGCTCTCACGCGTGACCAACGTCGTGAAGCCGGCGATGTTTGCGTCGGGCGAGCTAGTAGTAAGGGAGCCACGCGGCGTACGCGGCGGTGAAGCCGATCAAGCCGAGCGCAGCGATCGGCAGCACCCAGCGCAGCAGCCTCCGCTGCTCGAGCCATGCGCCCGTGGCCATGAACAGCGGAAACGCAACCAGGACATAGCGTGGGAGCCCGTGAAGGGGCTGCGGCGGGAAGCCCAGGATCGGATCGGTCAGGGCCGGAAGAAGGATGGCCAAGCTATAGATGCCGTAGGCCAGCGGAAGCCGGCGCAGCGTTAGATCGCCCATCAGTCCTGCGATCACGAGGAATCCGAGGTCGACGAGCTCACCGCCGTAGTAATAACTGTGACCTCGCACCGCATTCCAGGCCACGTGGAGCTCATCGATCACGCTTTGCCAGGGCCAGGCGCTTTGGCGGCCCCAGATCACCTGGCTGTGGACCCAGCTCAGCCAGTCGCCGAAGGCGTGGTGCAGGTAAGCGCTGTAGAGGATCGGTCCGACCGGGATCAGGAGCAGCCAGAGCAGCCGGCGGTCGGCGCAGCGGCGCGCCAGCGCCCCGACCCTGGCGGAGGCGGGCTGGGCAGAAGACTGGAGGGAGAAGAGCGCCAACGGAATCAGCAGGAGCACGCCGATGTTGCGGGTGAGCGCGGCTCCGGTGGCGAGCAGGCTGGCCTGCCACCACCGTTCCGTCCGGGCGGCATAGAACGCCGAGACCGAGAGGAGCAGGAACAGGCTCTCCGTGTACGGAGCGCTGAAGAAGACGGCCGCCGGGCAGAAAGCGATCAGCAGGAGAGTCGCTCGCGCCGCCCGTTCACCCAGCTCCAGCCGCGTCAGGCGATGCAGTACGTACAGCGCGCCGCCGAAGCTGGCCAGCGAAACCAGCGAACCGACGAGAACTGTCGCCGCCGGACTGGCGAAGCCGCCGAGGAAGCGCACCAGCAGGGGATATCCGGGAAAGAACGACGTCTCGATCGTGTGGTGATAGCCCTTGTAGGCAATCGCCGAGTAGTAGGTGGCATCTCCACGGACCAGCGGCGAGACGATGAAGTCGATCACGCCGCCGAGCGGCCAGTGGGCGAACGGGTGGAGATAAGGAGCCGGAATGGGTGCGGCCCAGACTCGGCGGCCGAACGAAGCCGTGGCGGCGGTGATCATGCCCACCACCAGCACCAGCGCTCGGGAGCTCAGGAAGGCGCTGCGCACGTCGCGCATCGCAGCTGCTTCCAAGCGCGCCGAGACGCGCAGTGCGCGAAGCCTTGGTGCCGAGATCGAGCCGATGCTCATGGTCGTCCTCTAAGCGGGCTGGGTAGCCAGGTAAGCGTCGGCCTGCAGGCTGAACAGCTCGGCGTATAGCCCGCCGGCGTCCATCAGCTCGTCGTGGATGCCGTTCTCGATGATCCGGCCCTGCTTCATCACGAGGATTCGATCGGCCGAACGAACGCTCGAGAAGCGGTGAGAGATGAGCAGCACGGTGCGCCCTGCGAGCAGGGTCCGGATGGAAGCGAACAGCTCGTGCTCGGCCCGCGGATCGAGCGCGGATGAGGGCTCGTCGAGGACCACGAACGGGGCGTCCCTGAAGAACGCTCGTGCGAGCGCCACCCGCTGCCACTGGCCGATCGACAGGTCCGTCCCCCCTCGAACATCTTGGAGAGATAGTTGTCATAGCCGCGGGCAAGCGGCTGAGGAACTCGTCGGCGCTGGCCTTGCTTCGCGGCCGCTTTGATGCGCTCGAGGTCGTTGATCGCCTCGGGGCGGCCAACGCCGATGTTCTGCGCTGGCGGGCAGCGCGTACATCTGCCAGTCCTGGAAGATCACCGCGACCGCGTCGCGAACCGACACGGGATCGAGCTCGGCGATGTCCTGGCCGTCCCACAGGATCCGCCCGGCGGTGGGACGGTAGAGGTCCGCCAGCAGCTTTGCGAGCGTGGTCTTGCCTGAGCCGTTCTCGCCGACGAGCGCCACCACCTCACCCTTGCCGATCGTGAGGCTCACGTCCTCGAGGGCCGGAACGGTTCGATCCCGGATACCGGAAGCCCAATCCCTCTGCGCGCAGCTCCGTGAAGCCGGGCGGCGCGAGCGCGGCCGGCCGCGCCTCGAGGTGGCTGCGCCCGATGGTCAGGAACTGATCGAGGTCGTCCAGGAACAGCGACGACTCGTACAGGCCCGACCCTCCGCTCGCAATGCCCTCGACCCGCGCGGACAGCAGCAGCAGCGCGAGCGCGGCGGCGCCGGCGTCCGGCAGCGAGATCGTGTGATGGGCGACCAGGTAGAGCAGCAGCAGCAGCGCGGCCAGACCGAGCATCGTCGATCCCACACGCCCGAGGACGGCAAGCCGCAAGCGCCGACCGACCTGAATGCGAAGTGCCGCCAGGTACTCCGTCCCAGAACTCATCCCAGCGCCGCATGATCGCGTCAGCCAGCCCGAACGCCCGCACCTCCTTGGCGCCCGGGCCGGTTGGTAAGCACGTCCTGGAGGTAGTAGCGCTTGCGCAGCACCGGCGTCTGATCGGCGATGAAGCGGAACTCGAGCCGGCTGGCGATGCGGTTGGTCACGACCAGCGGAACCGCGGCCAGGAGCAGGATCGGGACCAGGAACGGCGCGACGGTGAACAGCGCGGCGGTGAGGCCGATCACGCCGACGGCGCCACGGACCATGCCGATCACGCCCTGCGTGACCTCGAGCGGCCGATGCGCGGCGTTCTGGATCACGCGCTGCTGATGGTCGAAGAAGCGCGGATCCTCGTACGCCTCCAGGTCAACCGCCACGCTGACCCCGATCAGCCTGCGCGACATCTCCCGCTGGACGCGCTCTCCGATCAGACGCTCGAGCTGGCCGGCGATCAGCGACATCACGCCGGACAGCGGAAGCCAGAGCCGCCATCAGCACGAACGGGACCATCGCGGCTGGCGATCGAGGTGCGGCCGTTGTTGACCGCGAAGATGTCGCTCAGCGCGTATCGGCCGAGGAGGACCTGTGCCGCTGTCATCAGCGCGCCCACGGCGGACAGGACGACGCGACGCGATCAGCAGTCGCGGGGCCGCGCGATAGGCCATCATGAAGGCCCGCCTGATCAGATCGGGCATGCGACGAGTGGTCGCGCGCCGGCGAATCCGCCGCCGCAGCGCCGATGGCGTCGCCCTCGACCCGGCTGGGCGCCTTCCCGGGCGCGCCTGATCTGTCCGTGATCAGGCGCCGCACCATTCCAACCAGCTCGCAAACATCGCGACGCGCAGCGCTGGAGACTCGCTCGTCAGGCTCCTCGGCGTCAAAAGCCGCCTCGACCGATGCAACCGCCGCCGGATCGAACCACTCGGGCCGCTGGCGGGCCAGCCGAGTCCCTCCTTCACGTAAGCGCGATGCGGACCCGAGCGCCCGCGCCGGGCGACCTCGGAGATGTCGGATTTGCCGCGCCGCTTCAGGAGGATCTCGGGCAGGCGATCCGCCATCGCCTGGCGAAGGATGACCTTGGTCAAGCCCGTCCGCGACGACGTGCGTGTAAGGCAGGCCCATGCAGAAGCTCATCACCCGGCGGTCGTTCCAAGGATGGGTGAAGCACAGTCCGCGAGGCGCGCCAGGTTTGCGCGATATTGGTGAATATCGGCCCGACCTGCTCGGTGAGCCCCACCTCACGCTGGCCCAAGCGGAAGGCATGACCCGGCCGCCAGGTCCGGTTGTGGGGGCTGCGCAGCAGCCGCTCCTCGACGTGGAGCGTGTCCTCGCAGCTGCCGGGACAGAACCGGCGGCGCGAGCGTGATGTCCGTTCCTGCGCAGACGTGCTCGCCGCAGGACCGGCGGCGCGGCCACGTGCAGGCTGTCATCCAGCAGCTCGCGCCCGCCGAGGTTGCGGCGCTCGCGCAGGATCGTTCACCTCGCGCAGCCAGCGAAGCCACCTTCCCGTGATCAGCAGATCGGCGAGGAACGCAGGGTTTCCCCCGACGCATCCGTCGCCATCCTCCCCGGAGAGCACGACGCGCAGCCCGGCTGCGCGCGCTTCCTCGGCCATTGCATCCTGTAGGAACCAGTTCACGGCGAGCGGCGGCGCACCGAAGCGGTCGAACACCCCTCGCGGACCGTTCGGCCCGATCGGACTGAACGGCGTCGAGATCGACCCAGCGCAGCTCGTCCGCACACTTGCTCCGCCATCATGCGCTGGATCACGCGCTCATCGCCCACTGGCTCGACCATCGCCATGCATACGGCGACCCGCCGCTGATCGGGCAGAACCGCCTTCGCGCTGGCGATCACGCTCGTCGAGTCCAGACCGCCCGAGAGGCAGATCCCCAAGGTCGAGCCGGCGCCTCGGCACGACACCGCACCGCCTCGTCGAACAGCGCCGCGGAACTCTTCGGCATACGCGCCGCGGCGCGTGTCCCGGAGCTTCGGGATATGCCAGTCGGCGCGACGCGCCTGCGTCCATCCGTCGCGTCCGGCGCTGGCGACATAGCCCGGCAGCACCATGTCGACGCCGACGTACGGCGTGGCGCGCGGCTCGATGCTCTGGCCGAGAAAGCCCGAGACGAACCATTCCGGGTTGGGGACTGGGCGAGGCGGGCCTGGCAAACGCCAGCGGACGCCACTCCGAGGCGACAGCCCACTTGCCGCGCGAGCCTCGAGACGTGCAGCGGGCGTCCCGCGCATAGGTCGCGGAAGCGCGTGCACGCGACCGCGTCGCGCGCTCGACGACGATCCCGGCGAGCTCGCCGATGACGAGGTCGAGCATCTCCGCGCCATGCCGGCGCCACAACGCGGCGAGCAGCGGGCCGCGGGCGCCGTCACAGGCTGGCGCGCCTGAGCTGCCAGCGCTGGACGGTTGTCGATCCGGCCCTCGATCAGCACGATGAGATCCTCCGAGATCTCGAGCTCGGCCGATCCCTGCCAGGCGAGCGCGACGTCGCCGCCCCCGACCAGGTCCGGACGGGGCCTTCAAGGTCGCCGCTGAGCAGCCCGACGACGTCGGATCCCGCTGCGGCCCCTGGGCCCGACCAAACAAGCGATCTCGCCGATCACAGCAGGGCCGACAGCGTCCTCGCAGCCGCCGAATCGAGGCTCCGCCCACGGCGTCGTCAAGCTTTCCACGCTGGAGCAACGGAGCGGCCCGCTCGATCCTTGCGCTCCACGACACGTGTCCGCCGCCATCGGCCCCGGTGCAAGAACCCTCGGCCCGACGCGTTGATCAGGTATGGAGGTGGCCTGCCTACGACCGCTGCTCGCCCGCGATGCTGCGCGCGGCGGTCTGGGCGCTGCGCGCGCGCCGGCGAGCGCGCCATGCCGTCTGGGTCGACCGGGAATCGAAGCCCCGTGCGGCTGCCGCCGGTCACCGGGGTCTCGGTCGAGGCCAGCCGAGCGGTGCTCGCGGTCCTCGTCGAAACCCGCGCCACCTGCCTTGTGCAATCGCTCGTGCTTCAGCGGTGGTTCGCCGATCACGGCCAGCCGTTCGACGTCGTGATAGGCGTCACCGCTCCGAGCGCGGGTTCCGAGCCCATGCCTGGCTGGACCGACCGGGGAGCCCGGAACAGAGGGATTCGCCGAGCTCCATCGGCTTCGCGCCGACCGACTGCGCGGGGCTGTGTGAGAGCTCCGCATGCTGGGCACGCTCGATCGCCCCAGCCTCCGCCACCGTGTACCCACGTGACGAACCAGGACCGAGCGCGGGGGTACCGGGAGCCTACGGCCTCCGGCTAGCCGGCCTGGACGTCGACCAGCTGCTGCCACGCGTTGCCGCGGACGCGCCTCGGCTCGAGGTCTCCTTATCGCGTGGCTGTGTGACGCATCGCGAAGAGGAGTTCCTGACCGATCGAGCCGAAATCTCCCTGCTGGACGGTGGGTGGATCTCGCTCACACGCGCTGGCCGGGCGGACTTCACTTTGCCGTACGCCGTTTCAGCCGAGGAGCTGCTCCATCCGTGGCTGGTGCCGGCGGCGGCGACGTTCAATGGCTGGTTCGGCCGTCAGGTCCTGCACGGTGGCGTGCTCGCGCGCGAGGGCCGAGCCTTGGCCGTCCTCGGGGAGAAGGAGGCCGGAAAGAGCAGCCTGTTCGCGTGGCTGCCAGCACCGGCCAGTTCGACATTCTTGCTGATGATCTCGTCGTCATCGATCGCGGCGACGCTCTCGCGGGACCGCGCTGCATCGATCTCCGCCTCGGCGCGGCGGAAGCCCTGCTGGCAGATCACGAGGGCCACCACGTGCGCGACGGGAGCCGCTTCAGGCTTCTGCTGCCGCCGTGCCCCGACGCGCATCGCTCGTCGGGATCGTCATCCTCGGCTGGAGTCACGATCGAGAGCTCGTGCTGCAGCGTCTGACCCCCTCACAGGCCCTCGCTTCGCTGCTTCCCCACGCGAGCGCGACCGAGGCCTCACTGAACGGCGCCTTGCTCGAGCTGCTCGAACTACCGGTCTGGGTGACTCGTTCGGCAGCGGACCTGGGACGTCATGCCTGAGCTTGCTCGCGGACTCGAGCGGCTGCTCGCGTAGCGCGGGAGTGGAGCTGTGCCGCGCCCGAGCAAAAGCATTCGGCTCCACCATCCGTTGAATGATTGATGGGAACGACCTTGGCAAGCCTCGCTGTCGTCACGCCGGTCGATCGCGTGTCTGTGGCGCTCGTCGTCGACGATCAGGAAGTCTCGGCTCGCCTGCGCCGCCTGCTTGCGCTCGATCATCTCGAGCTGCTCGAGGTGAACGGCGTCGAGGCGCTCGCCGCTGCTGACCGGCAGGCGGGCCAGCCGGACGTGATCGTGGTACGGCTGGGAAGGACGCGGACCCAGATCGTCCAGGCGTTCGAGCTTGCCCGCTCGTGCTTCGCGAGCACCCCGATCATCGGCCTGTGGCCCGAGGCTCAGCGGCGAGACGACCGACGTGCGCTCAAGACTGGAATCGCCGGGCTGCTCGAGGAGGACCAGATCGACGCGGCGCTCGTCGCCACGATCGAGGCCGTGCGCGCGGGGATCGTCTGCTTTCCCCGTCGTACCACGGCGGCTGACCAGCGCCAGGACCTGTCCGCGCGCGAGAAGCAGGTCCTCGGCATGCTGATCATGGGCTTCACCAACGCCGAGATCGGGCGGCGGCTGTATCTCGCCGAGAGCACGGTGAAGAGCCATCTCTCCTCCGCTTATATGAAGCTGGGCGTGCGCTCACGCAAGGACGCGGCCGCCCTGATCCTCGACCCGGACGTAGGATTGGGAACCGCCATTCTCGCCCTCGAGGCCGAGTGATCGGGCGAGTCTCGCGGTCGCCGATGTCCGTCTGGGCCGACCTTCCGACGAGTGACTTCTCGATGAGCCGCAATCCGCAGATCGCCGGGTCGAGCCCGAACGGCCCCAGCGAAGGCGTGGGGGGCGAGTTACAGCTCGAGCTCTGGAGCCTCTACGTCGACAAGCTCGCCGTGTCGATCATCGCCGAGTTCGAAAGCCACGGGATCGGGTCGATCCTCCTCAAAGGGCCCGCTATCGCTAGCTGGCTCTACGCGGATGGCACGCACCGCCCGTACGGCGATGCCGACCTGCTGGTCTCTCCCGAGAACTGGGAGCGGGCTGAGGCGCTACTCCAGCACCTCGGTTTCGAAAAGGAGCTGGCACCGCTCGACCATCCCGGGAATGGAGTCGTTCGCTTCCGAGGCGTGGGTGCGCGGGGGCGACAACGTCGATCTGCATTGCACGCTCTGGGGAATGGGCGCCGACCCCGGGCGGGTATGGCGAGCTCTTTCCGACACGACCGACTGGATGGTTCTCGAAGGTCGGGCCGTGCGCGTGCTCACGCTGGCGGCCAGAACGCTGCTGCTCGCGACGCATGCCGCGAAGCACGGCGACGGGCAACCGCTTACCGACCTCGTCCGTGCCGTCGACTCGCTGCCGCTGGAGCTCTGGCAGCAGGCCGCCGAGCTTGCGACCGAGCTGGGCGCCGCTGCGGCCTTCGTCAGCCGGGATGCGGCTCGTCCCGGGAGGACGCGAGATCGTTCAGCAGGTGGGTCTGCGCGACGTACCGCTGGCGGAAGCGTCGCTGCGCGCCTGGCGGGTGCCGATGGCATTGGGCCTCGAACAGCTCTCGCGGACGCCGGGGACGGGATCGAAGCTCGGGGTGTTCTGGCGTGAGCTGTTCCCGACCGCGGCATTCATGCGGTGGTGGACGCCGCTGGCCCGCCGCGGTCCAGCCGGTCTGGCGCTCGCCTACGTATGGCGGCTGCTCTGGGTGGGGCGTTACGCCGTCCCTGCCGTGCGGGCCTGGCGGTCGGCCCGGCGCGGTGGTGACCGGCCCCCCCGGTCGCTCCGTCACCGGCGTCGTCGCGCCTACGAGCATCCCTAGAGATGCAAGTGGCGCGCCCTCGGCGCAGACATAGACAAATCGGCCTGGATCAGCCCCGGCTTCGACATGCGCGCTCCAGAGAACGTGAAGATCGGACCCGGAACTCCGAGGACGGATATGGATCGATGCCTGGGCCCCGGTCACGATCGGGGCAAGCGTTCTGATCAACGGCTCGGTGCAACTGCTCTCAGCGAGCCACGACGTCGACGACCCGGACTTCGAGGGAGTCGCGAAGCCGATCATGATCGATGACTGGGCATCGCTCCCGCGGGACATCATCGTGTTGCCCGGCGTCCGTGTCGGGCATTCGGCCGTCGTCGGGACGGGCAGCGTCGTCACGCATGATGCCGCCGAGCACGCGGTCGTTGCCGGGAATCCGGCTCGCAGATCGGCGAGCGCAAGAAGGTAGCCTTCCGCTACTCGCCGGCACGCCCCTTCCGCTGATCTTCGCCCGTCCGGCTCAACCACCGTGCGGCGCGTGCCGAATACCGGTGGCGACTCCCACCGGTTTCGGTCGTGAACGGACATTGGACAGCAACGGGGCGCCTAGCGGGCGCACGATCATCGTCGACGCGCACGCGCCGGGCGCGGCCAGCCGCCCGCACCGCGCTCGTGCTCGCCCTCCTCGCGACCGTCCTGGGCGCCCTTGCCGCGAGTGCCGAGGCTGCGCCGGCGCCGCGTAGCGGGACGCTCGGATGGTCAGCTCCGAGCTTGGTCGACCCCGCCTTCCGGGCAGGCGCCGTGTCGTGCGCTTCGGCGTCGTTCTGCGTCGCCCTTGACGGTAGTGGGGCCGCCTCGACGTACGCCAGCGGGGCGTGGGGCCAACCCGTACCAAGCGGCCTCAGCTCGAGCGAGCTGAGCTCCGTGTCCTGCCCCACGACGTCGTTCTGCGTGGCGGTGGCCGGGAACGCCGCCGTCACCTACAACGCGTCCTCCTGGAGCGCCCCAAGCGTTATCGACCCGGCTGGCGGGCTGCAGTCGGTCTCGTGCCCGTCCACTTCCTTCTGCGTCGGCGCGGACGACAACGGCAACGTCGTCACCTACAACGGAAGCGCCTGGAGCGCGCCGGTGAGCATCGACACGACGCCGGGGGACGTATCGGTCTCCTGCCCATCTACGTCGTTCTGCGTTGCGGTGGATGCGAACGGCAACGCGCTGACATACAGCGGCGGCGCGTGGAGCGCGCCGAGCACGATCAACCCGAACCCTGGTCCAAGCTCGGTCTCCTGCGCCTCGGTCTCCTTCTGCGTCGCGGTCGACGGCGCCAGCGCCACCACGTTCAATGGCAGCTCCTGGAGCACCCCCACGACCGTCGACCCGACCGGTACCGGCGCGTTCCTCAGCAGCATCTCCTGCCCGGTCAGCTCGTTCTGCGTCGCTGTGGATCCCGCGGGCTACGCGGTCACGTTCAACGGGACCTCATGGCAGGCGAGCAGCTCGCCCGTCTCCGGCCTCGTGACCGCTGGATCGGTCACATGCGTCTCGGCGAGCTTCTGCGCGGTGGTCGACCAAGACGCGGATTCTGCCACATACAACGGCAGCGCCTGGGGGACTCCCCACGCGCTGGGGGGCGATGGCCTGACCGCGGTGTCGTGCCCGACCGCCTCATTCTGTGTCGGGGTCGACGCTCGCGGGCGCGCCCTGATCAACTCCGGTGGCACGTGGAGCGCGGCGACGGCCGTCGACACACGTGACCAGCCGCTGGTCGGCGCCTCGTGCGCCTCGTCGACCTTCTGCGTCGCCATCGACCAGACGGGCTACGCGACCACCTACAACGGGCGCTCGTGGAGCACACCGTACGCAGATCGACACCACCGCGCTATCCGGACGGGATCCCGCTCGACGCCATCTCCTGCCCTTCGGCCTCGTTCTGCGTTGCGGTGGACCGCAACGGCTACGAGATGACCTATAACGGCAGCTCCTGGACGCGCCCGTGCAAGTCGACGCGAACTGGGGCCTGGAGTCAGTGTCCTGTCCATCGGCCTCATTCTGCGCCGCGGTGGACAACATGGGGTATGTGGTCACCTACCAGAGCGGCGCGTGGACGACTCCGCTGCATCTCGACAGCTCGAGCCAGGGAGGACTCACCGCGATCTCTTGCGTCTCGTCCACGTTCTGCGTCGCCGTCAGCGGCATCGGCAGGGCCGTGACCTACAACGGCGGCTCGTGGAGCAGCCCGGTCGGCATCGACGGAGCGCAGCCGATCACCTCGATCTCATGCTCGTCAAGCGCATTCTGCGTGGCCGTCGACCAGGGTGGGGATGCGGTGAGCTACAACGGCGGCTCATGGAGCTCGCCGACCGTCGTCGACAGCTCCTCGGCGGCGCTCACGTCGGTCATCCTGCGCGTCGGGCTTCGTCTGCGCGGCCGTCGGCAGCGACGGCAACGCGTTCACCTTCACCGGAAGCGGGATCG
Organism: uncultured Solirubrobacterales bacterium; assembly: GCA_963722995.1. Taxonomy (GTDB): domain Bacteria; phylum Actinomycetota; class Thermoleophilia; order Solirubrobacterales; family Solirubrobacteraceae; genus Palsa-465. Next base: position 195,551 of record CAVROW010000010.1, on the reverse strand, counting down.
CGCCGCCGGCCTCGACCTCGGCCCCGGCGCTGTCGGGCGGCGCGGTCGTGGGTCAGGTGCTCAGCGAGGCCCACGGGGTATGGACGAACTCCCCCACCGGCTACGCCTATCAGTGGCAGGACTGCGACAGCTCGGGCTCAAACTGCACCTCGATCGGCGGCGCGACTTCCCAGACCTACACGCTCGGAGCGTCCGACGTGGGTCACACGATCCGCGTCCAGGAAACTCGCCAGCAACGCCGGTGGCGACAGCGCGCCGTCGACCTCGGCCCCGAGCGCGACTGTTAGCTCGCCGGCCGCCGGGTCGGGGCGGGTCTCCGCCGCCGAGCCAGGGATCGCCGTCGAATCCCGGCGCTCCCACAGCGCATCCCGCGTCGGCTTCCGGGACCCCAGCGGTGAGTCAGGTCAAGGTCAGCGGCTCGGCGCTCAGCCTGCGCGTGACCTGCTCCGGGCAGTCGGGCGCGGAGTGCGTGATCACGCTTACTCTGACCGTGAGCGAGACGATCCGGGGCGGGAAGGTGATCGCCGTCTCTTCGGGCCGGCTCGGGACTGGCCGCAAGGGCCACAAGACGGCGGTGCTCGCAAGGTCGAGCTTCGTGCTGCGCGTGGGACAGGCCAGGACGGAGCACCTCGCGCTGAGCGCAGCTGGCGCTCACTTGGCGGCTGCGCTTCACGGCATTGGCGTCAGGCTGGCTATCACGGCTGCGGGCCGGACCATCTCGAGCCGTACCGTCGTACTTCAGGCGCGCACCGAAGAAGGCGTGAACCGTCGCGCGCACTAGGCGGCCGGGCCGATCGATTCGGAGCTCGCCGGTTCCTGCGCCGCCACGGATAGCAACACGTCCTCGACCCGCGTCGCGATCGAAGGCCAATCGAAGCGCCGCGCCCACGCTTTGCCCGCCTCGCCCATGCGTCGCGCGCGCGGCTCGTCCAGCAGCAGCTCGGTGATCGCGTCGGCGACCGCGACGTTGCTCGTCGGATCGACGAGCAGCCCAGTCTCGCCGTCGACGCACGGCGTCGACCGCTCCGCCAACGTTGCCCGCCGACCACGGGCAGGCCGTGCACCCCGGCCTCGAGATAGACGATCCCGAAGCCCTCGCCCGCCGCCTTGCCCGCCGGGAGCCGGCTTGGCATCGCGAACACGTGGGCTCGGTCGAGCCACGAGTTGCGTTCTTCGTTGGAGACGCTGCCGAGCAGCACTCACCGATCCGCGACGCCGTGCGCCTCGGCCAGCTCCGCGATCTCCCGGCGCAGCTGCCCGTCGCCGATGACCACCCACTCGACGCCGGGAACACGCGCGCGGATCAGCGGCAGCGCGCGCACCATCACGTCGTGGCCCTTGTAGCGATCCTCCAGGCGAGCCACGGTCAGGATCGTCGGCGTCTCGCGCCGGGCGTGGACGCCCGGCTCCATCAGGTCGACCCCCGGCGGAATCACGTGAATGCGGGCCGGATCGGCGCCGGCATCGAGCGCGAGCGATTCCGCGTACTTGCTGATCGCGATGATCGCGTCGCTGTGGCGCGACGCCGAAGCGGGCGATCGCCGGGCTTGCGCCGACCTCCTTGCCGTACACGTACAGGACGCTCGGAATCCCAAGCCGGCGCCGGATCGCCGCGGCGGCCGGCGTGGCCACGATGTGCGCGGCGAACACCAGGTCGGGCCGAAAGCGCATGGCCTCGCGAATCGCCATCGCATTCATGAGCGCGACCTCGACGCGATGGCTCGGCGCCCGTGGCGCGCGCACCACGCTCGGCCCGTCAGCGTCGCACGGCTCCGTCGCGCGCCGATGGGCCGATGCGTGACGACTCGCGTCTGCACCCGCGTGAAATGCGAGAGCACGCGGTGGACGAGCAGCTGAATGCCGCCGATCGCCGGCGGGTAATCCGGCGTGATCGTCAGCACGCGCAGGGCACGGCTCATCCGCGCCCGCCACGCGTCGAGCCAGCACGCGAACGTGATCAGCGGCCACAGGACCGCGCTGTGGTCGGCGACGCGCCGGTCGTGCTCGTCCACCAGCCGCCGCACCGCATCGCGGTCAAACCAGCCTTCGGTGTAGACGGCGCTCGAGGCGAGCTGCTCTGCCAGCAGCGGAGCCAGCGGATCACGCAGCCACTCCGCGAGCGGGACGCGGAAGGCGCGCTTGGTCCGGCGCGAGGTGAGCGGCGCGCCCATCCGCGCCAGCACCTGCCGCAGCACGTACTTGCCGCCGTCGCGCATGTGCACCGACAGCGGGATGCTCGCCGCGAGCTCGACGAGGTCGCGGCTCAGGTACGGCGTGCGCATCTCGAGCGAGGTCATCATCGTCGCCCGATCCGCCTTCTGGAGCACGTCGTCCGGCAACCATCGCAACTGGTCGAGGGTCATGAAGGCGCTGGCGATACGGGCATGCCGCCGCGGGATGAGGTCAACGATGAGACGCTCCGGGCGGCCGCTCCTGCAGCCCGCTGCTCGCGCAGCGCCGGGCCGTAAGAGCTCGCCGGAGCTCGCGCGCCGGTTGGCGGTCACCCAGTCGACGTGCCGGCTCGCCGTGAGCATCGGGGCGATCACGTCGCGCAGCCGCGCCACCTGCCGCGTGCCCGACGTGCTCGAGCAGCCGCGCCGCTGCCACCGCCGCGCGGTCCGGGCATCAGCGCGCCGATCGTCTCGGCCCGCGCCAGCCACCGGTATCGGGGATAGCCGCCGAACAGCTCGTCGGCGCCCTCGCCGCCGACGGCCACCGTGATCTCGCGTCGGGCCGCGGCGGCGACGGTGTGCAGCGCGATCAGCGCCTGATCGGCGATCGGCTGGTCGAGCCGGCCCGAGGACATCCGGCACGCTCGCGGCGAGGTCCCGGCTCGCTGATGATCACCTCGTGGTGGTCGCTCCCGATCGCGCGAGCGACCTCGCGCGCGGCGTGCGCCTCGCTCACGTGGCCGACGTCGTAGCCGACCGTGAACGTCTTGACCGGGACGCTCGGAGATGCGCGCGGCCAGCGTGGCGATCAGCGTCGAGTCCAGCCCGCCGCTCAGGAAGATGCCGAGCGGCACGTCGGAGATCATCCGCCCGCGCAGCGAGCGCTCGAGCAGCACCTCGGTCTCGGCGATCACGTCCATGTGGTCGACGGCGTGCGAGCCGAACGTCGGCGGCCGCCAGTAGCGCTCCGTGCTCGAGCCGCCGGTCGGTCTTGATCCCAGTGCATCAGGTGCCCGGGCGGAAGCTGGCGCACGTCCCTGGCGATCGCGGCGGGCCCGGGACGTAGCCGAAGACGAAGAAGGCGTCGACGCACGCCGGGTCGAGCTCGGGATCGGCCTCGAGCCCCGCTCGCAGCGCCGTGAGCTCGGAGGCCAGAACCAGGCGCTCCGTCGGTCGCGGAGTAGAAGAGCGGCTTCTCGCCGAAGCGGTCGCGCGCGGCCAGAAGCCGATGGCGCTTGGCGTCCCAGATCGCGAACGCGAACATCCCCTCGAGCGCATGCACGAGATCGTCCCCGACGTCCTCGTAGAGGTGCACGAGCACCTCGGTGTCGGTGCGGCTCCGCAGCCGGTGACCGCGCGCGAGGAGTCGCTGCTGAAGCTCGGGATGGTTGTAGATCTCGCCGTTCAGCGCCGCCCACACGGAGCCATCCTCATTGCTCACCGGCTGGTGTCCCCCGGCCACGTCGATGATGCTGAGGCGGCGCGCGCCCAGCGCGACCCCGACCTCGGCGTCGACGTGGACGCCCTCGTCATCGGGCCCGCGGTGGACCATCCTGGCGTTCATCCGCCGTACGGCGGAGCCGTCGTGGTCGCGAGTATGAGCGCAGATGCCGCACATGACAGATCAGGCCGGATGAGTAGGCTTGAGCCCCGATCATGCCCGGCGGCACAGACGAGATAACTCGCGTCGCGTGCTTCGCCACCCAGGGCTCCGGAAGCCGGGACGAGGATCGGATTGCGAGGCTGCTGGCGCCGCTGCAGCCGGTCGTCATCCCCTTCGAGCGCGCGCGGCGGTTCCGCGGCGATGGTCTCGCTGCTGCGCCGGATCCGCGCGCTGGACGCCGGAGCTCGTCGTGATGGAGGGCACGGGAATCGGCGGCGGCGCGGCGCTGCTGCTCTCGCGGATGCTCGACGGCCGGCCGTACGTGGTCTCGAGCGGCGACGCCGTGGCGCCGTTCCTGGCCGCGCTCCGGCGGCCTCTCGGACTGCCCGGGCATCCTGTACGAGCGCGCGCTGTGCCGGTGGTGCAGCGGATTCATCGGCTGGTCACCGTACCTGGTCGGACGCGCGCTCACCCTCGGCGCGCCGCGCGCGATGACCGCGCCGAACTGGGCCGACCCCCCGGCGGACGCGGCGATGGCGGCGCCGTCCGGCGGGCGCTCGGAATACCCGACGGACGCGCTCGTGTTCGGACATCGTCGGCTCGCTGAACTGGACCGCCCGCTACGGCTACTGCTACGGCCTGGAGCTCGTCGAGGCGGCGCTCCAGGCTCGACCGCGACGACGTGTGCGTGCTGGTCGTCGGGGATGGCGACGGCCGCGCCGCGCCTGCGCGAGCTCGCCGGCGAGCGGCTCGATCGATCGATCTTCCTGCCGGGTGCGGTACCGCGCGGGGAGCTCGGCAGCTACTTCGCCGCGATCGACGTGGCCAGCCTGCCGCAGAGCGTCGATCAGGTCGGCTCGTTTCGGTACACGACCAAGATCAGCGAGTACCTGGCGGCGGGCCTGCCGATCGTCACCGGCCAGATCCCCCTCGCCTACGACCTCGACGACGGCTTCCTCTGGCGCCTGCCCGGCGATGCGCCGTGGGATCCGGCGCTACGTCGCGGCGCTGGCGCGGCTGATGAGCACGCCTCGACGAGAGCCGAGGCCGCTGCTCGCCGCCCGGCCGCGGCGCACGCTCGGCTGTTCGACGCCGACCGCCAGATCCGCGCTGTGAGCGCGTTCGTCCGCGACGTCGTTGAGCGCGAGCGCGATGCAACGGCGAGTCAGACAAGCGCAGCGGCCTGCGGGTACGCGGCGCTCCAGAAGCGCTCGCGCTGGTCCTCGAGCCTGAACTCCTGCCGGCCGAGCGCGCTGAGCGTTGGCCACGATCTGTGAGGCACGCGGCAGCCCCTCGGCGATCGCCCGCGCCACCTCCGCCGGGTCCGTCGACGTGGCGAGGATCGCGGCATCGTTCTCGGCCAGGAGCTGCGCCGGCCGCGGTGTCGGCGGGACCGTGATAGACGATCGGCAGCCCGCTTCCCGAGATAAGTGACGAGCTTCGTCGAGAGGCTGAACGCGGTCATGTCCCGGTACGCGGGCTCGAACATCAGCGGCAGGTAGAGCAGGTCCGCGGACGTCCATGTCCGCCTCGCACGTCCTGCTCGCTGCCGAAGCGCGAGGACCGAGACGCGGAATCGGACGTGGCGGCAGCTCGGGCAGCGCGCCACAGCGACAGGTCAGCGACGGCTGCGTGCGCCGCGTCGTGCGTCCGCAGCAGCGACGAGCGCCTCCAGGAACGTCACCAGGTTGGCGCGGTAGCCGCGGTGGAACAGGCCGGCGAAGTAGCAGCGCGGACCGGGCGTCGCTCGAGGCCGAGCGCGTGCACGAAGTCCTCGTCGGTCAGCCCGTCGGTGACGATCGCGTACTCCGCGCGACCGTAGCGCGCGCAGTACTCCTCGCCCAGAGCGCGTCGAGATGACGAAGCGCTGGTCCGCCGCCCGCCACGCCCGGCGCATGCGCGCTTGCGCCAGGTCCTCGAAGCGGAGCCGCGCGCAGCAGGTAGCGGAGGTCGTCGTGGACGCTCAGCACGTAGGGAAGCCCGAGCGCTCGCGCCGCGCCCAGCGCGGGCCAGAAGGAGCCCGAGTGCGCAACCGCGTGGATGACCTCGGCGTCCTGCGTCGGCGCACACCTCGGTCAGCCGGCGCGCGCCGGACGCGGCGAGCGCGATCTCGACGCCGTGGCCCCAGTGGTCATAGCGCGATCCGTCGATCGGTCCGAGCGACGGCCTCAGCGGGACGTGGAGCTCCTCCCACTCCGGCGTAGAAGGCGGCGCCATGCGGCCGGTGACGATGCTGACCACGCGCGTGGGCGCGTCGCGGTAGAGGGCGCGCAGAATTCGCGAGCCGCCCCCCGGGCGCCTCCAGGCCGAATGGCTGGATCGAGACCAGGCTCACGACTCAGCTCGCGAGGCGCTCGGTCCAGGCCTGGCAGATCTCCTCGAAGATCGCCTCCAGGTCCGACCGTGATCGACCAGCTCGGGGTAGTGGGTGGTCGCCTTCGTCGAGGTCGCTGATGTAGCAGATGTGGTCGCCTTCGCGGCTGCGGTCCGAGTACTCGTAGTGCGCCCTGCGGCCGCTCACCCGCTCGGCGATCTCGAAGGCCTCGAGGATCGAGCAGCTGTTGGCGCGCCCGCCGCCGATGTTGTAGACCTCGCCCTGGCGCGGCCGCTCGATGAAGCACTCGATGAAGCGCGCCACGTCGAGCGAGTGGATGTTGTCGCGGACCTGCTTGCCCTTGTAGCCGTAGACGCGTGTAGTGGCCGCCCGACATCACGGTCTTCATCAGGTAGCTGAGGAAGCCGTGCAGCTCGACGCCGGAGTGGTTGGGCCCGGTCAGGCAGCCGCCGCGCAGGCAGCACGTGTGCATCCCGAAGTAGCGGCCGTACTCCTGCACCATCACGTCGGCGGCGACCTTCGAGGCGCCGAACAGCGAGTGCTTGGACTGGTCGATGCGGAAGTCCTCGGCGATCCCGGCGTAGTGCTCGGGCCGCGCGTAGTCCCAGCGCGTGGCGAGCTCGTCGAGCGGCAGCTCGTTGGGGGCGTCGCCGTAGACCTTGTTCGTCGACATGTGGACGAACACGGCCTCGGGGACGGCCTGGCGGCGTCGCCTCGAGCATGTTCAGCGTGCCGACGGCGTTGGTGTCGAAGTCGTCGAACGGGATGCGCGCGGCCAGGTCGTGGGAGGGCTGGGCCGCCGCGTGGACGATCGCGCGTCGGCGGATCGCGGCGACCGCCTCCTGCACCGCCTGGCGATCGCGGATGTCGATGGCGTGGCTCTCGAAGTTGCGGAGCGTCGCCTTGAGCCGCCGCGTGTTCCACGTCGTGTCGCCCTGCGGGCCGAAGAAGGTCGCGCGCCCGTTGTTGTCGATCCCGTGCACCTCCCAGCCGCGATGAGCGAAGTAGGTGACGACCTCGGACCCGATGAGGCCGGCGGCGCCGGTGACGAGCATCTTCTTCATCTGTTACCCCTTTACCAGCCGATCAGGATCAGCATTCGTTGAAGCCATCGCGTGCGCACGCTGTCGACGCGATCTTGAGTCCGGGCGAGCCAGCGGAGCACGCCATGGTCGATGGCTCGCCGAGGATCTGAGAGCGGCCGGGTCGAGCTCGCGGTCCAGCTCGCCGCGCGATCTCCTCCCACGGCACGTCCCAGATGTCGAGCTTGCGAAAGCGCTCGGAGCCGTGCTCGAGGATCCACTCGAGCACCTCCTGTCCCACCACAGCGGCTGGCTGCTGGTGCTCGGGCGTCAGGTCGATCCCCCACGCCCGGTACCGGTTGAGCCAGGCTGGATCGAGCGGATGGATCTCCGAGCCGGGAAAGGCATCCATCCGGTGGTACTGGCGGTAGATCTGAACCGGCCGCTTGTTCGCGTGGTTCAGCGCCTCCCAGCACTGGTACCAGCGCTGCTTGCTCTTCATCCGGCGCCAGTCGGTGAACTGGAGGTGCAGGACCTTCACCTGCATCGAGGGCGCGGATGCGAGCCGGATCGGCGACCGGGATGCGCGTGGAATGGATCCGCTCGCCGGTATGCGCGCGATCCGTCGTCGACGAACGCGAACGGGATCTTCTCCGCGGGGATGTAGGCCGAGCGAGCATCCGGCAGGACGTTGACCCAGTCGAAGCCGAACGCGGTGCCGGGCGGCGCCTCGAGCGCGGCGCTGCCACTCCGCGGAGTCCTGCCAGGTCGGGGTCAGGAACTCGTCGGCGTCCAAGCGCGATCACGAACCGCCGGCCCTCGATCTCGCGCGCGGCGTCGAGCAGGAGCCGCTGCCGGGCCCCCTCGTCGTAGCGCCGGGCTGGTGTTCTCGATCAGCCGGACCTTGGCGAACCGGCGCGCGATCGCGCGCGTCTCGTCGGTCGATCCCTGGTCGGCGAGGACGATGTGGTCGGCCCACAGCTCGGCCGCGCGCAGGAAGCGCTCCAGGATCCACGCCTCGTTACGCACGGGCGTTAGGCAGACCACTGAGTTTTGGGTGGTCTTGAGGCCATTTTTAGCTGCTCCGCCTTGGCGGCTCGTGGAAGTAACGGAACGGGAGGCCAGTTATTTCGGCGTGGGGGCTGTTGAACGAACCGACCGCCGCGACCAGAGAGCCAAGGATGCAAGACACGAACAAAGAGACAACGGACTTCGCGGACTACCTCCGCCCCCTGCGCGCGCGCTGGTGGCTGATCGCGGTCATCGCGCTCGTCGCCGCCGTCGGCACCTATCGCTACTACTCCGGCAAGCCGGTCACGTACACGGCGATCGACGAGCCTCTACATGCAGGGCAGCAGCGCGCGGCGCTCACCGGCGGGCAGCACGTCGCAGAACGATCCGACCTTCATCGCCAATCAGGCGATCCTCCTGCACACCGCAGGCTGTCGCGGCGCTGGCGGCCCAGTACCTCGGCTACCACGGGAATCCCGCGGCTCTGCTCGGGCTCGGTCGACGCCGTCGCCGCAGTCCGGCACCGACTTCATGAACGTCACGGCGACGGCGCCCGATGCCGATCGACGCCGGCCGGATCGCCAACGCCTTCGCCCGGGCCTACATCTCGACGCAGGAGTCGAACAGCCAGCAGGTGATCGCCCAGGCGATCAAGGCCGCAGCAGGCGCGCCTGGCAAGCCTCCCGAACGATGCCGCGCACGCGGACCAGCGCAGCCAGGTCGCGAGCATCATCTCGGCCTCCAGCTCGAGCAGAGCGTCCCCACGGCGCCGGCCAAGCAGGTCCAGCCGGCGGGTCTGGGCGCGCCGAGCCAGTCGAACCCGACCTCGCACGCGATCTACGGCGCTGATCCTCGGCCTGCTGATCGGCGGCTGGCCTCGCCTACGCGCTCGACGCGCTCGACCGCCGGGTCAAGCGAGTGAACGAGATCGAGGAGCTGTACGGCGCGCCCGGTGATCGCCAAGGTGCCGTGGGCCGCGCCCGAAGGTCACGGGCGCCGACCCGCGGGAGGGCCTCCAGGCCGCCGCTGGCCGAGTCCTTCCGGGCGCTGCGCACCAGCCTCCAGCTCCGCGCGCAGACGAACGGGAACGGCCACGGCAACGGCAACGGCACCTCGACGGCGGATCCGGCCCGCTGCGGACGATCCTCGTCACCAGCGCGGTCCCCGGCGAGGGCAAGTCGACGATCGCGCGCAACCTCGCGCTCGCCTACCTGGAGGCCGGACACCGCGTGGCCCTGGTCGACTGCGACCTGCGCCGTCCCGATCTCACCCGCTCGCTTCGGCGTCGAGCCGACGCCCGGGCCTGCCCGAGGTCCTCACCGGAGCCGCGACCATCGCCGACTGCCTCCAGACCATCGAGGTGGCGGGCAACGACCTGGAGACGATCGTCCGGGCACGCCGCGGGGTGCGCCAGGAGTCGATGTACCTGGTCGCCGCCGCCGCGGGCGCGACGATTTCGCGCTGCGGCGAGTGGTCGAGACCGGCGCCCGAGCGCAACGACAAGCCCGAGCTCGCGGTGCTCCCGAGCAGCGTCCCGCAGTGGAACCCGGCGGCGATCTTCAGCGCCGGGGGCTTCGAGGACGTCCTGCGCACGCTGAAGGCCGACTACGACGTCGTCATCCTCGACACCTCGCCGCTGGCGGCGGTGAGCGACGCGGCGCCGCTGCTGTCGATGGTCGATGGCGTGCTCATCGTCGCGCGGGTCAAGAAGAGCCCGGTTCCCGCCGTGCGGGAGATGCTCTCGCGTGTTCGAGCGAGTGCCGCACAGCAACGTGATCGGCGTCGTGGCCAACGACATCCGCGATCGCGGGACCGTGTACATGTACTCCCGCCCGTACGGCGAGAAGTCTTGAGCCGAACGCTCTCGCAGGCGGTCGCCGGTCCGGCCCGGTTCGAGCCGCCTCCGCGGCCGCGCGTGCGGCCATCGGCCGCGAATGGCGGCTGACCGTCATCGGCGATCGCCGCCACTGGCGCTCGGCGCGGTCGCTGGCGCTCTACCTGACGACGAAGACGTCGCACGGCGCGTCGATGCACACGATCGCATATGTCCTGGTCGCGATGGTGCCGGCGTGGATGTTCGCCACCAAGAATGTCGAGCGGGCGCTCACGATCGTGATCCTGTACCTCGGCCTCCTCGACGGCTTCCTCAAGCTCAAGACCGGCTCGAGCAACGCCACCCTGGCGCGCGACCTGTTCCTCTACGCCGTCGTCTTCGGCGATCGTGATCAGACAGGCGGGCGAGCGGCGAGCGCCTGGCATTGGCCGCCGCTGACCGTCTGGGTGGTCGGCTGGACGGCGTTCGTGCTCGTGCAGCTGCTCAATCCCGTCGAGCGGTCCGGTGCTGCACCGCGTCGTCTCGCTGCGCCAGGATCTCGAGTTCGTCCCGCTGTTCTTCCTCGGCTACGCGTACGTGCGCTCGCGCGCGCGGCTGCGAAACGCTGCTCGATCCTGCTCGTGTTCATCGCCGCCGTCAACGGCGCGGTCAGCCTCTACCAGTCCTCGCTGTCTCCCGAGTCAGCTCTCCGGCTGGGGCACGGGCTATTACAACCTGATCCACGGCGTCCACGGCGCTCCGCGCACCGCCGTCGGCGCCAACGGCCAGCCGATCGTCCGGCCCCCCGGCACTCGGCGGCGATATGGGCTTCGGCGGAAGCCTCGGGATGATCGCACTGCCCGGTGGCATCGCCCTGTTGCTCACGAGGCGGCGCGGCCGGCTCGAGACCGCACTGCTGGGCGGCGCCGTGGTTCTCACCACGCTCGCGGTGCTCACGTCTCAGTCGCGCTCGGCGGTGATCTCGGCTGTGATCGGGCTGTTGGCGTTCGCGGCGCTGCTGGCCGGCTCGGGCGAGGGGAAGAAGGTGCTCGTCGGGCTGCTCGTTTTCAGCGCGTGATCGGCGTCGCGCTCTCGACGCGTCTCGAGCGGCTCGCTGCATCGCTACACCAGATCTCGCCGTCGAAGCTGGCGAACACCGTCTCGACGTCGCGTTCCGGCACGCTGTCGCTGATCCCGAACTACATGGGCCAGTTCCCGTTCGGCGCCGGCCTTGGCTCCTCGGGACCGGCCTACGGGAATCAGGGATCGTCTGCGAACACGATCGACGGCGAGAGCCAGATCACGTTCCTGATCGGCGAGGTCGGAGTACCTGGCCTCGTCCTGTTCATCGCCTTCCAGGCGCGCGTGCTCGGATCGGCCGTCCGGCGGCTGCGGCGGGTGGCCGACTCCGAGACCCGCATCCTCCTGGCCGGCTTGATCGCGCCGCTGTTCGCGCTCGTCGCGAACTGGTACAGCGGAATCAACACGACATCGACCGCCGAACGCACCGTTCATGTGGGGAGCGATCGGCGTGCTCGCGTTCTGGCTGCTGGCTCGGCGCGAGTCGGACGGCGATCCATCGAGCGTGAGCGTGAGCGGCTCATGAGGGTAGCCGTGGTGGCCGCACGGAGCACGTCGATGGCCGACGGGATCCGTGACTACTCCAATCGCCTGGTGGCGAGCCTCGACGAGCAGCCCGGCATACGTGCCGAACTGTTTCACCGCGCGCAGAGCGCGTTCGCCACCAGACTCACGCCCGCGAGCTGCGGGCGACTGGACCGACCGCGGACGCCGTGATCGTCCAGTACAACCCGTTCTGGTACGGGCGTCGAGGCTTCGCGCCGGGCCTTCCGCTCGCCCTCCGGCAAGCTCAAGCGGGCGGCGCCGAACGCCACCGTCGCGCTGATGGTCCACGAGACCTACGTCGATCCGAAGAACTGGAAGTGGGCGCTGATGAGCGCGTGGCAGCGCACCCAGCTGCGCGCGCTCCAGCGGCTGGTCGACATCCAGCTCTGCTCGATCGAGGTTTGGACGGACGCCTCCGCCAGTCGGCGCCGAGCGTGCCCGCCGCTGCACCTGCCGGTTCCCGTCGAATCTCCCTGACCGGCGCGCGGCGCGGCGACTCGCGCGAGCCGACTTGGCGATCGCGGATGACACGCTCGTGCTCGCGACGTTTCGGCCTGCACGCACCCCGGGCGACTGACCGAGCCGATGCTCAGCGCCGCGCGCGCTCGGTGCGGGCGCACGGGATCGACCGGTCGCCGTGCTGAACCTCGGCACCGGCGAGCCGATGCGAAAGACGTGCTCGACGGCGACGTCGAGCTGATCGCGCCCGGCTTCCTCACGAGAGGCGAGGCGGCCGAGGCGCTCGCCGCCGCCGACATATTCCTGGCCGCGTTTGCCGACGGCGTCTCGACCCGGCGGACGACGCTGATGGCCGCGCTGCAACACGAGGTGCGCCGTCGTGGGCACCGACGGCCACCTCACCGACAGCGTCCTGCGCGACGCGCAGACACGCGCTCCGCCTCACCCCGGTCGGATCGCGAGGACGAGTTCGTGGCGGCGGTGGCGACGTGGCAACCGATCCCACGGCGCGACGCGCGCTGGCCGCTGGCCGGACGCAGGTTCTACGAGGAGAACTTCGATTGGCCGGTGGTCGTCGATGCGCTGCTGGAGGCGCTCCGGGAGGCGCGGCCGTGAAGCTGCTGATCACCGTCCCCTGGAACGCACGGCTGGGCGGCGCCGAGACGATGCTCTGGAACCTCCTGCGCAACCTCGACGCCGAGCCGCGTTCGCGACGACCGTCGCGTTCTTCGAGCCCGGGCCGTTCGAGCGTGAGGTCGCGGCGCTTGCCGGGCGTCGAGACGGTGGTCGTCCCTGTCGGACGCCTGCGCCAGGTGAGGCACGCGGCGTGGGCGCCGTCCGCGAGCTCGCCGCGCTGATCCGCGACGAGCAGCCCGACGTGATCGTCAACTGGGCCGCCAAGGCGCAGATCTATGGCGCCGCGCGGCGCTGTGCGCCGGCATGGGCGATCGCTTGGTGTGGTGGCAGCACGCGATTCCCTCCGGACACTGGATGGAGCGGCTGCGCGACCCTGCTCCCGGCTCGCGCCGTCGGCTGCTCCTCGACGATCGCGGCGCGCGAGCAGGCGAGACGCCGGCCTGCGCGCCCGGTGTTCGTCGTGCACCCGGGGATCGATGCCGAGACAGGTCGAGCCGCTGGATCGCGCGCGGCTCGGGATCCCGCCCGGGTCGCCTCGTCCTGGGGATCGTCGGCCGGCTTCAGCCGTGGAAGGGCCAGCACCGCTTCCTCGAGGCGCTGGCCGCGCTGCGACGACCGCGGTCACGACGTGCACGGGCTCGTCGTCGGCGGCGACGCCCATGGTCTCTCGCCCGAATATCCGCCGTACCTCGAGCGCGCTGGTTCAGGAGCTGGGCCTCGAGGATCGCGTGACGATGACCGGACAGGTGCGCCGACCCGCGGCCGTACGTTGCGGCGATGGACGTCCTCGTCAACGCATCGGTGGCCGAGCCGTTTGGGATCGTCATCGTCGAGGGGCTCTCCCAGGCGGTTCCGGTCGTCGGCCGTCGGCGACGGCGGCGCGCGCGACATCGTCGAGGACGGCGTCTCGGGCCTCCTGATCGCGCGGCCGGACGCGGCGCTACTCGCCGACGCGCTCGAGCGACTGGTCCTGGACCGCGATCTGCGTGCTGCGCATCGGTCGCGCCGGACGCGAGCGCTTCCTCGATCACTTCACCGCCGCGGCGATGGCCGAGAAGCTCGAGGCGCAGTTCGAGCAGCTGTGCGCCCGATCCCGCGCCGGCTCGGCGTCCCGGTCGCCGCGTAGCCATGCCGCACGCCGCGCTCGTTCACGACAACTTCACCGGGCCGACCGGAATGGGCGTAGTCCTCGGCCGCCACGCCCAGTGGCTGCTGGATGCCGGATGGTCACTCACGCTCGTGGGCGAGAACATCCCGACCGACCTTGCCGCGCGCTGCCGCGTGGTGCGCGTCCCGGCGCCGCGGCAGCTCCCCTCGCTCGCCCGAGCACATCGGCTGGTGCGCTGCGCGCTCGGCGCGCGCTGCGCGGGTGTCGGGCCGACGTGGTTCACGCTCATTCGCCGCTCCTGGCCGGAGCAGGCGGACATCGTCACGAGCCACTTCATGGCCCATCCCTCGCATATGCGCGGAGCGCGGGAGCTCGCGACCGGGCTGTCAGGGCGCGCTGCGCCGCCTGCAGGCCGGCGCCACGCCGCTGGCTCGACCACCGCGCCTACGAGCGGCTGGCCGCAGGCGCCGGCCTACGTCTCGTTCGTCTCGGAGTTCCTGCGCGAGGAGTTCAGCACCTGGTACGGCCGGCCGCGCGGCGGCTGGGTGTTCGCCCCGCCGGCGCCGGCTTGGCGCCCGGTGGCCGAGACCGAGCGCGAGGCGGCCCGGGGCGAGTTTGCGGTGCCCCAGGAAACCTGTGCGTCGGCTATGTGGGCGGCTCGGATCCGCGCAAGGGCTACCCGCATCTCGAGCCGCTCGAGCGCGAGCGGCGACGTCACGCTGCTGCTCGCCGGTCCCGGCTCCGAGCGCATCCGCGTGGGCGGCCGACCGCGGCATCGGCTTCGTCGACGTCGACTGGTTCTACGCTGCCTGCGATGTCGTGGCCGCTCCCGCCGTGTTCGACTCCGCGCCGGTGGCGGTGCTCCAGGCGGCCGCGCGCGACGTCCCGGTCGTGACGACGCGGCAGTCGGGCTGGGCGTCGGCGATCGCCCGAACCGGCGCGGGCATCGTCTGGGACGGCGCGCTCATCGCTCGTCGACGCGGTCCGCTCGGCGGCCACGACCTCGACTGCCGATCGCCGGCGCTTCCTTGCCGAGTTCAGCGAGCAGCGCCAACGCGAGACCCTCGTAGGCGCGTACCGCGACGTGCTCGGCCGCGGCCTGACTCGTACATTCGTCCAGTCCGCGCGCGGCACGCTGCGGACGAATATTCGGCCTAGCGACGCGCGGTAAAGGTTTGACCGCGACCGTACGATGATCGACCCATGCGGTTGACCAAGCGGAAGCCCGCGCATTCCAAGCGCCGTTCGGCCGCTAAGGCCCAGGCTCATCGAAGGCCAAGCCGAAGAAGCACGCGAAGCCCAAGCCCAAGAAGCACACCGCGCCGAAGAATCCGGCGCCACCGCACCGCCCGCCTGACCAGCGCCTCCGGCGCCGACCGCAGACGCAGATCGCGCAGACGCCGGCGGCCCAGCCGCCTCCGGTGCTCCCTGCCGTCACGCCGCCGCCGCGCTGGCACGCCGCCGCCCGCCGGTCCCGCCGCCGCCGACGCCGCCGGCCTGGGAACGTCCATCTCCTCGCCGGTGGCCATGTACTCCGGCACGTTCGGCGTCGCCCAGGCCAACCGCCTGCTCTGGCGCGCCGGGTTCGGCCCGCGGCCGGGCGACGCCGAGAGCCTCGCCTCGCTCGGCCTCCAGGCCGCCGTCTGCTCGCTCACCCGTCCCTCCGGCCCCGCCAACCTCGTCGGTCCCGCGCCCTACAACAAGGACGGCATCACCGCTCGATCCGGTCAACTGCGTACGGCGACGACCAGCTCTACTGGGTCGACCGGATGATCCGCAGCGACCAGCAGCTCGTCGAGCGCCTGGCGCTCAACTTCCACGACTGGTTCTCGACCAACCACGACGACATCCCGAACATCCTGATGCTCAACCAGACCAACGTCTTCCGGGCGAACGGGCTGGGCTCCTTCCAGGACATCATGACGCGGGATGCTCTCCGACCCGGCGCTGATCCTGTTCCTGAACGGCGACAAGAACGTCGCCTGGGCCGTCAACGAGAACTTCGGCCGCGAGCTTCAGGAGCTGTTCACGCTCGGCGCCAACAACGGCTACACGCAGAGCGACGTCCACAACGTCGCCCGCGCGCTGACCGGCTGGCAGTACGTCGACGGGCCGGGCGGCGAGACCGACATGGAGAACTTCCACATCGACACGAAGTGCCACGACTGGACGAACAAGACCATCTACGGCCAGACCGGGAACTTGGACTGGTCGGACGTCGCCCGGATGGTGGTGCACCACCCGGACCACCCGTCGTTCTTCGTGACCAAGCTCTGGAGCTACTTCATCTCGACCCCGCCCTCGAGCAGCGACCTGACCGCGCTCGCCGAGCTGTACGCGAGCTCGGGCTTCCAGATCCGTCCGGTCGTCGAGGCGATCCTCTGCCACCCCGACTTCTACAACGACGTCAACATGGTCAAGCCGCCCGCCGTCTACGTCGTCGGCATGCTGCGCGCCCGCCAGATCTTCGTCGACGGCGAGACCTGGCAGTGGAACTGCACGATCTCCGGGCAGACAGATCTACTACCCGCCCGACGTCGGCGGCTGGAACTACAACGAGTGGCTCAACTCCAACACGATGCTGGGCCGCTGGCAGACCGTTTATCAGCGTCACCGCGCGCGACGCGTACGAACGGCGAGCACTGGGCGAGCTACAACGCCGACCGAGAGCGCGCAAGACGCGCTCACGGCGGCGCTCGCGTACTGGAACAACCCGTCGCTGCGGCCGGAGACGCAGACCGCGCTGCTGAACTTCGCCAGCGCCTACGTCCCCTCAACGCCGGACCCGGTCTCGCGGGCCCAGCGCCAGAACGCGCTGCGCCACCTGATCGCCGTCTCCCCCGACTACCAGGTGTGCTGAACATGCCGAAAGACCGAACTGCACCCACTGCGCCGACTACTCGCGCTCGCAGCTCCTCTCCCAGGGCATCGCCCAGGCCGGCCGCGGCCTGCCCCAGATCGAGATGGGCATGCCCACGCCGGCCGGCAGCGGCCTGTCGCGCCGCGCCTTCCTGACGCGAGTCGGCCGGGCCTGTCGCTGACCGTGTTCGGCGCGGCGGCGCTCGGCCCGCGCGTGTTCGACGAGGGCATCGCCAATGCGGCGGCCGCCGCGCCGAATGCCCCGATCCTCGTGTCGATCTGGCTCTCAGGCGGGCTCGACCCGCTCGACCTGCTCGCGCCCGGTCAACGATCCCACCTACCAGTCGCTGCGCCCGACGCTCAAGCAGGCGCCGAGCACCAACCCGCTCGACGTGTTCACCGAGGACACACGCCTTCAGTGGCATCCGAACGCGGCGCCGATCCGCGACCTGCACCGCGCCGGCAAGGTGACGGTCATGCCAGGGATCGGCTACGGCACCGACCATGATGTCGCATTTCGTCTCCCGCCACTACTGGGAGGTCGGCGAGCTCGACGACCAGGCGCAGCTCGGATGGCTGGGACGCTACCTCGACGCTGTACGGCGCGCCGGACAATCCACTTCAGGGCCTCTCGCTCGACACGTTCCTCTCGCCGGTGCTGGCGCCGGCGTCGCGCGCCCGTGGCGACGATCCAGACGCCGACCGAACTACTGGGTCGGGGTCAAGAACGTGCAGATCCCGGCGATGCTCAACGGGACCTTCCAGACCGCTCAGAGCCTCGCCCAGATCACCGACGGCGCGGACGACGCCATCGCTGCAGGCCAACGGCGCGATCACCTCGATGATGGGCGTCGACACCGAGCTCGCAGCCGATCCAGGGCGTCACGCCCACCCCGGCGGGCGGCGCGACGTACACGGGCACCCGTTCTCCAACAGCCTGGCCGTCCTGGCCGACATGATCTCCGCAGGGCCTTCCGCTCCGGTGCGTGACGATCCAGGGCCCGGGCGGCTATGACACGCACTCCAGCCAGGACGGGATCCTGCCCGGCAACCTCGACGACCTGTCGAAGTCGCTGGCCGCCTTCCAGTCCGACATCGAGGGCGCGCGGCGTCGCCGACCGCGTGATCGTGCACGTCTGGAGCGAGTTCGGCCGCCGCGCCTACGACAACGGGTCCGGCACCGACCACGGCGCCGCCGGCGCGTCGCTGCTGATCGGCACCCAGGTGACCGGCCAGATGGTCGGTGAGTTCCCGGGCGTCGCGACGCTCGACGAGTACGGCAACCTGCTGACCACCGTCGACTACCGCGCCGTCTACTGCTCGCTGCTCGAGCAGTGGTTCGGCGCCGACCCCGCCGGCGATCATCACGAACGCCAGCCAGTTCGCGCGGCCGACGCTGATCAAGTCCTAGGCTTCAGGCGGCGACGGGCGCCTCGCGCGGCTCAGCGTCCGCTGCCGCGTTCCGCGGCCGTGGCGACGCGTGCGAGCTCGGCCATCAGCTGCTCGCCGATCACCTCGGGCGCGAACAGCCGCTCGGCCTCGGCGCGCGCCAGCGTTCCGCAGCGACTCGGCCTGTCCGGTCTTGATGTCGCTCGATGAGCGCGCGGACGGCGCGCCTCGAACGCATCGAGGTCACCGGCGGGGAAGGTCCGGCACGACGCGCGGATCAACGCCGTCGATCGCGCCCACCTCGTCGCTGGCGATCACCGGCAGTGCCGCTGGCGAGCGCCTCCGCCACGGTGAGGCCGAACGGCTCGTACAGCGCGGGCTGAAGCAGCGCATCGGCGCAGGCGTAGAGCCGTGCGAGCTGCGCGCGCCGAGACCTGACCCTCGAACATCGCGATCGCGCGGGTTGAGATCGCTCAGCAGCGGCAGATAGTTCGACCACAGCGTGGGGCCGCCGAAGATCCGGATGCACACCTGTCCTTCCAGGTCGGCGAGGCGATGCGAGAGCGCGGTCACGAGCTCGACGCCCTTGCGCGCCGAGATCCGGGAGACGAACAGCAGCGTCAGCAGCCGCTCGGCCGGCAGCGGCGACTCGAGCGGCCGGAACAGATCGAGCGTCGATCGGGTTCGGGAACCACGCCGAGGCGCTCGGGCGCGAACCCGGTAGTCGCGCGCCAGGTGCTCGGAGAAGCGCCGGCTGACCCCGAGCACCCGGTCGGCGCGCGGCAGCTCGTAGCGCTGCACGAGCGTACGTCCGGCGAGGATCGCGTTGACGGCAAGGCGCCGCAGAAGCGGCTCGGTCCGCCGGGCCAGCGCGGCCTCCCTGCGCACCCAGCGAAGCTCTCCGGCCGCGTGCGTCGAGGGATGGACGACGATCGGCGGCAAGCTGGCGCGGCGCCGCCGCAGCGGCGAGTACTCGCTCTGCGAGAACTGGTAGATGAGATCGTACGGGCCGCTCCCGATGGCGCTCGACGATCATCTCGGTGATCGCGATCTGCGCACGTGCCCGGGCGAGATGTCCGGACAGGAACGCCACGAGCGCCGTGCGGCTGTACCACTTCCCCCACGACCAGTTCTTGGGGCTGTAGAAGAAGCGCAGTCCCTCGACGCCCTCAAGCGACGGAGCCACGTCCCCGGGCTCGCCGGCCACGAAGCAGTCCACCTCGACGCCGCGTCGCGCCAGCTCGAGCAGGAGCTGCGTGCCCACGAATGTCGCGCCGCCCCCTTCCGTCGGCGTCGGCCCGAGCCAGGCGATTCTCATCTCACATCTCCCTTTGGCTGCTTGACGAAGTCCGCCGACGTCGGAGCGTCCGACCAGCGCGTTCACGCATCCCTCGCACCACGCTTACCTCCCAGACCCTCCCGACCAGGCCGACGACATCAGTTCGTTGCGGTACGAGCAGCTCACGCCACGCGATCGCGACCTGCCTTTTCGAACCAATCAGCAGCACGAGAAAGCTGACCGTGTAAGCGGCTCCGCTCACCACGGCCGCCCCCATTCCCCCGTAGCGGGGAAGCACGACGATGAGTGCTGGCACCGTCACGATGATTCCGATTAACTCAGACGCCGCGCTGAAACCGGGCCGACCGCCGGTTGTCAGCGCGGTGCTCAGAACGTTGTTGCCCGCGAGCGGAATCGTGCCGATGACGAGCACTAGCACCATCGGAACCGCCCGTGCGAAGGCATGACCGAACAGCAGCGGCAAAGCCACCGGCGTGATCAGCGCAATCACCGCTCCGACGCAGCCAACGCCTAACAGCGTCGTGCGGAGCACCTTGCCGAGCTCCGAAAAGTCACCCGCCGAGAAGCGTGGCACCATCCCGGTCGTGAGCGCGTTGAGCACCGGATTGATAAAGAACGACGACATGGTTACGGCCACTACGTAGAGACCCAACTCGCGCGGCACCACCAGCCGTGTCATCAGCATCTGGTCCAGGCGCAAGTTGACCAGCGAGCCGAGCCCGCCAAGCCACGCCTTTGCACCGAACGGCACACATTCGGCGGCAATCCTACGTTCAAAGCGAGGGCGCCCAGCCTCCCGAAGAAGCGGGAGAACCGGAACGATCGAAACGAGTCCCGCAGTCAACGTGACGCCGGCCGCGGTGGCGACCGTTAGCGCGCCCGCCACGTAAAGTGCGACCAAAGCGACAGTCGTGAGAAGAGGCGTCATTAGCCTCATTGCGATCAGCAGGCCCCATCGGCCGAGCCCAGTCGCGAAGTCGCTAAGCAGCCAGCTCAGCATGCTGATCGGCATCAGAAGAAATCCAATCAGCACATACGCATGCACGATCGGCCGCCCGCCTGCGAAGACGTTGGCCATCGCGGGTGCGACCGCGGCCGCGAGAACACCTACCCCGATCAAGATCGGCCCAACAGAGCCTAGGAGAACTGACAGCGGCCGGCGCCGCGCCGCCTCGCGCATCACGTACGTTCCGAGCCCGACGCTCAGGATTAGCGGTGCAAAGTTGAGCGGCAGCGCTATGGCAGCGAGATCTCCTCGTCCTGCTGGTCCAAGCGCCCTCGCCTGCAGTGGCCCGGTCAGGAACCCTACGCCGGTGACGATGACATTGACCGCCGTGAGACGCGCGACGACATCGCTAAGCGACCGCTTGACACTGGCCTTGCCGAGCTCGTCCGAGATTACCTCGGTTCGCCTAGCGACCTTCTTGCGAAGGTCATCAGGGGGAAGTGCCGTGGGCTGTGGGGACGTTGCGCTCATCGGCGTACGTTCAGCGGCGAGGCGTGGGCGAGCAGCTCACGGATCGGCTGCCTGTGCGTGCCGAAGCGCGCACTTGCACTCCATCGGCGACCGACGTGCCGAACATTGGGCGCTTACGTACGGCCCGTGCAGGCGGCAGGCAAGGCGACGGCATGCGGAGCCCACCAATCATCCCCATCTTCAAGCAGCGACAGGGTGTACTCGACCGAGAGATCACGCAATGCTGACGCGAACGCGGCGAGGTGCTCGTCACGGTCGCCCTCCTGATGGAGTTCGCACAAGATCGTCGGAATCGGCGTCGTCGCCAAGGTCTGGCGCATTCCGTCGAGCACATCAAATTCTGCGCCTTCGGCGTCAATCTTGACGAAGGTAGGATGCCTGTCGACCGGAGAATCGTCGATCGAGACCACCGGGACCGCCAGACCCGAGCCGTCGCCGCCATCCGGGTCCAAGCGAGCGTCGAGCGACGACTGCCCAAGGATCAACGTTCCCGTTCCGGAGCTGCGGCCAACAGCAGCTTCGATTACATCTACGTTAGTCAGCCGGTTCAGGGCGATGTTCTTGCGTAGCGCCTGGGCAGTGCTCGGCACCGGCTCAAAGCTGTAGACGCGACCTGTGGGTCCAACCATCTTCGCGGCGATGAGGGTGAAGAATCCGACGTTGGCGCCAATGTCATAGACGACATCGCCCGGTCGCAAGTGCGCGGCGAAGAAGTCCTGAACCTGCGGCTCCGTGGTCCCAAGGGCGTATCCGACGTTCGATTCGGCGTTGGCGATAATTTTCAAGCCCTTGCCCAAGCCGTGCTGGATGGTGACAACGCCGCTAGGACGCAGGCGCTGGATCCACCGATGAACCAGCGGAAACCTCAGCTGCACGCGTCCTGCCCATCGCAGGATGCTCGGAGGCAGTCTGGCCGCTATGCTGAACGCAAGGATCATCTGTAGGGAAAACGTAGGCGAGGAAACTCAACTTCTGGTCTCTACAAGGCGAACCGTGGTTGCCCGACCACGCTGTGGATCCGCCGCTGGGGACGGCTTTGCGGTGCAAGGGTGTATTGCTTGCTGATCCAACCGAGGGCTGGTGCGGAATCGAGGTAGCGGAGGGCGCCGTTGTAGTCGCGCTCGGCGGAGTTGATAAGCGCGACATCGAGCACGTCGGCGCCTCGTCGACCAGCCAGCAGACGAATTTCATCCTCTGGCACGGCGTGCATCTCCATCGTTCCGGCCGGCTCCGGACTTGCGGCGATCTTCAAGCGACGCTGCCGGAGTCTGGTTCCCACCGCCAGGGAGCGACGAACTGCGTGCATCTGAGCGCGGAGCATGTCGACGACTCGCTGGCGTCCTCGAAGTTCTACATGCCGCTCCGGTACGCCGATTACAACGAGCCCGCCAGGTGCCGTCACGCGCAAGAACTCGGAGATGTAGCCGAGGGCATATTCCGGCCGCATGTGCTGGAGAACGATGCTCGAGTACACGAGTCCGAACGCGTCGTCGTCGAACGGGAGCCCCTCGTCGGGATTGACCGTGAAGCTGACGGCGCTTCCCATTCGGTTAAGGCGCTGAGCGGTGTCGATCATCGTCGGTGAGATATCGACGCCCACACAACCGTTCATGCGTTTGGCGAGGGCCTGGGTCAACCTGCCCACGCCGCAGCCGAAGTCGAGCGCAGGAAGAGTCGTATCTGGTTGGGCGAACCTGTTCAGACGCGCCCACATCGTCTCGATTTCTCGCTCCCCGCTGGCAAGGAAGGCGTCGGCATCCCAACGGCCACCACGTAGCGTGTCGTCGGTGAGAACAGCCCAAAGTGGGTCGTCCTGCGCGAGCGCCTCCCAGTTTTCCTGCAAGTCTTCGAGATGCGACGGCGAGGTCATCACGAGATTCAACGGGTTCCACGGTCCGTAGCTTCTGGCGCCACGGGGTTCCCCCGAGCGGAGGCTTAGCCTAAGCCCCAACTGCCCGCGCGACGCTCCGCTCTTCCTGCGCCTATCCCAGACAAAGACACGCGTCAAACGCGAGGCGGCTATGTCTCCGCGGGAGCGATCACGTCGGGTCGTGTCTAGGCGGGATCGAGTAGGTTTTCGGGGAGGATGGCAGGTGCCGAGGACGAAGGCCGCGCTCACGGCACTCCCGACCCGGCGCGAGCGGCAGGCACCGCGCCGGTACTCTCGATCGTCAGTACGAACGGCCCAACCGCCGTCGGGGGCCTGTCGACTGTCGTCCGCTGCCTGGCGCAGGAGTTCACAACATCCGGCACGGTCGAGATCATTTCCCGTTTCGAGGCTGACGGCCCTCCTCATGTGTCTTACACGGCTAGGGAGCGATCACGTAGTCTGACCGCCGCCGCAGGCCTTCCCGTTCGCATCGTCTCACCGTCCGTGGCGCTCCTCCCGGCATTGCGCCTCGCCCAGCAATGCTCGCACCGACGAACTCTTCAGCCGATCGCTCTCGCACTGTTTGCTGCGTCGTTCGATAACGCAGTGAGGTCCGCCCTGTCGGTCCGCACCGAAGTCGTGCATTCGGTCGGTGCCGGATGGGAGATGCTCGGCTTCGCAGCTCTTCGTGCCGCCAGACACCTTCACGCCGTCTTTTCCGTCTGGCCGGCGATCCATCCCGGCACCTGGGGCGATAGCACCCTGGACGCCGAGCTCTACAAGCGCGCAGACTTGGTCTTCGCGCAGTCCAGGTTTGAGTGTGGACGCTTGATCGAGCTCGGCGTGGACCCGCGCCGGGTGATCGTCTCCGGCTGCGGTCCCTCTACGAGGCTAGCTGGCGACGCGGCTAGGTTCCGCAGCAGGACCAGTGTTGGTGACGCGCCGCTCATCCTCTTCATCGGCCGCAAGCAGCGCTACAAGGGCTATCACGCGCTGTGCGAAGCGATGGTCCTTCTGGAGCAGGTTGAACCGCGGTGCCGCTTGGTCGCGGTGGGTGCGGACGGCGACCGTCCCTACCCACCATACAGCGCCAGAGTCATCGACTTAGGCCGCTGCAGCGACCAGGACAAGGCGGACGCGCTCGCGGCATGTGATGTCTTCTGTCTGCCGTCGATCGAGGAATCGTTCGGCATCGTGTACATCGAGGCCTGGGCCGCGGGTAAACCGGTTGTCGGCGGAACGGCGCCGGCGGTTCGTGAGCTCGTTCGAGACGGCGAGGACGGCTTCTGTGTTGAACAGGACCCGCGAGCGATCGCTAATGCGCTCGCGCGTTTGTTGAGCGATCGCGATTTGCGGATGCGACTCGGCGAAGCCGGACGGCGACGTCAAGGACAGCACTTCACTTGGGAAGCAGTCGCGGCGGCCCACCGCGCTGCGTTCGGCGAGGCGCTGGCGCGGCGTCGAGCGAGCTCGACCGGACGTCAGTGATCCGAGGGGCCGGCGACCTCGGCCGTCGCCGTACGCCCCTGCTCTACGGCCTCGGAGCCCGCGGTGATCGACGACTTGAACTCCCGCAGCCCGGTTCCGAGCGACTTGCCGATCTCCGGCAGCCGCTTGGCGCCGAACAGCAGCAGCACGACCGCGAAGATCATCAGGAGATGGACGGGATTCTCGAGTCCGGAGAGCATGGAGGGCCTCGCTTCGATCGCGTGCCGCTACGCGGGGGACGGCACGGCTGCACGCACTTGTCCCTAGTCCATCGACAGAATCGCCGCGCGACCTTAGCGGTCGGCGCGGCTACTCGCCGGACGTCAGTACCGCCCTCTGCACGAGCGCGTAGGCGCCGTTGAAGCAGAGCTGGTAGGCGTGTCGCCGTGCGCTGGGCGGCGTCGAGGTAGTAAGCGCACGATGCGCCGGCCGGCTGGCTCTGGACGAGTGTGCTCAGCGACGTCGCCCCGAGGAAGGCGCTCAGATCGGTCTGGCCGAGCGGCGCGCCGAATCGATCGGTCACCTGGGCAAACGAGGTGCCGAGACCGAGCCCGTCGAACGAGCCGGGGTTGATCGCGGGCGCGCTGTCGAGCCCGCTGGCCGAATCGCTGTAGATGAGGGCCCCGCCGCACTGCACGCCCGTGAGCGCGCAACCTCCGGAGGGCGCCGGTGTCGGCGCGGGAGTCGAAGTGGAGTGCGTGATCGTCGGCGTCCGCGTTGTCGTCGTGACGGTCACCGCCGGGTGCGACGACGTCCGCGTGGTCGTAGTCGTGTGCGAGGTGGTGGTCGTCGTCGGCAGCGATACCGCCGGCGAACTCGTCGTAGGCGTCGACGCCGCTGGGTGCGTCGTGGTGGTTGGATGACTCGCAGGCGAGGCCGGCGCCGCGATCAGGGATGGACGTCGGCCGCGGCCGGCGTCGAGGGCAGCGCGCCCGAGGACGCCACCGCGCCCGAGCCGCCGGTGGCCAGACCGTTGCCGAGCATCGTGGGCCCGTTCTTCTGCGACCTCGACGACGCGATCGTGAACAGCAGCAGGACGAGCGCGGCCGCCGCACAGGCGATGCGCACCATCATGCCGCGGCTATGCGGGAGGCGCTTGAGGTCGTCGCCGACGCAGCCGCAGCCGCCCGGCGCGGGTCCGAAGCGCCTCGGCGCTCGGCTGGTGGCGCGCGACGATCCCGCTTACGCGGTCGCGCAAGGGCGGACCCCCGAAATGCCCACGCCCACGCACACGCAAGGTGCTGGGAGCGATCCGGACTTTCAGGAACCGACCGCGGTTGGCTATGAGCCTGCGTGCGTATTCCATCGCTCGGAGATCCAACGGCGCGAGGCGCGCCGTTCTTTTCATCTCTCCCGAAACCTGCTCAGAACTCAGCGGCCAGGCAGCCGCGGAGCTTCTTGAGGCCGCGATACACGCGCGTCTCGATCTTGCTGCGCGGCTCGCCGAGCACCGCGGCGATGTCGGCGAGGCTGAGGTCGGCGCCGAAGCGCAGGGCGACCGCCTCGCGCTCGTTGTCGTTGAGGGCGGCCAGCGCCTCGCGCAGCGCGTCCCGGCGCTCGAGGCCTTCGAAGGCCGGCTCCAGGTGCAGGCCGTCGCCCGCGGCCGCCACTTGGGCGAGCGCCCGCGTCTCAGAATTGATGCGGCGGGCGTTGTCGCGCACGCAGTTCAGGGCGATCGTGTAGAGCCAGGCCCGCTCGCTGCCCTTGCGGCGGTCATAGCCGCGGCGCGCCCGGAGCACCCGCTCGAACGTGTCGGCGAGCAGGTCCTCGGCTAGGACGCTGTCGCCGGTGCGGTAGCTCAGGAACGAGTAGACCGAACGAGCATGCTCTGAGTAGAGGCGCGTGAATTCCTTGTGTCCCATTATCAGCCTGGTTCAGTCCCTGAACGGTCCAGCGCCTCCTCAGATACATAACGGGCCGTAGCTTCCCAAACATCTGCGCAGGGCTATCGGGAGGATTTTTGGACAGGGTCGCTCGTCCGGCACGCAAAACGGGCCGGGAGCGTCGCCGCTCCCGGCCCGTTGCTTGCCCCACGTGTCGCCTCGCTAGCTCACGCTCTCGATCTACCGACCTTGATCGTCGATCCCGAGTTCACCTTGAGGGCGCCCTCCATCGATCCGCCCCACGACCAGGAGCTGCCGTACCAGCTCGACTTCGTCGAGCTCGACGATCCCGAGCTCCAGCTGCTTCCGCTCGTGTTGCCGTTGTTCGGTGCCAGGGGTAGCTGATCTTGTTGGTCGATGGGCAGCAGCCCTTCGGAATCGAAGAACCGCTGGTGTTGTAGCTGTAGCTGAGCACTCGACTGCTTCGGGCAACAGACGTTGTTGGGCCCCGTGGTGACGTCGCCGTTCGGGCAGCACCCGGCCGTCTTCCCGTCCGTCGACATCCAACCCGTCTGCTGCTGTGGGCAGCAGACGTTGTTCGACGCCGACGGACTGTCGCCGCTCGGGCAGCACCCGAGGTCTTGCCGTCGGTTGACATCCAGCCGGTCTGCTGCTGCGGGCAGCAGATGTTGTTCGACGTCGTCGGACTATCGCCGCTCGGACAACAACCCGAGTCTTGCCGTCGGTCGACATCCATCCCGTCTGCTGCTGCGGGCAACAGATGTTGCTTCGACGTCGTCGGACTATCGCCGCTCGGACAGCAACCCGACGTCTTGCCGTCGGTCGACATCCATCCCGTCTGCTGCTGCGGACAGCAGACGTTGTTCGACGCCGTCGGACTATCGCCGCTCGGACAACAGCCCGACGTCTTGCCGTCGCTCGACATCTATCCCGTCTGGTTCTGCGGACAACACACATGGTTCGAGCCTGTCGGACTGATCCCGCTCGGACAACAACCCGATGTCTTCCCGTCGCTGGACATCCAACCCTCTGTGACGGCGGGCAACAGGCGTTGTTCGGACCGCTCGGACTGTCTCCTCGGGACAGCAGATCGTGTTCGGCTGGTGTCCGTCGGTCCGTGATCGGGAACGGCGTGTCCCCTTGCGGGCAGCAGCTCGTGCGTGCCGCCGTGTCATCGTCTGGCTCGACGTGCTCCGAGTAGTGGATGCCCGTCGGCGGACAGTAGACCGTGACCGGAGGCGGCGGCGGAGCTGGCGGATTGCACCAGTGCCAGATGGTGGTAGATGATCTGGGACACTCGGGATGCTGATGTCCCGGTGCCGCAGGCGACCGCAAGCCCCGCCGTCAGGCGTTAAGGCGACCAACATCGCCACGATGGCCGCCGTCGATCCCGGGGGCGGCGTAGGGAGAAGCGCCGAGGCAGCCGCGGCCGGCGGGAACTTCCCTGAACCCGCCGCTCAACGCGCTCGAGCAGATGGCCGTCGGCCACGTCGCGGTGGGCGACGAGAGCCTCGGCGAGATCTTGAAGATCTGGTGGTAGATGTTCGAATGATTCGCTCACGGGGATTGATACGGAGACCGGCCGTGATTTCAGAGTTTCGCGAGGACGAAAAACGGACCGACCGCGGTCACTCGTCGGTCTCGGTGACGAGCATCTCGACGCGCTTGGCCGCCCGCTCGAAGCGGCGCGGGCTCTCGCCCTTGAACGTCTTCGCGGTGGTGCGGATCATCGCCTCCAGCGGATCGAGCAGCTCCGCCTGCCGCAGCGCCGGCTGCGGGTCCTGCCCCACGGCGGCTCGGGCTATCCCGAGGCTGTAGGGATAGATCCAGTTCCCGGGATCGCGAGCGACGGCCTCGCTCTCCAACGCCGCCGCCTGCGCCGGATGGCCGGTGACGACGTCGCACAGCCCGATGATCTGGTAGGGCTGCGGGCGCGAGGCGAGCGCGGAGATCGTCGCGCGCGCGTCGGCGACGGCGCCCGGGCAGTTGCCGCTGTTGAACTCGGCGACGCTTTGGTTCAGGTCCCGATCGGACACGGAGATCCGGCCCGCGGTGACGAGCACGACCACGGCCAGGACGCCCGACGACGACGCGGATGGCGATCTCGTAGCGCCGGCGCAACCGGGCCCCGCCACCGCCGCGCCGCGCCAGTCCGGTGGCGGCAGCGCGAACACCGGCAGCGTGACGGCCGGCATCTCCCAGTCCCAGTCGACCGCGGCGTGAAGCGCCCACACCACGCCGATCACGCCCACCGCGATCCAGAGCGACCGCGAGGCGCGGCGGGAGCGGACGAAGCACGCTCCGATCAACATGAGCGAGCCCGACCACGATCGCGATGAGGCCGACGATGCCCGAGGTCCGACATCGCCTCGAGGTAGATCGAGTGCGCCTCGATCGCGACGCCGCCGGTCTTGCGCAGCTGGTAGTAGTCGACCGGGAAGGTGCCCGCGCCCACCCCGTGGAACGGGTTGTGGTCGAACGCCTGGATCGCGATGTTCCAGCCGGGCAGGCGGCCGCCGATGCGGATGTCGTTGATGCGGTTGCGGACGTCGTTGTCGCCGAGCGTGCTGTCCTGCTTGGTGAAGTTGCTCCATTGCTTGGAGATCTGGCCGCCGAAGCCGATCACCGTCCCGACCAGGATCACGCCGCACGCCGAGCGCCAGCAGGATGCGCGCGTTCTGGCGCTTGGTCGCCGACATCAGACCATGTTGGCCAGGCGCGCGTCGAGCTCGAGCAGCGCCACGCGGGCCAGCGCCGCCGCGCCGCAGGCGATCAGGATCGAGACGATCAGGTGCCGCCCCTGCTGCACCGCGGCGGCCGAGGTGCCGGCGTTCGAGATCAGCTTGGCCTGGTAGGTGTCGGCGATCGCGAACGCGGTCGTGGGCACGGCCGCGATCAGCGCGCCCGGAAGCCCGCGGGGACGCGCCAGGAGCGCGTACACGATCAGCCCGGCGGCGCCGAGATGATCGCCGAACGCGAGTACGTGAGCAGGATCGTCACCCCGAAGATCGGGAGCGTCGCGGTGGCGAACACGCGCATCGCTCGCGGTTCGCGCGTGCTGCTGGCGAAGTACAGCGCCAGCGTCATGCCGACGCCGCGAACAGCCCGAGCGCGTTCCAGTACGTGAGCGGATAAGCGAGCCGGTCGGGGCTGAGGTTCGCCGGGATCGGAAACAGGTCCGGCCGCAGCCGCGTAGCGAGCGCGACGACGCAGACGATGAGCATCGAGACCCACGTCAGCACCACGGTCAGCCGCATCCGGCGGTGGCTGCGGGCGCGTCGAGCCGAACAGCAGCACCGACAACAGATACACGTTCACCAGATCGAACGTCGAGCAGCGCCGCGCACGGGCGAGTGCGACCAGCGCGAGGAGAGCAGGCTCCAGAGCGAGTACACCGCCAGCGCCCCCGACCGCGATCTAGCAGCGGCCGCCCGAAGCCCGCGAACGGATCGCGGACGAAGGCCATCCTCAGCGCGACGATCAGCGCCAGCAGGACCACGACGGCGCGCCTGCGCGCCCGGGATAGAAGCCGCCGGCGTTGAAGCTCAGAAACAGCGTCAGCGCGCCCGGCAGCGCGGCCAGGCCGACCGCGCCGAGCCTGCGCCCCAGCGCCGGGGACGTCGGGCGGCGCCGCCGGACGCGGGGGCGCGGCTTCACGATGAGCGGGACGTCTGAGGCGTGGGTCGACATGGCGAGGGCAAGCGGTCGTCGCCCAAATCAACGAGCCGCCGGACGAAGAGCTTTCGGAAGCGGCGCTACGCGGCGGTGGCGGCCGGGCAGCCGCCGGCACCGCGGGCACCTCGGGCAGCGCGCCGCCGCTGCCACGACCGGCGCAGCGTCCGGCGCCGGCGCGGAGCGAGTCGAGCGCCGGAGCTCGCGACTCGCGCCGGCCGATCACGTGCACGTACGCGCTACGCAGCTCCTCGACGTGCGCGGCGACGCCGAACGCGCGCGCGCGCAGCTGGCCGTTGCGCGCCAGCCGCGCCTGGAGCGCGGGCGACTCGATCAGGCCCCTGATCGCGCCGGCCCACGCCTCCGGCTTGCGCGGCGGGACGAGCAAGCCGTCGAGGCGCTCGTTGATCACCTCGCTCGGACCGCCGACGGTGGTGGCGATGACCGGCACGCGCATCGCCATGGCCTCGATCATCGAGCGGCCGAACGGCTCCTCCCACGGAGGGAATCAGCAGCGCGTCCGTCGCCGCAGCACCGACGGCACGTCGTCGCGCTCGCCCACGAACCGCACGTGGTCGTGCAGGCCGAGCTCCTCGACGAGGCGATGGAGGCGCTCGAGGTAGCCCCGGTTGTCGTAGCGGGTGGCCTTGCTGACGAACTTGGCCGACCCGACCAGCAGCAGCCTGACGTTCGGGATGGCGCTCGCGCACGCTGCGCGATCGCGCGGATCGCCTCCTCCTGGCCCTTCCACGGCGTGATCTGCGCGAGCACGGTCGTGACGAAGTCGCGGTCGCCCAGCCCGAGCGCCGCGCGGGCGGCGTAGCGGTCGATCCGGTCGGGATCGAAGCGCTCGAGGTCGACCGGGTTGCCGATCACGCGCCGGGTGCGACATGATGCCCGCCTCGTCGAGGCTCGCCGCGGTGTAGCGCGAGTTCGCGATCAGCAGGTCGGCGCGGCCGATCGCCTTGCAGCGTCAGCGTCGAGACGCGGCGAGGCGGGCAGGCGGTCGCGCAGGTGCACCACCGTCGGCCGGCCCGTCGCGGTCAGCCGCGAGCGTCGCCAGCAGCCCGGCGCGGATCGAGTTGGCGTGGATCACCGAGACGTCGAGCCGCGGGCCAGCGATCGCACGGCGACCGCGCCGCGCATGATGCGCGCGAGCGCCAGCGTCGTGTGGCGCGGATGGAGCTTGAGGCTGCCGTCGACGTCGGGGATCGCCACGCGCGGCACGCCGATCTCCGACAGCGCGTCGGCGAGCGGCCCGTCCGGGCACGCCACGATCGGCGAGATCGGCGGCGCGGCGCCGCGCAGCAGCTCGAGCAGGGACTTCTCGCCTCCGCTGACCTGGCCGGTGTGATTGACGTAGAGGACTTTCATGCGGCTCCCTCCCAAGTGGTGGGCTCGGGAGAGAAACGCACCGGCGCCGACCGCGCTTGTCCCCGCCGAGGACGAAATTCGTCGGATCGGTGGCGCCTCGTTACGGCGCCCGTCACGCCAAGGAGTCGAACGAGCCGTGGCGCCCCGCGCCGGCCCGGAAGCGCTCGAGCCCGGATTGGACCTCCGTGAGCGAGCGCATCCCGTGGCGAAGCTCGTTGGCGAACGCCGTCTCCTCGTCCAGCGCCACCTGCTCGAGCACCGAGAGCCGGTCCTCTCGCAGGCACGTCTGAGGGAAGGCGGCGAGCTGGCGCGCGAGCGCCTCGGCGGCGGCGCGGCTGGTCCCATCGGGCACGACTCGGTTGGCCAACCCCATGCGCAGCGCCTCGGCGGCGGATACGGGCCGGCCGGTCAGGATCATGTCCAGCGCCTGGCTCACCCCGATCAGACGCGGCAGGCGGACGGTCCCGCCGTCGATCAGCGGCACCCCCCAGCGCCGGCAGAAGACGCCGAAGATCGCGCTCTCCTCGGCCACGCGCAGGTCGCACCACAGCGCCAGCTCGAGCCCGCCGGCCACCGCGTGGCCGGCCACCGCGGCGATCACCGGCTTGGACAGGCGCATGCCGGGTCGGTCCCATCGGCCCATCGCCCTCAGGCGCGACGCGGTTGCCGGCCGGCGTGCCCACCGCGTTCAGGTCGGCGCCGGCGCAGAACGTCCCGCCCTCTCCATGCAGCACCGCGACCGCGGCGTCGGGATCCGCGTCGAACGCGCGAAACGCATCGGTGAGCGCCTCCGCGGTGGCGCCGTCCACGGCGTTGCGGCGCTCGGGCCGCGCCAGGATCACGGTCCAGACCGGCCCGTCGGTCTCGGTGCGCACCGCGGCGCTCACGCCGCGGCTCCCACCGCGCGGCGCACGAACGCCCGGAGCGCGCGACGACCGCGGCCGCGGAGGGCGAGGCGCCGGCCAGCGGAGACAACGGGCCCGCCAGCGCCTCGCCGCAGCCGCCGACGAGCGCCGCCGCGGTGAACGCGACGTCCTGGGGCGGGATCTCGCCGGCGGCGATCGCCGCGCGGAGCACCTGCGCGACGATCGCGGCGTAGCGCTCGCGGTAGGCCAGCCGCTCCGCGTCGACGAGCGGATCCACCGGCTCGGCGATCAGCGCCCAGGCGAGCCGGCGGTTGCGCAGCGCGCGCTCGGCGAACCGCGCCAGCACCTCCTCGAGCCGCTGCACGTCGGTCTGCGCCGCGCCCGCCCCGGGCGGCGGCGCGCATCGCGCGCTCCTCGCGCGAGCAGACGGAGCGAAACACCTCGACGAACAGCTCCTCCTTGGAGGCGAAGTGCCGGTAAAGCGTGCCGGCCGCGACGCCGGCCCGCTCGGTGATCGCCGCCACCGAGGCCGCGCCGTAGCCGCCGTCCTCGATCACCTCGCGCGCCGCGCACAGCAGACGCTCGCGAGTGGGCTGGCGCCGTGGCTGCGGTCATATGGGTGTATCTGATGCATCATCGCATCAAGATATCTAGATGCTATGATTGCAGGCGAGAGGCATGAGGACGACTATCACGCTCGATCCTGATACCAGGTATGCTCGTCGAACGGGCGATGCGCGACCGGGGGCTGACGTTCAAGGAAGCCGTCAACGAAGCAATCCGGGCAGGACTGGCGCCGACCTCGTCCTCGGGTCCTCGCGTTCACATCGCCTCGGTCCCTCGGACCAGCTCGCCTGGACGTGCTCAAGGCACTGAGCCTGGCGAGCGAGCTCGAGGACGAGGCGCTCAGTCGCCGCCTCACCGAGGGCCGCTGAGTCCATGGTCATCGTCGATGCGAACGTGCTCCTGTACGCGGTTGACAGCGCGATGCGCGTCACCGCGATGAGGAGGCCCGGACGTGGCTCGATACCTCGCTTGGCGGCGCGGAAGCCGTGGGGCTGGCCTGGATTGTGCTGCTGGCTTTCATCAGGCTCGCCACCAACTCTCTCGCTCTTTCTCGCCCCGTTGTCCGTCGATGAAGCCATGGGGCAGGCGCAAGCGTGGATGGGGGCTCCGGCCGCGGTCATCGCCCACCCGACCGCGCGCCACATCAGCCTTCTGCGCGGCCTTCTGCGCGAGGCCCGCGCACGGCCGGGAATCTGACAAGCCGATGCGCACCTCGCGGCGTTGGCGCTCGAACACGGCGCCGACATCGTCTCCTACGATCGAGACTTCGCTCGGTTTACTGGCGTGCGGCAACGCTTGCCCAGCAGACGATCCTGAGGCTCACGCCAGGCAGCGCCCGGTCGATGATCGCGCTGGCGTCGACGCCGCGCGGCAGCGTGCCGTACGCCCGCCCGCGCTCCCCGTCGAGCCGCGCGGCGCAGAACGCATCCGCCACGGCCGGCGACCGAGTGGCGCACGAGCAGCGAGGCCTGGAGCGCCACCGCCAGGTCCTCCACCATGCGCGCGCGCCTGGAACTGGCTCTCGTACAGGCGCTCCGCGTCGCTCGTCCCGGACGTGAACACGTCCACGGTCCGCTGCTCGAGCCGCGCCAGGTGGGCGTCGAGCCGGCGATCGCCGCCCGCGGCCAGCCGGCACTCCTCCAGGAACGCGGGCAGCCCGGCGGGCTCCTTGACGATCGCGCGCAGCACGTCGAGCGCGAGCACGTTGCCCGAGCCCTCCCAGATCGAGTTCAGCGGCGAGTCGCGGTACAGGAGCGGCATGCCGGAGTCCTCGACGAATCCGTTCCCGCCCAGGCACTCGAGCGCCTCGGCGGCGTGGGCGGGAGCGCGCTTGCACACCCAGTACTTCATGACCGCGGTGGCGAACCGGCGGAACGGCCCCTCCGACGCATCGTCGTAGCTGCGGGCGACGCGCATGGCCGCGGCCGTGGCCGCCTCGGACTCGAGCGCCAGGTCGGCGAGGACGTTGCGCATCGCCGGCTGATCGACGAGCCGCGCGCCGAACGCGGCGCGGTGGCGCGCGTGGTGGATGGCCTCGAGCGTTCCCCGGCGCAGGCCGGTGGCGCCGCCGAGCAGGCAGTCCAGCCGCGTGTGGTTGACCATCCGGATGATCGCGGGCACGCCGCGCCCCTCCTCGCCGATCAGTCGCGCCCGCGCGCCGTGGAACTCGACCTCCGAGGAGGGCAGCGATCGCGTCCCGAGCTTGTCCTTGAGCCGCTGGAACTCCATGCCGGCGCCGCGCTCTACGAACATGCACGACAGGCCGCCGGGAGCCTGGGCCAGGACGAGGAAGACGTCGCACGGCGGATAGGAGCAGAACCATTTGTGGCCGTGGAGCTCGTAGGTCACCGTCGCCGAGCGGCTCCGCGCGGGTGATGTTGGCGCGCACGTCGGAGCCGCCCTGGCGCTCGGTCATCGCCATCCCGGCGAGCGCGCCCGCCTCGTAGTCGGCCCGGGTCAGCCGGGGCTCCCACTCGGCGGCGATCTCGGGCGCGCCGTCGCGCAGGGCGGGAACGGCGGCGTAGGTCATCGACACCGGGCACATCACGCCGGCGTTGGCGTTGCTCCACAGCATGAACAGCGCCGCGCGGACGACGTGGCCCGCCGGAGCGCTCCGCGCGCCACGGCAGGCTGTGCACCTGGCGCTCGACCGCGCCCCGCAGCAGCCAGTGCCAGGAGGGGTCGAGCTCCACCTGGTCGATGCGCCGGCCGTAGCGGTCGTGCGTGCGCAGCATCGGCAGGTTGCGCTCGGCGCGGCGGCCGTGCTCGAGCGCCTCGACGCTGCCCGCCACGGCGCCGGCCTCGCGCGCCCGATCGAGCCCCCAGTCGCCGCCCTCGCGCTCGAGCCCCTCCCGGAGCGCCAGGTCGACCTCGAACAGGTTGACCGGCTGAAGCGGCGGCGGCTGGTTGAGGACCTCGCGGGCCGGGTTGCTGATCTCGGTCGTGCTCATGCGATCTCCTGTGAATCCGGATTCACAGGAGAGCATAGTGGCCACCGCAAGCGCGCGCGAGGCGTCCGGCGTTGATGACCCAGGAGTCTGGTCGACCGGAGGATGCGCCAATGAGCGAAGTCGCACTCGAGCAGCTTGTCCGCAGCGGCAGCGCGCTCGCGCGCCGGGTGCGGGGGCTCGGGTCGCCGCGCGTCCGGATCGCCGCCATGAACGCGGCCACCGCGCCTGCTGTTCGAGCGGCGCCTGCGCGTCCAGACCGAGGGCTGGATCGAGCTGGCCGACCTCGGCCTGCCCTCCGACTTCCGCGTGCACTACCAGCCGTCGCCGTGGCTCACGCTGCCGCGCGCGTTGCGGCGCGCCGAGGTCACGCGCGAGGACGTGTTCATCGACTTCGGCTGCGGCATGGGCCGCGTGCTGCTCGAGGCGGCGCTGCTGTACCCGTTCGATCGCGTCATCGGCGTCGAGCTCTCGCCGGAGCTGGCGGCGGTCGCGCGCGGGAACCTCGAGCGCAACCGCCGCCGCCTGGCGGCCCGCGAGTTCGAGGTCGTGGCGAGCGACGTGCTCGACTACCAGGTCCCCGACGACGTCACCGTCGCGTTCTTCTACAACCCGTTCCTCGGCCCGATCTTCGAGCACGTGCTGCGCCAGCTGCTCGCGTCGGTCGACCGCGCACCCCGCCGGCTGCGGATCGTCTACCGCAACCCGGTCGAGGAGGAGATGCTGCTCGCCACCGGCCGCATCCGGCGCGTCGGCAGCGGCCGCTCGTTCACGCGCCGCGACGGCGAGCAGTCCGGAATCGCCGTCTACGAGGTCGACCCGGCGTAGCCCGGTCCCGGCGCGCCCGGCTCAGCGCCGATCGTCCACACCGGGCTGACCGCGCCGCCGCCCACGGCCCGCCACTGCGTCGCCGAGCCGAGCTTGCGCACGGCGTAGAAGATCCCGCCGCGCGTCGTCGCGCAGGACCGCAACCCGCCGCCAGCCGTGGCGCGTGAGCTTCTGGATCGCGACCGTGCCCGGCGTGCGGCGCGCGCCCCCAGAGCGTCAACGCGCCGCGGCGACCAGGCGCAGCGCCACGAACGGGAACCGGTAAGCCGCCGCCGCGGGCTTCGCCGTCCCGTCGTAGTAGTAGAGGCCGGCGTCCCGGTAGCTGTTCGGCGGCTCGAGCGGGTCGCGCAGCGTGTACCAGAACGATATGGCTCACGCCCTGGCGCCAGAGCTCGTAGAAGGCGAGCGCGAGGTAGCGCGCCTGGATCGCCGGGCGTGTCCGGGTGACCTGAGGTCCAGTCGATCTCGCTCACCCAGAGGCGGCTTCGGGCCCGCCGGCAGTACGTGATGTGCGCCGCTGTGCGGCGCGCAGGATGCGCGAGATCTTGCCCAGGTCGGGCACGCTGATGTCGCTCGGCGAGCCGCGCCGGGACGGTCGGCGTGATGCGCGTAGGGGTGGTGGTCGAGCGCGTCGAAGTGGGGCGGGTCAGGGCAGCGCTGCGGAGCCAGAGACGGGGGCTCAGGCAGAACAGCCCCTCCAGGAACGTCACCGGCGCCATCCGTCCCCCCGCGGTGCCCGGCGGATCGCCGTACGGCGCGGTGGCGGCCGACAGCACCACGTCTGACGGCGCCGCCGACTTGACGCCGCGGTAGAACGCGTTGAGCATGCCGCGGTAGATCCCGGGGCTGACCGCCTGCCAGGGTCCGTTGCCCGTCCTGCCCCACTGCGGCAGCAGGAAGATGGGCAGGTTCGGCTCGTTCCAGGCCTGGAAGTAGCGCACGCGCGGAAGCATCCGCCCCGGGTGCAGCGGATCGCGGAAGTGGCCGGAGTAGCGCACGGCGATGGCGCGGGCGAAGGCGCCGATAGTCCGCGGCGTTGGGCATCCAGATGGCGGGATTGACGCCGCTCGGACGGCCCGGCCCGGCGGCCCACGTGGGCGCGCCGTGCACCAGCAGCAGGATGCTCTTGCCGTGCGCGGCGGCGGCGCGCACGTTGGCGTCGAGCGTCGCCCAGCGGTAGCCGGGCGACGCCGGGTTGGCGGCGTCGAATCCGCGCGGGCGCTTGCCGGGCGCGATCCCGACCCAGGAGGCATCGAGCCGTACCGCGGTGGCGCCGAGCGCTCGCGCCCGCCCCAGCCAGAACGACTCGCACGGCAGCGGCGACTGCTCGAACAGCGTCCCGTCGTCCATGCCCAGCGTCAGCTGCGCCGGCCCGGGCAGCGCCGCCGCGCGCGGCCGGCGCCGCGCGGCCCGCGACGGCCACGCACGGCGAGCGCGCCGCAAGCAGCGCGCGCCGGAGGCGCCAGGCGCAGGATCACGAGTGGAAGATCGCGGACTGCGGGTTCAGCGCCCGCGCGTGGCGGTAGGCCGCGACGGCGAGAAGCGGATGGCCGGCCTCGGCCTCGAGTCGCGAGCGCACGAGCCAAGTCTGCCAGTCGGCCGGCGTGTCCCGCGTCGCGGCGCGGGCGAAGGTCACGGCGGTCTCGAAGCGGCCCTCGAGCTCGAGCACGAGCGCCGCCTGAAGCTGCGCCGAGGCCGCGCCCGGCTCAACCCGCATGGCCGCCTGGGCGTCGGCGAGCGCGGCGCGGTAGTCGCCGGCGTTCACCGCGGCCTGGCTGCTTCGGACGTCGCTGGTCGCGGCGAGCGGCACCCCGATCGCCACCAGCGCAGCGGCGGCGAGCGCGACCAGGCCGGCGCGGAGCGCCCACGGCCGCCAGCGCCCGGCCCCGCGCGGCTCGAGCGCCGCCCTCCTGCGGCCCGGCCCGCTCCTCCGCCGGCGGCTCCGAGCGCAGCGGGGCGAGCACGGCGGCGAGGAGCAGGAGCAGCGCCACCGGCAGGACCGGGAGCTGCCAGATCCAATCGACGGCGGCCGAGATCAGGAACGCGCACGTGGCGCCGGCCACCGCCGCGACGTGCGCGCGCGCCTCGAGGCCGCCTCGGCGCGCCACGCGGTGAAGCGCGGCCCCGAGGGCGACGAGCAAAAACCCGCCGAGGAGGGCAAGGCCCACCAGGCCGGTGTCGGTCAGCGTCTCCACGTAGAGCGAGTGCGCGTTGATCACGTAGGCGGGGAACGGCGCGCGGGCCAGCCACAGCAGCTGGAACGTCCCCGGCCCCCACCCGCCGAGCCAGTGCCCGGGCATGGCGTGGACGCCGGCCTTCCAGAAGTCGTAGCGGCTCTCGCCGCTGAGCGTGCTGTAGCGACCCAGCCCGCTCTGGCTGAGGCTCGCGGCGTCCGGTCCCTTGAACTGCTGCCAGCCGTGGTCCAGTCGCGCCGGGTCCGTGCAGAGCCAGGAAGGCCACGAGCGCGACCACTACGCCGAGCGCGAGCAGCGCGCCGGCCGGGCGCGCGGGGATCGTGAGCCCGCCGCGCCGGCGGGCGAGCCGGGCGACGGTGCCGATCACGCTCTGGGCCAGGCCCACGAGCACGCACACCGCGATGAGCGCGAGCAGCAGCGAGGCGCCCTCGTGGCGCGCCGCTGCCGTGTTCAGCCCCTGCTCGAGCGCGCTGCGATGGACGGCGCCGGCGATCAGGATCGCGCTCCCCGCCGCGCTTACGAGCAGCGTGGCCAGCTTGGGTATGCGCTCGGGGGCAAGCGCGATGAACACCGCGAGTCCGAACGCGAGCGCGATCGCCCCGCCCCGGGACAGGGTCATGTAGCAGCACAGCGCCGCCATCGGGATCGCCGCCGCGGCGAGCGCCTGGATCGCCGTGCGCCGGGCCGAGGTGGCGATCGACAACAGCAGCGGGACCGCGAGAGCGACGAGCGCGGCGAGACCGTTCCAGTAGTCGAGCGGCCAGTTCAGACGGCCTTTGGCACCGGGCAGGAACGCCGCCGTCTGCCCGCTCGGAAACGTGCCGGGGCGCAGCCGCGCCAGGAGCGCGAGCCCGATGACGACAACCAGCGCCGTCGCGACCGCCCCGACCGCGTGCCTGAGCGCGCGGCGCCGGTCGCCGTAGGTGAGCAGGGCAAGCAGCAGCACCCCGAAGTAGCACCCGACCCGCGAGACCTCCTGCAGGCTTCGCTCGGAGCTGAGCGACCAGGTGGAGGCGATTGCGCTCCACACGAGGAAGGCGCCGAACAGGCTCATGGCGATCCAGCCCGCGCGCGACAGGCGCGCCGCGGGCAGCACGCCGAAGGCAGCGCCCAGCAGCAGGACCCACCAGACGACCACGCCCGCCTGGTTGCGCACCACGAGGTCGTAGCCGCCGCCCTCGATGCCGAGGTACAGGACGAGCCCGGCGCTCAGGATCCAGATCCAGGCGGCGCGGAGGTCGAAGAAGCTGCGAGCCGCGCGCGCGGCCGGCTCGCGGCGGACGTCTGACGGGCGCTCCTCGAGGATCGGTGCCGGGGCTACGGTCGCCATCTGGCTGTCAGTCCTTGGCCAGCCGGCGCCGGAGCGCGATGCTGCCCGTGCCGAGCGCCACCGCGATCAGGATCACGAGCAGCCACTGCGAGGATGCTCCCTGCCCTCCGGCGCCCGTGACCGAGCGCAGGAGCGAAGCGACGGACGGCGTCGAGGACGGTGCGGCGCTGCCGGACGCGCGGACGGCCGGGTGCTGTCCGGTCGAGCCACGCTGGGCTCGGGCCGGCGACGAGGCCGCCACGAAGGCCGCGGTCAGGGCGCCATCGCGACCCTGCCGGACCAGCGTCGAGCGGGTCGAGTGCGAGAGCGCACCCGCTCCCCCGGAGGGCGGCCGCCGGCCACCGCCCGGAGTGATGCCGAGCGTCGCGCTGCCGCCGCCCGCCGTCGGGATACCCTCGACGTACTCGTTGGCGCTCGAGTTCCCGGGCGGGATGTAGTACTGGGTCTTCTTCGCCGCCTGGGCGCTCGCCGGGGCCGCCGCCAGCGCCGCCACCGCCGCTGCCACGATGAAAGCTCTCATTGACGTTAGTACGCATGCGGCGCGCGGCAAACT
This sequence comes from uncultured Solirubrobacterales bacterium, assembly GCA_963722995.1. Taxonomy (GTDB): domain Bacteria; phylum Actinomycetota; class Thermoleophilia; order Solirubrobacterales; family Solirubrobacteraceae; genus Palsa-465. Next base: position 155,708 of record CAVROW010000010.1, on the reverse strand, counting down.
TCCGGCTAGCGCCGGCTGCACGCCCGCCGGCGCGCACGGAGCTGACGAGCCCTACGCAAACCCGATCAAAGCTAGGCCGAGCCGGCAGCCGCGGCTACGAGTGGCCGTTCAGCTCGTCGAGCGCGGCGTGGGCCATGTCGGAGACCTCGCCCTCGCCTCGCTCCCGGGCGCGGCGGTAGGCCTGCACGGCCTCGCTGGTTTCCCCGCGATGGGCGAGCAGGACGCCGAGGTTGTAGGCGGCCGCGGCGTGGCCGCTGCGCGTCTGCGCGACGGTAGGCCTGCTCGGCGGCGTCGGGGTCACCGCGCAGGTCGAGGAGCATCCCGAGGTTGGCCGCCGCGTCGGGGTCGCCGCTCGTGGCGGCGATGCGGTACGCCTCCTCGGCGCCGGACAGGTCGCCGCGCTCGGCCAGCATGCCCCCGAGGTTGAACGCCGCGGTGGCGTGGCCGGCTTCCGCGGCCCGCCGGTAGGCGGTCTCCGCGTCGCCGTAGCGGCCCTGGTGCTCGAGCAGCACGCCCGAGGTTCGAGGCCGCGTCGCGGTGGCCGCGCTCCTCGGCGCGCAGGTAGGCGGCGGCGGCTCCTTCGACGTCGCCGCGGTCGGCGAGCAGGCTGGCCAGCGCGAACGCGGCCTGCCCATCCCCCAGGGCATCGCCCTGCCGGAAAGCTTCCTCGGCCCGGCCCAGCTCGCCCTGCTGCGCGAGCGCGGAGCCGAGCTCGACGCGGTTCGGCGGCCATCGGCGGGTTGAGGTCGGGCGGCGGCTCGGGGAAATCCCGCTCGTAGGCGCGCCAGCGCGCGGAGTCTCTGCGCAGGAGCAGCGGCAAGGCGGCGATCGCACCGAACAGCGCGCCGAGCGGGGCCACCGCGGGCGCCAGGCGAGCGACGGCCAGGACAGACGGGGCCGGCCACGCGCGAACCGGCCCGCGGCCGCCGTCACCGCCACCGCCGGTTCGCCGTCGGCGGGCAGGTCGGCGCCGGGAGGCCACGATCAGGCCGACGACCGCGAGCGACGCGAGCGCGGCCAGGAGGATGATCCAATCGAAGCCGCCCTGATGCGGCGGACCGATCGCCTCGCCCTTGACGGGAGGCGCCGGGGAGGCGCCCGACGAGGTTCCCGGCGCGGATGCGCCGCCCGCGCCTGCCTTGTTCGTCTTAGACGCGGCGCCTGCAGCGGGCGTCGACGCAGCGGCCGAGCCGCTCGCGCCTGCGCCTGCGCCTGCGCGGGGCCGGCTCCAAGCGCCTGCATGATCGCCACCGACACGCGGTGCATGAGCGACCCGAGCGCGGCCGTCCCCTGTGAGACGCTGCTGGCACACCCGGTGCGGGCGGACGCGCCCTGGAGACCGGCCAGCGCCGACTGCTCGATCTGTGTCTCGCGCTGCGGCGCTCACCCCGAGAATGCGGGCCACCTGCCCCGGGCTGTAGGCGTGGCGCAGCCCGAAGCCGGAGCGCAGCACGAGCGTCTTCTGCTGGCGCGGGGTGAGCGCCGTGAGGCAGCCGCTCAGCCGGGTTACGAGGTGGGTCAGCGCGCCCTGAGAGATCGGCTTGGCGCGGTGGTGCGCCCGCCCCTTGGTCGTCCCGCCGCCTCGGCCGCTCGCCCCGACGCCCGCGGCGTCGCCGGCGTTCAAGCCGGACCCGGCACCGCCGCCGCCACTCGCGTACGAGCCGCCGCCCGAGCCCGAGGACCCCGTCGATGCCGGCGCGGAGGAGCTCGTGCCAGGAAGCGACGACGCCCCGGGCCCGGGGGAGCTCGAGCCGCCGGACGACGTCGAAGGGATCCTGAGCGTGGGCACTGACACGGGCGCCGAGGGCAGCGTCGGCTTGGTTACCGACGGAGGGCTCACCGGCGGGACGGTCACCGAGGGGGTGCTGACCGTCGGCAGGCCGAGCTTGGAGCCGGGCACCGTCACCGACGGGACCGTGACCGCCTGGCTGCTCGCCGCGCGGAGCCCCCAGAGGAGCGAGATCATCGCGAACGCGAGAACGAACCCGCAGAGGATCGGTCGCCAATCCCGGCGACGCCGTCCTGCGGATCCTCCGAGCCGCGTCACCCGCCCCACTTGTTCATGTCGGCTGGTGTCTACCCAGGCTTCATCATCATGAAAACCTCGAATGCACCCGCGGACGGCGGGGGTTCGCGTCCTGACCGATCAGCGCACGACGCGGCGCTGCGCGGTGAGGTCGAACCCGAGCCGGCCGATCACCTTGCCGGTGCCGTCCAGGATCTCGAGCGGGGCGTGGCTCGCCCCGGCCAACGCGACCCGCTCAGCCCGGTGAGCGTTCGGCGCGGACTTGCTCCACGACCCATCGACGGAGCGGATCGTCAACCACCTCGACCTGCGGGCCCCACGCCACAGATACCAGGCGCCGGACGCGGCCGCGCACAAGTACGACCGTGATCGCGCCGGCATAGATCCACAGCGTGGCGCCGTGAAGGCCCATCGCGCGACCAACGCAGGCGCCGGTCGCGAACTTGCGCCTACCGGAGCCGCCGGCGCTCCCCGCGCATCCGCGCGAGCCTCGCCACCGGCCGCGCTCGCCGGCCGGTCCGCGGCGGTCCGCGGCCTCCCGACGCTCGCCTCGGTCCGCGCGCGCTCCTCGCGCGCTCGCTCCTGGTCCTCGCCCAGCCCGACCTCGTAGAAGACGAGGCTGACGGCGAGGACGAGGCCGACCCCGATCAGCACGAGCGCGAGCACCGCGCCGACCCCGCCACCGATCGTCGCCGCGCACACGCCCCCGGCCGCCACCAGCCCGGCGGCGGACCCGTAGCCCAGCAGCCGCGATCGCCTCGTCACAGTCCCGTCATGCCCGCCGTCCCCAGCCGGGAACCAGGCTCGGCGCCCGCGTGTGCGGGTAGGCTCCGCGACCGTGAGCGCGACGACGATGCGCCCCCGCCGGGTCGGCGAGGTGCTCGACGCGGGGATCAAGATCTACGTCCGCAACGCCAAGACGTTGATGGGCCTCGCCGCGGTCGCCGTGATCCCGCTCCAGATCATCGCCGCGATCGTGCTCCTGTCGACGGTGCCGTCCGGGAGCGAGGTTCCGACGGGCACGGTCACGGTGAACCGCCAGCCGGTTCCGGCGAGCGACCGGGCGGCGGTCATCGGCGCCTACGTGACGCTGTTCGTGATCCAGCTGTTCGTCTCCGCGCTGGTGACCGGGGCGAGCGTCAAGGCGGTGAGCGACGCCTACCTCGATCGGCCGACCGGGATCGCGATCTCGCTCCGCTATGCGCTGCGCCGGGTGCCGGCGCTGATCTGGATGCAGATCCTGAAGGTGCTCGGGCTGGCGCTCGGCTTCGTGCTCCTGATCATCCCGGGCATCTGGCTCTACGGGGCGTGGTCGGTGTCGGTGCCGGCGCTCCTGATCGAGCGGACGGGCCCGTGGCGCTCGCTGCGCCGCTCGCGGCGGCTGGTCCGCAAGCGGTGGTGGCCGAGCTCCGGAGTCATCCTCGTCGCCACGATCATGGTCGCGATCGTCTCGGGCATCGTCCAGGCCCTGCTCGCCGCCCTCGCCAGCCTGCCCAGCCAGCCGAGCCTGGTCCTGGCCGTCCTGATCAACACGCTGGCCAGCGCCTTCTCGGCAATCGTCGCCACCCCGTTCATCGCCGCGGTCACCACCGTCCTCTACTACGACCTGCGCGTGCGCCGCGAGGGCTACGACCTGCAGCTGCTGGCGGATCAGCTCGGCCTGCCGTCCACCGGCGAGCCGGCGGCCGCGCCGGATGGCGGCGCGCCGCTGCCGATGCCCTCCGGTCCCGTCGAGACGCCGCTCGGGCCCGAGTCGGTCGGCCGGCCGGGCGGACCGCCCTTCTGGCCGCCCCCGCCGGGCTGGCGGCCGGGCGACTGACGGCGTGGCCGCCGATGCTGACAGCGCGCGCCGGCTGGCCGCGTCGATCCTGTCCGAGCGGCGCTTTCACTCGCCCTCGGTCCCCCGCCCCCTGCACGGCGTGCTCCACGCCATTGGTCACGCGGTCAGCAGCGCGGGCGCTGCGGTCCTCCGCGAGGTCGGTCGCCTCGGTAAGCACGTGCCGGGCGGCACAGTGGGCGTGTGGGTGCTGCTGGCGCTGGTGCTGGCCGGCGCGAGCGTGCTCCTCGCGCGGCGCCGGGCACTGGCCAGGCGAAGCGCCGGCGCCAGCCGGCGTTATCCGGGAGGCGCGCGAGCGCGCCGAGGAGCTCGAACGCCAGGCCGAGGAGGCCGAGCGCGCGGGGCGCTTCGAGGACGCGGTGCGGCTTCGCTTCCGTGCCGGCGTGGCCCGGCTGGCCGAGCACGGCGAGGCCCCGCTGGCGCGCTCGACGCCGAACGCGCGGCTGGCCCGGACGCTCGGGTCCTCCGACTTCGACGCGCTCGCCGCGCGCTTCGACGAGATCGTGTACGGGTCGGCGCCGGCCGACCCCGCCGACGCCGAGGAGTCCGCGCCGGCGCTGGCGCGCGGTCCTGAGCGGAGACCGCACGTGAGCACCGCGGCCATGTCCGTCCCCGCGCGTGCGACCTCGCCGGCGCCGTGGCGCGGCTGGTGCTGGCCGGGCTCGCGGTCGTGGCGGCGTTCCTCGCGCTCGGCCTCCTGGCCGAGGCGTTCGCGCCGGCGCCGGCCGGACCGACCGGCTCGACGTACGCGACCACGAGCGGCGGGGCCGCCGCCTGGGCGCTGCTACTCGCGCGCGAGGGCCATCCCGTGCTCCAGCTGCGCCGTCCGCTGACGAGCGCGACCCTGCCGCCGCAGAGCGACGCTGGTCGTGCTCGACGCGCCCGGCCTGAGCCACGCCGCCGCCGTCAACCTCGACCGGTTCGCGCAGGCGGGCGGGCGCCTGGTGATTGCCGGCGGAGATCTCGGCGCGACGCTTCCCGCGCTGCTCGACGATCCGCCCGCCTTCACGCGGCAGCGGCCCGAGCACGGCGCAGCCCGTCGGGGCCGAGCCGGAGGTGGCGGGGGTGAGCACGGTCACGACCGCGGGCGCCGGGGCGTTCACGACCGACGGCACCGGTCGTCCGGCGCTCGCCGGGCGGGCGGGCGCGCTGCTGCTCGTGCTCAACCACGGGCGCGGCCGGATCGACCTGCTGGCCGACGGCTCGCCGGTCGAGAACGGGCTGCTCGCGCGCGCGGACAACGCCCAGCTGGCGCTCGACCTGGCGGGCGCACCGAGGACGCCGGTGATCTTCGCCGAGGCCCTCCACGGCTACGGCGAGGCCACCGGGCTGGCGGCGATCCCGCCCCGGTGGTGGGTCGCCTTCGCCGGGCTCGGCCTCGCCGCCGCGGCCTGGGCGCTCGCGCGCGGACGGCGGCTCGGACCGGCCGAGGTGCCGCCGCCCGACCCCGCGCCACCGCGTAGCGCCTACGTCGACGCGCTGGCCACGGTGCTCCTCAAGGCGAAAGACAAAGACAATCCCAGTCCATGAAGGACCTCTACGAACGGCTCCACGCCGAAGTCACGAAGGTCGTCATCGGCCAGGACGAGGCGTTGGCCGAGCTCGTGACCGCCCTCGCCTGCCGCGGCCACGTTCTGATCGAGGGGCCGCCGGGGGTGGCCAAGACGCTGCTGGCGCGGACCGTCGCGCAGGCGCTCGGCCTCGAGTTCGCGCGGGCGCAGTTCACCCCCGACATGCTGCCCTCCGATCTCACCGGGACGATGGTGCTGCGCGGCGGCGAGCTCAGCTTCCGCGCCGGGCCGGTGTTCACCAACATCCTGCTCGCCGACGAGATCAACCGCACGCCGCCCAAGACCCAGGCGGCGCTGCTCGAGGCGATGCAGGAGGGCCAGGTGTCGGTCGACGGCCGCCCGCACCCGCTGCCCGAGCCCTTCCTCGTCCTGGCCACGCAGAACCCGATCGAGTACGAGGGCACCTACCCGCTGCCCGAGGCCCAGCTCGACCGCTTCCTGCTCCGCATCGAGCTCGGCTACCCGAGCGCCGAGGCCGAGCGCACGCTCGTCTCGATGCCGCGGGCGGGCCTCGTCCCGAGCGCCCTGGAAAACGTCGCCCGGGTGATCTCCGCCGAGGAGCTGGCGCAGGCCCGCCGGCAGATCGACGAAACCGCCGTCTCGGAGGAGGTGGCCGATTACGTCGTCGCGCTCGTGCGCCGCACGCGGGAGCTCCCGAGCGTCGCGCTCGGCGCCTCGCCCCGCGCCGCGGTGCACCTGCTCGTCGCGGCCAAGGCGACCGCGCGCCTGGCCGGCCGCGCCTTCGTCACCCCCGACGACGTGGCCGGGATCGCACCCGCGGCGCTCGCCCACCGGCTCGTGCTCACGCCCGAGGCCGAGCTCGAGCGCTTCACCGCCCGCCAGGCGATCGCCGCGGCGGTGGACGAGGTGCCGGTCCCGCGTTAGTGCACTGTGGTCGCTCACCGTGACGAGGCCGCCGCTGACGTCCACGGGCGGACCACCGCGTCCTCGCATCTCCCTGCCCTGCTCGTGCCGGTGTGGCTCGCGGTGGCGGGCGCGATCGCGCTGCTCGCCGCCGCCGGCGCCGACGCGTGGCTCGTGCGCGATGCTCCATCCGTGCGGCGGACGCTGGCCGGCGTGCTCTCGCGCGGGCGCCCCGCCAGTCTGCACGTTGCTACTCGCGCGCGCGACGCGCGGCAGATCAAGCTCCGCCAGCCCGAGACGGCGGCGCTCCGCGTCGAGCAGCCACGGGCGGTCGGGGAGCTCTCGACCACGCTGATCCCGGGCCGGCGGGGCCGGCACGAGCTGCCGGGGGTGGCGAGCGCCAGCGTCGGCCCACTCGGGCTCGCGCAGGTGATCCACCCCTCCGGGGAGGGGGTGCGGATTGCCGTGTATCCCGACCTGGTCACCGCCCGGACGCTGATCGCGCGCCTGCGCCGGCAGCTCGCGGGCCATCCGGGGCGGCTCGCGCGCGGGCCGCTCGGGCTCGGGACCGAGTTCGAGTCGGTGCGCGACTACAGCCCCGACGACGACCTGCGCCAGCTGAACTGGCTCGCCACCGCGCGGCTGGGGCGGCCGATGAGCAACCAATACCGGCTCGAGCGCGACCAGGACGTCGTGTGCCTGATCGACTGCGGCCGGCTGATGAGCGCGCCGCTCGGCCCGCGCACGATGCTCGACGCCGCGCTCGACGCCGCCACCGTGCTCGCTCTCGCCACCGAGGAGCTCGGCGACCGCTGCGGCGCGATCGCCTTCGACGCCGAGATCCGCCGGACGGTGACGCCGAGGCACATGTCCGGGCGTCAGGTCATCGACGCGCTGTTCGACCTCGAGCCGGCGCCGGTGGACTCCGACTTCGAGCTCGCCTTCACCCGCGTCGGTCGCTCGCGGCGGGCGCTCGTAGCCGTCTTCACCGACCTGGTCGACGAGGCCGCGGCCCGCTCGCTCAGGGCCGCGATCCCGATGCTCGCGCGCCGGCACACCGTGCTCGTCGCCACCGCGGCCGATCCGGCGCTCGAGGAGCTGGCCGCCGGTGCCGACACGTCGGCGCGCGGGCGCGCGGCGACGCTGGTGGCGCAGGACGTGTTGGCGGAACGCGCGCGCGCCGCGCAGACCCTCACGCGCGCTGGCGCGCTCGTCGTCGGGGCACCGGCGGAGAAGCTTCCCGAGCGCTGCCTCGACGCCTACCTGCGGGCCAAGGCCCGCGCGCGCGTGTAACCGCGCCGTCAATCTGCGGGCGAGCGCCAGTTGAGGCCGGAGAAACGCGCGAAATCCCGGTCGAAGCTCACGAACTCGCAGCCGGACTCGATCGCCAGCGCAGCAAGGTACGCGTCCGAGGCAAGGTTCCCGACCGCGTCGAAGCGGCGGCACAGATCCGTGAACAGTGCCCAGTGGCGGCGACCGGGCGCAACGATCCGCGCGTTGGACCGCGTACGAAGCCCGTCGCAGAAATCGAGCGCCATCTCCAGCGGCGTCGGCGGGTTGAGGGCGCGGCGATGGGTGGCGATCCGAACGAACGAACTGAGGATGAGCTCGGACACTGCATATGGTCGGATGTCACCGACGGTCCGCTCGAGCAGCTCGCGGGCGACATCGTGCTCGCGCTGCTCGGCACGATGTGCGTTGAGCAGGACGTTGACGTCGAACAGGATCACGCCGAGCTACCGAGGATGTCCTCGAGCGCTGCGTTGCTGTTCAGATCGACGCCGGGGACTGGAGCGATGCCGCGGAACGTCGGCACCCCGTACGGTTCATCCTCCGCTGCGGCTGCCCCCGCCTCCAGTTCCGAACGCAGTGCCTCCTCGATCTCGTGGGCCATCGAAGTCCCGCGTTCGGCCGCGCGCCGCTTGTACGCGCGGAATATCTCGTCGCTGAGCACGACCGTGGTTCTCATGCACAAAATCATACCTCGTATGCATAAATATGCTAAGCCTGGGCCGAGTCTGGTCGCGAATCTCGCTGCAACGCCAGGCGCCCCACCGCACTCATTCGTCAAAGGTCTCGAGCGGGTGGTTCTCGCGCAGATAGTCGGCAAACAGCGGGACCGTGAAGTCGAGCTGCCCCCGCCTCGGACTCCAGATGAGCCCCTTGTCGATCAGCGCCTCGCGATGCACCGACACTCCGCGCTGGTCGCGCGCGCCGTAGGCGCGGGCCACCTCGGAGACCCTGTAGGGCGCGTCGCCCAACGACGCCATGGCTGCGAGGAGCCGTTGCTCGGCGTCGGTGGCAATCTGGAAGCGGATCCCGAAGAAGTTGCGCGCGAGCGTGTCGCGAACGATTTCGCGCACCTCCTCGACGTCGCTGATCGAGATCGGCGAGCGCTCGGCGTAGTTCCACAGCTCGAGGCCGTACTCCTGAAGGAAGTACGGATAGCCGGCGGACGCGCGCACGACCGCCCGGGCTGCCTCCTCCTCATACTCCACCCCGCGGTTCGCCGCCGGCGCGACCAGGGCCGTGCGCGCGGCGGCGTCGGGGAGGCGGCCGAGCTCGCGGTACTGGAACAGGCGATCGGCGTAGGGCTTGGCCGACATGAGCCCGATCTGGAGATCGGGCAGCCCGGCCGCCACCATCGCGACCGGGAGGCCGGCGCGGCTGACGGCCTGAAAGGCGATGCAGATCGCCGCCAGCGAGCCTGCATCCAGGTTGTGCATCTCGTCGATCAGGAACAGGGCGCCGGCACCGGTGGCCTGCGCCACGGCGCCGATCTCGCGCACCAGGTCGGTGAGGTCCTGCTCGGGATCTCCGGAATCCGCCACACCTGAGGCCGCCTCGACGTCGAGCTTGACCTGCACCGCCCCGGGAACGGCCAGGCTGAACGCCTTGACCACACCGAGCGCCCGCTCGACTCGGTCTCTGATGCGGTGTCTGCGGCTCATCTCCCGCAGCAGGCGCGTGGCCATCCGAGCGAAGGTGACGCGGAAGTCAGGCTGCGAGCCGACCTCTTGGACGTCGGTGGTGGCCCACCCCGCCTCCGTGGCCAGCACGTCGAGCTCGATCAGGAGCACCGTTTTGCCGACGCCCCGGAGGCCGGAATAGATCAGGCTGCGCTCGTAGTGACCGGACGAGAGGCGGTCGATCAGATCCTGGAAGTTCTCGAGATCGCGGTCGCGTCCAGCCAGCATCGGCGGCTTGCGTCCCGCGCCCGGGGTGTAGGGGTTCTCGCGTTTCTGCATGGTGATTTCTATGTGTTTCTAAGGAGCTATTTGTGTCGTTAGAAAACCACAGAATCCGGCGGCAGGAACCGCGAGGAGCCGCGCCGGGGCCCCGAGGCCGGCCGAGCCCAGCAGAGGATTTCTAACTTTCACTTGAGAAAGCTATAGAAAGCCGCCGCCGCTCGGGGACGGAGGCCGGCGCCCCCGACGTCCCCGCGCCACCACCAGCGACCAGTACACCGACCCCAGCACCAGCCCAACGACGAGCGCCGCCGCCAGCGGCAGTCCCCGCGGCGTGACGAAGCCCTCGGTGCACCCGGCCACGACCAGCCACGGCGCGGTGCCGAGGACGAGCGCCACCGCCGGCCGCGCGGCGCGGCGCAGCGACACGCCACGCGGGAGGACGCCGGGGTCGATCATCGCCCAGGCCAGGCGGAGCCCGGCCGCCCCCGCGACCGTGATGCAGGACAGCTCGAGCACGCCGTGCGGGAGGACGTAGCGCAGGAACAGCTCGAAATTCCCGGTCTGGATCGTGATCCCCGCCAGCACGCCCAGCAACACCCCGTTGTAGGCGAGCAGAGCCACGGTGGCGAGGCCGAGCGTGAGCCCTCCGGCGAAGGCCACGAAGGTGACCTCGATGTTGTTGATGAAGATCGAGCTCGACAGGAACGCCTGGTTGACCGCGCCGGCGGGAAGGTGGCGCGGGTGGGGATGCGCCGCCCCCTGGAAGGCGCCGGGCACGAGTCCGAGCGCGGCCGCGGGGTCGTGCACGCCCCACACCGCCGCCACCGCGCACGGGACCATCCAGGCCAGGGCGGCCACGGCCAGCACCCCCGGCTGGGCGATCACGAGCCGCCAATAGCCGCGCCCCGCGAACTGCCAGAGCGCGCCGGCGCGGCCCGAGCGCTCGGAGTAGATCGCCTGGCGGCCGGCCAGGGCGAGGCGCTCGAGGCGGTCCACCACCGGGTCTCCGGGGTAGCGCCGGCGCGCCAGCGCCAGGTCGGCGACGGCGGCGCGATACCGGCGCCCGAGTGCGAGGGCACCCCGAGTTCCGAGCCGCTCGGGCCGACCGCGGCTGCGCGCGAGGTCCCGCTCGAGCTCGTCCCAGCTCGGTCCCCGCTCCCGGAGGAAAGCGTCTAAGTTCACGCGGTGGATCTCGACGAGAGCATCACGATCTCGACGCCGGAAGGCCTGCTCCTACGCCTCCAGCTGGCCGGTCTCGGATCCCGCTTCATCGCCGGCGTCGTGGACCTGATTATCCAGCTGATCCTGATCGTGGTCCTCACCCTGCTCGCGGGGGCGACGGGCGCCTCCACCGGGGTGAGGGGCCTTGCCGTCCTGATCGGGTCGTTCGTGATCCTGTTCTTCTACCCGGTCCTGTTCGAGGTCCTGGCCAAGGGCCGCACTCCCGGCAAGCGGATGAGCCATCTGCGGGTGGTGCGGGACTCGGGCGCGCCGGTCGACCTGCCCGCGAGCGCGATCCGGAACCTGATGCGCCTGATCGACGGTCCGCTGCTCCTCTACCTGCCGAGCATGGTCTCGGTCGCGGCGACCAGCCGCAACCAGCGCCCGGGCGACCTGGCGGCCGGAACGCTCGTGATCCGCGAGCAGCCGAAGAAGGCGCTCGCGGCGCACGGTCCCGCCGGGATCGGGACCGCCGACCGGGGCCGAGCTCGTGGCGCCACGCTGGGACGCGAGTGCCGTGAGCATCCAGGAGACCGCCGCCGTTCGCCGCTTCCTCGAGCGGCGCGAAGCGCTCGAGGCCGGTGCCCGCCGCGAGCTGGCGCAGCGCCTCGCGGACGGGCTGCGCCCGAAGGTCAGCTCGGCGCCCCGCGACCTCGATTCCGAGCGCTTCCTCGAGGAGCTCGAGCGCGTCAAGCGCGGCGGTTGAAGCTTCACCGGATAGTTGCAAGCCGTCCCGAGCGGCGGTTATCGTTTCCCGCGGGGGGTCGGCTAATCGAACCCACAACAGGGAGGTCTGCATGTCGTTCACCGGGGAGAACCCGAACGTCATGGCGTCAGGTGCGGCCACCGGCGGTGCATCCGGTCCGCGGGCCGGCTTCTGGCAGCGCTTCGCGGCGGCGTTCATGGACGGTGTCATTCTCGTCGTGATCGAGTTCATCCTGATCGCGATCACGAAGTCGGCCGCCGCGTACGTCATCACCTGGGTCATCGGCGTCGTCTACTTCACCTACCTGGAGGGCGGGCCGCGCGGGCAGACGCTCGGCAAGCGGGCCATGGGCATCCGCGTCGTCGACTTCGACACGGGCGGGCCGATCGGCTATGGCCGCGCGTTCATCCGCTACATCGGGCGGATCGTCTCGGGCATCGTCATCTACATCGGCTACCTGTGGATGCTCTGGGACAAGGAGAAGCAGACCTGGCACGACAAGTTCGCCTCGGACGTGGTCGTGCCGGTGCTCGCTTACCCGGTCCAGTAGGCCCCGACCCGAATCTCGAGGGCGCGCTGGCGCGCGCCAAGGCGCGGCTCGACCCGCTCGGGCTCTATCCGCGCCCGGTGCGGATCGACCGCGTCCGAGTCGTGATCGCGCCGCGGCTCTTCCGGCTGCCGTGGTTTCGGCGCTTCGACGGCTACACGATGTGGAACCTGATCCTGCTGCGCTCGTTCGACCTCGCCGCGGACGAGCAGCTCGTATGCCACGAGCTCTGTCACGTCTGGCAGATGCAGCACCGTCCGCTCGCGATGCCGCTCTCCTACCTGCGCTACGGCTACGCGAACAACCCGTACGAAGCGGAGGCCCGGCGCGCCGCGGCGTCGGCGAGCGATTAGCCGGCGATCACCTCGGCGCCGCGGGCGGGGACGACCACGAGCATGCTCCGCCGAGCTCGTTCGCTCTGCGGCCGCGCGGGGCGGAGCCTCAGATGCGCAGCCGCGCGCAGCGCCTCGCGCATCTCCATCTCCGCAAACGGTGCCCCGGCGCACCGGCGCACGCCGCCGCCGAAGGGGATCCACGAGCGCGGGTTCGGCTTCTCGGGATCCTCGAGCCAGCGCTCGGGCCGGAACGACGACGCCGCCGGCCAGAGATCCTCGCGGCGGTTGGCCAGCCACAGGCAGGCCGCGACCTGGACCCCGGCCGGGAGCTCACGGCCGCCAACCCGTACCGGCTCCCGCAGCCGCCGTGGCGCGATCGTCAGCGCCGGACGTACCCGGAGAACCTCCTTGACCACGGCATCCAGGTAGGCGGGGTCGCCTTCGCGCAGGCGGGCGTGCACGTGCGGGTGGCGCGCGAGACGCTCGAACGCCCAGGCGAGTGACGCCGCCGAGCTGTCGTGCCCGCCGACGAGCAAAGCCACGAGCTCGTCGCGGATGTGCTGATCGCTCGGCGCTCGGCCCCGGTCGTCGCGCTGCTCGAGCAGCATCGTGAGCACCGAGTCGCCGGCCGCGCCCGGCCCCTCCGCGCGCCGGCGCGCCACCAGGTCGAGCAACAGCGAATCGAACCGCTCGACCGCGATCCGGAAGCGCCCCCAGGGGCTGTGGCGGCCGAGATCGCGCCGCACGAGCACCATCCCCAGCACCTGCGCCAGCGAGCGCACGCCCGCCAGCGCGTGCTCGACCGCCGCGCGCAGCTCCCCCACCTCGCGCTCGTCGCGTGCCCCGAACACGACGCGGAGGATCACCTCGAGCGTCAGCTGCCGCATCCGCTCGAGCGCGCTGACCCGGCCGCTCCAGCCGGCGAGCTCCCGCTGCGCGAGCTCCGCGACCAGCGGCTGGAAGGCGCGCATCCGCTCGCCGTGAAACGGCGCCTGGAGCAAGCGCCGCTCGCGCACGTGCTCCTCGCCGTCGAGCAGCAGGATCGAGTGCGGCCCCGCGAACGGGCGCAGGAACTCCCAGCTCTCTCCCGCGGGCGCAATCGCGGGATCCAGCCGGAAGATCTCGCGCACCGCGTCGGGCCCGGAGAACAGCACCATCGGCTCCTCGGTCCAGAACGTCCGGATCGTGGCCGGGTCGCCGAAGCGCGCGTGGACGCGTTGCAGAAAGGCGCCGGGACGCACCATCCACGCCACGGTCTGCCACAGCGCGGGTGCCCGCGGGCCATCGGGAAGCTCCATGCGCTCCGATCGTACGGCCGCTGATTTGACTATGCAGCCACGCCGGGTTAGTTAATTGCTGATCAATCTGCCGGGCATGAACGAGACACCGATAGTGCGCGCGCCCCGACTGCTCGACCGCGAGGCCGAGATGCGCCAGCTCGAGCTCGCCATCGAGCGGGCGGCGGCAGGACAGTCCACATTGCTCGTGGTCGAGGGGACGCCGGGGATCGGAAAGACCGCCCTGCTCGGTCAACTGGAAAGGCTGGCGGCAGAGGCCGGCTTCCAGACTCTCACCGCCCGCGGCACGATCATCGAGCGACGCCCTGGAGCGTCGTCCGGCAACCACTTCGAAGCGGTGCTCGGAGGCACTGCCGGCGAGCGCGTGGAGCTGCTCCGAGGAGCGGCCGGCTTGGCCCGGCGCGTACTCGGCATGACGGACGAACCGGGCGAAGAGGTCGACTTCGCGGGGGCGCTGCATGGCCTGCACTGGCTGACGAGGAACCTGGCCGAGCGCCGGCACCTGCTGTTGTTGATCGACGACGTGCAGTGGCCGACCCGCAGTCGCTGTCCTACCTCAACTACATGACGAACCGGCTCGAGCACACGCCGATGGTGCTCGCCGCGGCGGTCCGGATGGGCGAGCCAGAGGAGACGGCCGACGCCGTCGAGGGGCTTCGGACGTCTCAGCTGGCCACGACGCTCCACCCGGCCGCGTTGACCGAAACCGCAACCGCACAGCTTGTCCGCGAGCTCGTCGGCCACGAGGTGATGCCCGAGGTATGCGCAAGCGTGTATGCCGCGGCCGGGGGCAACCCCTTTCTCGTCCACGAGCTGTGTCGCGAGCTCGAGCAGCTCGACCGCCTCGATCGTCCGTTGACGCACCAGGAACTCGTCGCGGCGGTGCCGCAACGTGTCACCCAGAGCGTCCGCGCCCGGCTCGGCCGGTTGCCGCCTGCCGCCACCACGGTTGCCCAGGCCGTGGCGCGCACTTGGGGCGAGCGCCACGCTCGCTCGCGTCGCTCAGCTCGCCGCCTTGGATACCGAGGACACCGTGCAAACCGTCGAGCTGCTGCTCCGTGCGGAGCTGCTCAGCGAACGAGACCACGCGCTCGAGTTCGTGCATCCGCTCGTGCGCGAGGCCATCTACAGCACGATGGGCGCCCCCCGGCGGGACGTGATCCACGCCCGGGCGGCCAAGCTGCTCGCGGACGACGGCGCCGGCGCCGGCGCGGTCGCCGCGCAGCTGCTGCGAGCGGCACCGGCGGCGGAGGCGCTGGCGGGTCGACGCGCTGTACGCCGCCGCTGACGCCGCGCGCGCGGCCGGCGCGCCCAAGGCCGCGACCCGCTACCTGCAGCGCGCAGTGGCCGAGCCGCCCTCGCCCGACCACAGACAACGACTTCTCATCGCGCTCGCCACCACGGAGCTCCAGCATGATCCCGCCGCCGCGATCGAGCACTTCGGAGAAGCTCAGCAGCTCGCGGCCACGCCATCTGAGGCGGCCGAGGTGGCGCTCGCCCTGGCGCAGGCACATGCATACGCAACTGACTTCCCCGCGGCGATCAGCGTCCTGAGCGAGGCCGCAGCCGCGCTGTCCCGCGACGACTACCGCCTGCGGCGCAGACTTGACAGCGCCCGGCTCGGTTTCGCGCGGTGGGATCGCGACTCCCAGGAGCTCCGGGAGGAGCTGTTCGAAGCCTTGCGGGAACGCGCGGCCGCCGGCGGGGAGCTGGATCCGCCCGAACGCGCGAACCTCGCGCACGAGCTCGCCGCACGGGGCGGGGAGCGAGACCAGGCTGTCAGCCACGCGCGCGCGACCCTCGAGGGGATCGGCTTGGTCCACGGACCGGAAGCGATGGGTCTCGTGCAGCTGAGCAGCGTCCTCGCGCTTGCAGATCTGATCGACGAGGCCGAGTCCGCGCTGAGCAAGGCGCTCAGCAGCGCGCAGGCGCGTGGCTCGAGCGTCGAGGCCTCGGTGGTGCTGACGCTGTCGAGCTATTGCGCATTGCGCAGCGGGAGGCTCTCCGAGGCAATCGAGCGCGCGCGGGAATCGCTCGAGCTGGCGCCCGGCATCTGGAGCGCGGGTTCGATTGCTTGGCTCGTCGAAGCGTTGGCGGAACGCGGGGAATTCGAGGAGGCGGCGCGGGTGCTTGCTTCTGGCGGGCTTGCCGAGGCTCTGGGTGGCGGCGATTCGTCTCGACCCTTCGGCTACCAGCAGGTCGCGCTGCTCCATCATCGGGGCCGGGCTCGCATCGTCGAATCCAGGCACGAGCTGGCGCTCGCCGATTTGCGGAGGGTCGGTGAGCTGGCGGCGCTCTGGGGTGTTCGCAATCCCGCGGTGCTCGACTGGCGCTCGAGCGCGGCCCGGGCGCTGCTGGTCCTTGGTCGACGTGAGCAGGCTGCGGCCCTGGCCCAGGAGGAGCTCGTGCTCGCTCGCCGGTGGGGAGCCGCGAGCGCGATCGGCGAACGATGTACGTCGCCGGCGAGTGCGATCTCTCCCCCGCGGGCACGGCCATGCTGCGCGAGGCGGTGGAGATCCTGTCGCGCGCGCCGACACTGCTCGTACGCGCCCGCGCCCTGATCGCGCTCGGCGCTCGCCTCCGACGCGAGCGTCAAACCCGCGAGGCGCGCGAGGTGCTCAAGCGGGGGCTCGACCTCGCTCACAGCTGCGGCGCGGTCGTAGTCGCCACCCGGGCAGCGATGAACTCGTGGCGGCGGGCGGAAAGCCTCGCCGCGACGCACTCGAGCGGCCAGGCCGCGTTGACCGGACGTGAGCTGCGGGTGGTCGAGCTTGTGCTCGACGGACTCACCAACCGCCAGATCGCACGAGCGCTGTTCCTGTCGCCGCGCACGGTCGAGCACCACCTCCGCAACGCCTACCGCAAGCTCGCGGTCAGCTCGCGCGAAGAGCTGTCAGAGGCGCTCGCCGCCGACCGCGACCGCACGGCATAGGGCCTCGGTACGAGAAAAGGACCGTCCGGCAAAAACCAAGGGGGGGCCTACCGATGCGCGGGCGCGCCGTCTCGTGCATCGTCCATCCTCGACGAGGCGAACGGACAGCGTCGGCGGCAACCGGCGCGTCCGGGGGACAGGCTATGCCGGGGCGGGGCGGGCCCCGGCTTGCCTGACCCGATCATCGCTAAGACCGGCCACCCGCCCACGACCAACCCAACCAAGGGAGCATCCATGCATCCTCGCCCACCCCGGAGCGTGAGGCAGGGCGTCCGCGGATTCGGCGTGCGCTTCTTCGGCGCGCTCGCGCTGGCCACCGGTTTCATGACCGCGGTCCCCGCGGTAAGTCAAGCGCAACCAGTAACCGCTGCCGGCATCGCGTCCGCCGGCGTCGTCACCGGTCAGCTCAACGGCCAGCAGGTCAACGTCCAGTTCGCCGGCAGCGAAAACTGCGGCTCTCTGTCCGGCAGTCAGGCGTACACGCCGAGCTCGTTCGTCGCCAGCTGGAGCGATTCGACTGGGTCGCCTCGTGGAGAATGGACACATCGAACCGCTATTCGTCGACTTGCCAGTATTGCTCGATCGGTGCCCCCCAGAGCCTGCAGTTCCCGGGCAGCGAATCTTGGCTGGTCCAACTCGGAATACCTCGATCAGCGGCGACGTCGAGGGCCCGAGATCGCCGGATAACCTCTCCACGATCGGCTTCACGATCAACACCGGGTCGGGCACCCTCGTGGTCGCCCAGCAGCCGCTCCGGCCGCTCCCGGGATCATCTTCGCCCCGGCTCCAGCCGTTCGCCTGCGCCGGCGGCGGGAGCGTGTGCGCCGGCAGCGGGCCGCCCGCGGGAACCCACACCTTCACCGTCCAGACCGGTAACGGCGGCCAGCCGGGAACGACCTCCTGACAGCGCGTGCGACACGGCCGACAGCGGCTGCCCGATCGTGGTGACGAGCACGGACTCACCCAGGCCAGTGGACGGCAACGCCTACAACGTCGCTGGAAGCCCCTGGGTGCACCCCGCCCCGGGAAGCAACTGGATCAGCTTCGAGCCGAACGGAGACAGCGACTGGGGCCTGCCTCCGGGTGACTACTACTACACGATCACGCTAACGCTGCCGGCCAATGCGACGAACGCGTCGTTCCAGGGCACCTACAGCAGCGACAACCTGGGAGTCGTCTCCATCAACGGAAACCAGGTCGCGTCGAATCCGAACGGGAACGACACGATGTGGGCTTACCTGACTCCGATCCCACAGACCACGCTCTCGCCCGGCGCCAACACACTCCAGGTGTACGTGCGCAACGACGGCGCCCCCACAGGGCTCGACCTCCAGGGCACCGTCACCTACAGCACCGGCTCGCCCGCGGCGAGCTGAGCCACGGCGGCACCGGCCGCGCGTTCAATCACTCACACGGGAGCCCCGCTCGGCGACGAGCGGGGCTTTCGCGTCCGATGCACGGCCTTCGCAGTGGCATCAACTCGTTTGTGAACGGATCGCGTGGGTCGGCCCAGAGCTCCACCTTGCCGGTAAGCCATGCGCTTCCAGTGATCTCAGGAACGACGCCCTGGGTGCCCGCCACCGGGATGACGTCGAGGATGCGTGCGCGGTAGCGGCTGCCGGCGATGCCGGTATTCACGTATGGCGCGCCGGCCGCAAGCTGCCCCGACGCGTGGAGGACGGCGAGCCTTGCCGAGGTCCCGGTGCCGCACGGAGATCGATCGAACTCGCCGACCGCATTGACTGGGAGGTTGAGCCCGTCGACCTCCGGGTCAGACGGCTCGCCGACCCACATCACGTTCTCGACGAGCACCGGTTGGCCGGTCCGGGGGTCCTGGAACGTGGCCGCGCTCGCGATTGCTGCCCGGACGAACGCAGCCGCTTTGATCAGGTCCGGAACACACTCGGGCGTGATCGACAGTCCGAACGCCGCGGCATCCGCGAACGCATACCACTGGCCGCCGTACGCGATCGCGAGGCGGACCTCGCCGATCGGCGCTTCAATGCTGACGGTCCCGAGTTGAAACGCCGGCTGGTTGATGACGCTGACGGCGCTGACATGGCCGTCTTCCAACTCGACCCGGACTTTAATGGCTCCGGCCGGAGTGTCGAGGGTGAACCACGAGCGCGCGTCGGAAACTCTCACGATGCCGGTCTCGACAAGCGTGGTCGCGACACCGATCGTGGCGTGGCCGCACATGTCGGGATAACCGGCAGCGTCCATGAACACAATCGCGCGTTCGCTACCTGGAGCCGCCGGCGGGAGGACGGCCACCGCAACTACCGCCGGATGTGCGCGCGGTTCGCGCACGGCAAGCCGCCGAATATGGTCGTGGTCACGACGCAGAAGCTCACGGGCGCCGGCCGCGCTCAGTGGGCCGAGGTCGGGCACGCCGTCGACGATCGTCCTCGTCGGCTGACCTCCGGTATGGGAATCGATCGCCGTCAGCCTCATAGGCCGGTGCGCTGCGCTTCGGCGAGCATCTGGGACTCCCCGGGCCGCGCCCCTAGGTACAGCTCGGCGATCGCGGGGTCGGCCAGCAGGTCGCTGCCTGGTCCCTGGAAGCGCGTCTGGCCGAGGTCGAGCACATAGCCGCGGTCCGCCATCGCGAGCGCACGCCGCGCGTTCTGCTCGACGATCAACACCGTGACGCCCTGGGCGTGAACCTCCTCGATCTTCTCCCACATGAGCTCGACCACGCCAGGGTCAACTCCCGCCGACGGCTCATCCAGCAACAGCAGCCGCGGCTCGAAGATTGCGGCGCGCGCCAGCGCGAGCATCTGCCGCTCGCCCCCGGAGAGGACGCCGGCCGCTCTGTGGCGCCGCTCGCCCAGCCGCGGAAACAGGGCGAAGGCCCGTGCCTTCGCCGCGGCACGGTCGATGCCAGGAAACGGGAACAGGCCGAGCTCGAGGTTTTCTTCGACTGTCATGCGCGCGAACGTGTGCTCGCGCTGGGGCACGTAGCCGACACCGAGGCGCACCAGCGCGTGTGGCTTCAGACCAGTCACGTCGCGTCCCCCTAGCAGAATCCGCCCCTTGCGCGGGCGGAGCAGGCCGCACAGGCACTTGATCAGTGTCGATTTGCCGGCGCCGTTGGGTCCAACGATCGCAACAAGCTCGCCGGGGCTGACGGTCAGCTCGACGCCCCGGACGATATCCACGCCCGACTGGTAGCCGGCCACCAAGCCCTCAGCGCTGAGGATCGGATCAGGCACTGATCTCGGGGACGCCAGAATGGATCGGCGCGTCGGGTGCGGGTTTGTCACGACCCATGTAGGCCTCGAGGACGCGACTGTCCCGCCGGATCTGCGCGGGCGGCCCGGCGGCAATCGTCGACCCTCCCGCCATCACGATCACGTGGTCCGCGAGGCGCATAACGGCTTCGAGATCGTGCTCGATGAACAGCACCGTCACGCTCCGCTGGTCACGCACCTGTTCGATGTGTTTCAGGAGGTGCAGCGCCATCGTTGGGTTGACGCCGGCGAGCGGTTCGTCGAGCAGCAATATCCGCGGCCGAGCCATGAGCGCGCGCGCCATCTCGAGCAGCTTTCGCTGCCCCCCGGACAGAGTCCCCGCCAGATCGTCTGCCTGGCCCGCGAGACCGAAGGACTCCAGAAGCTCCTCCGCGCGCGCGTGCTCCTCTCGTTCGGTGCGGCGCGACCGTTGGGGATGCAATACGAGCGAGACCACACGCTCACCCGGGTGCCGCGGCGATGCGACCATCACGTTCTCGAGCACTGAGAGCGCTGAGAACATCCGCGTGAGCTGGAACGTCCTGACGATTCCCAGGCGCGCGATCTCCTCGGGGCGACGGCCGGACAGGAGCTGGCCGCCATGTAGCACGCGACCGGAGTCCGGCCGAAGGAACCCGCTGATGAGGTCGAACATTGTGGTCTTACCCGCTCCGTTGGGTCCGATCAGCGCCGTGATCGATCCCGCGGCGACTGCGAAGCTCGCGTCGTGTACCGCCGCCACCCCGCGAAACGATTTGCGCACGTCCTCGACCCTCAGGTCGTCTCCGCTCCGCGCGATCATTTGCGGAGCACCATCTCATCGCGACGGCCGAGCACCCCCTGCGGGCGCAGCGCAGCGAGCAAAATGAGCACTGCTCCCACGATCATGTATCGCAGCGCGGCGATCTTCGAGTCTGACAATGACAGGCTGATGTTGCGCGTTGCCTCGAGAATGAACTCGAGGCCGACGGCACCGACGATCACGCCTCGGTAGCTTCCGAGCCCACCGACGAGCAACATCGCCATCGCGATGAACGTGTTGTCGGTGGTGAACTCGGTTGGAGTCAGTGAACCTAGATCCAGCGCCAACAAGTATCCCGCGATCGCAGCGAGCGCGGCGCTGATCGCGACCGACTGCAGCTGGTAGCGGAACACGGGCTTGCCCAAGGCGCGCGCGGCGTGCTCATCCTCGCGGATCGCCCTGAGCACGCGCCCCCACGGCGTGCGTTTGAGGATGCCCAGCACCACCACGATGAGCAAGAACAGTACGGCGCCGACAAGCAGAAGCGGAACCAGGTAGTACGCCGAGCCCAGCCCCAGCGCGTTGCTGATCGAGCCGGACAGCGTGGTCCACTGCGCGTCGTAGCCGATCAGCCCCACGGTCCCGCCGGTCAATCCCTGGGCGTTCTGGATCACGTTGACGATCATCTCGCTCGCGGCGATCGTGGCGATTGCGAAATAGTCCCCCTGCAAGCGAAGCCCCGGCGCTCCGACCACGAGCGCGGCGAGGACGGCAATCGCGGTTGCTGCCGGAAGCGCCAGCCAGAAGGACCAGTGGGCGTTGACGACCAGGATGCCCATCGCGTAGGCGCCGATGGCCATGAACCCCGCTTGGGCGATGTTGTAGACACCGGTGATTCCGATGTTGAGCTGCAGCCCGGCCGTGAAGATCCCGTAGATCACCGCCAAGAGCCCGACACCGATCCAGAACTGGGTCCCGACCAGATAGGAGAGGCTCGCGCTCAGCAGCATCGACTCACACCCGTCCGGCTGGGGCGAACACGCCCTGGGGACGAACCAACAGGGTGGCGATCAGCACGGCGAAGGCGATCGTGACCTTCCAGTTCGGATTGACGAACAGCGTTGACCATTCTTCGGCAATTCCGAGCACGACGCCCCCGACGATCGCCCCGTACGGGCTGCCGGCGCCGCCGAGAAGCACCGCGGCGAACAACGGCAGCAGCAACGTGAAGCCGAACTGAGGGTCGAACGCGCCGGTGGAGAGCACATAGATGATCCCGCCGAGGCCGGCGAGCGCACCGCCCACAGCCCACGTGATGACGATTAGGCGCTGGGTGTCCAGGCCGGTTGTCTCGGCCAGGTCAAGGTTGTCGGCCAGCGCGCGCATCTGTTTGCCCAGGCGCGTGTAACGCAAGGTCAGGGCCGAACCGGCGAGCATCGCGTAGGCGACGATCGAGGAGATCAGAATCGTGCGCCCGATGTACACCCCTCCACCGAGCTGCACGCTCGTGCTGACGTTCACGCGCAGGGACTGTTCGTCGGGCCCAGCGATGAACTGGATGACGTAGCGGAGCAAGAACTCGAGGCCGATCGTGGCAAGGATCAGCTGCAGGCCGGTCGCACCCCGCACGCGCAGCGGACGCCACAGCCCCAGTTCCAGCCCCACCGAGAGCGCGGCGGTCAGCGCAAGTCCGAACAGAATCGACGGAATCAGTGCAACGCGGGCCGTCACGTTCAGGAGCAGTGCTGCGTAGGCGCCGACGGTGAGGAGATCGCCGTGCGCGAAGTTGATCAGGCGCAGGACTCCGTACACGAAGGTAAGCCCCACAGCGCCAAGCGCCAGGTAGCTGCCGGTCACCAGTCCGTTGATGGTTACCTGTATGACCTGGGACGAACCCTTGGCCACCGCAAATACCAGGCCGAGAATGACCAGACCGACGAGGGTCATCGCCATCCGGACGGCCAGCGGGAGGCCCTCGGTCGATCCTTCGGTCCCCTGCGCGGCTCCGCGCAGGCGGAACGAACGTGTCAGAGCGGACATCGAGGCATCCGGATTCTAAACCGTCGCATGCCCACGCCCTGACCGCGCGCTCCATAGCTCGGCGGCGTCGCACACGCGCCCCGGCCTGAACGATCTACTGGGATGTCAGCGAGCCATTCTTGAGCTGGACCTGCTTGAGGGTGACGAGCGTGCCCTTCTGATACTGGCTGATGTCCGCAGCGGTGCCCGTCGGATCTCCGCTGCTGTCGAGCTGTGTACTGCCGCTCACGCCGTCGTAGTTGATGGACTGCCCGCTCTTCAACGCGGCGAACGCCTGCTTGAGCTGCTGGTAGTTGTAGACCGAGGCGCTGCTTGAAACAACCGACGACATCTTCGCCGCCATCGCCGACCCTTGGCTGGAGTGCGCGGCGGCCGCGGACAGCGCGCACAGCATCGCAGCGTCGTAGGCATTCTCGTTGTACGGCTGTGCCTGAGCTGGCTTGAGCGACGAGGCGGCATACTCCGACTCATAAGCCTTCAGCACCGGCCCGTTCACCGGCAGACCGGCATTGAGGACGTGGGCGCCGTTGAGCGCGGCGGGCGGAATGCCGGTCCCTGCGACCGCCGACGGAAGGCCGGACGTCGTGTAGAGCTTGCTCGCGTCGAAGGAGCCGGTTCGCAGCAGCGCGGCGCCTACCTTCGCGTACGTGCTCGGAGTGTCGAAGATCACGAACGCGGCGGGATGGTTGGCGACGATGCGCGACGCCTCCGAGTCGTAGCTCGTCGCGTTCGGGTCATACAGCAGAGGCCCGGAGACGGTGCCGCCGAGGTGACGCCAGGCTGCAGCGAACGCCTGAGACGCCGGCGCGCCATAGCTGTCATCGCGCGCGGCGACCGACACCAGCTTGCCCTTCGCTCCGCCGAAGCTCTGCGCCATGTAGTCGGCGAGCATCACTGACTGCAGCGCATCGGAAGGGATGGTCCGGAACGTCACCCCGCCGTTCTTGTGGAGGTTGCCGTAGAGCACACTGGTCGAGCCAGGTGAGACCTGGACCACCTTGCCGGGGATCGTGACTCCCTCGGCCATCGCGATCGAGTCAGAGCTCGCCAGCCCGCCGATGATGCAGCTCGCGCCTTGCGAAACGAGTTGCCGGGTCGCGGAAGTGGCGTCTTGCGGCGCGGAGCCCTCGTCGCCGGTGCTGATTGAGACCTGCAGGTTCACGCCCGCGGCCTTGGCAGCACGGTTGGCATCAGCCACGGCCAACTCGGCCGCCTTGTTCAAGGACGGCCCAAACGCCGCGATCGGACCGGTGAGGGGGAGGACACTGCCGATCTTCAGATTGACCGCACTGCCGCCACCGGAGGCGCTGCTCGAACCGGAGGCGCTGCTCGAACCGGAGGCGCTGCTCGAGCTAGAGCCTCCGCAGGCGACCACCCCCAACGACACGGCGCCGACCGCCACGGCCACTGCCAACCGGCTCTTCATAGCTCTCTCCGTCGCTCGAAATGAAGTAGCAAATACTGGACGCCGGAGCAGAATACTGCGCGAGCCGCACGCAAGTCAACGGCGTTTGCTGTGAACACACCGCGCCAATATATTGTGCAGGGATGCAGCTTATGCAACGCCATGCCGGGCCATGACAAGCCCGGCCGCGTCGTACGACGTAGCGATCGTCGGAGCTGGAGTCACGGGGCTCTCCACTGCGTTTCACCTCGCCCAACGCCGGGACCGCTCAGTCGCTGTTTTGGAGCGATCCGGGATCGGAGCCGAGGCTTCCGGCGTCCAGCCGGGTGGCGTGCGGCAGCAGTGGAGCAAGCCCTTGAGCTGCTTGCTGGCGCGTGAGTCCCGAGGCTTCTATCAGGAGATCGGTGATCGGCTCCAGAGCACCGTACGACCGCGGCTGGAGGCGTGCGGGTACATGTTCCTTGCCCACTCCAGTCACCGGTTGCAGCAGCTTGCCGTCGACGTCGAGGTCCAGCGAGCGGTGGGCGTGCCCAGCGAGATCCTGAGCCCCGGCGAGGCGGCCGAACGCGTACCGGACCTTCAGACCGAAACCGTCGCCGGGGCCGCCTGGTGCCAGGAGGACGGCTACTTCGACAGGCCACAGTCAGTCGTGGCCGCTTTCGCCGAAGCAGCTGAGCGCATGGGCGCAACGATCGAAATCGCCGACGTAACCGGGCTCGCGAACGACTCAGGCCAATGGAGGCTTTCGCTGCGCGACGGCCGTACGATCCGCGCTGAGAGCACGATCGTCGCCACGGGTTACGACGTTCCGGCCCTGTTGGAGCCGCTCGGGATCGATCTGCCGATCGTCAAGGAGCCACGGTATCTCTTCCTGAGCCAGCCCATCCGCGAGCGGCTGCTCGACCCCCTGATGGTTTCCGGAGAGCGCGCGTTCGCGGCCAAGCAATTGGCGGACGGACGCGTCCTGACCAGTCACACCGCGGCCAACGGCGAGCCGGCCGAGGAAGCTGGAGCCTGGCGCCAGACGATCCGCGCCAACATCGAGGTGTTGCTGCCGCGTTTGCAGTATGTGTCCTTACCGATCCTCGTGGAGGGCTTCTACGACGTCACTCCGGATCTTCAGCCGATCATCTCCGAGCTGGATGAGGGCCTGTGGGTGGCCGCGGGGTTCAGCGGGCACGGCTTCATGCTCGCCCCCGCCATCGGGCGCCGCCTCGCCGCCGCCGTCTGCGGTGAGCCGGTCGACGACGTGCTCGGCAATTTTGCGCCGGAGCGCTTCGACAGCGGATCGGTGATAAGCGAATCGCACTGGATCGTGTGAGCGCCAGATGGCGCCGCGATTCGGCATCCGCCTGCTGGACGACCTAGGCTCCCCACGCGAACTGGTGCGGCTTGCCTGCGCGGCAGAAGAGGCGGGATTCGACACGGTCTGGTTCCCCCACGACACGCTTCGCTCCAACTCGTGGGTACTCGCCGCGGCCACCGCGCAGGCGACGGAGCGGGTCGAGGTCTGCACCGTAGGCACCAATCCTTGGGCAACGCACATAAGTGAGATCGCGACTTTTCTCGGGACCCTTGACCGGCTATCGGCGGGACGGGCCGTGGTGGGGCTGGGTGTCCATACCTACGAGATGCTGCGTTGGGTCGGGATCGACGTGGAGGCCCCGCTCGAAGATATGCGCGAGTCAGTCCGGACACTCCGCGCACTGCTCCGCGGCGACGCGACCTCGACCGAGATGCAGCTGCGATTCCCCCGGACTCGTCCTGAGCCCCCGATCTACATCTGCGCGTTCGGGGAGGAGTTCCTCGAGCTCTCGGGCGAGATCGGCGACGGCAGCCTCCCGATGGTGACGCCACCGGAGTCGGCGTCGCTCATGGTCGATCGAATCCGCCGCGGCGCTCGGCGCGGGGGCCGGGATCCGCTGTCGGTGGACATCGCCGGCCTCGCGTGGATTTCCGTCGCCGAGGATGGTTCCGTGGCACGCGAACAGATGGCCGAGATTGCCGCCTACTTCGGCTCCTACCTCGAGGCAGAGGCGCTCGCGACCGTTGGAGTTCACCCCGACGACTATCTCCCGGCGTGCGAGCGGATCATGCAAGGCGACGCGACGGGGGCGCGACGGGCGGTATCCGACGACATGCTGAGACTCGGCATCGCGGGAACCCCGGAGCAGTGCGTCGAGCCGATCAAGGTGATGCTCGCCGCCGGCGTGACGCAGGTTGTGCTGGGAGGGCCGTTGGGACCTGATCCCGAGAGGGCGATCCGACTGATCGGTGCGCGCGTGCTCCCCTTCCTGCGATGAGCGTGACGAGCTTCCGCGCCTTCCTGGAGGGGCTCGATCAGCGAGGCCTCGTGGTTCGCGTGCGTCGCGAGGTGGACCCAGCGACCGAACTTTCAGCCCTGATGGCCGAGGCCGACCGGCGCGGGAGGGGGATTCTCTTCGAGCGCGTCCGCGCCACGGACGCCCGTGTCGCGTACAACCTGCTCGGTAGCCCCGACGCGCTGGCGCTCGCGCTGGGCGTCGAAGCCGACGCGGTCGTGCGCGCGTTTGCCGACCGAAGCCGGCGACGCATCGCCCCGGTCACCGATCACGAACCCGCTCCCGCGCAGGAGGTCGTGCACACGCAGGATGCGGACCTTCGGACACTTCCGCTGATCACGCACTCTGAACGTGACGCGGGGCCGTACATCACGGCAGGAATGGTGATTGCGCGCGACCCGTCAAGCGGGCGACGAAACGTCTCTTTCAATCGGATGATGATCGATGGGTCCCGCGATGCCGGAATCCGGATGATGCCCCCTCAACAGCTAGGCGTGATCCAGGCTCGAGCGGAGGCGGAGGGGCGTGATCTCGAGGTGGCGGTCGCGATTGGCTTGCATCCGCTCGACTTGATCGCGGGCGCCACATCGTTGCCGATGGGTGACGACGAGCTGGCGCTGGCCGGCGCGCTGCGCGGAGAGCCGGTCCGGATGGTCCGCTGCCAGACCGTGGAACTCGAGGTGCCAGTGGATGCCGAGATCGTGCTCGAGGGCGTGATCCGCGCGGGAGTCCGCGAACCCGAGGGCCCGTTCGGCGACTTCCTGCATTACTACGTTCCGGTGAACGACAACCATCGCTTTCGGCTCAGCGCGATCACCCATCGGCGAGACCCGATCATGCAGACGATGTATGCGGGCTCCCGGGAGGACGTGCAGTTGCTGGGACTGAGTCGCGGTGCGCTGATCGCGGAGGCTGTCGAACGCGCCGGCGCCGAGCTTTGCGCGATCAGTGTCGGACCTACGATTCTAGGCTGCACGCTGGCCATCCGTCAGCGATATCCGGGCGAGGCCAAGCCCGTGGCGATGGCCGCGTTCGGCGCGTATCGCTGGCTGAAGTACTGCGTCGTAGTTGATCCCGATGTGAACGTCCATGATCCGGCGGACGTGTGGTGGGCGGTCACCACGCGCACCCGGCTACGAGACGATGTCGTCGTGATCCCTGAGGCGGGCGGGTTTGCCCGCGATGAGCACGGGCTCTACAACGAACGCATGATCATCGACGCCACCATCCCGCATGGCGAGGAACGGAGCTTCCTGCGACGCCGACCGCCCGGGGTGGGAAACGTGCGGCTGGAGGACTACATCGAATGAAGACCGACCTGAAGCGAGCCGCGCTCCTCGTCATCGATATGCAGGCCGATTTTCTGCACTCGGGCCCTCTCGTCGTTCCCGGTGCCGCGGAACTCGCCGTGCGGCTCGCGCCGCTGGTGGATCGCTGGCGCACGGCCGGCCTGCCCGTGGTCTTCGTTCGGCAGGCGCTCCAGGGCCCGGACGCAGGGCCCCTCGCCGCACTCGAGCCGGTCCGAACCGGCCAGGTGCTACGCGAGGGATCGGCCGGCACGCAGGTGGTGGATGAGCTCGCCCCTCAACCCGGTGACCTGGTCGTTACCAAGCGTCGGTTCAGCGCGTTCCTCGGGACCGACCTGGACGTGCTGCTGCGCAGCATGGAGAGGACCGCGATCGTGATCGCCGGCACGTCAACCCACGTCTGCTGCGACACAACCGCTCGCGATGCCTCTCAGCTCGGTTACGGCGTCGTGGTGCTCTCGGACGGGACCGCGATGGGCGACCTTCCTGACGTTGGCTTTGGGCCATTTCCCGCCGACTTGGCCCAGCGCGTCGTGCTCTCGATCCTCGCACGCCGATTCGCGGAAGTGTGCACTATGAGCGAGCTGCAAACCGTTCTTGACCAGCCCGTCTCAGGCCTTCCAGAGCCCCCCGGACCGGCCCGGGAGGCCGATGCGACAGCGGTTGGAGCGCAGTCCGGCCACGACGGGATCGCCAGGCGAGTTCGCACCGGGAGCCCGTTCGAGAGTGTCGCCGGCTACTCGCGTGCCGCGCGCTGTGGTGATGTCATCGCCGTGAGCGGAACGGCGGCTACGGGCGCGAATGGCGAAGCGCTCTACCCGGACGACGCGTACCGCCAGACCAAGGCAGCCCTCGAGCTTGCCCTGAGCGCGGTCCAGGAGCTCGGCGCCGACCGCGAACGCGTGGTGCGCACCCGGCTCTTCCTGGCCCCCGGATGCGACTGGCGCGAGGCGGTCAAAGCCCACAGAGACGTCTTCGCGGGCGTCGATCCCGCTAATACGACGCTGTTCGTCGAGCGCCTGATCCCGCCTGGTTGTCTGGTCGAAGTCGAACTCGACGCGGTTGGCGCGTGAGCGAACCGCCGGCGCCTTGGAGCCGGCGATTTCGTACTGCGATGATGTGACCACTGGATGCCGAGGGCTAAGACCGACACGGGACAAGCGAACAAAGGACAGCGGAAGCCTGCGGGTGACATGCAGCCGCAAGCTCGAGCGAACGGCAGCGTAGGCGTCCGGCTTCGGGCCCTGCGCCACGAACGCGAGCTGACACTGGCGGCGGTCGCCGAGAGCACATCGATCTCCGCGTCGTTTCTCTCCCTGGTCGAGAACGAACGCTCGGATATCACGATCGGTCGTCTAATCCGGCTGTGTCAGTTCTACAAGGCACCGCTGTCCGACCTTTTGCCGGAGGCCGAGGCATCCGACCCTGGACTCGTCCACGAGCACGAGCGACGTCGGCTGCACTCCCCGGCCGAAGGGATGGACATTTACATGCTCGCTCGGGAGAGCGAGCGAGGCATGATGCCGATGCTGCTGGTGTTCGAACCAGGCGGCGGGCGCAAGGACTACGGCCGCCACGCCGGCCAGGAATTCATCTTCATTCTCGAGGGCGAGCTCGTCCTCGAGCTCGAGGGGAGCGAGGCGCGGATCCTGAAGGCCGGGGATGCAGCCTCCTACCCGGGCGACCGGCCGCATCTGCTGCGCAACGCGAGCTCGCGCAATCCGCTGCGCCTGATCTGCGTGGACTCGACGCGCGTTCTGTAGCCCGACGCTCCCGCACGACACCACGATCAGACGGCAACGCGTGATCGGATCAACCCAGACGTAGAACGCGGCCGGGCCGCGCGCCGAAGCGCACGGCCCGTCACGTCAAAACGCTTGGGCTACTCGCCGTCGCCGTCGTCGACCGGCGGCAGGTCGAGGTCGGCGAGCTCCTCGGCGAACCCGAGCGCGGAGCCGCCGTTGCCGCCGATCGCCTCGAGGTCGGACAGATCGGCCTCGATGCCGCCACCGAATCCGGTCAGCGACTCGCCGTCGGTCAGACCGAGCTCGGCCGCCAGATCGTCGTGGTCGAGCAGGCCGACGTCGTCGAGGCCGCGGGGCAGCGGCTCGGACGGCTCGATCTCGATCCGCCGGTAGCGCTTGAGCCCCGTGGCGGCCGGGATCAGCTTGCCGATGATCACGTTCTCCTTGAGGCCGTTGAGGCGATCGATCTTGCCCTCGAGCGCGGCGTCGGTGAGCACCTTGGTCGTCTCCTGGAAGGACGCCGCGGACAGGAACGAGTCCGTGTTCAGCGACGCCTTGGTGATCCCGAGGATGATCTCCTCGGCCTGAGCCGCCTCGCCGCCGGAGTCGATTACCGATTTGTTCAGCCGGCCGTAATCGAACCGGTCGACGAACTGGCCCGGCAGCAGATCCGTGTCGCCCTTCTGGTCGACGCGGACCTTCTTCATCATCTGGCGCACGATCAGCTCGATGTGCTTGTCGTTGATGTCCACGCCCTGGGACTTGTAGACCTCCTGGACCTCGCGCACGAGATACAGCTCGGTCTCGGTGCGCCCGCGGATGGCCAGCAGCTCGTGGGGATAAAGCGAGCCCTCGTTGAGCTGGGTCCCGGGCTCGATCCGCTGCCCGTTGGCCACGTAGAGGAGCGTCCGCCGCGGGAACGTGTGGCGGTGCTCCTCGCCGCCGTCGTCGGTGATGACGACGGTGATGGCCTTGTCGGAGTCCTCGATCGAGACGGCGCCGCCGACCTCGGCGATCTTGGCCAGGCCCTTGGGCTTGCGTGCCTCGAACAGCTCGACTACACGCGGCAGCCCGTGCGTGATGTCCGCGCCGGCGATACCGCCGGTGTGGAACGTCCGCATGGTCAGCTGGGTGCCCGGCTCGCCGATCGACTGAGCGGCGATGATGCCCACCGCGTCGCCGATCTGGGCCAGCTTGCCGGTGGCCATCGAGCGGCCGTAGCAGGCCTGGCAAACGCCGGTCGGCGCCTCGCACTTGAGCACCGAGCGCACGGGCACGTTGATGACGGTGCCCTTGTCGGTGTCGTCCTGCCAGGTCTCCACCAGGTCGGCCAGCTCGGCGCGGTCGATCTCCTTGCCCTTCTCGACGATCACGCGGCCGCGCTTGGTCTTGAGGTCCTCGGCGGCGACCCGTCCGATCAGGTTGGTGTTCGGCTCGCCGGTGGGACGCAGGCGCCGGGTCTCGGGATCAACCTCGAGCTGGGACACCGGCATGTCGATGTGCTCTGCCGTCCCGCAGTCCTCCTGGCGAATGATCACGTCCTGGGAGACGTCGACCAGGCGCCGGGTCAGGTAGCCAGAGTCGGCGGTGCGCAGCGCCGTGTCGGCCAGTCCCTTGCGGGCACCGTGGGTCGAGATGAAGTACTCGAGCACGGTCAGGCCCTCCATGAAGTTGGCCTTGATCGGACGCTCGATGATCTCGCCCTTCGGATTGGCCATCAGGCCGCGCATGCCGGCCAGCTGGCGGATCTGCGAGAACGAGCCACGAGCCCCGGAGTTGGCCATCATGAAGATGGGATTGAGCTCGTCGAGGTGCTCGTTCAGGGCCGCCGCCACCTCGTTGGTCGCACGATCCCACAGCGCGGTGACCGCCTCGTGGCGCTCCTCCTGGTTGATCTCGCCGTTCGCGTACTGCTCCTCGATCGTGGTGAGCTCGGCCTCGTAGCGGGCCAGGATCTCCGCCTTGCTCGGCGGGGTCTGCACGTCGTTCTTGGAGATCGTCACCCCGGCCTGCGTGGCGTAGTGGAAGCCGACGTCCTTGAACGCGTCGAGCACGAGCGAGATCGACGCCGCCCCGTAGCGCTGCACGAGGTCGTCGACCAGCTTGGTCGTGTCCTTCTTCTTCATCGAGCGGTTGATGAACTCGTAGGTCGAGGGGTCGAAGGCATCGCCCATCGCCTGCTCGAGCGCGCGCTCGATCTTGTCGTTCCAGATGATCCGCCCGACCGTGGTCAGGACATGGCCGCCCTCTCGCCCGAGCGGGCGGAATTCGGCCAGGTCGTGGAGCTTGGTCACGCCGTGCTCGTAGGACCACTCCGCCTCCTGGGCGGTGCGGTACACGTGCGGGCGCGGCTCGTGCGTGGCCGGGTCGATCTTGGCCAGCTCGGGCTCCTCCGGACCGTAGGTCAGGTAGTAGGCACCCAGCACCATGTCCTGCGTCGGCGTCGCCAGCGGCGCGCCGTGCGCGGGGGACAGGATGTTGTTGGCCGAGAGCATCAGGATCCGAGCTTCGGCCTGGGCTTCGGCCGACAGCGGCAGGTGGACCGCCATCTGGTCGCCGTCGAAGTCGGCGTTGAACGCGTGACAGACAAGCGGATGGACCTGGATCGCCTTGCCCTCGACCAGGATCGGCTCGAACGCCTGGATGCCCAGGCGGTGCAGCGTCGGCGCGCGATTCAGGAGCACGGGATGCTCGTGGATGACCTCCTCGAGCACGTCCCACACCTCGGGGATCATCGAGTCGACCATCTTCTTGGCCGCCTTGATGTTCTGCGCCGACTTGCGCTCGACGAGGCGGGCCATGATGAACGGCTTGAATAGCTCGAGCGCCATCAGCTTGGGCAGGCCGCACTGATGGAGCTTCAGGTACGGGCCCGACACGATCACCGAGCGGCCCGAGTAGTCCACCC
Organism: uncultured Solirubrobacterales bacterium; assembly: GCA_963722995.1. Lineage (GTDB taxonomy): Bacteria > Actinomycetota > Thermoleophilia > Solirubrobacterales > Solirubrobacteraceae > Palsa-465. The sequence goes on along the minus strand of CAVROW010000010.1, from coordinate 123,479 downwards.
GCTTACCGAGCAGGTTCTGGCGGAAGCGGCCCTGCTTGCCCTTGAGCATGTCCGACAGCGACTTGAGCGGACGGTTGCCCGGCCCGGTGACCGGACGGCCGCGCCGGCCGTTGTCGAACAGCGCGTCGACCGCCTCCTGGAGCATCCGCTTCTCGTTGTTGACGATGATCTCGGGAGCACCCAGATCCAGCAGCCGCTTCAGGCGGTTGTTGCGGTTGATCACGCGGCGATAGAGGTCGTTGAGGTCGCTCGTGGCGAACCGGCCGCCGTCGAGCTGGACCATCGGCCGCAGCTCGGGCGGGATCACCGGCACGGCCTCGAGGATCATCATCTCCGGCTTGTTGCCGGAGTGGATGAAGGCCGAGACGACCTTCAGGCGCTTGACCGCGCGGGCCTGCTTCTGGCCCTTGGCCGTCTTGACCTGATCCTGGAGGTCGGCTGCCTCGGCGTCGAGGTCGACCTGCTGGAGCAGGTCGCGCACCGCCTCGGCACCCATGCCGCCGCGGAAGTACTCGCCGAACCCGTACGGCGAGCCGAAGCGATCCTTGAGCTCGCGGAACGTGGTCTCGTCGTTGACCACGTCCTTGGCCTTCATCGTCTTGAACAGCTCCCACACCTGACGCATGCGCTCGGCCGCGTCCTCGATGTAGGCCTCGGTGTCGTCGATGTCGGCCTGGAAGCTCTTGCGCAGGTCCTTGAGGATCTTCTCGCGCTCGTCGTCGGAGAGCTTGGCGATGTTGACCTCGAGCGTCTCCGCCCACAGGTGGTCCTCGTCGGAGAAGTCACGCCCGGTCTTGCCGTTCTCCAGGTACTGCTCGCGCCGCTGGAGGGACTCGCGCAGCTCGAGAATCCGCTCCTCCTTCTCGGCGGCGTAGGAGTCGAGCACCTTGTTGACCTCGCCCTCGAGCGTGTCGAGGTCGCGCGCGCGCGCCTCGTCGTCGACCCAGGTCACGATCGAGGCCGCGAAGTACAGGACCTTCTCGAGCTCCTTGGGCGCCATGTCGAGCAGGTAGCCGATACGGCTGGGCACGCCCTTGAAGAACCAGATGTGCGACACGGGCGCGGCCAGGTCGATGTGGCCCATGCGCTCGCGGCGGACCTTGGAGCGCGTGACCTCCACGCCGCAGCGCTCGCACACGATGCCCTTGTAGCGGACGCGCTTGTACTTGCCGCAGTAGCACTCCCAGTCCTTGGTCGGACCGAAGATGCGCTCGCAGAACAGCCCGTCCTTCTCGGGCTTGAGCGTCCGGTAGTTGATCGTCTCCGGCTTGGTGACCTCGCCGGAGGACCACGAGCGGATCTGCTTCGAGGACGCTAGCCCGATTTCGATCGCGTCAAAGTTATTGATGTCAATCAAGTTGATTCCTCTGTCTCTTTCTTAAGCCTCGTCCTCTTCAAGAACGCCCTCGGCTTCGCCGGCCGGGACGTCCTCTTCAATCATCGGGTCCACGTCGGAGGCGAAATCCTCCTCTTCGAGCTCTTCGCCCGGCTCGAGGTCCGGGTCCTCGACCTCGGCCTCCGCCTCGGAGGCCTCCACGGTCTCGCCCTCGTGCTCGACGGCCTCGTCGGCCGCGGCACCGTCGGTGGCGCGCACGCCGCTCAGGTCGATGCCGAGCTCCTCGGCCGCCCGCAGCAGGTCGTCGTCCTCCTCGCGCATCTCCGCGCGCTCGCCCTCCTCGGAGACCACGTTGACGTCGAGCGCCAGCGACTGCATCTCCTTGAGCAGGACCTTGAAGGACTCGGGGATCGACGGCTCGGCGATGTTCTCGCCCTTGACGATCGCCTCGTAGGCCTTCACGCGCCCAACCGTGTCGTCGGACTTGATCGTGAGCATCTCCTGGAGGGTGTACGCGGCGCCGTAGGCCTCGAGCGCCCACACCTCCATCTCGCCGAAGCGCTGGCCGCCGAACTGCGCCTTGCCGCCCAGCGGCTGCTGGGTGACGAGCGAGTACGGACCGGTCGAGCGGGCGTGGATCTTGTCGTCGACCAGGTGCAGCAGCTTCAGGATGTACATGTAGCCGACCGTGACCTGCTCCTCGAACGGCTCCCCGGTGCGGCCGTTGAACAGCCTCACCTTCCCGGAGGCCTGCTCGCCCTTACGGCGGTTCTGGTCGACGTCCATCCGGATCGCGCCGGCGTGCTCCTCCTGCCACTTGACGAGCGCCTCGTCGACATCGGCCACGGTCGCGCCGTCGAACACCGGCGTGGCCACGTAGACCTTGTTCGTCGTGGCCAGGCTCTTGCGGGTGTTGGTGCGGCCGTTGCCGCCGTTCTTGCCGTCGGCGCCGTCGCCGTACCAGCCGTTGGCCGCGACCCAGCCCAGGTGCGTCTCGAGGATCTGCCCGAGGTTCATACGGCTCGGCACGCCGAGCGGGTTGAGGATCACGTCGACCGGCGTGCCGTCCTCCATGAACGGCATGTCCTGCACGTCGACGATCTTCGAGATCACGCCCTTGTTGCCGTGACGGCCGGCGAGCTTGTCGCCCTCGGAGATCTTGCGCTTCTTGGCCACGAACACGCGCACCAGGTCGTTGACGCCCGGTGGCAGGTCGTCGCCCTCGTCGCGGCTGAAGGTCTTGACGTCGATGACGACGCCGCCCTCGCCGTGGGGGACCTTGAGCGAGGTGTCGCGGACCTCGCGCGCCTTCTCCTTGAAGATCGCGCGGATCAGCTTCTCCTCGGCGGTCAGCTCGGTCTCGCCCTTGGGCGTGACCTTGCCCACGAGCAGGTCACCCGACGCTACCTCGGCGCCGATGCGGACGATGCCGCGATCGTCGAGGTTGCGCAGTGACTCCTCGGAGCGGTTCGGGATGTCGCGGGTGATCTCCTCGTCGCCCAGCTTGGTCGTGCGAGCGTCGATCTCGTACTCCTCGATGTGGATCGAGGTGAGCTCGTCGTCGGAGACCAGACGCTTGGACAGGATGATCGCGTCCTCGAAGTTGTAGCCCTCCCAGGACATGAAGGCGACCAGCAGGTTCTTGCCGAGCGCCATCTCACCCATGTCCGAGGCCGAGCCGTCCGCGAGGATCTCGCCCTCGCCGACCTCGGTGCCGACGTCGACGATCGGCTTCTGGTGGATCAGCGTCCCCTGGTTGGAGCGCATGAACTTCTGGAGCTCGTACTCGTTCTGGGCGCCGTCGGGGCCGTCGACCACGATCTGCTCGGCGTCCACGTAGGACACGGTCCCGGCCTCGTGGGCGAGGACCACATCACCGGTGTCGACCGCCGCGCGACGCTCCATTCCGGTCCCGACCAGCGGGGCGTCGGTGACGAGCAGCGGCACCGCCTGGCGCTGCATGTTCGAGCCCATCAGCGCCCGGTTGGCGTCGTCGTGCTCGAGGAACGGGATCATCGCCGTCGCGACCGACCAGATCTGCTCGGGCGAGACGTCGATCAGGTCGACCTGCTCGGGCGTCGCGGTCACGTACTGGCCCGCCTGGGTGCGGCAGATGATCTCCTCGCCGACGAGGCGACCGGAGTCGTCGACCGGCGTGTTCGCCTGGGCGATCAGCCGCTCCTCCTCCTGGGTGGCGTCGAGATGAACGATCTCCTCGGTCACCCGGCCGTCCTTGACCACGCGGTAGGGGGTGGTCACGAAGCCGTGCTCGGAGATCTCGGCGTAGGAGGAGAGCGAGCCGATCAGGCCGATGTTCGGGCCTTCCGGAGTCTCGATCGGGCACATCCGCCCGTAGTGGGTGGGGTGCACGTCGCGCACCTCGATCGGCGCGCGCTCCCGCGTCAGGCCGCCGGCACCGAGCGCGCTCAAGCGCCGGCGATGGGTCAGCCCGGACAGCGAGTTCGTCTGGTCCATGAACTGGCTGAGCTGGGAGCTTCCGAAGAACTCCTTGAGCGCCGCCACCACGGGCCGGATGTTGACGATCGTCTGCGGCGTGATCGTGTCGGCGTCCTCGGTGGTGAGGCGCTCGCGCACGACGCGCTCCATCCGGTAGAGGCCGATCCGGAATGCCTCCTGGATCAGCTCGCCCACCGTGCGCAGGCGGCGGTTGCCGAAGTGCTCGTACTCGTCCAGGTGATCCTGGATCGGCTCGCGCGGCATCGACAGCGCCTCGGCCGCGTAGTCCTTGACCTCGCCGTCCATCTCCTCGGGCATCCCGAGCCGCTTGGGCAGCGATACGAGCTCCTTGACCAGCGCGATGATGTCGTCGTGGGTCAGGGTGCGGGTCTCGAGGTCGATGTCGAGGCCGAGACGCGCGTTCAGCTTGTAGCGCCCCACGCGCGTGAGGTCATAGCGCTTGGGATCGAAGAACAGCTGGTGCAGGAGCGAGCGCGCGGCGTCGACCGACGGCGGCTCACCCGGGCGCTGCTTCTTGAACAGCTCGATCAGCGAGCCCTCCTCGGTCCGGATCACCTCCGGGTCGGACTCGAGCGTGAGCTGGATGTAGAGCGAGTTGTCGAACAGATTCAGGATCTCTTCGTCCGACGCATAGCCCATCGCGCGCAGCAGCACGGTCACGGGCAGCTTGCGCTTGCGGTCGATGCGAACGTAGACGCGGCCCTTCTTGTCGATCTCGAGCTCGAGCCACGAGCCGCGAGCCGGCATCAGGTTCGCGATGAAGACCTGCTTCTCGCGGTCCTTGGGCTCCATCACGTAGGCGCCCGGCGAGCGCACGAGCTGCGTGACCACGACGCGCTCGGTGCCGTTGATGATGAACGTGCCGCGATCGGTCATCCACGGGAAGTCGCCCATGAACACGGACTGCTCCCGGATCTCGCCGGTTTCGCGGTTGATGAAGGCGACGGTCACGGTCAGCGGCCGCGCGTAGGTCAGATCCTTCTCACGACACTGCTCGAGGCTGGCGACCGGCTCGTCGAAGGTGAAATCGCCGAACTGGACGGCGAGGTTTCCGGTGTAGTCCTCGATCGGCGAGATGTCGTCGATCGTCTCGCGCAGGCCACCGCCATCGGGGTTGGTGAGCCAGGCGAAGGACTTTCGCTGGATATCGATCAGGTTGGGGACTTCAAGGACCTTGTTCAGACGCGCGAAGCTCCGGCGCGTCCGCGGGGCATGAGTGGTTGCCAAGGCGGCGACTCCTCGGGCGATCGAGAGGGAGGCAAAATCGGGCGCTCCGGGGCGCGCACAGCACCTCAGAGCCCGACCAGCAAAGATAGCACACGGCATCTGCGCCCTGTGCAGGCTGCTCAGCTCTCACGGACCCCGCCCCCGGGATCACCGCGTATGTGGCGCGGCGCCGTGCATTCGGGGCGGCTACGGCTATCGGCTGACCGAGGCAGTGTAGGGACAAATCGGCTGCAGGGCAAGCGACTTCGCCGAGCGCGCATCTCGGGAGCGTGAGCGCGTTGCACCGAAACTCGCCGTTTCTCGTCCTTGACCGGGGTGCCCGGGGCTCGTAGGCTGCCTTGTGCGCATGGGGCGAGGGGCGCCCCATGGAACGAAGGGCCAACAAGGGGGCCGCGCAAATGCTGTCAAGGAGACACCTGGGAACTCGTTTCCTCGGCTCGGTCGTATTCGCTGTCGGCATGTTGGTCGCGCTTCCCGCGGCCAGCCAGGCAACGACGACCACGGCGCCCGGGATCGCGGCGGCCGGAACCGTGCCCGGCACCTACAACGGCTAACCCGGTGTCGGTTCAGGTCGCAGTCGGTCCAGGGCTGTAGCCCCGGCACGAGCACGTTCGTCGCGATGTGGCCCGGTGGGATGTTCAAGGAGGCCGGCGCCGGACAGTCGGACTCGTGCAGCAACTTCAACGGCTCCGGTATGCCGCAGAGCCTCACGTTCGGCGGGCCGGCGCCCCGGGCGGCACCCTCACAGGCGGCGATTTCGAGGGCCCCGGCTCGCCCGTGCCAATCCGATCGACGGTCAGCTTCACGATCACCACCGCCGAGCGGCGGCAGCTCCAGTCGCCCAGCAGTCGCCCGGGCCGCTGCAGGGGGCACCCGGTCGGGTTCAGCCCTACGGCTCGTCGGCCGCGGAACTCGAGTTCGTGACGCAACCGAGCAATTCGACCGTAAACGACCCGATCACGCCGTCCGTGACGGTGAAGACCGTCGACTCGAGCGGCAATCCGGTGAGCTCGAACGGCGTGCCGATCACGATCGCACTCGCCAGCAACCCGGGTGACGCGACCCTCTCGGGCACGCTCACCGAGGACACGGTCAACGGGGTGGCAACCTTCCCCGACCTTTCGCTCAGCCGGCCGTTCGTCGCCTACACGTTGGGCGCCTCGAGCCCTGGACTCACCGGAGCGACGTCGAATCCGTTCAACGAGAGCCAGACGACCTCCACCGTCTGCGCACCGGGCGCCGAGTGTCACACCTTCCTCAACACCGACGAGGACAACCTGACCGTGACGCGCTAACCCGAGCAGCGACCCGACGCAGGACGCGGGTACGCTGACGGAGTCGGTCGATCTGCTGGGTCCAGGCGGGCAGCCGCTGGACTGCTCGCCCCAGCAGTACGGCGGCTATTTCAGCTCGGATCCGACCTGGTACGGGTTCAACATCACCGGCTCCGCGGATAAGTTGCTCAGCAACACCATCCTCGGCGCCAGCACCGACGGGCTGCAAATCTGCTTCGGGGCGAACGTCACGTTCCCGACCGCCTCCGGCAACAATGCGGCGCCGGGGACGTTGCCGGACGGCACGCGAGGGTTCATCGGGCTGCTTCCGGGTTGCCCGCAAAGCACCGTGTCCGGTACCCCGTGCATCGAGTCGATCAGGCCGTTCAATAGCGACTTCGGCTCGGGTGCGACCGTCACGATCGACATCCCACAGGCCTACGCCGGCGATCCCTGGGCGCACGCATAGAAGTCGCCTGCTCGTGAGGGCCGCCGGCCCGGCGGCCCTCACGGGGCCGTTAGCGCCAACGCTGGCGCGAACAACCGCTCTATTCTTGAGCCGCGCGAGGATCTCATCCCGCTCGCGCACCAACTCGGAATCCGCCCTGCCAAGGGTGACCAATACGTCGATCGTCGAAGCGACGTCGTATTCGGACCCTCGTTCGCGCGCAGTCTGGAGTGAGTGGGTCAACTCCCGAATCGCAGCCTCCTCTCTGCCCCAGGCGCGCCAGCGCAATTGCACCCATCGCGTCAGCAGCGGCCGCTGGCGATCGTTCGCCTGGAGCTCGGGCTGGCGAGTTCCAACGCCCGGAACGGGTCGCCGCCGAACGCCTCGGCTTCGGCGATCAAGCGCCTGAGCGAACCCGACGTAGACATCGGCTTGAACTTGCTGAGCTCCGTCCTCGCCGCCTCGAGCATCGGCAGCGCTTCCTGATAACGACCACGCCGCACGGCCACGCGAGCCAGCAGTACGTCGCGTAGGCGACCGCCTGGCGCTCGCCCGTCGCGCTCCAGATACGACGCGCACGCTCCAGGTGGGTCTCGGCCTCGTCGAGGTGCCCTTGGTCGGAGAGAATCTCGCCCACGTTGCAGTCGGTGAACGCGGCGTCGGCCGGAATGCCCGCCCGTTCGCTGGCCGCGCCTGCCCGCCGATACAGAGTCGACCGCGTCGTCCCAACAACCGTCGAAGTAGGCGAACATGCCGAGGTTGTTGAGCACCTTGGACTCGTGTTCGGGGTCGCCAAGCTGCTCATAGATCTCGAGGGCGTGCCAAGAGTTCGTTGCCTCCTCGGGGCGTCCCAGACTCACGCAATGCCCAGTCGAGGGCATAGCAGGCATGCGCGAGGGCGGGCAGCTCGCTAACTGACTCGGCCTCCGTGATCGCTTCGCGGCACGCCGCGATCAGCCTCCGCCCAGCGCCCCTGCAGATTGCGTATTCCACCGAGCAATGACCGCATCCGCGCTCGCCACGCGGTGCATCCTCGGACCTGCAAGCGCCTCCACATAGCGCAACCCGCGTTTGAGCCAGCGCACAGCGGCGGTCAGCGCCTCACTCGCGCTGCGCGACCTCGGCGTGGATGGTGACATAGCCGCGCCTGCGCGATCGGATCGTCGGCGTACAGCCGCCGGGCTTCAGTCAGCGCCCGCGCCGCCGCCGCCGGCTCCCCGAGCGCCCGAAGGGCCTCGCCCAACTGCTCCCATGCATCGGCCAGTGCGTCCGTATCAGCGCCCGCGGCGTCGGTTCGGCCGGCCTCGATCGCCCGCCGATAGAGCTTCGCCGCGTCGGCGTGGGAGAACGCCGCGGTGGCCCGCCTGGCCGCGTCCATCGCGTACCGATGCGCCCGGCCGTGATCGCGGGCGAGCGAGAAGTGGTGCGAGAGGATCGCCGGATTGGCGTCGAGCTCGCTGATCCTGGTCGCGCTCGAGCTGCAACCCGACGGCCATGTGCAGCCGACGCCGCAGCTTGAACGGCAGGCTGTCGTACGCCACTTCCTGGAGCGCCGGGCGCTTGAAGCGGACATGGCCGTCTGGCTCGCGCGCGAACACGCCGGACATCCGCTCCCAGAACCCTTCTTCGGGCAGCGGCATGTCGGCTTCCAGGACGTCGGCCAGGCGCCGGGGGTGGAAGTTGATCCCGAGGACGGCCGCGCGCCGCACGACCGCGCCGTCGCGCGGATCGAGCGCGTCGATCCGCGCCATCGTCGCGGCGCCGACGTTCTCGGGGAGCTCGTCGCGATCGCCGGCGGCGGCCGCCGCCAGGAGGTCGAGCAGGAACTCGGGGCTGCCGCCTGAGCGCTCAACGGCGAGGTCGACCACGTGCGGTGGCACCTGACTTGCCTCGGGGCTAGAGAGGGCAAGTGCGCGCGCGTCCTCAGCCGACAGCGGACCGAGCTCGACCCTGCTGTGGGGATAGTTGGGCAGCGACAGGCCGCCGGGTTCGTCGCGGCGCGTGACCAGTACGAGCCACGCCGAGGATTCGAGCTCGGCGGTCAGCGCCTCGAACAGCGCCGCCGAGGCCGCGTCCATCAGGTACGCGTGATCGACCTCGACGATGGTCGGCACCACGAGTGCGCGGCTGAGGAACCGCAGCACAACCTCGCGCAGCTTGCCGGCGCGCGCCTCGGGCGCGAGCTGGTCCACCTCGGTGGTCGACGGCACGTGCAGGTCGACGGCGATGGCGATCAGCGGCAGCCAGCGGAGGAGCTCGGGGTCCGTGCGGCGGATCTCGTCCTCCAGGCGTGCCCGGACGCGCTCCTCGGGGTCGTCCCACTCGGCGCCGAGCAGCTGACGCAGGAGGTCGCGCCAGGCGAAGTACGGCGTCTCCCGGGTGACGACCTCGCACGTTGTGTGGAGCATCGTCATGCCCGCGCCCATCGCGCGGGCCTCCGCGAGCAACCGTGACTTGCCGCTGCCGGTCTCCCCCACGAGCTCGATCAGTGCCCCCGACCCGCGCTTCGCAGCGGCGATCGCCTCGCGCAGCAGGTCGAGCTGCCCGGTCCGCCCGATGAGCGGCAGCTGGGTGCGCGCCGTCGCCTGTGCGCCAGCTCGAGCCGGCGACCCGACGTCCGAGGCGTGGACGGGGTGAGCCTTGCCCTTGACCGCAAATGGCTCGAGCGTGGTGAGGCCGAAGCGCCCCTCGACATGTCGGATCACCTCGCGGGTGGCGTAGATGTGGCCGGATGGAGCCTTTCCCATCACGCGCGCCGCAAGGTTCACCGTGTCGCCCATGACCACGTACCAGCGCCGGTAGGGCGGTCCCACTTCACCCGTGAACACCGGCCCCCGGTTGACGCCGGCCTGGACGGGCACCGGAAGATCGCTCTCGACGACTTGGCGCAGCGCCAGCAGCAGCCGCTCCTCGTCGTCTCCGACGACGCGGGGCGCGCCCGCGCTCAGGCGGATCTTGACCGCGTTCGACGAGATGTCCGAATCGAGGAAGCAGACCTCGTACCGGCCCGCGGCGTCCTGAACCAGGCGCACCACCTCATCGAGCGCCTGTGCAGCCGACTCCGGGCCCCGTTCGATCAGCTCATCAAGCTCACCGAACTGGAGGAACGCGACGGTCGCGGTCCGATGCTCGGGGGCGGCGTGGCCACCCAGCAGATGGCTGCGCACGATGTTCGGCAGGCATTCGGCGATGAGCTCATCCGACGGCATGATCTGCCCGTTCGGCGGCGTCCACGCGCCCGCCGACGGAGCCCGCGCAAGCAGGCTGCCCTCCTCCACGGCGCCACCGAGGCACCCCCGTGGCAGCAGGGCCGCTGTTTCCGGACTGACCAGGATCTGGCCTGCTGACGCCAATCCCTCCATGGCCACCACGGTGCTGGCGGCGGGTCCACCAACCATCAGCTCTCGGTGCGAGCCCCCAACCAGGAACATCGTGTACTCGCCGCTGTGCACGCCGACCGACATCCGCAAAACGACGTCGCTGGCGCCCGCGCGGATGCGGCCGACGCCGCGCAGGGTGCGCCGCATCGCCGCCGCCGCCGCGCACGCGCGCGGAGCGTGCCCTTCCTCGTCGAACCAAAGCAGCATCGCATCGCCGCCGAACTTGAGCAGCGAGCCGCCCAGCTCGGAAGCATTCGCCAGGAGCGCGGTGAAGCAAAGGTTGATCGCGTCGACAAGATGCTCGGCGCCTTCCTTGCCCTTGCGCGCCAAGCGCTCAGACAGGCGCGTGAAACCGGAGACGTCGGCGAAAAGCATGGTGCCCTCGAGCGTCTCGACGAGCTCGGTGCGCGGTGCGCTGAGCCGCCCGAGCAGCATCCGAGGGACATAGCGCTCCAACGTCCCGGTCTCGACGTCTACCGGCAAGCTGAGCCCCCGTTCAGCAGTTCATCGGGCTCCCGTGGCCCGCTGCCGAGAAAGTCTACGGTGCCGGCGGCGGCTGCGCTACGGGTTGACGTGACGTCGGCCTTGATCGGCCTCCAGCAGTGCGTCGAGGATCTCGCCATAGGAGCTGATCGTGATCGACAGATGCCCGTGCCTCGAGCGAAGATGCGCCGTAGAGGGGAGGTGGTCGGCCAGCCAACGGCCGTGTGATACCGGGACGAATCGATCCTCCATGCCATGCCAGATCGTGAGTGGCACGCGTATCTCCCGCGGATCGAACCCCCACGGCGCAAGTAGTGCCATCTCATCATCGAACCACCCCCAGACGCCACTCGACAGCGAGCGGGTGTACTGCCCCGCTATGAACTCGCCCACTTCCCCGCTGAGCGCTTGGCGGTCGGCCTCGCACACGAGATCACCGAGGGCAGCGACGAGCTGATCGCCGTCGACGTTCGACATCTCCGGTGTGACGCGGTGCAGGTACTCCTCGAACTCTCGGTCGCCGGCCCGCGCGGCCGCGACCTCTTCGAGGTTCTCGCTGCCCATGCCGGCGGTCCAGTCGAGGCCTTCGGCGTCGGCCGGCGCGAGGGAGGCAGTCGCCGCCGCAGAGATGACTCGCTCCGGTAGCAGCGCCGCACACGCGATCGAGTGCGGACCGCCACCTGAGCCTCCAACCGAATGAAAGCGCTCGTATCCGAGGGTGTCGGCGATCGCCACCACGTCAGCGGCACAACTGGCGACTGACCTTCCCTCGTCACGCATCGAGTGGCCGTATCCCGGGCGCGAGTAGGTGATGTGGCGGACGTTGCGTTCGGCGCCCACGTCAACGAGCGCCTCGAAGATCCCCGCCGCCCCCGGCGTACCGTGGTGCCAGACCAGGGGCACGCCATCTAGAGGTCCCGCGAGCTCAACCTCGAGTACGCGTCCATCCTCGACCTCGACGAGCAGCGCGTCACGCGCGTAGGTGCCCACAAGCGCAACGCTATCCGACGCGACGATCGCCGCGGAACTTTTCCAGGAAGGGAGCGCCGCCTCACGTTGGCCTGGCGCGTGCGGCGGCCGAGGTCGGAGTCGCGATCGCCACGCCCGAGTAGCGCGCGCGGCGGCGCCAGAGATATAGAGTCCGGGCATGACGCGGAGGGGCGTGCTGGCCGGGCTTGCCGCAGTGCTCGCGCTCGTCGCCGCGGCCGCCCTACCCGCTCTCGCCGCGACGCGCCGGCACACCGCGTCGCGCACGCCGATCGCGGTCATCCGCCGCACCGAGTACGGGATCCCTCACATCCAGGCGAGCTCCTACCGAGGCGTCGGCTACGGGTTCGGATACGCGTTCGCCCAGGACAACCTGTGCACGATGGCCGAGGACTACGTGACCGTCGACGCGCAGCGCTCGCGCTACTTCGGGCCGAACGGCAGCTACCTCCAGCCGGCCAACAGCGTCACCGCGAACAACCTCGACTCCGACCTCTACTACCAGCAGATCATCGACTCGCGCGTGATCCAGAAGCTGCTCGCCGAGCCGCCGCCGCTGGGACTCGAGCAGAGCGCGAAGGACACGGTCGCCGGCTACGTGGACGGCTACAACCGCTACCTGCACGACATCGGCGGATCGGCCCACGTTCCGGACCCGACGTGCCGCGGCAAGCCGTGGGTGCGCCCGATCACGCAGATGACGGCCTACCTGCGCTTCTACCAGCTCGTCGAGCTGGCGAGCGGGGACGTCGCCATCCCCGGCATCGCCGAGGCGCAGCCGCCCACGCCGTCGGTGACGCTCCCGGGTCCGCTGCCGACGCTCGCGCCCCAGCAGGTCGCCGCCGAGCTCGCGTCCAAGCTGCCCGCCGAAGGCGCCGGGAGCAACGCGATCGCCGTCGGCAAGGCGGGCACGCGCGATCACAAGCACGGCCTCCTGCTCGGCAATCCGCACTTCCCGTGGTCGGGAACCGAGCGCTTCTACCAGTTCCAGGCGACGATCCCCGGCAAGCTGAACGTCGAGGGCGCGACGCTGTTCGGCGTCCCCGCCGTCCTGATCGGGCACACCGCGACGATGGCGTGGAGCCACACGGTGTCGACCGCATTCCGGTTCACGCCGTATCAGCTCACGCTCGTCCCAGGCTCGCCGACCACCTACCTGTACGACGGCAAGCCGGTGGCGATGACGAGTCGGACGGTCACCGTGCAGGCTCTCCAGTCCGGACGGCTCGCTCAAGCCGGTGTCGCGCACGCTGTTCTCGACGCGCTACGGGCCGATGTTCAACTCGCTTGTCGGCGTCCCGCTCCCCTGGACCCCGACGACGGCGTTCACGCTGGCCGATGCCAACGCCGACAACTTCCGCGTCTTCAACCACTTCTTCGACGTCGACCGCGCCAGCTCGGCTCAGCAGGTGCTCGGCATCCTCAACCGCTACGAGGGGATCCCGTGGGTCAACACGATCGTCGCCGACAAGTCCGGCCACGCCCTGTACGCGGACATAGGCGCGATCCCCAACGTCTCGAACGCCAAGGCCCAGCAGTGCGACACGGCGCTCGGCGCGGCTACGTTCGCGGTCGAGGGCCTGCCGATCCTCGACGGGTCGCGCTCGGCCTGCAACTGGGGCACCGATCCCGATGCGATCGAGCCGGGGCTGTTCGGCCCCAGCCACCTGCCCCACCTGTTCCGCTCGGACTACGTGACCAACTCCAACGACAGCTACTGGTTGTCGAACCCGCACCAGCCCCTCACCGGCTTCGCCCGCATCATCGGCACCGAGGGCACGGCGCGCACCCTGCGCACGCGGATCGGGCTGATCATGACCCAGGCGCGCGTCGACGGGAGTGACCACCTCGGACCGCCCGGGTTCACGCGCCAGGACATGCAGAACCTCGTGTTCAGCGACATCCAGTACGGGGGCGAGCTCGTGCGCGACGACCTGGTCGGCATGTGCCGCAGCTTCCCCCTCGGGCTCGCACCGACCACATCCGGTCCGCCGGTGCAGGTCGGTTCGGCCTGCAACATCCTCGCCGCCTGGGACCTGCACGAGAACCTCAATTCGAACGGCGCCGTCCTGTTCCGGCGCTTCTGGGACCGCGCCCTGGCCGCGGAGCCCTCGCCGTGGTCGCACCCGTTCGACGCGTCGGACCCGGTGCACACGCCGTACGGACTGAACACGTCCAACCCGATGGTGCGGGCAGCGCTCGGCGACGCCATCAACGACCTTGACGGGCGCGCACATCCCGCTCGACGCCGCACCGGGCGACGTCCAGTTCCCGGCCGGCGAGCGCATCCCGCTCCACGGCGGCCCCGGGGATCCCAACGGGGAGTTCAACGCCATCTACACCGACTTCACGCCCGGGCAGGGGTTCGGGCCCGTCACGCTCGGCTCCTCCTACGTGCAGGTCGTCTCCTGGACCAACGCCGCCTGTCCCGACACGCGAACGATCCTCACCTACTCGGAGTCTTCGAACCCGTCCTCATCCCACGCCTCGGACCAGACGGTGCTCTTCAGCCGCAAGCAATGGGTGCAGGAGCGCTTCTGCTCCGCCGACGTCCGCGCGCCACACGCTCAGCACGACCACGCTCTACAGCTCGGCCGCTCCATCCGTCCGCCGGCCGCCGCCTCGGCGCCCGCCGCACAGGCGCGGGGGTACCGGGCCGAGCTTCACCGGCTGACTGCTGAAAGCCGTTCCCAAACGCGCCCCGCAAGCCGGTAGGGTCGGCCCGACCGGGCGGCTCGACAACGCGACGAAGGGGAAGATATGCCGCTTGAGCGCCATCCACACCGCAGGGTGAGCTGGATGCTGGCCGTGACCTGCACGGTCGCCGGCACCGGAGCGATCGCCGGCACCGCGATCCCGGCGGCGGCCACCGCCCACTCCGCGCGGACGGCCGTACGCGCCTCGAGCTCGGGGACGGCGCAGGCGATGAAGACGTGTGGCGCCGGCAGCGTTTGCTCCACCTCGCTGAGCTCGCCGCAGCCGGTCACGTCCCAACCGCCCGGAAGGAAGCGGAGGAAGGCGTACCGGCCCGGGCCGACGAGCACCTTCAACGTGGTCGCACAATCGCAAACCACCCGGCCGATCTCGGCCGACAGCACGATGGTCGAGAAGCTCGACGCCGGGGAGCCGCTTACGTGCGCCGGCTACAAGCGCCGGGACACGAGCTGGTTCGAGTTCACGCTCACCGCCAAGACGCGGATCGGGATCGTCTATCGCATCAGCGACACGATCCACAACACGACTCCGCTCGGCGTGCGCTTCTGCGCCGGGCTGCCCTACGCGTTCAAGACGTTCTCGGGCAAGCCGGCGGTGCACACGACGTTGCCTGACGGCACCGCCGGGTACGTCGGCCTGCTCCGGAACTGCGTTCGCAACCAGGCCGGGAAGATCGTGACCCGCGATCCGTGCGTCGCGGCCGTGCGGAAGGCCGGCGCGGTCAACACGATCGTCTCGGTGCGGATCCCCGCCACCTCCCAGGCCGATCCGTGGGGCGGCGCGTAAGCGCCGTCATCTTTCGCCCGACGGTACCCGCAACGCGGTAGGCTCGCCCTGACCGGGGCACAGTCGTGCCCCGCCCGCAGTCGACCACGAGGGGGACGTAATGCGGGTCACCAGAGCCTGGAAGCTGTTGGCCGCAACCGTGGCTGCGCGTTCGCGTTCGCATCACTGCCTGCCATCGCAGGCGCATCCGCGCGACCGATCCACGTCAAGCGGGCGTACAAGGTCCTCATCTCTCCGGAGTACACGACGGCGGGACAGCCGACCGTATTCCAGGTGACGATCCAGAACGCGTCCGCACGCGGGACGGCACTGCAATCTGTCCAGATCACGCCGCCGGCTGGCTTTGGCCTCTCCTCGACCGTTCCGTCGCGGTTCAAGCGAACGCGCTCGTCCGCCACCGGACGCTGTCGTTGCGCATGGTCACCGTCAAGCCAGGCGCGGGGACTGCTGATCCCCGTGACCGCGGTAGCGCCGGCCAAATGCGGACAGGCGCCGCTGCGCTGGACCCTCCACGCCTTCACGCGCCGAAACGACACCGGGCGCGGCTCGCGCTTCAGGCGGCGCTCAGCACGTCGGCGTCACCGTGCTGTGTCCCGCCGCAGCCGCCTGCGGCGATGGCGGCCCGCCCTGCTCGACGAGCCTGACCACATCGCAGAGCAGCTACGGCGTCGTCTCCGACGCCTCGTCCGGCACGCTTCACCAGACGGTCAACGTCGGCACCCGCCTCACTTGTACCGGCTACCACTTGCGTGACCCCAACTGGTACGACTCGGTCGTGGCGAACGCGCAAGCGCCCCCCGCCGGAGTCGCCCCGCTCACCAACCAGATCACCTACACGATCAAGAACACCACCTCCGACGGGATCGGGTTCTGCCTCGGGGCGCCCTACGACTTCGTGACCGCGTCCGGAGCCATGGCCCCGAGCGGCAAGCTCCCCAACGCGAAATCGGGATTCATCGGGCTGCTGCCCATGTGCACCAGCTCGAGCCCGCCGTGCATCTCGAGCATCAGCGAGTCGCAGGACAGCAGCGCGCCGTCCGGCATGGACACGACGCTGAACGTGGTCCTGCCGGAGTCGGCCGGCGACCCATGGGGAGGCGCGTAGCGAGAGGTCGCTAAACCGGCGCCGGGCGGGCCAGCTTCGCGATCTTCAGACGCGCGAGGATCTGGTCGCGCTCTTGCCGCGCCTCGGCGCCGGCCGCGCCGAGCGCATCCAGGGCATCCATCGCCGCAGCGAGGTCGTACTCCGCGCCGCGCTCGCGCGCCGTCGCGATCGCCGAGACCAACTCGGCTCGCGCCGCGTCCGCCTGACCCAGCCGTGCCAGCGCTACGCCGAGCGCGCGCTGAAGCAGCGGGCGCTGCCGGTCGGCCGTCAGGAGCGCTTCGCGGCCGAGCTCGAGCGCGCGCGCAGGGTTCCCGGCAAGCGCTTCGGCCTCAACCACGAGCGCATGCGAGAAGTCGGCGTACGCATGTACGCGGAACCTCCGCAGCTCGACCTCCGCCGCCTCGAGCAGGGGCACCGCGCGCGCGCAGTCTCCGCGCCGCACGGCCAGGCGCGCCAGCAGCACGTCGACGAACGCGACCGCCTGTCGCTCGCCCGTAGCGCTCCACACGCGGCGCGCCCGCTGAAGATAGGCCTCGGCCTCGTTCAAGTGGCCTTGGTCGGAAAGTATCTCGCCCACGTTGCAGTCGGTGAAGGCCGCGTCGGCCGGACGGCCGGCGCGCTCGCCACAGTCGCCGGCCCGGCGGTAGAGATCGACCGCGTCGTCCCAGCGGCCTTCGAAGTAAGCGAACATTCCGAGGTTGTTGAGCACGATCATCTCGTGCTCGGGGTCGCCCAGCCGCTCGTAGATATCCAATGCCAGCGCCGAATGCGTGGCCTCCGCGCGCCGGCCCGATTCGACCAGCGCCCAGTCCAGCGCGTACGAGGCGTGGGCCAGCGCGCTCAGCTCGCCGACCGATTCCGCCTCGGCGATCGCCTCGCGGCAGGCCGCGATCGCGTCGCCGAAGCGCCCCTGGCGGTTGCGGATTCCGCCGAGGTAGGCGCGCATGCGCGCCCGCCGGGCGATCGCCTCACGGGTCCCGAGCCCATTCAGAGCGCGCAGACCGCGCCCCAGCCAGCGGACCGCGCCGATCAGGGCGTCGCTGCGCTCTGCGACCTCCGCGTGACGGTGGCAGAGCCTGGCCTGAATCAGCGGCTCGTCTCGCAGCAGCCGCCGCGCCTGCGTGAGCGCGCGGGTCGCGGCTGCGGGCTCACCGACGCAGCGCAGAGCGTCGCCCATCTGCTCCCACGCTCCGGCCAGCGCGTGCGCGTCGACGGCGACGTCCGACGTCCGGCCGGCATCGATCGCTCGCTGGTACAAGCGCACCGCGTCGGCATGTGAGAAGCGCTCGGTGGCGCGCTCGGCGGCCGCCATCGCGTACCGGTGGGCGCGGGCGTGATCGCCCGCGAGCGCGAAGTGGTGCGAGAGCACGGCCGGATCGGCCTCACGGTCGCTGCCGTCCTGCTCGAGCCGCTCGCCACCGCAGCGTGCAGCTCCCGCCGCAGCTTGAACGGAAGGCTCGCGTAGGCGACTTCCTGGAGCGCTGGGCGGCGGAACTGCACGTGCCCGTCGGATTCGCGCGTGAACACTTCCGAGAGCCGCTCCCAGAAGCTGTCATCGGGCGCGGGCACGTCGGGCGAGAGGACGTCGTCCAGCCGTTGGAGCTGGAAGGCCAGGCCGAGGACCGCGGCACGGCGGACGACCGCGCCGTCGCGCGGGTCGAGAGCGTCGATCCGCGCCATCGTGGCCGCGCCGACGCTGTCGGGCAGCTCGTCGCGGTCACCCCGCATCGCGGCGGCGAGCAGGTCGAGCAGGAACTGCGGATTGCCGCCCGAGCGCTCGCCCGCGAGCTCGAGGACGTGGGGTGGCAGCTGCGCGGCCTCGGGCGTGGACTGCGCGAGCGTCCGGGTCTCCTCGTAGCGGAGCCCGGCGAGATCGAGCGTCACGTGCTCGTAGCCCCGGAGCGCGAGCCCGCCCTCGCCGTGCCGGCGGGTCACGAGCACTAGCCACGAGGAGCTCTCGAGCTCGCG
Source organism: uncultured Solirubrobacterales bacterium (assembly GCA_963722995.1). Classification (GTDB taxonomy): domain Bacteria; phylum Actinomycetota; class Thermoleophilia; order Solirubrobacterales; family Solirubrobacteraceae; genus Palsa-465. Next base: position 105,292 of record CAVROW010000010.1, on the reverse strand, counting down.
GCCGAACGCCTCGAACAGCGCGACGGAGGCCGCGTCCATCAGCTCCACGTGCTCGACCTCGACCAGTGTGGGCACGACGAACGCTCGGCTCAGGAACCGGAGCACGACTTCGTGCAGCTTTCCGGCGCGGGCCTCCGGAGCAAGCTGGCGGACCTCCGTGCTCGGCGCCACCTCGACATTCAGCGCGAGCGCGATCAACGACAGCCACGGGAGGAGGTCCGGCTGAGCCCGCCGGACCTCGGACTCGAGCCGCTCGATCACGGCACCGGACGGGTCGTCCCAGGACAGGCCGAGGAGCTGGCGCAGCAGACTGCTCGCCGCCGCGTACGGCGTGTCGCGCGTGTAGACCTCGCACACCGCGCGCAGCAGCACCATGCCGGCGGCGGCCGCGCGCGCCTCGGCCAGCAGACGTGACTTGCCGCTGCCGGTGTCGCCGGCGATCTCGATCAGCGATCCGGACCCGCGCCGGGCGCCGCGCGATCGCCGCTGTGAGCTGGGCGAGCTCGGATTCGCGGCCGATCAGCGCGAGCTCGAGTCGTACCGCGTCCTGCGAGGCTCCGCGCACCGGCGGACCTACATCCACCGCGTGGACCGGACGCGACTTGCCCTTCACGGCAAACGGCTCGAGCGCCGTCTCCTCGAAGCGAGTCTTGGCGCCCTGGAGCACGCCGCGAGCGGCGTAGAGGCGTCCCGCCGGAGCCTTCGACATCAACCGCGCCGCGAGGTTGACCGTGTCGCCCATCACCGCGTACCAGCGGCGGTAGGAGGGCCCGAGCTCACCAGTGAACACCGGGCCCCGATTGACCCCGGCCCGGACCGGGAGCGGCAACTCGGCCTCCACGACCTGCCGCAGCGCGAGGAGCATGCGCTCCTCGTCGTCGCCCACCATCCGCGGGGCTCCGGCGCTGAGCCGGATCTTGGCCCCGTCGGCCGCGATGTCCGAGTCGAGGAAGCAGACCTCGTAACGCTCGGCTGCGTCCTGGACTATCCGCACGAGCTCATCCACGCGCCCAGCCGCTGCGGCGATCCCGTCGGCCGCGATGATGGCGTCGAGGCCGCTGAACTGAAGGAAGGCGACGACCGCGGTCCGGTGCTCGGGCGCCACGTGGCCTCCGAGGAGGTGGGCGCGGACGGTACTCGACAGGCACGCGGCGATCGCCTCGGCCGGCGGCTGCGCCGGCTCGGTCGGGCCGCTCCACGCGCACGCGGGCGCGCGCGCAAGGAGCACTCCCGGGCCCGTCTCGGCGCCCATGCAGTTGCGGGGCAGCAGCGCGGCCGTCCGTTCGCTCAAGAGGATCTGGCCGGTCGAGGCCGCACTCTCCATCGCCACCACGGTCGTCGTGGCCGGGCCCCCCACGAGCAGCTCGCGGTGCGACCCGCCGACCAGGAACATCGCGTAGGAGCCGCTATGCACGCCGACCGACATCCGCAGGATGACCTCGCTGCTGCCGGCCCGGATCCGGCCGGCCTCGCGCAGCGTTCGCCGCATCCCAGCGGCCGCCGCGCAGGCCCGGGCGGTGTGATCCTCGCCCGAGAACCACAGCAGCATCGCGTCGCCGCCGAACTTCAGCAGCGAGCCGCCGAGCTCGTAGGCGCAGCCGAACAGCGCGGAAAAGCACGTGTTGATCGCGTCGACGAGGTGCTCGGCGCCCTCCTTGCCCCCGCGCGCGAGACGCTCGGACAGGCGCGTGAACCCCGACACGTCCGCGAACACCATCGTCCCCTCGAGCTCCTCGACCAGCGAGTCGGACGCTGCCGAGAGTCGCCCGAGGAGCATCCGCGGGACGTAGCTGTCGATTCTCCGAGTCTCGATCAAGGCCGAAGCGAAGCGAGCCCGAGCAGACCGTCGAGGATCTCGCCGTAGGAGCTGATCGCGAGCGACAGATGGCCGTTCTCGGGCCGGATCTCGGCGCGGGCCCCCAGCCGCTCGGCCAGCCACTTGCCATGCGCGACCGGGACGAACCGATCCTCCACTCCGTGCCAGATCGTCAACGGGGCGCTCACCTCGGTGAGCGCGAATCCCCAATCCGAAAACAGCGCGCGATCGTCGTCGAACCAGCCCCACACGCCGCTCGCCAGCGCCTTGGCGAACTGCGACGCGCTGTAGTTGGCGTAGGCGTGGTTCACCGCGCGCCGATCGACTTCGGCCACGATGTCGCCCAGGACGGCGAGGATCTCATCGGCCGACGCCGCTCGCATCTTCGCCGCCTCGTCCTCCAGGCGCTCGTGGAGCTCGGCGTCGCCGGCGCGCACGGCCGCGATCTCGGCCAGGTTCTCACGCCCCATGCCGGCCGTCCAGTCAAGCCCGTCGGCGTCGAGGGGGGCCGGCGGGGCGATCGCCACCGCCGAGATCACCCGCTCCGGAGCCAGCGCCGCGCAGGCGATCGAGTGCGGCGCGCCCCCGGAGGTGCCGATCGAGTGAAAGCGCTCGTAGCCGAGCGCATCCGCCACCGCGCAGACGTCGCCGACGCAGTCCGCCACCGTGCGACCGGGTCGACGCGTGGAGGCGCTGTAGCCGGGGCGGGAGTAAGCGATGTGGCGCACGCCGCGGTCGGCGCCGGCTTCGACGAGCTTCTCGAACACGCCGGCCGCGCCCGGCGTGCCGTGATGGGAGAAGATCGGGGTCCCGTCTTCGGGCCCGAGCAGCAGGACCTCGAGCTCGCGCCCGTCAGGGACGCGGACCATCAAGGTCGTCCGCTGCGTTGCGCCCACGTGCGCAATGTATCCCCCGCCGAGCGACTTCGGCCAGAATGTCGCGGCGGTTGGCGACAGAAAGCGAGGTCTCATCAACAATGGCCGTTTACAACCCGTATGAGCAACTGCCGGAAGTGCCGTCGTTCGAGGTGACGAGCGAGGACGTACAGGACGGGGAGAAGGTTCCCGAAGCTCAAGTGAGCGGAATCTTCGGAGCCGGTGGCGAGGACGTTTCGCCGCAGCTGTCCTGGAGCGGGTTTCCCGAGGACACCAAGAGCTTCGCCGTGACCTGCTACGACCCGGAGGCGCCGACCGCGAGCGGCTTCTGGCACTGGGCAGTCGTCAACATCCCGGCCGACGTCACCGAGCTACCGCGGGGCGCCGGCGACGAGGAGGGCGAGAAGCTTCCGTCAGGCGCCTTCCAGCTGCGTAACGACGGGGGCTCGAAGCGCTACATCGGAGCCGCGCCGCCGCCCGGCCACGGCCGCCATCACTACTACTTCGTGGTCCACGCCGTCGACGTCGAGTCGCTCGAGATCCCCGAGGACGCCACGCCGGCGTTCCTCGGCTTCAACCTGTTCTCGCACACCGCGGGGCGGGGCATGATCACCTGCTGGTACGAGCGCTGAGAGCTCGCTGAGCGCCTCGGCCCAGCCCAGGCCGGCGGCGATGTCGCACCCCACGAGCTCGCGTCTTCGACCCCCGGAAGGCGATTTTGCGACACTCGGACCCGGTGAGGTTCCAGGGGATCACCGCGCGCCCGCGGCGGGGGGCGGCTCGGGCGCGCGCTTGGCTGGTCGCGGCGGCCGTGCTTGTCGTGACCCTGTACGCGTCGTTCGGCGTGCTCCCGGCGGCGAGCGCGGCCAAGAACCCCTCGGCCCATCTGACGGCGTCGGAGGCCCGAGCGGTCAGGATCGCCTCGGTCAGCGCGGTCGGCGACGACTCATTGGGGCTGATCGTCTCGGTCCGGTTCCAGGGCGACGTGGCACGGTACCTCGGGCAGGGCAACCTGGGCCAGGGGATGCTGGCGCTCGTGCTCGCGCCGGGCTCAGGATCGCAGCCGCCGAACGGCGTGGTCGACGAGGGCGGTGGCTTCACGCAGCTGCCCGTGCCGGTCCTGGTCCGGCGAGGCAGGCGGATCACCGTCAAACACAGCGTCGTCGATGCGTTCGCGCCCGAGCGCGTGCTGCGCATCCCGGCGCCCGGCCAGCAGACCGTGTTCCGCGACGGCAACCAGGTCATCTTCTACCTCCCCGGCGTCGGCCTCGCTCAGCCGACCGACGTCAAGGTCAAGATCTTCGCCAAGAACCCGGCCGCTTCCGGCCGGACCGGACCGCAGCCGGTCACCGCCTCCGGCTGGCGCAAGATCCTGCAAACCAGGCCCACGGCCGTGGCCCTGACGAGCGTCACGCCCACGCAGCTGACCGTGGCGCAGCTCGACACGGTGCAGAGCCAGTTGGACGGCGTGCTCGCAGCCGGCTTCGAGCCTCAGCTGGCCGGCGAGCAGCGCGCGCAGAGCGCGCTGAAGAAAGCCATCCGCGACTACGCGCAGAACATCCGGCGCCTGCACGTGAGCCGCAGCGGGCTGGCCGCCGAGCTGCGTGAGAGCGCCGCCGGGATCGCTCGCGTCAAGGCCAAGATCGCCGCCCTGAACAAGGTGATCGCGCGGGTCGACGCACTGATCGCGGCCACCGAGGCTCCCCCGGTCGCGGTGGTGCAGACAGACCCCGGGCTGAGCCAGGAGCTGGCGGCACAGCCCGGGCTCGTGAGTACGCCGATCAAGCCGCAGGGCGTACCGGTGATCAACGTCGACGACGGGGTGCGCTACCAGCGATTCGCCGGGCTGGGTGCCGCCCTGCCGGACAGCTCCGCGTGGCTCATCTACGACAACCTGCCCCCGAGCACCCGGACGGCGCTGATGCAGGCGCTGTTCGGAAGCCCGGGCAGCCAAAACGCCCTGGGCGCGCCGGCGATCCACCTGAACTCCCTGCGCGTGCCGATCGGCGCGGGTGGCGCGATGACGGTCGGCTCGCCGTACAGCTACGACGACAACCCGCCCGGCGGATCGGACCCCAACCTCGCGTTCTTCTCGACCACCCACGACGAGCCCTACATCGTCCCGACGATCCAGCAGGCCCTCTCGATCAACCCGAGCCTCCAGATCCTCGCCAACCCGTGGAGCCCTCCGGCCTGGATGAAGAGCAACGACTCGCTCGACAACTCGGGCGCCCAGGGGACCCTGCTCCCCTCCGACTACGGCCCCCTGGCCAGCTACTTCGTGAAGTTCATCCAGGCGTACGCGGCCTACGGGATCCCGATCGACGCGATCACGCCCCAGAACGAGCCCTCCTCTGGCCAGTTCTCGACCGGGTACCCGGGCATGACCCTGCCCGAGCCCGACGAGGCCCAGTTCATCGCTCAGAACCTCGAGCCGGCCCTGCGGGCGGCCGGCCTGAGCCCGAAGATCTACGGCAACGACCTGAGCTGGGACTCGAGCGCGTACGCGGATGCCCTGGCCGCGGATCCCGGCGCTCGGCCGGACCTCGCCGGGATCGCCTGGCACTGCTACTACGGCTCGCCGACCGTGATGAGCCAGCTGCACCAGACGAGTCCGGGCCTCGATCAGATCGTCAGCGAGTGCTCGCCCGAGATTCGCGCGTTCGGGACCGCCGAGTTCCTGATCTCGGCGCTGCGCAACTGGGCGAGCACGGTCTCGGTCTGGTCGGCGGCGCTCGATCCGGACGGTGGCCCCGTCCAGGCGAACAACAACTGCGGCGGGTGCCGCGGCCTGGTCACGATCGACGAGCAGACCCAGGCGGTGACGTTCCGGCCCGAGTACTACCAGCTCGGCCAGGTCAGCACGTTCGTCCAGCCCGGGGCGATCAGGATCGGCTCGCAGAGCTTCGTCAGCTACGGCACGACGAGCGGGAACGTCGAGACGGTCACGCCCGGGGTGGACGACGTCGCGTTCCTCAACCCGGACGGGTCGAAGGTCCTGGTCGCGTACAACAACTCGGGCGCCCGCACCACGTTCGGGGTCGACTGGCACGGCAGCTACTTCACCTACACCCTCCCCGCTCGCGCCCTGACCACGTTCGTCTGGCGCTGAGGCGCGGCGCACCCCGGCGGACTACCGCGACGCGTTCACGGTTATGGAGGAGCAGGGCGTGCGCGCGGCACTCCGCTGAGGGGACCGATCGGGGGCAAGGACGCTGCGCGGATAAGTGCACCTTCGGCGCGGCCGATTCACCGAGGGCGCACTTTGCCGCGCTCAGCGCGGATAACCACGGCCTCGGCGAACGCGCCGTCGCGAGGACGTGGTTTGCCGCGGTTGTTCAGCCAAAATGTCGTTCCCCTCCGCCCGCCCGTCTGGGACGCAAGGTCGGGGCGCCCGGCAGGCGCCCCGACGCTGAGCGTCGCTACTTCAGCTCGACGGTGGCGCCGGCCTCTTCGAGGTCGGCCTTGAGCTTGTCGGCCTCGGCGCGGTCGATCCCCTCCTTGACCGGCTTCGGGGCCTCGTCGACGAGCGCCTTGGCCTCCTTGAGGCCGAGGCCGGTGGCGGCGCGGACGACCTTGATCACCTGGATCTTCTTCTCCCCGGCCGCCTGGAGGACGACGTCGAACGCCGTCTGCTCCTCGGCCGCCTCGCCGGCGCCGTCCGCTGCCGCCGCGGCCGGCGCGGCCGCCGCCACCGCGGTGGCGGACACGCCGAAGGCCTCCTCGAGCGCCTTGATCCGCTCCGAGAGCTCCAGTACCGAGATCGACTTGAGCTCGTCGATCCATTCCTCTGTTGTGGGCATGCTTCCTCCTTAGGCCTCGGACGTGTCCGCGTCCGGGGCGGGTTCCTCTGACGTTGATTCAGGCTCGGGTGCGGCCGCCGGGGCCTCCGGTTCAGCCGGGGCCCCGGTTCAGCCGGGGCCTCCGGTTCAGCCGCGGCCTCCGGTTCAGCCGGGGCCTCCGGTTCACCGGGCCTCCGGTCAGCCGCGGCCTCCGGCTCCGCAGGCGCCTCGGGCTCCGCGGCAGGCGCCTCGGGCTCCGCAGCCGCCGGCGCCTCGGGCTCCGCGGCAGGCGCCTCGGGCTCTGCCGCTGCCGCCGGCGCCTCAGGCTCTGCCGCCGCCGCCGGCGCCTCGCCGCTCACCAGCCCCTGGTCGGCGATCGCCTTGAGCTGGATCGCCACCCCGGCGATCAGCGCGTTGAGCGTCCGGACGAGCCCGCTGATCGGGGCCGCGATCGTGCCCACGAGCTGCGCGTGCAGAACCTCGCGGGCGGGCAGCCGGGCGATGGCGCGGACATCGTCGGCGCTCAGCGTGGCGCCGTCCATCACCCCGCCCTTGAACTCGAGCAGGTTGAACGCGCGGGCGGCGTCGTTCAGGGCCTTGGCCGCCAGGGCCGCGTCCCCGCTCACGAGCGCGAGCGCCGTCGGCCCCACGAGCAGCGGCTTGAGCGACTCGGCGCCGGCCTGGTCGGCCGCGCGCTCGGACAGCGAGTTCTTGACCACGCGGAAGCGGGTGTCGGTCTCGCGCAGGCGCTCGCGGAGGTCCGCTGCCTGGGCCACGCTGATGCCGCGGTAGTCGAGCGCGAAGATCGCCTGGGCGGACTCGATCTGTCCGGCGATCTCCTCTACGACTGCGGCTTTCTGATCTCGGTTCATGTTCCTCTCGACTGTGGTGCAGGCAGGCGGCGTCGAGGGGGAACTCGAGTCTCCGCCTGCTCCGGGCTTACGCGCTGCGGCGGCCGGAGGTCTCGGGCAGTATCGAATGCAGGGTACTAGCTACGCCGCTACGGGCTCCTCGACGATGTCGCGCGTGCGCGAGGGATCGACCTTGACGCCGGGACCCATGGTCGAGGCGAACGTCACGGTGCGGATGTAGCGGCCCTTGGCCGCCGAGGGCTTGGCCCGGACGATCTCGTCCATCACCGCGGCGTAGTTCTCGAGCAGCTTGCGGTCCTCGAAGTCGCGCTTGCCGATCACCACGTGCACGATCGCCGTCCGGTCGGTCCGGTACTCGACCTTGCCCGCCTTGGCCTCCTGCACGGCGCGGCCGATGTCCATCGTGACCGTGCCCACGCGCGGGTTGGGCATCTTGCCCCGGGGGCCGAGGATCCGGCCCAGCCGGCCGACCACGGGCATCAGGTCGGGCGTGGCGATCGCGGTGTCGAAGTCGTCGAAGCCGTCCTGGATCTGCTTGGCCAGGTCCTCGGCCCCGACCACGTCGGCGCCGGCTTCCTCGGCCTCGCGCGCCTTGTCGCCCTGGGCGAAGACCGCCACCTTGACGTCCTTGCCGAGGCCGTTGGGCAGGGCCACCGTGCCGCGCAACTGCTCGTCGGCGTGGCGGACGTTCAGGCCGGTGCGGATGTGAACCTCGACCGACTCGTTGAACTTGGCCGTCGAGAGCTCCTTGATCAGCGCGACCGCCTCGGCGGGCGAGTACTCGCGCTCGCGATCGAAGCGCTTCTTGGCCTCCTCGTATGCCTTACCACGATGCGCCACTCACACCACCTCCACGCCCATCGAGCGCGCCGTGCCGGCGATGATCTTGGCGGCGGCGTCGACGTCGTTCGCGTTCAGATCCTTCATCTTCTTCTCGGCGATCTCCCGGAGCTGAGCCTGCGTGATCGAGCTCACCTTGTTCCGGTTGGGCTCGGCCGAGCCCTTCTCGAGGTTCAGCGCCTGCTTGATCAGCACCGCGGCCGGCGGGCTCTTGGTCACGAACGTGAACGAGCGGTCCTCGTACACGGTGATCACCACCGGGATCACGGTGCCCGTGTCGCCCTGCGTCTGGGCGTTGAACGACTTGACGAACTCCATGATGTTCACGCCGTGCTGACCCAGGGCGGGGCCGACGGGCGGCGCCGGCGAGGCCTGGCCTCCCACCGCCTGGAGCTTGATCTGCGTCAGAACCTTCTTCGCCATGTGATTGCCTCAGCCGAACCCAAGGGCCGCGAATGCGGCCCCTTAAACCTTCTTGACCTGATCGAAGCCGACCTCGACCGGCGTCTCCCGGCCGAAGATCGACACCAGCACCTTGAGCCTCTGGGCGTCCTCGTTGACCTCGGAGATCTCGCCCGAGAAGTCCGACAGCGGGCCCGAGATGACCTTGACCGACTCGCCGATCGAGAACTGGGCGCGGCTGCGCGGGCGGACCTCCTGCTCGCGGTGGAGCAGCCGGTTGACCTCGTCCTGGGTCAGTGGCACCGGCTCGTTGGAGGCGCCGACGAACCCCGTCACCCCCGGCGTGCCCTTGACCAGGGTCCACGAGTCCTCGTTGAGGTCCATGTTGACGAGCACGTAGCCCGGCATCGTGCGCTTCTCGACCGTGATCTTCTGGTTGTCCTTCATCTCGGACACCGACTCGGTCGGGACGACGATCTGCCGGATCGCGCGCTGCTGGCCCAGCGAGACAACCCGGTGCTCCAGGTTGTGCTTGACCTTGTTCTCGTGACCCGAATATGTGTTGACGACGTACCAGCGAAACATTGCTCTCTCAGCCTCTTCGCCGGACCAGCCGGTCCGGCACCATGACGATATCTCAGGGCCCTCCCGCCGAGCCGCGCGCTTGCGCTACTTGAGGACCAACTTCACGATCTGCTGGGCGACGTAGTCGGCCACGCCCAGAAACACGCCGGCGACGAGCACAAACCCGATGACGACGCCGGTGGCCTGCATCACCTGCCGGCGATCCGGCCACTGTACTCGTTGCAGCTCGCGCCAGCAGCCCTGCAGGAACGCGACCAGGCGGGCCCCGATGTGCGGGTGGGCCACGGCATGGCCGCCGGGCTCACCGGGGCGCGGCGCGAGCGCGTCGGAGCCACCCCCCATGCGACCGCCACCGCCACCCGCGGCGCTCAGCTCGCTCGCATCGGCGTCCCCGAGCTCGCCGTTCTGCGGTTCATCCTGATCCTCGAAGTCCTCGGCCGCCAGCTCGGGATCGCGGCCCACGGCCAGCTGCGCCTCGGCGAGCTCCACGTCCGGGGCGGCGTGGGCGATCGGCGGCGGGGCGCCGTCGTCGCGGTCACGGCGCGCGCTCGCCACCGGCTCGGGACGGCGAGCCCGGCGCTCCTTGGCTCGTTTGCGGTTGCGGGCCACGGACGATCCCGGTTTGGTCAGCGCGTCTCGCGGTGCGGCGTGTGGCGCTTGCACCAGCGGCAGTACTTGCGCAGCTGAATCCGTTCCGGATTGTTCCGCTTGCTCTTGTTCGATTGATAGTTCCGGCGCCGGCACTCCTCGCATGCGAGGGTCACAGCGATCCGGACGTCTCCGCGGGCCATCTACGCGCTTCCCGTCTGGGGTGATCAGGGACTCAGCGGCGACCGGAGCGCAGACGTAAAAACGCCGCCCGGCGCCTGAAATCAGTGTAGCTACTCCCCCAGCTCCACGGGCGAGACCGTCAGCTCCAGCCAACGATCGCCGCGCAGAACCTGCAGCGAAAGGCGCCGGCCGATCGCCTCCTCGCCCATCAGCGCCTGTACGTCGTCGACCCGCTCCACCACCCGTCCGTCCAGCTCGACGATCATATCCTCGGCCCGCAGGCCGGCCCGCTCGGCCGGGCCCCCGCTCACGACCTCGACGATCTCGACCGCGGTGCTCCGGCCCAGACGGGCCCGCCCGTGGGGCGGCAGCGGCCGCGGGCCGCCGGCGATGCCGATGTAGGCGCGCCGGACCCGGCCGTCGTGCATGAGCGCGCCCACGATCCGCCGCGTGGCGGCGTTGATCGGCACGGCCAGCCCGAGGCCGACGCCCGCCACCGCCGTGTTGATGCCGACGACGCGGCCCTGGCTGTCAGCCAGCGCGCCCCCGGAATTGCCGGGGTTCAAGGCTGCGTCGGTCTGGATCACGTTGTCGATGTAGCGCATCGTCCGCCCCGACCGGGCCGGCAAAGAGCGGCCGAGCGCCGAGACCACGCCGGCCGTCACCGAGCCGGCGAACCCGTTCGGGTTGCCGATCGCCACCACGAGCTGGCCGACCCGGAGCCGCTCGGCCTCGCCCAGCAGCGCCGGCACGAGGTCGCCGCCGTCGGCCCGCAGCACAGCCAGGTCGGAGAGACGATCAACCCCGATCACGCGGAAGCGGAGCTCACGGCCGTCGACGAACGACGCCCGGCCGCCGCGGCCCGGGCCGGCGACGACGTGGGCGGAGGTGAGCAGGAAGCCGTCGGGCGTGAGCGCCACCGCGCTGCCGGCGCCGGCCGGGACCTGGCCGGCGCGCCCGCGCCGCATCACCCTGAGGTTGGCCACGCTCGGCGAGAGCCGCTCGGCCACGTCCACGACCACGCGCGAGTAGGCGTCGAGCGCCTCGGCCTCGCGCGCCTCGGCGTCCTGCGGTTCGAGTGCCGTGCTCATGCTCAAAACGCGACGGGCACGGTCCGCTCGTCGGTCCCTCGGACCACGGTCAGCTCGAGCTCCTGCGCGTCCGAGGCGGCGTCGAGCGCCTCATACAGGACCTCGGTGCGCTCGATCTCGCGGCCGGCCGCCGCGACGATCAGGTCGCCCAGCTCGATTCCCGCCTTCGCGGCCGGGCTGTCCGCCTCGACCCCGCGCACGAGCACGCCCACCCGCTCGGGCAGGCCGACCGCGCGGCGCAGGCGCCGGGATGCCCGCGGTGGCGCGATCGCCACGCCCAGCTGGGCGCGCTTCGGTGCCTCCCCGCGTCCCAGCGCCTCGACCCGCTCGCGGGTCGCGCCATCGGCGGGAATGGCCAGGATCAGGCCGCCCTCGACGCGGACGGAGTTGATGCCGAGCAGGCGCCCGGAGCTGTCGAGCAGCGGCCCGCCCGAGGATCCGCGGGGAAGCGGCGCCGAGTGCTCGATCGCCCCCGGGATTCGCCGGCCGCGCGGGCCGCGGAAGCTACGGGCGGTGGAGGACACGAAGCCGACGGTGGCGCGCAGCCCGCGCCCGCCGGGGTTGGCCAGCGCGAGGACCGAGCGGCCGATCGCCGGCGCCTGCGCGTCCTCGGTCCACGGCACCGGTTCTGTCTCGCCGGTGTCGACGGCGATCACGGCGAGGTCCAGGTCGGCGTCGACCCCGGCCACGCGGCCGCCCTCGCGCCGGCCGTCGCCGAACGTGATCGTCAGCTCCTCCGCGCGCAGGTTGTGCGCGTTGGTCAGGACCTTCCCGGGCGCGATCACGACGCCCGATCCCACGCCCCAGCCCCGGCCGAGGCCGACCACGGCCGGGCCGCTCTGCTCGACGGCGGACGCCACCGCCGTCTCGATCTCTTCCAGTACTGCCACGGCTTTCTCCTGATAACTAGTTACTTGCAATGTGCAAGTCGCTACTCTAGCAATCGTGGAGACGACTACGATCCAGACCGCAATGGACCCGGATGGGAGCCCGCTCGAGCGACCCGGCCGACGCGCCGTCGCGGGCCGTCCGGGCCGACCGAGACCCCGGACCCCGACCAGGCGCTCGCCGACGCCCTCGCCACCGTCGGTGACCGCTGGACCCTGCTCGTCGTGTCCGCCCTGCTCGACGGGCCGCGCCGCTTCGGCGAGCTCCAGCGAGGCGTGCGCGGGATCGCGCCCAATGTCCTCACCCAGCGGCTGCGCTCGCTCGAGCGAAACGCGCTGTGATCGCGCGCCTGTACTCCGAGCGCCCGCCCCGGTTCGTCTACGAGCTGAGCGCCTCGGGCCGGGAGCTGGCCGGGGCGCTGCGGATGATCGCCGGCTGGGGCGCGCGGCATGCCGGCGGGGGCGCGTCGCCCCGCGCACGCGCTGTGCGGGACGCCGATGGAGGCGCGCTGGTGGTGCCCGACCTGCGAGCGCCCGGTGGCGGACGAAGAGGGCGAAGAGCTCCGCTTCGCCTGACGCGCAGCGCCCTCGCAGAGATTCTCACCTCGCGCGAGGCCATATCCGGGAAGAATTGGAGGGTGCTCCGGCTGATGGGCATCGCGATCTCGATCGGATTCGCCGATTCGCTGAACCCGTCGACGATCGCCCCGGCGCTCTACCTGGCCGCCGGCGAGCGGCCGCGCGAGCGCGTGCTCGAGTTCACGCTCGCCGTGTTCGCGGTCTACCTGATCGGCGGGTTGGCGATCGCGCTCGGGCCGGGTGAGCTGCTGCGCTCGCTCGTCCCCCACCCCCGCCACGCCGTCGCCCACATCATCGAGACCGCCGTGGGCGCGGCGCTGATCGCCAGCTCGCTGCTCCTCTACCGCCACCGCCGCAGCCTCGCCAAGCGCGACGTCCCCCAGTTCGATCCCGAGGGGAAGTCGAGCTGGGTGCTCGGCGCGACGATCACCGCGGTCGAGCTCCCGACCGCGTTTCCCTACTTCGCGGCGATCGCGGCGATCGTCGGCTCCGGGGTCGGCCTGGTCGACCAGCTCCTGCTGATCCTGCTCTTCAACGTGTGCTTCGTGCTGCCGCTCGTCGGCATCGTGGGCACGCTGTTCCTCGCGCCCGGGCGCGCGCAGCAGCTTCTCGGCACGGGCCGCGACTTCCTCCAGCGGCACTGGCCGCTGCTGCTGAGCGGGCTGGCGCTGGTCGCGGGCGCGTTCGTCGTGCTGCTGGGGGCGACCGGCTTTGCCAGCGGGATCCACGGCCGCTTCGGCCATTTCGCGCGCCGCTTCCGCAGGATCATCCACCCTTAGCCGGCCGGCCCCCCGGGCCGCTTCCGGCGCATATGATCCTCGCGCCATGGCCACGACCACGCCCGGCACCGAGGAGTTCGACAGCGCACCGCTCCAGCGGCTGCTCGCGGGCCGCTACCACGAGCTGCGCAGCCAGTACCTCGAGCTCCTGTGCCGGCCCGAGTTCGGCCCGGTGGGCCCGCTCCCCACGGCCGAGTACCGCGAGCGCGTGCTGGAGTGGGCTCAGACGCTCGTCTCCGAGGGGCTGACCGCGCCCGGGTTTCCCGAGGAGTTCGGCGGCCAGGGCGACCCCGGCGCCAACGTGGCCGCGTTCGAGACGATCGGCTTCGGCGACCTGTCGCTGCTGGTGAAGTTCGGCGTCCAGTTCGGGCTGTTCGGCGGCGCCGTGCTGCAGCTCGGCACCCGCCGCCATCACGAGCGCTACCTGAAGCGCGTTGCCACGCTCGAGCTGCCGGGGTGCTTCGCCATGACCGAGGCCGGCCACGGGTCAAACGTCCAGGAGCTCCAGACCACCGCCACCTACGACGCCGACGGCGCCGAGTTCGTGATCGACACGCCGCAGGACAGCGCGCACAAGGAGTACATCGGTAACGCCGCCTGTCACGGGCGGATGGCGGTCGTGTTCGCGCAGCTGATCATCGGCGAGGAGCGCCACGGCGTGCACGCGTTCCTCGTCCCCCTTCGCGACGAGGCCGGCGAGGTGTGCCCCGGCGTGCGCATCGAGGACTCGGGCGAGAAGATGGGCCTCGGCGGCGTCGACAACGGCCAGATCTGGTTCGACCAGGTCCGCGTCCCCCGCGAGAACCTCCTCAACCGCTATGCCGACGTCGATGACGACGGCCGGTACAGCAGCCCGATCGAGAACGCCAACAAGCGCTTCTTCACGATGGTCGGGGCGCTGGTGCAGGGGCGCGTCTGCATCTCCGGCGCCTCGGTCAGCGCGGCCAAGACGGCGCTGACGATCGCCGTCCGCTACGGGCTGCGCCGCCGCCAGTTCGGCGCCGGCGACGGCGAGGAGGTCGTGATCCTCGACTACCGCGCCCACCAGCGGCGGCTGATGCCGCTGCTGGCCAAGACCTATGCGCTCCATTTCGCCCAGTCCGAGCTGCTCGAGAAGTTCGACGACGTGTTCCGCGCCACCGAGCCGCCGGAGCGCGAACGGCGCGAGCTCGAGACGCTGGCCGCGGGGATGAAGGCGACGGCGAGCTGGCACGCCACCGAGACGGTCCAGACCTGCCGGGAGTGCTGCGGCGGCGCGGGCTACATGCACGTCAACCGCTTCGCGCCGCTGAAGGCCGACACCGACGTGTTCACGACCTTCGAGGGCGACAACACGGTGCTGATGATGCTCGTGGCCAAGGGCCGCCTGACCGACTACAAGGACCACTTCGAGGACCTGAACCCGCGCGAGACGGTGACGTTCGTGGCCGAGCAGGCGGTCGAGACCGTGGTCGAGCGCCTGTTCGCGCGCAAGATCGTGCAGGTGATCGGCGACTTCGTGACCCCGGGCGACGAGCAGGAGGACCTGCTCGATCGCGAGTACCAGCTCGATCTGCTCCGCTGGCGGGAGGGCCACATCACCGCGTCGATCGCCCAGCGCTACCGCCGCGGCCTGAGCGACGGCTACGACGCCTTCGAGGTGTTCCGCGCCGTGCAGAGCCACGCGATCAAGGCCGCGCACGCCCACATGGAGCTGGTGCTGCTCGAGGCGTTCGCCACCGCGGTCGAGCGCGCCGAGGAGGGCCCGGTGAGGGATGCGCTGAGCCGGCTGTGCGACCTCTACGCGCTCCACGCCGTCGAGGCCGACCGTGGATGGTTCCAGGAGCACGGCCGGCTCACCGGCCCGCGCTGCAAGGCGATCACGCGCGAGGTCAACCGCCTGTGCAACGACGTTCGGGGCCAGGCGGGGACGCTCGTCGACGCCTTCGGGATCCCCGACGCGGTGCTCGGTGCCCCGATCGGCCGCCGGTCGGGAGTGGCGACCGCGAGCGCCTGATGGCCGGGCCGCTCGATCCGAAGCGGATCGCCGAGCTCGAGGAGCTGATCGGATCGGAGTTCGGCCCGATCGTCGACTCGCTGGCGCAGAGCATGGAAGGCGCGATCGACGACGCCGGCGACGGCGCTCGCCGCCGGCGATCTGTCCGCCACCGCCTACGCGGCGCACCGGTGCCGCAACGACGCCCTGATGGTCGGCGCCGACGAGCTCCAGCAGGCGCTCGAGCGGTCTCGAGGGCAGCCGCGCGCCGGCACGACGTCGAGCACGCCCGGACGACGCTCGCGCACGTCCACGAGCTGTGGCCGGCCGCCCGTGCCGAGCTCGCGCGCGCCGCCGGCAACGCCTCCGCCTGACGCCGGGCGATGGAGGTTCCGTGTCGGGCGCGGCATCAATCTGTGCGCAAAAGCTGAAAGTGGACTCAAGTAATGCACGCGCGCGCACGAGGGTTAGCCCATGGACCGGACTCTGGCGTGGAGAGTCGTTCCGGACGCTGCGACGGCGCCCGCGAGTCTCACACGATGACGCAGCGCGCCCCGCTCGTCCTCGTGGTCACCCGCAGCGCGGACCTGGGCGAGACGGTATGCGGCGCGCTCCGCAAGGCGACGTTCGTCGCCGCCCTGGCCCCGGACGGGCGCAGCGCGCTGCGCAGCGCCGCCCAGCAGCCGCCGGCGCTCGTGATGAGCGACGGTCAGCTGGCCGACATGGAGGGCGCGAGCATGCTGCGCGCCCTGCGCGAGCTGCCCGGCCTGGCTGAGGTGCCGGCGATCGCGCTGCGCACGCCCGACGGCGAGCGGACGCGGCGCGCCGGCTTCGCGCATGCCATGGCGGGCCCGATCGACGGCGAGCGCCTGGCCGAGATGGCGCAGGCGGCGCTCAGCCGGCCGCGCCGGCCCGGGCTCGACCGCCCGCACATCCTGCTCGTGCACGGTGACGAGGAGCAGCGTGGACGGGCGCTGGTGTGCCTCCGGCACGCCGGCTACGAGGTGACCGTCACCGCACGCGCCGCGGAGGCGCTCGAGCTGAGCCGGCGCCGGACGCCCGATGCCGTCGTGAGCGCACTGCTCATGCCCGGCGTCGACGGATACCAGCTCGCGTTCGCCCTGCGGCGCGACCCGCGCACCCGGCGGGTGCCGATCATCCTGACCTGCGCGCCCTCGGACACGGTCGACGTCGAGCTCGTGAGCGCCGCCGGCGCCAGCGCCCTGGTCACGCAGACCGCGGATCTCGGCGATCTCGTCGACGCGGTCCGCTCGCGCGTGAACGCGCCGCGTCCGCCGCGTCCGACGGCGACCTCACGCCCGAGGTCGCGGCTGCCTCGCCCGTGGACGCGGCGTTCCTGACCGGCCTGTGCGCCGGGATCGCCGCCGGCGGCGATCCGCTCAAGCTCCTCGGCGAGGTCCTCACGCACTGCGTCGAGATGACCGGCTTCGCGTGCGGCGCCGTCTACCTGGCCTCCCGCGAGGGTGCCCCCCGGCTGCACGATCACGTCGGCTTCGCCGAGTGCGCGAACGGCTTCTTCGGCGATCCTGAGCTGCTCGTGGACATCGCCCGCCGCGCCGGAGCGGCGCCCATGTGGCTGCGCTCCGCGGCCGCGGAGGGCACGCGCGGGCACGCCGTGCTCAGCCGCGCCGGGGTCTCGAGCATGCTGGTCGCGCCGGTGTTCGACGACGGGCGCCTGTTCGGGATGCTGGTGTTCGGCGGCGAGCCGCTCGCGCTGGGCGGCGGCCAGGAGCAGCTGATCGGCGGCGTCGCGGCGCAGATCGGCCGGTGGCTCGCGCAGGCCGATTCGGCCTCCGTGCTGTCGTGCTCGCAGCGCCACATCGTCGCCCGCCTGACCCGCGCGGCCGAGTTCCGCGACGAGGAGACAGCCAACCACACCAAGCGCGTGAGCCGCTACAGCGCCCTGCTCGCCCGGCAGTGCGGGCTCGATGCCCGCCGCAGCGAGCTGATCGCCGCCGCCAGCACGATGCACGACATCGGCAAGCTCGGGATCCCCGACAGCATCCTGCGCAAGGCCGGTCCGCTGAGCGCGACCGAGCGTATCCACATGCAGCGCCACGCCGAGTATGGCCACCGGATCCTCGTCGGCGAGAGCGACCCGCTGCTCGACCTGGCGGCGACGATCGCCCTGACCCATCACGAGCGCTGGGACGGCGCCGGCTACCCCTACGGCGTCGGCGGGGCGGACATCCCGCTCGAGGGCCGGATCGTCGCGATCGTCGATGTGTTCGACGCGCTGACCTCAGATCGCGTCTACCGGCCGGCGATGAGCATCGACCAGGCGCTGGCGCACATGGGCTCCGGCCGCGGCTCTCAGTTCGACCCCGACCTGCTCGACATGTTCGTCGCAGCGCTGCCGCAGGTGCTCGAGATCCGGCGCCGCCACCCGGACCAGGTGTCCGAGCCGCTCGCCTCGATCGCGCTCTCGTAAGCTCCCGGAGGTGGCGAACTTTGCCCTGACCCTCGTCCGCGGCCCGGGCTGGGACGGGACCCTGGCGATCCGCGAGCAGCCGGGGTGGGAGGAGCACGCGGCCTTCATGGACGGTCCTGGTGGCGGACGCGGTTCATCGCTGCTACGGCGGCCCGGTGCGGCGCACCATCGCCCAGACTGCTCCACCGTTCGTCCGAGGCCGGCCGACCGAGAGCGAGGTCCGGCGGCGGGTCGCCGAGACGAGCCGCCGTGGGGCGCACGCGGGGCTGTTGGAGGTCGGCTCGATGCCGGCCGTGGGCGCTGTCGGCTCGACTTCCGGCGCGCCGAGCCGGACGCCTGACAGAGCGGGGTTCCGCGCCGACGGGCCGCTGTGCACGCTCGACTTCGATCACGTGCCGCAGGTGGGTCGCTTCTGGACCCCGACCAACCTGGTTCGCTCCGTCCTGGAAGCCCTCGCGGTCACGGGTGTGCTCGGCTTGGCCCGGCGGGAGGGCACCGGGGCTCCGGCTTTCGCGAGCGCAGCGGGCGGGCGGGGGCTCCGGCTTTGCGAGCTCACGGCGCGGTCTGGTGGCGGACCGGTTCATCCTGCTCGGCGGCCCGGTCGGCGACCATCGCCAGACGCTCCACGTCGTCGAGGCGGCCGACGAGCGCGAGGTCCGGCGGCGGGTCGCCGAGGACCCGTGGGCGCACGCGCGGCTGTTGGAGGTCGGCTCGATCCGGCCGTGGGCGCTGTGGCTCGAAGGACAGCGTCGAGCGGCTAGCCCTCGCCGGCCCGGGCCCGGCGCACCAGGTCCTGCATCCCGCTCACCCAGCGGTCGTGCCGGGCGCCCTTGAGCGCGACGTACTGCGCGACCTTCTCGTGCGGCAGGATCAGCAGGCGCTCCTCGCGGACGCCGGCGATCACCGCCTCGGCGACGTCCGAGGGCTCGAGCACGTCATCGGCGAGCAACGCCGCCGCGCCCGGGCTGCGGCGCTCGAGCGCGCCCTCGAGCATCGGCGTGCGCACACCCAGCGGGCACACGACGGAGACCTTGATGCCGGCGTCGCCGTAGTTGATCGCGACCCATTCGGCGAGCGCCACGGCGGCGTGCTTCGTGATCGAGTAGGCGAGGGCGTCGACCTGGGTGAGCAGGCCGGCGGCCGAGGCCGTGCTGACCAGATAGCCCTCGCCCCGCTCGGCCATGTCCGGCAGCAGCGCCCGGGCCGCCCACACGTGGGCCATCACGTTGATCCGCCACGCGTGCTCGAGCTCCTCGTCGGGCGCCTCGGGTCCGCCCGGGGGGCCGGGCACCCCGGCGTTGGAATAGAACAGGTCGATCGGCCCGCCGTGGTCGCGGGCGCGCTCGATCAGCGCCTGGATGTCGCCCTCGCGCCCGACGTCGGCGCGCACGCGCCAGGCCGCCGGTCTCCCGCGCCACCGCCTCGACCGCGTCCAGGTTGAGGTCGGCCAGGACGAGCGAGCGCGGCCGCTCCTCGGCCGCGCGCTCGGCGAAGGCGCGCCCGATGCCGCTGGCGGCGCCGGTGACGACGACGTTGCGATCGGTCAGCTCCACGGCGTCGTGGAGCCTAGTCGAAGTTGAAACCAGTTTCAACAGGAGCTAGATTGGCGGCCGTGCCCCGAGCCCTTCCCGCCCACACCGGCCGCGCGCCGGCCAGCGCACGGGGCGCGCGTACGCGGACCGCGCTCGTGCAGGCGGCGCGTGAGGTATTCGAGCGCGACGGGTTCCTGGCCGCGCGGATCACCGACATCACCGAGTACGCCGGCGTGGCCGCCGGATCCTTCTACACGTACTTCACGAGCAAGGAGGACGTGTTCGCGGCGGTCATGGACGAGGTCCAGGAGGAGATGCTCCACCCCAAGCTGCGCGAGGTCGGCGACAGCGACGATCCGGTGGCGGTGATCGATTCGGCCAACCGCGCCTACCTGGCGGCCTACCGGCGCAACGCCAAGCTGATGGCGCTGCTCGAGCAGGCGGCCCAGGTCGACGAGCAGTTCATGCGCCTGCGCCTGCGCCGCACGCGCGCCTTCGAGCAACGCAACGCCGCCGCGGTGGCGTCACTCCAGCGTCGCGGCCTCGCCGACGCCGCGCTTGACCCCCGGCTCGCCGCGCGGGCGCTGAGCGCGATGGTGAGCCGGGTCGCCTACCTGCGCTACGTCCAGGGCTACGGCAACGAGTCGGCCGAGGCACTCGTGCGAACGCTGACCCGGCTGTGGGTCGGCGCCCTGGGCATATCACCCGACAAGAGAGAGGAATAGGCCGTGGACTTCGAACTGAGCGATCGCTGCCAGGAGCTGCGCGAGCGGCTCCAGGCGTTCATGGACGAGCACGTATATCCCGCCGAGAGCGTCTACGAGGAGCAGCTGCGCGACTCGGGCGAGCCGCACTTCCACCCGCCGGTCATGGAAGAGCTCAAGGAGCGCGCCCGCGAGCGCGGCCTGTGGAACATGTTCCTGCCCCACGGCGACCCGTTCGGCGACGAGCCCGGCCTCTCGAACCTCGACTACGCCCCGCTGGCCGAGATCATGGGCCGCAGCCACATCGCCTCCGAGGCGTGCAACTGCGCCGCGCCGGACACCGGCAACATGGAGGTGCTGACGCTGTTCGGCACCCCCGAGCAGAAGGAGCAGTGGCTGCGCCCGCTCCTCGACGGCGACATCCGCTCCGCCTTCGTGATGACCGAGCCCGAGGTCGCCAGCTCCGACGCCACCAACATCCAGCTGCGGATCGAGCGCGACGGCGACGACTACGTGCTCAACGGGCGCAAGTGGTGGGCCTCCGGCGCCATGCGCGAGCGCTGCCGGATCTTCATCGTGATGGGCAAGACCGACCCCGACGGCCCGCCCTACAAGCAGCAGTCGATGATCCTCGTGCCCAAGGACACGCCCGGGGTGACGATCGTGCGCAACCTGCCCGTGTTCGGCTACATCGACCAGGAGGGCCATGCCGAGATCCTGTTCGAGGACGCGCGCGTGCCCGCGTCGAACCTGATCTCGGGCGAGGGGGACGGCTTCATGATCGCCCAGGCCCGGCTGGGCCCGGGCCGGATCCACCACTGCATGCGCTCGATCGGCGCCGCCGAGCGGGCGCTCGAGCTGATGTGCCACCGCGCCGCCACGCGCGAGACGTTCGGCGCTCCGGTGGCCACGCGCGGCAACGTCCTCGACTGGATCGCCGAGTCGCGGATCGAGATCGACATGGCGCGGCTGCTGACGCTCAAGGCGGCCTGGCTGATGGACACGGTCGGCAACAAGCACGCGCGCACCGAGATCTCCTCGATCAAGGTGGCGGCGCCCAACGTGGCGCTGAAGGTGATCGACCGGGCGATCCAGGTCCACGGCGGCGGCGGCGTCTCGGACGACTTCCCGCTGGCCACGATGTACGCGCACCTGCGCACGCTGCGGCTCGCCGACGGGCCCGACGAGGTCCACAAGCTGAGCATCGCCCGCCGCGAGCTGCGCAAGCTCCAGCAGGCAGCGGCGGCGTAGTTGGGGCCTCGCTGCGCTCGGCGTCCGTGGGGCCGGTTGCGCGCCGCATCCTGCTGCGGCCGCGCCCGCCGCGGCTACGCCTCTTCGACGCGCCGCTTGAGCTCGCCGGCGCGCGCGCCCGCCAGCACGTCGCGCAGCACATCGACCACGGGCCCGCGCACCACCATTCCGAGCCGGCGGCCCGGATCGACCTCGAGCGCGTATGTCGCCCGCGTGCGCTCGGCGCTCAGCTCCTCGAGCTCCCAGCTTCCGTCCACGGACTTGAGCTGGCCCTTCTCCTGGCGCCAGCTCAGCCGGCTCGGGCCGTCGTACGCGAAGCGGACCGTCGACTTGACCGACAGCACCTTGGCGTCGTTGTCGGCCTCGCACAGGACCGCCCGGCCCTCACCGTCGCGCTCGAGCGCGCGTAGGCCTTTGAGTCCGCCCTGCCAGTTCGGGGCGTCCTCGACGTCCTGAACCACCTCCCAGACCTGCTCGATCGGCGCCTCGATCTCCGCGCTCGAGCTTCCGGTTATGTTCGCCATCTGTCCTCCTGTTCGGTGAGAGAATGCGGGGCACCATGGAGCGCGCCGCCGAGCTCGTCCGCCGCGGCTGGGAGGCCGCCCTGAGCGGAGACCTCGAGACGGTGGCGGGCCTGCTCGCCGACGACGTTCGCTGGCACGCCGCCGGCCACGAGGATGCGGGGTGCCAGGACCGCGCCCAGGTGCTGAGGTGGATGCGCCAGGCGCTCGAGCGCGGCGGAGCCGAGGTCTCCGAGGTCCGCGCGCTCGACGCGGGGCGCGTGCTCGTCGTGCTCCGGCGCCGCGGCGCACCGGATGCGCACGCCCAGGTGGTGCACGTCCGCGACGACGGCAAGATCTCTCGGATGGTCGTCTATCCGACGCCCGCGGAGGCGCTCGCGGCCTGAGCGCCTCATCGCGGCCCCGCGCGGTCCAGGTACCAGTAGCGCCCGACGGTGGCCAGCCAGCGCTCGTCGCTGGCCGGCATCATCGTGAAGCGGGTGATCGTGCGCTGGCCTCCAACCTGGTCGCTGTAGAGCAGCTCGACGGTGAGCGGCTCGCGCGCGGCGATGGCCGCGGCCACTTCGCCGTGCGTGGGATCGTTCGCGTCGCGCAGCGCGCCCTGCCACAGCCCAACGTCGCCCGCCGGTACGTATAGATCGCGCGTCTGGGTGCGGTACAGATCCTCGGGCGCATGCTCCCCCCGAGCGCCCTGCACGCCGGGCGCGGATGCACCAGCCCTGGAGCACGCCGATGCCCATGCCGACGTTGCGCAGGCTCATCGCCAGGTAGACGTTTCCGTTCTCGTGGACGGCCTCCGCGCCGCCGCCCGGCACGCGCAGCCAGCGGCCGTCGACGAACATGATCTTCTGCTCGCCGTCGTCGAAGCGCGACTGCGTCAGCACCGGCCGGCGCTGCTCCTGAAGCGCGACCTCGGCGATCCGAGCCGAGCGGTTGGACGAGCGCACCGCCGCGAACGTCGCCAGCGCGAGCACCAGCGTTCCGGCCCCGGTGGCGAGCGAGGAGATCGTGGTCCAATCGGCCATTGGCTCGTCAATCTCACCACAAGCCGGCCTCTCAAGCTGGACGGATGTTCGGCCGAACATATCCCTATGAGCGCGACTACCCCTGCGCCGATACCGGGGCCGGCCGATGCCGCCCCGGAGTATCCGCGCGGCCTGATCCCGCCCACCCAGCGCGGACGCTCGCAGCGCCAGATCGGCGACATCATCGTCGATCTCGGGTTCGCGCGGCGCGAGTCGGTCGAGAACGCGGTCATCGCCGCCCGCGACCAGAAGAAGACCACCGGCCAGCTCCTGATCGAGCGCGGTGAGCTCCGCCGCGACCAGCTCGCCCGCGCGCTGGCCGAGCGCTTCGGCGTCGACTACATCGACCTGTCGGTGTTCGACATCGACATGGGGGCCGTGACGCTGGTCGAGGCCGACCTCGCCAAGCGCTATCAGGCGGTTCCCGTCGGCTTCCACGACGGCACCGTGCTGCTGGCCATGGCCGACCCCACGAACGTGATCACGCTCGACGAGGTCTCGATGATCACCGGGATGAAGGTGCGCCCGGTGGCCGCCGCGCCCGAGGACATCGCCGCGCTCATCGGCCGCATCAACCGCCGCGAGGGCGGCCCGATGGCCGAGGTCGAGGAGGCGCCGGACGAGCTCGAGGTCGGGACGATCGAGCCCGGCAACGACGGTCCGGTGATCAAGCTCGTGCAGTCGATCATCGCCGAGGCCGTGCAGCGCGGCGCGTCGGACATCCACTGGAACCCCGAGGTCGGCGACATGCAGGTGCTGATCCGGATCGACGGCGTGCTCATCCCCGTCGCCACCGTGGCCAAGTCGATGGCCGCGTCGGTGATCTCGCGCGTGAAGATCATGGCCAGCCTCGACATCTCCGAGCGCCGTATGCCACAGGACGGCCGTCTCGTCGCCGTCGTCGAGGGCCGCCGCGTCGACGTCCGCGTCGTGACGCTCCCGCTGATCAAGGGCGAGGGCATCGTCATGCGGATCCTCGACATGGGCGCGGTCGTCCGCGACCTCGACTCGCTGCGCATGTCCGACCGCGACCGCGAGAAGTTCGTGGCCGCGATCACCCGCCCCTACGGCGCCGTGCTCGTCACCGGCCCCACCGGCTCGGGCAAGTCGACCACCCTGTACGGCGCGCTCGGCCACATCAACGACGGCCAGCGGAGCATCCTGACGATCGAGGACCCGGTCGAGTCGCAGATCCAGGGCGTCCGCCAGATGCAGGTCGCGCCCAAGCGCGGAGTGACCTTCGCCACCGGCCTGCGCTCGATGCTGCGCGCCGACCCCGACGTGATCATGGTCGGCGAGATCCGCGATCCCGAGACGGCCGAGACCGCCGTCCAGGCCGCTCTCACCGGCCACCTCGTGCTCTCCACACTGCACACGCGCGACGCACCCAGCGCCCTCGCGCGGCTCACCGACATGGGCGTCGAGCCGTTCATGGTGGCGGCGGCGATCGACTGCGTGGTCGCCCAGCGCCTGGCCCGGACGCTGTGCTCGCACTGCAAGCGGGCCACCCACATGCCCGATGCCGTGCGCGAAGAGCATGGCCTGCACGGGGTCGAGGTGTTCGAGCCCGCGGGCTGCATCCGCTGCGGCGGCACCGGCTACGACGGCCGCGTCGGGCTCTACGAGGTCATGCCGCTGACCGACGAGATCCGCCACCTGGCGCTCGAGCGCCGCGGCGCGGGCGAGATCGCGGCAGGTCGCTCGCGAGCAGGGCATGCGCACGATGCGCGAGGACGGCATCGACAAGGTCCGCCAGGGCATGACCTCGCTGGTCGAGGTCGGCCGCGTGACCTCCGCCGCCTGAGCCGGCCTGCTTGACTTCCGGGTCGCGATGAGCGCCACCGACGACCTGCTGGCCAACAACGAGGCCTTCGCCGCGTCCTTCGAGAAGGATGAGTTGGCGGGCGCGCCGGCGCGGAAGCTCGCCGTCGTCGCGTGCATGGACGCGCGGATGAACATCTACGCGATGCTCGGGCTGCGCGAGGGCGACGCCCACGTGATCCGCAACGCCGGCGGCGTGGTCACCGACGACGCGATTCGCTCGCTGGCCATCTCCCAGCGCCTGCTCGGAACCGAGGAGATCGTCCTCATCCACCACACCGGGTGCGGGATGCTCTCCTTCACCGACGACTCGTTCCGGAGCGAGATCGAGCGGGACACCGGGATCAAGCCGGCCTGGGCGGCCGAGGCCTTCACCGACCTCGAGGGCGACGTGCGCCAGTCGATCGCCCGGATCAAGGCCTCTCCGTTCCTCCCGCACCGCGACGCGGTGCGCGGCTTCGTCTACGAGGTCGAGACCGGGCGCTTGCGCGAGGTGACCTGACGGGTAGCACTGCCCCCGTGGCGGGAGAGCTGACGCGCCGGGCGCTGCTGAAGGGAGCCGCCGGGCTGGCCGTGGCGGGAGGCGTCGTCCCCCGCGCCGCGGCGCGGGTCGCCCCCCGGCGCGGACCTCGCTGCCCACGCCGGCCCAGGTGCGCGCGGACATCCAGCGGATGGTCGACTTCGGGCCGCGTCTGACGGGCTACGACGCCCACAACCGCTACATCGCCTGGCTCGAGCGCGAGTTCGTCGCCGCCGGCTGCCGGCTGGAGCCGTGCGACGTGTACCAGACCAGCCGCTGGTCGGAGGAGAGCTTCGCCCTGGAGATCCTGGACGGACCGGGCGCCGGCGCGGTCAAGGTCGCCGCCTACTTCCCGCGCTCGCAGCAGACCCCGCCCGGCGGCGTCAACGGGCCACTCGTCTACGGCGGGGTGGCGCCGGCGCTGAGCGTGAACGGCGGAACCGACGCGAGCGGGCTGCTCACCGCCCTCGAGCGCTATCCGGCCGAGCTGGCGAGCTGGGCGCAGGGGCTGACCGGACTGATCGGCGCGGACGTGCGCGGCAGCGTGCTGGTGGTCGACCTCCCGATGCCGCCGCCGCTGACCGCGGGCGGGCTGTTCGGCGCCGCCATGACCTATTACAACGGCCAGGGCGAGACCGTGGCTGACCTGGCCACGGTCGACTACAAGCGCCTGTGGACCGTCCCCGGGCTCGCCCTCCCGCTCGACGCCTTCACTGCGATGGGAGTGGCCGGCGTCGTGCTCGTGGTCGACTCATCCTACGCGGCGCTCGCGGGCTGCTATGCGCCGTTCGAGTGGTACAACGAGGGCGTTCCGGCCCTGTACGTCGATCGCGACACCGGCGCGGCCCTGCGCGCCGCCGCCGCCACCCGGCCGAGCACGCGGCTGACCTTGACGGCCACGCGGGAGACGGTGCCGACGCCGACGGTGACCGCCGTGCTCCCCGGCAAGAGCGACGAGGTCCTGATCTTCGACACGCACACCGACGGGCAGGGATTCGTCGAGGAGAACGGGGGCGTCGCCTTGGTGCATCTGGCCCGCTACTTCGCGGGGCTGCCGGCGCGCCGGCGGCTGGAGCGGACGCTCGTGTTCGCGTGCTGGCCTGGCCACATGAGTAACGATCTCCCGCAGGCGACGGGCTGGATCGACGCCCATCCCGACCTGATCAAGCGCGCTGCGGCGGCGCTCACGGTCGAGCACCTGGGCTGCACGGAATGGGATGACTCGCTCGAGCAGGGCTACCACCCCACCGGACGGCCCGAGATCTACGCCGTCTGGACGACCCAGGGCAAGATGTTCGACCTCACGCGGGACACTGTGGTCGCCCACGACCTGCCGCGGACGGCGTTGATGCGCCCGCCCGCGCAGTTCGGCGTGGGAGGGCCGTTTCAGACCGCCGGCGTGCCCCAGATCGGCGGGCTCGCCGGCCCCAACTACCTGCTCACGCAGAACGACAACAGTGACATGGACAAGCTCGATGCGCGGCTCGCAGCCCGTCAGATCGCCTGGCTCGCCGACCTGGCCACACGGCTCGACGCCGTCGCGGCCGCCGAGCTGCGCCAGGGCGATCCGACGCTCGGCAAGCAGTCGTTCACGGGCAACATCGTCCCGTCGAGCGCGACGCCCACCGAGCAGGCGTGCGGGCCGCCCGCCGGCGCGCCGGCACCGGCGCCGGCGCAGAAACCGCTGACCGTGAGCGCCGGCCGCGCCGGCGGCGGGGCTACTCGAGCAGCGGCGGGTCGCGCAGGTTCTCGTTGATCCGCTCCGACAGGGCCTGCGAGGCGGCGCGGCGGGCGGCCAGCCGGGCCGACTCCTCCCCGCGCTCCAGCAGCGCTGTCTCATAGGCGTCGGCCGCGGCCTGGAAGCGCTCGCGCTCGCGTTCGGTGTCGCGGGCGGCCTCGCGGCGCAGCAGCTCGGCGCGCTCGGTGACCTCGGCCGCCGGCTCCTCCTCGCCGTGAAGCTCCTGGTGCTCGGCCTCGGCCACGAACGTGAACCCGCGTTCGCCGGTGCGCACCGGCTGGTAGCGCGTGCGCACGATGCAGATCGAGCCGTCGTCGGCGACCTGAGTCGAGACCTCGTAGCGCGTGTAGGGCTCGATCGCCTGGAGCCAATCCCGGTTGCGCGCCTGAACGGCGCGAGCCTCGCGGGCCTCGATCGTGTTGCCCGTGAACTCCGCGACGTGCACCCAGCCCCAGTGCGTGGCGATCAGCACGATGCCGAGGGCCATGACCGCGAGCGCCAGGACCGACCCGTCGAGCAACCCCTCGACGGCGCCGACCGCGAACAGGATGATGCCGCTGATCAGGGTGGCCCCGGTCAGCGTCGCACCGACCCCGACGATCCGCCCCCGGCGCCGGCTGACCGGGATCGGGAGGGGCCGGCCGACGGCGGCCGGGAGCGCGGCGTCGCCGCTCAGCAGCCGCTCGTCGGCGGCGCATTCGAGCAGCTCGGCCGGGTCGAGGTCCTGCGCCATGTGCGTGAAGGTACCCCACGTGCATTGACCGGCTGGGGACACCTGCTTAACTCTGGTGGAGCGGACGCGGGGGCCGGCACACACAGGATGTCCTCAAAGGGGGATTGACATGCCGCTTTTCTTCTTCACCGTCGAGCAGCAGGAGCGCGCGATTCGTCGAGCGCTTCGGGAAGTTCGTCCGGGTAGCCGGCCCCGGCCTGCAGACCAAGACGCCGTTCGTCGAGCGCGTGGCCGGCCGGATGAGCCTGCAGGTCGAGCAGCTCAACTCCGAGATCGAGACCAAGACCAAGGACAACGTGTTCGTCCGGGTCAAGCTCGCCGTGCAGTACAAGGTGGGCCCAACCGAGCAGCAGGTCCAGGACGCCTACTACAAGCTCGATAACCCGGAAGTACAGATCCAGTCCTACGCGTTCGACGTCGTCCGCTCGCACCTCCCGAGCATGGACCTCGACGAGGCCTACGCCGACGCCGACACGATCGCCATGCACATCCAGGACACGCTGCACCGGCAGATGGCCGACTACGGCTACGAGATCGTCAAGGCGCTGATCACGAACATCGAGCCCGACCAGCGGGTCAAGGACGCGATGAACAACATCAACGCCTCGCAGCGCAACCAGATCGCCGCGGCGGCCCAGGGCGATGCGCAGAAGACGCTCGCGGTCAAGAAGGCGGAGGGCGAGAAGGAGACGATGCGCCTCCAGGGCGAGGGCGTGGCCGCCGAGCGCAAGGCGATCGCCGAGGGCCTGCGCGAGTCGCTCGAGATCATCGCCCAGCAGGGCCTCGACCCGCGCGAGGCGATGGCGCTGGTCGCGCTCACCCAGTACACCGACATGATCCGGGCGCTCGGCGAAGGGGCCAAGACGAACACGATCCTGATGCCCCACTCGCCGAGCGGCGTGGGCGACCTGATGGCCCAGATCCGCGACGGCATCCTGGTCGCCGACCTGGCGAGCGAGGCCACGCACGGGGCCAACAGCGCCGCCGCCCTCCCGAGGCCTCAGGCCGGCCGTTAGCGCTCGCTCGGGAGGATCTCGCCGCGCAGCCCGCCGAAGCCGGGCGCCGTGATCGTGACCATGTCGCCGTCCTCGAGGTACGTCCGGGTCACCCCGTCGGCGAGCGTGAGCGGGCGCTCGCCGTTCCAGGTCAGCTCGAGCAGGCAGCCCTGGCTTCCGGCGGCGCTTCCGGAGATCGTGCCCGAGGCGAACAGGTCGCCGGGCCGGATCACCGCCCCGTTCGAGGCGGCGTGGGCGAGCTGCTGGGGCGCGGTCCAGTAGAGCTCGCGCGCGTTGGTGCGGGCGATCGTGTGGGGGCCGCCCGCCCGCCGGCTGGAGCGTCGCCGTGAGCTCGATGTCGAGGCCCCAGGGCTCATCGGTTCGCAGGTAGGGGAGCGGTTCGGGATCCTGGGGCGGAGCGGGAACGCGGTGCGCGTCGAGTGCGGCCGCCGGCACCACCCAGGGCGAGATCGAGGTGGCGAACGACTTGCCCAGGAACGGCCCGAGCGGGCGCGACTCCCAGGCCTGGATGTCGCGCGCGCTCCAATCGTTGACGAGCACGAAGCCGAAGATGCGCTCGGCCGCGCGGTCGATCGAGATCGGCTCGCCGAGCGCGCTGGGCGGGCCGCCGGCGACGAAGCCGAGCTCGAGCTCGACGTCGAGGCCGCGGGTCGGGCCGAAGGTCGGGCCGTCGGGACCGGGGCGCTGGCCGCAGGGCCGGTGAATCGGCGTGCCGGAGACGACCACGGTGCTCGAGCGGCCGTGGTATCCGACCGGCAGGTGGCGCCAGTTGGAGGAGAGCTCGCGGCCGAAGATGCGAGCCGCGTTCGTGGCGTGCTGAAGCGAGGAGTAGAAGTCGACGTAGTCGCCGACGGTGAAGGGCAGGCAGGGGATGACCTGGGTCAGCGGCGTGCCCGGCGGCGGAGCGTCGGCGAGCGCTTGGGTCAGCGCCGTGCGCAGCGCGCGCCACGTGCCTGCGTCGGTCTGCAGCAGGCGATCGAGGTTGGGTGCGTCGATCAGCTCGCGCGGAATCCCCTCGAGGCGGTCGGCGATCTGCGCGAGCTCGATCGCGTCTTCGCCCAGCGCCACGCACAACCGGGGCGGCTCCCCCGGCGCGCGACGGATCGACCCGTAGGGGAGGTAATCGTCCTCGGCCACCGGCCGGGATTCTCGCGCTTAGGAGCTCGCGTAGCAGCCCATGCCCGTGTACGAGTGGGTCTGCGTGGTCCTGCGGCCGTTGCTCTGCACGGTGCGGATGCGGATCGTGAAGCTCTGCTCGAGCGGGCGGCTGACCGTCACCTGGCGCAGGTTGCGCCCGCTGCGGTTGACGATCCGGGCGCCGTTCAGCCACACGGTCACCTTGGTCACGCGCGCGCGGCGGGCGTGGTGCAGCGCGAACGTGTAGGAGGCGGGGGGCGCGCATGTGCCTCCGAACACCATGATCCGCGTCTGCTGCTGCACCGGCAGCACCGTGTTGGTGATGTTGCCGTAGGCGATGTTCTTGGGATTGAGGTAAGGGTGGAGGATGTAGTTGACCGTGTTCTGGGCCTGGAGCGCGAGGTTCAGCGGGAGCGGCACGGTCAGCCCGGGCGGCAGCCGGTTCTCGGTCCAGAACAGCTCACCGTTGTTCGGCGTCCAGGTGAACTCGGGCGTCACCCAACCCTGGTCGCCGTCGGTCGTCAGGCGGCGGATCGCGTGCGTCTGGAGGTTCTCCATGTAGAGGTCGGTCGCCTCCTGCGCGATCGGCTGCATGTAGCCGAGGTCGAACATCGGCAGGATCAGGTAGTTGTCGTACTGGCTCGTGAGGTTCAGGTCCCGCGCGATCTGGATCCAGGTGTTGAGGAAGCCGGGATGGTCGCGGCTCGACATGAAGATCACGTCCTTCATGTCGGGCGTGAACAGCGCCTGCTCGTTCCACGCGGGCGTGTCGGTCAGCTGCGTGGACTGGCACGGCCCGGTCTTGGGCAGGCGGCAGTAGAACAGCTCGGTGTCGGTGGCGGTGCCCCAGCTCTCGGTGTAGAGGAAGCCGCTGTTGTCGGGCGCCCACCACTGCGTCTCGTACCAGTGGCCGTCATCGGGCCGGACCACGCGCACGTTGGTGAGCGTCGGCTTGCCGTTCACGACCACGAAGTTCGCCACCCGCACGTCCCACGTGCCCTGACCGCCACCGTTGATGATGTTCCCGTTGAAGTGCGTCCACACGATCCGGCTGCCGTCGGGCGACCAGTACGCGTGGTAGTCGTCGGTGCCCTCCCCGTTCTCCACCGAGGGGTCGGCGTAGAGCTTGGTCACGTCGCTGCCGTCGGGGCGCATCGCGTAGAGCTCCGAGCCGATCCCGCCGTAGCCGGGGGCGCCGAACGTGATCGAGTGCCCGACCCACGAGTGGAAGATGATCCAGTCGCCCTGCGGCCGCACCGCCGGCACCAGGTTCTGGCTCCCGAGCTCGCACGTCAGGCAGGTGATGTCCGACCCGTCGACGTTCGCCTCATACGTGTTGTTCGGGTAGGGCGAGTTGCCGAAGTCATCGCTCGCCAGCACCTTCCCATTCGGCAGGAACACCGGCGCCTGGCCGAACGTGTACGGGTTGCTCGAGAGCTGGAGCGGGGCGTCGAAGTACGGCGTGTAGGCGCGCGCGGTGGCGCTGGCCGGGAGCGTGGCGGCCGTGGCGAGGGCGAGTCCGATCCCGAGCGACATCGCCACCAGTCGCTTGCGCGACATCCACAGCGGTCGCATCCTCCTCAGCCTCGCCACGGCGCAGAACGATACCAGAACGTACACGTACACGTTTGTTGCGTAGGGTCGCACTCCGGGGCAACGTCTGCTTTCGTTGCGCCGGACTTTCGCGCGGGCGACGTTATCCGCGCCCAACGCGGCAAACCTCGCCCACGGCGAAGGCGCAGCCCACGCGGGCGACGTTATCCGCGCCCAACGCGGCAAACCTCGCCCATGGCGAAGGCGCAGCCCACGCGGGCGACGTTATCCGCGCCGACGCGCCACCGCCGCCCTCACCCGCCGAGCTTGCCCGAGGCCCCCAGCCCCCGCGCCACGTAGTCCGCCACCGGCCCGACGACCGACGGCCACTCGTCGATGCGCCCGGTGGCGATCAGGTGGCTGAGGGACTCGGCGATCGCCGCCATCGTGGTCAGCGCCACCACCGAGCGCTCCTGCGCCGGCCGCTCCGACCACAGCGGATACTCGCGAGCTGGGCCTCGATCACGTCGGCGGCGGCCTGGCGGGCGGCGGAGCGCGCGCGCTCGACGGCGGGCGTGGCGCCGACGGCCTCGATCAGCAGGACGCGCGCCATCGCGGGATCGGCGGCGAAGCTGCGGGCGAGCACGGCTATCTCGGCCCGGATCCGCTCGACCGGCTCGAGCGGCTGCGCGATCACCTCGAGCAGCTCGGCGGAGATTCGCCGCACGCCCTCCTCGAACACCGCGAGCAGGCACTGCTCCTTGTTGGCGAAGAACGAGTAGAACGAGCTCCGCGACACGCGCGCCTCGGCCACGATCTCGTCGATGCCGGCGGCGGTGAAGCCGCGGCGGGCGAACACGTCGCGGGCGGCGGCGATCAGGCGCTCGTGCTGGTCCTCGCGCCGCTCCTCGAGCGACTTCCCGCCGTAGCGGCGCGCGGGCGCGCCGGAGCTCATTTGAACACCATCACCGCCACGATGGCGATGACCACGGCCAGCGAGACGTTGTTGAGCGTGCGCGAGCGAAGATCGTCGAGCAGCGCGCGGAGCTCGGCGCTGACCGGCTCATCGCGCGCCGCCAGCTCGGTGGCGAGCAGGCGCGCGCGCCTGGGGCGCCCGCCGCCGGCGCCACCGAGCACAAGCACGAGCACGTACAGCCCGATCCCCCAGTCGACCCAGCCCGAGCCGTAGCCCCAGTGGCCGAGATGGACGAGCCACAGACCGAACACGCCCACGACGAGCCCGCCGGCGCCGACCACGATCGCGCCGACGCGCGAGGCTGAGAGCAGCGCCGCCACGTCGACCGCGCGCTCACGCCGGCGCGCCAGCTCGAACGTCACCCCGGCGACGACGACGCCGGCGAAGAACGTCAGCGCGCCGAGCAGGTGAAAGAACAGCGCCACGTTGTACGTGGTTCCCATGGGGCCGAAGCTTGCCGCATCCGCGGGGGAACTACGGAGGGCTAGGGCTTGCGCGCCGGCGGGGAGTCGCCGATGACCGACGTATGCAGAGGATTTTCCAGTGGCCGGCCGGCCTCGGGAGCCCCCTGAGCCCCCTGAGCGCCCAAGGCGCCGAGGACCGCCTCGAGCGCCGGTTCGTGCTGAGCGCTCGGCACCGCCACCGTCAGGCGGCGAGTACGCGCCTCCCAGGCAAGCTCGAAGAACGGGCAGCACGCGCGCTCGACGGCGAGCAGCTGCTCGACCACGCGCTCGGACACACGCGCGCTGACGCCGATCACCGCGCGGCGGGGACTGCGCGCGAGCACACGCGCGCCCTTCCCCACGGCGCGGTAGCGCGCGAGCTGGGCATCCAGTCCCGCCTCGTCGAGCGCGCAGGACGCGGGCGCCATCGGCAACGGGTGCACTGCCGACAGCGTACTCCCGGCTGTGGAGCGGCTCAGGCGGGGAGCCGCCGGCGCGCCTTGCGAATCGAGGGCAGCGCGCCCTTGGCCTTGGCCAGCGGCCGCGCGCGGATATCGACGCTCGCCGGCTTGGCGGCGATCGTGATCTCCTCGCCGGTCGCGGGATTGCGGCCCTTGCGCGACTTCTGCGCCGGCTTCACCCGCACCGTCAGCTGCACGACGCCGCCGATCCGCACCTTCTCGGCGTTCCCGATCTCCTCGAGCACGATCTCCTCCAGCGCATCCAGCGCGCGCTTGGAGTCGGCCTTGCTCAGGCCGGTCTTGTCAGCGACGGCGGTCGCCAGCTGTGTCTGCGTTAGTGCCACGGGCACTCCTCTGCGATCGAAGGGGTTAGTCGCGGGGCGACATTCAACCTCGCGCGGCGGACAAATGCACTCCCGATGGCCGCCATTATCGCTAGGTGACGCGTAAATGAGGCGTTTTCACGCGTCCAGGGTGCTCGCCGTCAGTGCGCTCATCGGCCTTGCTCTCGTTCTGCCGGGCGTGTGCCCCAGCGCCGCGCGCGCCGCGACGCCCGCCGCCACGAGCCCGATCGGCGTGCACTCGATGCTCCAGGTGAGCGCCCCGCCGGCGTTCATGCGAGCCATGTTCGCCGAGGCCGCAGCCTTGCACGCGTCGTCGATCCGGCTCGACGTCCAGCCCTCGATCGTGTTCACGAGCCCCTCGAGCCCGCCCGACTTCAGCGGCCTCGACGAGGTCATGGCACTCTCGCAGCAGTACCACCTGCGCGTGATCGCCGACCTGCTCTCGCTTCCGCCCTGGATCGCCGACTGCCAGCAGCCGACCGCGGACCCCGCGCGGTGCGGGACCGACGACCTCACCGACTACGGCTCGGTGATCGGTCAGATCGTCGCCCACGCCGACCCGGTGATCCGCGACTGGGAGATCTGGAACGAACCCGACAGCCCGAGCTTCTTCAGCGGCACTCCGCAGCAGTACGCGCTGATGCTGCGCACCGCGCACGACGAGATCAAGTCGATCGACCCGCAGGCCAACGTGCTGCTCGGTGGGATCTCGGGCACCTCGGGGATGAGCTGGCTGGAGCAGGTGCTGGGCACCCCCGGCGCGAACGCGATCGACGCCTTCGACATCGCCAACATCCACGAGCGCGGACGTCTCAGCGCGCTTGCCACGGACGTCGCGGCGTGGCGGAGCTTCCTCGCCCAGTACGGGTTCGCCGGCCCGCTGTGGGTCACCGAGCACGGCTATCCGTCCGATCCCGCCTACCAGTACGACCCTGCCTATGCCGCCGGCGCGACCTCGCAGGCGGCGTTCCTGACCGCGTCGATCCCGACGCTGCTCGACGCCGGCGCGAGCCAGGTGTTCGTCACCGAGCGCGACAACCTCGGCGGGCAGTTCGCCTCCGAGGGGCTGCTCGGGGGCGACGTGCTCGACCCGCCGAGCGCCACCGCCGTGCCGATCGAGAAGCCGGCGTACGCCGCCGTGGCGGCGCTCTCGGGCTGCTACGTGCTGCTCGGCCGCGACTGTCCCGGACCCGGCGCGACCGCCTCGCCCTCGACGATCGCGCTCCCGCTCGTGAGCGCGGGCTCGACCGCCACCGCGAGCGCGACGATCTCCAACCCGGGATCCGAGCCACTCCAGCTCGGCGCGCTGTCGCTCGCCTCCGCGGGGGAGGCCCCGCTCGCCGATCGGCGCCGACCACTGCTCGGCGCAGATCCTCGAGCCCGGGCAGAGCTGCGCCGTTACGATCCGCTTCGCGCCGAGCGCCGGCGGGCCGGCGCGAGCGACGCTCGCGGTGCCCACCGATGACGGCGCGCTCGATGTGCCCGTGAGCGCGTACGCGCCATCGGTGGCGAGCCTCGCCTACGTCCGGCCGGCGTTCGAGTCCACAGGCGCCTCCGACCGCGCCGGGCAGGTCCAGCGGCTCGTGCTCGAGCTGCGCAACCCCCTCCCCGCCCCTGTGTCGCTCGGGGCCACCTCACTCAGCGCCACGCGCGCCGACGGCTTCGCGGTTCAGTCCGACCGGTGCCAGTGGGCGCGCCTGGGACCCGGCGGCTCCTGCCGGGTCTCGGTGCTCTACCGACCGAGCGGTCCCCGCGCTGCCCGGGCCACGCTCATCGTGCGCGGCGGCGGGGACAGGCTGAGGATCGGGCTGCGCGCGGGCCCGCTCGCGCCCCCGGCCATCAAGCGCCTGGCCGCGCCCGCGTGCCTGGCGCGGACCGCGCGGGTCGCCGTGCACACCGACCAGCCCGCGCTCGTGCGCTGGCACGCGCTTCGTTCGACTCCGCTCGCGGCTAGCGCCTGCGGCCGGCATGGCGCGCGCGACGCCGACACCCAACCGGGACGTTCGTCCGCGGCCGGGCGCACGCGGACCACCGCGGCCGACCACGGCGCCGCCGGCGGCTTCACCTTGCCGCGCGGGCTGCGCCCCGGCACCTACGTGCTCAGCGTCAGCGCGAGCAACCCGCACGGCACCGGCGAGTCCGAGACGATCTCGCTCACCGTATTGCCTTAGTGCCCGGCCGGTGCAGCGCGACGCCGGCGATCACGAGCGGGACGAGGGAAAAAGGCCTGAAACCCGACCGGGATATCATCTTGGGGAGCGGACACCTGTAGAAGGAGAGAAGACAATGGCATTGGCAATCGGCGACACCGCCCCCGACTTCGAGGCTGAGACCACCGAGGGCAAGATCCACTTCCACGACTGGATCGGCGACTCGTGGGCGGTCCTGTTCTCGCACCCCAAGGACTTCACCCCGGTGTGCACGACCGAGCTCGGCTACATGGCCAAGATCAAGCCCGAGTTCGACCGGCGCAACACCAAGATCATCGGCCTCTCGGTCGACGCTGTGGACAACCACGAGAAGTGGGCCAAGGACATCGAGGAGACCCAGGGCACGGCGCCCAACTACCCGGTGATCGGCGACTCGGACCTCAACGTCTCCAAGCTCTACGGGATGCTCCCCGCCGACGAGCAGGGCGACCCGGGCCGCACGCCGGCCGACAACCAGACCGTGCGCAACGTGTTCGTGGTCGGCCCGGACAAGAAGGTCAAGCTGATCCTGGTCTATCCGATGAGCACCGGGCGCAACTTCGACGAGGTCCTGCGCGTGATCGACTCGCTCCAGCTCACCGCCAAGCACAAGGTCTCGACCCCGGCGCAGTGGCAGCAGGGCGACAAGGTGATCATCTCGGGCTCGGTCTCCAACGACGAGGCCAAGGAGATCTTCGGCGAGTGGGAGTCGCCGCGGCCCTACATCCGGATCGTTCCCCAGCCAAACTAGGAATCGCGAGCGCGCGCAGGATCCGCGCAACCGGCCCCAGGCGACGCGCGGCGCAGCCGCGCGCCCCAGCTAGACCTCGAGCGGACCCGGGCGACCCAGGTGATAGCCCTGGGCGTAGTCGACCCCGAGCCCTTGGAGCAGCGCCAGCGTCGGCTCGTCCTCGACGCCCTCGGCCACCGTCTGCAGGTCGAAGCCATGGGCGAGGTTGACGATCGCCTCGACCACCTTGCGGCTGGCCATGCTGTGGGAGAGGTCGCGGACGAACTCGATGTCGATCTTCAGGTAGTCGATCGGGAGCTGCTTTAGATAGGTGAAGCCGCCGTAGCCGGTGCCGAAGTCATCGAGCGCGACCTTGCACCCGAGCTCGTGCAGCGCGGTGACGAACGCGCGGCCGGCGGCCTGGTCTGAGACGAGCGTCGTCTCGGTGATCTCGAACACCATCCTGGTGGGATCGGCGCCCGTGCGCTCGATCGCCTCGGCGATGAAATCGGTCAGGCCCGGGTCGGCGAGCGAGGCGGCCGAGACGTTGAGCTCGACGGCCAGGCCGGTGGCGGCGATCTCGGCCGAGCGCGTGATCACCCAGCGGTCGATGTCGGAGATGAAGCCGTACTCCTCGGCCGCGGGGAGGAACGCGCCCGGCGCCAGCACGCCGTCGCCGTCGGGGTCGCGCATCCGGATCAGGAGCTCGCGCTGGACGGTCTCGCCGCTCTCGAGGTCGACGATCGGCTGGGCGTAGAGCACGAAGCCGTCGTCGGCCAGCGCGTTGCGGATGCGCTTGATCGTGGCCAGCTTCTCGAGGTCGCGCTCCATCTGGCGCGTCTGGGCCTGGCGCTCGGAGATGTCCTCGAACACGACCACGGTGCCCTCGACGCCGTCTCCGCTCGAGAACGGCCCGGCCGTGTAGGCAACCGGCATCAGCGTGCCGTCGGCACGTACGAACGCGTCCTCCTCGATCCGGACCATCTCGCCGAGGCGGCTGCGGAGGATCGGGCACTCCGCGGCCGGGAAGGGCGTGCCGTCGGGGTGACGGTTGTGGGCGAGCTCGTGGAGATCGCGCCCGTGCAGCTCCTCGGCCGACCACCCGAGCAGGTCCTGGGCGGCCTGGTTCATGTAGGTCACACGGCCGGCCTCGTCGAGCGTGTACATCCCCTGACCCATGCCGTCGATGACCGCGCGCAGGTAATCCCGGGCCAGCTTCAGGTGGTGCTCTGACTTGCGCCGCTCGGAGATGTCCATCGACACCCACACGACGGCGTTGTCGCGATCGTCGTCGTCGCGGACGACGCTGATGCGGAAGTAGGCGGGGAAGATCGAGCCGTCCTTGCGCCGGGAGCTGCACTCGCCATCCCAGTGGCCGCCGGCGAGCCGGGCGCCGATGGCGGGATCGATCGAGGTGCCGGGCGAGAGCATCAGCTCGTCGGCCCGGCGGCCGATCGCCTCCTGCGCGCTCCAGCCGTACAGGTACTCGGCGCCGGCGTTCCAGCTGATGATCCGGTGGTCGAGGTCGGTGGCCATCACCGCCACGTCGAGCTCGTCGAGCAGGGCCGCCTGGAGGAAGGCCTTCTCGCGGTTGGCGCGCCGTTCGGTGATGTCGAGGTGGATCACGATCGCGCACCGCTGACCATTGGTCGCGTAGGGCATCCCGCGCAGCGCGAACCAGCGATCGCCGCAGGGGTACTCGAGCTCGATCGATTCGCGGGCCCCGCTCAGCAGCTCGCGAAGCTGCGTTGCCGCCCGGGCGGCGCGCTCCTCGCCGGCGGTGTCGCACACCGCGAGGTAGTTGGCGCCGACGAAGTCGGATCCCGATCCCTGGCTCAGCGCGAACTCGCGCCAGGCGGCATTGACCGCGACGACCTCGCCGCGCGCGTCGATCACGGCGGTGTGCGCGCTCAGCGAGTCGATCGTGGCGCGGAGGGTGTCCGTCGGCGTGGCGTGCGGGCTGGTGAAGAAGGCCACGGCCACAGCACCGGCCAGCGCGGTCGCGCGGACCTCGAGCGACGCGCCCGCGAGCTCGAGTGCGCCCTGCCAGCTTCCCCGCTCGAGCGCGCACTCGACGATCCACGGACCCAGGTCGGCGTCCGTAAGCAGGCCGGTGGCGAGCGGGCGGCCGGCCAGCTCCCCGGCGCCGTACAGCTCGGCCGCGGCGTCGTTGCCCTCGCGAATCGTGCCGTCCAGGTCGGCGATCACGACAGGTACGCCAAGGCCCTCGAGCAGCTCGAGGGGCGAGCAAAGCACAGCGTCCCGTTCTCTGATGCCTGACAAAGTCTTCGTACTCCCCTGGGTGCGGAGCGATGCAGACGGGCACAGGGTGCGCCGGGCCACGTCCGCCCGTCGGGCTAATCCCGATCGGACTACAACTGGTGTATCGGCGCTCTAAGAAACAACTAAAGCCCCGCGTCTCAATGGGTATCGTGGCCGGTCATGCGAGCGTCCACCGGATCGCGCCACTGGCGCCACGGGGTCCATGTCCGCGAGCGGGGGCCGGGCGAGTCCTACCGGCCCGATCGCCGGCCGGCCACGATCTTCGGAGCCCACCAGCCCGGGATCGCGAGCGCTCACGCCGACCACGTCAGCTTCGCCGCCTTCGATCTCGACCTGGATCGCGCCGTCGAGCTCCGAGACCTGCTGGCGCTGTGGTCGGCCGCGAGCGAGCGTGAGATGCGCGCTGATCGAGCGACGATCACGCTGGGCCTCGGCCCGGGCGTCTTCGCGCGTAACCGGTTCGGCGTCGGGCCGGCGCCGGTGGCGCTCGAGGAGCTCCCGGCCTTCCCGGGTGACCGCCTCGAGGCGGCCTTGTGCGGCGGCGACGTCTGCGTGGTGGCCGCGGGCGCCGACGCCGTCGCCGTGCGTGAGGCGCTCGGCGCCCTGGAGCACGCGGCGTCCGGCGCCGCCCACGTGCGCTGGCGCCAGGACGGGTTCCTCGTGCGGCGCGCCGGTGAGCCGGCGCAAGGCACCCCGCGCGACCTGCTCGGCTTCAAGCACGGCACGATGAACCTACGCCGGGGCAAGGACCTCGACCGGCATGTGTGGGCGGCGCGCGGCGAGCGCAGCTGGATGCAGGGCGGAACCTACCTGGTCGTCCGCGACGTGCGGCTCCACCGTGAGGCGTGGGAGCGCCTGCCCGTAGCCGACCAGGAGCGCGTGATCGGGCGGCGGCGTGACACCGGGGCGCCCCTCGGGCGCGTGAACGAGTTCGACCCGCTACCGCTCGCCGACGAGGCCCTGATCCCGCCCGACGCACACTCGCGTCTGAGCTCGCCGCGCGCCAACGGTGGGATCGCGATGTTGCGTCGCGGCTACAGCTTCATCGGCGACGACGGCGGGGCCGGCCTGCTGTTCCTCGCCTACCAGCGCGACCCGCGCCGGCAGTTCGTCCCGGTCCAGCGCCGGCTGGCGGCCCACGACGCACTCAGCCGGTTCATCGTGCACGTCGGTAGCGCTGTGTTCGCGATCCCGCCGGGCGCGCCCGCCGGCGGTTTCATCGGACAGCAACTGCTTGAGCGCGCGGCCTAGGGCGAGGACTCGGGCTACGGCGCCCCGGCGCCGTTGAGGCGCTCGCGGGCGGTGCGCAGCCGCGCCACCGCCCGATCGCGGCCGAGCGCGGCCGTCGACTCCCACAGCGGCGGGCCGACGCGGCGGCCGGTCAGGGCGATGCGGACGGGGGCCTGCGCCTTGGCGAGCTGGACGTGGCCCTCGTCGTTGACGTAGCCGGCGTCGGCGCCGGCGGCGCGGATCGCCTCCTCGATCCCCTCCGGGGACCAGTCGGCGTCGCCGAGCTTCTCGAGGGCGGCGTCGAGCATCGTGCCCGTGCGGGCGTCGCGCGCGACCTTGCTCCAGGCGTCCTCGTCGATGGCCGGCTCCTCGAGCCACAGGAAGTCGAGCATCCCGGGGACCTCGTCGAGCGTCCGGACCCGCTCCTGCACGAGCGGCGCGAGCTGCTCCAGCGCGCTTCGAGGGGCCTCGCCGGGAGGAACGAACTCGGCAGCCAGGCGGACGAACTCTTCCGTCGGCAACTCGCGGATGTAGTGCGAGTTGACGTGGAGGAGCTTTTGCTGGTCGAAGAAGGCGCCGGCGGGATTGACGTCCTCGAGGCGGAACTGCTCGACCATCTCCTCGATCGGGCGGATCTCGACGCCGTCCCGGGGGGCCCAGCCGAGCAGCGCCAGGTAGTTGCGCATCGCCTCGGCGAGGATTCCGCGCGCCTTGTAGTCGGCGACCGAGACGTCGTCGCGGCGCTTTGAGAGCTTCTTGCGCGCGGCGTTCACGAGCAGCGGAAGGTGGGCGAAGGTCGGATCCTCGCCGTAGCCGAGCGCCTGCCACAGGAGCAGGTACTTGGGCGTGTTGTTGAGGTGATCCTCGCCACGGATCACGTGGGTGATCGCCATCTCGTGGTCGTCGACGGCGTTGGCGAGCAGGAACAGCGGCAGGCCGTTGGAGCGCACGATCACGAAGTCCTCGAGGTTCTCGTTGGCGAACTCGACCCGCCCACGCACGACGTCCTCCCAGGCGGTCGCGCCGCTGTCCGGCGTGCGTACGCGCAGGGCGCGCCCCGGGGCGCGGTCAAGGCCGCGGTCGCGGCAGAAGCCGTCGTAGCCGGGCTTG
Source organism: uncultured Solirubrobacterales bacterium (assembly GCA_963722995.1). Classification (GTDB taxonomy): domain Bacteria; phylum Actinomycetota; class Thermoleophilia; order Solirubrobacterales; family Solirubrobacteraceae; genus Palsa-465. Next base: position 64,289 of record CAVROW010000010.1, on the reverse strand, counting down.
CCGCCGCGCTCCTTGTTGCGCCGCTCGACGTCCTCGCGCGTGCAGTCGCACCAGTAGACGCCGCCGCGCTCCTCGAGCACGAACGTGGCCGCGCGGTAGAGCTCGAAGCGCTCTGACTGGTGCACGGGGTCGCCGTCCCAGTCGATCTGGAGCCAGCGGAGCATGTCGAGGATGTTGCTCGTCAGCTCGGGGCGGTTTCGCTCGGCGTCGGTGTCCTCGATCCGGAGCAGGAACTCGGCGTCGTTGTGGCGCGCGAACAGCCAGTTGAACAGCGCCGACTGGGCCGAGCCGACGTGCAGGTAGCCGGTGGGCGAGGGGGCGAAGCGACAGCGGGGCGGGGGCATCCCGCTCAAGCGTAGCTACGCCGGCACGTACGCCGGATCGTCCTCGTGCTCGCGGAAGAAGCTGACGATCGGGCCGGCGTAGTCCTGGAAGTGCGGGACCCGCATGTCGTGGCGGGCGAGCAGCTCCGAGGCCTTGCGCGTGTCGAAGCGGACCGGGTGGTTGAGGTAGATGATCGATTCGCGTGGGGCGCCCGAGAAGTAGTCGCGCACCTTCTTGAAGCGCAGGGCGCTCTCGAGCAACGAGCCGGGGACGCGGAGCGACGGCTCCTTGCCGGCGTACTCCTTGGCGAGCACGCGCGCGAGCTCGGCGGCGCTGATCGGCTCGGGGTCGACGAGGTGGAGCACCTCGCCGCGCGCCTCCTCGTCGCCCGAGGCGGCGACGATCGCGGAGACGATGAAGTCGACGGGGACGACGTTGAACGGCGAGTCCTCGCTGCCGATCTGGGGGATCGGGCCGGGGCGCTCGGCCGCACGCGCGATCGTGCGCAGCATGTAGTACGGCCCGTCGAACTTCTCGGTCTCGCCCGTGCGGGAGTCGCCGACGACGATCGCGGGGCGGTAGATCGTGGTCGGGATGTCGCGCATCCGGATCTGGACCCACACCTCGGCCTGGAACTTGGTCGACTCGTAGTGGTTCTTGAAGCCCTGGCCGAGGACGAGCTCGTGCTCGTAGACGGCGCCGGTGCGGTCGCCGGCCACGTAGGCAGTGCTCACATAGTTGAGGCGCTCGAGCCGCTCGCAGCGCGCGCACAGCTCGAGCACGTTGCCGGTGCCCGCGACGTTGACCTTCTCGGCGATGTCGAGCGGGACCGCGAGGTTGTAGATCGCGGCCAGGTGGAAGACCTGGACGACCTCGCGCTGGAGACGCTCGCGCTCGGACGGTTGCAGCCCCAGGTCCTCGCGCGAGATGTCGCCGGTCAGGAGCTCGATCCGCTCGGCGTCTATCGCCTGGGCGCACTCGCGCGCCCGGTCGAGCTGCTTCTCCTCGACGAGCGCCACGACGGTGGCGTCGGGATCGGCGGCGAGAAGGGCCTTGGTCAGGCGCCGGCCGATGAAGCCGGGAAAGCCGGTGAGGAACAGGATCCGTGCCACGGCGCGGCAGTGTACGCCCGAAGCTACGGAAGAGTAGATTCGCCGGCGGGATGTTCGCCCACGTGACGATCCGGGCGGCCTCGCGCGAGGAGAGCGAGCGCTTCTACCGCACCGTGCTGGGGGCGATCGGGATCGAGCCGACGCACGACCGCGCCGACATCGTCGCCTGGGAGGACTTCGCGATCATCGAGGCCGACGGCGAGCATCCGCCGACGCACAACCTGCACGTCGGGTTCGTGGCGGAGTCTCGGGAGGCCGTCGACCGGTTCTGGCAGGCCGGAGTGGACGCCGGCTACGAGGATGACGGCGCGCCCGGCGAGCGCCTTCAGTACGCCCCGGACTACTACGGCGGCTTCCTGCGCGACCCTGACGGCAACAGCGCCGAGGCGGTGCACCACGGGGACACGCGGCGAGGCGGCAACGTCGACCACCTGTGGATCGGCGTGCGCGACCTGGACGCCGCGGCTTCGTTCTACGAGACGGTGGCGCGCTACACCGGGCTGAGGGGAGGCCGGCGGTGGGAGCACGGCCGCCAGTTCCGCGGCGCCTGGGCCACGTTCTCGCTGATCGCCGACGGCGCGCCCGCCGACCGAGAGCCTGCACATCGCCTTCCCCGCGCCAGACCGGGAGACCGTTCAGGCATTCCACGCCGCCGCGTGCGCGGCCGGCTACCGCGATCAACGGCGGCCCGGGCGAGCGGCCGCAGTACGGCGCCGGCTACTACGCGGCGTTACGTGCTCGACCCCGACGGGACCAACGTCGAATCGGTGTGGCGCGCCTGAGGTGCCCGGCGGCTCGTCCCGGCGGGCTCAGAAGCCCCGCTTGAGCGCGAGATACGGAAGCAGGAGGCACTCGACGATCCCGGGCAGAGGATCGTCGCGGCTGAACACCGCCTCCTCGTCGGCGCCCGCGACCGACCGGATGTAGGAGCGGAGGTCGAGGCGACCGGCGCGTAGCTCGACGGCCGCCGTCGGCAGGTCGGTGGCCAGCCGGACCCAGCGGACCCCGGGCGCGGCGCGGCACGGCCGCACCGCTCCTCCGATCTGGTCGGCGTAGAGCAGGTACGCGAAGTCCACGCCCGGCCCTGGCCCCGAGCGAGTGGTATCCCCACGTCCTCGCGTTCACGTCGAGCAGCTTGAAGCGACCGTCCCGCGGGTCGAGCTTGAACTCGACTTCGACGAGGCCGTAGTAGTCGATCGATCGCAGGAACCGCTCCGCCAGCTCCTCGAGCGCCGGAACCTCGACCGTCCGCACGAACGTGCTCGCGCGGCCGAACTCGATCGGATGCTGGCGCCGCCGCTGGACGACCATGCTCGCGAGCGCTCTGCCGGCTTTGAAGAGCGCGCAGTAGGCGAACTGCTGGCGACCGTCGCCCGGGATCAGCTCCTGGACGATGACCTCACCGGGGCCGACGATCGCCGACGCGGCCCCGAACCGCTCTCGCAGCGCATCGCGCGTCTGCGCCTTCCACGCCTTGCTCCGCGTGGCGTACAGGAAGTGCTCCTTGATCGCCGGCTTGATCGCGAACGGCGGATCCGCCTCGACCGTCTCGAGCTCGTCGGGGTGACGCGGATTCCAGGTGCGCGGCGTCGGAATGCCCAGCTCCGCCGCGCGCCGATAGGTCTCCCGCTTGTCCCAGGCATACCGGACGGCGTCCCACGCCGGCGTCGGAACGCGGAAATGCCGGGCCAGCTCGCCACGGTGGCGCGAGAACGCGACGACCGTCTCCTCGCGCGTGGGGTAGAGCACCCAGCCGTCCAGGCCCAAGCGCGCGCGAGCGCCCAGCACCGCGTCGATCGCCGCCTGCTCGTCGCGGAGGTCCCGCACTCTGACGGCATGCGCGGCATAGCGCGAGAAGCGCCGCGATCGAGCGCTCGTCGTCGATGACGCACGTCGCGCACTCCCCGGCGCCCGAGGCTGCGGACGATGCCGAGTCCCTGGTAGTCGCCGCCGATTACGATCGCCCCCGGCGCCGCCACGGCTAACTCACGGTCGCGCTCCTGCGCAAGGTCGCCGCCAGCCGCCGGCCCGCGTACCACGAGCCGGATACGAACCGCATCGTCGGCCCGAAGCTCCACGCGGCCGGAGCGCCGAGGAAGTGCAGCCCCGGGACCGAGGACTCGAACCCGCCGCGGAGGACCGGATACCCGCCGACGCGGCGGACGCGATCGATCAGTCCCTGCGCGAGGAAGTCATAGCTTGCGACGTCGACGCGGTAGCCGGTGCCGAGGATCACGTGCTCGGCCGTACGCCGCGTGCCGTCGTCGAGCACGAGGTGCACGCCGCCGGCGTCTGCGGTGGCCTCGACGACCACGCGGCCGGTCGTGATCGGGACCTCCGCGAGCCGCTCGACGAGCCAGCGCGCGCCGGCCGGCCGGATCGCGCGGTGGGCCAGCCTGGCCTGGACCGGACGCGGCAGCGCCGTGAAAGCAGCGGGGACGGCAACGAGGCGGCTGAGGCCGGCGGGCCCCACGTCCGTCTGCGCGTAGAAGAGCGGCTTCAGCCGTCCGAGGCGCCGCTGGACGGTGCCGCCACGGAGCCAGATGACCTGCTCCGCGCGCGTGATGACCTCGACCTCGCCACCGGCCTCGTGGAGCAGGGCCGCCGATTCGAGCGCGCTCTGCCCGCCGCCGAGCACCACCACGCGGGCGCCCCGGAACCGGCCAAGATCGCGATGCTCGGACGAGTGCGTCACGAGCTCCCGCGGCATCCCCGCGAACACGGGCGGCCGCGCCGGGAACGGCTCGATCCCCGCGGCTACGACGACCCGTCGCGCCCGCAGGTTCTCTCCGTCCTCGAGGCGTAGGCGAAAGCCCTCCGGCGCCACGTCAACCTCGACCACCCGTCGCCGGTCCACGTCCGGCACGGCGGTGCGCTGGAACCAGTGGCCGTAGTCCACGAAGGCCTCGAGCGGGACAGGGCGCCCCACGGCGATCCCCGTTTGCGCCTGGTAGGCATCGAGCGTGAGCGGGCCGGCGGGAAAGCCTATGTGGCACGCCTCCCAGGCTGATCGCAGCAGCATCCCGCGCGGCATCGCAGCCCAGAACGACATGGGCTGGCCGAAGACGCGGACGTCGAGCCCGCCGGCTCGCCGCAGGTGCGCCGCCGCGGCCAGGCCGTATGGGCCCGCGCCCACGATCGCCACGTGGCAAAGATCCGAGTGCCCGCCCTCGTGTGTCACGCCGCCGGCTTGCCAAACGCTCGAGGACATCACAGGCCCGGGTGGCCTCGCTCAGGCCGCGACCGGCACACGTTCGCCGGGCGCGCCCGAGGCTCCACCTCCGACCCGCTCCAGCCAGGCTCCCGGCGCGGGGGCGAACTCGATGCGCGCCTCCCCCGCGGCCGGACCGGTCACCTCCCACGCCGCTCCGTTCCACCTCACGCTCGACGCGGCGCGCCGGCGCCACCACGCGCTGACCTCCCGCGGGAGCGCCTTCCAGGCCGTCGGGTCATCAGCGAACAGATTGAGGAACCGCTCGTACGCGCCGAGGATCCTCCCGTCGCCGAGGTAGTCCGGATGGGTCACCATCAGCGCCATGCCGCCTCGCGAGCGCAGGAACTCAGCCTTCTCGACCCAGACGCGCTCGTCGCGGTGGCGGAGGATCACGAACAAGGTGTGGTCCTGGGGCATCGTGAGCGGGAGCTCGATTGTCTCGCCGTTGAAGAACGGCAGCCACGTGCAGCACCCGCCCGCCTGGGGCTCGAACGGGTCGGTGTCGGGATAGGACGAGTCGTAGTCGAAGCCGAGCAGGCGCATCAGCTTCCATCCGCGATGCGTTGACGGCGAGCGGAACCCGACGGCGTTCCAGCGAGCGGCCGCCTCGCGCATGCCCGGAAGGCGCTCGCGCAAGGTCGCCTCGGACTCGAGGTCGCGGCCATCGTGGTAGAGCCCGTGCACGCCCACCTCGAACCCGTCGGCGACCAGGCGGCCGATCAGCTCGCCGGGGACTTCGTAATCGCGTTGCGGCACGAGGTTCCACGACGACCGCACACGCGCAGCGCGTTCGACCGTCGCTACGGCCTCGATCGCCTCGACGCCGGCGGCGCCCTCGACGTCGTGGGTGAGGACCAGCGCCCACTGCGCGCCGTCCGGCCACGCCGCGATCCGCGGCACCGGCCGGCCGAGGATCGCGGTGAGGATCGAGCCCAGGAACTCCCAGAAGTCGTGCAGCCCGGTCTCGACCGGCCACCGGGGGAACGCCCCCCGGGCCTGAATCGGTGCATACCGGCGACGCAGCCAGATCTGCACCGCCTTCGGCATCCAGCCGCGCGCGCGGTAATAGCTTCGCAGGGCGCGCTGCTTCCACCGCCGCGCGCCGGCACCGACCAGGATCTCGCGGTAGCGCTCGCTCAGGTAGTTGAGCTGGACCGCGTCCGGATCGAACGGCAGGAACACGCTGCCGTCGTCGGCGCGCCAGATCGAACCGGCCCGGGTGCCGTCGACGGCGACGACCGGGCCGACGGGCTTCCAGCCGGCGCCGGCCCGGGCGAGGAGCGTCTCAGCGACGCCGTCCGGCACGATCTCGGCGAACACGGGAATGCCACGCTCCTTCTCGCCCAGCCAGGCGGCAACCGGGGCGCTGTCATGGTCGGGCGTGCTCGGCCAGAGCAGGGACGGCCCGGCGTCCTCGCTCCAAAGCCGCTCGATTCGCGGCTCCCCCGGCTTGCGCATTCGCTCGATTCCCGACTCGCCCCGACCCACGATCAGGTGCGGCGTACCGAAGACCTCCAGCACCAACAACCGCCGTGTCGCCTTGAACGCGCCGTCGCCATGCGAGCGGAGCCGCCGCTCAGCGTCCGCTCCCGCTCCGTGGGTGTCGCCGCCGGACGACGTCATCTCAGTTGGTCGCGATCAGGCCTCCGCGACCATCAGCGTCGCGCCGCCGGTGGCGAAGTTCGGACATCCTGGGCGGCCGCCTGTCCCTCGGCGCTCTGCATCGCCGACTGCAGCACCTCGGGGGAGTCGAACGACAGCTCGGCGATGAAGTAGTACGGCGCGGCCGACCCGTCCGCGGTGCCGAGCACCCTTCCCGGCTTCGAAGCGCTGCACGTCCGGGATCTTCTGTGCGATCGGGATGTGCTTCTCGGTGTAGTACCGATCGAATGCCGCCGGATCGTCCGGCTGCCCATACGCGACGACGAGCTTGACCATCATTGCCTCCCTGGATCGGATCCGGTCAGCCTACCGTCACGACGCGCGCACCGCCCGTCGCTACCGCGTGCGCCGCGGCACCATCCTTCGCCGATCGGGTACAAAGCATGAGAGTTTCGATTACTTCCGGTTAGGAGCAGACGACACGTGGCCACCGAGGTTTCAGAGAAGCAAGCACGCGAGGTCGCCGAGGCGGCGCGCGAAACCGAATGGAAGCTCCCGAGCTTCGGCAAGGAGCTGTTCCTGGGCAACTTCCGCTTCGACCTGATCCACCCGCAGCCGCGGCTCGAGCCCGAGGCGGTGGAGAAGGGCGAGCGCTTCCTGGCCGAGCTGCGGTCCTTCCTCGAGAACGAGGTCGATCCGCTCGAGATCGAGCGCGAGTCGAAGATCCCCGAGGCGGTGCTCGACGGGCTGAAGCGCCTCGGCGCGTTCGGCATGAAGGTCTCGACCGAGTACGGCGGCCTCGGCCTCTCCCAGGTCTACTACAACCGGGCCCTGGCGATGGCCGGCGTGTGGCACGCGTCGCTCTCGACGCTGCTGAGCGCGCACCAGTCGATCGGCGTCGCCGAGCCGCTGCGGATGTTCGGGACCGAGGAGCAGAAGCGCAAGTGGCTGCCGCTGGTGGCGAAGGATCACGTGAGCGCGTTCCTGCTGACCGAGCCCGACGTCGGCTCTGACCCTGCACGGCTCGCGGCCAGCGCCGAGCCGGTCGACGGCGGCTACGTCCTCAACGGCCGCAAGCTGTGGGCGACCAACGGCGCGATCGCCGACATCGTCGTGGTCATGGCCAAGGTGCCGAAGTCCGACGGGCACCGCGGCGGGATCAGCGCCTTCGTGCTCCCCTACGACAGCGAGGGCGTCACCGTCGAGCACCGCAACGCGTTCATGGGCCTGCGCGGGATCGAGAACTCGGTGACCCGGCTCGAGAACGTGTTCGTCCCCGAGGAGAACCGGATCGGGCGCGAGGGCGAGGGCCTCAAGATCGCGCTCTCGACTCTGAATACCGGCCGTCTTGCGCTGCCGGCGATCTGTGTCGGGATCGCCAAGTGGGGGACGAAGATCGGCCGCGAGTGGGCCAACGAGCGCGAGCAGTGGGGCCGCAAGGTCGGCAAGCACGACGCGGTGGCCCAGAAGCTGGCCTTCATCGCCGGGAGCGCGTTCGGCCTCGAGGCGATGCTCGACGTGGCCAGCCGGCTGGCCGACGACAAGAAGAACGACATCCGGATCGAGGCGGCGATCGCCAAGCTGTACGGCTCCGAGCTCGGCTGGCGCGTCGTCGACGAGCTGATGCAGGTCCGGGGCGGGCGCGGGTTCGAGACCGGCGAGTCGCTCAAGGCGCGCGGCGAGAAGCCGGTCCCGGTCGAGGCCGCCTTCCGTGACATGCGGATCAACCGGATCTTCGAGGGCTCGACCGAGATCATGCACCTGCTGATCGCGCGCGAGGCGGTCGACCAGCACCTCCAGGTGGCGGGCGACATCCTCGACACGGAAACCGACGCCAAGGCCAAGGCGCAGGCTGCGGGCAAGGCGGCCGCGTTCTACTCCAAGTGGCTGCCCCAGCTCGTGGTCGGCAAGGGCCAGAACCCGCGCTCGTTCGACGAGTTCGGCGATCTGTCGACGTACCTGCGCTACGTCGAGCGCGCCTCGCGCAAGCTGGCCCGCTCGACCTTCTACGGCATGACCCGCTGGCAGGCCAAGCTCGAGTACCGCCAGGCGTGGCTGGCTCGGATCGTCGACATCGGCGCGGAGCTGTTCGCAATGGCCTCGGCGATCGCCTATGCCGACACGATCGGGCGCGAGCACCCGGAGCGGCGCGAGCAGGCGCGCGAGCTGGCCGACCTGTTCTGCCGCCAGGCCAAGCGCCGCGCCGACGACCTGTTCACCGCGCTGTGGTCAAACGACGACGACGAGAACAAGGCCGCCGCCGACAAGCTGCTCGACGGGCGCTACGCGTGGCTCGAGGAGGGCATCGCCGATCCCTCGGGCGAGGGCCCGATGATCCCGCCTGAGGTCAAGCGCGAGGGCGCGGTCGGCGCCGCGACGTAGCGGCGGTCAGGAGCCGCCGGAGACGACCGGGGCCGGGCCGGCGCGGCCGCGACGTGCGCGGCCTGGCGCCACCGGGACCTGGGGTCTGGGCCGGCGGCCTGGCGCCTGGACGGGCGGCGGCTGCGCCGGGGCCTGAAGGTCTGGGCTGGGGCCGAGGCGGTGCCGGGGCCGGGGCGGGTGCCGGAGCCGGGGCCGGGGCCGGGGCCGGGGCCGGGGCGGCAACGGGGGCAGGCTTCGGGTGCGGCTTCGGCTTGGCGGGCTTCGGCTTGGGCGAGGCCTTCGGCTTCGGGGGCGAGGCCTTCGGCTTGGTGCTGCCGGTGCCGGCGCGGGCAGGGGCGCCACCGCCGCCCGCGGCACGACGCGCTCCGCTACGCGGACGCGCACCGTACGCTCCGGCGCCGCCGGCTCGTGGTGCTGCGCCGCGGCGGCTGCTCCGAACCCGAGGCCGGCCGCACCGGCCGCGACCGTGAGCATCCGCCCGAGCGAGGGCGTGGTCCGTCTCGTCGCCATGGGCAGTTGATCGGCAGGAAACGTAAGTCTCACGTGTGAATCTCCTCATTTCCCTTGCTTGCGGGGCATTTGCTGCCGAAGTAATCCTCGGTGACGGTTCGCTCGATCCCTCCCCCCTCGGCCCCGCGCCGCGCCTCGCATCGCGCTGCCCGGGTGCCGAGCCACCTGGCAGCCGACGCGGTCCTCGGCCTCGCCGGCGCCGGACTCGGCGCCACCGTCGCGAGCGCGCTCGGCTCGCTGACCCACCGGGGCCTGCATGCGCCCGGCGGCCTCGACGTGGCGATCGGGCGCATCACCGGGCTGACCGGCGCCTACCTGCTGCTGTTCATGGTCCTGCTCGTGGCGCGGCTCCCGGCACTCGAGCGGCTGATCGGCCACCCGCGGCTGACCAAGTGGCACCGCCGCCTCTCGCCGTGGCCGCTGCTGCTCCTGACCGTCCACGCCGCCACGTCGATGATCGGCTACGCGAAGCTCCAGCGCACGGGCGTGTGGCACGAGTTCGGCGTGGCGCTCTCGCACTACGAGGGAATGCTGGGCGCGATCTTCGCGCTGGCGCTCCTGATCGCGGTCTCCGCACTGTCGATCCGGGCCGCCCGCCGGCGGATGAGTCACGAGACGTGGTGGCAGCTGCACCTGCTCACCTACCTCGCGCTGGCCCTGTCGTTCTCGCACCAGATCGCGACCGGGGCCTCGTTCGTGCACCATCCGCTGGCGCGGCTGGCGTGGACGCTCCTGTGGCTCGCCACCGCCGGCGTCGTACTCGCGTGCCGGATCGGGCTGCCGGCGTGGCGGAGCGCGTACCACCGCCTCAGGGTCGTCAAGGTCGTGCAGGAGTCCGACGACGTGATCTCGCTCGTGGTCAGCGGGCGCCGGCTCGAGCGCCTGGCGATCTCCGGCGGCCAGTACTTCCAGTGGCGCTTCATGGCGCGCGGCCTGTGGCTGCACGCCCACCCCTACTCGATCTCGGCGCTCCCGCAACCGCCGTACATGCGGGTGACGATCAAGGCGCTGGGCGAGCACTCCCGCGCCGTCGCCGGCCTGCGGCCGGGCACCCGCATCGCGATCGAAGGACCGTACGGCGCGTTCACCAAGCAGGCCGCGACCGGGCGGGTCGCGCTGATCGCCGCCGGCGTCGGCGTGACCCCGATCCGGGCGCTGCTCGAGGACCTGCCCGCGGGCGCCGACCCGGTCGTGCTGCTGCGGGCCGCGAACGAGGATCAGCTGCTGCTGGCCGACGAGGTCCGCGAGCACGTGCGGGCGCACGGTGGGCGCGTGCTCGCCGCGTTCGGATCGCGCAATCGCGTGACGCTCGACCCACACACGCTTCGCGCCCACATCCCGGACCTGCCGGAGCGCGACGTGTTCATCTGCGGCCCCGAGCCGTTCACCGATGCCGTCGCCGCGGCGGCGCGGCGGGCCGGTGTGGCGCCGGCGCGCCTGCACGTCGAGGGCTTCGGGGCTCTAAGCGGCGCGGCTAGCGCAGGTAGACCGCGAGGAAGTCGCGGTCGTCGGGGCTCAGGTAGCGCTCGGGTCCGCGGGTCATCCCCGGGAGCAGGCTGCTCGGCGCGCCGGCGCCCGGCGACCCGTAGCTGATGAACGTGACCCAGTAGGAGTTGATGTCGAGCTCCATCGCCCGCACCGCGCCGGCGCGAATCAGGATCTGGGCCAGCGAGCCCACGGTCTGGTAGTTCGCGGCGGCGTAGATGAGGTCGCCGCGCGCGTCGACGCCGACTCCCGAGCGCCACACGCGGACCGCGTTGCCGAGCGTCCTGCCCCACTCGGGACCGTCGGACAGGTTCGGATTGGGCCGCCCGCCCGACACGATCAGCGGCAGGTTCTGCCGAGCGAACGCCACATCGCCGGGGGCGACGGCGCCGCCCGGCCACGCCACCACGTCCACGCGGCCATCGTCGTAGCCGACGAGCGTCGCCATGCCGGCCTTCATCGGCGCGTACGTGCGCCCGCCGAGCGCGAACCCGCCGCCCGAATCCTCGAGCTTGAAGGCGCTGTTGAACGTGGCCAGCAGGCGCGAGCGCGACCCCGCCGGAACCTCCATCGGCCCCCGCGCCACCGCCACCGAGGGCTGAAGCCGGCCGGGGTAGAGCTGGATCCGGGTCCGGGCCGTATCGATCCAGGCGACGCCGGCCACCAGTTGCGGATAGCTCGGGTCGCTGCGGAACTGCGTGATCTGGACGGGGGCGTTCGCGCCGCTCCAGCTCTCGCTCGGCACCCACACGCCCTCGCCGGGCAGCGCCGGGGTCACGACGGGCGCGATGTCCGGCGGGTGCCAGGCGGCGGCCGGCAGCCGAGAGTGGAGCGGGAGCCTGCGCAGCGTGGGCCCGCCCGTCGAGGGCGCGTTCAGCGAGTAGTAGAAGCTCTCCGCCTGCGAGGCGACCTGGGCCGCGCCGTGGTCACGCAGCCACTCGAACGAGCGGATCGTGAAGCTCGAGTTAGACGGTCCGAGCACCGCCGTCAGGTACGAGATCGACACGGGCATCGCGCACAGCGCGAGCGTGAGCACCGCGATCCGGCGCGCGCGCCGCAGCGGTGTCAGGCGCGCCGGGAGCGGGCGGCGCCCCGGGCCGCCGCGGGCGATGGGGTGAGCGTGGGAGGGCATGCGTCGAGGCGCTCGGATGAGGGCGAAAGAGCGCTTCGCGATGGTGGCGCACCCTCCTCTCGACGTGGGCCCGGCTTAGAGAAGTCTCATCCGAAGCAGGGGCAGGCGATTAGGCGCGCACACAGAATTGCCGTGCACATGACCCCGGTCGCCGCACGGCCAGATCCCGGTCGAGAGCCTCGTCCGGGGGCCGCCTCTTCCGAGCCGTGCGTGGTCGCGCCGCTGCGCCGTCCACGCGGCGGCGTACGCACCTGGGTGCGCGCCGCGCGCGTGCACCAGTGGACCAAGAACCTGCTCGTGTTCGCGGCGCCGCTCGCCGCGGGCGCGCTCGGCCGCACAGGCGCGCTCGAGCGGGTGGCGGTCGTGTTCGCCGCCTTCTGCCTGCTCGCCACCGGCGCCTACCTGATCAACGACGTGCACGACGCGCCCGAGGACCGCCGCCACCCCATCAAGCGCCACCGTCCCGTCGCCTCGGGCGCGCTGGCCCCCGGCCACGCGCTCCTCGCCGGCCTCGCCGCCGTGGCTCTCGGGATCGCGGTGGCGGCGACCCAGGGGGCGAGCGTGGCGGCCGCGGCGGGCGCATACGCGGGGCTGAACGTCGCCTATACCGCGCTGCTGCGGCAGGTCGCGATCGCCGACATCTGCGCGATCGCCGGCGCGTTCGTGCTCCGCGCGCTCGCGGGTGGGCTGGCCGCGCGCGTTCCGAGCTCGCCCTGGTTCATCGTCGTCGTGTCGTTCGCGGCGCTGTTCGTCGCCGCCGGCAAGCGCTACGCGGACTTCCTCGACCCGGCGGCCCGGCGCTCCCGCCCCGTGCTCGATCAGTACACCGCGGAGTTCCTGCGGCTCGTGCTCGCGGTCACGGCGGCGGTGGCGCTCGGGGCCTACTGCCTGTGGGCGTTCGCGCTCACGCACGCGACCGGGAACCCGTGGCGCGAGCTCACGATCGCGCCGTTCACGGTGGCCATGCTCCGCTACGGGCTGCTCGTCAGCAGCGGCGGCGCCGGCGCCCCCGAGGAGGTCCTGTTCGGCGATCGCTTCATCCAGCTGACCGGCGGGGTGTGGCTGACGATGCTCGCGCTCAGTCTCTGAATGGCGGCGCAGCCCGCACCCCACCGGGCGCCCCGGGCTCCGCGGCGCGCCGCCCCGGCCCTCGACGCGCGCGCGGCCCGGATCGAGCGTCGCCGGCGCCGGCGCCACCTCCAGCAGCTGCGCCGCGACCTCCTGTTCGACGGCCTCGCCGCGCTCGCCCTGATGATCGCGATCATCGTGGTGAGCGCCGGGCTCGGCGTGGTCGCGCTGCTGGAGCTTCCCGCCGCCGCGATCGCGATCGGCTCGTTCGTGCTCGAGCGCCGCCGCCGGCGCCACCGCGGCGGCCGCCGCCGCCGGCGCGTGATCGATATGGCTCGCTATGCGGACCATATCGATCAAAACCGCCGCTCACGGCGCCAAAGCCGACCCGCCCACCGATGAATGCCCCGCCACCGACCCGGGCATGGTCCCCCTTATGAGCCATTTGCTCATCGGACTCGCCCTGGCCCTCGCCGGCTCGGTGGCGCTCAACGCCAGCTACCTGATCCAGCACGCCGGATCGGTGGCGGCGCCCGCGATCGCGATCCGCCACCCGCTCGCCACGTTCGCCGCGCTGCTTCGATCGCGGCTGTGGCTGGCCGGCGGCGTGCTCGGCATCACCGGCTGGGCGGTCAGCATCGCCGCGCTTACGCAGGCGCCGCTGTCGCTCGTCCAGGCCTTCCTGATCGGGGGGATCGCGCTGCTCGCGCCGATCGCGATCCGCGTCCTCGGCCACCGCCCGACCCCCCGCGAGGTGGCAGGCATCTCGCTCGTCACGGTGGCGCTGTTCGTGCTCCTGATCGGGCGGGGCGCGATCGGGGTGCACTCGCACTTCCACAACCGCCCGCTCGGGATCTACCTGACCGGCTCGGTGCTCGCCGGGGCGTGCCTGCTCCTGTTCAAGCGCCGGCGCACGCAGATGCTGGCCGCCGGCGGCGGGATCCTGTACGGCGCCGCCGACGTGTCGATCAAGGCGCTGACCGGCATCGCGAGCCGGCACGGGGTCGGCGCGGCCGTCACCTCGCCGTGGCTGCTCGCGACGATCGCCGCCAGCGTGGCCGCGTTCTTCTGCTTCCAGCGCGCGCTCCAGTCCGGCCGGCCGATGCCCGTGATCGCGCTGATGACGGCCGGGAACAATGTCGTCTCGATCATCGGCGGCCTGATCGTGTTCGGCGATCCGCTCGGTCACCGTCCGGCGATGGTGCTGATCCACGTGGCCGCGTTCGCGATGATCGTCGTCGCGGCCTGGCTGCTCGCGCCCGCGCAGGCGGCGGTCGTCGCCCCCGCCCCCGCCCCCAGCGCCCCCGTCCCCGCGGCCCCCGGCCTAGGAGCCGCGCCGGCCCCGCCGTCCAACGAGCGCCTCGACGGCGAAGCTGAGCCCGCCGAGCACCAGCACCAGCACCGCGATCACGGCGGCGAGCGCCACCCCCGGCGACACGATCAGCACGACCGCGGCGAGCCCGGCCGCCAGCAGCACGTCGATCGCGATCGCCCGCCGGCTCACAGCGGAAGCCTCCGGTACAAGCCGCGCGGCACGTGGCGCAACGCCGCGAACACGTAGCGCAGCCGCCCCGGAACCCACACCGTGTGCTCGTCCCCGCTCAGGGCCTGCACCGTCGCCTCGGCCACGACCTCCGGACGGGTGGCGAACGGCGCCGTCGGCAGGCCGTCGGTCATGCGGTCGATCACGAACCCGGGCCGCACCACGAGCACGCGCACGCCGCTGCCCGCGAGCCCGTCGGCGAGACCCTGGGCGAGCGCGTCCAGACCCGCCTTGGCCGCGCCGTAGATCGCGTTGGCGGCGCGCGGGCGCTCGGCGGCCACGCTCGAGAGCACGACCAGCGTCCCGCGTCCCTGCGCGCGGAGCGCCCGCAGGGCCTCGAGCAGCAGCGACCCGCAGCCCACGAAGTTGACCCGCATGACCTCGAGCGCGCGCTCGCGGTCGGCGTCGAGCCCGGCCTGGCCGCCCAGCACCCCGACGGCGAGGATCACCAGGTCGAACCCGCCGGCGGCCTCGAACGCCCGCGCCAGCGCCCGCGGGTGCCCATCCACGTCCTCGGCGTCGAGCACGTCGTGGGCCACCGCAACGCAGCCGGCGCGCTCGAGCTCGCCCGCCGCCTGCTCCAGGCGGGCTCGGTCGCGGCCGAGCAGGTAGGGCTGGACCGGTCCCTCGCGGACGAGCCGGCGGACGATCGCGAGCGCGATCTCCGAGCTTCCCCCAGGACCAGGACCCGCTTCACCGCGCCACCAGACCGGTCCGTAGGGCCAGGTCGGAGCGCCACACACCGGCCGGGTCCGCGGCGTCTCTCACCGCGCGCCACTCCTCGAGCCGCGGGTACATGGCCGCGAGCGTCTCCGGACGCAGCCGCGCGTCCTTGCTCAGGTACACGCGTCCGCCCGCCTCCGCGACGAGCTCGTCGAAGCGGTCCATCACCGCCAGCGCCCGGGGCGCGGCGCGCGGGATGTCGAGCGTCAGCGTCCAGCCGGCGAGCGGGAACGAGAGCGGCGCGTCGTTCTCGGGGCCGAGGTCCTTGAGCACAGCCAGGTAGCACGGCGTGCGCTCCCGATGCAGAAGCTCGATCACCTGCGTAAGCACGCGCTCGGCGCCGTAGGGCACGACCAGCTGGTACTGGTAGAAGCCGGAGCGGCCGTAGAGCCGCGGCCAGGCCTCGAGCGCGTCGAGCGGGAACATGTGGCGGCCGATCGGCTCGAGGTGCTCCCGCGCCCGGCGGGGAGCCGACCGGAAGCGAAGCGCGTTGAACGCGCGCACGGCCTCCGGACGCAGGAGCGCCCCCGGCCAGCGTGCGGGCACGGTCGCCCGCGCCGGCACGCTCGCGCGGCCCGCGCGACCGTCCGGACCCTCGAAGGCCACGTGCTCGGCCCGCGTCACGACCCCCCGCCCCCACCGCGCTCCGAGCAGATCGAGCCAGGCCACGCGGTGCGGGCCGCCCGGGGCCGACAGCGCGGCCAGCGCGGCGTCGAGGCTGTCCACGCGGTCGGTGTCGACGGCGAGCCACGCGCTCGGCACCGGCCGCAGCGCCACCGTCACCCACACGATCACGCCGGTCAGCCCCATCCCGCCGATCGTCGCCGCCAGCAGCTCATCGCCCCGCGCCAGGTGCACGAGCTCGCCGTCGCTTCGCAGCAGCCCGAGCTCCTGCACGTGGCTGCCGAATGTCCCGTGCGCGCCGTGGTTCTTGCCGTGGATGTCGCTCGCCACCGCGCCGCCGATCGTGACGTGCTGCGTGCCCGGCACCACCGGGAGCATCCAGCCGGCGGGAACGAGCACATCGAGGAGCTCCCCGAGCCCGACGCCCGCCTCGGCCCTCAGCACCCCCCGCTCGCGGTCGAGCTCGAAGCCGCGCAGCGAGGTCAAGTCCACCACCAGCCCGCCCGCCAGCTGGGCGGCGTCGCCGTAGCTGCGGCCCAGGCCGCGCGCGATCGCGCCCTCGCCACCCGCCAGCGCCGAGCGCACCTCCTCCACCCCCGCCGGCCGAACGAGCCGAGCGTCAACCCCGGCGCCACCGCCCCAGCCGCGGAGCCTGACCGGCCGGGCGCCCACCGCGCGTGCGTCAGCCTGCAGCATGGACACCCAACGCGAACAGCACGACCCAGGCCACGCCCGCCACCACGAGCACGCGGTCGCCGAACACCAGCTCCTCGGGCGCCTCGCCGTGGCCCGCGCGAACGAGCGCGCCGTAGCGGAGGAGCGCCACCAGCGACCGGCGCCAGGGTCAGCGGGCGCCACGGCACGCCGTGCACAGCCGGGAGCATGAACGCCCAGCCGCAGTAGGCGGCGAGCGCGAGTGCCGCGCTCGAGACCATGATCAGGCGCAGCCGCCGCTCGCTGTAGCGGCCGAGCACGCGGCGCCCGGCGGCGCCCGCCGGCCGCGATCCGCTGCAGCTCCGCCCGGCGCTTCCCGGCGGCGATGAACAGCGCCGCGAAGGTGACCACGAGCACGAACCAGCGCGACAGCGCCACCGGAGCGGCGACGCCGCCGGCCAGCGCCCGGAGCACGAAGCCGCCGGCGATCGCGGCCACGTCGAGGAACACGACGCGGCGCCAGAGGAGCGCGTAGCTCACTGTCAGCGCCACGTAGGCGGCGGCCACGAACCCGAGAGTACAGGCGCACGAGCACGCACAGCACGAACCCCGCGGCCACCAGCACCGATCCAAGCGCCGCCCGCGACAAGCGGGCTCAGCTCGCCCGCGGCTACCGGCCGCCGGCACTTCGCAGGATGGAGCCGGTCCTCGGGCGCGTCGATCACGTCGTTGATCGCGTACATGCCGGAGGCGAGCAGGCAGAAGGCCACGCAGGTCAGCGACACGCGCACGGGCACGTCGTCGTGGCCCAGCGCTCCCGCGGCCCCGGCGGCGGCGACCACGAGGACGTTCTTGACCCACTGGCGCGGGCGCAGCGTGGCCACCACGGCACCGAGCGCGCCGCGCCGGCGCCGCGCGAGCGGTGCTCCCCAGCGAATCGCTCCTGGCTCAAATGCCACCACGCCCTCGCTTCGACCCAGCCCTGTCAGCTCCTCGTCCATCCCCGCCGAACGTATGTTGCCCGCTTGAACCCAGGGAATGTGGAGGATGAAAAACATCTCAGATTCTCTTTAGCGCCTGCCGCTCGGCGTCGCTTCACACTTAACGCGCGGAGATGCTGACTTCCAGCAGGCCATCC
This sequence comes from uncultured Solirubrobacterales bacterium, assembly GCA_963722995.1. Taxonomy (GTDB): domain Bacteria; phylum Actinomycetota; class Thermoleophilia; order Solirubrobacterales; family Solirubrobacteraceae; genus Palsa-465. The sequence continues at coordinate 46,778 of CAVROW010000010.1, read as the reverse complement.
CGGTCCACGCCGGTCCCGTGGAGCGCGGACTCGACGGGCCCAGAGCAGCTCGCGGGCTGGCGCCGGGTGCGCCGGGTCCTGCTCGTCGCCGCGTTGCTGTGCCTGATCCCCGGGATCGTGTCGTTCGTGCACACGATGTCGTCCCCGTCGGACTCGAGCTTCTTCATCCGCACCGTCGAGTGGGTCAGGGGCAACGGCGGCCGTGGCCTGGTCGACGACATCGAGAACACCTACTACTCGCTCACCGCTCCGGCCAAGGGCGGCCCCGCGCTGCGCCGGCTCCCCCGCCAGGCGGGCGCGCTCGCCCCGGTCGCTCCCCGAGCGCACCCGCACTATCGCCCCCGCGAACATTGCGCCGCTGGTCGCCCACGGGCTGCCCGGCGAGGGAGTCTGGGAGCCGACGTTCGCCCCCGGCGGCGCCCACCCGCCCGTGCTCATCACGCAGTTCCGGCCCGACCCGATCGACTATCCGCAGGCCGTGGCCGGCGTGGCCTGGATCGACCACACGCGGACCTCGGTTCAGCTCTACCCCGGCATCCAGGAGCCCGCCGTGGGGCTGCCCGACCGGGGACCCGAGGAGGTTCCACCGTCGCTGCGCAGCCACCTCGTGGCCACGTTCAACAGCGCCTTCAAGCTGTCTGACTCGGGCGGCGGGTTCGCCTACCACGGCCACACCTACGCGCCGCTCCAGCCGGGGATGGCCACGATCGTCCGCTACGGCAGCGGCCGCGTCGACGTCGTGGCGTGGCACGGTGGCGCAATCGCCGGCCCCGACGTCGTGTTCGCCCGCCAGAACCTGCCCCTGATCGTCGACCACGGCCACCCGAACCCGAACCTCAACGACGGTCCCGAGTGGGGTGCCACGCTCGGCAACAAGGCGCTCGTGTGGCGCTCGGCCGTGGGCATCGACCGCCACGGCAATCTGATCTACGCCGCGGGACCCGATCAGGGCCTGCGGTCGCTGGCCAGTGTGATGATCCACGCCGGTGCGGTGCGCGCGATGGAGCTCGACATCAATACCTACTGGACGAGCTTCATCACCTATCGCTTCCCGGGCGCGCACGATCCCGCCAACCTGCTCGCCACGATGGACCGCTCGCCGCTGCGCTACCTGACCCCGGATGACCGCGACTTCTTCGCCGTGTACGCCCGCTGAGGCATGCAGAACCGGATCCTGATCATCGAGGACGAGCCCGGGATCGTCGACTTCCTGGAGCGCGGGCTGCGCTCCCACGACTTCGAGGTGATCTCGGCGCGCGACGGCGCGAGCGGAACCGAGATGGCGCTGGGCGAGGCCGTCGACCTCGTCGTGCTCGACATGATGCTCCCCGAGCGCAGCGGCCTCGAGGTCCTCACCCGCCTGCAGGGCGCCCGCCCCGAGCTCCCGGTGATCGTCCTCAGCGCGCTGTCCGAGGTCGAGCAGCGCGTCACCGGCCTCGACGCCGGCGCCGTCGACTACCTGACCAAGCCGTTCTCCTTGACCGAGCTGGCGGCGCGGATTCGCGCCCAGCTGCGGAGCGCCGCCCAGACCCCGAACACGATCCTCAGCGCCGGCGGGATCGACGTCAACCTCCTGACCCGCGAGGTGCACGCCGGCGAGGCCCTCGTCCGCCTGTCCACGACCGAGTTCGAGCTGCTCGTGTACCTGATGCGAAATCGCGGTCACGTGCTCTCCCGCGAGCAGATCCTCCGGACCGTGTGGGGCTATGACTACGATCCGGGGACGAACGTCGTCGACGTGTACATCGGCTACCTGCGTCGCAAGCTCGGCGGCGCGGCCGACCGCGCGAGAATCGTCACCGTCCGCTCGGTCGGCTACCGCTTCGATGGGGCGGATTAGCACGCGGCTGCCCGCGTCGCTGCGCTGGCGGCTGACGCTGTGGGTCGCCGCGGTGATGCTGGTGGCGGTGGCGGCGATCTTCGTCGTCGTCTACCAGGACACCGGGTCAGAGCTCCGCGGCGAGATCGACCGCGACATCGCCGGCGACACCGCGCAGCTCTCCCAGGCGCTGCGCGCGCCGAGCGCCGGTGGCGAGGCGCAGCTCACCGCCGCCGCGACCCGGTACGTGCGCTCGCAGAGCTACAGCGCGACCTCGACGCTCCTGTTCGTGCTCGTTCCGGGCGCCGGCCCGGTCAGCAACCACCCGGAGGTGTTCGGGATCGGCGCCGCCCGACGACGGCGAGACATCCGACGAGCAGGCGAGCGAGAACCTCGAGGCGCGGCAGATGCGCGTGCCGCGGATCGGATACTCGGTCCGCCAGGTGGCCGACGTGGGCGACATCCGCGTGCTGGAGCGAGCGGTCACGATCGGCCGCGTGCACGTGGTCGCCGGCGCCGGCGAGCCACTGACGATCGTCGAGCGCGCCCAGCACGGCGTCGCGCGCGCGTTCCTGCTCGCCGGGGCGCTCACGCTGGCGCTCGCGCTGATCGCCTCCTACTTCGCCGGCGCGCGCGTGTCGGCGCCGCTGCGGCGGCTGGCCGCGATCGCCACGCGCGTCGACGCCGGTGATCTCGCCCCGCGGATGAAGAGCACCGAGCGCGCCGGCAGCGAGGTGCAGGTGCTCGCCCACGCCTTCAACCACATGCTCGACCGCCTGGCCGAGGCGTTCGCGAGCCAGCGCGACTTCATCGCCGACGCCTCGCACGAGCTGCGCACGCCGCTGACCGTGATCCGTGGACAGCTCGATGTGCTCGGCGCCCAGGCCGATCCCCCCACCGATGAGGTCAAGCGCGTCGAGCGGCTCGTGCAGGCGGAGATCATGCGCATCAGCCGGCTCGTCAACGACCTGCTGTTCCTGGCCCGGGCCGAGGAAACCGACTTCCTGCACGTGGAGGACTTCGAGCTGCAGCCGTTCGTGGCCGACCTGTGGGACGGCGTCAGCCTGACCGCCGAGCGCCGCTACGAGTGCGGCGGGGTGCCCGAGGGCACGCTCCATGCCGATCCCGACCGGGTGGCGCAGGCGCTGCGCAACCTCGCGCGCAACGCGATCGAGCACACCGACCCCGACCTCGGGCTGGTGCGCCTGGAGGTCGAGCGCGAAGGCGCCGACCGGATCCGCTTCACGGTGATCGACGACGGGCCCGGGATCCCCGAGTCCGAGCGCGAGCGCGTGTTCGAGCGCTTTCACCGCACCGACTCGGCGCGGGCGCGCTCCGCCGGGGGCGCCGGGCTGGGGCTGGCGATCGTGCGCGCGATCGCCGAGGCGCACGGTGGCGAGGTGCGCGCGCTCGGCCCGCTGAACGGTCACGGCGCGCGCATCGAGCTCCTGCTCCCGGGGTTCACAGCGCGGGTTGGGGCCTCGCTCCGCTCGGCGTCCGTGGGGCCAGCTGGATGACTCGCGGCCGGCCCGGTCTTGGCGAGGCTGGATGCCGAGCGGGCCGTGCCGCGAGGCCCCGTCCTGACGTAACTGGCGGATTTCCCGGCGCGCGCGGGTAGCCTGACTTTCACGCCGGCCACGCGTCTACGCCGGTGGATGCTCGATGGCAAGCCCACACACTCCGATCCGGGCAGATCGCCTCGATCCGCGACGAGGGCTTGGCCCGCCTGGTCGCGAGCGGAAGCGAGCGCGCGTTCGCGGCGCTCTACCACCGCTATCACCAGCAGCTGTATGGCTACTGCCGCTCGATGCTGCGCGACGACGCAGACGCGCAGGACGCGCTCCAGGCGACGTTCACGGCCGCGTTTGCGGCGCTGCGGGAGCGCCGGCGCAACGCGCCGCTGCGCCCGTGGCTGTTCCGCATCGCCCACAACGAGGCGATCACCATCCTGCGCCGGCGCCGGCCCCACAGCGAGCTCCCCGAGCAGTTGCCGGCGCCGATCGCCACCACCCAGGAGCAGGCCGAGCGAAACGAGCGGATGCGGCGGCTCCTGGCCGATTTGCGCGAGCTCCCCGAGCGCCAGCGCGCGGCGCTGCTCATGCGCGAGCTGAGCGGGCTCTCGCACGAGGAGATCGGTCATGCCCTCGAGACGACCGCGGGCGCGGCCAAGCAGTCGATCTTCGAAGCGCGCCGAACCCTGGCCGAGCTCGAGGAGGCACGGATGATCTCCTGCGCTGAGATCTGCCGCAAGCTCTCGAGCGGGGATGGACGCTCGCTGCGCAGCCGCAAGCTGCGCGCACATCTGCGTGACTGTCGCGCGTGCGCGGCGTTCGCCGCGGCGATCCCGGAGCGCACGGCCGACCTGCGCGCGCTTGCGCCGGCGCTCCCGCCGACGGCCACCGGGCTGCTCTTGAGCCGGGCCCTCGGCGGCCACGCGGCGCCGGCGCGACGCCGGCGCGGCGCGGTCGGGGCCGGAGCCGCGGGCAAGACGACGATCATTCTCACCGGCACCAAGGTGGCCACGACGGTGGCGGTCGCCGCCACGGCCACGCTCGGCTTGGGGGCAGCGTTGAAGGCGACCCACCATTCGAGCTCCTCCGCCGGCCACCCCCGCGGCGGTACGCGCGCCGGCGCGGGCGATCGCCTCGGCGCAGGGACCGGGTCGGCCGCCGCGGCTCACGCTGGGGCCTCGGGCGCGTCCGCCGGGCATCCGCGCTCGGGCGCGCTGGGCGCGCGCACGGCGGCGGCCCGCGTCGCCAGAGCGCCGAGCACAGCGCGCCAGCATCGAAGCGATGGGCACACGTACGTATCCGCGCGGTCGTCTTCGTCCTCGTCCTCGCCTGCGCGTGCGCAGCAGACACCTCAGGCGACGACCGCGCCGCCGCACGGCAGCCAGGCCAGCCGCAGCGACGGCGGGCAAGGCAGCCAGGGCAGCCAAGGCAGCCAAGGCAGCCAAGGCAGCCGTGGCGCGAGCCAGAGCGCACCTTCCCGCGGACGCGGAAACGGCCAAGGACTCGGGAACAGCGGGAGCTTCACGCCCCCGGGTCGCTCCGTATCGGCCAACGCCCCGGGCCACTCGCAGGCGGGGAACGTCTCGCAGGGCAGTGTCCACGCCTCCGCCAACGGCCAGTCGCATTCCCACGGGAGTAGTGCCTGACCTTTCAGCGCCTGGCGCGTAGTCAGCTTCGAATCGAGGCACCGAGGAGGTAACGCAATGAAGATTCCGATGAAGCTTGTCCTCGCGATCGTCGTGCTGGCGCTCGGGCTGCTGCCGGCGGCCAGCGCGCTCGCGCACGGCCACGGCCACGGCCACGGCTATGGCCACGGCCACAACCGCGGGAACTCGCAAAACGCCCCGGGCCACAACAAGAGCTCGAACAGCGGGACCGCGAGCACCCCGCGCCAGCAGGCCGAGCAGCAGTGCCGCCAGGAGCGGGCCACGCTCGGCACGTCGGCGTTCGATCAGAAGTACGGCTCGGGGGCCAACGGCAAGGACGCTTTCGGCAAGTGCGTCTCCGAGCACGCCCAGCAGAACCGGACCAGCCGGAAGACCGCGCGGCAGACCTGCCGCGCCGAGCGAAGCGACCCGAGCTTCGCCTCGACCCACAACGGCGAGACGTTCCGCCAGTACTACGGAAGCGGCAAGCACGGCCGCCACGCGTTCCAGCGTTGCGTCGCGCAGCAGCTCCAGTCGAGTAGCACGTAGCGCGGGAGCCAGGTCACAGCCACTCGAGCAGCTCCCCCACGCCGTTGATCGCGGCGTGGGGGCGCCGGCGCTCGGGCAGGCGATCGAGCTCGACCTGGCCGCTGATCCCGCTGCGCACGAGGATCGTCATCGCGCCGCCGAGCCGCCCGAGGGCGATGTCCATGCCGAGATCGTCGCCGACCACCAGCGTCTGGCTCGTCGGGACCTCCAGCCGGCTCGCGATTTCTGCCACCGCGGCGCGCGAGGGCTTGCCGAGCACCCGCGGGCGCTTTCCCGTGACCTTGGCGATCGCCGCCGTGATCATCGCTCCGCGGCTGAAGATGATCCCGTTCGCGCCCGCGTAGCCGCGCACGTAGCTGGCGGTCAGGAGCGGCGCGCCACGGCCGACGGCGCGCGCCGCCCGCTCGACCTCGTCGAGGTCGACCTGCTGGAGGTGGGCCACGTACACCGCGGCGGCGTCCTCGCCCGTGGTGAGATCGACGCCCGCGGCGCGCATGTGCTCGGCGATCGCCTCGGAGCCGAACAGCAGCACACGATCGTCGCGGTGGGTGGCGCGCAGGTAGGCGATCGCGCTGTCGGTCGGGGTCAGCATCTCGTGGTCGGCGATCGGGAGCCCGTCCTCGCGCAGGCCGGCGGCGATGGCCGCCGACGGGACGTGGCTGCCGTTGGTGAAGAGCACGAGCGGGCGACGGGAGGCGCGGATCCGCTCGAGCGCCTCGACCGCTCCCTCCGTAGGGCGAGCGCGACCGTCGGAGCCGCGGTGCACCAGCGTCCCGTCCACGTCGAATACGAAGCCGCGCACGCCGCCGAGATCAGGCACGCCGCCACTCCAGCCGGCCGTCCTCGCGCCGGAGCGAGAACTCGCTGATCTCGGGACGCGCCGCGAGCTCGGAGAGCAGCGACACCCACGGCGAGTGCGCGCGGCGCGGCCGCGGGGCCGGCCGCGGTTGCTCTGCGCGCGAGGCGAGCATCGCGTCGACCTGGTCGGCCGGCATCGTCAGCCGCAGCAGGAGCTCCTCCTCGGGCATGCGGCGGCCGAAGCGCTCGCGCGCCCCCTCGAGCGTGATCGGCCGGAGCTCACCCAGCTTCGCGGCGCGGCGGTCGGCGGTGACGCGGTCGGCGATCTCGGGGTCCGGCGGCGCGGGCGACTCGCCGTAGTGGCCGAGGAAGTAGCGGATCGTCTCGTCGGAGAAGTTGCGCCACCGCTCGCCCTCGATCACGTTGCGCGCCGCCTGAGAGGCCACGAACTGCGAGACGGGCGTGACCAGGATCGGATAGCCCATCTCCGCGCGTACCCGCGCCACCTCCTCGAGCACGGCGTCGAACAGCTCGGGCCGGCGCACCTCCTCGAGCATGCGCCGCGTCGTCGTCACCATCCCGCCGGGTAGCTGGTGGCGGTAGTAGCCGGCGTCGAACTCCCGCGGCGCGCCCGCGGGCAGGCCCTTCTCCTTCGCCAGCTCCTCGAAGTGCGCCGCCACCTCGGCCTGGGCCTCGAGGTCGAGCCGGTGCGAGTAGCCCGAGGCCTCGAGGTTGCGCACCGTGCTCACCACCTCCGGCTGGGAGGTACCGCGCGAGAGCGGCCCGCACGCGGTGTGCACCACGCGAAAGCCGCTCTGGACGCCGTCGACATAGACGAGCGGGGCGAGGCCGATCGTGCAGTGGCTGTGCAGCTCGGCGGCGCGGTCGCCCGCCGCGGCGAGGAAGTGCGGGGCCAGCTCCTTGACCGCGTCGGGGGTGAGCAGCCCGCCCGGATCCTTCAGGTAGATCCGGTCCATGTCGGGGCAGTCGGCCAGCGCGGCGGCGTGCTCGGCGTAGTAGGCGTGGGTGTGGACGTCGCTGATCGAATAGGTGAGGCCGATCACGACCTCCTCGAAGCCCTCCTCGCGTGCCATCCGCGCGATCGCGCGCAGCCGCTCGGGGTGGTTGGAGGGATCGGCGATCTGGAGCCGGCGCAGGCCGTGGCGGACGACGAGCCGGAAGGACAGGCGCATCACGTCCTCGGCCGCCGGGACCCAGGAGATGAAGCGCATCCCGGTGGTGATCATCCCGAGCGGCGTGTTCGGCATCGCCTCGCTGACCAGGCGGATCCGCTCCCACGGGTCCTCGCGGTGGAAGCGCACCGACACGCCGAGGTGCGTGCTCGAGGTGAAGTCGAGCGCGTGGTAGCCGACGCGGTCGAGCGTGGGCGCGATCGCCACCACGTCGGGCGTGGTCAGGCCGGTGGCGCTCCACAGGCTCTGGTTGCCGTCGCGCGTGGTGGTGTCGACGAACTCGATCGTGTTCATGCCAGCGCGCGCTCCAGCCAGTCGGTGCTCACCGCCGCGCGCCGGAAGTCGGGGTGGCCGAGCACGCTGAGCAGCAGCGTCCGGTTGGTCTCGACCCCCTCGACGTCGACGTCCTCGATCACGTCGAGCAGGAGCTCGGTGGCGGCCTCGCGGTCGGGCCCGTGGGCGATCAGCTTGGCCAGCAGCGAGTCGTAGAACGGAGGCACGACCGCCCCCGGATGACAATGCGTGTCGACGCGCAGGCCGGGGCGCTCCGGCACCGAGAACAGCGACAGCGTCCCCGGCGAGGGACGGAACCCGTGCGCGACGTCCTCGGCGTTCAGCCGGCACTCGATCGCGTGGCCGTCCGTGCGCACTTCGTCCTGCGCGAACCCGAGCGGCTTGCCGCCGGCGATGCGGAGCTGGAGCGCCACGAGGTCGCGGCCGGTAACCGCCTCGGTGACCGGGTGCTCGACCTGGATCCGGCAGTTGATCTCGAGGAAGTAGAAGTCCTCGCTCGCCGGGTCGAGCACGAACTCCACCGTGCCGAGGTTGCGGTAGCCGATCGCCTCGGCCAGCCGCACGGCCGCCTCGGTGATCGCGGCGCGCCGCGCCGGGTCGAGGCCGGGCGCGGGCGCCTCCTCGATCACCTTCTGGTAGCGGCGCTGCACCGAGCAGTCGCGCTCGCCGAGGTGGAGCACGTGGCCGCGCTCGTCGGCGGCGATCTGCACCTCGACGTGGCGCGCGGGCGCGATGTAGCGCTCCAGGTACACGCGCTCATCGCCGAAGGCGGCGCCCGCTTCGCTGCGCGCCAGGGCGACGAGCGAGCCCAGCTCGGTGCCGTCGTGGGCCAGCTTGATGCCGCGCCCACCGCCGCCACCCGCCGCCTTCACGAGCACGGGGTAGCCGATCTCCTCCGCCAGCTGGAGCGCGGCGTCCGCCGAGTCGACCTCGCGCCCGGGCAGCACCGGAACGCCGGCGCCGGCCGCCGCCTCGCGCGCGCGCAGCTTGTCGCCGGCGAGCTCGATCACCTCGGGCGGCGGCCCGACGAAGGTCAGGCCGTGCTCGCCCGCCAGTGCGGCCAGCCGCGGGTTCTCGGACAGGAAGCCGTAGCCGGGGTGGATCGCGTCGCAGCCCGTCCCGCGCGCGGCCTGGACGATCAGCTCGGGGCGCAGGTAGCTCTGGGCGGCCGGGGCCGGGCCGATGCACACCGCGCGGTCGGCCTGGCGCGCGGCCAGGGCGTCGCGATCCGCCTCCGAGGCGCCGACCACGGTCTCCAGCCCGTGCTCGCGGCAGGCGCGAATGATCCGCAGCGCGATCTCGCCGCGGTTGGCGATGAACACCCGCCTCATGCGGGGCGCACGTAGAACAGCGGCTGGCCGTACTCGACGAGCTGGCCGTTCTCGGCCGCCACCTCGACGAGCACCCCCGCCGTCCCCGCCGGCACCGAGTTCATCATCTTCATCACCTCGATGATGCAGACCGTGGTGTCGGGCTCGACGGTGGCGCCGACCTCGACGAACGGATCCTCGCCCGGGCCGGGCGCGCGGTAGAACGTCCCGAGCATCGGCGCCTCGATCGCCACCGCCCCCTTGCGGGCGCCGGCCGGCGCCGGTTCCTCGGCGGGCGCCGGGGGCGGGCCTGGGCGTGCGTCCTCGCGCGGCGGCGCCTGCGCGCCCTCGCGCGGCGGCGCCTGCGCGCCCTCGCGCGGCGGCGCCTGCGCGCCCCCGCCGCGCCGCACGTAGAGCGAGAAGCCCTCGGTCTCGAGCCGCAGCTCCTCGAGCGGCGACTCGGAGATGATGCGCAGGATCTCCCGCACGTCCTCGTCGCTCAGGGCCACGGGCTCAGGCGCTCCTGTCCGGGCGCCCGGCGCCGAACGTGCTCATGACGAGCGATATCGCGTCCGCCGGCGCCGGCGCCCCGCGCTTGCGCAGGCCGGTGACGGGCCGCGACTGCACGACGAACAGTCCCTCCGGCGCACGCGCCCCCCGGGCGATCGCCCACTCGATGTCCTGATGGGAGCCGAAGTAGCGCTGCACACGGCGGGCCACGTCGACGAGCGCGGCGAGGGCGTCGCGATCGAGGCACGGCGCCTCCCGGCGCTCCGGGGCGACCTCGCGGCGCACGGTCCCGGCGCCGTCCGGATCGGGTACGTACTCGAGGTCCTTGGCCTGGATCTGCTCGCGCACGACCTCGCGCGTGACCTTGCTCACGAGGAAGTCGTCGGGCGTGACCTCGCCGCCGACCACGGCGAGCCCGAGCCCCCACGAGGCGTTGATCGCCACCATGCTCGGGTCGCCGCTCACCGGATTGCAGGTGAACATGACGCCGGAGACCTCGGCGTCCACCATCCGCTGGATGGTCACGCCCATGGCGGGCTCCGGTGCGCACTCCAGGCGCGCGCGGTAGGCGACGGCAGTCGGGCTGTAGAGGCTGATCCAGCAGTCGCGCACCGCCTCGCACACGGCATCGGCGCCGCGCACCCACAGCACGGTCTCCTGCTGGCCGGCGAACGTCGCCTCCGCGCTGTCCTCGCCGATCGCGCTCGAGCGCACCGCCACCGGCGCGTCCGCGAGCTCGGCGTAGCGCCGGGCCACCTCGTCGCGCACGCCGGCCGGCATCGGCGCCTCGCGCATCGCCGCTCGCACCGCGGCGGGATCGGCCCGCGCCAACCGGTCTCTCAAGTCGTTCTCGGCCACGAACTCCGCGAACGCGCTCGTGCCCAGCGCAAACCCCGGCGGTACCTGGATCCCGGCGTGCAGGAGCTCGCCGAGGCTCGCGCTCTTGCCTCCGAACGCCGCCGCGTCGGCTCCCCGCAGCTCGGCCAGCGCGCGCGTGTGCTCAGCCATCGCGCACCGTGACCACGCCGGTGGTGCCGTCGACCGCAATCGTCTGGCCGGTTCGGATCGTGGACGTCGCGCGGCCGGTGCCGACCACGGCGGGGAGCCCGTACTCGCGGCAGACGATGGCCGCGTGCGACATCACGCCGCCGACGTCGGTCACCGTCGCGGTGATCTTGGAGAAGATCGGCGCCCACGCCGGCGAGGTGCTGCCGCACACGAGGATCTCGCCCTCGCGCACGTTGGCGATCTCCTCCACCGAGCGCACCACCCGGGCGGTGCCCTCGACCTGGCCCGGCGAGGCCGCGGCGCCGTTCAGCGTCAGCCCGCCCTCCTGCTGGCGCGCCCATTCGTGCACCCGCTCGGTGGTCACGCCCCACAGCATGATCGTCATCGGATCGGTGATCGCCTCGGGCGTCACGCCGAGCGCGGGCGGCGGCGTCCAATCGGCCAGCCGGGCCAGGAGCGCCTTGCGCCGGGCCGCGATCGGCGGCCAGTGGTGCGGGCCGAGGGGCTGGCCGCCCGTGGCCCAGCTCAGCACGAGCTCATCGAGCGCGGAGAAGGACTCGTAGCGCGAGAGCTGGAAGATGTCCTCGCCGTCCTCGAGGAAGCCGTGGTGCGCGAGCAGCGCGCCGAACTCGCGGATCTTGTTCCACCAGCTGGTCAAAAACCAGTAGTCGCAGAAGAACTTGTGCTCCTCGACGTAGGGGAACACCGTGCGCGACAGGGCCAGCAGGTCGTTGAACGGCCCGCGGGCGTCATCGTCGAGCAGCTCCGCGTACTCGCGGGCCAGGCGCTCGCGCTCGGCCCGGATCGCCTCGGTCGGGCGCTCGATCTGCTGGCCCGAGCGCAGCGCCGCGATGTGGCCGATCAGCGACGCGTACGGAATCGACGGGTCGTCGTGCCAGCTGCGGTAGTAGTGGTAGAGGCCATCGCCGGTGGCCATGTTGAACCAGGGGTCCTTGACCTGCTCGAGCTCCTCGAGCCACTGCTGTCCCGCCTCGCTGCCGGCGAGCTCACCGTCGATCTCCGCCGGCGACCGTCCCTGGACGAACGCCCCGTCGACCCCGAGCTCGAGCGCGCGCCCGGCCAGCCGCCGCAGCTCCGCGTCGGGCTTGAACAGGAGCACGTCGATGCCCGCCACCATCTGCGCGATGTGCTGGTCGGGGATGTCCGGCAGGTTCGACTTGCAGAACTCGACGAACGTCCCGTACGCGCCGTAGCCGAGGAGCAGGAACTCGAAGTGGTGCTGCCACATCATGTCCCCCATGCGCAGCGCCCGGCCGTAGGCGTCGAGCACCTCGTAGAAGGCGGTGTTGCGCTCCTCGCCGAAGGCCACCTCGTCGGGCTCGTACTCGGGTAGGTCGGGGACGCGCAGCTCGCCGAGCTCGGCGATCAGGCGCTCCATCTTGCCCCGCCACTTGCCGTAGAGCTCGGTCCAGTTCTCGTAGTAGTAGCCGGCGCGCTTCTGGAAGAACTCGGCCCGCTCGGCGATCTTGGCCGGGTCGGTCACCGGATTGCCCGAGATGTAGATGTAGCCGTTGACGCAGCGGTAGTCGATCCCCATCGCCGGCGGGACGGCGAACACGCGGTTCTGCCACGCGCCGACCGCCTGGTAGGGCGAGTCGATGCAGATCACGTCGAACGCCGGCATCGGCAGCGGGAAGTGCATCGAGTTCCAGAACCAGAAGCGGTTCTCGTCGGTCTCGCGCCGGCGCTCGTCGAAGCAGCGCGTAGTAGGGGTACATCTCCTCCCAGCCCTCGCAGCCGGGTGGGGTCTCGATCTCGTACGGGCTCGGGAACGCCCCGGCCCGCGGCGTGGCGGTGGTCATACGTCTCCTCTCGTCGGCGCGAGTCTAAGCTGCACGCGGTGCCGGACGACGCCCACGAACTCGGGGTGCTCGCAGCCGCCGCGCTGCTCCGATCGCGGAAGGTGTCCGCGCTCGAGCTCCTCGACGCGTGCCTGGAGCGGATCGAGGCGCGCAACGGCGGGCCGCCGAGCTTCGACGGCGGCCCCGAGCAGATCAACGCGTGGGTGCGCCTGTACCCCGAGCTCGCGCGCGAGCAGGCGGCGGCCGCGGACGAGCGGCTGGCGCGGGACGGCGAGCACGCGCCGCTCGTGTGCGGCGTGCCGCTGGCGCTCAAGGACATCTACGCGGTGGCGGGCCTGCCGCTGACCGCGTCGAGCCGCGTGCTCGAGGGCAATGTCGCCGAGCGCGACAGCACCGTCTGGCGGCGCCTGCGCGAGCAGGGCATGGTGCTCGTCGGCCACACGCACACGCACGAGTTCGCGGCCGGTGGGACGACCGACCAGGTGGGCAACCCGTGGGCGCTTCACCGGGTGGTGGGCGGCTCCTCGGGCGGCAACGCCGCGGCGCTCGCGGCGGGCATGATTCCGGCCGCGGCCGGGACGGACACGTGCGGATCGCTGCGCATCCCGTCGGCCTGCTGCGGAACGAGCGCGATCAAGCCAACGCACGGCCGGCTGCCCCTCGACGGGATCATCCCGCTGGCGCCGTCGCTCGACCACCCCGGCCCGATGGCCCGGTCGGTCGCCGACTGCGCCGCGCTGCTGGGCGCGATGGCCGGGGACGGCGGGCAGGCGCGGCCGGCCGCGGCGCGCGCCGGCGCCCGGCCGCTCGAGGGGCTGCGCATCGCCGTGACCGACCGCCCGGCGGCGATGGAGCTCGAGGCGCCGGTGGCGGACGCGCTCGAGCGCGCGCTCGGCGCGTGCCGGAGCCTGGGGGCGCGGCTGATCGATGCGCCGGCGCCGGGCAAGCTCGAGTGGGACGACCTCGGCCGCATCCTGCTGAGCGAGGCGTGGGCCTACCACGAGCCCCTCCGCTCCCGACACGACCGCTACCGACCGGCGATCGCCGAGTTCGTCGAGGTCGCGTCCACGTTCACCGACGCGCAGGCCTACCTGCGGGCGACGTGGCGCCGGGCCGAGCTGACCGCGGCCTGGCACGACTGGCTCGCGGCCGAGCGGATCGACCTGGTGATCGAGCCGACGCTCCCGATCGCGCCGCTCGCCCGCGGTCCCGGCTACGAGCGCGGCCACGCCGGCGGCCCGGGCGATCCGATGATCGCCTTGACCGCGCTGTGGGACATGACCGGGATGCCGGTGGCGACGCTCCCCGTCGACTGGAACGCCGGCGTGTCGCTGGCCGCGCCGCGCGGCCGCGAGGTGGTGGCGATCCAGGCCGCGATCGATCTCCAGGAGCACGCGCTCGGGATCCCGCACTGGTCGCCGCGATGAAGGCCGCGGTGGTTGCACGGCGGCGGAGGACGCTATACGCTCGTGCGCTCTGTAGTCAAGCGTCCGCATCGCGCACACACTTGACCCTAATTCGCACTCACGGACGATGACGACCGCCGCGCGCGAGCGTCAGTTCGTCAAGTCGCTCGAGCGGGGCCTGGCCGTGATCCGCGCCCTCAGCGAGCCCGGCCCCGGGCTCACCCTGTCCGACGTCGCTCACGACACCGGCCTCACCCGCGCCTCGGCCCGGCGCTTCCTGCTCACGCTCGAGGAGCTCGGCTACGTCCGCTCCGACGACCGCCGCTTCACGCTGACCCCGCGCGCGCTCGACCTCGGCTACGCGTTCCTGTCCAGCCTGACCCTCCCGCAGATCGCCCAGCCCCACCTGCGCGAGCTGGTCGAGCAGGTGCACGAATCCTCCTCGGTATCCGTGCTCGACGGCGGCGACGTCGTGTATGTGGCCCGCGAGCCGACCCAGCGGATCATGGCCGTGTCGATCTCGGTCGGCACGCGCTTCCCGGCCTACGCCACCTCGATGGGGCGGGTGCTGCTGAGCGGCCTCGACGACGCCGGGCTCGATGCCTTCCTCGGGCGCGTCCGGCTCGAGCCGCTGACCGCGGCGACGGTGCAGAGCGCGGCGTCGCTGCGCCGCGAGATCGAGCGCGTGCGCAAGCAGGGCTGGGCGCTCGTCGACCAGGAGCTCGAGGACGGGCTGCGCTCGATCGCCGCCCCGATCCGCAACCCCGACGGCGAGGTCGCGGCGGCGATCAACCTCTCCACGCACGCCAGCCGGCGCAATCCCCAGGCGATGCGCGCCGAGCTCCTACCGCCGCTTCAAGACGCCGCCCAGGCGATCGAGCGCGACCTCGCCGCGGGGCGGGTGCCATGAACAGCTGGGACGTGAAAGCGCTCGAGCTCCGGCCCCGCCTGCCGGAGATCCTGTCCTCGAGCAACGACGCGCGGGCGATCGCGCTCGAGCTTCGGGCCGGCGAGCGCCTGGCCGAGCACGAGGTCCACGAGCGCGCGTGGCTGATCGTGCTCGACGGCGAGATCGAGGTGAGCGCCGCCGCCGGCGGGGCGGCCGCGGGCGGAGCGGGGCTGGTGGTGGAGTTCGATCCCGGCGAGCGCCACGAGGTCACGGCGACGGCCGACGCCCGCCTATTGCTGCTGCTCACCCCGTGGCCCGGGCGCGGCCATCCGGGCGCGATGACGATGCGCGAGAAACTCTACGCGCGCCGCCACGCGGCCAAGCCCGGGCCCGAGTGAGCGGGTAGGGCCGCGGCAAGCGACCCTTTCTCGCCGATCGGCGCCGTTCGGCGGAGTGCGTGGCGAGAAAGGGTCGGAAACCGACCCCTCCTCGCCGCGCAAGGTCGCGCCGAGCAGTGGTCGGCGAGTAGGGGTCGGTCCGGAGAAGGTAAGGGCGGTGACCTCAATCCGGTCAGTCGACAAACATCAATTCCGTGACACGTCAACCTGGATTGATAGTCAGTGCGTTTACGTCAGTCAACCTGGGTTGATGGCCTAGTACATGCGTCGATTTCGCTCCCCAGCCAGTCGAGGGGTGTTAGCGCGGGTGTAAAGCGGACATACCACTCGTCCGTAACCCAAACATTGGAGGATTCATGATGCGAGTTCGCATCGGCCTCGTGGCTGTCCTGGCCGCGCTCGCGGCCGGCGGCACGGTCGCCGCAACCGCTGTCGCTGCGCCCAACGGCGCCGGCTCGGCCAACGGCTCGAGCTTCGCCCCGCTCTACAAGCACTCGATCAACGGTGCGACCAAGAGCGGCAAGAAGTTCACCGGCACCTACGGCATCCAGCGCTTCGTCGTCGCCACCGTGCACGGCAAGCGCGGCGTGTATGCCGTCGGCACGCTCACGGGCACGTTCAAGGGCCAGCACATCTCCCGCAACAACGTGATGATGCCCGCCAAGCTGACCGGCGGTAGCTCCAGCTCCAGCTCCAGCTCCTCGAGGGACACCACCCGACAGGCGGCCTCGTGCACGATCCTGCACCTGGTGCTCGGGCCGATCAATCTCAACCTCTTGGGTTTGAACGTGGCGCTCGGTGGCGGCAACATCACGCCGGGCAACCCGGCGACCCAGCCGATCACCATCAACCTCACCGGAACGCCGGGCGGCGGTCTGCTCGGCTCGCTGCTCTGCGGGCTCGACAACGCCCTCGGCTCAGGGTCCACCCTGGCCGACGCTGAGCAGCAACCTGCAGCAGCTGGCGGCGACGCTGACCAGCCTCACCTCGCTCCTCGGCGGCCTCTAGAGGGGAGGGCAGACACGGGGCGCCCGGCAGGGATGCCGGGCGCAACCGGCCCCAGGGACGCTGCGCGCGGAGCGCGCAGCCCCTAACCAGCCCGCTCGGCCGAGGCCAGCCCCCGGCGCGCGAACGCCGCCATGAGCGCGGCCCCCACGGCGAGCGCGACGAACGCGATCGCCACCTTGACCGGCGACCCGGCGAGGAGCCCGCGGC
This sequence comes from uncultured Solirubrobacterales bacterium, assembly GCA_963722995.1. Lineage (GTDB taxonomy): Bacteria > Actinomycetota > Thermoleophilia > Solirubrobacterales > Solirubrobacteraceae > Palsa-465. The sequence goes on along the minus strand of CAVROW010000010.1, from coordinate 30,409 downwards.
CCGCCTCGAGCACGGCCGTCACCGGGTTGAGCCGCGCCACGGTGTGGATCCAGCCCGTGAGCAACGTGATCGGGACGTACACCGGGGCCAGGAACAGAAGCACGAACACCGGCATCTGGATCAGCGCGCCGGCCTGCTCGGTGCGCAGGAACATGGCGATACCGCAGGCCCAGAGCACGGCCACGAGGTTCAGGGCGACACCGAGCCCGAGCAGTCCGATCAGCTCGACGCCGTTGCCGTCGACGTTCATGCCGGCGATCAGCGCCGCGATCGTCACGACCGTCCCGGTCAGGGCCCAGCGCAGCAGCGCGCCGACCGCGTAGCCGGCGATGATCCCGCTCCGCCGCGGCGCGCTCAGCAGCAGCCGGCGGGCGAAGCCTGAGTCGAAGTCGCGGGCGATCCCGAACCCGGTGAACACGCCGCCGAAGGCCGCCGACTGGAGGAACACGAACACGAACTGGAACGCGGTGTAGCCCGGGGCGTAGTGGAAGTTGGGCACCTCGCTGATTCGCGAGAGGCCGCCGGCGAAGGCGATCAGGAAGAACAGCGGGAAGATGATCGAGGGCACGAGGATCGCCGGGTTGACCATCGTGTTGTGGATCGAGCGCCAGGCGACGCCGCGGGCGACGGAGAGGAAGCGGCTCATTTGCGGGCCAGCCTCGTTCTCATCGCCGAGCGCGAGAAGGCGAGCGTGATCACGAGCAGGGCGAGCGCGAACCCGAAGCCGAGCGCCAGGGCGCGCGCGTCCCACCCGGTGATGACCAGGCTCCGGAGCGCCTCGAGCAGATAGGACACCGGGTTGTAGGTGGCCACGTCGCGAAACCACGTCGCCTTGATCAGGTTGCGCGGCAGGCTCGAGGAGCTCAGGAACAAGGTCACGAACAGCAGCGGGAAGATCCCCTGCACCGCCTCGCCCGTGCCGAAGCGCAGCGCCAGCAGGCCGCCCAGGCTGGCGAAGCCGAAGGCGATCAGGATCGAGAGCACGAGCAGCACGAGCGCGCCACCGACGCCGCTGGCGAACGTCACCCCGCTGGCCAGTCCGACGAGCAGGTACACGACGGCCTGCACGACGCCCATCACGAGCGCGCCGCCGAGCTGTCCGACCAGCATCGCCTCCCCGCGCAGCGGCGTCAGCGCCAGGCGGTTGAGGAAGCCGGTCTCGATGTCCCGGGCGAGGTCGACGCCGGCGCCGATCGAGACGAACATCGCGCCCTGGATGAAGGGCATGGCGATCAGGAAGTCGCGGTAGTTGTGGGTCGGAAAGCGCGGGATGCGCGTGGCCGGCGCGAGCGCGGAGCCGTTGATCGCGAACAGGATCAGCGGGAAGATCATCGGGAAGATCAGGAGCGCGCGCTGGCGCAGGGTGCGCACGACCGAGCGCCGCGCCACCGCCAGCGTCTGCTCGGCGAGGCTGACCTGGTCAGAGCGGGGCGCGAACTGCGCCGGCCCGAGCGCGGCCTCAGCGGCCACGGCGCCGCCTCCGGCCCCGGCCACCCGGGGCCTCGGCGGGCGGCGGGTCCTCGAGGCCCCCGCCGGCCCCTTCGAGCTTGCGGCCGGTCTTGGCCAGGAACACGTCGTCGAGCGAGGGCTGGTGGAGCTGGAGCGTCTCCACCCGCAGGTCGGCCTGATCGAGGATGCGGACGATCTCGGCGAGCTGCGACTCGCCGCCCGGGAGCTGGACGGTGACGCTCCCGCCGCCGTTGCGCCGCAGCTCGCCGAACCCGGAGAGGAGCTCGGCCAGGCGCCCGCCGGCCTCCGGATCGCTCGGCGCCACCGCCACCGTCGGACTCCCGATCTCGGACTTCAGCTGCGCCGGCGTGCCCTCGGCCACGATCCGGCCGTGGTCGATGATCCCGATCCGGTCGGCCAGGGCGTCGGCCTCCTCGAGGTACTGGGTGGTGAGGAACACCGTCATGCCCTCGTCGCGGGCCAGTCGCGCCACCTCCTCCCACAGCGCCGCCCGGCTCTGGGGGTCGAGCCCCGTGGTCGGCTCGTCGAGGAACAGGATCCGCGGCGAGTGCACGAGCGCCAGGGCCAGATCCAGGCGCCGCTTCATCCCGCCCGAGTAGCCGCCGACGCGGCGGTCGGCGGCGTCGCTCAGGCCGACGCGCTCGAGCAGGGCCTGCGCCCGCCGGCGGCGCTCGGCCGCGGGCAGGCCCTGGAGCGTCGCCTGGAGGTTCAGGTGCTCGCGCCCGGTCAGGATCGGGTCGAGTGCGGCCTCCTGGAGGGCCGCGCCGATCGTCGCCCGGACCTGCGAGCCCTGGCGCACGATGTCGTAGCCGCCCACGCTCGCGCGGCCGCTCGTCGGCGGCAAGAGCGTGGTCAGCATCAGCACCGTGGTCGACTTGCCGGCGCCGTTGGGCCCGAGGAAGCCGTAGATCTCACCCGGCGAGACGGCCAGGTCGATGCCGTCCACGGCGCGGGGTCCCTTGCGGAACTCGCGGACCAGTCCCTCGACCTCGATTGCCGGTGGGGTGCTCACGCGCCGGACTCTAGATGGAGGCGCCTCGGCGACGGCCGCCGAGCCTTCGAAGCTCTCGTGCATGCTGTTTGGACCGCCGCGGGGCCGGTTTCTCATCGCGGCCCGGCGCGGGCGGGTCTGATCAGCGGAGGATCGTGAACGTGATCCGGACCGTGCGCGAGCGGTGGCCGGCGCGGTCGGTGGCGTAGATCAGCGCCGTGTAGCGGCCGGGCGCGAGCCGGCGGAGCGACAGCGTCAGCGCGCGCCGGCCGGCGCGGGGATGGAAGCGCAGCCGGACGAGGGTCACGCGCACCTGGCACCCCCGGCCGCGGCGCGCTTTCACGCTGCAGCGGCGAGCGACGATGTGGCCGCGACGCGCAACTGGGTGACCGCGACGGTCACGGTTGCGGCCTCGTTCAGGGTGAGCCGCAGCGTGGCCCGGTGCCTGGCCTTCAAGCGCCGCGGCGAGAGCGAGACGCGGGAGATGACGGGCCCGGTCGTGACCGACTCGGCCAGCGCTCCGGAGGAGGCGGCGTAGAAGGAGTCGCCCGAGTAGGCCGCGGCAAGATGTTGCGTGCCGGCCCGGGCAAATGACGTGTGGCAGACCGCGCGTCCCGCGGCCGCGGCCGATACGGCGAGGCCGGAGCATCCGGCGATCGCCTTGCCGCTGTCGGTGAACGTGACCGTCCCGGCGTCGGGCGCCGGGGAGACCGTCGCGGTCAGCGTCAGGGCGGAGCCGGCGCGCACGGGGTTCGAGGAGGAGGCCAGGGTCGTGGTCGTCGCCGACGTCCCCGGGGCCTGGGCGATCGTGAACGCGCTCACCTGATCGCCGCTGGCCATGAACAGCCGCCCGCCACCGGCGCTCGGGGTGGCGAAGTGGTTGACCTCCGAGCCCGCCTCGGGGATCGAGAAGCGGCTCCGCGTCGCGCCCGTGCTCGGGTCGAGGCCGTAGAGGGTGCCGCTCCCGCTCGAGTGGTTGGCGCTCCAGATCAGCCCGCCGGCGATCGTCGGCGGACCGGTGGCGCCCGAGGGGGCGGCGAAGCCGGCCTTGGCCGCGAGCGAGGGCGGCGTGCCGGCGCCGAGCGACAGCGCCTTCAGGCCGCCCGAGCAGGTCACGTACAGGGTCGAGTTCGCCCCGTCGTAGACGGAGCCGCCGAAGCTCCCGCCCGAGCAGAAGCCCGACACCTGGCGCGCCGGCGAGCTGACGTGGCCGAGCGCGGCGCCGCTGATCAGGTAGCCGTTGCCGTCCTTGCCCGACTGGAAGACGTAGCCGCCGGGCAGCAGCGTCGGCAGGCTCGAGCCGAGGTCGGCGTCGCCGGAGTCGAGCGCCTGCCAGTTCGGGGGCGCCCACCAGTCGAGCGGGGAGGCGGAGGCGTTCAGCTTCACGACCGAGTCGCCGTACTCGGGATCGGAGCTCGAGTCGCCGTTGCCGTTGCCGGTGGCGATGAACACGTCGCCGGCGGAGTCGACGGCGGGGGCGTCGCCGGCGCCCCAGATAGCGCCCTCGCGGTAGTCGCGGTCGACCTGGAAGGCGCTCTGGGCGCCCGAGCCGTCCACCGGCACCGACACGAGCCAGCCCCAGTACGTGGCGCAGTCTCCGTCGTTGCCGCCGTAGCCGATCAGCACCCGGTTGCCGTCGAGGGCGAGGCCGGGGCGCTGGAGCTGGTTGACCGCCGAGCCGCCGGACGGGAACGGCGGGTCGACCGTGGTCGGGAACCCGGCGACGGACTGGCCGGTGTTGAGGTCGAGCGCGAACAGCTCGTGATGCACCGCGCCCGCGGCCGAGACGGCGCCGACGGCGTAGATGCGATTCGTGGCGGTGTCGATGACCGGCGTGCCCGTGATCCCGATCGACGGGTCGATGTCCCCGCACGGCGCGGCCGAGGCGGACTCCGGGGTGGCGAGATGGCTCGACCACACGACCGCGCCGCTCGCCGCGTCGAGCTTGTAGATCGTGTCGTTCTCGGTGGCGACGTACACGTAGGCGCCGTACACGAGCGGCTGCGCGTAGACCTCGCCGTCGAGCGCCGGCGTCTGCCAGGCCTGCGAGGGCGTCACCGGACTCGTGCTGTCGGGATCGACCCCGCTGCGGGCGGCGTCGTGGCGGTACGTGGTCCACGCCGGGAACGGCCGCCGCCGCGGCCGCCGCGTGGGCGGCCAGGATCAGCGCGAGGAGCAGGAGCGGGCGCCGGAGCATGCGGGCAGCACAGTAGTCGGGGCCGGGTCGCGCGACGCCGGTTGGCGCAGCCCGCGCGCAAGGTGCACGGCGCGGGAGTGCGATCCCGTGCAGAGTGGCGTGATCGTCGGCGCGCTCGCGCGTAGGGTGGGTGACGATGCTCGGGCCCAGGATGGACAGCTCCGAGCGCGAGGTCGCGCTCGTCGGCGCCGGCATCGCCGCGGTCTCGGCCATCGCCCTGGTGGGCTCGCTGTGGTTCGCGTGGTATCGCTATCCCGCGTTCTGTTACTACGAGTGCGGGCAGACGACGCGGGGTGGATGGTCGGCGCTCGGCGGCGGCAGTGCGCTGCTGGTCGCCGGCGCGGTGGCGGGGGCGCTGCCCGCGGGGGCGGTGGCCTGGGGCCGGCGGGCGCTGCGCGAGTGCTGCACGATCGGCGCGATCGCCGGCTTGGCGGCGGCGCTGTTGGTCGCGTTCCGTCTCGCCGCCGTGCCCGGGGCTCTCCCGGGCGAGAGCTACGCGCGTCTGCCCGGCGGGTTCATCGCCCTTCTGGGCGGCGGGCGGGATCGCCGGCGGTGGCGCGCTGGCCGGACTCGGGCCGCGATTCTTCGCGCCCGCGCGTCACGCTCCCGGCCTGCTCAGCGCGATCCTCGCCGCCGCCGCGCTCGTCATCGCCTCGCTGTTCCTGCCCTGGGAGCGCCAGCGGCCGGCGGTCTACTTCGGTAGCCGGTCGGTGGCGCGCCGTCGTCGAGCGCCACCGCGTGGCACGTGGCGCCGACGATGGCCGTGCTCCTGCTGCTCGGCGCGCTGGCGATCATGCTGGCGTCGTCGCTCGTGGCCACGATCCGGTGGCGCTCCTCGTTCTTCGCGCTCGCGGTCGGCGGGTGGATCCTCGCGGCGATCGCGGCCGTGGCGACGCCGCTCGCCAGCGCGACGCACCTCGTCGCGCCCGCCGTGCCACGGCTCGCCGGGTACGGGGCCGGCTACTACCTGTGCCTCGCTGCAGGGGGCGTGATCGCGCTCGCCGGCGTATACGGCGCGCTCGCGGAGCCGGCGCCGGAGCCGGAGCCGGAGCCGCCGGAGCCGGAGCCGGAGCCGCCGGAGCCGGAGCCGGAGCCGCCGGAGCCGTAGGCCAACCCAGGCGCCGCGGCGGCGGATTGATCGATCTTGGGTCGTATGGACCCAAGATCGATCAATCCCTATTGCAAGATATCTATCGCAAGACTACTATCGCAATATGTCTGGCGATCATTCGCCGACGGGAGCTGACCGACCCGCGGAGCATGCGCGCACTCACCCACCCGCTGCGCCTGGCGCTGCTAGAGGCACTCGCGCTCGAGGGCCCGCTGACCGCGACCGGCGCCAGCGAGCTCATCGGCGAGCCACCCAACGCGTGCTCCTTCCACTTCCGGCAGCTCGCCAAGTACGGCTTCGTCGAGGAGGCGGGCGCCGGCCCGGGCCGCAACCGGCCCTGGAAGCTCACGAGCTTCGGCCTGCGATTCACCGACGTGCACGAGGACCCCGACCGCAGGCTGGCGGCGCGCGGGCTCGACCGCATGCTCAGAGAGCGCTACTTCGCCCGCCTCCAGGCGTTCTACGACGCCCGCGGCGACTATCCGGCGCGCTGGCAGGAGGTTACGGGCGGCAGCCAGTTCCTCCTCCACGTCTCCCCCGGCGAGCTGCGGGCGCTCGACGAGGAGATCACCGCGATCCTCGACCGCTACCGCGATCGGATGGCGAACCCCGCCCTGAGGCCCGAGGGCTCCCTGCCGATCGAGGTGCTCCTGTTCGCCTATCCCGTCCGGCCGCCGGCCTGATCCCATGACCCGCGTCCTGCGCCACCGCGAGCTTCGGATCTACCTCGTCGGCCAGGTCTTCTCGCTGTTCGGCGACTCGTGCCTGTGGCTGGCGATGGGGATCTGGGTCAAGTCGCTCACCGCGAGCAACGGCGCGGCAGGACTGACGTTCTTCTTCTTCGCCGCGCCGACGCTGCTCGCGCCCCTGTCCGGCCTGCTCGCCGACCGGGTGCGACGCCGCCCCCTGCTCGTGGCCATCAATCTCGCCACGGCCGGCGCCGTGCTCCTCCTGCTCCTCGTCCACGGCCGCGGACAGGTGTGGCTCGTCTACCTGGTGATGGCGCTCTACGGCTTCGCCTACTCGATGCTCGGCCCCGCCCAGTCGGCGCTTCTCACCGTGATGGCGCCGGCGGAGCTGCTCCCCGACGCCAACGGCGCGCTGCGCACGATCCAGGAGTCGCTGCGCCTGGTCGGCGCCGCTGACCGGCGCAGCGCTGTTCGTCGCCGTGGGCGCTCACGTGATCGCGATCGCCGATGCGGCGACGTTCGCCGTGCCGGTGCTCTCGCTCGTGCTCCTGCGCGTGCGCGAACCGGCGCCCGGTCCGCGTATGCAGCGGTGGCGCACCGAGCTCGTAGCCGGCTTGCGCCACGTGCGGCGGACGGCGGTGCTGCGCCGCGCGGTGCTCGCCGGCGCCCTGTCGACGACGGTGTTCGGGTTCGCGGAGACGATCACCTACGCGATCGCGGGCCAGGGACTGCACGAGCGTCCCGCCTTCGTCGGAGTCCTCGTCGCCGTTCAGGGAGCGGGCGCGATCGTCGGCGGTCCGACCGCCGCGCCGCTCATCCGCCGCATCGGCGAGGCCCGGCTGATGGCGCTGGGGCTCGCGGTCGCGGCCCTCGGCGCGCTGCTCGCGCTCCCGGCGGCGCTGGCGCCGGTGCTCGCCGGATACGTCGTGTTCGGGATGGCGATCCCGTGGCTCGTAGTCGCTCTGATCACGTTGGTGCAGCGCGTGACGCCGGCTCAGTTGCAGGGCCGCGCCTACTCCGCCGTCGACAGCGCGATCACCGTCCCCCAGACGCTCTCGATCGCGCTCGGCGCGGGTCTCATCACCGTCACCGGGTACCGGCCGCTGCTCGTCGCGATGGCCGCGGTGATGGCCGCCGCGGGGGCCTACCTGCTCAGAGCGAGCGATCCGTCTCGGCTAGCGCCCGACGCGCGCGACCCGGCCGCGCCGGTCGAAGTACACCGCGGCGAGGATCGCGGGGATCTCCTCGACGGGCTGGGGCGGGCTGAACAGGTACCCCTGCCCTAGCTCGCAGCCGATCCCCTGGAGGAAGTGCAGCTGCTCGGGCGTCTCGATCCCCTCCGCGACGATCCGCAGGCCGAGGCTGCGCCCCATGGTGTGCACGGCCGACACGAGCGGCCGGGACGCCGGATCGGTTGTGAGCTCGGCGATGAAGCTGCGATCGATCTTCACCACCTTCGGCCGCAGGCGCTGGAGGTAGCGCAGGGTCGAGTAGCCGGTGCCGAAGTCGTCGATCGCGATCGTGATGCCGGCGGCCGTGAGCTCGGCGAGCGCGTCCTCGACCGGCGTCAGGTTGCTCGCGTATGACTGCTCGGTGATCTCGAGCACGATCTGATCGGGGGCGACGCCGCACGCCTCGAGGTCCGCCAGAACCTCGTGGGCGAATCCGTCGCGCGAGAGCTGGCGCGGAGAGACGTTGACGCTGACGAACAGCTCATCGGTGCGCTCGCGCCACTGCATCCGGGCGAGGTCGGTGGCAGCCGTGGTCAGGACGAACTGCCCCAGCGCCGCGATGCTCCCGGCCTGCTCGGCCAGCGGGATGAACACGTCGGGACCGATCGGCCCAAGCTCCGGATGCGTCCAGCGCAGCAGCGCCTCGAGGCCGCGGACGCGACCGGTGCCCAGGTCGACGATGGGCTGATAGTGGACCCGGAACTGGTCGAGGTTGGGGCTCGCGATCTGCTCGCGGATGCTCAGCTGGCGGATCACGCGGCGGCGCTCGGCGTCCTGGAGGAAGGTGACCCCGCTGGTGGCCTGCTTGTCCTCCTTGGACCGGTACATCGCCGCGTCCGCGTGCGCGAGCAGCGCGCCGGCGGTCTGCGAGGGCTCGGCGAGCACGATGCCGACGCTGGCCGTGACCGTGAAGCGCTCGCCGGCCGCCTCGAGCGGCGCGTCGAAGGCGCCCAGGACCCGCGCGACGAAGGCGTCGCGATGGGCTTCGTTGAAGCCGGTGGCCACGATCGCGAACTCGTCGCCGCCGAGCCGGACGACGAGGTCCTCGGCGCGGACGGCGCCGGTCAGCCGGGCCGCCGCCTGGCGCAGGATCTCGTCGCCCACGGCGTGACCGTGGTTGTCGTTGATCAGCTTGAAGTCGTTGAGGTCCATCAGCGCCACCGCGACCGGCCACGCGCGCCGATCCGGGAGCACGGCGCCCAGGCGCTCCATCAGGGCGAGCCGATTGCCGAGCCCGGTGAGCGTGTCGCGACGAAGCGCCGACTCGAGCGTCGTCTCGCGCTCGCGCAGGCCTCGACGAGACGCTGCTTGTCGCGCGAGGTCGCGTACTGCCGGGCGAGCACGGCGATCGCCACGAACAGCACCGGGATCGCCTGGCGCTGGGGGATCCCGTGCCCGTGCACGATCATCGCAACGGTGACGCCGATGCAGACCAGCAGCGGGAAGAAGGGTGCGGCGCCGAGCGCCCAGCGAATCCGCGCCACGCGCTGAATCGTCGCGGCCTTGCGCGGCGGCGGCAGCGCGGCGGCAAGGACGAACAGGAGCAGCCCGGCCTGGAACAGCACGCTCGAGCCGAGGCTGTACGGCGAGCGTCCCGAGAGCAGCAGCCAGGTGTCGTTGGCGGCGACCGCGGTGACGCCGCCGGCGATGCCGCTGACGGTCAGAACGACCGACGCCGAGCAGCGCGACAGGACGGCCAGGGCGGTGGCGACGACGCTCACGTCGGTGGCCGCATCGACCAGGTCCAGCGTATGTCTCGCCCCGCTGTGACCGAAATGCGGCCCCGCCATGCCGGCGACGAGGTACCACAGGCAGCTCATGGCGAGCACGCCGTCGGAGATGGCGCGGGCGCGGTAGCCGGTGCGCTGCGATGCCGGCGGTACCAACAGCAGGCCCGCCACCGTGAACGGGACGTACAGCAACGACACGGCGTCCGCGGCCCACGGATGGGCCGCAGGGTGTCCGTTGACGATCTGGTAGGCCGCGCTCATGACGCTCGAGGCAAACGCGGCTCCGAGGGCGCCGAGGAGTAGCCACCGGGTGCGTCGCAGCGGGTCGAGGCGCCGCGGGCCGTAGGCGAGCAATACCGCCACCACGATGACCGTCACTGCGTTGACGGCATTGGCGGCATTGGCGCCGAGGGAAGCGAGCGCCAGGCTGGCCGCGCCCGCGAGCACGCCGAGCACCGCCCGAGTCCGGGGGGTGTAGCGCCCGCGCCACGCGCATGCGCACGCGCACGCGGAGACGCGACGATTGCGAACGCTCGCCGACCATAGTCCCCCATCGACGGAGGCACCCTCGGGCTCAACGGCGGGTTCTGCCTGCAATCGTGCGGGGAATCCCGGCCGCCGCGTGCGTACTTACTACGGTGCGTCGGGGGAGCGCGGCTGCGGCCGCATGGCGCGGACGGCGAAGTCGCGTCCCACGGCGGCGATCTCGTCGGGAAGCGCGCTCAGGTTGACGTTGAGCGAGAACCCGAGCGGATCCCCGGCGGGGCGGAAGAAGTCGTCGAAGTGGCTCGCCACGATCGTCGCGGGCTCGAGCCGCGGCAGGATCCGCGGCCAGTAGCGCGGCGTGAAGCTGCGCCCCGCGATCCCGGCCAGGAACACGTCGACGCCGCCGCGCGGCACCTCGTCGTCGATCAGGTTGGCGCTCCCCTGGTGGTAGAGGCTGACGCCCGCCACCTCGATTCGGATCCCGTAGATCTCGCCGCAGCGGTACGCCTGCGGCGAGAGCGCATCGAGGTGCTCGCAGCTCATCTCGCCGTCGAACGGCACGCCGAGCCCAAGCACCAGCTTCGAGTGAAGGCTCGGGTGAAACGTGACCGCGAACGGTCCGAGCTCGTAGGTGCGCCGCGGCGCGATCGCCACCGCCCGGTCCGACATCTCGTGGATCGCCATCAGCTTCTGGAGCGAGCGCGATCCGTACGCCTTCGTGTCCCAGCGCTTGGCCAGCAGCGGCACGTCGACGGCGTGGTCGAAGTGGGTGTGGCCGATCAGGATCCCCGCGACCTCGTCTCGCTCGACGCCGAACACTTGATCGTGGACGGCCGGATCGGCCAGCGCCGGACGCTTCGAGAGGACGGCGCTGAGCGGAACGCGGGAGACGTAGGGATCGATGTACAGGGCGTGGCCCTGGTAGCCGAGGCGATACCCGGCGACGCCCAGCCAGCGCAGCTCGAGGCCCGGCGCGAGCGGCAGGGGAAGGGCGGCCAGCTCCGCGAGCGCCTGCGCGTCCTCGCGCTCGCGGCGCTCGCGCTGGACCGCGTAGCGGGAGAGGCTGGACAGGTGGCCCGGGAGCCGCGCGGCCGCAGCCAGCGTGTCACGGAGATCGAGCACGGCGAAGTCGGCTCCCGGCTAACCCATCGCCTGCATGGCGTGCATTCCGGCGGTGCCTGGGACGACGAGCCCTGGGACGGCGTGAGGGGCGGCCAGGATCCCCGCGGCGAGCGCGGTGAGCACGGCCGCGGTCGCGATCCGCGCGGCGAGGGGCCAGGGTCCGGCCTTCTCGAGCACCACGAGCGCGGCGATCAGCGCCATCCAGGTCAGGCTCATCACGCCGAGCGCGAACAGGGCCGCCATCAGCGCCCACGAGCAGCCGATGCACCAGGCGCCGGCACGGAGCCCCATCGAGAGCGCGGCGGACCAGTGCTGGGGTGTGACCGCGGCGCGCTCGCCGAGCTCGCCCCGGCATCGTTTCAAGCAGGCGCGCTTGAGCGGGATGAACTCGTACACGGCGGCGGCCGCAACAACGGCGCCGGACAGCCACCGCCCGCCGTCATGCCAGGCCAGCTCCCCGCCGAGCAGGGTCTTGCCGAGCTCGAACGCGCCGTACGCGAGGACGCCGGCGGCCGCCCAGGTGACCAGGTAACCGCACGTGAAGAGCAGCCAGCGGCCCGGTCCCCGCTCCCGCGTCAGCGTGACGTAGGCGCCGAGGGTGGGCGCGAACGACGGCAGCATCATCGCCGCCATCATCAGCACCCACGAGCCCGTGAACCAGCCGAGGGTGCCGAGCGCCGTCCCGGGGCCGGCGTCCATCCCGGACATCCGCTCGGCCGTCCACCACCAGGCGAGGCCGGCGACGGCAAAGAGCGCCACGATTGCTTCGCGGCGTCTGTTGAGGGTGAAAAGCGGTGTCATGCGGCGGCGGCCTCGATGCCCTTGACGTTTGTCAGGATTATCCTGACAAACCTCGGGGGCGATGGAGACGACTCACGTTTTGACAGGGTTGCTCGGACGCGCCGTTTGTGGTTAGGGTTGGCTCTCGGGGCCGGACCATTCGGGGAACAAAGAAGGGGGTCGTGGGCATGCCGAAGAGCCTGGTCGTCTGCTGCGACGGAACCTGGAACGAGCCGGATAAGCGCAACGACGGCGCCGCTGTTCCATCCAACGTGGCCAAGCTGGCGCTCGGCGTGGTGAGCGGGGATGGCTCGGACCAGGCCCTGTACTACCAGCCGGGCGTGGGCACGACCCCGGATGAGCGCCTCCTCGGAGGCGCCTTCGGCCTCGGCCTGTCACGCAACGTGTGCAACGCCTACCGGTTCCTGGCCCAGAACTTCGAGTCGGGCGACAAGCTGTACCTGTTCGGGTTCAGCCGGGGCGCATATACGGCGCGCAGCCTCGCTGGGATGATTCGCAACTGCGGAATCCTGTGCGTGCAGCACGCCGACCAGGTCGAGGAGGCGTTCGCGCTGTACCGCGACCGGACCTCGGAGACTCACCCCCGCGCCCTGGCCTCGCAGATCTTCCGCGACATGTACGCGCACGACGACGACGAGATCCACTTCATCGGAGTGTGGGACACGGTTGGCGCGCTCGGGATACCCACCGAGCTCCCCGGTTGGGACTGGCTGTCGCAGCGCTTGCACGGATGGGAGCGCCTATGGGGGTTTCACGACACCCAGCTGAGCAGCCACGTGCGCCACGCCTACCACGCCCTGTCCATCGACGAGACCCGGGAACCGTTCCAGCCCACGCTCTGGACTCAGGACCCCGACCCGGGCGCGCAGACGCTCGAGCAGGTGTGGTTCGCCGGCGTGCACACCGATGTGGGCGGCGGCGCGCGGGACCCCTCGCTGTCGGACATCGCCCTGCTGTGGATGGTCGAGAAGGCGCAGGCGTGCGGCCTGGAGGTCAAGCCCGACTGGCTCGAGGCCGGGGCTCCGGACGGAGCGGGCGAGACCATCGCTCCCAACTACGCCGGGACGATCGTCGACTCCCGGCACGGGATGTGGAAGGAGCTGGGGGCCTACCACCGCCTCACCCATCCGACGGTGTGGGCCGCACCCGAGCAGTCCGTGGCCTCGAGCGCGGCCCGTCGCTTCCAGGACCCCCGCCTGCACTACTCGCCGGCGGGTCTCGAGAAATACCTCGACACGCACCCCCGCACGGAGGTGATCGAGGAGTACCCGGGCGTGGCGCCAGCCCCGGCCCCGGATCCGGTGAGCTGAGGCAGCGGGCGAGCAAATGAGCCCGGACCAGTCGACGGCCACGGCCAATCCGGCCGGCGCGCCGGCGGCTGTCTCGCCCCCGACGCCGGCGGCGCCGCCTGCCGCCTCGGCGCCGCCGCTCGCTTCGAGGGCCTCGATCACCACCGCGTTCAGCGTGGGCTGGCTGCTGGCCGAGCAGGCCCTGGAGATCACGATCGGCAACGCTCAGCGGCTGCCCGACGGCTCGCTCAGCAGCGCGACCATCCAGGGATCCTCGGCCTCGCTGCTGGCGGCCGTACCACCGGCGAAGGTGCGGGTCCGCCAGATCCAGGCCAAGCTCAACCTGCTGAAGGCCGACCTCGACCAGGCCCGCGTGCCCGCGCAGGACATCACGGCGCTCGAGGCCGAGCTCGACGCGCTGGCGGCGGAGGTCGATGGCCCGAGCTCGAGCGGGGCGAGCCCGCCGCGCGTGGGTGTCGCGAACCTGGTGGGGCAGGTCACGCAGGACGCATTGGCCAACCTCACCGCCGCCTCGACCCGACTGGGCCGAGCCTTCGGGTTGGGCTACGACCTGGCCAAGACGTGCGCGCTCCCCAGGAACGCGAACGGCGACGACCTGGCGCGCGCCTTCGGGATGCGTGCGGTCGACGTGCAGGAGGCTCTGGCCGATCTCGCCTCCTCGCTGCCCGAGCACGCCGGTCGCGCCGTGAGCCTGTCGCTGGCGCAGTGGCAGCACTGGGCCGCGGACCCCAAGTTGAGCAAGAAGGCCGTGGCCTGGCCGCAGGAGGGCGTCGAGGACGCCCTGGCCCGCCAGGGGCAGGTGTGGCGGTCGGTCCTGTCCGGCGAGAAGCAGGGCAAGGACATGCTCGCGGCCGATGACTACATCGGCGCGCTCAAGGCGCTGGCGCTCCCGATCATCCGACGCCCGTGGGTGTGGGCGGGGCTGCTCGCGATCGTCGTGCTCCTCGGGGCCGGGATCTACCTCCTGGTCGCGCAGAAGGCAACGCTCGCCAAGGTCGGAGGCGCAGCGCTATCGGCGCTGGGCGGAGTCGGCCTGAGCACCGCCTCGCTCAAGCGCGCCTTCTCCGATGTGGCCAAGGAGTTGGAGACCCAACTCTGGGGCGCCGAACTCGACTACGCCATCAGCGAGGCGATCACCGTGCCCCCGGGCGACTGGCGGGTCTCGCTCAAGAAGATCGACGTGCCGCCCCCGCGCGGGCTCGACCCGAACATCGCCGCCAACGCGCGCACGGTGCACAGGATCAGCCGGACCATCAACCAGCGGCCCACGGGGCGGGCCAAGCGCGTGCAGCGATACCTGCACGAGGGCGGCACGTTCCAGACCCCCGACGGTGCAGTCGTTCAGGCCACCTCGGGATCCGCTCGGAAGCGGCGCCTGAAGATCGCCAAGAAGCTCGTCAAGCGAGAGGCCCTCCGGTACGACCCCGAGAAGGTCGCCGCCGGCTCGCCCGGGAGGATCGTCTCTGGTCACCGTCCCCCGGGAGCGCAGGCGCTGAGCGCGTTCGTATGGACCTTCCGCCACCGCCGCGTCCACCACATCGAGGAGTACGCCGACTACAACGCCGCGCGGGCTGCCGCGCGATTGCCACACCCTGCATCCAAGGAGGTCACTCCGGTGCTCGACATCGACGCCGGCCCCAAGCCGCCCCCGGTCCGGTATGCGACCGACCGCAGCAAGCTTCGCCGGGCCGAGGCCGAGGTGCGCTCGCGGCTCACCCCGGCCCACCAAGCCACCGTAGCCCGGTTGAGCCCCCGCGCGAACCGCCTCGCGCTCCGAGCCCGGCCGGGCAAGGGGAGCCCCGATGTGTTCATGCCCCGCGACCCCTACCTGAGTCTGGTCCAGAACGCGCTCGAGCGCCGGATGGCGCTCCGACAGCCGAGCGAGCCGCCGGCCGGCGCCGGCTCACGCGACCGCCAGGCGGCGGACGGGACCAGCCTGAGCCTCGGCGACCAGCTGTTCGATCGTTTCGGCCCCGACGACTTCGGCTGGATGAAGACGGTCGTCGAGGCGGGCCTGACCGCGCTGGAGGGCGACAAGCACCCGTTCGGCACGACGCCCGCCGAGCCCAGGCTCGCGGAGCGGGCTCGCCTGGTTCTACTCGCCGACTGGGGTACGGGCACGCCGCGGGCGCTCAAGATCGCGGAGCTGGCCCGCCGGCGGCTCGATGCGGCGGACGGGCGAGAGTGCCACCTCATCCATCTGGGCGACGTGTACTACTGCGGCCTGCCGGGCGAGTACCGCTCACGCTTCCTGGACCTCTGGCCGGCCACTGGAGCGCAGGTCCCGGTGACCTCCTGGAACCTCAACGGCAACCACGACATGTACTCGGGCGGCCAGGGCTACTTCGAGGTGATCAGCCATCCGCCGTTCGCCCAGCAGGCCGGCACGAGCTTCTTTCGCCTGGTCAACGACCACTGGCAGTTCATCGCACTGGACACCGCGTACGCCGACAACGACCTGTACGAGGCGCAGCTCCCCTGGCTCGAGCGGTGGGTCGATGAGTTCCGCGCCGGGGACCAGCCGCGCCGGACCGTGCTCCTGAGCCACCACCAGCTTGGCAGCGCGCTCGCGGAGAAGTCGGTCGGCGCCGGCATCCGCGACAAGACGGCCCACGTTCGCGAGAACGGTGGCGTGCACGCCTGGTTCTGGGGCCATGAGCACCAGGCCTTCCTCTACAAGCCCTACGAAGGCGTGCGCTGCCCGGTGTGCCTGGGCAACGGAGGCGTCCCGGAGCTGCTCTCTCACCAATTCACGTTCGCGGGCGCGTTCGGGCAATTGAGCAACCTCGTGACGGATGTCAAGTCGTGGTTCAAGCGACCCCCGCCGGCGCCGGAGATCGAGTGGAAGCCGCCCCAGCCCGACCGAGATCGGGAGGGTCTGGAGTGGGCCAAGCTCGGCTTCGTGGTCCTCGACGTCGACGGCGCCACGGGCACGGCCGTCTACGTCGACGAGGACGACAACGAGCAGCCGATCGGCGCCTTCGCGCCTCCAGCGCAGGCGTAGGGCCGCCCGGGGCCGCGCTCGCGACACGCCGGCCAACGCGGGAGATGCGCCGCCGCCATATGGAATCGCCCGATGGGAACTAGTTCACGTGAACCAGTGGGCGGACGGGCACGTTGCTCAGCTAGACCGTCGTGATGGATGCCGTCTAAGGACGCGGGTTACGAGTCGCCCGCATGTTCGTGCTCGGGACGCTCGAGCGCGGACCCGCGCACGGGCACGAGATACGCCGGCTCGCCGAGCGGATCGACGTGGAGAACTGGAGCGACGCCGCCGTCGGCTCGATCTACAACGCGATACGGCGGCTGAAATCCGAGCGCGCCCCGAGCGGCGCCCCGGAGGAGATCGATGAGCGGGGGCGGAACTGCGGCATGTAGCAGCGCTTTCTGCGAAGACTTCCCGCCGTCCCGCAGGACGTCCCAAGTCGTCCCCGGAAAACAGCCGGGGCGCTTATACGCCGGCGTGGTTGGCGATCAGCGCTTCGGCGTCACGGACGATCGCGCCGCTTCCGTGCTCGCGGGCGAGCTCGGCGGCCCGCTCGATCAGGTCTCGGCCGCGCTCGGAGTCGGCGGCTTGGCCATGGGCCAGCAGGGCGCCACCCCAGTTCAGCCAGGTGCGGGCCAGGAACAGCTTCGCGCCCACGCGCTCGTGGTACTCCGCCGCGGCGGCGAAGTGCTGCTCGGCGTCCTCCCAGCGTTCAAGTGTGGCGGCCAGCACGCCCAGCGTCCTCTCCACCGAGCCGGTGACCGTGAAAATGGAAGTCACGATCTGGTCCCGGTAGGGCAGCAGCTTCTCGTAGATGACCGCTGCCGGTCCGGTCGCGCCAAGCCGCGCGGCGATCTCCGCGTAACGGGCCATCCCGTTGATCCAGCCGATGTCGAACGGCAGAGAGGCAAAGTCATCCGCGGCAGCGCGATCGAGGATCGCCTTGGCTTCCTCGTGCCGTCCCAGCTCGCTGTACGCAAAGGCGAGCGTCGCCTGCAGCGTCGGCAGTCCGGGGTTCTCAGCCACGCGCTGCTCGAGGATCTCGATCAGCTCCTCCAGGCGTCCCTGCTCGGCGCGGATCGCGAACAGCTGCACCCCGACGATCATCAGCGCGTCGACTTGTCCAGACTCGTGGCCGATGCCCGCCGCCCGAAGCGCGAGTGCTTCGGCCGCTTCGAGCCGACCGTGGAACTGCTCTCTGGCGGAGCCGGCATAGGTGTTGACCCAGTGGAGCACCGGCTGACCAATCTGGTCGGCGACCTCTTCGGCACGCGTCAGCGCATGATCCATCTCAGCCGTCTCGCCGAGTTGCATGGCGGCTATGAACCGCCACTGGAATGCACGACAGAGCAGGAACGGATCCGCCAGCTCTTCCGCCCGCGCCTGGAACTCGCCGGCCAGCTCCCAAAGCGTGTGCGCGGTGTCGGCAGAGCCGAGTGCGGTATTGACGACGTGATGGAGGGCGCGCACCAGAGGACGGGGGTCCTCAAAGCTCCGGGCGCTGGCCAGCGCCTCGTCGGCCAGCGATTTGACCCGCTCGAAGTCACCCGAGAAGATCAGCTCGTCCGCGAGCAGGCCGAGCAGGATCGGGCGGTCGGGGGAATCAGGGTCGACGGCGGCGATCGCTGCCTCCAGTCCGTCCACGCGTTCGGAGTCCACGGCACCCGCGCCCGCGTGCCAGCCGCGCGTGTTGGCGAGCGTCGCACGGACGAGCTGGGATACGTTGCCGGTTCGGCGCGCGATTGCCGCCGCCTCCAGCAGCGTGGTCCGGAACTCCGGTTCACCGAGATCGCGCTGCGCGGTGCCGATGCCGATGAGCAGCTCGCAACGCTCGCTTTCCTCTGCGTCTGGCCCCAGCAACTCCAGCGCCTGGTTGAACCAGCGCAACGCCTGATCCGGAGCCAGCTGCTCGAGTGCTCGCTGTCCCGCCCGTCGACCGTAGTCCAGCGCCTTGGTGTGGTCGGCCGCCACCACGGCACGTGAGAAGTGGTTGGCCAGCTCCGGCAGCCGGTCGCCAGGATCCGCGCCATAGAGCTCCTCGAGCGCCTCGGCGATGCGCTTGTGCATGCGCGCGCGCCGGGTGGCGCTCAGCTGCTCGTAGAGCGTGTGGTTGATCAGGGCGTGCGAGAAGCTGAAGCGGCCCACCCGCTCGGCTGACTCGGTCACAACCGATGCCTCGAGCGCCGTGTCCAGGGCATCGAGGATCTCGTCCTCGTCCTGGTCGACCAGGCGGGTCAGCAGCTCGAGGTCGAACGTGCGGCCGATCACCGAGGCGATGGTGAGGATGCGGCGCAGCTCCTCGCCCAAACGCTCGATCCGCCGGCCCACCACGTCTCGGACGCTCGGGGGCAGCCCGAGCTCGGAGATCGTCTTGTGCAGGCGCCAGCGCCCGTCCTCATCCGCCGCCAGCGCCCCTGACTCGGTCAGGTGCTGGAGGATCTCGCCCACGAAGAACGGATTGCCGTCCGTCTCCTGGGCGATCTGAGTCGCCAGCTCCGTACCGGCGTGGCCGATGTCGTGCCCGGCGGCGGCGGTCAGCACCTCGGCGACCTCGTCGGGCCCGAGCCCGTCGAGCGCGATCCGCTGCACGCCCTCGACTCGCCGCAGATCGGCCAGGACGTCGGTCATCGGATGGTCGCGATCCAGATCGGAGTCGCGATAGGTCACCAGCAGGAGCAGCGGCGCGCGCTCAATCGACTTCGTGATGTGGCGCAGCAGCGTCAAGGACTCCTTGTCGGCCCACTGAAAGTCGTCCAGCACGACGGCGATCGGACCGTTCTCGGCGGCGCTCTCCAGCAGGCCGGCCACCGCGCCAAAGAGCAAATAGCGCTCGGTCTCGGAGTCCGACGGCTGCGGCTCAGGGACTCCTGAGACACGCTGCGGCAGAGACCGCGCCAGACGAACGATCTCGCCTCCATGGGCTGCCACATGCCGCGTCAGGACCTCGTCAGGCGCCCCTTTGACATAGCGATCAAGCGCCTCGATCCACGGGGCGTATGGGGCGCCAAGGTCTTGCGAGGCAGCGCCCCATAGCACCGTCGCGCCCTCACCGTGGGCACTGATCGCGGCATGCGAGGCCAGGCGCGTCTTACCGATTCCCGCCTCACCGGAAATCAACACCATCCTCCGAGCGCCCTGCTGGACCTGCGTCCAGGCCGACCCCAGCAGCTCCCGCTCGCCTACCCGCCCGACGTAGGCGATCCTCGGGACAGCGCGCAGGGGACCCGGAAGTGGGATCTTCGAGACCCAGGCGTCCACGGGCTCCCAGGCGATCTCATACGCCTGGACCGGTTCGGGGATTCCCTTCAGCTCGAGCTCGCCGACCGGCCTGAAGGCCTCTCGGTCACCGCGCGCGGCCATCAGCCGGACGAGCTCGCCGGCCAGGATGCCGTCGTCGGGCGCCTTGGCGCACAGGCGAGCCGCCTCGATCGAGGGCATGCCGAAGTAATCGCCGTCCTCGACTGTCGACTCGCCCATCCCGATACCGATGCGAATGTGCAGCTCGGCATCGGCGCCGCGGTTGCGCCGGTCGATCCGCTGGTGCATCGCCTTGGCACACGCGACCGCGCCCGAAGCGGTGTTGAAGGCGACCATCAGGCCGTCGCCGGTGTTCTTGATCTCGCGCCCGCCGTTGTCGACGATGGCTTGACGGAGGACTTCGAAGTGCTCGTGCCGCAGCTCGTCCGCGCGCTCGGGACCGACAGTCGTCGCAAGACGAGTCGATCCGACGAGGTCGGAGAACAGAATCGCGGCTGTCTCGATGGACGGCATAAAGAGATGAACTGGCTCGCCCCACGCCTCGGCCAGCTCGGCGAAAGGCCTCCCGCGAAAAAGTATGCCCGGCCTCGGCTGGGATGTCCAGGCAATCGCGGGCATGGCATCTAGGGAAGTGACGACTGCTGCGTCGGGTATCGCCAGGCCGCACGATCCGACGCAAGCGATCCCTCGAGCTCGCGGCAAACGCCCTCCTTGCGTCTCCCGCGCCCCGCCGGAGAACGAGGCTGTCACCCCATCGCCCAATAATCCGAATGACGAACGCAGCACGGCGCCCATGACCGCTCTAGGCGCCGCAAGGTGGGATGTTTTCGTAACCCTCCTCGTCGCCCAAAAGAAAACCCCGACTCAGCGGGGATTTCATAGAGCCCTCTGACGGACTCGAACCGTCGACCCCTTCCTTACCATGACCTCGCGGGCTGTTTCGCCTGATGCTCGCTCGCGGAATCGGCCGTGGCTACCGCATGTCTCTATTCCGGTGCAGCGGGCTGGTGCGCGTCTCGTGCGGGCTGAGGCTTCCAAAAAGTTCCAGAGCCGGCCCCGTTGGAGGGTTCGCGTTGCTCGACCGAACATGACCAATGAGCTCTCGGTCGCGATCCACCTGTGCCTCCGCCCGTGCTTACCGCACCGTGGCGACCGGTCCGTTGAGACCGCCGGCACCGACCGCTGCGATCGTCACCCGGAAGCCCTCGTGAGCGCGAACGGAGCGGACCCACACGCCTCGGGTGCGCGCGCTCTCCCGCAGCTCAAGATCGCGACCGTCCGCGAGCGTGACGGACATCAGGTATCCGTCCACCCCCTGCTGATCCTTCCACCGGATGAGGAGTGACCCTTGTCGGTAGGCAGCGGACAAGCCTGCCACGCGTCGTGGCGCCCGCAGCACGGAAGAGAAGAAGCTCGTGACGGTGATCCGCTCCCGCGGCAGCCCGCTCCGTGTCACGACGGCGAGGATCGCGTGCTCCCGCCCCGAGCTCTTCAGCGGCGAGAAGCGCAGCTGCCCACCCGTCGAGGTGGAGCGCGTGATGAGGCGGCTGCCGACCCCAACGCTGTCGTAGAAGTCGACTTCCTGACCGGGCTGCCGCGCGACCCGGTATCGCAGGAACCAGGCCGAGCGGCGGCGGACGACGCTGGCCCGCACCAAGGGCGGCCGCAGTCCGTACGCAACCGCCGTGGATATCGTCGAAGATGGCGTAGGGCCGGTCGAGCTGATGATCCAGATCCCCGGCGCCGGGCGGGGGACGATGAGATACGTGTATCCGTTGCCCGGATCGCGGAGATAGAAGTAGGCGGCGCTGTTGACGAACGAGGAGCCGGCCGGCGGCGCGATCGTCGCCCCGCCCGGGTCCCGGGCGGCCAGGACCGGGCTCCCGTTCCCACCGCTCCGAGCCCGGAACGCCACGAACGGGAGATGGGCCGGAAGATCGATCCGGCGATTCGATGCCGCGGCCGCCGTCGAACCGGCGATTGACCACTCGCCCAAATCACAACCCGTCAGCTCGATCTCCGGCTCGGGGAACTGTGACCACTGAAAGCCGAAGCCCACGCTGTGCCGCCCCAGAAGGTTGAGCTCGCCGCACACCCCTATCCCCTTCGTGGAGAGAACCGCCTGACCGCTCAGCCGGTGTCCGCCGACCTCGAGCGCGCCGCTCGCGCTGGCCTGCATCGAGCGGGATCCGTCGATCGAGCCGGCAACGCTCCCCTGAAAGCCGGTGCCGTCGAAATCGAGGTCGAGCTCGCCCGAGAACTTGATCGCGCCAAGCGAGTTGAGGCTGAGGCTGCCGTGGGAGAGGCTGAGCTTGTCGACCAGGATGAGGTTGCCGCTGACGTCGAAGGCGGCTGGCTGGCTCCTGGCCGCGGACTGGTACTTGAAGTCGCCAGCGAGGCTTGCCGCGCTGACGCCATCGACCGACGGGCCGGCCGTCAACGTGACGCCACCGCCGAACGAGAAGGACGGCGAGAGTGCCAGCTGTGCCCGTAGCTGCTTGAGAAACACGCCCTCGGCCACCGGGATGTCGGTGCTGACCGTGGCCGTCGCGTTCTCGAAGCGCCCGTTGAGCAGCGATACGGTGCCGGCGACCGAACGCACCTCGGGGAACGGCAGATCCACGGTTGCCCCGCCGGACCATTCGTCTCCGCCGGCGGTGCGCGCGTAGGCGACGCGGATGTTCCTAAGCGTGATCGCCGCGAGGTCGGCGCGCGAGACATCGAACGCGAGCGAACTGGTCTGCAGCCCGTCTGCGTTCGTCGCCTTCAGCTGCGCCACCCCGGTGACGCCACCCAGCGCATTGAGCGCGGCGTTGAGCGTGATCTGCGCCGACGCCCCCGTGAACTTGATCGTCACGTCTCCCTTCACCGGCAGTCCCTTGATGTTTGCGCTCGCGCCGGCGGTGAACGTCCAGGCATGCGCGGCGGCGATGTTCAGATTGCGGAGCGACGCAAGGTCGATCGAGCCGACCGCGACCTCGACCGTGCCCGACAGTGAGATCCTGATTGTGCTCGGGTCGAGCGAGATCGATGCCCCGGCGGCGGGGGTCAGATCGACCCCGCCGATGCGGACCACACCGACGCTCACGTACCTGGCGCCGCTGCGCCTGAAGCAGGTCGCGATCGCCTGAAGGCTCCCGATCGTCGCCGTCGACGAACATCCGGGCTGGGAGCTGGGGGGCGGTGGAGCAGAGCGATCCGGACTGCCGCCCTCCGGGATGAAGGCCGCAGCGTCGAAGATCACGTCCGGCGGGTCGCTCGCATCGGCGATCTTCTCGCTCCGGTTGGTCAGCGTGACCGTCGCACCCGGTGCGAGCGGAAATTGACCAAGGTCGAGCCACGTATTGTTCGAAACGTCCTGTGAGATGGTGACGACCCACGGACCGCCGTATCCGTTGCTGTTGATGGTGTACGTCGCATCGGGAATCTGAGGATGGCCGCTCACCGGAACGTGCACCTTCACGTCGTAGTACTGCGTACCCGGCAGGCTCGGCGTCCAGGCGCCCGAGTTGATCAGTGCCGGATTCGAGCCATCCTCGCTATGCGTGAACAAGACGTGACCGCCAAAGCCGATACCGAGCTGGTGACTATCGACAGCGCCGATCGGGTCACCGGCGGCATCGATGCCGAACGAGTAGGCGAAGCTTCCTGCGTTCTGCCAGTTGGAAGCGCCGCAGCCGGCCAGATCGACGGGTGGACCGGATTCTTCGTCGACGATGACCGGCGGACCGTGAACGCCGGCGCTGAGGTCCGACGAACACGTGGGCGGATGGGGATCGGCAATCCCGGGCTCCGAAGAGCCCGCGCCGGAGGTGTAGCTGCTCGTGGCGCACTTCGCCGCGCAGTCGACCCACGTCGCGCTGCCGTGCCACCAGCACTCCGAATCGCCCAGCGCGCAGTTGCCGGGGGTGCCTGCCCCTGCACCGCTGCAGTCGTTGGTGCCTGAGCAGAAGGAGCCGTTCGAGGGCAGGTTGAGCCAGGTGGAGCCGTTGTAGTCCGGTCCTGCATAGTCCGCCGAGCCGTACTGCACGAGCGGACTTCCCATCCAGCCCATGATTCGTTCCTGGTAGGGCCAATCGGCGGGGTGGGCAGCATCGGCGTAGGTCGTCTTGAGGTACGGCGAGCGGTTCGGCGGGTACGCTGGGTTGGCCGGGTTGTTGGCCCAACCGAGCCCCCACGTGCCATCCGGACCTGTGCACGACGGTCCCGGTTCGCAACCTCTCGTGTTGCCATGCGCAGCGTTGGGCTCGATTCCCGTGTTGTACGCCCATGCTGCGAAATACCAGTTCTTGAGGTACCGCGGATCACCCCCGTTGGCCAAGATCCCGTCCTGGTAGAGCTCGTTCCAAGTCTGCTCCAGGATGCGGAGGCCGGCCGCGATGTTTTCCACGTAGTCGACCGCGATCCGTGCCTGCTCCGCCGAGGTGAAGAGCCCGTCGCCGGCCCGCATCCCATCGGTCACCTGACTAACTCCGTAGCCGCAATCGGCCTGTGCGTAGTCGATCGTGTCGATCGCATTTGCTCCGTTGCCGTAGTAGTCGGCAATGAGCGGATCGCCGGCGATACCTGGCAAGGCATGCCACGACGCCTGTGACCAGTTCGACTCCTGCGCCATGATCGCGTCGAACACTGACCTCGGCACCGTGTCCCAGCTGCCGCCGGACGGGTGGTCGAGGGCGATCGGCGGGAAGTCTTGGTTGGCAGCGTAGGCTGCCGTACCCATCTCGTCGAAGCCTGCCGGGCGCCCGAGTCCCCCTGTCAGCAGTCCCTGCTCAGCCATCTGAGACGCCCAACCGACCTGCGCCGCATTGGGCTGCGGAGCTTCGCGCGTCGGGTCCAGTCTCGGTACGGCACAGACCGGCTGCTGGGCGGAAGCCGCCGTAGCGAGTCTGGCGGCTCCGGCCGACGGGAGCGGCTGGAGCGTGCGTGCCGGCTCGGAGGTCGACCAGGTCGCCGGAACAAAGCTGCCCGACGTCCTCCACACGCCGACGGTGCGCGCGATTCGGTCGGTAGCCGGCGCGACAAGCAGTCGGCCGTCGGCCGACGCAGAGGTCGCCTGTACGACGGGCGAGACGCCCGCACGGACGAGACCTGTCGCGCCCCCGAGGACGGCGTTGCCGGTGAGGACGGCGCGATCGCCCGCCTGGACGAGACTTAGCTCCGTGCGCAGGCCGCTTCCCACCCGTTGCAGCCGGCCTGAGCGCAGCTGCCAGACACCGGCCCGCTCGGCGCCCGGCTCCGTCTGCAGGAAGTCGATCGTTCGGCTGTCGAGCGAGCGCAGATCGTACGGAATCCCAGGGACGCGGCCGAGGACGGACACCGCAGGCCGGGCGGTCGATCGTGCCTCGAGCTGAACGCGCACCAGCTGCGAACCACGCGCGGCGACGACGCCTCCGGCGAACGGGACCGGCGAGGTCAGCTCACCGGAAACCGACCGCGTCTGTGCCACCCCGCTGGCCAGGTCGACGAGCGTCACCGCGGTCGACCGCTCATCGGCGCCGTCGAACGCGGTGAACACTGCAGTGTCCCCGGCGCCACAGCTGGGAGTGTCGTAGCCCATCCGTGCATGCCGGCTCAGGAGGCGAACGCGCCCGGTCGCCAGGTTGACCGCATACGCGTCGGCTCCCGCGGCAAGCGCCGATGGGTCGTCAGCTTCGAACGCCGGGAGTACGACTACCGCGGCGAGCCGCCCATCGGCGGACTCGCACTGGTTCCCGGTCCAGGAACGCTCCTGCAGTCCCGCCGGATCGAGGATTGCGACATCCCGCCAGCGAACGAAACGGCCGGTGCCGGCCACCCGTCCGACGCTCACGTGGTAGCCAGCCTGATCGCCACGACCGCTGAGAAGCGTCTCGCCTGGGGAGGAGGCGCGGCTCACCGAGGCAAGCGCCAAGGGCACAACGAGCGCGGCGATGGTCACGAGCAGCCGGCGCGCCATCCTGCTCCAAGCGACGCGATCGAGGAACACCGACGCGGTCAGAGTGTCCGACGCCCGCCGGGGAGCCTGACCCACGGGGCGGCGTCCTGTCGCGGAACGATCTTGCCGGGCACGAGCAGCACCGTCGTCCGCGACCGAGCGTCGAACGCAGTCCGGATGTCCTTCGCCGCAGTGCAGAACTCTTCATTGTTCGGGCACGGACCCGGGTTATCGAGTCCAAAATCCGACGATATGTATTGCAGCACCCACTGACTGCTTGGGGCGTAGCAGTTCGGCACCTTGGCCTGGTTAGCGACGTTTCTCGAGAAGATCCAGCCGTACTCAGGCCACCCATCAGCTCCGGTGAACATATAGACCGCGAACCAACGAGCTGAGCCTGGCCCGTCGCTCGTCACGTATCCACCCTTCAGCGTGCTGTCCCACCAGCAGAGCATGGACACGGGGTGGCCATCCTGCCACTCAACCGTGGAGCCATCGAGGTACTTCTCGTAGTCACACAACTGAGACGGACAAACACGTACGACAGCGGGTGGATTGACAGGCACCTCAATCTCGGGTGATGCCGATGTGCTGGCAGGCGGCGTGGGAACCGGCTGAGGCGCTACGGCTCCAGTTCCCCCACCGCAGAAGGGGACCCCGTACTTCCCTGCGATCTCGAGGTCAGAGCTGTAGGAGCTGTTGTCAAGGCCAGACGGGTAGTAGCCCGTCTGGCCACCCCAGTACACCTTGAACCAAACGGTCACGTTGTTCACACGCTGGCCCGTCGTCCAGCAGATGAAGCCCGGGTTGGTCCCGGCCGGCATCACGGCGAGCGCGTTGCCGGCTGCTGCCGGACCGGAATAGATGCCTGCCTGCGCAACGGTGTCGATCGGGGCGGCGATCGTGCTCGGTCCAGGAGGCACTAGCGTCCCATTCGACGGCGGGGTGAAGGTGCTCGGGACCGAGCCGCATCTCGGGATCCCATCGTCGATAGAAATCCGCGAGTCCGACGCGTAGACACTGTTGTCGTAGTACGAGGGGTAGTAGCCCGCAACCCCGCTCCACAGCACGTAGAAGTAGACGTCCACGTTGCCGACCTTTGGGCCAGTCGTCCAGCAGACGTAGTCCGGGGAGTCGCCCGCTGGGATCGTTCCGATCTGACTCGACGATGCCGAGGCGGCCGAGTAGAGCGGCGCGTTGTGGCTCATCTGGATCCGGTGGCTGAATAACGTTCCGTTCGCATACCGCGCCCAGCGAACCGTTCCATCCGAGGTCGCCACCGAAAGCGAACCGTCGTCTGCCACCGCGAAGCTGCAGTTCCCGCTCGGGTCGCCGCCGGTGCCGGTGGTGTAGAGGGCGCCCGCAGGTTGGCCGTACTGGCCGGCGCGGTAGATCACGAAGTTGCAGTCGGTCTGCATGACAGTCTGCACCGCTCCGCTCGTTCCGCTGGCCCAGATCGCGGTGCCGCCCTGGTACTCCACCAAGTTGCCGTCCGATTGCATGTTGACCGTGAACTGGCCGTTCGGCGCCTCGATCCACTGGCCTTGGTCGAAGTTGCTGCCCGATGGAACGGACGACGGGATCCTCACGAGTTTCTGGCTCTCATCCGCCCAGCCGCCGGGCAACGACTGCGGCGAGCCTTGCACCGGGACGCCGCTGGTCCCGGTGAGGTTGGCGCCGGCTAGCTCAGAATCGCCGATGACGGCTCCGCTGAGCGACTGTGCGGACACGCTGGCGCCGGTCAGATCCGTGCTCAGCAGATCGCTGCTGGTTAGCACGTCCGAGCTCAGGTTGGCGTGCTCCAGATCAGCGTTGGGGAGCGTCGTCTGAGCAAGGTCGGCGCCGGCGAGGTTCTGGCCTGCGAGCTGCGCGTCGCCGAGCTCGGCGCGCCCGCCGACCAGATAGCCGTTGAGCTCGAGCCACCCGGAGGGCAGCGAGCCCGTGGTTCCCTGGAGCTGGCCGCTGTTGATGTCGGTGAGGACCGCGCCGTCCAAGTTGGTCCCGGCCACCTTCGCCTGCGTCAGGACGGCGTCGGTGAGGTCGCTGCCGTAGAGTGTCGCGCCGGAGAGGTCGGCCCCGACGAGCTGGGCCCCTTTCCACGAACCGGCGGTGAGGTTCGCGCCCGCAAGGTCAACGTCAGCGGCGTCCGCGCCATCGCCGGTCGCGTGGCTGAGGTTGGCCCCGGCGAGTACCGAACCGAACAGCAGCGCTCCCTTGAGGCTGGTGGCGCTGAGGTTCGCGTCCCACAGATCAAGGCCGCCCAGCTGCAGCGAATCGAATTCCTCGCCGGCAAGCTGGGCTCCTGGCCCGAAGAGGAATCCGTAACGCTCCGACCAGAACTGCGGAAGCGTGGCGATACCGCCGAGATGGTCGCCATGGACGCCGAGGAGGTTGGCGGCGCGAAGGTTCGAGCGGTCGACGTCTGTGTCGGTCAGAGTGGCGTATCGGAGATCAGCGTGCATCAGGTCCGCTCGCCGAAGATCGGCGGCCACCAGGCTCGCCCCGGCTAGGTCGTCTCCTGCGAGATCACTGCCGCGCAGACTCATGCGACCACCCTGGATGCCGGCCAGGTCGGCGCCCTTCAGGTTCGCGCCGGCGGCATCTGCCTGCGCGAGATTTGCGTGGGTCAAGTTCACGCCCGCGAGATCAGCACCGCGGAGGTCGGCCGCAACCAGATCTGCGCGCGAAAGATCGTCCCCCCTCAGATCCGAGCCACGCAACGAACGACGGCTGAGCTGAGCCTGCCGGAAGGCGCACTTTCGAAGGTCCGCATGGGGGCGTGGTCGACAGTTTCGTCGAGCGTGACGAACCCTCTTGTGATCGCTCGCACTGGCGCCTGTTGCGATCATGCCGAACAGACCGATGGCACACACGATGAGGACCAGCCTCAGCGCAAGCCCTCGAACTGGTACAGCAATTGCCCTCTGTTGATCCATTGCCCCTTCTCCCCAATCCGGTCCGTAGCCGAAAGTCGGCTACGGACCACGGCCAGCAAGCTAACCGGCAGCCACGTTTGCCCAACTCTCGCCAACTTTAGCTGAACTTGAAGATGGTCCGGCGACCCACGGCCAAGCCTCCAGGCTGCAAGGCGTTTAGAGCGTCTGGGCTCCGACTGGACTACGAGAGCTCCCCCGCATCGCTTTCAAACGACAGTCCGATGGCTCAAGCTCTGTCGTTCGTCATCTCCGCAATTCTCTGCGTGGCGACGTAGCGCCACTCACGCAGACGCCCTCTGACGGACTCAAATGATCGACCCTTACCATCACGCCGCAGCCGATTTCAGATGATGCGCGTTTGCCTATTTATGCTGCAAATGCATAGGTTCTTGTTTAAGGTGCAGCGGGATTTGGAGGGCTTCAATGCGGGTTGAGGCTTCCAAAAAGTTTCCATAGGCGGCCCGGCTCTCGGCCCTCTTCGGACGGTCACAGGCAGCATCTGTCCGCCGGTACTTGACCACGTGAGCCGGATGCAAAGGTTGGGCAACGACTCCACTGTGCCACATTGTGGCACCCATGCAGTAGCATCCATTTCGTGTCCGACCATTACACGCTTCGGCTCCCCCCCGGGGCACGTGCGCGGCTCTCCCAGCACGCCCGCCGCGCCGGGATGCCTGAACGAGCACTCGCCCAGCGATACCTCGAAGAGGGGCTACGGCACGACGCCCATCCCCTGATCCAGTTCCTGGACGGTCCAACCGGCCGCCGCGCGAGCATGATCGGCTCGGGCCTCGACGTTTGGGAGCTGATCGCCACCGTCCGCGATAACGACGGATCGCTCGAGGAAGCCTCTGCCTACCTCCAAATTCCGCTCGCGCTCGTACAAGCCGCAGCCGCCTACTACGGCGAGTACCGCGACGAGATCGACGCCGAGATCGAGCTCAACGAGGCCGAATATCAGCGCGGCTTCGAGGCGGCCGCCGCCGGCGAGCGCGCGCTGCGCGAGTGAAGGCGCTCCTAGATGAGCAGCTCTCGCCGCGGATCGCAGAGCTGCTCCGCGACTGGGGACACGATGTCGAGGCAGTCGGCGAACGGCGTGACCTTGTTGGACGAAGCGACCGCCTGATCCTCGAAGTCGCGACGGCCGAGGAACGGGTCGTGATAACGAACAACGTGAAGGACTTCCGCCCACTCGCCGCCGAGCGCCTCGCACGCTGCGAAACTCACGCCGGCTTGATCCTGCTCCCGTCACGTCGGATGCGGACACGCGCGACCGTCGAGACGCTGGCCAATGCGATTGACCAGATCCTGCGCGAGCATCCCGACGGCCTCGCCGCGACGGAACGGTGGATCGCGCCGGCACCCAGTACTTGACACCGCGGCAGCGGAGTACACCGCCGCCCGCTCGCATGTCAATCGCCTCGTCGCCCGGAGCGAGGGCCACCCGAAGCGCGCCGCTGAACTCCGCGACCATCCGCGACCGTCGCATCGACCGACGCCGGGCATCCGCGACCTCGCGCACATAGACGGCACGGGTCACGTTGGCATCGCGGTGGCCGAGCAGGAACGCGATTTCGTACACGCTCTCTCCTGCGAGCAAAGCCCGTGATCGCCGAGCAAGCTGGTCATGACCGGTCTGTTGGTGTGAAGCGTCCACCGGCCGTAGGCCAATGCGTCCGTACCGCCTGCGGTCGTGTCTGCGCGCGCAGAACCCCAAGTGTTTTCGAGGCCTTCGTCCAGCCGGTTGTGCATTTCGCGCCGCGCACAGTCGTGCTCGCGACTTCATTGCTCTGGGCGCGACGCGAGCGCCCGTGTTTCGCCCCGGCATCCATGCCGGCACGAAACACGGCCAGATGACCTGCGGGCGGAAGGAATCGCTCGACCACAACCAGTCCTCCTCGCGGAGAACGCGCCGCGGAATCCCCGAGGCGACTCTCGATGAACCTGCCCGTCAGGGACCACGTTCACGGCGAGGCTTCCAAGAGTTTCCGCTGGCCCTTTGCCTCGACCCCGACGGCTGAGTCGCGTCACCAAAAACCATCTATATGCGGGCGATTCGCCAGAGCCCTCTGACGGACTCGAACCGTCGACCCCTTCCTTACCATGGAAGTGCTCTACCAGCTGAGCTAAGAGGGCGCGGGTCGCAGCGTAGCGCTTCGCGGGCCGGCCGAGG